>NZ_JBHTHB010000001.1:0-1625001 GCF_042675505.1 Paenibacillus sp. GCM10027627
AGCACAGCAATGTGTGGAGCTGACGAATACTAATCGGTCGAGGGCTTATCCTAACAAACAGCTAAAGCGTTTCAGCAACTTTCGTATCCAGTTTTCAATGTGCAAACATTGAAGCGTCTTTTCTGACGCATTATTCCCTGATAGCTCAGTTGGTAGAGCACTCGACTGTTAATCGAGTTGTCACAGGTTCGAGTCCTGTTCGGGGAGCCATTTCATGGAGAAGTACCCAAGTGGCTCAAGGGGACCCTCTGCTAAGGGGTTAGACTGCGTAAGTGGTGCGAGGGTTCGAATCCCTCCTTCTCCGTAGCTCAAGCTACATAAGTAAGATCGTTAGGCCCGTTGGTCAAGGGGTTAAGACACCTCCCTTTCACGGAGGTAACAGGGGTTCGAATCCCCTACGGGTCACCATTATTATTTTCGCGGGGTGGAGCAGCTCGGTAGCTCGTCGGGCTCATAACCCGAAGGCCGCAGGTTCAAATCCTGCCCCCGCAACCAATCCGATTAATCGGAACATAATCATATTTATTTGCCGCTGTAGCTCAACTGGTAGAGCAACTGACTTGTAATCAGTAGGTTGGGGGTTCAAGTCCTCTCGGCGGCACCATTTTTTTGCGGAAGTGGCTCAGCGGTAGAGCATCGCCTTGCCAAGGCGAGGGTCGCGGGTTCGATTCCCGTCTTCCGCTCCATTCATTCGGGATGTAGCTCAGCTTGGTAGAGCACCTGGTTTGGGACCAGGGGGTCGCATGTTCAAATCGTGTCATCCCGACCATTTTCAAAACTAAATCAACTTAACTATAGATACTGTCGTCCAAATTGGGCGGCAGTATTTTTTTGTTAAGCTTTACCTGACAGTACTGAACGGAGAACGAAGTGGAATATTGCGCGCTTTTAAAGGAAATAGTAAATCCATGTCAAGGAAACAGGAAGCTTCAACAATCGGATGGACAATAGAACGAGGGAGGAGAGTCATTTTGCGAACAAAAAGAATTAGCGGGTTGTTAATCGCTTCAGCTTTCGTGCTGGCGGCCATATGGGGTCCGCAAGCTATTTTTGCGCAGCCGGGCGCTTTTCATTTCGGATTCAAAAAAAGTGTGGAAGGCAGACTGCCGTCCATTGACGAAGAAGGATTTAAACCGATTATTACGAAGCACGGAGCATTGTTTCTTGGCGATACGTCGCGCAAGGATCTGTTCTTAACTTTCGATAACGGGTACGAAAACGGCTTAACGGCTAAAATATTGGATGTGTTAAAAGAGAAGCAAGTGCCCGCCACTTTTTTTGTCACGGGTCATTACATTAAAGATCAGCCAGAGCTGTTAAAGCGGATGGCAGCAGAAGGTCATATCATAGGCAACCACTCATGGAGCCATCCAGATATGACTCAGCTAACCGACGAGATGATTCGAAGCGAGCTGGCTAAAGTGAAGGAGCAGGTAACGCTTGTTACGGGCCAGCAGCAAATGGACTATTTGAGGCCACCGCGTGGCATTTTTAACGAAAAGGTGCTCGCCTCAAGCAAAAATTCGGGTTATACAAGCGTATTCTGGTCAATTGCCTACAAGGACTGGGATGTACGTGCTCAAAAAGGAGCGTCCTATGCGTTTCAGCAAGTGACCAAGCAGCTGCATCCGGGTGCGATTTTGCTGCTGCATTCCGTGTCCCAAGACAATGCGGATGCGCTTGGCTCGATTATCGATGAAGCCAGAAGGCAAGGTTATGAATTTAAAAGCCTAAGTGAGCTGACTACTGCCCCGGAAGGTGATCCTTCAGAAGGAAATCCAACTGCGCCAGTTCCTGAAGCTCCAAGAAGTTCTCAGACGCCTTCAGCCACGCATACACCGTAATTGAACATATAAAAAATCCCTTGCTCGAATGAGCTAGGGATTTTTTGTTTAGCCGGGAACGCCCTCGCGCTTGCGGAAAAAGGATTTTAAGGCGCTGTAGACTTCGCCTTTTTCTTTTATAACATAATACATAAAATGCTGAAGGTTAATGTGCTTATAAGCGGACATAAGCGTGCTGGAACGGTTGTATTGGTTGACCTCGCCGTAGCCGAATAGATTGGAGCGTTTTAGCAGCTCTCCGATCAGCTTGACACAGCGCTCGTTGTCGCTTGTTAAGTTGTCCCCATCGGAAAAGTGGAATGGATAGATGTTGTAGATGCTGGGGTTAAATCTGGAATCAATAATCTCAAGTGCCTTCATGTAAGCAGAGGAGCAAATGGTGCCCCCGCTTTCGCCTCGTGTAAAAAACTCCTCTTCGGTCACTTCCTTCGCTTCCGTATGGTGAGCGATAAATACGATTTCGACTTTTTCGTACTGATAACGCAGAAAACGAGTCATCCAGAAGAAAAAGCTGCGCGCTACATATTTTTCAAACGAGCCCATTGAGCCCGATGTATCCATCATAGCCAGAATAACCGCATTGGATTGCGGCTTCACAATTTCTTCCCATGTTTTGTAACGAAGGTCGTCGGGGCTAATGCGGTGAATGCCGGGTTGACCGGATGTGGCATTGCGCTTTAAGTTTTCCAGAATCGTCCTTTTTTTGTCGATGTTGGACATGATCCCTTTTTTGCGAATATCGTTAAACCGAATTTCTCTTGTTTCCAGTTGATCTTTATCTTTGCGCTTCAAAAAGGGAAGCTCCAGCTCCTCAAACAGCATCGTTTCCAGCTCTGCAAGCGATATTTCAGCTTCGATAACGTCCTCGCCCGGCTGGTCGCCCGCTCCTTCTCCTTTGCCGCCTTTTTTGGCCGCTTGCGGGTCTACGCCGAGCACATCGCCCACCTGACTGTCTCCGTCGCCTTGCCCCACATGCTTGTTCTTGTTGTAGTTGTAAACAAACCGATATTCATCAAGGCTCCGAATCGGCACCTTTATAACCTGTTTGCCGTCAGACATCACGATGCTTTCTTCAGAGACGAGATCGGGCAAATTTTGTTTGATGGCCTCTCGCACTTTTTGCTGGTGTCGTGCCTGATCTTGATATCCCTTGCGGTGAAGGGACCAGTCCTCCCTTGAAACGATGAACATGCCGTTGTCTTCCGGTTTCATTTCGGAGCACCTCCTCGCTTTTTTGGCTGTCTGTTATTCAATATATTCATTTGATTTACGGTTATGTGAACGAAATAAGTCCCAATCTAGCAAACTTTCTATCTTTTGTGCTGCAGTATAGCGGCTGCCGATAGAGCAATGATAGAATAGAGAGGGAATGTGCGGGCCTTATGACCCGCTGCAAAGGAGGGAGCTCATGAAGCTGTTTCATACGGCGGACTGGCATCTTGGCAAATTGGTTCAAGGCGTCTATATGACGGAGGATCAGAAATATGTGCTTGAGCAGTTTATGGAGGAAATCCGGAACGAAAAGCCGGATGCCGTTATTATAGCTGGAGATTTGTATGATCGAGCCGTGCCCCCTACAGAGGCGGTTGAGTTGCTTGATCATGTTTTGGAAACGATTGTATTGGAGTTGAAAACTCCTGTTCTCGCCATAGCGGGCAACCACGATAGTCCGGATCGCATCAACTTTGGCACACGCATGATGGAAAGCCGAGGGCTGCATTTAGTCGGTCAATTGCGGCCGGATTCAAAGCCCGTAGTCCTTTGTGACGAATACGGGGAGGTCCATTTTCATTTGATTCCTTATGCCGACCCTTCTATGGTAAGGCATGTGTTAGAAGATGATTCTATCCGTTCCCATGACGATGCGGTTAAAGCGATCGTTCACCGAATATCGGCGGGGTTGGACACTGAAGCTAGACATGTATTTGTTGGGCACGCTTTTGTAACGCCAGGAGGAGAGTCTGCCGCAAATACAAGCGAATCGGAGCGGCCTTTGTCTATAGGCGGGGCGGAGCATGTAAGATCGGATTATTTTGCTCCGTTTCATTACACAGCTTTGGGCCATCTACACCAGGCTCATTATGTTAAAAACGATAACATTCGATATGCCGGATCTCCGCTGAAGTATTCCATATCGGAAGAAAAGCATATCAAAGGCTACTATATAGTGGAGCTCGACGGCAGTGGCGTTGCCAATATCGAAAAGCGGGAATTGAAGCCCCAGCGGGATATGCGGCGAATTGAAACAACGGTTGATGAACTGGCGAAGCATGCCAGAAGCGATGATTACGTTTATGTCACCTTGCTGAGCGACCATACGATTTTATTTCCGATGGAAAGAGTAAGGACGATATATCCTAACGCGCTGCATGTAGAGCAGAAGCCGCTAACTCGTATTGATCCGAGAGAGGACGGCGCTTCTATGGCCGGAGATGGGAAGAAATTGCGAAGAAGCGAAATCGATCCTGCCGAGCTGTTTGCCTCCTTTTATTTGGAAGTAAAGGGCAGGCCGCTTTCGGAGGCGAAAAAGGAATTGTTCGCTTTGGAATACGGAGCGCTGCTCAAAGAGGAAGGAGGCGGGGCATGAGGCCTTTAAAACTGACGATGAAGGCGTTCGGCCCATACCGGGACGTGGAGTCGATTGATTTCGGCACTCTTGGCAGCCGCGGATTGTTTGTCATATCAGGCAATACGGGTGCCGGCAAAACATCGATTTTTGACGCGATATGCTATGCGCTTTATGGGACGGCGAGCGGCGAAGACCGGTTCGATATTCGCATGCTCCGCAGCCAGTTTGCGGATGAGAACGATCATACTTCAGTGGAGCTCGATTTTGCGGTGGGAGGCAGGCAGTACCGGGTTTTTCGTCAAATGAAGCACAGGAAGGGCAACAATCGGAGCGAAACCGGAGAAAAGGCGGAATTATTCGAGCTTGATGGCGAAAAAGTCATTCCGGCCGTTGATCGTTTTATGACAACGGAAGTAAACGCGAAGCTGCTGTCCATTATCGGTTTGACTAAAGAGCAGTTCAGTCAAATCGTTATGCTGCCGCAAGGAGAGTTCCGCAAGCTGCTCACCTCTGATACAGACAATAAGGAAGACATTTTGCGAAAAATATTCCGTACCGAGCTGTACGAGAAGTTGGAGGAGCGGTTCCAGCGGCGAAACAGAGAGCTTCAAGACCGCCTGAAGGAGGCAAGGGCAGCAGCAGCAGCCGTTATGCGGCAGGCCGAAGAAGCTTTGCCAAGGCGTGAGGAGGGGTTGCTTGCGTCGACCTTTCGCCAAGAGGTATATAGTGCGTCACAAGTGACGGCTTCTTTATCGCAGGAAGCTGACTTTTATAAAAAACAGATGGAAGATGCAGGCACAGTTAAAGCTAAAGCTTCTCTGGAGCTTGATGCGGCACAAGAGCAGCTAAGAGAAATTCAAAGCCTAAACGCGAAGCATGACGAGCTCGAAACGGGAAAAAAACAGCGCGAGCGGTATGCGGAGCAAGAAGGGCATATCGTCCGGCAGGAGAAGCGATTAGAGCTGGCGGTGAAGGCTTCCGGTATTTTGCCATATGAAGAGCAGTGGCGTGAGGCTCTCCGCAATAAACGGGCAAAAGAGAATGCCTGGATCGAGTTGGAGGAGAGGCGGAAGGCAGCAGAGCAAGCCTACGCCGAGGCAATGATTAAGCACCGCGAGGAAGCCGAGAAGGAGGACATTCGCCGCGAGGCGGAGCGTGAGCTTGTGAGGCTTCAAGAGCTTGTTCCCGGAGTTAGCTCGCTGGAATCCCAGCGGGGCACCGCTCTGCAGCTTGAACATTCCGCCAAAGCGGCACTTAAACGTCTTGCCGCGCTTGACCAGAATATTGCCGAATTGAAATCAAAACGTTTGGAGCTGCAAGCTGAAATCAAATTGACGGAAAATGCGGCCTTGCATTTGCATGAGAAGCGTGACCGGCTTAAAGGGGTCGAGCAGCAAGGAAAGACGATCAAGCGGCTTCTGGAGCTTACGGAAGAGGCGGAGCGGCTGGCGCATTGGGAAAGAGAGCGGGAGTTGGCCTTTAAGCAGGCAGCCGCAGAACAAGAAAAATGGGAGAGGCTTTGGCTTGAGGGGCAGGCAAGCTTGCTTGCCGCACATCTTCAAGACGGGATGCCGTGTCCCGTCTGCGGCAGCGAATCTCACCCAGATAAAGCGCATGCCAGCAGTGAAGAAGCTCCCTCGAAGGAAAAGCTGCAGGAAGCTAAAAATGTGTTTTCGCATGTTCAGCACGAGCTGATGACGGCAAAGGCGCAAGCTGCGTCAGCCCTGACCTCTCAAGCCGTCATGCTTCAGGAACTGGAAGAAGCGGGATTCCAGCATGAAGGTGGTGAAAACGGCTCAGGCTTGAAGGAGAGGCTGCAGCAGCGGCAGACGGAGCTTAGAGTCATGTGGCGCGACCTAAAGGATGCCGCTGATCATTTGCAGCGATCGGCTGAGCGGCACGCGGAACTAAAAAATGTGTTGGAGCATACCGAAAAAGAGCTTGATTCCGAGGAAAAAGAGGCGGACATGGCACGGAGGGAAGGTCAGCGGCTAGAGGTAGAGCGGACCGCCGCGAATTCCGCCTTGCAGAAGGAATTGGAGCGTATTCCCGAGCCGCTTCGTTCCCCAGATGCTCTTAAAAGGACCATAAATGAGCGGCAAACCGCATTTCAAGCTTTGGAGCAAGTTTGGAAAGCGGTTCAAGAGCGGCTTCAGCAGACGTCCTCAAAAGCGGCAGAGAGCCGCGCTTACGCCGAGCAGGCTATGGAAGGACGGAGCGAGGCAGAGGGGCTTGAGCAGCGTTCAATGGCTCGTTATGAGCAAGAGCTGGCGAAAGCGGGATTTGCCGCTGCTGAAACCTATCAAGAAGCGCTCATAAGCGATGAAGAGTCCAAGCGAATGAAGGACGTTATCGTTGCCTATCGGACCGAATGGGGAGTGCTGATTGAAAAAATCGCATCGCTTGAGCTGGAGCTGAAAGGAATGGACAGGAGAAGTGCGGAGCCTGTCTTAGTGACGATTGCAGAGTGGAAAGCGCAATATGAAGCGGCTCTAGACTCAGAAGGCTCCTCGAGACGATTTGCCGAAGAAGCAACCCGTTTGGCCGATTCGGTTCATAAGTCGGGAGCGCTTATGGTGAAGCTGGAGGAGGAGCTGGAGGGCGTCCTCGATCTTTACTCTATGCTGAAAGGCGACAACGAGCTGAAAATGTCTTTTGAGCGATATATTTTGATTGAATATTTGGAGCAGATTTTAACGATGGCGAACGTCAGGCTGAGGGATATTTCGAACGGCCAATTCAGGCTTGAGAGAAGCGATAGACTGGAGTCGAGGGGCAAACAAAGCGGACTAGGGCTCGACGTATACGATGCGTATACGGGGCAGAATCGGGATGTCAAATCGTTGTCTGGGGGCGAGAAGTTCAACGCCTCATTATGTCTCGCGCTCGGTATGACGGATGTTATTCAGGCGCATCAAGGGGGCGTCTCCATTGAAATGATGCTCATTGACGAAGGATTTGGTTCTCTGGACGAAGAATCGCTGCATAAGGCGGTATCGGCGCTAATCGATTTGCAAAAGGCGGGACGGATGATCGGCGTTATTTCTCATGTGGGCGAACTAAAGGATTCCTTCCCGGCTTGTCTCTCCGTCAGTAAAACAAAGGCCGGCTATAGCCGCACGGAAATCATCCTTAAAAATTAGCGGAACGAAAAAAATCCGCTCTTCGCAAAAGCGAACAGCGGATTTTATACGGCGATGACGCTTAGACGGGAGCGACAGCTGCCCCAATGATCATAAGTATAATTAAACCGCCAATAATCAACACATTAAGGATAATTCCAATAATGCTGAATACTTGCTTGCGGTTTTTCAGTACGGCACCGATGATGCCTAAAATCAGTCCGATCAGTGAAAGGACAATTGATCCTATCATAAGCAGGCCTGCGCCAACGAGAGCTAAAGCACCGCCATTCAACATTTCTTCTTCGATGGCTAGAGGATCGGTTGAGCCAAGGCTGCCTGCTGCAGCTACCGACATAATGATGGCAATAATTAATCCGACAATAGCCAGTAGTCCAATTATAAAGGATGCAATGCCGGGCCCTGAATGTTTTTTGATCAGAGGTGCTTGACCTCCGTAAGGCTGTTGTTGAGACTGAAAGATTGGAGTCTCTGAGCCGTTAGGAGGATAAAATTGTTGATTCTGTCCATTTTGCTGGTGATCGATTGTCATTGTAAGTCTCCCTTTTTGTTGTTTGGGAAAATTATACACAATACTGAGAGGATTGAAAACTCATGTTTCCTAAATATTTTACAATCGGAGCCGTAAATGCGGCTCTTGCGATCGCACTTGGCGCTTTTGGAGCGCATGGTTTGGAGAAAATGCTGTCGGAGCATTACTTGGAAGTGTTTGAGACTGGCGTGCGTTACCACATGTACAGCGCGCTGGGACTAATGCTTATTTCGCTGCTCTACAAGGCGGTAGGGGGCAACCGCAGCATTTTGACGGGGGGCAGGCTTATATTTGCAGGAACGGTCATTTTTAGCGGCAGCTTGTATATTTTGGCCCTTACCGATATCACTAAATTAGGTATGATTACCCCTATTGGCGGCGTTGCGATGCTGACGGGCTGGGGCTTTGTTATCGCAGGGGCGGTTAAGCAAGTTCCAAAATCTTGATTTATGACGTCATTTCGCACTAATTCGACATAATTCGATTATTTCTCGCAAAAAAGTATCCCGGTTAGTAAATATTTCTATGACAAATCATCTATATCGTTTATAATGTACCTAGCTATCACTTGACCGACTTAAGAGGAAGGAAGTTTGTGTGTGGCGAGACGAATGGATGAACATCCGGAATCGAAGACGCAGCGGCACACGCTGCAGTTCCTACGCAATCCTTGGGGACTTAGCTCCGCGCTAGCGGCGCTTGCGGCGGTTTGGATCGCGGCTTCTTTTTTGGTAATTTCGAATACGATGTATAGATGGGCGTTTCTGGCTGTTGCAATTTCTTTATTGGCTACGGCAATTATTATTTTTGTAAAGCGCTATCCATTTGGCAACTTCCACAAATATCATACCGCAATTGTTGAAACGCTTCTAAAGTCTGAAGCTGTGCCGCTTACCATTTTGGACCGGAATGCGAACATTGTGGAGATGAATGAGGCATCC
The DNA here is from genome assembly GCF_042675505.1 of Paenibacillus sp. GCM10027627. Taxonomy (NCBI): domain Bacteria; kingdom Bacillati; phylum Bacillota; class Bacilli; order Caryophanales; family Paenibacillaceae; genus Paenibacillus; species Paenibacillus sp. GCM10027627. The sequence continues at coordinate 9,030 of NZ_JBHTHB010000001.1, forward strand.
AGCCGGATGTTAGGCTACCATCGAACGGATATGATAGGCGAGCCGATGATGAGGATGATCGACCCTGGCAGCAGATCGCAGCTGCAAGACTGTTTGGAACTTGCCCTAAACGGCGAAACAAACCAAAGCAACGTCAGCATTACGCATCGCTCAGGCTTTCCGCTGGAGCTGCAGGTCGTATGCGCGCCTATGATTCAAGATGAAGAGGTCATTGGGACGGTAATGATCAGTCATGACCTCAGCGATCGGAAACGAAATGTAGAGCGCATCAGGTATATGGCCTATTATGACGATATGACCGGTTTGCCGAACCGCACGCTGTTCCAGATGAAAATGACGGAAAGTTTGTCCAGAGCGAAAGAAGAGGAGCGGCTGATCGGCATTTGTTATTTGGACCTGGATCGGTTCAAGCTAGTTAACGCTTCATTCGGCCGTGAATTCGGAGATATGCTGCTGATGCAGGTGGCGGAGCGGCTAAACAGAGGGCTGTCGGAGCAAGATTTCGTAGCTCGAATGGAAGGCGATGAATTTGCGCTTTTGCTGAATTCCATATCGTCCGAGGAACAACTGCTGGAGTATTCCAGACAGATTTTGAAGTCGATTGAGGAGCCGTATGAGCTGAAAGGCTTTCCGCTCCATATTACGGCCAGTATTGGCCTCGTCACAAACCAAAACGAGCAGGATGACGGATATACACTGTTCAAAAAGGCGGATATGGCGCTTGTCAAAGCAAAAGAGAGCGGGAAAAACGACTGCTTGCTATATTCCGATAGCTGGAGCAACTCCTCTTTTGAACGGCTGAAGCTGCAGCATGAAATGTACAGAGCCATTCAGCGCGACGAGTTCGTCCTCCACTATCAGCCGCAATATGATTTGGTCTCAGGCCGTATGGTCGGCGTGGAGGCGCTAGTACGCTGGAAACATCCCGTTAGAGGTTTGCTTTCTCCAGGAGTGTTTATCCCTCTTGCGGAAGAAAGCGGCATGATTGTGCAGATCGGCGATTGGGTGCTTCAGGAAGCGTGCCGGCAAAACAAAGCATGGCAGGATGCGGGTTTAACGCCAATGCCGGTGTCCGTCAATTTGTCGATACGCCAATTTCTGCAACATGATTTGGCTAGCCGTATTGCAGAGGTATTGGAGAAGAGCGGGCTTGAGGCCAAATATTTAGATTTGGAAATTACGGAGTCGATGACGATTGACGTAGGCCATGTATCCCGCTGCTTGCTGGCGATTACGGATCTTGGAGTAGGCATCAGCGTTGACGATTTCGGTACGGGATATAGCTCATTCCATTATTTAAAAAATTTCCCGATAGACCGGCTGAAAATCGATCGTTCTTTTGTACGCGATATTCAGCAAGATCCAAGCGACGCCGAAATTGTGGCCGCGATTATCGCTATGGCCCATAATTTGAACATTCAAGTCATTGCCGAAGGAGTAGAGACGGAAGAACAAATGGAATTTTTGCGCAAACATCAGTGTGATGAAATGCAAGGATTTTTTTGGAGTCCGCCTGTATCCAGCGAATATATTGAAGAAATGCTTAAAGCGGGTTAAAAAAGGACGGCTGGCTGGGAAAGAGTTCCCGGCCAGCCGTCTTTTTTGTTAGCCAATAAAGTCTTCAATTTCATTTAAGCGGAAGGTGTACACTTGTTTCTCATCCACATGATAAACCGTAATCAGGCTTTCACTTTCATCCATATTAATAATCCGGCATGGGATATTAAGTTTAATGCCTAGCCCCCGATTCACAATAAGCCGAATCAGCACATTATTTTTCATAAACCCTTTAATATGATCCAAGCCGGCAGCTTCCGATGGTTGCAGTTTGGCTTCCGTGCTCTCAGGTGAAGGCTTGCTGATTTCTACAGGAATCTCGGTTGCTGCACCAGATTTAGCTGTCTGCTCCTCAATCAATTCGCCAAGCTGAATACCGGACGTCACTCGGTAGTCTCTCCAATCGCAGCTGTTTAACCCGTGCAAAAGCTTCTCAAGAGCGGTAGCGTGATGCTCGTCTTCGAGCATAATCTCAACATTGAATACAAATGAGCGTTGTTGTTTCGTGGATGGTTGCTGTTGCTTAGTCATTTTCCTGCCTCCGCGCTGTGATAGATATCACTACTATACCATTTTTTCGATTAGTCATGTAGGCCTAAATATCACCAAAAATCGACACCGGACGAGGCGAACCGCATATACTGGTTGTGCAGTTTATCGTTTAGATGGACTGTCCGAAGGAGGTGGATGCGAGATGATGCGTATGGTCCCTTTTGTACTCCAGAGCGGAGAAACCGTACTCGGCGTTGAAGTAAAGCTTCCGAAAACGACTCTCCTTTCAATCTCGACGGATAAGGGATATATTATGTGCGGCGCTTTAGATGTGTCTCTCCTCAATGATCGATTGAGGGATCGTGAAATCGTCGCTGGACGCGCTGTTGGTGTACGAACGCTGGAAGAATTGTTGGAAGCGCCCCTCGAATCGGTTACGCATAAGGCGGAATCCCTTGGTATCGTTGCCGGGATGAAGGGCTTTGAGGCTCTCCGAAGGATGGTATAGCTTATAAAAAGGGGCTCTTTTCGTCTGCATGAAATAGCAGCGAAAAAGCCCCTTTAAGCGGTATTTTCGAAGTAGCATCAACTAATGCTTAATAGGTTTCGGAACTTAAGCTTGAAACAGTTTGCGAAGATTTTCTTCGTATGGCGCCTGAATAATGCCTTTTTCTGTAATGATGGCCGTTACATATTCGTGAGGCGTCACATCGAAAGCCGGGTTGAATACTTTAACGCCTTGCGGCGCAGTCCGCTTGCCAAACCCTTCAGTAATTTCTTCGGCTTGGCGCTCCTCAATCGGAATTTCCGCGCCCGTTGGAGTAGCAAGATCAATTGTGGAAAGCGGACAAGCGACGTAAAAAGGAATGCCATGGGCTTTTGCAAGAACAGCAACGCTGTAAGTGCCGATTTTGTTGGCAACGTCGCCATTGGCCGCGACGCGGTCTGTTCCGACGATAACCGCTTGAATCCAGCCTTTGGACATAACCATACCGGCCATATTGTCGCAAATGAGAGTAACATCGACGCCGGCTTGCTGCAATTCAAAGGCGGTCAGCCTTGCGCCTTGCAGGACGGGACGAGTCTCATCCGCAAATACTTTCAAGCTCATGCCTTGCTCCAAAGCAAGATAAAACGGCGCTAACGCCGTACCGTATTTCGCTGTGGCAAGACCGCCCGCGTTGCAGTGCGTGAGTACGCCCATGCCGTCCTCGAACAAGGAAAGCGCATGTTCGCCAATAAGGCGGTTTGTTTCTTCATCTTGCTTCTGAATCGCTACAGCCTCATCGGCAAGCGCGGCTTTGCACGCGTCCAGGGGCAAGCCTTCTCCAGCCAAACGGACAGCCGTTTCTTTCATCCGGTCCAGCGCCCAAAACAAGTTGACTGCCGTTGGGCGAGAAGTGGCCAAATATTCGGCTTCCTTCAGCACGCTATCGCTCCAATCCTTAACGGTGGCAGCGGAGCGGCTTCCCAGCACAACTCCATAAGCGGCGGCAATCCCGATAGCAGGAGCCCCGCGAACTTTTAGGTGACGAATGGCCTCCCATACATCTTCCGATGTCACAAGGGGCAAATAAACGATTTCTTCCGGCAATAATCTTTGATCGAGCAAATCTAGCTTGTCTCCCGTCCAAATGACGGACTGCAAGCCGGCGTATTTTCCTGTCATGCGTCTCGTTCCTCTCTGCTTATGCTAGTTCTGAAGCGGTTTAACCGCTTGTTCGACAATTTGGGCCAGTTCTTTAATGGATTGGGCGGAACGGTTTAAAGTAATGAGTCCGGTGCCGATTTGCAGCGCGAGCCGCTGTGCCCGTTCTCTCTCCGAATCGTTAGTTATCCGGTCAATGTCCGCTACATGGGCAAGTCCTACGATGCGGCGCACCATTTTGCATCCGGCAAAACCGATGGAGTCCTGAAGCAGACGCTTCATATAATAGTCTTGGTATCCCGGTGCGGCGGAAGCGATCCGGTCACTTCCATGCTCGTTCCATAAAGCGCGGAATTTGCTTTCGAAACCGTTCCACACCTCTTCAATCGTTTGAAGGAGGTAATTGCGGTAATCGTTCCGGCTGCTCTCGTCAGCGCTCCAATGCTCTTGACCCGCGTAGTTCAGCAGCAGGTTGGCGAGAATGGCTCCCACATCAAAACCGATCGGGCCGTAGAAGGCAAATTCCGGGTCGATTATTTTGGTCGAGGCGGGGGTAGCAAACACGCTTCCCGTATGCAAGTCGCCATGCAGAAGCGCCTGCGCATTCGTTAAAAATTTCTCGCGAAGAATGGCTACTTCCAGTTGCAGCGGGCCGTCGGAACGAAGCGCAGCGGCGGCATCCTTAATCGCTTCCGGAATATTGTTGTTAGGCGAATCGGTGTACGGATCGTCGAAAATAAGGTCTTCCGTAATTTTGCAAAGCTCCGGGTTAATAAAAGCTTTAACCTGCAGCTTTTTCTCTTGCTGATTCATGCCTAAATCGGAGGTGAAAAATAAAGTCCGCGCCATGAAGGTGGAAATGTGATCCGCAAAAAGCGGGTACTCGGTACGATTAATGAGTCCTTGGCGCATAATAATATGGTCGCTTAAATCTTCCATAACCGTCAGGTACAAATCGGGATCGTATTTGTATACAACCGGAACGAGTCCGGGAGCAAGCTGTCCCTCCAGCATTAGCTTTTCGCTTTCAATGCGGGCTCTGTCCAGCGTTAATGGCCACGATTCCCCTACTACTTTTGCATAAGGCAAAGCTTGTTTCATAATAAGACTTTTTCCACTTGCGCTGTCCGAAATATGAAAAACGAGATTCAAGTTGCCGTCCCCAATTTCCCTGCATCCGAGTGATGCGCCTTCGGGGAAGAAACCATCGATCCCGCGAGCGATTTCGACCGCTTCGAGTTCAGTTAAAGGATGATACGCTGACATGCATGTCCACCTCCGCATTTTCTTGTCGTTCAGACACCATGCCTACTAGTATAATGGATATTATTTCGCCATGGAATACCTAGAAGGATCAATGATTGACTTCGCGGGCGGTTTTTTTCAAAATAGAGGGTAGTCATACGGATGGAGGAGAATGGATGTCAGAAACTGAGCTGCGCCAAAAAGTTGCGCTTAAGGAATGGGCGGTATCCGTTAAAGCGCTATACGATGGAAAACAGATCATGGTGATGCGCAAGGGCGGCATTATAGAGGAGACGCGGGATTTTCAGCTGCTGAGCCCAAGTTTCTATTTAATGCCCGCATATGAGCATCAGAAAAAGGAACTTTTAAAAGAAGCTTACCAAGACGGTATGGATGATACGCTTTCGGAATGGTCTCCTGAGGCGGAGTTCATTCAGCTTTCGGCATATGCTGAAGCGGTTCGCGACATTGAAATTCGCGATCAAGAAACGCTGGACAAGCTGCGGGGGCTTCATATTTGGACGGATACGTTTGCGGAAGAAAGATTGAAATGGAAGCGGACCAAGCCGCTGCATCTGCTGCTGCTTCGAGTATATTTGCTGGATGAGCCCGTCTTCGCACCGATGCGGCCGGCTTATACGGGATGCAAATCATGGGTAAGATTGGAAGATGAGATTGAGATGGCTGGTATGAAACCTGTCTTGACGGACGAGCAGTTCGAAGCTGAGCTTGAAAGGGTAATGCTGGCATTGTCGATTTAATGGGTTTGATCGGGTAAAAACTGACTGCGGGAACACTTCCTGCGTTGATTTATAACAAAAACTATATTAAAATGATTATTGAGAATCATTGAGAATCAGCAACTCTATGAGTTAAACCTACCTTGGAGGGATCAGTATAATATGGCAACACAATTTGTCATCGACGGCCTCAAAGCCGAGATCGAAGGAAAAGAAATTTTGAAGGGCATCAATCTTGAAATCAAAGGCGGAGAAATCCATGCGATCATGGGACCAAACGGTACTGGCAAAAGTACGCTTGCTTCCGCTTTGATGGGTCATCCGAAATATGAAGTAACGGCTGGCAGCGCATCGCTTGACGGCGAAGACCTGCTGGAGATGGAAGTGGACGAGCGCGCTCGCGCGGGTCTGTTCCTTGCTATGCAATACCCAAGCGAAATTCCTGGCGTAACGAATTCCGACTTTCTGCGCAGTGCAATCAACGCTCGCCGCGAAGAAGGCAGCGAAATTTCGCTGATTAAATTTATTCGCCAAATGGAAGGCAAAATGAAAGAGCTGGAAATGAACCCTGAGTTCGCTCATCGTTATTTGAACGAAGGTTTCTCCGGCGGTGAAAAGAAGCGTAACGAAATTCTGCAAATGATGCTTCTGGATCCAAAAATCGTCGTTCTTGACGAAATCGACTCCGGCCTAGACATCGATGCTCTTCGCATCGTAGCAAACGGCGTTAACGCAATGCGTTCCGAGGAGCGTGGATTTTTGATTATTACTCACTACCAGCGTTTGCTGAACTATATTACACCTGATTTCGTACACGTGATGATGCAAGGCCGCATCGTTAAATCCGGCGGTCCTGAGCTCGCACAGCGCTTGGAAAACGAAGGCTACGATTGGGTGAAAGAAGAACTTGGCATTACTGACGAAACGGTTGGCCAGGCATAATCGGAGAAGGGGGCATTTGAAATGAGTACACAACTAACCACTCCGACTGACCGTGCAACCGCAGAAGCGATTGCCCGCAGCAAAGGCGAGCCGGATTGGCTCGTAGCGCTGCGCGGCGAAGCTGCCGAGCTGGCTGGCACGATCGCTTGGCCGAAGCCTGAGAAGGTTCGCATCGAGCGTTGGAATTTAACGGCTGTCGGAAACTATGAGGCTCCTGCGGCGGTAAGTTCGCTTGCAGAGCTACCTGCCACTGTGCAGGAACTGGTGTCGGAAGGAACGGAAAACTTGCTTGTTCAGCGCAATTCCGGCGCTGTATGGAAGCAGTTGTCCGAAGAGCTTGCGGCCAAAGGAGTAATTTTTACAGACCTTGAGACGGCATGCAAAGAGCATGGCGAACTCGTTCAACAGTATTTGTTCCAAGCGATCAAAAAGGATGAAGACAAGCTTACGGCATTGAATGCGGCTCTATGGAACGGCGGCGTATTCGTCTATGTTCCTAAAAACGTGGAAGTCGAGTTGCCGCTACAAGCGATTCTGTTCAATGACCGTGCGGAAGCTACTTTCGCTCCTCATATTTTGATCGTAGCCGATGCCAACAGCCGCGTCACTTACGTCGACTGCGTCGTATCGGACAAAGAAGCGGTAAGCGGCGAGTTCGTACAGCCGTCGATCGTGGAAGTATTCGTTAAGCCGGGAGCGCTCGTTCGTTTCGGTTCCGTTCATTCCTTGGGAGCAAGCGGCGTCGACATGACGGTTCGCCGCGCCGTAGTGGAGAACGATGGCCGCGTAGAATGGATTCTCGGCGATCTCAACGATGGCAATACGCTGTCGGATACGAAGTCCGTTATGAACGGTCAAGGCTCTACATCGGATGTGAAAGTAATCAGTGTTGGCAAAAACGCTCAACAAATGAGCCTGACGACTCAAGCCGTCCACTTTGGCAAGAGCTCGGACAGCAACATGATCACTCGTGCGGTGATGAAGGATTCTTCTTCGGCGATCATTAACGGCATCACGAAAATCGAACACGGCGCAACTAAGGCGAACGGCGTGCAGACAGAGAAAGTGCTTATGCTGAGCCCTAAAGCGCGCGGCGACGCCAATCCGATTCTTCTGATCGACGAGGACGACGTTACGGCGGGACATGCGGCGAGCGTAGGCCAAGTCAACCCTGAGCAAGTTTATTACCTGATGTCCAGAGGAATAAGCAAGCAAGACGCTGAACGTTTAATTATTTATGGATTTCTGGCTCCGGTCGTATCGGAAATTTCGGTCGAGGCGGTTCGGACTCAGCTTCAGCGCCTGCTCGAAAGGAAGCTTGAAGGATGAATATAAATGCGATACGGGAGCAGTTCCCGATATTGCATCAAGAGATAAACGGGCATCCGCTCGTTTATCTGGATAGCGCGGCGTCTTCCCAGAAGCCGCGCTCCGTCATTGATGCGGTGAAACGTTACTATGAGCTCGATAACGCGAACGTCCATCGTGGCGTTCATACGCTTGGCTCCCGGGCAACGGACGCCTATGAGGGCGCTCGGGCGAAGGTAGCCGCATTTTTGAACGCGGAAACGCCGGAGCAAATTATTTTTACAAGAGGAACGACTACCGCTCTAAATTTGGTAGCTTCCGGTTACGCTAGATCGGTCTGCGGCGAAGGCGACGAGATTGTCATTACGCCTATGGAGCATCACAGCAATCTGATCCCTTGGCAGCAAGCCGCCAAGGCGACTGGAGCTACGCTGAAATATATTCCGTTGCAGCCTGACGGCACGATTTCGCTAGAGGATGTAGAAAGTACGATTACGCCGAATACTAAGGTTGTATCCGTCACTTATGCTTCCAATGTGCTTGGAGTTGTCAATCCCATTAAAGAAATTGCGGCAATCGCGCATCGAAACGGAGCCATTATGGTCGTGGACGGCGCGCAGAGCACACCGCATAAACGTGTCGACGTACAGGACTTAGGCGCTGATTTTTATGCGTTTTCCGGTCACAAAATGTGCGGTCCGACAGGCATTGGCGCTCTTTATGGGAAAAAATCGTTGTTGAACAATATGGAGCCTATCGAGTACGGCGGCGAGATGATCGACTTTGTCGATTTGTATGAGTCGACTTGGAAGGAAATCCCTTACCGATTTGAAGGCGGAACGCCGATGATCGCGGCGGCAGTCGGACTTGGCGCGGCAATCGATTTTCTGGAGAGCATCGGCATGGAGGAAATCGACCGTCATGAGCAGCGGCTCGCGGCATATGCTTACGATAAGCTGACATCCATCGACGGAATTACGATTTACGGTCCGAAGCAAAATCGGGTAGGACTCGTCACTTTCAATCTGGAAGACGTTCATCCGCATGATGTCGCAACGGTGCTCGATTCCAAAGGGATCGCGATTAGAGCAGGCCACCATTGCTGCCAGCCGCTTATGAGATGGCTGAATGTTTCGGCTACGGCTAGAGCAAGCTTTTATCTATACAACACCGAAGAGGACGTCGACCGTTTGGCTGACGCACTAATTCAAACAAAGGAGTTCTTCGGTTATGCAATTGGATGATTTGTATCGCAGAGTCATAATGGATCATTATAAAAATCCTCGCAACCGAGGGACGCTCGCGGACGATGCGGTAACGATCAACTTGAACAATCCGACTTGCGGCGACCGCATTTCGCTGCAGCTGCAAGTGGTAGACGGCAAAGTGATCGATGCTAAGTTTACGGGGGAAGGCTGCTCCATCAGCATGAGCTCCGCATCCATGATGACGGAAGCTGTGAAAGGTCGTTCTTTTGAACAGGCGATTCGAATGGCGGAGAAGTTTTCCGCTCTGATGAAGGGCGAGCCGGTAGAGTTCGAGGAGAACGAAGATATTGAAGCATTGTCGGGTGTAAATAAATTCCCTGCACGCATCAAATGCGCCACACTGGCGTGGAACGCGCTGCGCAAAGGGATCGAAAATGAAAACGGGATGTGAGCACAATGGCAAAATCGATGCCGGAAATGGAAGAATATAAATACGGTTTTCGTGACGAGCATAAGGCCATTTTCCAATCGGGAAAAGGTCTGACGCCTGAAATCGTCCGTACGATTTCCGAAATGAAAAACGAGCCGGAATGGATGCTTGAGTTCCGCTTGAAATCGCTTGAGCAGTTTTACAAAATGGAAAATCCGCGTTGGGGCGGCGATCTCGACGATCTTGATTTCAACGACATTCAGTACTATGTAAAGCCTTCCGAAAAACAAGGAAAAACATGGGAAGAAGTGCCGCAAGAAATTAAAGAAACGTTCGATAAGCTGGGTATTCCTGAAGCGGAGCAAAAGTTCCTTGCAGGCGTATCCGCTCAATACGAGTCCGAGGTTGTTTACCACAGCATGCAAGAGGATCTTGAGAAGCAAGGCGTTATCTTCACGGATACAGATACGGCGCTTCGCGAATATCCGGAACTGATGAAAGAATATTTCGGAACGATCATTCCTCCAAACGACAACAAATTTGCGGCTTTGAACAGCGCGGTTTGGTCGGGCGGAAGCTTCATCTACGTTCCAAAAGGCGTTCAATGCGATATTCCTTTGCAAGCTTATTTCCGTATTAACTCCGAGAACATGGGCCAATTCGAGCGTACGCTTATTATTGCGGACGAAGGCAGCTCTGTGCACTACGTAGAGGGCTGTACGGCTCCAATCTATAGCACGAACTCGTTGCACAGCGCGGTTGTAGAAATTCTTTGCAAAAAGGATTCCCGCGTTCGTTATACGACGATCCAAAACTGGGCACCGAACATTTACAACCTCGTTACAAAACGTGCGGTAGCTGACGAAAACGCTCAAATGGAGTGGATCGACGGCAACATCGGTTCCAAGCTGACGATGAAGTATCCGGCTGTAGTGCTTCGTGGTCGCGGAGCAAAAGGCATGGTGCTTTCCATCGCAGTAGCGGGTAAAGGCCAGCATCAGGACGCAGGCGCAAAAATGACGCATTTGGCGCCGGATACTAGCTCCACGATCGTGTCGAAGTCCATCAGTAAGCATGGCGGCAAGGTTACTTACCGCGGTCTGGCTTCCTTTGGACGCAACTCCGACGGAGCGAAAGCGAACATCAAATGCGATACGCTCATTTTGGATAACGAGTCCACTTCGGATACGATTCCTTACAATGAGATTTTCAACGACAACATTACACTCGAGCATGAAGCGACTGTTTCCAAAGTTTCCGAAGATCAGCTTTTCTATTTGATGAGCCGCGGTCTTTCTGAAGACGAGGCAACGCAAATGATCGTAATGGGCTTTATCGAGCCGTTTACGAAAGAGCTTCCGATGGAATACGCGGTTGAGATGAACCGCCTCATCAAGTTCGAGATGGAAGGCAGTATCGGTTAATCGTTCATTTTGCGGAGATTTTGAAAGGTTAAGGATGCCCTTGCCCATGTTTGGCCCACATTATTTTATTAATTGGGCTGTACAGGTAAAGGGCATCTTTTTTTGGATGCGCCCGACTAACATCGAGTACTATTGAAAAAATGCCGCTGTGCTCAATATGAGCACAGCGGCATTTTTTCAAATTCAACTTTTATAAATAAACATGTTTGATTTCATAATCGCGTTCCAGCGTCATATCGATAAACTCATCGCCAATTTGAATAAGCGGGCGGAAAAACTCGGTTGGATGAGTCATCACAATTAATCCCATTTGCTCATTGCTGAGCTGAATATGTTTGCCGATAAAATTCGGAATCATATGTTTGATAAAGGTATGGGTTGTGATAGGGTCGAGTTCCGCAAAGCTAAGGCGGTGCAGCTCGCGAAGAACGTAAAGCAAATCGCGTTCTTTCTGGTAAACCCTGGCGGAAATCATGGCACTGTAAATATCGACGACAGCGATAATTTTGGAAATGGGATGAATTTCATCGCCTTTAAGCCCATGCGGATAGCCGCTGCCATCCATTCGCTCGTGATGCTGCAAAGCGCCGATTGCAAGCGTCGTGTCGTTAAAGGATTCCATAATAATATCATGGCCGTAGATCGTATGGCGTTTCACTTCCTCAAACTCTTCGTTTGAAAGTTTGCCCGGCCTATTTAAAATATCATCGTGAATTTTGCATTTGCCGATGTCGTGCAGGAAACCGGCTTTGCCGATCATAGCTGCTTCGGATTGCGTGTAACCGAGCCATGTCGCCAAATAATAAGACAACATGCTGACTTGAACGGAATGCTGATACGTATAATTGTCTTGCGTATTAAGGAGCAAGAGCATGGAGACGACATCCCGCTCAAGCTGCAAGTTGTTTAGAAGCGGCTGAAGCACTGCCGTAACGTCGTTGTCGCTAACTATTCCCGTCTCTAGAGCAGTAGAAAAAAAGCTTTCGAAGCTTTTGACAGCGTTTTCGTAGATCGGCTGCACTTTAGGAAGCCATTTTGGATTTACGGTAGATTCCAGTGTGCGGCCTTCTAGCTCCATAGATGGTTCTATGCGGTTCTCAATTTCTACGTAATCAATTTGATGTTGGAGCAATCGAGAAATTTCGGTTTTGAACAGCTTTGTTCCCTTGGAGAGCACATGCAGCCCGTAATTATTAAAGATATCGCTGCTCAATTGGTCTCCGTCTAGCAAATCAGTTACATGAATCCTCATAGAGACACCTCTAATAATTATTTCAATCAAAACAATTGTATATAGCTTTTATAATGTTTAATAGTAGCAATCTATTGTCATAATGGCAATATGAGGTACTTATAAATGATGCTAAATACCTAATAATTCAGCATAAATCGATCTTGCTTTTGTCGAATCCTCGGTCCCTTGAATGATAGCGCGGCCATCCCGGAATAAAACAAAGGTCATGCCGCTAGACATTTTAAGCTTTAAAAGAAAGGCGTTCCGGGTCACTTCACCTGCATTGGACAGAAGGTTTTCCATTGCCTCCAATTGAAGCTCCGTCAAAACAGCGGGAGTGATATGAACGGATTGTCGACCGCATAGCGCTGCAGCAATAGGCTCTAGGCGCCTTTGCGACAAATGATCGAATTGATGCAACGCGCAGGTCGGACAGTCCAGGCGGCGGGAATTCGAAATCGCCAAAGGCAACCAGCTGTGGCTCCATAGGTCAATTTGCATTAAAGTGCGATGCAGAGTTTCCCGCCGGCCAGACAAAAGTTTTAATGCTTCCGTTGCTTGAATGGAAGCAATGACGTCGATGACGGGAGATATAACGCCTGCCGTTTCGCAAGTGTCGGCTGCGCCGGGCAGTGGATGTTCGGGGAACAAGCAGCGGTAGCAGGGAGTATCGCCCGGAACAACTGTCATCGTCATGCCGGAAGCGCCAACAGCGCCTCCGTAAATCCAAGGCACGCCATATTTAACGCTGTAGTCATTGATTAAATACCGAACGGAGAAATTGTCGGTGCCATCCAAAATGAGGTCTGCGCCATCCAACAATTCCTCGGCATTGAGCGAAGACAAATCAGCTGCGATAGGCTGTACGTCGACTTCGCTATTGATAGCGCGCAGTCTGGCCGCGGCTGCATCCGCTTTGGGAAGCATGTCCATCGCATCTTGCTCCGTATACAGCATCTGGCGCTGCAAGTTGCTCCATTCGACAATGTCGCGGTCGATAATTCGGACAAAGCCAACGCCGGAGCGAACCAAATGCTGCGCGAGCACAGAGCCTAGCGCCCCCATGCCAATAACGACAGCTCTCGCTTCCGCTAATTTCGTTTGACCGACTGCGCCAATGGGGGTAAATCGGATCTGTCTGGAATATCTTTCATGAGGCTGATTCATGGCGCAAGCTCCTTCCGGTTAGTCCGTTATAGACTCAGTAGGGTTCCAAGGTCCCTGCTGATGGCCCATCCACTGGGAGCCGTCCGCCCAAACTTCCTTTTTCCAAATGGGAACAATTTGTTTGAGCCGTTCAATAGCGTAGCGGCTAGCTTCGTAACAGCCTTCCCGATGGGGGGCGGATACTGCGATAACGACGCTAATTTCGGCTAGCTCCACAACGCCTACTCTATGGCTGATGGCGCATAAGGCACCCGGCCAGCGCTCATTGATTTCATTGCCGATTTGTCGCATGGTTGCAACCGCCATCGGCTCGTAAGCCTCGTACTCCAGCCGCACGGTTTGCTGTCCGTTCGTCCATTCCCGAGTCGTACCGACAAACACGATTGAAGCGCCATGTTTTGGCGAGATGATTTTATTCAGAACTTCATCCGACACAATAGGCTCCTCTGTCACTGTATAAAGCTGTTGTTCTGTATTTATTTGATCGCGGCTGCGTTCCTCTCCGCCGGATACCGGCGGGAGCAAGGCCAAGTCGTCATTTACATGAAGCGGCTGCTCATCCGGTGCATAAGAGTGATTCCGCGCAACAAAAGAGACGCGGACGAGCGCGGCTTGTTCGGGAAACAGGCTAATGATCTGTTCTTTCAGCTCGGCTGCGCTCACGATTTCTTCGCTTAAAGTGAGAAGCAGCTCGCGGCTTCCAAGCCGTTCTTGGAGGCCGGCAAATAGTTTGATTTTCCAATTATAGTTCATGGAGTGGAACCTCTCGTATGTAATGGAAGGGATGACTCTAGAATACCATAGATCGAAAAAAAATGTTATGCTAAGAGGTACGAATGAAGGGAGTGCAAGCCATGTCAGCGTTAACGGACCGATTCGGACGAAGTCATAATTATTTGCGCATATCGGTGACGGATCGATGCAATTTGCGCTGCGTGTACTGCATGCCGGAGGATGGAGTCGAGTTTGAAGAACCGTCCAATTTGCTCAGCTATGATGAAATCGTGGAAGTGGTGGAGGCAGGTGCTTCCTTAGGCATTTCCAAGCTTAGAATTACGGGCGGAGAGCCGCTGGTGCGGCCGAGGCTGGATCAATTGATCGCAAGGTTGTCCCGTATTCCCGGCATAGAAGATATAGCTTTGACGACAAACGGTATCTTTTTGGCGAAGCAAGCGGCAGCGCTTAAAGCAGCCGGCCTTAACCGGGTCAATATCAGCCTCGATACTTTGGACCCGGGACGGTTCGCTTTTATCGCAAGACGAGGTGAGCTTAGAAGGGTAATGGAAGGGATTGAGGAAGCGGCAAAGGCTGGCTTTCATCCCATTAAGCTGAATTGTGTTCTATTGAAAGGAATTAACGAGGATGAGATTGCCCAGTTTTTGAAACTGGCTTACGAGCAGCCTCTTCATATCCGATTTATTGAATATATGCCGATCGGTCATGCCGACGATCATTGGCGGAAATCGTATTTGCCCTTAACGCGTGTTTTGGAAGTGGCGGAGGAACATTACCGCATTTCAAGGCGCCATGATATGCAAGGAAACGGGCCGTCTGAAGATTGGACGATGGAAGGCGGCATAGGCTCGTTTGGTCTTATTCATCCCATTAGCGATCATTTCTGTAAAAGCTGCAACCGGTTAAGACTAACGGCTGACGGCAACTTGAAGCCTTGTCTGTATTGGGTGGATGAACTAAATGTAAAGAGCGCTCTCGGCGATCGGAGTGCAATGCTTGATATGTTTGCCAAGGCAATGGACATTAAGCCGGAAAATCATGAAATGGCGGCCAAATTGGCAAACGGCGAGTTAAGCCATGTCCCAACGGATCGAAGAATGTCCCAAATCGGAGGTTGAGCTTCTGCTTAGGCGTACGCGCAGGTGTGCGCATTTCAAGCGGAGCTTTCGTTTCACGAATATAAAATTGGCGGAAAACGGTGAAATGCCGCAATGGGAGGCGTGGGGTGATGGTGAACAATTTCGAGCGAGCGCAGATTGTGCTCTTGCATAGCAATGACATCCATAGCCGTCTTGAAAATGCCGCCCGGATCGCAACGATTATTGCGGAGGAGAGACGAGTATGGGGAGCAGACCGTGTGCTTGCTCTCGACATCGGCGACCATCTGGATCGTATGCGCATGGAGACGGAAGGCAGCGAAGGTTTGGTCAACGTTGAGCTGCTTTGCGAGGCGGGTTATGAAGCGGTGACGCTGGGCAATAATGAAGGACTTACTTATTCTTCCGATGTACTCACCGAACTTTATCGCTCACAGACTTGTTTTGCCGTTGTATGCGCGAACATGAAATGGAAGGAGACGGGAGAGCGTCCCGACTGGATGAAGGCTCATCACTTCATTGAAAAAAACGGCATCCGAATCGGCATAATTGGAGCGACGGCCAATTTCCATGAGTTCTATTCGCTGCTTGGTTGGTCTACAGTCGATCCTGTGCCCGTTATTCAAGAGGAAGTGAACAAGATCAGATCGGAATGCGATCTGGTTGTGGTGATGTCTCATTTAGGACTACCTTCGGATCGAAGAATGGCGGAGGAAGTCAGGGGCATTGACCTCATTTTGGGAGGCCATACCCACCATTTGCTGGAGGAACCGATCCAAATAGGAGAGACGACAATTTGCGCTGCCGGGAAATACGGTGATTACGTTGGACGTATTGTCATTGTCTTCGAACCGGGGCAAAAGTCGCCTTCTATTTCGGCGGAATGTATCCTGACTGGAGCGTTTCCGGAGCGGGATGAAGCGGCGGCGGTTATTCATAAGTACAAGGAGACGGGAAAGCAGCGGCTGCAAAAGGTCGTTGCTCGCTTAAGCAATCCCCTCACGTTCAAGCTGGAGCGTGAATCTCCGCTTGGCAACTTGATGGCGGCCGGACTTCGCCGCTGGACGGGAGCGGAAATCGGATTGGTCAATACGGGACAGATGCTCGGAGGACTGGCGGCCGGCGACGTGACGGCTGGAGAGCTGCATGCGTTGTGTCCTTCGCCGGTTAATCCTTGCTTAATGCGAATTTCAGGCGGTCAATTAAAAATCGCCCTCGAACAATCGCTTCTTGACGAATACATACATAAGCCGCTCAGAGGCTACGGCTTTCGAGGAGATTGGCTTGGCACGCTTGCCGTAGATGGTTTGACGATCAATTGCCGCTTTGACCATCCGCCCATGAGCAAAATCGAATCCGTTTTGGTCGGGGGAGAGCCGTTGCGGGAGGAGCGAATTTATTCCGTCGGAACGATTGACATGTTCAGCTTTAGGGCGGGATACGAATCGCTTGCCGATGCCGAGAGCTTTCAGTTTTTTATGCCCGAATTTTTAAGAGATGTCGTCGCATTTGAACTGGCGAGTGAACAAACGCTGCAAAACTGCCTTATCCCGAGATGGTTGACCAATTAAATTTGTGTGAACAAAATAGGGGAGAAAATGGCGGTTTTTGTCGGAAAATTAGTATAAAATGGTTGCGGTTTTGTCGTTTTTCACGTAAATTAACATTACAAGCGGTTTGCTCCGATGTATATAGTATAGAAGTCATAAAGGGAGGACCGAGACGATGCGTTTGCTGCCCATTTCGCAATGCGAGCCAGGGATGAAGCTCGCCAAAAAGATTTTTTCCGAAGATGGCATCGTCCTACTCGGTAAACATATGGAGCTAACGGCGCGTCTAATTGCAAGGCTGGAGCAATGCGGCGTTCAATATGTATATATAGAAGATGCCCGGACGGAAGATATACAGGCGCCAACCTTGATTAGCGAGGATACGTTCAGAATGGCCATCAAAGAAATTCGCACGAGCTTCCGCGATATGATGGATCGTCCGAGAAACAAGAAGGGTGTTACTTACCCTTATATCGCCCAGCCTTTTCGAAAATTGATGAGCTCCATTATCGATGATTTGTCCAATCATAAAGAAGCGATGATTATGCTGATGAACATGGGAACGGTGGATCATTATTTGTTCCAGCATTCGCTGAATGTGTGCGTGTATACGACTTTGCTTGGAATGGCAAACGGCTACTCTCGCGACGAGGTGATGACTCTCGGAATGGGAGCGCTGTTGCACGATATCGGAAAGACGCAAATTTCAACCGATGTGCTGAAGAAACCGGGCTCTCTGTCTACGGACGAGTTCGAATTAATGAAAGGCCATGCGCAAATCGGATTTGAAATGCTGAAAGACGAGCCTAATTTGCCTTTGATCGTAGCGCATTGCGCTTTTCAGCACCATGAACGGCTTGACGGCAGCGGATATCCAAGAGGCATTAAAGGCAACGAGATTCACGATTATGCCAAATGGATCGGTCTGGTCGATTCTTACGACGCAATGACGACAAACCGGGTGTATCGTTCCCCTATTCTTCCTCATGATGCGATGGAACGATTGTATGCGGGGACGGGAACGCTTTACGAGCAGCGTATGCTCCAACTGTTCCGCGATAAGGTAGCCATTTACCCTATTGGAATTACGGTTACTTTGCAAACAGGTGAAAAAGGCGTCGTCGTGGATCTCAATTACAGCTATCCGCATCGTCCGATCGTAAGAGTATTGTACAACGAAGCGGGCGAGGAGCTGAAAATTCCTTACGAGGTCGACTTGTCCAAGCAGCTTACGGTTATGATCGTTGGGGTCAATGACCAAGAAAACGAAGTGCCGCTAGTATCCGGCATATAAGAGAGAATATGAAGGGGGCCGATTACTGGCTCTTTTTTTATGCGTTTGGATTTGCTTCCCGGCCCGTCTGACATTACAATAAAAGATAAGTGTTATTATGAGATTATGAAGTCAGGTGCTGAATGAATGAACATGCTAGATTTTAAAAATGAGTTGACCGAAAGCAAAGAGACCTCAAAGCTTACCCCTCTCTCCCCGACGAACGATCCATGGGACCCGATAAGATCGCTCCGGCAGTATGGACAACACCGTTTGACCAGCGTGGAGATGACTGTGACCAATCTATGCAATATGAGATGCGAGCATTGCGCTGTAGGCGACACGCTTGTAATGACTGAGCCGGACAAAATCCCCGTGCGGGACATGATCAATCGGCTCGAAGAAGTCGAGCATCTGGAAACGATAAGCATTACAGGAGGCGAGCCAACCTTCTCCGATCGAACGGTTAAGGATTATATGGTTCCCCTTCTTCAATATGCGCGCGGCCGCGGCGTCCGTTCGCAAATCAATTCCAATGTCACGCTTCCTTATAGCCGGTATGAAGGGCTTGCGCCCTATTTGGACGTGATGCATATTTCGTTCAACTATACGAACGCAGACGATTTCCATCAGGTCGGATTCGCCAAAGCCGGTCATCATGTTTCCCGCGACGCGGCAGCCAAACTGTACAACCGGATGATTGAAAATGCGCAAAGGCTTAGTCAGGCCGGGGTGCTTGTGTCCGCGGAATCGATGATCAACTATCGCACGCACGACAAAATAGACGAAATCCATCGGCTCATTGTGGAGATGGGCTGTGCCCGTCATGAGGTGCATCCGATGTACCCGAGCTCGTTTGCAAAAGATTTGCCTGTCATCACAAGGGAGCAAATGCGGAAGTCGATTGAACTGCTGCTTGATACGCGGGACCCGTCGGTTTGGATGCTTTTTGGCACGCTGCCTTTTTATCAATGCAGCAACGATTCGGAAGAACGCCGCTTGCTAACAAGGCTTGCGCGCGAGAACAATGTGACGGTCCGCAACGACCCAGACGGTCGAAACCGGCTGAACGTCAATTTATTTTCCGGAGATGTATATGTGACCGATTTTTCCGATGTTCCCGCATTCGGCAATATTGCGGATTCGAAGCTGGACGAGCTGTTCGACAGATGGCTGGGCCATTCCCTCGCGCAAAGCGTCAATTGCCATTGTCCTGCGGCCTCATGCTGCGGACCGAACCTGCTTGTGAAAGATATGTATTACAACGATGTTAATTTCCACATGCGCAGCGCCATACTTGAATAGTAGTAAAGGGAGGAGGGGTAACGCATGTCTATAAGGACTATCGTACTGATCGCAGTCGGCTTATTTCTGATCTACTTGCTGTTTACGGTAGGGGCTCCGTTTTTGCTGGCGCTAGTCGTCGCGATCTTTTTGGAGCCGCTTAACGGTTTCCTGATGAAACGGTTCAAGTTTAACCGGCTTGTTGCATCCGTCATTTCAAGCACCTTGTTTACGGTTATATTGCTTGGCTTAATTGCGCTTCTTGGCATCAAAATTGTAGCCGAGCTCATCGCCTTTTTCCAAAAGGTGCCGAAGTTTTTTGAAGATGCGAATCAGTTTGTCGATCAACTGCTTGTCGATGCGAGAGGCCTATATCAAAATCTTCCTCCCGACGCAGTGGCGACTTTCGAGCAATATTTGCTTAAATTGACAGATACGATTACGGCGATGGTTGGAAAGCTGTCGACCACTATCGTGACGTTTGCTTCCACTTTGCCGGGCATGTTTATCTTTTTTATCGTCTTTTTGGTGGCGGTCTACATGTTCAGCTTCAGCCTCAATACGATGAAAGCTTCGGTGCTGTCGTTTTTTGAAGAGTCATCGCGTCCGCAAGTGGATCAGGTGCTGGACAACCTGAGAAAATCGATTTTTGGTTTTCTTCGGTCGCAAATTATTTTGAGTGCGATGACGTATGTTATTTCGCTCGCAGGCCTGCTTATTTTAGGAATTAAATATCCGATGGCGATCGCTTTGCTCATTATTATAGTCGATATTTTGCCTATATTGGGTACGGGCTCCGTCCTTGTGCCTTGGGCGTCTTATCTGATTTTGACAGGCGATCTATTTACGGGCATCGGGCTCATCATTTTGTTCGTGTTTATTACTGTATTCAGGCGCATCGTTGAGCCGAAAATTTTGGGAGATTCCGTTGGAATCGGGGCGCTTCCAGCTTTGATCAGCCTTTATGTAGGCTTTAAGCTGGTCGGCGTTATCGGCGTCTTTATTGGACCGCTTGTTGTCATTGTTTATATGGCTGCCAGAAAAGCGGGCCTTTTCCAAAACAAGATACGATTGTAAAAAAGGATTGACAGCGACGATTCGCTGGCGTTATAGTCTAACAAGGAAATCCACTAGGGGCGCCGCAAGGCTGAGATAAAGCATTCGCTTTGGTCCCTTTGAACCTGATCTGGGTCATGCCAGCGTAGGAAAGTGGGAATCGGCCGCCTGTTGTAGGTTTGCGGCTGAATCAAGCGTTTGCGATCATAAGCTTCGTTTGCCGTATGCCGCTCCCTAGGAACTGGTACTGCAAATTACGAATGCAGCAGATTTGCAGCGTCCTTAACTTTTCCAATATGACTGAGTATGCCTCCAGGTGGAATTTCCAATATTCCATTCGGGAGGTTTTTTGTTATGCTTACAACCCCATTGCCAGGAAGCCGCAAAGTATATGTGAAGGGGTCTCATCCTTCAATCGCAGTACCGATGCGCGAAATCGCTTTGACGGAAAGCCAAGGGAGAAACGGCGAAACGCTGCCTAATGAGCCTGTGCATGTATACGACTCCAGCGGTCCTTACACAGATACAGAGTACACGGCAGATGTTAGGGCCGGCTTGTTGCCGCTTCGCGAAGCTTGGATAATTGAACGAGGAGATGTGGAGCGTTACGACGGCCGCGAAATTCGTCCGGAGGATAACGGCTTTCAAACGATGGAGAAGGCCGCTTCGAAGGGAGCGGAGCTGTTTCCAAAAACGAGTTCGACGCCGCTGCGGGCCAAGGAAGGCAGCAATGTGACTCAGCTTCATTATGCGAGGCAAGGACGCATTACGCCGGAGATGGAATATATTGCGATTCGTGAAGGAATGGCTCCCGAGTTTGTCCGCGACGAGATAGCGGCGGGCCGTGCCATAATTCCGGCAAATATTAACCATCCGGAAAGCGAGCCGATGATTATCGGACGTGCGTTCCATGTCAAAATCAATGCCAATATCGGCAACTCCGCCGTTGCTTCCTCCATTGAGGAAGAGGTTGAAAAAATGACTTGGGCGACGCGCTGGGGAGCGGATACGATTATGGATCTGTCTACCGGCAAAAACATACATACGACTAGGGAATGGATCGTCCGTAATTCGCCTGTGCCGGTAGGCACGGTTCCAATCTATCAAGCGCTGGAGAAAGTAAACGGCAAAGCGGAGGATTTAAGCTGGGAAGTGTTCCGCGATACGCTCATCGAGCAGGCGGAGCAAGGCGTCGATTATTTTACGATTCATGCCGGCGTGCTGCTTCGGTATATTCCGTTAACTGCCAAACGAGTGACAGGAATCGTATCTCGCGGCGGCTCCATTATGGCTGCCTGGTGTCTTGCCCATCATAAAGAAAATTTTCTGTATACGCATTTCGAGGAAATTTGCCTCATCATGAAGCAATACGACGTCTCGTTTTCGCTTGGGGACGGCCTCAGGCCGGGATCGATTGCGGATGCAAACGATGAAGCGCAGTTTGCCGAGCTGGATACGCTTGGCGAATTGACCAAAATCGCTTGGAAGCACGATGTGCAGGTCATGATTGAAGGACCGGGCCATGTCCCGATGCATTTGATTCAGGAAAATATGACTCGCCAGCTCGCCGTTTGCGACGAAGCGCCATTCTATACGCTTGGGCCGCTAACGACCGATATTGCGCCGGGCTACGATCATATTACATCGGCCATCGGTGCGGCAATGATCGGTTGGTTTGGTACGGCAATGCTTTGTTACGTAACGCCGAAGGAGCATTTGGGCTTGCCGAACAAAGAGGATGTCAAAGAAGGGGTCATTACGTATAAAATCGCAGCGCATGCCGCCGACTTGGCAAAAGGACATCCCCGTGCCAAAATGCGCGACGACGCTTTGTCCAAAGCTCGGTTCGAATTCCGCTGGCGGGATCAGTTCCACCTGTCGCTTGATCCGGAGCGCGCGATGGCTTATCACGATGAGACGTTGCCGGCGGAGGCGGCCAAATCGGCCCATTTCTGCTCCATGTGCGGCCCTAAATTTTGCAGTATGAGAATTACGCAGGATATTCGGGAATATGCAGCTCAGAATGGACTGGAAACGAAAGAAGCGATTGAAGCGGGTCTGAAAGAGAAATCCGACGCGTTTAAAGCGGCGGGGAGCTCCATCTATGCCTAGTGGCGGCCCTGCCCATTGGCCGGATCGCTATTCGAGACAAACCAAATTTCCGCCGATCGGGCACGAAGGACAAGAGAAGCTGCGGGAGGCAAAAGCGGTTATTGTCGGCTGCGGGGCGCTTGGCGCATCTCTAGCTCAGCATTTGGTAAGGGCGGGAGTGGGGAGCGTAACCGTTGCGGACCGCGATTTCGTCGAACCTAGCAATTTGCAAAGGCAAACGCTGTTTAACGAGGCGGATGCGCTGGCCGCCATTCCAAAGGCTGTTGCCGCAGCGGAGAAGCTTCGTTCCATTAATAGCGAAGTTGCCATTATCCCGCATGTTATGGACGTTAACCGCCATAATGCGGGGATACTGCTGGCACAGGCGGACATCGTGCTCGACGGTACGGACAATGCCGCCGCAAGGCTGCTCCTCAGCGATGAATGTTATAGAAGTGGCATTCCATTTGTATATGGAGGGGTAGCTGGAGCGGAAGGGATGAGTGCTGTTCTCGTGCCTGGAACAACAGCTTGTCTGCGATGCTTGATAGGAGACGAACAGGATGGAGGGGACGGCGACAGCTGCGACATAAGGGGCGTACTCGCTCCAGCGGTGGAAACGGCGGCTTCGCTTCAGGCGATTGAAGCTTTAAAATGGCTGAGCGGCAATCGGGCTGCAATGCGCGGAACGTGGGTATCGTTCGATTTATGGCATTTTGGCTGGAAGGAAAGTCGACTGCCGTCTCCGGTAGAGGGTTGCCCGCAATGTTCACCGGACTCGGACGTTCCAGCCGGGAGAACTCGTCGTGTTGTCGAACAGGGGCAAGATGTTTCGGTGCAAAGCGAGCCCCCGTCCCTCCCGGTTGCCTTATGCGGAAGAAACTCCTATCAAGTGTCGCTAGGCACGCCTCTTCAGCTGGAACGGCTCAAAGAACGATATATACAGCTAGGAATGGACCTGACAAGCAACCGTTATTTGTTAAAGGTTCATTTAAACGATGATGAAGCTCTGGTGCTGTTCCCGGACGGCAGGGTGCTTGTGCAAGGAGTGTCCAGCCCGGATGCGGCGCTAAGCGTATGTTTAAGTCATGTTGTAGAGATCGACAAGTTAGCTCGGACGGATGAAAGGGAGGAGAGCTATGGCGGCGTGCGTTAGCTGGCGGGATTTTGAATTATACGTCATTACGGCGGCAAACCATCATAGGGGCAGGTCGCTTGCCGAGGTGATGGAGCAGACGCTCATTGGCGGAGCCGGAATGCTGCAGCTTAGAAATAAAACCGGCTCTCGCAAGGAAGTGCTTGAGGAAGCGAAAGTACTGCGGCAATTGACCAGGCGGTACGATGTGCCTTTTATCGTTAACGATTATCCCGATATCGCACTTGAAGTGGATGCCGACGGAGTCCATTTGGGCCAAGAGGATCTCTCCATCGAGGAAGCGAGAGAGATGATGGGCGAGGGGAAAATTATCGGCATCTCCACTCATAATATCGCTCAAGCGCTGGCAGCGGAGGAAGCCGGAGCGGATTACATCGGCGTAGGCCCCGTTTACCCGACGGATACGAAACCGGGACGCTCCGCTGTCACGACCTCTTTTGTAGAGGAGGCGGCGCGCCGTATTCGCATACCGTTTGTTGCGATTGGTGGCATTACGCTCAGCAATGTCGATCAAGTGCTAGCGGCGGGCGCGAGGCGGATTTGCGCCGTTTCGGCCATTGTAGCCTCCGAAGACCCTGCGGGGACATGTCGTTCATTTTTGGCAGCGATTAGAAAAAGTGGCTACAGCAGCGGCAATGTCGATCCTTTTGGCATCGGCGATGCACGGGCAACTGCCGGGCCCTCCATAACGATTTGGGTAAACGGGCAGGAACGGCAGACGAC
Organism: Paenibacillus sp. GCM10027627; assembly: GCF_042675505.1. Taxonomy (NCBI): domain Bacteria; kingdom Bacillati; phylum Bacillota; class Bacilli; order Caryophanales; family Paenibacillaceae; genus Paenibacillus; species Paenibacillus sp. GCM10027627. Next base: position 33,390 of record NZ_JBHTHB010000001.1, read on the forward strand.
GGCAGACGATTTGGATTCTCTTATCGATGAGCTGGGGCAAAGCGGCAAACGAATAGTGGCAGAGCTAAACGGCATCATCGTCCATCGGACCAAATGGCGCGCGGCAAAGCTCGTAAGCGATGCGAAAGTCGAGCTTATTCAATTTGTTGGGGGAGGCTAAAGACATGTTGCGAGATGGGAATGCCGATCGTCTCAACATTGGCGGCATACCGCTCCGATCGAGATTTTTGCTCGGGACGGGCAGATTTCCAAGTCCCGCCGTTATGAAAGAAGCCGTCGCCGCTTCCGGGACGGAAGTGATCACCTTTGCCATTAGAAGAGTCAATTTGGAGGAAGTGGAAGACGATTCTGTCCTTCAGCACGTAATGGATCGGCAGCTTCACTTTTTGCCAAATACATCGGGTGCGCGAACGGCTGACGAAGCTATGCGGATTGCAAGGATGGCGCGTGCATCGGGGCTTGGCGATTGGATCAAAATCGAGATTAGCGGCAGTCCGCGCACGCTGCTGCCCGATCCGATAGAAACGCTCAAAGCGACGGAACGTCTTGCGAAGGAAGGGTTCGTTGTCCTACCTTATACGTCTGACGATCCTATTTTGTGCAAGCGGCTGGAGGAAGCGGGGGCTGCTGCGGTCATGCCGGGCGCGTCTCCAATAGGTACGGGACTGGGGCTGCTTAATCCGTATTCGCTTTCTCTTATTGTGGAAGAAGCGAAAGTGCCGATTATTGTGGATGCGGGAATTGGTTCCCCGAAGGATGCGGCGGAGGCGATGGAGCTCGGCGCTTCGGCGATATTAGCCAACACACCGATCGCTAAGGCAATGAATCCGGTTGCTATGGCAAAAGCATTCGCGCTGGCTATCGAGGCCGGGAGACTGGCCTATCAAGCCGGCCGTATTCCGAAAAAACGATACGCCTCCGCAAGCAGCGATGAAGCGGGATCGCTTTGGAGCCATGTCTAATGGCAAGCTCAGTCGTTGTTTTGGGCGGCGGCATTATCGGCCTATCTTGCGCTTATGAGGCTTCGCGTAGAGGCTTTAATGTAACGCTGTTGGAGCCGGGAAAGCTGGGCGGTCAGGCTTCGGGAGCCGCCGCGGGAATGCTGGCGCCCTACTCGGAAAATACCGACCAGCCGGATTCCTTTTTCCATCTATGCCGGGAAAGTTTGCATTTATATCCGGAGTGGATAAACGAAATTGAACGGTGCTCTGGCATATCGGCGGAATGGTCGCCAAGCGGAAGCATCGGACTGTTGCAGCATGAAGCCGATTTGCTCCCTGCACAATCTAGAATTCGCTGGCAAAATGAATGGGGCGCAGGAGCGGAAATAGTGGAGGGAAGTCGGCTTGGACTGCTGGAGCCCGCATTGGCAAACCGAGCATTTGCGGCTGTTTATTCGCCCCATGAGTGCCATGTGTTTGCACCTGCTTTGGTTGCCGCGTTGGAGGCGGCTTGCAGGAGACGCGGGGTGGTCATTTATGAACAGGCGGGCTCGCTACAGGAAATTACCGTCCATGGCTTCTCGGGCGCAACGGTACGTATGGAAAGGTTAGAGGATGCCGTTAGCGGCGATCTGGCCGTCTTCTGTTCAGGAGCCTGGTCGGGTCAGTTCGAGCGCTGGCTTGGCATCCACATTCCGGTCCATCCCATCAGAGGCCAAATTTGTTCCTTTCCGGGAGGCTCGGAGGACATCCGGCATATGGTGTTTTCCAGTCAGGCGTATTGGGTTGCGAAACGCAACGGTCAAATTGTATGCGGCGCTTCCGAGGATGTGTCCGGATTCGTGACGGATGTGACGGAAAAGGGCATCAATCGGCTGCTTCGCGCAAGCGACCGCTGGTTTCCTGGGCTGACCTCCAAAGGAACGGCTTGTCGTTGGGCGGGGCTTCGTCCAGCTACACCTGATGGACTGCCGCTTATTGGGCGAGTACTGGGCGATCCTACTATTATGATGGCAGCCGGACATTATCGAAACGGCATTTTGCTTAGTCCCGTTACATCCAAAATGGTTGGAGATATGTTAGAGGGCGTGGATCGTGGCATAACGCCAACCCTTTTTTCGCCGGATCGATTTACACTTGCATTAGCTTAAATATTGTAAAAGAGGATGCCCGAAGCTGCATGTTGCAGTGCGGACATCCTCTTTATTAGGCCAAATGCCAACGAAGCACGACGCCCGCTTGTGTCAGCCCTGCCCCAAAACCATGAAGCAGCATAGTATGCCCGGCTTTTATTTTGCCTTCGCGTACGGCATCGTGAAGAGCGAGCGGTATGGATGCTGCTGAAGTGTTCCCGTAGTGGGCTATGCTGGAGAGCGCCTTTTCCTCTTGAAAGCCAATCCGTTCGCAAATGGCAGAAATAATGCGTTGATTGGCGTTATGAGGCACGAACCAATCCAGTTCTTCCACGGTTAGGCCGCTTCGAGCGAGCAAATCGGTTACCCCTTCCGCAACTTGACTGACCGCCCAGCGGTAAACTTCTCGGCCATTTTGCACCAGCTTGCCTTTGCTTGAAATAGAATGACAGCCGATAGCGTCAGACAAATGGCTTAAATAAACGTGGTGGCCGCCATTCCCATCGGTAGAGGAATAAGAGGCAAGCAAGGAGCCTTTGCCGTCCTCCGCGCGCTCAAGCAATACCACGCCCGCTCCGTCACCGAACAAAATACAAGTGGTTCGATCGGTGTAGTCCGTTATTTTAGTCAAAGTTTCTGCGCCTATAACTAGTATTTTTCGGTAAGCGCCGGACAAGATTAGCCCATTCGCAAGCTGAAGGCCTGCCGTAAAACCGGCGCATGCTGCGCTAATATCAATCGCCCCGCAGTTTTGAATCGCGAAGATTGCTTGGACTCTAGCCGCCACGCTTGGGAATATGGTGTCAGGAGTGGAAGTGGCTACGATAATGTAATCGACGTCGTTTATTTGGCAGCCGTAGCTCTCCATCATATTTTTAACAGCGCTTATGGCAAGGTCGGATGTAAATTCATGCTCAGCCGCGACCCGGCGTTCACTAATTCCTGTTCGTTGAAGGATCCAATCGTCTGATGTGTCGACCATTTTTTCTAAATCTTCATTCGTAAGTTTCTTCTCGGGAACGTAAGAGCCGATTGCTGTAATGATTGAGTTGGAGGAGATGGAACGGTTGAAATCAAGCGTCATTAAAAGCACCTCATTTCATTATAATTAGTACCAGATACTAAAACTTGATACTAATCATAATGAAAGCTCATGCTCTTGTCAATAAAAGCAATGAAGACGAAGTTTGAATGTGATAGAGGGGCCATTTTCGGAAAAAGCAACATTTACGTATCTAGCTGCGTTATTTTAATGTAGTCACTTCTCATGTGCAGCCATAAATCTTTTATTGAGAGTGAAGGGAGACTGGGATGAAGAAGCGGTACGGCATCGCGGTTGTTTTGATCATTGCCGTCATTAGTATAGGGTGGCTGCTCTTATCTGATTTTGAACTCGGCAACTATGACAGCTTTGAGGAAGCTGTTCATAAAGGAATTCCTTACGAAACAAAAGACGTCGTTCATACCCAACTGGTTGAAGGAGTAACGGTTGTCATGTATACAACGAAGCCAGACCGCAAGTCATTCCCGATTGCCGATTACGATGCGCTAGGAGTTTCTTTTTTTGTGGGGGATGAAAAAAAGGGATGGAAAAATATCGGTCCTAGCGGCTGGGATCATTACGAGAACCCTAATTTTACTATGTATGTGAAAAGGCTTTTTGATGCTAATCAGCAAGGTAAAGTAAGACACCACTTCTATGTCGTTTACGGTGAAATCAATAATGATGAAATTGCAATAATGGAAACAAAAACAAACGAAACAGATCCCTTCAAAAAAGCAACGATCATTTCGAGTGAAGGGAAAAGGTACTTTTTGCAAATAGGAGAGGAATTCATCATTAGAGGTTTATCCAAGGAAGGTATCGTTATAGACCAGCAAGGCGGGTAACTGTACTTCAACAGCCCCCAATCCATTCCGCCTTCAATCTGACGGTTTCCAAGCTGAATAGCCTCGCATGTTGTAGCTAACGATAAGCAAGTACGATATCGTTAAAGGGGGCTATGAAATGCGGGCAAACTGGGCGGCTTTGACGGCGATGGCGCTGATCGGATTCATGCTTGGCGGCTGCGGAATGGAATATCAGGGCGATTTGGGCAACAAAAATATAAGGTCAAACGCAATAAAATACAATTCGAGCGGAAATATGATTACGGACAAACGAGTAGCGGACGACGGGTTGAATGAAAAAAACCGGGTAACCGGCAAGTCCCTTAACCATACTAATGCCATCGGTTCTCATAAAAATAACCGGCTTGAAATGAGCAGGCAAATCGGGGACCAAATAATGGGCATTCGGGAAATGAAGTCGTCTTCCGTTATGTTGGCCGATCGAAACGCTTATGTTGCCGTTTCTTTGGATCAATACGAGCCGAAGGCTCATTCTAAAGAAATGAGCCGGACCCACATCGGTTTATTCGGAAAAGACGGCGCAGCTACAGGGAAAAAGATGAGCAGCTTATCGACAGGAGAGAATAAGCTTACGCCGGAGCTGGAAGCTAAAATTGCAAAAGTGATTAGGGAACACAGGCCGCAAACAGAACATATTTATATATCCGCCAATCCTGAGTTTGTCGGCCGGATGAACGCGTATATGAACGATGCGGAGCTCGGTTATCCCGTGCAAAACTATATTATGGAATTTAATGCGCTCGCCGAAAGAGTGTTTCCGGTCGTCAATAAAAATACGGAAACATTGCAAAACAAAAAGGTGCGCCGATCTGGTTTGCTTCAATAAAATAGGCCGAATGCAAGCCGACCGGCAACGAATGCCGGCCGGCTTTTCGATGTTTAAGTTCCCGTTTGGAAATTGGAATCGTCTAACATAATTTTTGTTAATTTCATTGACCTCGTGGGGTGCATTCGATAAAGTGATTATGAGCTGTTAATAAAGACAAGTTATCGGGTATTGAAAGGAAATGTGATGAAAATGAGCAAAGGATTCCTCCGTACAGCCATGCTTCTATTCGTTTTGTTTCTAGCTGTTCCGGGATTGGCGGCAAATGCGGCGGACAATATGCTGGTCAACGGAGATTTTGAAGGGGCGAACAATTCCATGCCGGACGGCTGGAATACCGAAGCGTGGGTTCAGGACAGGGACGCAACCGATTACGGCATCGACCAGGAAGTCGCTTATTCCGGGAAACAATCCGCTTATATACATAATTTAAGAGATAATCACGCCCGGTTCGTCCAGCCGATTAAAGTAAAGGCCGACAGTACTTACCGGATTTCCGGCTATATAAAAACAGAAGGTTTAAATACAGCCGCTTCGGGAGCTCATTTTTTTGTGGACGGGGTTGCTGTTCATTATCCGCAAATACACGATACGGCAGGGGTTTGGTCTTATCTTGAGTTTTATGGAAAAACGGGTAAAAAACAAACAGAACTGACCGTTGGGGCAAGCCTTGGTGGATACGGCAGCGTGACCTCGGGCAAAGCCTGGTTTGATTCCTTAACGGTTGAAAATGTTTCGTCCGCCCCGGACGGAGCGGAAGTTTTTTCGCTGGTGGAGACAACTGTCGAAAGTCAGGTGGAGGGAGAGCCTGAGAAAGTATCTATCGCCTCGACACTTTTGTACGCGGTTTTATTTACGATGTTGTTTGCAATTATTTATACTAAATGCTTTAAAGAGCAGTTTGGCTTAGTTTCTCGAAAAAGCTCGCTTCCATTGCTGCTAGCGGGAAGTTTTGCCGCGGCTTTGGCACTGCGCTTGTACATCGCTCTCTCCCATGGCGGTTACGCCAACGATATCGCTTTGTTTATGTCCTGGTCCGATCATGCGGTTAATGTCGGCCTCTCTAACTTTTATCATACGGACATCTTTGTCGATTATCCGCCGGGATATATTTATATTCTTTTTGTACTTGGTCATCTCAAAAATATGCTTGGTCTCGATGGCGATGCGGCGATGCTGCTGTACAAGCTGCCTGCAATTGCCGCTGATCTTGGAGCCGCTGCGCTTCTGTATCGAACTGCGCTCAAAAAGTTCGCGCCATCCGTTGCGTTCGGGCTAGCCGCCGTTTGGTTGTTCAATCCTGCGGTCATCCTGGATTCTTCAGCTTGGGGGCAAGTGGATTCGGTGTTTGCGCTGCCGCTAGTGCTGGCCATCATTGGTATAACTGAACGCCGTTTCGGCAGAGCGTCGGTATGGTATGCGATTGCGGCGCTTATTAAGCCGCAGGCGTTTATTTTTATGCCGGTGCTGCTGGTCGCTCTATGGGCGAACAGGAAGTGGAAGGATGTAGCGGTAAGCGCCTATTACGGTTTTGCGACGTTTATTTTGCTGGCGCTGCCGTTTTTTTGGACGCATGGCGGGCTAAAAGGACTTTATGAGCTATACAGCGGAACATTGTCCTCATATCCGTATGCGACGCTTAACGCATTTAACCTATATACATTGACTGGAGGCAACTGGAAGCCGTTAACGGAAGGGTTTCTATTCCTGAGCTATAGCCAGTGGGGCAATGTATTTATTTTGGCCGCGGTTGTATTAGCCATATGGTATTCTTTTGCTGGCAAAAGAGGGGGGAAAGAAGGCGATCGTTCCTTTTTTGCCGCTATGATTTTGATCTCCGTCGTATTCCTGTTTGTGACGAAAATGCATGAGCGCTACATGTTCCCGGTTATTCTGCTGAGCTTATTTGCATTTATACAATCGGCAGACCGTAGACTGCTTCATTTATTTTATGGTTTCTCCATTACGAACTTTATCAATATGAGTTATGTTCTGGCTTACAGCAAAACAACAACAAATGTACCCGCCGATGGCGTTTCCCTGCTTGTTGCGATTACCAATCTAGCTTTATTCCTCTACATGCTCTATATCGGCTATGACCGGTATGCGAAAGGGAGGACTGTCGCGCTTGCTGTTATAGGGCAAGAGGACAAGCGTCTATTGGACGAGGAAACGTTGGAGCCGTTCCGAACGGGAACAGGAGAGACGGAGCGGAGAAGCCGCTTCCGACTGGGACGTGCGGACTGGATATGGATGGGAAGCATAACGGCCGTATACGCCATTGTCGCTTTGCTAGGCTTAGGTTCGTTAAAAGGACCCGTTACGGTCTGGCAGCCTGACAGTACCGGTGACAGCTTTTATGTGGATTTAGGCCAGGCCAAGTCGCTGGAGCGTATTACAAGCTTTGGCGGGGTGGGAACCGGAAAGTACAAATATGAATTTGGATTGTCGCCAGGCGAGTGGACGAATCCGATTGAAGTAGACAACAGCCATGTGGCGGTATTTTCATGGAAAAGCCAAAAAATCGCCCAAGAGGCGCGTTATGTGAAGCTGACCGTAACGGAGCCTGGTTTTTCGATGCATGAGCTGGCATTTTATGAAACGGGAAGTAAAACCCCGCTCCCTATCGCGGCTGTCGTAGACGAAGAAAATGCGGAGCCTAGGCGCGGGAAGCTTTCACAGCTGTTTGATGAGCAGCAATTGATGATCTACAATCACAATTATATGAAGGGCAGCTATTTCGATGAGATTTATCATGCCCGGACTGCTTACGAGCATATTGAAGGAATTGTGGCGTATGAAAATACTCACCCTCCTTTGGGGAAAATCATTTTGGCAATTGGCATTAAGCTATTTGGCTTAAATCCGTTTGGCTGGCGGATTGCGGGCACTCTGATCGGCATCGCCATGATTCCGGTCATGTATTTGATGGCCAAAAGGATATTTGGCCGTACCGCTTATGCAGCGCTCGCCGCTGGACTGTTGGCCGTCGATTTTATGCATTTTACGCAAACCAGAATAGCAACTATCGACGTGTACGGCGTATTTTTTATTATGTTGATGTTCTATTTTATGAACAAATATTTTGCAATGAATTTTTATAAGGATAAACTAATGGCGACACTAGTACCACTGGGACTTGCGGGACTGTTTTTTGGCCTCGGCGTCGCTTCCAAATGGATTGTGCTCTATGGAGGAGCGGGCCTTGCCGTGATGCTGTTCCTATCTTTATGGGACCGAATGAAACAATATTTGGCGGCAAAACGGCTGCTGAAACAGGACGGCGGGCTCGGGGGCGGCTTTGACGAAGCTGCGCTGAAGCGTATCGTTTCCGTCTTCCCGAAATATACCGTCATTACGCTGTTGTCTTGCTTGCTGTTTTATTTGGCTGTACCGGCCGGTATTTACGCTCTGTCTTATATTCCCGTACTTTCGGTGATGGAAGGCGGCTATACGCTTAAAGCGCTGATCGACTACCAAGTCAATATGTACAACTACCATAGCAACCTCGTTTCTTCCCATCCGTTTTCATCGTCGTGGTGGGAATGGCCGTTTATGAAGCGGCCGGTCTGGTACTATTCCGGAAGCGAGCTTGCCGCCGGGATGAAATCGACCATTGTAGCGATGGGCAACCCGCTTATTTGGTGGGTCGGCATTTTTATGGTATTGCTTACGGTATGGGGAAGCATCAAACGCAAGGATAAAAGCGTCTATATGGTATGGATCGCGTTTTTCGCCCAGTATGTGCCGTGGATGCTTGTTCCAAGGGAAACCTTCCTCTATCATTATTTTGCGATGGTTCCGTTCTTGATTCTGTGTATTGTGTATATCTTTAAGCGGATGGAAGAGCGCAAACCGGCATTTTCAAAAATACGGAATGGGTTTATGGCTGCCGCCGCCGCATTGTTTGTGCTGTTTTATCCCGCGCTTTCCGGCATGACTGTGCCGGCATGGTACGTCGATATATGGCTGCGCTGGTTCCCGAGCTGGGTGTTTTAAATCGAAATTCGAATGTTAGGAGCATGATTATGAGCCCGAGTGATGTCAAATACAGCATCATCGTTCCGATGTACAATGAAGAAGCCGTAATCGAGCATACGTATGGCCGGCTGAAGCAAGTGATGGATACAACTAACGAGCGGTACGAATTAATATTCGTCAACGACGGCAGCCGGGATCGGACGATGGAGCTGATGCATGCGGTTGCAGCATCGGACAAAAAGGTAAGGCTCATCGATTTCTCCCGCAATTTCGGTCATCAAATCGCCATTTCCGCCGGGATGGACTATGCTCGCGGAGATGCGATCGTCGTCATCGACGCCGATCTTCAAGACCCGCCGGAAGTCATTCTTGCCATGATCGAGAAGTGGCGGGAAGGCTATGAAGTCGTTTATGGGCGTAGATTAAAGCGGAAGGGCGAAACGTTTTTTAAAAAAATAACGGCAAAGGCCTTTTATCGTCTTTTGCGGAGCATGACCAATGTCGATATTCCTTTGGATACGGGGGATTTCCGGCTCATTGACCGCAAAGTTTGCGACGTGCTGCGCGGCCTCAAGGAAAAAAACCGCTTTGTGCGGGGGTTGATCAGCTGGATCGGCTTTAGGCAGACGAGCGTGGAGTACGTTCGGGAAGAGCGGTTTGCCGGCGAAACGAAATACCCTCTGAAAAAGATGATCGGGTTTGCGCTGGACGGCATTACGAGCTTTTCTTATAAGCCGCTCAAAATTGCCACTTTTTTAGGTTTCTTTTTGTCCCTCGGCAGCTTCTTGTATTTGCTCGTTGTCCTTTATCAACGCCTTTTTACGGAAACGACGGAGACGGGCTGGACGACGATTGTGGCGCTCAATTTGTTGTTTAACGGGATTATTTTAATATTGCTTGGCGTAATTGGAGAGTATATCGGACGCATTTATGATGAGTCGAAAGACAGGCCCCTCTATATCGTTAGGGAAGTGACAGGTTATCCTGATTCTGAAGAGGGCCAAACCTACGAAAAAGACAAAACGGAGCGTACAAAACAATATGTTTGAAGGCAGCAAGCGCGCCTGGATGGCGCAATTTATGAAATTCAGCTTGATCGGGCTGCTGAATACAGCAATTGATATCGGTATGTTTGCATTATTGATTTCCTTTAACGTACATTATGCGGCGGCTCAACTGGCGGCATATGGCGCAGGAATGACCAATAGTTATTTAATGAACAGCGCTATTACGTTTCGTACGGCGGGCAGGCCGGAAACGAGGGCGGAATCGTGGAGCAGGAAGCTCAGATTTCTACTCTGGAACGGTGCGATGCTGACGCTGTCGATTATTTTGCTATCGATTGCAACAGAGCTGTTTGGATTGTCCGAAATGGCCGCAAAAGCGGTCGTCACGGGACTTATCGTTTTTTTAAACTTTTACGGCAGCAAAAAATGGGTATTTGTAAGCAAAAAAGCGGCTGAATCGGGGGGATGACATGAAGAAGGTTGCGGCTTATATTTTGGTATTAGTCGGTGTTGCCATTATTTTATATCCCATGGCCAGTGAATGGTATGAAAACAAGAAGCAGGAAAAGCTGATGGCGCAGTGGGAAGAAACGATGGCGGACGAGACGGCGGAGCAAGGGGCCAGGGAGCAGTACGACGGACTTACGACGTTGTTCGCGGAAGAGCCCGGTAATTCGGAGGGAACCGTACCTACGACTCAGGAGAACGCTTCAGAGGAGCCTTCCGCAGCTCCTGAACCGACTCAAGAAGCGCCTAAGCTGAATGCAATCGCAACGATCAAAATTCCGAGCATCAAATTGAAGCTGCCTGTGCTTGAAGGGGCAACGCAAAAAAACATGAAGTATGCCGCAGCGCATTTGAAGGAGACGACGCCCATCGGCGGAGTCGGCAATGCCGCCATCGCCGCGCACCGGATGAGGGCCAAAGGCAAGCTGTTCAACCGGCTGAACGAGGTGAAGGTCGGAGACAAAATTGTTATCGATACGAAAGCCAAAACGTTTACTTATACCGTAACTAAAGTATCCATCGTCGAGCCGACGGATGTATCCGTGCTTAACTATAATAAAACGGACAAACGTCTAACTTTGATCACTTGCGATCCCGTCGTCAATCCGACCCATCGTCTCATTGTGCATGCCGAAATGAAATAAGTTTGCGGTTCTAAAGCGCCCATTTTATTCATACTCAGCACCATCGATACGCCCCCTTCATATGATAAGTTGACTGTATCCCTTGCCCTTGTTATACCATAAAAACCCGAGCAAGGAGGGGTGACAAACATTGAAGGGAAGCGACCATAAGAGCAAGTTTTTATTGACACATCGTGAACGAGAGGTATTCGAGCTGCTCGTCCAAGACAAAACGACTAGAGATATCGCTCAGCAATTATTCATCAGCGAGAAAACCGTTCGCAACCATATTTCGAATGTCATGCAAAAATTAAATGTAAAAGGTCGTTCGCAAGCGGTTGTCGAGCTGATTAAGCTTGGGGAGTTGCAAATCTAACATAATTAGGTCTCTCCATTCTCGTTTGTCAGGGCTTTTGCCCTTTCTACATGCCAATCTATAAAAAAGGTTGTGGACAGCATAGCAATATGCTGTCTGTTTCTTTTGAGTTCAGTGTCAAAAAGCGAATTAAAAATGATAATAATCTTGGAGATTTTAAATTTAATACGGATAGCTCTTCCAATTAATTGTCAGAACTTTCTCTCTTTATCCATGCCAATCTATCAAAAGTAATAAAGACCGCATAGCCATAAGCGGTCTATTTGTTTGTTTGTCTATACTGCAGCATGAAAAAAAAGACCAGAAAAAGCCGCTTGTATTGCGGCTTTTTTATATTCCGAAGGACGGGTAAATTGTCCACTTTGATGCACTTCCGTAATACTTGTATGAAAACGTGGATAAGTATCATTTTTGCAAAATGAACTTCATGTCGATTTATAAGAAATCGGGTTTCTGTTATATCGTTTCGTTACAGTCCCTTCGGTAAAATGAATGTAAATCGAGGAGAGACGGCTCGCTGAGTCCATACTTAACAATAGGAGGAGAAACATGTCGGAGACAACGACGAACAAGCAGTATGCATCGACGCCGCCGCAGCAAGGGCTGACTAGAAAAAAAAGCGCTTTCGAGCGATTCTGGAAGCAAATAGATGTTCAGCTCATGGTGTGGCCGGGACTTTTGCTAGTTATTGTGTTTTCTTACATCCCGATGTACGGAATTTTAACTGCTTTTATGGATTACAACGTTTTCACAGCACATCGAATTTTTGAAAATCCGTGGGTTGGATTTAAACATTTCGAAGCCTTCTTTAATGCCCCGAACTTCGATACGATTATGAGAAACACGATCGTCATCAGTTTACTGAAATTTGTTATTGGATTTCCTGCACCAATTATATTGGCGCTAATGCTTAACGAAGTACGTCACATGGTATTTAAAAGGTTCGTTCAGACGATTACGTATTTGCCGCACTTTATGTCTTGGGTTATCGTAGGCGGCCTCGTAATGTCCTTGCTTTCCACAGATAATGGTAGCGTTAACATTTTGCTGAAAAGCATAGGCGCCATTGACGAAGCTGTAAACTTCTTGTCCATTAAGGATTACTTCTGGACGATTCTGGTTTCAACTAACGTCTGGAAAGAAATCGGATTTGCCTCCATCGTTTATTTGGCCGCTATTGCCGGCGTAGATCCGCATATGTACGAAGCTGCCGATATCGACGGAGCAAGCAAATTTAAACAAATCTATTTGATTACGATCCCAACGATCATGCCGGTTATTCTGATCTTCATGATTTTGGCGATGGGCAACCTGTTGAATGCGGGATTTGAGGATATTTTGATCCTAGCGGAAAATCCGCTGCTGCGGCCTGTATCGGACGTCATCGACGTGTATGTGTACCGAGTCGGCTTGCAGAACCAAAAATATTCGTTTGCGGTTGCGGTTGGTTTGTTCAAGGCGATTATCAGTGTCGGCTTACTGACCATGGCGAACTATATCGCTCGTCGCGCAAGCGGAAACAGCTTGTGGTAGGACAATTTATTCAAACAGGAGGTTGACTGGCGTTGAGACTGAAGAGACTCGCAATAAGTGACCGAATCATGATCATTTCGATATATGTGCTGTTGACACTGCTTACTTTTTCTGCACTGTATCCTTTTTGGAACGCTGTCGCTGTATCCTTTAACGTAGGCATCGATACGGCAAAAGGCGGCGTTACGTTCTGGCCAAGGGTATTCACAATGGAAAACTATAATGTCGTATTTAAAGACGAGAAATTGCTCAACGGTTTTCTTATCTCCACTTACCGGACGATTATAGGTACGATTGGTGCAATTTTCTTTACTTCCTTGCTCGCTTACGGGATGACGAAATCTCATTTGATGGGGCGCAAGGCGTACATGTTCATCTTTATCTTCACGATGTATTTCGGCGGCGGACTCATTCCAACATTTTTGTTGATTCGTTCCTTGGGATTATTTAACAACTTTCTCGTTTTCATTATCCCGGCCTTAATCAGCGTGTGGAATATGATTATTTTCAGAACCTTCTTCAAAAGCCTTCCAGCCGGCTTGGAAGAATCCGCAGCGATCGACGGTGCCAGCACTTGGGGCGTATATTTCAGGCTCGTGCTGCCGTTGTCTGGACCCATTATCGCGACGCTAGGTTTGTTCACAGCAATTGCTCATTGGAATGACTGGTTTGTACCAAGTATTTATATTACAAACCCTGATTTGCTGCCAGTTCAAACCATATTGAAGCGGATGCTCAACGCAAACTTGAGGGATTTGAGCGGACTGGATTCAGGAACATTGTCACGGATTCAGAACGCGACCCAAATCACAACCAAGTCGCTCGTAAGCGCGACGATGATGGTCGTCACCCTTCCAATTATTCTTGTGTACCCGTTTGTACAAAAGTACTTCGTTAAAGGCGTATTGGTAGGTTCTTTGAAAGAGTAGGCCTTGGCGAAACATTCATCTCGGTTTAAGGCGGATACCGCTTTGGACATATATATTACAATTTGAGAGGGGTAAAAGAAATGAAGAAGAGCAAGTCGCTACTGCTGATCGTATCGGCGGTACTGCTTCTGTCGACGATCCTGTCGGCGTGCAGCAATTCCGGCAACAAATCGGAACCATCTGCTTCCACTTCACCGTCCGCAAGCGCAGATGCAGGCTCGTCTGCAGCTCCAGAAACAACAGCATGGGAATTTGGTTCCGAGCCGTTGGAGTTTTCTCTCTTCTTTCACTACAGCTGGGTAGATTTCTTGGGCATGGATGATTATCCTGCTACAAAATGGCTGAAAGAAAACAAAAAGCTGAACATCGTTCCTGTCCAAGCTAACGGAAGCAACACTGAATTGATGACGACAATGATGTCGGGCGGCAACCTTCCAGACGTAATCTGGGCTGACCGTTTCCACCAAGACATCGACCGTCTGTATGAAAACGGCCAATTGGTTGCATTTGACGAGTACCTTGAAAAGTACCCGAACCTTCTGAAATGGGCTGGCAAAGAAAAGCTTGACCTTCTCCGTCATCCTGACGGCAAGCTGTACAGATTCCCGAACTGGTACACAAACAGCTCGACGAATACTGCCGGCTACGCAGTCAACAAAAAGATCTACAGAGAGCTTGGATCTCCTAAGCTTGAAACAACTGACGATCTTTACAGCTACCTTGTAAAAGTTAAAGAAAAATATGGCGATCAAGTGATCCCGTTTGAAACAGACCGCGCAGAAGACGGCCAAGGCGTTGGCGTATTGTACACAGCGTTTAAAGAAGGCGCATTGTACGACTCCTTGGGCAGACAGCTTCTTGCAGTACCAAACGGCGACAAGTTGACTTCCATCTTCACGGATCCAACTTTCCGCGAATCGCAAAAATTTGTTAACAAGCTGTACAGAGAAAAATTGATGACTCAAGACGCGTTCACTCAAACGGACGACCAAGTTCTAGAGAAAGTTATTACTGGCCGCGTTGCTGTATACGCAAGTGCCAACGTAACGGACAAAGCGAACAAAGGTAACCTTGAGCTGAGCAAAGCAAATCCAGAAGACGGATATTTCGTAACTTGGCCGTTCCACAAGCCAGGTCTTGACAAAAACAAAATTCACCCAGGTGGTAACGACCGTCTTGGTTGGAACGTTGCTGTAATTACTAAAAAAGCAAAAGATCCAGAAAAAATCTTCGCATTCTTGGATTGGTACACTGGTCCAGAAGGCATGAACCTTCAGTTCTTTGGTCCAGAAGGCAAAAACTGGAAAGGTTTCAACGGAGATCTTCCAATCTTTACAGATCAATACGATGCAGCTGAAGTTGCTCAAATTCAAACAGACAACCTTAACATGATGATCGTAGGTAACGCAGCATACATCGACCCTGCGAAGAGCAGCTACGAAGCAAGCCTGCCAGAAGACAAGCAAAACTGGCAAGCGAAGTACCAACGTGAAGTGACATGGCCTACTGGTATCGACATTACGGAGTACAAAAACTTGACTCCTCCTGCAGACAGCGATATCGGTGACATTCAGCAAAGCATTTCCGATCTATTCTTGCAAAAATTGGCTGAGTCCACTCAAGCTAAGAGCGAAGCTGATGTAGACGCGATCTTGGATCAAGCTGAAAAAGACGCTGTAGACCTTGGCTACAACGATTTGCTTGAATTCCGTACTCAAGCATGGCAAGAAAAACGTAAAATTCTTGGTCTGAACTAATTTCTAATCCTTATTGAACTTTAATAAGAAATGGAGCGCATCCCAACGGATTCTTCCCCGAACTCCGTTGGGATGTCTCTATATTTTTTGCTTTAAACGATCTTTTCTATATATTGATTTTTATATATTTGGTATCATTAGGACATTAAGGGTCAATTCTACCAATCAACCGGGGGGGCACAAGTCAGTGAACAAGCATAGAAAAATGTTCCTGCAGTTGCTGTTATTTGGGCTAGTTTTTACTTTGTTTACGGGATGCAGCATGGTCGACACATCGGTGATTGGAACTAGGGAAGAGGTTTTGCCAAGTGATGTGCCCGAAACGGATGTCTATTCTGAAGATGGGCTGTACATGCTTGGTAAAGAACCGCTGAATGTTACTTTTTATGGACATTACGGTTATTATTCTATGCCGACATGGGGGGCGGATCCCTCATCCAAATGGATTAAAGATAACCTTAAAATAAATGTAAAAGGAATAAGCGCCGAAGGAAAGGCTCGTCAGAAGCTGCAGCAAATGATAGCGAGCAATTCTCTCCCAGATGTGATTTGGGGGGATCGGGATTCCGATTTCGAGCGAATGAAAAAAGCGGGTTTGCTTGTGCCGCTTAACGATTATATTGATAAATACCCCAATTTCAAAAAATGGGCCGGCGAAAAAGTGCTCAAATTATTGGAATCTTCGGATGGGAAAATTTATTATTTTCCGAATTATTATACAGATAGACCTTACGGAAATGCAGGTTTTGTCATCAATAAAAAGATATATCGCGAACTTGGCTCGCCCAAGCTCGAGACTACGGACGATCTTTATACTTATTTGAAGCTTGTTCAAGTCAATTATCCTGACGTTATTCCATTTGAAACAGGGCAGGCCAACGAAGGCAACGGCATTGACCAGCTGTTTTCTTCATTTAAAGAGGAGAATTATGGGTTTACCCGAATTTACTCTGTCGTTAATGAGGATCAGCTGACTTCCATATATAAGGACGAAGGATTTAGAGAGTCGGCCTTGTATATTGCCAAGTTAATGAGAGAAGGGCTAATCAAATCGGATGTGCTAACGCAAACGGAAGATCAAATTAGCGAAAAGCTGATGGAAGGCAGAGTAGCCGTATATGCAAGCGCCGATCCCGTCCGGTTTGTTATGCCGGCGGATGCGCATATTCGGGATACGAGCCCGGATGACGGCTACGCTTTTATTGAGCCTATCTACAAGCAAGGGCTTGACAAGAGTAAAATATTTCCAGGTACATACAATTTATTAGGCTGGAATGTATCGGCTATTACAACCGGGGCCGACAATCCGGAAGCGATATTCGCCATGCTGGACTGGATGACGGGGCCGGAAGGCTCTGCAGTTCAAATGTGGGGGCCACCAGGTGCTGATGGATATTGGAATGGGTTTAAAGAGGATGGCATCACACCTAACTTTACTAGCCGTTACGGTACCGACCAAGATGAGCTGACGGAAATTCAGGCAGTAGCTGGGAAGATGATGTGGGTTGGCAATACGGTATATTTGGATAAGACCAAAAGCGAATTCGAATCGGCACTACCGGAAGAGCAGCGTAATTGGGCTACTTACTGGCAGGACAAAATTACATGGAAGTCGCAAGGCGATGCGACGGCTTTCATCAACCTTATTCCTGACCCGAGCTCTGAAGAAGGCCATATTTTAAGAAGAATTAAAGATATTTGGCTGGCGGCCAGGTCGGCAGCGATGTTTGGTTCGACCGATTCCGAAGTTCTGGCCATTCTGGATAAGGCGCATGAGGATTCCATGAAAGAAGGCTTTCAAATCTATTTAGACTTTATTACAGAAAGATGGCATGAGAATAGAGCAATTCTGAACAACGGGTAACTAGCAACGCATGAATGATTCTGGGGGGATATTTTCATGTACAACGTGCTGTTGGTGGATGATGAAGAATTGGATTTGGAAGGAATGAAGCAGTTTATTCCTTGGTCGGAGCTGGGCATGGAGGTAAAAGGCAGCGTTAATAATGCTTTGTCGGCATGCGAGGTGTTGAATCAGCATCCCATTGATATTTTGGTCAGCGATGTGAACATGCCTTATATGTCTGGACTTGAACTGGCTCGTATTGCTTTGCAGCGCAAGCCGAATATGCGCATTATTTTTGTGAGCGGATTCCAAGAGTTTAGTTATGTCCAACAGGCTCTTTCGCTTAAAGCGTACAATTATGTACTTAAACCGATGGACGACAGCGAGCTTGTCGCTTCTTTGATGAAAGTAAAACGCGATTTGGACGAAGAGTGCAAGCAGCGCGAGGTAGAAGAAGCGTATCAGCATATGATCCCAATAGCCAAAAGTGAATTGCTGCAGCGATTGTTCGAAGGTGAAGATACAACGGATCAGGAATTTATGTCGAGATTGCTTGCTTCACATAATTTAAAGGCAATGAACTGGCCGGTTCGTGCGGCCGTAATGGAGCTGGATGGCTTGTCCCGTACCGGAGCGGGCAGAAGCACATCGTCCCAGCATGAAATTTCTCGTGTTTTTTTGCAGCAGCTGAACGAGGCGGTACGTCAAATGGGGGTTGTTCCTTATTGCAAATTATCGTCTCACCGGATTGCTTTGCTGCTTGAAGACGAAAATATCGACCAAAAGGTAAAACATCTGCTGGAAACGGCACAGCGCAGACTGGATGTAAAAGTGACGACCGGTATCGGTTCTCCTGTTCAAAGTATTGATAAGCTGCACGGCTCCTATCAGCAGGCGATTCAAGCGGTCGAGGGGAAAATGTTTTTGGGCAAAGGCGGTATCATCAAATATGAAGAAGTAAGCGCGGAGCCAGGCATGCTTGATGCACGTATGCTGGATGCGCGCATGAACGCTTTAATGAAAGCTATGAAAGACTATGAGCTGGTGCTCATTTATGACGAGTTTGAAAATTTATTTCAATCTGTTGCTGGACTGAGATCCAAATTTACCGTGCATAATCTTTCCTCTTATATCATTTGGAAGCTGGATCAATATTTAACCGCAATGAATGAAGACCTATTTGAGCTGCTCGGAATGGATATTCGCAATTTGGATATTCTTATGCAATTTGAAACGGTTGGCGATATTCGCTCATGGCTTGTACACCGCGTATTTGAAATTTCAGAACGGCTTCATCAGAAGCATAATACGAAGGACAGCAAATTTATCCGAAACGTCATGAAGACGATCCGGGAGAGAATGAGCGAAAATATTACGTTAAAAGATATTGCGCAGCATTTCTCCTTTTCGCCAAGCTATTTGGGCTACTTGATTAAGGAGAAGTCGGGACATACGTTCAATGAATTGCTCGTTCAAATTCGGATGGAGAAGGCATGCGAGCTGCTGAAACAGCCGAATATGAAAATTTATGAGATTGCTGATCAGGTAGGATATCGGTATTTGCCTTATTTCAGCAGGCAATTTAAAGAGAAATTCGGCATGACCCCGTTGGAATACCGGAAAAAAGAACAATAATGGAGGCACAGATGAAACCAATCCGGGAAAAAAAGAAGCGTCTCGGATATTTGCCGATCGGATACAAGCTGATGCTCTCCTACCTGGTGTTTATCGTGGTGCTGGTTTCGGTAAACGGTTACGTGACCCATACCATGTACGATTCATCTATGAGAAAACAGACGAGAACGAATTTGCAAGGGACGCTTAAACAAATTACGGACAATGTGGCTTACAAAACGGATGATATAGTGAGAATTTCTACAACTTTATATGATGAAGAGTTGTTCGTAGAAAACTTGAAAAAGATTGCGCCGGATGGCGATATGCATGCCAGTTATACGGGAGTGATCCTTCCCAAGCTGAATAGTGCGGCTAAATCCATTAGCCTGAATTTGATCTTGTCCGTCTATTTGCAAAACGAATTTATTAACGAGTCCTATAAGGAATACAACAAAGAAGAAGACATCGGCACAGTGGATCAAATCGTCAACGTATACCATATGAATGATATCGAAAGCAGAGCGTGGTATTTGCTGTTTCCGAAGGAACAATATCGTCAAACGATGGTTTGGAAGCAGGTTGAGGAAGATCGGGAAGGAAACCGGATCTCCATGATTCGCCGAATCGTCGATTTGAGTGATCCGCTTGATATTAAAGAAGTAGCTCTTATGCGCTTTAGCGTCCGTATTTCAGAGTTGTTCGCAAGCATCGATTACGAAAAGCTTGGCAAAGGCTCCATGCTTGCGGTAAAAGATCAGACGGGCAGAGTCATTTTTTCCTCTGGATCGCTGCCTTCGGAATCCATTGATTATACGAACTCTCGTGATTACTTACCGCTTGAAGAGGCGATGCCGCAGCAAAATTGGACGATAGAGGCGTACGTCCCGCTCACGATTATTAAGCAAGAGGCGGAGAGAGTGCAAGCTTTTATTATCGGTGTTTGTATTCTTTGTTTCATTTTCTTTACGTTTATGGGCGTATTTATTTCCCGCTATTTCTCCAAGCGGATTACCAAATTTGTGTCTGTGCTGAATGCGTTCCGGGACGGAGATTTGCATAAGCGCATTGCATATAAGGGAAAGGACGAGTTTTCTCAAATTGCGACGGCGCTGAACGGGATGGGGGAAGACGTCGAGGCGCTCATTAAAAAGGTGTATTTGACTCAATTGCAAAAGAAGGAAGCGGAGCTGGAGATGCTACAGACGCAAATCAATCCGCACTTTTTGTACAATACATTGTCCTCCATTAACCGATTGGCCAAGTTTGGAGAAAATGAAAAGCTCCAAAAGATGGTCGTGGAGCTGGCTAAATTTTATCGGCTGACGCTCAACTCGGGCAAGACGCTTATTCCCGTTCACTCGGAGATAGAACAGTCCAATGCTTATTTAGATATCCAAAAAGTAAAATACGGCCATCGGTTGGAAGTCACTTTTGATATTTCGGCAGACATTTGGCCATATGAGACCATTAAGCTTATTTTACAGCCCTTTATCGAAAATTGCCTCAAACATGCCTGGAGCGGGGACCGGATTCATATCCGAATTGTCGCCGAAAAAGTTGGAGACGACATCTTGTACCGCATTATCGACGACGGACTTGGTGTTCGCCAAGAGCGCATTCAGGAAATTATGGACACCTCTAATGAGAGTGAAACAGGTTATGGCATTAGAAATATTCATCAGCGTGTTCAATTGCAATACGGTTCACAATACGGAGTCTCTATTTTTAGCCGGGTTGGCGTCGGCACATCCGTCAACATTCGTATTCCCGCCAGAAAAAGAAAGCTCTTTCAAATAGAAGAGCTTAATGAGAACCATTAAGGAGAGTAACCGGGGGGCTTCACAGTCGTCAAAACAGTGCCGATCTCTTCGACTACCGTTTGCGCCGCTTGTCCGTCCTCCGCGCTAACGGTTACGATATCTCCGCATTTGGCGCCTGCTGACAACAGATGGACAAGGCTTTTGGCATCATAGCTTTTGCCGTTAATTTCAAGCGTAACGGCTTGCGGAAAGGTTCTCGCCGTACGAGCAATCCGCAAGGCGGGACTGGGCTGGAGCCCGAATGGAATTCTAATGGTATACGTTTTTTTCAAGCGGTCTGTCCTCTCTCGTTGGGAGATGCCTGCGTTGAACAGCGCTACGGGATCTGTTGGTCTTTTAAACCCATTAGATCCCGTAACATGGTTAAGGCGCTATAGTACTAGTATCCGTCTGTAGAATGGCCTAGCTCTGAGGAGATTTCTATCCCTTCGTTCGCAGGAAACGTACCTACATGCTCAGTCTCATCGGCCTTTGTGCCGGCAACTCTGAGTCCTTCCGCCACTCGTCTTCCATAATCGGCATCCGCTTCGGTAAAATGATGGATCATCCGTTCCTGAATAAAAGGGGTGCAAGTGCTTAAGGCATCGACCAAATTAGCGATCAAATCTTCTTGCTCCCATGCCTCAAAGCTGCGGTACGTTTCTCCCGCCTGCTTGAAGTTGTTAGGCCGATCGATCGGCTGCCGCGTCAATTTCGCGTTATATTCCGGCTCATGCGGCAAGCCAGAGCGGCTCGCTTCCTTTAATCCTCCTAAGGATGAAGGTTCGTAGTTGATATGAGGATTTTGACCGGGTGCAAGATCGACATAAAAAGCCATGTTGCCGTCTCTTTGATTGGTCGCCACCCGTTTTTTAGGCGCATTGATCGGAAGCTGCAAATAATTGCTGCCAACCCGGTATCTTTGCGTATCGGAGTACGAAAACGTTCGGCCTTGCAGCATTTTGTCATCGGAGAAATCCAGACCGTCTACGAGTACGCCCGTCCCGAATGCGACTTGCTCTACTTCGGCAAAATAATTTTCGGGATTGCGGTTCAAAATCATTTTGCCGACGGGCAGCATCGGAAACAGTTCTGTCGGCCACAGCTTGGTATCGTCGAGTGGGTCGAAATCAAGCTCGCGGTGCTCATCATCGCTCATCCATTGAATTTGCAGCTCCCATTCCGGGAAATCACCGCGAACTATCGCTTCATACAAATCTTGAGTAGCATGATTGAAGTTTTTGGCCTGCACCGTTTCGGCTTCCTCCTGCGTCAGATTGCGAATACCTTGAGCCGGGACCCAGTGATATTTGACTAAGACGGCTTCCCCTTTTTCATTCACCCATTTGTATGTATTCACGCCGGACCCTTGCATCTCTCGATAATTAGCCGGAATTCCCCAAGGAGAGAACAAAAACGTAACCATATGAGTAGCTTCGGGCGTTTGGGATACAAAATCAAAAAATCTTTCCATGCTTTGAACGTTCGTCACAGGGTCAGGCTTGAAGGCGTGTACCATATCGGGAAATTTGATGGCGTCCCGTATAAAAAACACTTTTAAATTGTTGCCGACCAAATCCCAATTGCCGTCTTCCGTATAAAATTTCGTTGCGAAGCCTCGCGGATCTCTAAGCGTTTCGGGAGAGTGGCCTCCGTGAACAACGCTGGAAAACCGTACAAATACGGGTGTGCGCTCGCCAGCTTTTTGAAAAAGCTTCGCTCTTGTAAAGTTGGCAATAGGCTCGTTGCCAAGCTTGCCGTAAGCTTCAAAATAGCCATGTGCGCCAGCTCCACGGGCATGTACGACTCGTTCGGGAACTCGCTCGCGGTCGAAGTGGGTTATTTTTTCGATAAAGTGGTAGTTTTCTAGCGTAGAAGGACCGCGGCTTCCTATCGTTCTTATGTTTTGATTGTCGGTGATGGGATGACCTTGGCGGTTCGTCAATGTTTCATCTGATTCACCTGGGGCGTAGTGATCGGAATGGCTTGCGGGTTCAATTTCCTCGTTTTTCTTACCTGTCACAGGGTCTGATTCCACCTTTATTTAAAGTTGGCAATATGTCCCTTGTAGTATGGGCGGAAAAGCGGTTATTATTCTAAATTTAAGGGGGGAAATTCATCTTAGAGGCTCATTGAGGGTGGGCTTTATGATATGATTGTGCTGAATTTCTTTTCATAAATAATGGATGAAGAGGAGTGAATGGATGAATAGCGGCGGTCAGCCGAATGCAGAAGATACAATGACAGCAATCCCGTTAAGCCTGAGTCGATGCCATTCATGGATTCAGGGCGGCGGGTAATTGACCATAAAGGGGCAAAAGGTAGTACATGCAGCGCAATATATGGCTTATAGCAATCAGTATAGTGATTGCGTTGATCTTAATTAACAATACCATCTATTATTTTCTGACCAAACAAACGTTGGAAAACGATCATAAAGAAGAGATGCTTAGACTCGGTCAGCAAATTGAAAGCGCCGTTGAGCAATCCCGCATGGGGGCGGAGCATTACGAGGAGCAGATCAGCCGCGAGCTGCGGGCAGCGGCCATAGCAGCGCAATATGCGCTTGATCCCGATATTGAAAAAGTGACTAACGAGCAGTTGGCCGAATTAAGCGAGAAGCTGGGCATTGCCCACATTAGTTTAATGAAGCGGGCAGAAGGCGATATTATTATTTACCGTTCGTCCGACCCAAGCCAGCCCGGCACGAGCACCAAAACATGGGATCCTTGGCATCGTATTTTCAATGCGCTGCTGGATGGCGGCGAAATTAAGGACAAGTGGCTCGGCCAAGAGATGGAGCATTTTTGGAGCGGTCCGTTCGAAGTGTCGTCCACGGAAAAAAATAAAATTTACAAATGGGGCTATTACTACGACGGAACAACCAATTATATTATCGACCCTTACATTGAATATACGACAAGTCAAGAGGAGTTTAACAAAATTACCGGCGTCGAGAGGCTGATCGACGAATTGGTGCGCAGGGGCGATTCTTTGCTGGAAATCGCTTTGCTCAACCCGAGAACGTTTCCCGATGGCAAATGGTCGAAGGACAAATACGGCGATCCGAAGGAGCATCTCGTTCAGCGCCCTCATCTGTATGGTACATACAACATTAAATCGGAACGCGACGTTGAATCCGTTCGCAAAGCGTATGCTTCGAAAGAGATGGTCTCCTTTGTTGAAAAGGTAGACGGCCGTCATGTCAACAAGATGTTTATTCCAGTATTCGTTGAAGAGAAGGGAATCAGCATTACGGACGAGTTTGGCGAGCAGCTTGACAGCTACGTTCTCTCCATCGTTACCGATTACGGCATTATCCAAAATAAGCTGAACCAGAAATTTTTGGATTTGGGCATCATTATTTTTATGCTGACCTTCGCGAGTCTTATGGCGGCTATTGTAGCCATGCGCTATTACAAGCAATCGAGGGATAAAGCGGTGCGGGAAGCTCAAGAGACGTATACGGACGAGATTAACAGCTTGTTTAATTCCATCAGGGCGCAGCGCCATGATTTCCTTAACCATGTGCAGACGATTCATTCATTGGCAGCGCTGAACAAGCATAAGGAACTCGTTGCCTATACAAAAGAATTGACGGGCGAAATCAAATTTATGAACGATATTATTAATATCGGCAATCCGGCCATTGCAGCTCTGATCAGGTCGAAAATATCGCAAGCGGAAAGTTACAAAATTAATTTTGAATGCAGCTTCAACAACTTGCAGATGCAGGATATGGGAGCTAAGACGCTGGATGTAAACCGAATACTCGGCAATTTGATTGACAACGCTTTTGACGAGGTGCAGAAGTACGAGGAGAGCAAGCGGGATGTGCAGCTTGCGGTCAACCAGACGGATCATGCGCTGGAGATGATGATCTCCAATACTTGTTTGGGTGCCGCGCAAGAGGCGGCGAGACCGCTTTTTGAATCGGGCTATTCGACAAAGAATAAGGGCCATCAAGGACTTGGACTGTCGATTGTCAAATCGATTGCGGAGCGATATAAAGGGGAAGTATACGTCAGGGCAGAAGCGCCCGAAAGGCTCGCTTTTTATGTGAGAATCCCATTATAGGCAGCTTCTATGGGGCAGCAGGAAATCCATTAACGTCATCGGGCGGAACATTTCGTCTTGATGGCGTTATTTCTGCTATAATAGGAGGAATGGATTGGAACGGAAGAAATAAGGGAAGCGGGTGAAACTTTCTCATGCACCTTGATCATAAGCTGTATGCGGCGTTAGAGCGGCAAATCGGCCAATCCATCCCCATTGCGGATATTAAACGAGGGTGGAGCTACTACAAACAGGGGAATGTTCACCGGGCGGAACCTACTTTGCAAGACACGCTGACCGGAATTGTCAAAGGTGAAGCGCTATATTCAGTTGTCATGGATTCGGAGCATTTTGCCTACAGTTCGTGCACATGTCCGGACGGCGGTTATTGCAAGCATATGGCGGCTGTCTTTTTCCAATTTTGTGAGACGCATGAAGGAGGTTCCGGAGCAGCGGAGAAAGCGTATTTCCGGTTGATCGGGCTTACGGCCGCTAGCAGCCTGCTCCAGCAGGAGAGTGGTGGGAAAGAGCCGGAAGCCCCTCTTCATCCCGGAGAGAACGATACAGCGGAAAATTGGCTCAGCTGGATGAGGCAGGAACATGGAGAAACTTGGCGGAAGTGTAGACATTCCCTTCATGCGCTTCAGCCTGTGCTCTCCGCTTTAAAAGGATTGTCTCGGGACTGGCCGAAGCCGCTGCAACGGCTTCATTGGTCAACCTCCATTATGTTTGTGCTGGAGCAGTCGGAGCTAGCCATAACGACAGTAGACAGCTTCAGCCGTTACTATCATGAATTGTCGTTTGCCCGCATGGCGGAACCTTGGCTGGAGCATGCCTATACGCTCATTGACGAGCTTGAGCCAGACGAAATGAGCGAAGCCGAGTGGATATGGAGCCGAGAGCTTATTGCATTTGCAAAAGAATATGCCGCCAGACAAGAGCGCACATTGTTCGATTGGAGCCAGTTGTACCTTCGTTTTTGCAAAAAGTTTGCAGCAAACGCCAAGTGGCGCGAGCTGGAGCTGCAAGAGCTGCAAAACTCGCTTAAGTCGACTGGGGAAATGGAGCAAAACCATTCCTTTTTGAATGCGGCCTGCGGCATGTTGTGTTTCTTTATAGAAGATGACGACCGTTCTATTGATTATTTCACGCTAGCTTCTTTTGAGAAGACGCAAAGGCTGATTTATCCATGCGCAGAAGCCCGAATGCAGGAACAAGAGTGGGATAAAGCGGAGAAGTGGATGGCTTTTATATATGAGAAGGTTTATGCGATTCGTAACGGGCGCAATATCGGGCCTTTTATGGCGCTATGCCGCAAAGCGGATGAAGGAAAGCCCGAGCAGCCGATATGGACGGTCTATATGACCGAGTTGCTGCCGTATTCCTATACTGAGCTTTCCGAGCACTGGATGAAAATAGGGCGGTTTGAGGATTGGGCCGATCTCCAAATGTTCGTTCAAGTGAAAGCGGAGGATATCTCTGCGCAAGAGCTTAAGGAGATGACCAAAAGCGCGCCGCACGCTTTATTGCCTCTGTATCATCAGTCGATTGAAGCGGCAGTCGCTTCAAGAAACAGGCAAGGATACCGCTTGGCGGTCAAACAGTTGAAGAAGTTGGAGAAAATTTATAAGGCTTTAAAGGAAACAGACAAGTGGCAGCAGTTTCTGTCCGAGTTGACAACGAAAACATTGCGTCTTAGAGCGTTCCAGGAAGAATTGTGGAAAGGGAAAATGATCGAATGAGAACTTTGGCAAGCGGAAGACAACTGACGGTAGACGGCTCGTGGTCTTATGAAAGCGAAGCTCCATGCTTGCTGCTCAGCGCAAAGGACCGCAAGGACTTGCACGAAGGGCAATTGCGGTCCCTGCTTTTTGCATGGCATAAGGGCACGATGTACGGTGCAAAAGCGGAAGAGCAGCGGATTAGCGGCAGGTCGCTTCTGAAGCTGTCTCCTCTGTTTGCGGTCGATTATTTATCGAAGCCGATGCCGGTTCGGCTGCTGCAATTGACATGGACGCCGCGTTTGTCCACTTTAATGGAGTTGGCGTCGCTTATTCGTCAAATGCTGATTCACGGCTGGTATTTTCCTGATTGGGGAAATTGGTCGGAGCATAAGCGGGCCTGGAAGGCGGAAATTCCGGAATCCCGCTCCGACATGCAAATGCAATGGGAACGTCTCATTCAAGAAGCGGAAGCGGCTGGCGATATAGGCGTTCAGGAATGGCTCGGGTCGGCAGTGGAGGAAATGCTTTCGACCGATGATCAGGCAATCCGGCTATGGAGTTCGATTGGAGCGGAATGCGGAGAAGGCGCTCTTAAGTTTAAAGGAGCGGACGAACAGGAATGGCTCATTGCCATTGGCCTCAGAAAGGATACGTTCCCGTTTCGGACTGCTCTTCGTTTAATGGAGCCGGATCATGGAAAAGAGTGGAGCCTTCGTCCCGCGCTGCAAAGCCGGGAGGGCGGTTCTTGGATGCCGTTAAACGATGCTCGCGATCTGGAGCAGCTTCCGGCAGAGTGGGTTCCGCTGCTGGAGGAAAAGCTTCGGAAGGAGTCGGCCAAATGGCTGTCCGTGCTGCCTCATTTGGCGAGCGAGACAAAGGACGGGGCGCTTAAGGACGCGCTGACGGAACAGGAGGCATGGACGTTTCTGGAACATGGCAGCGTCTCCTTGCTGGAAGCCGGAATCCCGGTGCTGCTGCCAGCATGGTGGGAAGCCGTCCGAAGCAAAAAGCTGCGTGTAAAAGCGAAAATGAAGTCAGCGGCCGGCTCCCACTCGCAATCTATGTTCGGGCTCGAACAGATCATTCAATTCGATTGGAAGCTTGCGCTAGGAGACATTCAGCTGACCGAATCCGAATTTATGGAGTTGGCGGAGCAAAACCGCAGGCTGTTCCGAATCGGCGATGAATGGGTTCACCTCGACCCGCAGGATGTGGCAGGAATTAAGCAATGGCTGAAACGCGTCGGAAAAAGGAAGGGGTTGTCCTTCCGGGATGTGCTGGAGATGCATCTGCGAGGCGGATCGACGATGGATATCGGCGATGACGATATTGAATCGGGACTTCGCGCCGAGGTGGAGCTGAACGAGCATTTAGCGTCATGGCTTGCTCAGCTTCAGCATATTTCGGACATTCCGCTTGTCGATCCTCCAGCCTGGTTTCAAGGCGAACTGCGTCCATACCAACAGCAAGGCGTATCATGGCTGCTGTTTTTGCGCCGTTTCGGGCTGGGAGGAATACTCGCAGACGATATGGGGCTTGGCAAAACGATTCAGTTTATGGCCTATTTGTCTTGCGTCAAAGAACAGGAGCCGCCGAGCGGGCCGGCGCTGCTCATTTGCCCCACCTCTGTAATCGGCAACTGGGAAAAGGAGCTGAAGAAGTTTGCGCCATCCCTGAACGTCGTGCTTCATTACGGAGGCAGAAGGGCTAAAGGGGAAGAGCTGGAGGAAGCGGTACAAGGCGCTGATCTCGTCATTACTTCTTATTCCTTGGCTCAATTGGACGAGGAAGAGCTGGCGCGGCTCCACTGGAACGCCTTATGTCTGGACGAAGCTCAAAATATAAAAAATGTATATACGAAGCAATCCGGGGCGATTCGCCGTCTTCAAGCGCGGCACCGGATCGCGATGACGGGTACGCCAATGGAAAATCGGCTGACGGAGTTATGGTCGATTTACGATTTTATAAATCCCGGTTATTTGGGAAGTCTGAACGATTTCAGAAAAACGGTTGTAGCGCCTATCGAACGGACGAGAGACAAGGAACTGATCGACGGCTTGCAGAGATGGGTCAAACCTTTTATGCTGCGCAGAGTTAAGAAGGACCCGCTCATCCAGCTTTCACTCCCGGAAAAAATCGAATCCAAAAGCTATATGACGTTAACGGCCGAACAAGGCACCCTGTACGAAAACATTGTATCCGATCTCATGGAGAAGCTGGATTCCTTGGATACGATGCAAAGACGGGGACTGATTCTCGCCACGCTGACCAAGCTTAAGCAATTATGCGACCATCCCGCGCTCCTTCTGAAAGAAACGGGAGAAGAGGCATGGGATCCGGGCCGTTCGGCCAAGATGGCAAGATTGCTGGAAATGTGCGAGGAAATTTCGGCGGAGGGAGAGCGCTGTCTTATTTTTACGCAATATGTGGAAATGGGAGAGAGGCTGAAGCGAATGCTGGAACAAGGGCTTGGATCCCCGGTTTCGTATTTGCACGGCGGCGTGCCGAAGGCTAAGCGCGATGATATGATATCCGATTTCCAAGCGGAGGAGTCCAGCCGTACCGCCTTTGTCTTATCTTTAAAGGCTGGCGGAACCGGTCTCAACTTGACTGCGGCCAACCATGTGGTCCATTTCGACAGATGGTGGAATCCTGCGGTGGAAAACCAAGCGACGGACAGGGCGTTCCGCATCGGACAAACGAGGCGGGTCCAGGTTCACAAGTTTGTGACGCTTGGCACACTTGAGGAGAAAATCGACGAAATGATCGAAAGCAAGCAATCGCTTAACGAGCAGGTCGTCAGCGCAAGCGAAAATTGGATTACGGAGTTAAGCACGGATGAGCTGAAACAATTGTTCGCCCTGCGGGACGGATGGATGAAAGGATGATCGCGGAGTGGCTGAGGAAAGCTTGCGTGAAAGAGCGAGCCGGCTGAAGCTAGCCGGCCGCGAATCCGATAATCGAGATGATCGCATGGAGGAGGAAGCGGGGGAAGAAGCGGGTACTGAAGAAGCTGTCGGCCCCCCGGAAGCAAGCGATCATTGGCGAGCGCTCTATGCAAGAGTACGTGAAGTGACGGAGAAGCTCCGTCAATAAAAAATAGAATTGTATCCCCTGCTTGACGTTTTTTTGGCCTCGTTCCGCCCCCGCGTGACGGGCTATAATAGAAGGGACGGCAAGGAGGGGCACCTATCTCTGCGAGGAGGGTATCCTACGTTGAAGAAAAGCTACATCTTGATTGCTGTTCTTCTTGCTTTCATGACAAGCGCAGCTGCTTGCGGCGCTGGTTCCGATAATTCCTCTGAGGAAGAGGACAAGGAATACAGAGAAGTCATTCTTTCTCTGCGTCATACGCAAATAAAGGAAACCAGCCAAACCCGGCTAAGGGTTCTGGAAGATGTCGTTGCCAAAACAATAGCGGAAAACAAGGGGCTAACGATCAAGCTCGAAGGCATTGACGAGATCGTTAATCGCGATACGAAGCTCAAGCAAGAGATGGCGGCGGGCAATCCACCGGACATTTTTGAAGTGTTTGGCGGAGCGGATTTGAAGCTTTATGTCAAAGCAAACCGCATGCTCGATTTAACGCCAATTTTGAAGGAGCTTGGTTTGTCCGACAAGTTTATAAGCCTAGCTGAATTTACGATTGACGGCAAAGTGTACGGTATTCCTTATGGAGGATACAGCGAAGGCGTCTTTTACAATAAACGAATTTTCAAAGATTTGGGGCTGTCCATTCCGACGACTTGGGAAGAGCTGATGGCGACGGCGCAAAGGATTAAAGAGGCGGGCTATGTGCCGTTTGGTCTTGCGGCCAAAGACGCTTGGGTGACAGGCATGATGTGGAATACCATCATGGAGAGATACGTTGGCATCGATGCGTTCAACAAACTTGTCACGGGCGAGACCAAATGGACGGATGCGGAATTTGTCCAAGGATTCAAAGCCTATTCCGAGATCGTCAGCAAGGATTATTTTACAAGAGGCGCGCTTGGCCTTGAGGATTCCGCCCATAGCTTGCAGCTTCTAAGAGGGCAAGCGGCGATGGTCTATACGGGCACTTGGGACGCCAACCATTTTACGAGCATGGACGCAGGCGGTCTTAAAGGTCAAATCGGCTTTTTTGCGTTTCCTTCCATTCCGGGGGGCAAAGGCGACCAGCGTTCGATTAACGCATCCTACTCAAACGGTATCGGCTTCTCCTCCAATTTGACCGATGAACAAGTGGTAGTGGTCAAGGAGTTCATTTCCAACTTCTTTAACGAAGAGGTTCAGAAGCGGTCGCTTATTGAGGACAAGCTTCTCCCTTCCATGAAACTATCCGACTTGTCGGACATCGACCCGCTTATGACCGAAGTGCTGACGGTAATGGCGCAAGCGTCCAGCTCATGGCCAGCCTTCGACGCCATCGTCCAGCCTTCCGTAACAGGTGAAATAGGAGTGGGCTTGCAGGAGCTAATCGGCAATCTGAGCACGCCGGAGAAGGTGGCGAAGAAAATACAAGCGGCCCAAGACAAAGCGAATTCCGCGGGAGTCAAATCGGCGGGACTGGGGTCTACTTCGGCGCAGGACAGCAATTAGGAGGCAAAGCTTAATGAATTTACGGCCCAAGCTGATGCTTGCCTTTATATCGCTCATCATCATTCCGATGATCGGTCTTGGCATCTTCTCTTTTGTAAATTCCGAAACGCTTTTGGAAAAAAAATATAGCGAGCAGACGGAAATTACGCTGAAAGCGATTGGCGGAAATATATCCTATTTTTTTCGAGAGCTGGACCAGCTCTCCAATGGGAACGTAATTAGCTCCGAAGTGCAAGATACGTTGCGGAAGAGCGAATTGCCGTTTGACGATCCCATTACATTGATTCAAATTAACCAAGCGGAAAAAGAGATGAGCCGGATTTTGTTTCAACATCCGGCTGTCAGCTTTGTCGTTCTTTATGCTAGGGACGGGACGATGTTCCGTTCCAACCGGAACGATCCGACGACGTTTCGTCCGATCTCGTTTGCCGATTTGCAGCGGCAATCGCTGTACGACGAAGTGATCAAGCTCGGAGGCAGGCCGCTTTGGATAGGTCCGCATGAGCAGCGGGATTTAACGGGCGTGGAACCGCCTCTTTTTACGATGATGAGGGTCGTGAAGGAGCTGGAGTCCTTTAACGATTTGGGCATTATGGTTACCCAATTTAAGACGGAAGAAGTTATCAGCATGCTGAAAGCGTTCCAAAACCCGGAATCGGAATCACAGGGAGCGCGCTATTTTATATTGAATAGCGAAGGGCTGGTCATGCTGGACAGCAACAAGCGCTATGACGGAAACAGCATCGATCTGTACACGAATTCGATGCCGCAGCTGACCAAAGATTATGAAAGCGCAAGAATGGACTTTGACGGAGTAGACAGCCTCGTCTCCTCTTACCAGCTCGACCGCAACGGCTGGATTTTGCTGTCGGTTCAATCTTGGAACTCTTTGACGAACGAAAACATTCGATTTGTCCAGTGGATAGGCATGATTACGGTAATTGGACTCATTTCTGCCGTTTTGTTCAATGTCTTTTTTGTGAACCGTGTAGCGAAATCTATCATTAAGGTCGTCCGCAAAATGAGACTGGTGGAGCAGGGGCTGCTCGATATTCGGGTGACGGCCCAAGGCAAAGACGAGACGGTGCTGCTAGCCAACAGCTTCAACAGCATGGTGGAGCGGATCGGCGATTTGCTCAGCGAGGTGCGGACGGAGCAGGAGCGCAAGCAGCATGCGGAAATGATGCTTATGCAAGCTCAGATCAAACCGCATTTTCTCTTCAACACGCTGGAGTCGATCAATGCGCTCGCCGCGCAAAACGAAGGCGCCAAAATTATGCTGATGGTGAGAAGGCTTAGCAATTTGCTTCGCACAAGCATGCATCATTCCGAGGAAATCAGCATCATGCAGGAAGTGGAGCATGTCAGAAGCTATTTGGAAATCCAAAAGTACAGATTCGAAGAGCTGTTTACCTATGAGCTGATCGTTCCGGAAGAAGCATTTGATTATACGATTTTGAAACTTACGCTTCAGCCGCTTGTCGAAAACAGCATTCAACACGGGTTTGACGGCTTTGACGACGGACAAGGAATCATTAAAATAGAAGTGACGGTTGAGCCTCATCAACTGGTCATTATGGTGAGCGACAACGGAATCGGAATGAGCCGCGACGTTCTTCACAAGCTGGCGGAAGGCTACAGTCCCTCTAGAAAAAAACATGACGAAGCCCAGATGGGCGAGCGGAGAGGGCTTGGCATTCGCAATGTGGCCGACCGTCTGCGCATTCATTATGGTCCGGGCTTTGGCATGATGATTTGCAGTTCAGAAAATTATGGAACATCCATTAGATGCGTAATACCGAAAAGCAGAGGTGAAGGGCTATGATAGGCAGAGTGCTGCTGGTGGACGACGAGGCGCATATCACAAGAAACTTGGAAAAAGTGATTCCGTGGGAAATGCTGGGCTTAACCGTTGCAGGCGTTGCCAAAAACGGCGTTGAGGCGCTTGAGCTGATGGAGCAGGATTCAATAAACTTGCTGCTATGCGACATTCGGATGCCCGTCATGGACGGACTTGAGCTTGTCAGGCAAATTCGGGAAAGAGAGATTCCTTGCGATATCATCATGCTGTCCGGTTATCAGGACTTTACTTATACCCGGGCTGCGATCCAATACGGAGTCAACGATTATGTGCTGAAGCCGATTCCGTACGATGAGCTGACCGGCGTCATTGCCCGCATAATGTCCACTCAGCGGAACAAGCAAAAGCAGCTTTTTGAGGAACAGCAAAAGCTAGGAAAAATGATTGATCTAGCCAGCGAGAAAATATTGTATGATATTATTATGGACTATACGGATTTAGCGGGCAGCCACTGGCTGTTTTCAGGAGACGAGCAGCAGCTTAGGCTGAAGCAATTTGTAATGATTGTGCTCGATCTCGACGTTAGCTCCGAGAAAACGAAGGACTGGAGGGACTGGTCGGACAAAGAGCGCAAACTGTGGAATTTTGCGGTTTGCAACGTTCTCCGCGAGAAGCTGCAAAACAACGGCTTGCATCATGCGGTCATTCAAACCCGAGACGGCGAATGGTGCGTTTTGATTGAAACGGACAAACAAGCCGCTTTTAACGGGGATATGATCCAAAGCTGGGCGGAAATGCTGCTCACGGCCGTTCGCAATCATGTCAAGCTTTCGCTGAATGCCGGCATCTATAGGCAATATGCGGGGGTGGGCGAACTGTCGGACGCTTTCAAGCTTGTGCAAATGGGAATGCAGCTTACTCCCGTCCACGACCAAATTACGTTCTATCCCTCGGATCAGCAAAAGTCAACAAGCGCGGATCAAGCGTTTTGGGTGACAGCTGAAAAAATGATCAGCGCGGTAAAACGGGGAGATACCGTGGCGGTCGACTACGAGGTAGAAAATATATCGAAGCAGCTTCAGCTGCTGAACGAGCAAAGCGGTTCCAAAGTAAAACCTCTTCTTCATTTTTTCGTGCTTCATCTGATGCGGGAAATGAAAGAAATGTCGGTGTTCTCGCGCGAGCAGGAGGAGCTTCTTTGGCGGAGACTGGACCGTCGCTTTGGCATTAAAGATTTGCTTGCTTTTATCCGCCAAGTGACCAATGCCGTTTCCGAAAGATCAATGGACAAAAAGAAGCAGTCCGAAAACTCGATGGCGGAGGCAAAATCGTTTCTCGACCGCAACCTTTATCGCGATTTAAGCGTAGAAGAAGCAGCTACTCATGTCGGGCTCAGCACATCCTATTTTAGTCTTTTATTTAAACAAACGTACGGTGAAACGTTCATTGAATATGTAACGAGACAACGGATGGAGCGGGCTAAGAGCATGCTGGCGGAATCTCAAAAAAGCGTTGCCCAAATCGCCAAGGAAGTGGGTTACGCGGAGCGCAGATATTTCACGAAAGTGTTTATGAAATATACGGGTGACAACCCTACCGATTATCGCAGCAAGCACCAATTGCCGATGAAAGAGGCGGGAACCGGAACCGACGATGCTCTAGAAGGAAAAAATTAAGCGGATTACACAATGTGGGAGGATTACTTGAACATGGCTTCAAACGTTAATTGGAAAAGCTGGACGCTTAAAGAGAAGATTGGACAATTGTTTGTATTTGGCTTTAGCGGCTATGAGCCGCCGCAAAACTTCAAAGAGTTGATCAAGACGTACGGCATTGGCGGCACTATTTATTTTACTCGCAACGTAAAGGACGCGGAGCAAATTCACGGTTTGTCGAGCGAGCTTCAGGCGCTGACGAAGGAAGCTGGAAGACCGCCAATGTTTGTGGCGATCGACCAAGAGGGCGGCATGGTTGCAAGGATTGTTGACGGCGTTACGCTTATGCCGGGCAATATGGCGCTTGGCGCTGCGGGTACGGTAGAAGGGGCAAGGGAGACGGCCCGCATTTGCGGCGAAGAGCTGCGACTGCTCGGCATTACGATGAACTACGCGCCTTGTATCGATGTAAACAACAATCCGGACAATCCGGTCATTAACGTCAGATCCTATAGCGACCGTTCCGACGTTGTTTCCGAAATGGGCGCTGCGGCGGTTGAAGGATTCCAATCCGCCCGCGTTGCGGCGACGGTCAAACATTTCCCGGGACACGGCGATACGTCCGTCGACTCCCATCACGCGCTTCCTGTGCTGCCGCACAGCCGCGAGCGTCTTGACGCGATCGAGCTGCTTCCGTTCCGCGCCGCAATTGAGGCGGGTACGGATTGCATTATGACGGCTCATGTATGCTTGCCGGCTATCGAGCCGAGCGGCGTACCTTCGACGTTATCCGAAAACGTGCTGACAGGCCTGCTTCGCAACGAGTTGGGTTATGACGGCGTTGTGGTGACGGATTGCCTGGAGATGAGCGCGATTGACGAGTTTTACGGTCCGGAGCAAGGATCGATAAAAGCTCTAAAAGCGGGAGCGGACATGGTGCTCGTCAGCCACAGGTATGAAAAGCAACTAGCCGCGCTTGAAGCGGTAGCAGCTGCTGTGGAGAACGGCGAACTGTCGGAAGCGCGCATTGATGAAGCTTTGGGCCGAGTTATGCGCCTGAAGGAAAAGCTTCAGCTCGATGAGCCGATTCAGCCTTGGGATCAGGTAAAAGACGCGATCGGCACAACCGACAACAAGGCAGTTGCCCGCAAGTGGAGCGAAGCTTCCGTTACGCTGGTTAAAAACGAAGGAGCTTCCTTGCCGCTTAAGCGCGAAGCGAAAACGCTTGTCCTTTGGCCGGATATCGTTCCGGTATCGGTAGCGGACGAAATGTTGTCCGGCGACGGCACGCTTGGCGATTATTTGACCCAATATGGCGCAAATATCGTAGAGCGCAAGATGAGCAGCGACAATGTGCTTGCAGGACTAGATCAATTCCAGCAAATCGTAGTCGTCACTTATGATGCTTCCAAACATCCAATCGAAAAAGAGGTTGCCCGCGAAGCGGTGAAGCTGGCAGGCGACCGCGTGGTTGCAGTATCGGTCCGCAATCCGCTCGATCTGTTGCTGTATCCTGAAGTAAACGCATATTTGGCCGCTTACGAGTGCAGACCGCTCGCTTTGTCGGCAGCTGCGAAAGTACTGCTTGGCGATTTGAAGCCGACCGGCACGCTGCCTCTAGAAATTTCTCCTGCTTATCCGTTTGGCTGGAGCGCAACACTGTAATTGGCACTTATAGGAATAAGGCTGCCCCACGGCATCGTTGCTGTGGGGCAGCCTTTTTATCGTCAGTGCAGCTTTTATCGGACAAAGTGGTCGTAGGTGAGATCGTGCAAAATGTAGGCGAGGAAAAAGATGACGCAAGGATTTTCGTAATGATGCTGAATATGAACAAGCTGTTTGTAATATTTGTCCCCATAATGAGGGTTGTTGCGCATTTCCAAATTGCTTTTGATCAAAGCGTCAATTTTGTCGGCAATGTCAACCAATTGTCCTTCATAGGTATCGTTTTTGGAATGGACTAGGAAATCGGTTAGCTCCTCATGGAAAAATTCAGGAAGCATCAACACCATTCCTTTAGCAACTTCGCTTTCATATTGCTCGAACGCCTGGCGAATGGCGGGGGAAAACTTTTTGATGGGCGAAGCGACGTCTCCGCTTACTCCTTCTACAACATCATGCAAGAGCGACTTGCCAAGCAGTCGGTATAGGTCGATACCGCTCCGGCCGAACCGTTCCGTTTCAAGCAGGCCGTTGAAGAGGGACATCGCAGCTACCCGGAAGGAATGTGTGGCGTCGTTGTCGGGAACAAGGTTGAAATTGCCGCCCCAGCGCTCGATCAAATCCAAATTCAGTATGTGATGGAGAAATTGGCGGATGCCTTCGTCCGACTCCGCTTGTTCCAGCAGCCAAACGATGGAAGAGCACGGGGAGACGGAAAGCTCGGAACGCAGCTCGTCGTAGATCGCTTTAAAGATAGGGCTGGAATCCAGATCATACTCCCGCTTGCAAAACAACATGGCGTCAAAGGAGTCGATTCCCCGAACAAGCTGTCCGGTATAAGTATCGTCTTCGGCATTGACGATAAAATCGTAGAAGCGAGGCTGAAGCGACCGGGACAGATGGGACACGATTTCTTTGCTGACTTCGACTTCCAGCTTTTGAATATGGCCTTCTACATGCTTGTCTTTTTTCGTTATATATTTGATGGAGCCGGTAACCGTTTCGTTCATATCGTGCAGCAGCGCTCTTGCCACAAGGGAGAGCTTATCCAGCTTGCGCCCAAACATGCTTTCTTCGACGATGCCGGCAAGAATCGCAATGGAGGCGCACCGGAAGCTATGGCTTGCGGCATTGTCCTTGTATCGCGGCGAATATTCTTTCCAGCGGGACACGTATTGCATCGCAATAATACCGTTTGTAAATCGGCTGTTTTTCATCTTCTTATCGTTCACTCCTGTCCCTTTATTATGAATGGTTCTACCGACACGCTGTCTATGCTATTATAAGGCGTATTCATCTTTCAGACTATATCATGCAGAGTGCATAAATGAGGGGTACGGGATGCGGGAGTTAGGGCTTGCTTTTAATCGGCATTTTGAAAAATGGATGTTTCTTATTATTCCGAGTTCGCTTGTGCTCGGCTTTCTGTTTGCTTCGGTTTTGCAGCCGATGGTGGGTGCCGTGCCGTATTTGTTCGCCTTTGTGACGCTAACGATGGCCATTGGCTGCGGAATGAAGCAAATCAATACGGTCATGAAACGGCCTGGCATTATGCTGCTCACGCTAGGCGCTGCTCATCTTCTTTCTCCGCTTGTCGCTTATGGGCTTGGAACGGCCTTTTTTGGCGCGGATTCTCCTTATGTCATTGGCCTTGTTCTGTTTACAATTATCCCATTAGGTGTGTCTACCGTTTTGTGGGTTAGCATGTCTGGAGGAAGCGTTCCGCTTATGCTGGCGCTTGTTGTGCTGGATTCGCTGCTTAGTCCGCTAGTCGTGCCGGCCTCTATCCATCTCTTTTTTGATGCTGCCGTGCAAGTGGAGGCGGGGCCTCTTATGCTGGATATGACGCTGCTTATCGTCATCCCCACCGTAATTGGAGTGGCGCTTAACGAATGGTCGCGGGGGACGCTGCAAGAACGTGTGAAGCCGGTAGCGGCTCCAATTTCAAAGCTTTGTTTTGTCGGAGTGGTGTCGCTTAACGCGGCGGCGATTGCCCCGCATCTGGACGAGCTGAAACAGGATATGGCGATCCTTGTGCCTGTCGTCGTTATTCTTGTAGGTTTTTGTTATGCGCTCGGATTTGCCGCTACAGCGGCGCTTAGAAACCGGGAGATTCAAATAACCGTTTCTTACGCAACAGGGATGAGAAATATATCACTTGGCATCGTGCTGGCGCTTGGTTATTTCAGTCCGCTGGCTGCTGTGCCCGTCGTTCTCTCGATTTTGATCCAGCAGCCGCTTGCTACGGTTCACCATTATGTTTTACAAAAACTTTACAAAGGAAAGACTAGCGCAAGCGGCAGCTCCCATGTAGCATAAACGGAGAGCATTTAGACAACGGCCGAATGCCTGGCAGCGATAAAGGAGTGAGCGAGTTGAACAGTTTTCGCGCAAGACTTACATTTATATTGATCGTGATGATAGCCGGTTCGGTGACGGCCGCCGGCCTCTTTATGATTCAGACGTTTAAAGAAAATCATATTAGTCTGCTGGAAGACAATATGGTGAGCCAGATGCAGTTTATGGCGGCCAAATTGGACTGGCGTTCCGGGGAACTCGAAGAGCTGATCCCGTTTTATACGAAGGAAGCTAAGGAGCTAAAGACGTTTACGGCCGCCCGCGTTACGTTTATTCGCAGTGACGGCGTGGTTATTGGCGACTCCGATTACGACGCGCACGAAATGGACAACCATTTGACGAGGGCCGAAGTGCAGGATGCGTTCGACAAAGGAGTCGGCCGGGCCGTTAGGGCGAGCGAAACGATGGATCAAAGTATGATTTATGTCGCTATTCCCGTCAAAGTCATTCCGGGCAGCGATCCCTATGTGATTCGGCTGGCGATGAGCTTAGTTGAAGTGGATCAGAGCATAGGCAAGCTGACGATGGTGCTTATTATCGGCTTGCTCATCTTATTTGTTATTGCGGCGATGATCAGCTACCGTATTGCGCTTGGGCTTACTCGCCCGCTTGAACAAATTACGAAAGTCGCAAAACGGATTAAAAATATGGATTATACGGCACGGGTAAAAGTGCGCAAGCAGGACGAAATTGGCGAGCTCGGCACAGCGATCAATGCGATGGCCGACAGCTTGCAGGTGCAAATGACTCGCATCAAACAAAATGAAAGCCAGCTCGAAAGCGTCCTCGCCAACATGATTAACGGAGTCGTCATGATTGACGCAAAAGGGCAAATTTTGCTCATGAACCGCCGCGCCGAGGAGGTGCTTGGTTTTTCGGCGAAAGAGCTTGTCGGGAGGCATTTTGCCGAGGCCAAGCAGCAATATGAGCTGGCGCAAATTATTCAGGAGGCTCTCGACACGAGAAAACATTTGCGGGAAGAGATTACGTTTTATTTTCCGGAGGAGCGTCTGCTGGAGCTTAATTTAGTTCCCATTAGCCAAAGCGGTCCGGGCGAGTTTGGCGGAGTGCTGCTCGTCCTTCAAGACGTATCTGCCATTCGGAGGCTGGAGCGGATGAGAAGCGAGTTTGTTGCGAACGTTTCGCATGAGCTGAAAACTCCCATCGCAGCCGTTAAAGGGTTTGCGGAGACTCTGCTTGGTGGAGCCGTCAAAGACGAGGAGACGACAAGATCGTTTCTGCAAATTATTTTTGACGAAAGCGAGCGGCTAAACCGGTTGATCGGCGATATTTTGGAGCTGTCCAAAATCGAATCGCGCCGTGTGCCCCTTTATTTTTCACCTGTTGAGCTGGAAGGATTTATGGCCAAAACGTTTACTCTGCTGGAGTCGGAAGCGCAGCGGAGGGGGATCCAGCTTATCCGGCAAACGGAGTCCGGTCTGTACGTAGAGGCGGACGAGGACAGGCTGCGGCAAATTGTGGTCAACTTGCTTTCGAACGGCATCAACTATACGCCGGAAGGCGGCAGGGTGACGGTAGCGATTCACGCATCCGATCAGGATCATATCCGAATTACAATTAGCGATACCGGGATCGGCATTCCGAAAAAAGATTTGCCGCGCATCTTCGAAAGGTTTTACCGGGTGGACAAGGCGCGTTCGCGAAGCTCAGGCGGGACGGGGCTTGGTTTGTCAATTGTGAAACATTTGGTGGAGCTGCATAAAGGGACGTTGTCGGTAAACAGCACGGTAGGAGTCGGAACGACTTTTACGATAGAGCTGCCTATTTTGCAATAATTCCGGCGAGCGGTATAAAATTGGTTTACCTATTCTTCGCAAAAGCGTGTTAAACTAGAGTTGACATTTGATAAGAATCACATACAGGGATGCACGGCATCCTGAAGGCTGGAGGTCATTATGTCTTATAAAGTGCTGGTTATCGAAGACGAACCGACGCTGGCGAGGCTTCTGTCGTACAATTTGACGCAAGAGGGGTACGAAACGACCGTAATCGACCATGGCGGCGACGGATTGCAGGCGGCGTTGCAGCGGAGCTTCGACCTTATTATATTGGATATTATGCTGCCGGGGCTGAACGGCTTTGAAGTGCTGAACCGACTGCGGCAAAATGGGGTTCGTACGCCGGTCATTATTTTGACCGCACGTAATGCGGAGGAAGAAGTCGTTCAAGGGCTGAAGCATGGAGCGGACGACTATATTACAAAACCGTTTGGCGTTGCGGAGCTGCTTGCCCGCGTATCCGCCGTTCTTAGACGGACTCAGCTGGAGGATATTCAGCCGGTCGTTTCGAACGAAAAAGTGATTGCGGTAGGAGAATTGTCCATCTACCCAGAGAAATACGAAGTGGTGGTAGGCGGGGAACCGATTCCGCTTCGTCCGAAGGAGTTCGAAGTGCTGCTTTATTTGGTGCAGCGCCCAGGCATGGTCATTACACGCGACGATCTGATGAACGTCGTTTGGGGATTTGATTATATCGGCGGTCAGCGCACCGTTGACGTTCACGTCAGCTCGCTGCGCAAGAAGCTGGAGCTAGGCCAGCAATCCGTCCAAATCGAATCCATTAGAGGCGTAGGCTATAAGCTGGTTAGGCCAAAAAAGCTCGCAAGTCCTAAAGTTTAGGACTGCGAGCTTTTTTTCATCCGGCGGGCGGATTATGGCTTTTGCCAAGCCAGCATTTTACGCTGAAATTGCTTAGGCGAGCAATCATTGTATTTTTTGAACATTTTATAAAAATGAGCCATGTTCGGCATGCCGATCCGCTCCCCGACCTCGGAGATGCTTAAATCCTTAGTCAAAAGCAGTCGCTCGGCCCACTTTACTTTGCGGTAATTGACGTATTCCGTGAACGAAAGGCCAATCGTTTTTTTGAAAAATTTAACGAAGTAATAGTAGCTCATATTGGCGATTTTGCAAACTTCCTCAACTTGAATCCGATCGGCCAAATGATTTTCCACATAATCCAGGACAGGCTTGAGCCGTATTTGATCAAAGTTGTCCTGCTCCTTGAGCATGTTGCGAGTGTCCCCTCTAAGCAAATGAAGCAAAATTTGTTTGATCAAAATGCTGACGGCCAGCTCGTAGCCTGTCTCCTTGCGGGAAGCTTCATCCAATATTGTATGAATACATTCCGTCGTCCGGGCTTTGACGGCTTCATTTTCGGTATAGATGTAGTTGGTTTTGCTAAGCGGCAGTCTCGTTTCCGAAAAGTAGCGCATGTAAGGAATGGAGCTTTGATCGAAAAACGGGTCCAGGTCAAATTGCAAAACGATATAGTCCAAGTGGCCGCTGCTTCGGTCGCGGTGCAGCTCTGAATC
This sequence comes from Paenibacillus sp. GCM10027627, assembly GCF_042675505.1. Classification (NCBI taxonomy): domain Bacteria; kingdom Bacillati; phylum Bacillota; class Bacilli; order Caryophanales; family Paenibacillaceae; genus Paenibacillus; species Paenibacillus sp. GCM10027627. The sequence goes on from NZ_JBHTHB010000001.1 coordinate 75,347, forward strand.
TCCGATTAGAAGAAGATCGCCGGCTTCCATAAAGAAGCTTTCGTCTTCCAAATAAACGTCAAGCCGGCCATCAAGGACAAGGAGCAGCTCCAGTTGTTTGTGGTAATGCCAGTTCGTGAAGCCTCCGAGGGGCCGCTGGGTTCGGAAGATACGGATGGACAGGAGCGGATTTTCGTAAACGACCTTCTCGTTGACTGCTTCCATGAGACCAAAGCCTCCTCATCTTATGGATCTGCGAATGATTTGATTGATCACTTCCGAAAACACAAGACCAATTGCAATAGCTCCGGATATCATAAACGCTTTTACCGCAAGCTGTACGGCAGTATCGTATTCGTTCTCCACAACATGCCTCATCGCGTCGTATGCCATGCCGCCGGGTACGAGCGGAATAATGCCGGATACGTTAAAGACGATAATCGGCGTTTTGTGCAGCTTTGCGAACCATTGGCTAATAACCGTTATGAGAAAAGCCGCGATCAAAGTGGCAGGGATTACATCCAATTTCAGCTCGATGCCAACGACGTAGGCGATCCAGCCTGCCATACCGACAAATCCGCATTGCAGCAGAAGCTTTTTGGGAACATTAAAGAAAAAGCCGAATAAGGCGGAAGAGATAAAGCTCGTAATGAGCTGATCGATAATGTTGTACATAACCTAGGATGCTCCCCTACGCAAATTCTAATAAAAGGAAAGAACGGTCGCAATACCGGCTCCGATGGCGAAGGCGGTTAAGAAGGCTTCCGCACCTTTGGACAATCCGGAAACAAGATGTCCCGCCATGAGATCCCTTACGGCATTTGTAATATGCAAGCCCGGAACTAGAGGCATCACCGATCCGATAATAATTTTGTCGAGATTGGTTCCCCATCCGAAGTGGACGACTAGAGAAGCGGTAGCGCCGATAAAAATGGCGGTTACAAATTCGGCAAAAAATTTAATCGGCACGTAATGATGCAAAATAAGAAAAAATAAAAACCCAAGTCCGCCAATGACGGCCGCCGGCAAAAAGTCGGACCAGCTTCCTTGAAACATAATAAGGAAGCAGCCGCAGGCAACAGCAGCCGCAAGCACTTTGTAGCCGTCATGGTAAGCATGTGGCTTCTGGTCGATATTTTGAAGTAGCTTGTACGCTTCTTCGGGGGGCAAATCGCCGTTGCTGATTTTTCTGGACACGTCGTTGACTAGCGTCACTTTCAGCAAATTGGTGTTGCGTTCCGAAATTCGTACGAGCTTCGTCATTTGAGTAGAGCCGTCGATTGCGAAAATAAGTCCGGTCGGCGTCACGAAGCTTTGTGCGCTTTCAATCCCATATGCGGCGGCAATCCGTACCATCGTATCTTCGACGCGGTATGTTTCGCCGCCGTTTTGCAATATAATTTTGCCCGCCAGCAAGCAAATTTGGGTGATGAGATGGCATTGGTCCTGGTTATAAATGGTCATCACGTTCCTCGAATGTTGATTAGGATTGCCGTCTTTAAGATAAAGATTGAGCTTGCGCTTTAAATTCTTCGCGAATTTTGGCGAGCAGTTCCCCGTCCGCCGCAACGTCGTAAGCGGTAGCCGCCAATATTTTGGCGCCAAAAATCATTCGGTCAAGCGCTTTCTCCGTCATAGCGGCATCCCGGAACGGAATGGTATGGAGCATATAGCGCTCTTCTACAATTTTGACGTAGGGATGAATGGCCGGACAACGAACCGACACATTGCCGAGATCGAGCGAGCCGTTGTCTTTGCCGGATTCAATTTCCTCCGGTTTTACGCCCGCTTCAAACAGGTTGGCGTTGAATTGGCTCGACAACGTTTCGTTCGTAATCAGCTCATCATACGAAAACTCGTAGTTGTTCACTTTCAGCGTGCAGCCCGTTGCCAGTGCCGATGCTTCTGCGATGCGGAGCACTTTCTGAGTCAGTTCGTTTGTATACGCGCGTGATGCTGAGCGAACATAGAACTTGGCGGACGCATAATCCGGAATAATGTTTGGCGCTTGGCCGCCATTATCGATAATGCCGTGAATACGGGCATCGCTTTTGGTTTGTTGACGCAGCGCGTTTATATTGTTGAACAAGGAAATAACGGCGTCTAGCGCGTTAATGCCTTCGTGCGGGCTGGCAGCCGCATGAGCCGCCGCTCCCGTATATTCGAATTGGATCGCATCCAGCGCAAGCGACTGGCCGGAACGCTCGAATGTATGGTAAGGATGGGCCATGAGAGCGATGTCGCAATCATCGAACAGTCCGGCTTCCGCCATCGGCACTTTGGCTCCTTTTGTTTCTTCGGCAGGAGTGCCGTAAACGCGGATCGTGCCGCCAAGCTCATCGATGACCGATTTGAGCCCCACTGCCGCCGCCATGCTCATGGAGCAGATCAGATGGTGGCCGCAAGCGTGGCCGATTTCCGGAAGAGCGTCATACTCGCAAAGGAATGCGATAACCGGACCCGGCTTGCTTGATTTATATACTCCTATAAATGAGGTTGGAATGCCGAGCACACCGTGCTCTACTTGAAAACCTTGCTTCTCCAGCTCCGCGCTTAGCAGCCCGGAAGCGAATACTTCCTCATGCCCCAGCTCCGGCTTGTTGCCTATAGCGAGCGAAATGGCACGGAACGTTTCCGCATGCTGATCTATCGTTTCCATAACGGTTTGTTTGCTGTTCATGTAAGTTCCTCCGTTTTGTTCAATTCCTCGACTACTAGTTTATCATACTGCCTCGCGAATCGATATCTTCCAGACAGTTCGAAATTATTCGACATTTAACACGGCGAAAACAATTCCATTAAATAGAGATGATGCTTTCTTTCTATAGTAGACATAGCGATGGACAAGCTCTACGAAAGGAAGTGTAAATTTGCCTGCAACGTTAATCAAACAAGATGAAAAGCAGTCTTCCGAGTCGACTCAATCCGGTAAATCCATTAAATCAACTCGATTTAATCAAGCTGATCAAGCTACTCATATTTCGCAAACTATTTCATCTACATTAACTACTCGTTCCGTTCCATCTGATAAACCGGCCAAATCCACAAATTCCACGCAGTCTGCCCAACCTGCACAAGCTGCCCAATCAATACAGACTATACCGTCTATACAATCAGAGGGAACAGCGCCGAACGGTTCTCCGCTATCATTATACATACGTAAAGCGCCAGTCGTCCGCGATACTCTTACATGCCGGGACATGTTGAACGTATTCGATGAAGACAAAACGAGCGAATGTGCGGTCGTTTGCGACAGCGGCATGCTGCCGATTGGCATTTTGATGCGCGCACGTTTTTATTCGAAGCTCAGAGGACGCTTCAGCGCGGAGCTTTATTATGACAAGCCAATCGGCTTATTGCTGACGGGGACAGCAACGCTTAAGGTGGACACTGAGGCGGAACCGCGGCATTTGATCGATATGGCTTTGTCCCGCGAGGATGACACGCTGTACGATTGCGTACTCGTCACCGACGACGGTAACCTATGCGGAATTATGACGGTGTCGGACTTACTGAAGCTTTCCCGCAAGCTGCAAGAGGATGCGGTGAAGCAGCAGAAGGGAACCATTTTGTCGGCAGAGGAGCGGCTTCGTGAAATTGAGCGCACGGCTGAGCAAACCGCAGAATCGGCTGGGCGAGGCGAGGCTTTGTCAATAGAGATGGTAGACCTGACGGTAGAGGGCAAACGGGAACTTGAAAGTGTAAAAAAAGCGTTCCGGTCCATGGCCGAAGTTTCAACGGCTCAAGATGAGCGCATGCAAGAGCTTCGGAGGGAGGCGGGATCGATTGAAACCGTATCGAAGCTTATCAAAGAATTGGCGGAGCAAAGCAATCTACTCGCAATCAATGCGTCGATTGAAGCGGCAAGAGCCGGGGAATACGGGAAGGGCTTTGCCGTCGTCGCTTCCGAAGTGATGAACATGGCTGCCCAGACGAGGCTGTCGGCTGCTAAAATTTCCGCAATTACAGAATCCATTGTCCAAGCGGTCGTGGAAACGTCGGAGCTTGCGGTCACTGGCAGGTCAGCGGCAAAGTCAGGGGAGGCCGATGTGCTGGAAGCAGAGGGCGTCTTTAACCGCCTGTTCACCGCCGCAGCGGCTAACAGAAGCAGCGCTGAGCTAGTTGACCGCTTGTCGGAGCAAGCTTATCGGACAGCGATCCGTGTCACGGAAGAGATGCAAAACTTGCGTCAATCCTATTTGTAAACGATAGAGCAAAACATTCCTATTTTTTTAACATGGAGTTTACAAAACGGGAATACGGGATTAACAATCGGACATTAGTATAGAAAACGTAAGGAATACGAGAGCAGATATTCAACTAAGGAGTGGTAGAGTTGGTAAAGAGCAAGGGTGTTAAGGGGATTCTTACATTAGCTATGGCGGCAATGCTGGTATTTACAGCAGCTTGTGGCAACGGCGGCAATGGTGAGACAAAAACAGGAGGAGCAAGCACTTCACCTACATCATCGCCTTCTTCAGAAACAGCCAAGCTTTCCGGCGAAGTTAAAATCGACGGTTCCAGCACTGTATTTCCTCTTACGGAAGCTGCGGCTGAAGAGTTTAACGCTGAGCATCCAGACGTTCGCGTACCTGTAGGCGTATCCGGCACAGGCGGCGGCTTCAAACAGTTTTGCGCAGGCGAAATTGCAATCGCGGACGCTTCCCGCCCGATCAAGGACGAAGAAGCGGCAGCTTGCAAAGAAAAAGGCATCGAGTTTACAGAACTTTCGGTAGCTTATGACGGCCTGTCCGTTGTTGTCAGCAAAGACAATGACTTTATCGACCACCTGACGGTAGACGAGCTGAACAAAATTTTCAAAACGGGCAGCACGGTAAAAACGTGGAACGAAGTTCGCGAAGGTTTCCCGAATGAACCAATCGTTCTGTTCTCGCCAGGCGCCGACTCCGGCACGTACGATTATTTCAACGAAGCGATCCTTCATAAAGAAGGCATCCGCAACGACGGTATCATCTCGTTCAGTGAAGACGACAACTCGCTTGTTGTCGGCGTATCCGGCAGCAAATACGGCATCGGCTACTTCGGTTTCGCTTATTTCGAAGAGAACCAAGATAAGCTGAAATTGGTTCCAATCGATGGCGGTAAAGGCCCGATTTCTCCAACTTATGACACGATCAAAGACGGTTCTTACGCACCGCTTTCCCGTCCGCTTTACATCTATGTGAGCAACAATGAGCTGAAGCGTCCGGAAGTAAAAGAATTCGTTAACTTCTATATCAACAACATCGGGAAGATGGCTGGCGAAGTAGGCTACGTGTCGCTCCCGGATGAAAAATATGCAGAAGAAGCTGCAAAAATTAAAGCTTAATTCAATAGGAACAACGAAAGACTAGGCGACAGAACAAATGTGGTGTCTTGCGGGACATCACATTTTTCTCGCCGAATATGTTAAAGAATTGTAAATGGAGGCCCGCCATATGCCTAACAAAGTGTTGCCTACGAACGCCTCGGCAAAAGCTTTGCCCCGGAGCAATCCGTTCAAAAACAGCAAAACGAGCATTATGAACAAAGTGATGCCGGTCGTTCTGTTTTTGTGCGCCATTGTTTCCGTCCTGACGACCATTGGAATCGTCGTCACTCTTGCTACCGAAACCTACCAATTTTTTAAAACGATACCGATATTCGATTTTCTCACGGGCACGAAATGGTCGCCGCTCATTCCCCCTAAGAGCTTCGGCATCCTTCCGCTGCTAGGAGGAACTCTACTTATTACATTTATTGCTATTTTAGTTGCAGTGCCGATTGGCCTCGCAAGCGCAATTTATTTGTCGGAATACGCGCCGAAGTCGGTCCGCAAAGTGGTAAAGCCCATTTTGGAAGTGCTGGCAGGCGTCCCGACAATCGTATACGGCTACTTTGCGCTTAGTATTGTAACGCCGATCATCCAAGCTATCTTCAATAGCGCAGGTATTTTCAACGCGTTAAGCGCTGGCATCGTTGTCGGCATCATGATTATTCCGATGGTTTGCTCGCTCAGCGAAGACGCGATGTCGGCGGTTCCAAGATCGCTTCGCGACGGAGCTTATGCGCTTGGCGCTACTCGTTTCGAAGTCGCGCTCAAAATCGTTGTTCCAGCTGCATTCTCAGGGATTGTCGCATCGGCCGTTCTTGCGTTCTCCCGCGCAATTGGCGAGACGATGATCGTTACGCTGGCCGCGGGTTCTACGCCGAATTTGACGGCTAATCCGCTGGAAAGCATTCAAACGATGACCGCTTATATCGTTCAAGTCAGCTTAGGCGATACGCCGCACGGCTCGATTGAATACGGATCTATTTTTGCGGTTGGCATGACGCTGTTTGTCATTACGTTCTTGCTTAATATTTTTGCCCAATACGTGGCGAGACGATTCAGAGAGGAGTACTAGCATGAACATCTTTCAAGACGCGAACCGAAAGCAAATTGCCGGACGCAGGCGAATGGACTTTATCTTGCATGTGTTGTTCGTTTTAGCCACTTCTATCGGCGTCATCGCCTTGTGCGCCTTGCTTATCGATATTGTAGTCGACGGGATAGCCCGTTTGCAGCCGCAATTGTTTACCGAATTCCCATCCCGTAAAGCAGAGGCTTCAGGTATGAAGTCGGCGCTTGTCGGAACGATTTATATGCTACTCATTATGGCTCCGATCTCGTTTATATTCGGTGTAGGCGCCGCGATCTATTTAGAGGAGTACGCCAAAAAGGGCTGGTTGACTCGTCTAATCCAGCTTAACATTAGTACGCTTGCCGGAGTTCCGTCTATCGTATACGGCATTTTGGGACTTGCGCTGTTCGTCCGGCTCATGTCGCTTGAAAAAAGCTTGATTGCCGGAGCGCTCACCATGACGCTGCTCGTTCTGCCAATCATCATCGTCTCCGCTCAGGAAGCGATCCGCGCGGTGCCAAGATCGAGAAGAGACGCATCGTTTGCGCTTGGAGCTACCAAATGGCAGACCGTATCCAGATCCGTATTGCCATCGGCTCTTCCCGGCATCTTGACGGGCGTTATTTTGGCCATGTCGCGTGCCATCGGCGAGACCGCTCCGCTAGTTATGATCGGAGCTCTCACCTATGTCGCATTCCTTCCGGAAGGTTTGAAGGATTCCTTCACCGTTATTCCGATACAGGTATACAACTGGCTGTCCAAGCCGCAAGTGGAGTTCAAGGAACTCGCGGCAAGCGGAATTATCGTTTTGCTGGCGCTCCTGCTGCTCATGAACTTGTCTGCCATTTTGCTTCGCAACAAGTATCAGAAAAATGTGTAGTCAAACGATGGAGGGAACTAAGATGGAAGCTCTTATTAATATAAATAAACTAAACCTATTTTACGGTACGTTCCATGCGCTTAAAGATGTTTCCATGACGATACCTGAAAAAGCGATTACTGCGTTTATCGGACCGTCCGGCTGCGGCAAGTCGACGCTGCTTCGCACGCTTAACCGGATGAACGATATGATCCCAGGCACTCGAATCGAAGGCGAGCTGACCATTGGCGGCACCGATATTTATTCCAATGAAGTTGATGTCGAGACGCTTCGCAAAAAGGTCGGTATGGTTTTCCAGCAGCCTAACCCGTTTCCAAAGTCGATCTATGACAATGTGGCGTACGGGCCACGCCTTCACGGCATTACGAACAAAAAACAGCTTGACGAGATCGTGGAAAACAGCTTGAAATCGGCAGCCCTTTGGGGAGAAGTGAAAGACCATCTGAAGCGCAGCGCGCTCAGCATCTCCGGCGGACAGCAGCAGCGTCTATGTATTGCGCGTGCGCTTGCCGTCAATCCCGATATTTTGCTCATGGACGAAGCGACCTCTGCGCTTGATCCCATTTCGACGCTCAAAATTGAGGAGCTGGCGCAGGAGCTGAAAGACCGTTATACGATTGTTATGGTTACGCACAACATGCATCAGGCGGCTCGTGTTTCGAATCAGACGGTCTTTTTCTTAAACGGGGAAGTGGTGGAATACTCCGAAACGGAAAAGCTGTTCTCCAATCCAACGGATCAGAGGACGGAAGATTATATAAGCGGACGTTTCGGTTAATCGGCCATCTTTGCAGATTGTATCCGAAGCTGGAGCTTCAGGTTTGCACATCTATATACTCGGGAGGAAAAGACGATGATGACGATACGGAAAGAGTTCGACCAAGGGCTGGAGCAGCTTCACAATTTGCTTGTCGATATGGGCAGCTTTGTGGAAAAAGCTCTTGTGGAGGCGATGGATGCGTTAAAAGTGGTGGATGTGGAGCGCGCTCGGGCCGTCATCTCGGACGATCCGAAGCTGAACGGCATGGAAGAAAAAATTATGGAGCTTGGCTCCAAACTGATTGCCACTCAACAGCCGGTTGCGAAGGACCTTCGCCGCATTCTTTCCGCATTCCGGATCGCAAGCGACTTGGAACGGATGGGCGATTTGGCGGTCGACATCGCAAAAGTGGTGCTTCGCCTCGAAGGCCAGTCGCTAATCAAGCCGCTAATCGATTTGCCTAGAATGGCGGAAATTGTAGGGACGATGACTTACGAGTCGATCCAATCTTTTGTTCACGAAAACGTGGACCTCGCGTACAAGATGGCCAAAGACGACGATCAGGTCGACGCTTTGTACGGCCAAATCCAGCGCGAGCTGATGCTCCTAATGATGGAAAATCCGCGCAATATCGCGCAGGCGTCGCTGCTTAGCTTTGTGGGGCGCTATATGGAGCGGTTCGGCGATCACGCGACCAACATCGGCGAAAGCGTCGTTTATTTGGTGACAGGCAGCAGACCGGATTTGAATGTTTAATTTCAGTTTTAATTTCAGCACTTCATTTCAGGCTGCGAATGGCCATTTTATATGATCGTATTATGCAAAGGGCAACACTTGATGGCAATGGGCTTTTTCTTGGCGACGCGTACGGCGCGATGCTTGGGAAAGGCCCATTTTGTGGTATGATAGGGTATAGGATATTTAACGCTTTTGAAAGTAGGTGCGGATAAAGTTTATGGATAAATGGATGTTGATTGACGGCAACAGTATCGCATACCGGGCGTTTTTTGCGATGCCGCCGCTTACAAATTCGGCAGGTTTGCATACAAACGCTATTTTTGGCTTTACGACTATGCTGCTTAAGCTTTTGGATGAGCATAAGCCGACGCATGTACTCGTAGCATTTGATGCGGGCAAAATTACGTTCCGCCACGAGGGTTACAGCGAATATAAAGGCGGCAGACAAAAAACGCCGCCGGAGCTTTCGGAGCAATTCCCAGTGTTGAAAGAGCTTATTTCCTCCTTCGGCATTGCGCAATATGAACTGTCTGGATACGAGGCGGACGATATTATCGGGACATTGACGAAGCAAGCGGACGAAAAAGGCGTCAAAACGATCGTAGTGACAGGCGATAAGGATATGCTGCAGCTTTCATCCGAAGGGGTAACGGTTGCCGTTACGCGCAAAGGCGTCAGCGAGACAGACCACTATACGCCGGAGACGATTAAAGAGAAGTATGGCCTTGTGCCGCTTCAAATTATCGATTTGAAAGGGCTTATGGGCGATACATCCGACAATATTCCCGGCGTTCCGGGAGTTGGAGAAAAGACGGCGCTTAAGCTTCTGCACGAATATGAATCGGTTGAAAATGTGCTGGACAGTCTGGACAAGCTGAAAGGCAAGCTGAAAGAGAATTTAGAAAACCACCGGGACGACGCCATTATGAGCAAAAAGCTCGCCACCATCTTCCGCGAAGTGCCGCTGGAGAAGGAAGCCGAGGAAATTCGCTACAATGGATTCGACGGCGAAAAGCTGGGCGAAGCGTTCCGCAAGCTGGAATTCAAATCGCTTTTGGACAAGCTGCAGCTTAACTCGGACAGCGGAGCTTCGGAGTTGGAGGCAGATGCCGCCGCTGCGGAACTGAATGTTACGGTCATTGCTTCGGGTGAAGACAGCAGTGCTCTGGATCGGCTTATTAATGCATTGGACGCTTCCGAAAAACATGGACTTTATTTAGAAGCAATCGGCGAAAATCCGCATCACGCCGATTTGATTGGCGCGTCGATTGCGACAGAAGAGGAAGTATTTGTTCTCACTATCGATACGTTGTTGTCATCCGGCGCTGATAGGTTGAAAGTATGGCTGGCGGACGAAGGCAGGCCGAAATACGGATTTGACATGCACAAGGCCGAGCTTGCGCTCAAGTGGAAAGGGCTTGCCCTTGGCGGAGCGGCGATCGACGTTCAACTGGCTGCTTATTTGCTAGACCCGACGGACAACGCGCTTTCGCTTAGCGCGATCAGCGATCGTCAAGGCGTTGGCGGCGTGCCGTCCGACGAATCCGTTTACGGCAAAGGAGCCAAATTTAAAGTGCCGGAAGCGGACATTTTCCATCGCCATCTGGCGCTTAAAGCCGATGCGGTCAGAAAGCTGCTGCCTGTCATTACGGAAGAGTTGGAGAAATCGGGCATGAGCAAGCTGTATTTTGAGCTTGAGCAGCCGCTTGCCCGCGTGCTTGCCGGAATGGAGCATCAAGGCATTAAAGTGGAGAGAGAAGTGCTGGAGCAACTGGGCAAAAGCTTGGAGAGCCAGCTATCCACCATTATGGCTGAAATTTACTCTCATGCCGGGACGGAGTTTAACATCAACTCGCCTAAGCAGCTTGGGGAAATCCTGTTCGAGAAGCTGGGTTTGCCGGCAAAGAAAAAAACAAAAACGGGTTATTCCACCGATGCCGAAGTGCTGGAGGAGCTTGCTCCCTATCACGACATCATCCCGCTTATTCTTCATTTCCGGCAATTGGCCAAGCTTCAATCCACCTACGTGGAAGGCTTGCTGAAGGAGATTCGCGAGGAAACGGGCAAAGTGCATACGTATTACCGCCAAACGATTGCGGCGACGGGCCGTCTCAGCAGTCAGTTCCCGAATTTGCAAAATATCCCGATCCGACTGGAAGAGGGACGGCAAATCCGTAAAGGGTTTGTCCCATCGGAAGCGGGCTGGTCCATTTTGGCGGCGGACTACTCTCAAATCGAGCTGCGTGTGCTGGCGCATATTTCAGGCGACGAAAAGTTGAAGGAAGCGTTTATCGAGGATATGGACATCCATACAAAAACGGCGATGGACGTGTTTGGCGTAGCGGCAGATGCGGTTGACTCCAATATGAGACGGTCGGCAAAAGCCGTCAACTTTGGCATCGTATACGGCATCAGCAGCTTCGGCTTGTCGCAAAACTTAGGCATTTCGCCGACGGAAGCGGGCAAGTTTATCGAGCAATATTTTAACGTGTTCAAAGGTGTTCGCAAATATATGGATGATATCGTTGCCCAGGCGAAACGGGACGGTTATGTGACGACGCTTCAGGACCGCCGCCGTTATTTGCCGGAGATCAAGTCCTCCAACTTCAATTTGCGCTCCTTTGCCGAGCGGACGGCGATGAATACGCCGATTCAAGGCACTGCCGCCGATATTATTAAGCTGGCGATGGTGCAAATGGATGAAGCGCTGCGCGAGCGCGGGCTGAAGAGCCGAATGCTGCTCCAAGTGCATGACGAATTGGTGTTCGAGGTGCCGCCGGATGAGTTGGAGCTGATGAAGAAGCTGTTGCCGGAAGTGATGAGCGGGGCGCTTAAGCTGGATGTGCCTCTGAAAGCGGACGTTAGTTACGGCGATAATTGGTATGAGGCGAAGTAGTCTTTTGCAGGGACTCTGGGCTTGGAATAAGGTATAATGAGTGCTAGAGGTGATGAGATATGCCTGAACTGCCAGAGGTAGAGACGGTTAGACGAACATTGGTGGAGCTTGTTGCGGGCAAACGGATTTCATCCGTCACCGTGAAGCTTCCTAGAATTATACAAAGGCCGGTGGAGCCGGAGCAATTCGCGGATGCGCTTGCCGGCCATACGATTCAAACGGTGGAGCGCAGAGGCAAGTTTTTGCGGATCGTGCTTGACGGTTTGGTATTGGTGTCGCATTTGCGCATGGAAGGGCGTTACGGCGTTTATAGCTCCGACGAGCCGGTTGAGCTGCATACGCATGTGCTGTTTCATTTTGACGATGGGACGGAACTTCGCTATAAAGATGTAAGACAGTTTGGCACGATGCATCTGTTTCTGCCGGGCGAGGAGTTCCAGCTGCCGCCGCTGAACAAGCTGGGCATTGAGCCGCTGGACGAAGGTTTTACGCTGAAGGCGTTCAGAGAGCGTCTGGAAAAACGGTCGACGAAAATAAAGCCGCTGCTGCTCAATCAAGAGCATATTGTCGGCCTTGGCAACATATATGTGGACGAAGCTTTGTTTCAAGCGCGCATCCATCCGGAGCGCTCGCCTAAGAGCTTAAGCGGCGCAGAATGGAAAAGGCTGCATGAATCGGTTCGCAATACGCTACAATCAGCCGTGCAAGCGGGAGGCTCATCCATCAAGTCCTATGTGAATGGGCAAGGCGAGATGGGCATGTTCCAGCAGCAGCTTAATGTCTATGGCAGGAAGGACGAGCCATGCTCCGGCTGCGGCAAGCCGATTCACAAATACGTCGTTGGCGGGCGAGGCACGCATATTTGCTTGAAATGCCAGCCTTTGAAAGCGGAGCTTACTAGTTAGGAAAGCAGTATTTTAGCTATTTTAAGCAGCTTAAGAAACTTAAAAGGCAACTTAAGTAACTTGAGAAAGCAACGTATAGCAACGATTGTGTTAACGGTAGTCATACCGGTACCGATATGAATGCCGGTATCAATGCTAAACCAAAGCCAATATCACTATAAATGCTGATTCCTTAAGAAACTCAATGTGCACCTAGGCTGTATCCCCGCATATGATGATGTTACGAACGATAGGCGAAAGCCCCCTGGACTTGCGCAACAGTTGGAATGCAGATGGCATAATGGCAAGCGATGAAATGCTGACCGCTGATTGGCTACTGCTTAATTGCTGATTGAATGGCAATTCGGGGACAAAGGCTCTCGCCATGCGGGGAGGAGCTTAAGGTTGATCGCACATTTGATATCTATGGTCGTGCTCGCCTTTGCCGTAAGCTTGGATGGTTTTGGCGTAGGCGTAACCTACGGTCTCAGGAAAATTCGAATTCCTTTCCTGTCAGTATTTATTATTGCGTGTTGTTCAGGCTTTATTATTTGGGTGTCGATGCAAGCCGGAGGCTGGCTCAGCGGCTTTGTTTCAGAGTCGGCAGCTAAAGGGATTGGCGCTGCTATTTTGATTTCAATCGGATGCTGGGCGTTAATCCAGCTGATTCGCGCCAAAGGGCTTGATGAAGAAGAGGCTTCATCTTCCAAGATCAAAGCCGATGCTGATGAAGATGAGTCCTCGAAAGCCAAACTCAGCACAGTTACTGAAACAGCGGGGAATTATGCAAAATCGGCAGAGGGAAAAGCGGATTTATCAAAGTCGGCGGAGGCAACAGCACATTCAGCAAGTTCGTTTTCTGCGGCAGCAGAATTAAGAAGGTCGGTAGAGGCAACAACTGGTTCAGCTCATCCAGCAAATTCATCCTCTGCGACTGCAAGTTCAACAAAATCGGAAGCTGCGCAATTGATTAAGCTGGAGCTAAAAAGTCTCGGCCTTGTCATTCAAATTTTACGAACGCCTCAAGCGGCGGACGTAGACCGATCTGGAATTATTTCCGCATCGGAAGCCGTTATGCTTGGCATTGCTCTATCGCTTGACTCGCTTGGAGCGGGGCTTGGGGCAGCATTACTGGGGTTGCCTGCTTTGTTGACGGCGTTTGTTATTGCGGCGGCCAGCGCTATCTTTTTGGTGGGCGGTACGCGGCTTGGACTCCGATTTGCTGCCAATAAAGGAATGCATGCGTTGTCTTATTTGCCAGGTATATTGTTGATTATGATGGGTATTATGAAGTTGTTATAATCGGAGGTGAACGCAATGATCATTGGATTAACCGGCGGAATCGCCAGCGGCAAAAGCACGGTTGGAGCCATGCTTGTCCGGCGGGGAGCACGGCTGGTGGATGCCGATGCCGTTGCGCGGGAGATCGTCCTCCCCGGGGAACCGGCGCTGGAGGCGATCGCCTCTCTCTTTGGACAAGCCGTCCTTCTGCCCGATGGATTGCTGAACCGATCTGCTCTAGGCAGCGTTGTTTTTCAGGACAAGGACAAGCTTGCCCAGCTTGAGAGCATAACGCATCCCGCCATCCGCAAAAGAATGTGGGAACAAATACATAAGTACGCTTCAGAAGGCGAAAGCCCGCTTATCATCGGCGATGTGCCTCTTTTGTACGAAACGAGGCAGGAGGAGCTGTATGAAGGCGTTCTTGTGGTGTATGTTCCAGCAGAGCTTCAAGTGACGCGGTTAATGAGCCGGAACGGTATGGCAAAGGAAGAAGCGTTGCGCAGAGTGTCCTTGCAAATGGACATTGAGGAGAAGCGCAAACGGGCGAACTGGGTGATTGACAATGCTGGCACGCAGGATCAAACGGAAGCGCAAGTAGACGCGTTTTGGGAAAGCCGGGTTCGGCGATGAAGAGGGCTCGATTCCGGTTGAAAAAACGGTTTCTACTCGTTTTGGTGGTTGGATTTATCGCTTTGCTGTTTTTGAAATCCGATTGGCTGGCGTCATGGATGTATCCGATTCATTACAAGGAAGATATTCGGGCAAGCGCAACAAATTACGATTTGGAGCCACATTTGGTGGCGGCCATTATAAGGGCGGAATCCAATTACGAAACGGGCCGCGAATCGAAAAAAGGCGCTTTAGGCTTAATGCAGCTCATGCCGGAAACGGCAAACTGGGTCGTTGAGAAAGCGGGATTTGAGGCTGTGACCGAAGACATTTTGCGCCACCGGGCGGATGTAAGCATTGAAGTGGGATCTTGGTATTTAAGTTCCTTGCATACGCAATTCGAACAAAATCCAGTTGCGGCTATTGCAGCTTATAATGCGGGACCGGGCAATGTGAGGAAATGGTTGAATTCCGGGCGTTGGGACGGCAGCATGGACACGGTGAAGGAAATACCGTTCGGTGAAACTCGGCACTATGTACAGCGGGTCTTTTATTACTATAATAAGTACAAGGATTTGTACCCGGATTTTTAAACAGGGCAATCTTTAACGATATCCCTTACTTTGCACACATTACATTGAACATAGAAAGAAGCCTTGAAGGACTCATCGCTTCTGGACGAGCCGCTCCAAGACTTCTGTTATTCATACAGATGAATCATTATTTTGTGCCGGCAAGAGATTGTTCGCCGATTTGAACCAGGCGACGAGTGATGGAACCCCCGATGGAGCCAGCTTCTCTTGTCGTGATGTTGCCGTAGTATCCGTCTTGCGGAATAGCGATGCCAAGCTCAGATGCAACTTCATATTTCAGTTGATCCAAAGCTGCAGTCGCTTGTGGCACTAGCAATTGGTTGCTGCTGCGGTTTGCGCTCATTGATGTTCACCTCCTCGCTGTTGGTAAATGTATTATGTGCGTAATTCCAAAGTTCATTACAGGAAACGGATGGTATTTTCAATTTCGGCTTACAAAGTACATTATGAGCGGTAAATACAGATAAATTAGCCGGTGCGTTAAGTAAAAGAAGGTTGAGGGGAGGAAAACAAAATGAAATGCCCATATTGCGATTATTCGGGAACAAAGGTGCTGGACTCCAGGCCCGCCAACGAAAACAAATCAATTCGTCGCCGCCGTGAGTGCGAGAAGTGCAACCGGAGGTTCACGACTTTTGAAATGATCGAGGAGACGCCGCTGATCGTTATTAAGAAGGATGGCAGCCGCGAGGAGTTCAGCCGCGACAAAATTTTGCGCGGACTTATTCGGGCTTGCGAAAAGCGTCCAGTTCCGGTGGAACGGCTGGAGGTTATTGTTTCTGAGGTTGAGAAGGAGCTGCGGACGACGGCTCATGCGGAGGTCGACAGCAGCGAGATCGGGAGCTACGTGATGAATCAGCTTTATCCCGTGGATGAGGTGGCTTACGTGCGCTTCGCTTCGGTTTACCGGCAGTTCAAAGATATTGACATGTTTATGAAGGAACTGAACAGTTTGCTGAATAAACATCCTTTGAATACTGGGGAGAAGGGGTAGGGAGTTTTTGTATTGCTGATTGCTTTAAAGGCAGCACTTGGCTGGTTTTTTGGTTAAGCTAAGATGGATCGCTGCAAGGGCGGCAGAGTGAGTGTGACCTTGCAGCGGTTTATTTGATTGGGGCAATTTTTTACATAATCAGGATTGACATCGCTTTCCTCGCATGATATTATCTATCTTGTCGCTAATTTAGGGTATTGCTTGGAATTGGATTGCAAGCAATGATACGGGGCCTTAGCTCAGCTGGGAGAGCAAGTCGTAATACAGCGACAGTCAATAACATTATTAAATGCTGCATTGTTATCACAGTGCAATTGTCAAGGGGCTTTAGCTCAGTCTGGGAGAGCGCTTCGCTGGCAGCGAAGAGGTCAGGGGTTCGAGCCCCCTAAGCTCCATATTGTTTTCAATGAAGTGGCAGAGATGCCACTTTTTTTATTCGCACTGTTATCAGAATTTTCTACTTAAACTGACTTCACTTTTATAACAGTAATTAATCTGAACCCTTGATTATAAGAGTTTGGATTTCGTTTAATTACCTCCGTTTATAAAAATCTCCAAAAAACTTTGTCGTAAAATTTGTACGGTTAGGAGACGCGTTTGGCGAGTGTAGCCAAATGACGAATGAAGAACATCCGTGGTTTCAAGGGACAAGTTTTGACTTTTATTTTTATGCAGGAGACACCGGACGTTTCGATGGATTTTGTTATATCTATTAGAATTTGAGTTTTATGGTAAGATTGCTATGGAGGAGGGTTAATGATGAGAAGTGCTAAATCAGTTGATAACTTCCCGTATATCATAGGTACAGTTTGTTATTTTGAGGTAGATAAAAACGGTAATGTGTCGCAAGTTTATCATAAAAATAAATCGGATAGACCAAAGCTTCTGGAAACCTATTATAGGGTTTATAATAAAACAACAACGTTGTATGCTGTGTGGCCAGGTAATTGGAGTAGTGATTTGTTCATTATTGATGATCTTGATGCTTTTGCAAAGGCATTTAACTTTATTTGACCGAATAGAAAATTTAAATTTAACTATATTGGTGTTGCCTTAAATTAAGCTGAAGAAAAATATTTAATACAAAAAGTCTGAGTGTATGTGTTGTCATGTGCGTTTCAGTCAATTTACTTGAGGTAGTGCAACTAACTATTGTGGGAGAACGCATCGCTGTCAAATAACGATGATGTCAGGGGTTCGATCCCCTAGGCTCCACTAAACATATTCATTTAACGCAGCCTAAAATGGTAGCGTTTTTTATTTGGTGGAGTGCCAAGGGGAGATGAGCCCAATAGGTTCGCCCGCGCGGACGGAGAATGCGGAGGAGCACGGCGTCTGAATTTACCTTTAAAAGTCTCGTTGATTAAGCTCCGTCAGCCATAAAAATAAAAAATTCGGACATTCCATGACGAGAAGAGGAGCCAAACGAAGTCGATTCCCCTTTGGCTTCACAATAAATAAATGTACGGAGTTTTGGGGCTGCACTTTTGTTTTGATTGAATTTATCAAACCAATATGGGGTGTTCCATACGCAGACGTAAGCCAATTGCATGCGTTCGTAGACGTTGCTGATGCCGTGTTAACAGGTAATTTTGAGATTTTTAGGCAAGAAGTCTTTCATTATTCTTTTATTGGGCCGTAGTATACTTACCGATAGATAGGATTTGTAAGACTAAAAGGAGTGAAAGTACAAGGATGTTTAAGAAGAGAATCTTCGGTTCAACACGAGGACAGATGAAAGGACTTACGGTTCGAATACTAATGGGATTGATGGTATTTTCATTGTTTTCGTCTTCATTTACGTTCCCTGCATCGGCTGACAATAGTGGTGGTTGGACGCATTGCGCGGATGAAGGAGCAACGTGTTCTCCTTTAGGAAAAAAAGAGATGCGATTTGGGGCAGATACCCGATACGTGACGAAAGTGATTTCCGGAGATGTGACGTGTTCTGCGAAGGGATTAGGCGTAGCGGATCCCGCGATCGGTGCCCTGAAATCATGCGATATTCGCGACTTGCAGCTTGATAGCGAAGTGACGTTAATCGGCAGCGGAGACCATAGGGCCGTTACAGTTTCATTTCATGTGTATGCCGCTCAGGCTGGCACGTTAGATGATTTGAGAAGCAAAATTACCGTACAGAAGACGGGAGCGACTTCCTTTACACCGCTTGGTATTAATGATATCGTCTCGGATCTAACAACTACGGCTGCGTTAAGCTCGTTTACAATCAACTTCGAGCATGCGCTAGTTGGTTCAGAAAACGTTATTCGTATCGATGCGGGGGCATTCGTAGATAGTAACGCGGCTCCTTACAATCAGATAATAGAAATCGATAGTATCCAATTCGGATCAGGTACAGCAAGCAGTCCATATGAGATTGCAACCGCGGATCAACTCAATCAGGTCAGGAATCATTTGGGAAAAGATGTTTTTTATAAGCTGGTAGCGGATATAGATTTGATCAACTACTCCTCAGTCGCGGGCTGGGTGCCGATCGGGGATATAGATACACCATTTGAAGGGCATATAGACGGGAACGGGTATACGATCAAAAATCTAACCATTAACGATACGAATGGCAATTTTGTCGGTTTATTTGGTTATCTCAGCTATTATGCGGTTATCACCAATATGAAGCTCGTAGACGTCACGATTCATGCTGGTACATATGTGGGCGGTTTGGTTGGATATAATGGAGGCGACATCAGTAACAGTTTCATTAGGGGAAGTATAAACGGTAGTAGTTATGTAGGCGGATTGGTCGGTATGAATATAGATTATGCCAAGATCAGCAACAGCTATGCCGCAGCAAATATTAACGGCAGCTCACGCAACACTGGCGGACTGGTAGGTTGGAATAATGGGGATATCAGCAACAGTTACGCCACAGGAAGTTTGTCCGGAGGCAGTACGATCGGCGGCTTGGTTGGCAGACTCTATGGAACGATTAGCAACAGCTATGCATCAGGAAGTGTGAACGGAAATGATCATTTAGGCGGCTTAGTCGGTATGAGCAACTTATACGCGAGCATAAGTAGCAGCTACGCGACAGGAAGTGTAGCTGGGGGTTGGAATTTAGGTGGTTTTGTAGGTTATCAAGATGCTGCTACAGTAAGGATAACCAACAGCTATTACGACATCAATATCGATAATGGTTTGGGTACGTTAACATCAACAGCAGACATGAAGCTTCAATCTACGTATACCGGATTTGATTTTTCAGACGGTGGCGGGAGCTGGGGGATCGATCCATCCTATAATAATGGCTATCCTTATCTTAAGGCGGCAGTCGCACCGCCAGCCGTCATAAGTGTAAGCGTAAATCCTGTAAGATCGAACGTGGCTGCTGGATTAACGAAGCAACTGACAGCTGCAGTAGCAACAGTGGGTGGAGCGGCTCAAACCGTAACATGGGCAAGCAACAACAATGATCCGAAAGTAACAGTGGATTTAAGCGGATTGGTCACGGTAGCTGCAGATGCAGAACCAGGCGATTATATTTTTACGGCAACATCCACTTTCGATATTGGTAAAGTGGGAACGGCGACGATCACGGTAACGCAAACGCCGTCGGTCAGGAGCGTAGTCGTAAGCCCTGCGACGGCGAGCGTCGTACAAGGCGCGAATCAGCAACTGGTCGCGACGGTCATGGCAGCGGGAGGAGCATCGCAGACGGTCGCTTGGACAAGCAACGACAACGATCCGAAAGTAACAGTGGATTCAAGGGGCTTGGTCACGGTAGCTGCAGATGCAGAACCAGGCGATTATATTTTTACGGCAACATCCACTTTCGATATCGGTAAAGTGGGGACGGCGACGATCACGGTAACGCAAACGCCGTCGGTCAGGAGCGTAGTCGTAAGCCCTGCGACGGCGAGCGTCGTACAAGGGGCGAATCAGCAACTGGTTGCGACGGTCATGGCAGTGGGAGGAGCATCGCAGACGGTCGCTTGGACAAGCAACGACAACGATCCGAAAGTAACGGTGGATGCAAGAGGTTTGGTCACGGTAGCCTCAGATGCAGAACTAGGCAATTATACTTTTACGGCAATCTCAATTTTTGACCTAAGTAAATCAGGAACAGCATCAATTACTGTTACGACAGCGCAAACACCAACACCGATACCAACACCAACACCAACACCAACAGCAAAACCGATACCAACGCCGATACCAAAACCAACACCAACGTCAGCCCCGGAGCTTCCTACGGTTCCGACGGAGACACATCCTGTCTTGAATCTAAACTTGGTTCCCAAACCGATTGATTTGCAACAAGTGATCAGTCAGGCGATCGCGAATTCCTCTGTTGCTTCGTTCCCGGATGTCAATCAGAATAGCTGGAGTGCGAACGCTGTGAACCTTGCTTCAAAACTCGGAATAATTACTGGTTACTCGGATGGCAACTTTCACGGTAGTGAGGATGTAAGCCGAGCTGAGTTTGCTACAATGATTGTACGAGCTTTAAGTCTTGATCCTTCCAATGTATCCACCAATGAGACTTTCTTGGATACGGAGGGCCATTGGGCTGAAGCGGCGATTAATGTTCTTAAGGAAGCTGGTATTTTGACTGGTGTAGGTGACGGTTCTTTCAAGCCTGACCAATCGGTAACCCGTGCTGAGATTGCGGCGATCCTTGCACGTGTGATGCAGATGATTCCAGCAACGAGTAACTCCTTTACAGATACGTCCACAAGTTGGGCACAACCGTATATCGAGGAATTGTACAAGGCACATATCATTACCGGTACTGGCAACAATCAGTTCCAGCCTAACGCTCACGCCACTCGCGTTGAGTCGGTCGTGATGATTATGCGGATGTTGAATCAAGCTCTTTCACTTGGACTAGAGGTGTAAGAGCAAAGTTTTGCATGGCTACGCAGGACACTATGTAAACGGTGTCCTACGTTTCGTTTTTTTGGTAGAACAATCGACAAAGGTGATAGAGCGCATCGCTGGCAGCGATGAGGTCAGGGGTTCGATCCCCCTAGTCTCGATACCGTAAAAAGCCTTTAAACACAGGACTTCCGAGTGTTTAAAGGCTTTTTACATGTTGAAATAATATTATGTAATGTAAAGTCATCATGCATCGATTCACTGCGTCTCTCTGACCTTATTTAAAAATTTTGTGGAACTAAACTCTTATTTTCAAATACAAATTGCAAGATATCGGCAGGTAGCTTATTTCCTATTGCAAATTGATTGTAAAGAGCTTTTGTGGCCACTGCTTCAGACCAATCATTAGACTCCATTAGAATCTGAATGGCTCTGCCCACATCCTTTAAAAACGCAGCCTGCATCCCTTGAGCTGTTTTTAATTCCTCGTTGCTTAGATGGATTGCTGAGACATCCGATTTGCGTACATTGGTCGCATCAGAAAGAGCTTTACGCATGCTATGCACATCAAGCTCGACGCAGTAGGCAGGCGAACCGGGTTGTAAACGCCATGAATCGTCCAAGCCACCGGCATCAACTGGATCAAATCCGACCTCTTCCACTAATTTGAATGCGATAGCCTTGGCCTCGGGGTTATCGCCAGCCACCGGCATAGCCAGACGACCCTGAAGTCCCGCTTGGACTTCTGGTGTCAAGTTGTACCAAAGTGAGGCATTCAATGCCTTAATGACAGGGTATTTGATTTGTTGCTCAACCCAACGACTTTCAGGTATTCCTTTTTCAATGGGTTCAATCAGGCCATCACGAAGTAAAGGATAGTAGTTGCCGGTATCAATAACAATCGCGCCTGGTGTGATTTTATCTAGAAATCCTGATGGCAAGTCGGGAATATTCTTTTGTGGTATTGAGATAATGACAACTTCAGCGCCTTGAGTTACATCGTTAATTGTCGCGGGTGTTGCTCCTGTCTCATCGGCTAATGCTTGTAAAACGTGGGTGTTGCTCGAGTTTGCGATGGAGACTTCATGCCCTGATTTAGTAAAAACTCTTGTCAGGTTACCGCCAATATACCCTGTTCCGATAATAGCTATCTTCATGAATAACAACCTACTTTCTTATAAATTGTTTTTTTTTCATTCATAGCGTTAATAAAAGAGGGATTACAGTCAGTTTACTCCGGTCACTTTTATTTGTAAAACTACATTCAAAACAAAAACGCCATCACAAAAATGTGATGGCGTTTTTGTTTTTGCAGCCTCGTAGGGAGCGTACTTCAGAGGTTGGGTCCGAACGAATCGAGTGAACGGAAAGCTTTAAAGAAGTTGATGCAAACGGACGAACAAGGCATCTTATTCCACCGCAAACATCTCACTCACTTTCCTTCATTAAGCAATTGCGAACGCTGAATATGTGTAATTTCTCCACGAACAACACGTAACATCTGGTCGTTCTCCATCTTTTTTAATGTCCGACTAATCACTTCTCGGGCTGTCCCCAATTCAATGGCTAGAAAGTCGTGTGTAATCGAAAGAGAATCGTTATCTTGGCTTGTCTTATCAATTAAATACTCCGAAATCCGCTCTCGTATGGACTTGAAGTTGATATCATCAATGAGCTTGGACATAATAATAAGCCGTTGTGCAAAGGATTTAAAAATAAACTGTCGAAACTCTTGATGCTCTCCTACCCATTTTTTATACAGATGAGTTGGAATAATAAGAAGCTTGCTGGGTTTCTCTACGCAAGCGGAGGCGTCATATGGGGATTCTCCCAGTATACTCGACGCAATCAAGGGACAGCATTGTCCGCTGCCAAGTCTATATAATGTGACTTCTCTACCGTCGCTGCTCAGCTTATATATTTTGACGGAACCATCTAAGATTAAAGGAGCACTTTCTAAATAGTTCCCTTCATAAATGCTGAAATTGGCTGGCACGACCTCTATAGATAATCCTTCTTCTTGCCAATCATCTTCGGTAAGGGCAGCAAGACTTGGGAAACGAGCAACGACTTCTTTAATTTGTTCTTTATGTATCACGATTACAAACTTCCTTTCGTGAGTTGTTCATTCATTTGGTGACAAAGTCACGGACTTATTATATGGATTTATATTATCGTTGTAAACAAGAGATGGTACAACCACTACAACTGAAATAGGAGGAAATAACAGATGAGTACTTATGTATTGGTACATGGAGCGTGTCAAGGAGAATGGGTATGGGATCGGGTGAAACCTGAACTGGAATCGTTAGGGCATAAAGTTGTTACATTAGATTTGCCCGGCAGCGGGAAAGATATGACGCCTCCGCAGGAGGTAACGTTGGATTTGTATGTGGACAAGGTCGTGAATGCGATCAAGCAACAAAATGAGGATGTTATTCTCGTCGGTCATAGTATGGGTGGCGTCGTCATTACTCAGACGGCTGAGTATGTATCGGACAAGCTGGATAAGCTCGTTTATTTATGCGCATTTTTGCCTAGAAACGGGGAAAGTCTTGCAGGGAAGTCAGAAGGAGAGAAAGGGCCTAAATTCGAATTTAACGAAAAGGATATGACGTTAGCTCCTGCGGCTGAAACGGTGGAGCCAACATTTTTTAACGCAGTAGCAAACGAAGAATTGAAACAATGGGCAATGGGGCTTTGCCGTCCGCAACCTCTAGTTCCATTTCAACAAGAGGTAAGCATCTCGGATGATAAATTCGGCAGTGTAGAGAGAGTCTATATTGAGACAACATTGGACCAAGCGATCCC
The DNA here is from genome assembly GCF_042675505.1 of Paenibacillus sp. GCM10027627. NCBI lineage: Bacteria > Bacillati > Bacillota > Bacilli > Caryophanales > Paenibacillaceae > Paenibacillus > Paenibacillus sp. GCM10027627. Next base: position 98,994 of record NZ_JBHTHB010000001.1, read on the forward strand.
AATTGAATTTCAGCGGAGAATGAATACTGAAACGACTTGCAAAACGATCCTTACAATGGAAGCCGATCATGCTCCGTTCTTATCCAAAACGGATGAGTTGGTCCGTCACCTGCATGAACTGAGCCAATAAGCAAAAAAAAGAGACTGTTCCCTCTTGGGCAGACAGTCAAGAAAATGCCGCCACTTTTGTGGCGGCGTTTTTGCTTTTTTGCGGAAACTGTCCGTATTGATAGTTTATATGATGAATCAATACACCCTTGAGATACATTAAAGCAACAGTCACTTTCACATCGATGGATTGAGTTTTATGATTTGAGAAATAATGTAATCTTCGTCAATAGGGTAAATAGCATGGAGTATATGGGGAAATCAGCAATAGTATGCGATTTATCTTTTGTTTGTATTTTTGAGAGTAATATTATGCGGTTAGCCGTGTATGAACAAAAAGCTTATCCAATATTTCTTATCCGTTATTTAAATAATTCTAGTGGTCTAGTCGAGCTAAGAAAAAATTCTAAGCAGGCTATTAATCAAGCTAGTATCAACCAAGTGATATGAGGAGTTGTAAAGTCCCTTTGACCCCGATTCAAGAGCAGAAGGATAAATAATGCTATTAAAGGAGCAAGCATTTAAGGAGCTCGCTAGTGTTGTTGAACAAATTGATTTTTTAAGAAAGCAATTCTTGTTCGTGTATACCGTGGTGAACTAGGCACTAATAATCCAAATGAGGGATGAGCAATAAAATTGTTAAAAGAAGTAATCGCGAATTTATAATAGTTGGAATGAATCATTGTCGCGACTGAGCTCTGTGATCACAAAGATGATCACGAACCCTGGATTATCGCCTGATATTCAAGGAAGCAACAAAACAAACAGAAGTCCAAAACACAAACCGTAGTAGAATTTCGGACACCACGGTATATTAAAAGACACAACTTATTCCAAGCTGGCAGCAATGAGGTAAAGGGGAACCCCTTAGGCTCCACCGTAATAGGGCGGGACTTATGAATCTGCAAGGATGGGAGTATGTGTTGCTTCTTTGGATTTTCTTCATAAAGGATTACAGAATTTGATACAACTCCTAGTACTCTTCGTAGAGTCGGTTTCGTCAGTCATATAATTGAGATTAGGACATCTTATGGCATAGATTTGAGTTAGTAAGAGTTTTATCTGATGCGACACCATAATGCAATAAAAGCCAATTCGGAAGGATCAGCCTTTCTTGCATTAAGGAGCCTCAAGTTACGGATCAAGGGGTTCAGTTAATGAATATGCATCGACATTTTTATGTAGTAAGACGTATGACCATGTGTTTTAACGGAAAGGTCAATATTCCAATCAAAAATGGTAATAGTATATATTTATTGATTATATTTTAAAAAAAGAAAAATTTTGTTTTACAGTTTTTTTGGTTTATTGTAATATGTAAATCAGGAGGATGTGCTGGATATGACAGACGAAAAACAATGTACAAAGTGCAAAGAAATCAAACCTATTACCGGATTTTTCGTGGGGAAGAATGATTGTAAAGAATGCTCTAATTTTTTAAAAAAAGAAAGACTATTAAAACTTGAGTTGAAACCAAAGGAATATGTCGCAACAAAACAGTGCGCTAGTTGTAATAGAGTTAAACTACGAGAGGAGTTCCTAACGGACAAGTATACAAAAGATGGTTTGCAAAACTCATGCCATGACTGCGAGAAGTTGTTAAAGCTTAGGTACGATTTAGCTATTAAGGCAAGACGCGAGGCAGATCCTGACTTGTACCAAGTAGCCGAAAAGAAGTGCTCTAGTTGTAAGGAAATAAAAGAAAGAAGTCAGTTCAGCAAACACAACTACTCATTAGATGGTTTACAAACCTATTGCAAATTTTGCAAAAGAGTGTTCGATAAGAAGCGAAAAGAAAAATTTAAGGAACAAGCCTTAGAAAAAGTAGTTATTGAGAAACGATGTAAAAATTGTAGAGAAACTAAAAATACCATGGAGTTTACAAAAAGCATCAATTCTAAGGATGGATTTTCAAATATTTGCAGAATGTGTATGTCCGTTCAATATCGTAATCGAAAACGTGAAAAGCAGCTTAAAGAGCGTATAGAGGCAATAGGTTATGTTGAAATCGAGAAAGTCATTCCGAAAGACATAGATTTGTTCCAGACCAAGATTTGCACTAAATGCAATTTGGAGAAAACACTTCGTGAATTTAACTATAGTTATTCTGTGAAAAGGTTCCGTTCTGAGTGCAAACAATGTGGTAAAGAAATAAGGCATAATTATGCAGTGAATAACGAAATAAAGCGTTTACAGCGTTTAAAGCAAAGGAGAGATTCTGAATGATTAAAGAAGAGGTAAAGACCCAAAATACATATACAGAGGTTTTCGTAACGAAAGATTATGATAAGTTTAATACCATTGATGGAAACAGAATTATCAACGAGTTGCATGTAAAACGTCTTATTGAGTCAATGCAACAGAAACAATTAATCACACCAATTATCGTGAATGAGAAATATGAAATTATTGATGGTCAGCACCGCTTTAAATCTCAGTCAATTTTGGGTTTACCGTTGTACTACATAGTATGTGAGGGATACGGTCTATCAGAAGTTCACCGTTTAAATGAAAAAAGTAATAATTGGAAGCCAAATGACTTCTTAAACGGTTACGCGACTTTCGCCGAGAAAGAAGAGAAATTCTTTGACTATGTCTTGTTAAAGGATTTTATTGATAACAACGGAATTACACCAATTTTAGGAATTTCTTTAACAAGAGGGGAATTAAACGAACAGGATGCAATGACAGCATTTAAAAATGGACACTATAAAGCGAAGAATATTGAAGAAGTACAAATGTTTATGGATCTACTCGAAGATTTCTCGCCGTATTTCTATGAAACTTATAAGTCCACAAAGTTCATTAAAGCCTTCTTGTTGTTTTCAAATAGTACAAAATATAACCACGATAACATGACAAAGAAACTTGAATATATGAGTGGTTACCTGCAACCACGGAATCAAATTAGTCAGTATCTGGATATATTAAGCGATATATACAACACAAGGCTCTCGGAGAAAAGTCGTATTCACTTTAAAGGCGAGAAAGAACTTTAATAGAATCGAGGTACACAATGACAAAATCAAAGACGACAAGCAGTTTCAGATTCGACATTGATTTTATTGATCTACTCAATACATGGTCCTTTGTAAGTAAGAGAGAGAAGAGCGCTCTCCTACAGGACGCATTTCGAGAGTATGTCAAGATGAAGCAGAACTCAGATACAGCAGATAAAGTAAATATGATCTTGGAAAGTTTACGAGAGGATTGATTCGCTTAGCCGTTTACTGCAATTTTCCAATCAAGTTTTTTGTTAAGCGTGCTGTAGAAAGATAATCGCTTTAGTTAGTCCGAATTATTTAGGAGAGGCTGTTAACGGAGGGAATAGAGTTAGTTTCCAATAAGACCCAAATGCAAGTAAGAGGCGTTTGTTTTTGAAATTAGGATATTTTGGTTCTAATGTATTGTAAGGAGAGATCTGCTAATGACAGAAGATTTATATAATCTGTTTATTTCAGGAGATGAAAATGCTTGGGAATCTAGTACTATAATTTTTACTTTAGATCGTTGTCTGCGGGAGTATACCGAAAAAGACATTGTTGAGAGGTTCGGTAAGTTAGGTAGCTCAGATATTGAACAGATAAAACGACTTCCATGCATTTTTGCATATGAAAACTATTGTGGTAAGGATGCTAGCATTGGTTATATAACAGATATTATTGTACGACAGTCTGGTGTTAAAGTTACGATCCAGAAAATGAAGGAACTTTCATTAGAAACCCTTCATAGATTGCAATTTGAGCTAGATTTAAAAAGTTGGGAATTAAACAGAACGCATTGGGCAATAAAAAAAGTTAAACTATATAAAGAACTACAACACTTAGGTATTGACTTCAATAAAATAAAAACAAGTCGGCCCATTGATATAACTAGACATAAGTTTGATGTCTCTTTTACATTTACAGGAGAATCTCGGCATTTGGTTGAACAAATTGTAAATGGGCTTGAAAAGATGATAGGCATTAATAATATATTTTATGATAATAACTATATTAGCCAACTAGCAAGACCATCATTAGATACTCTACTACAAGATATATATAGAAATCGTTCAAAATTAATTGTTGTATTTTTATGTGAGAAATATCAAGAGAAAGAGTGGTGTGGTCTTGAGTTTAAAGTAGTTCGAGAGATGGTAAAGGAAAAGCCGTAAATAGAATTATGTATATACGACTTGATACGGGATATGTTGATGGAGTGTCTAGTACTGATGGCTACATAGATGGGATAAAATTCACCCCGCAACAGATAGCCAATTTTATAAAAGAACGTCTTAATCTCCTTGAATAATTTAATGAAGTGAAATAAGCCTTTAATGAGGTGGGGAGAATATCGTTTTAAGCTGTAAGGCCTAGGTTTCAATTGCCTCAGGCTCCAACAAAACTTAAATAAAAACGGAAGCGAATATTACTTGCTTCCGTTTTTTGTAACTTATTATTCTTCTAATCCGGTTACAATTAGACTTGTATTAAAATTCTGCAAGCTTCAAATCGCAGGCGCAACATACTTCTCTTTGTCATAAAGGTTGACATGGCTCGCCCCTTTGATCCACAACCGTTCCTTGAGCTGTTGCGCGTTAGCAAATACTTCGGTTGTCATCGGTGACGTGATGACTTGAGAACCAGCGAGCGCTTCGCGAATCGGAATGAGGACATCGCTACGGCAGCGGTTATTTCTCTCCAAGGCATCTACCTTCATTTAAAAATATAGAGGAAACATTTAGCGCCTCAATTCAAATGAAGATCAATGACGGCCTTCATTTGGCTGAGCAAATACTGGATAACGATTCATTATCGCTTGAAGGCAAGTTTTTCAGGCATTAGTTGAATGGTTCGGTCGGCATATCGGTTTCCTACATCCTGAAGCGTCCGATCTTGTTGCCCATTGTGAGCACGTTCTCTGGGATATTATTGCTGCAAGCAATTTCTCTTCCGAAACAAAAATTCAGAAAATCATTTATCTTCGTCTACGAAGAAATTGATGGATGTGGATAAAGATACCGCGATAATAGCCGAGATATTGTTTGCCAGCGCATTATACTGGAAGCATAGTTGTACATTGCGCCAACAGTTTATGGTGAAAATGAGAGAGGTAATCCGCTTTTGTTGTCGAGACTTTAGCGATTTTATAGATGCTGAAAACCATCAACGAATTTAAGCTTATGGAGTAGGGTCCACCTGGGTTCAGCCAAAATAATTTTGTAAACACGCTAATTAAGGCGTGTTTTTTATTTTGAGCTCTAAGGGGGGAGACAGGGGCCCGGGCTTGTTCGTGCCAACAAAGCCAAAGACAAATGAGCAACATGCGACCACTCTTTACTCACAGTGTTGGGTTATCATGGAAGGTATTTTCAACATTTTGTCGAAATTCAAATAAAGATATGATTCTTTAGATCGATGTCAAAAGAATCATATTTAACCTTTTAATATTAGTAATTGTGGGTGGGAGGAACATTGTGTTCGGGCATCTGGAATTGTTCACTATGCGAGCCTATTTTCGGGCCAGAGAAGTCGGGATCCTCCCAGCGTATCTCGGATCTACGATACGAGGGGTACTCGGGCATTGTATGCGAGAGTTTGCCTGTATTTATCCAAATGAAAAATGTCACCTGTGCAGCCATGCTCCGGGATGCGATTATGCGCAGCATTTTTGTTCGCCTGGTCATGAAGCGGGATCGGTAAATCCTTATGTGATCTATACGCCTATTCGCGGCAAAACGCAATGGGATGCAGGTGACATGCTTTTTTTTGATTTGACGTTAGTGGGAAAATCGGCGCATTCAGCCGGAGTATTTCTCGACGGTTTGCAGGCTATGTCAGAGCGAGGCTGGGGAGCACGACAAATGCGATTTGAGCTGGAACAAGTCATAATTCCACAGTCGGAGCAAATCGTTTGGTCAGGGGGTAAGTCTTGGTTGCGTAATGTAAGGCCCCATGGATTGGAATCGAGTGGGCGGAAAGCCAAAAGTGTGCTGATTCGATTTGATTCGCCGACGCGGGTCGTTGTTTCACAACAAGTTTGCAATGCCTTGACTTTTTCTCAAATTATGATATCTGCAAGCAGGCGGATAGCATTGTTATCGCATGCCTATGCAGGTGTTCGCATGTCATGGGATGAGGAAGCACTGCTTCAAGAAGCAGGACGAATTCGCACGGTGGAGGAGCGCTGGTTTCCTATTGATTTCTCCAGATATTCAATCAACCGGGCGAAAAATCTAGAGCTTCCTGCGATTGAAGGATGGGCCAGATTTGAAGGGAATTTGGAGCCATTAACGGCGATTCTTGAAGCCGGGCAACGTTTGCATATCGGCAAAAATGCTACACATGGCTTCGGCCATTACGAGTTGTTTTATGATCGATGACATATCTTTATGTTTTGTGATTTTTAACCAGTTGCTTGGAAGGGGATCAAAATGACCAATGTACAGAAGAAAAATGAGAGACGAGTTAACGCTGAAAAGAAAGCAATTGATGCCATTATTAATAATTACAAGGGATTGGCGGGGTCGCTTGCCAATCAACTCACTTTGGAGACTCCCAATCATCATTTGACAACCGGTAGTTTTCGGGAGGAAGTATGGTATTCTCTGTTTCTTCAAATAGTCCCGCGCAAGTTTCACATTGAGCAAGGAATATTCATCATTGATTCCAACGGTCACATTTCGGATGAGGTTGACTTGGCGATATTTGATCAGAGCTATACGCCCTATATCTTTAAATTTGGAAAGATCAAGTTCATTCCAATTGAAGCCGTTGCGGTTGCGGTGCAATGTAAAAGTAAAGATATTTCAGGGGCAAAGGATTGGGTGAAATCGATAACCGAGCTCAAAACCTCGCTTGAATCGGTCACCCGGGTAATTAGCGGTTTGAGCCATAACAACATAAAAAACGCACTACCTGAAGCAGGGAGTCCGATCAAAAGCATGTCCCAAACTTCGACTCGCCCTATATTCATTTTGTGTTCATTGGTTGAGGCAGGAAATCCAGCAGACCCTAAAACGAAAAAGAAACAAAATGCAACCTGCTTCGACATCGTTCTAAATATCGATAAAAATAAGCGATTAAGCAAAGTCATTGTAAAGGAAGGAATGGACTACAGCGATTGGTATAAGGAGCTGAATCATTTTAGACTAGACCGCTACAATGAGGAAAGTGAAAATTACAAAAGGATCGCTCAATCTCAACCTCCGCTTCAGAAGACCATGAAAGACCTGGAGATTGGTGCAAACGATGATAACGTTATTTTGTCGCTTACTCTCCAGCTGAATCAATTGTTGATGTTAATCAACAACCCGATATTTTTCCCTCATCAATCCTATGCTGAGATGTTCCGCAAACATTTGAATCATACGGATATGGATCATTTGAATGGGCACTCAGAGTCAGGAGGCGTTCTATGATACTCGCCATGTACGATGTAAGCGGCATACAGCAATATATTTTTCAGTCGAGCCGTATGAAGGAAAATGTCGGTGCATCTCGGATTGTTGGAGATATTCTTAAGGTGCATCTGCCAAATGTATTGGAACAGCGGTATGCGTCCGGTACAGGACAGCAAGTAATTAGCGAATGGTGTGAGGAGCAGTCTTTCTCTTTCCTTATGAATCAGGATGTCATGATCGAAGTCATTTACATTGGCGGAGGCAACGCTTTAATTGCTTATCGACATGTAGAGGATTATCACGCCGTGAATGAACAATTGGCAAAACGATTGCTGATCGTCAGTCATACACTCTATTTGGCTGTGGCAGCGATTGAATCAACTGGAAATTTTATTAAAGATAAGGGCATGCTCGAAAACCGCATGTCCACGGTGAAGGCGCAAATGCAGCGTCCTCAGCCCCCTGGAGCATTTCCGATATCGGAGCAGGAGACACAAAGCGGGTTGCCGATTACAGCTATCAGTCTGCATCGAAACGTATCTAGACTGCAATGGCTTAAATTAGAAGCGATTCCGCAGGAAAATAAGCAGGAGCCTGTCCCTTTTCCATCTAATGAATTCGGTTATAAGCGATGGGCATTTGAGATGAACGAATTGATAGAGGAGCGAGAGATAGACAGTTTGGTTGCCATTGTTCATATCGACGGCAACGGCATGGGGAAGCAATTGCGTGAAAAGCAGCGTGAACTGTATGAGCATGCTTATTCTGAGGCAGTACATGAGATGCGGCAACTGTCTAAGTACATCTCCAGCGGCTATTCAGAAGTATTCAATAAGACCATTGTTGATTTAATGGAAATTCAGCCTACGGATCGCTGGAAGAAGGTCACCACCCATTTGCCGATTCGTCCGCTTATTATGGATGGAGACGACTTAACCATCGTTTGTTTAGGCGCTTGGGGCGTACCGTTTGCGGCCCGATTGCTGAAGCAGTTGGAGAAAACATCTCGGACTGCGTCGCAGGATTTTATTTCGTTGTCGGCATGCGCTGGCGTTGCTTTGGTACACAGCCACTTTCCGTTCAATTTAGGATATGAAGTAGCGGAAGCTTGCTGTAAGAGAGCGAAAAAGAAGCGTGCAGATGAGGGAGGCAGCTTTGCGTATTTGGATTTTGAGATTGTGCGAGACAGCAATCCACAGCTTTCGAATCGCCAATCTTCTTTACGTGCACGTCCATATCAAATAACGGCCTATGATCATAGTTTGCCTGACAAGTCTGTATTAGACTCCAAGCAACGGCCCGACAATTTCAATATGCTGGCAGCGTGTATAGCCAAAATTACTGATAGTGGGTGGCCTAATTGGAGGCTGGAAAGATTGTATTCCGCGTTGGTGGGCGATTTGAAACAACTCGAATTTTATTTGCAAGAATGCAAGTCGCGTGGCTACAGGCTGGATCAGCTTCTGCCCGAGGACGTGTTCTATCGTTTAGGTGCGAAGCAATGTAATGTCTCGATTGATGCGCATAGGCTTCTTCTTGATGCGTTGGATTTGTACCAGATGTTTGACCAGAAAGTGTGGTTTTGCGATAAGGGAGGCACAGAATGAAAAGCGGATGGTTGGAAATTGAGCTGAGAAGCGAACTGACAACAGGGACGGGCAATACATGGGAAGGGTTGATTGATGTTGATATTGCCCATGTAGGTGGTCTTCCTATTATACCGTCGAAGCGGTTGAAGGGAGCGCTGCTTGAAACGGGCAAAGAATTGGTTGACTGGGGCTTACTTAAAGCTAAAGATTTGTATGCGTTGTTCGGCACGTCGGGACTCGATGTTAGCTCACCGTTGCAAATTCAGGATGCTCATTTACATCAAATTCAGGATGGCTCATCAAAAAAGGTAATTGAGAATGTCCCAGAACTGTTGCGACAGCTTAAGGTGAAGGGGTGGGAGGAGCAGGAAGTGCTAGAGTCATTCACAAGCCTGTTCACCCGCACCGCAATTGATGAACGAGACGGTTCGGCTAAAGAGGGGCACTTACGGACAGTGCGAGCAGTACACAAAGGAGTTGTGCTGCGCTGCCGCATCGATATTGACGAAAGAGCGGATAATGCTGCGCTGGAGAATACACTGCGTATGTGCGTCAAAGGACTGCGTCATCTCGGGCTGGCGAATACGCGAGGTAGTGGCGAGGTTACATGCCATTTAACGGGGCTTGCGACTGCTTCAAGTGCAACTGCCTCTCAAGCAACTGCTATTATGAAGGATTTGGGCGATGGCAAGGTAGAATTCCCATTCCATCTGGAGTTGGATCAGCCAATTATTATAGCAGGGCGTAAAGGTTTAGCGGACAGCAGTGAGGATTGGATTCCGGGCAGCACGCTGCTCGGCGCCTTCGCCGCATTGTACATCCGCGAATATGATTGTGGTCAGCAGGCACACGAGGATAAACGATTTTCACGGATATTTCTTAGAGGCGGTGTCCATTTCGGCTATGCTTTACCGATGGTCGAAGGACGTGTATTTGCACCAAGTGCAATCATGTGGCAGCAAGAGAAAAATGAGACTCATGGCTTTGACTTAATGCGTGGAATTCAGCCACAAGATGCTGAGTTGCGGAATTTGGACGGAATGGTGTATGCGGATTGGTCTCCGCCAAATCCAATCCTGTACCAGCATAGGGTTCGCAAGCAAGTGCGTATGCATCACTCTCGGGCAAATAATCGAGCCATCGGGCGCGCACTGGGTTCGGAGTCGAGTACAGATGAGCGACAGCAGGCACTGGAAAAAGACTCCACAATTCGCGGACAGCTCTATCAATATGAAGCGATAGAGGCAGGCCAGCGGTTCTATGGCCTTATGCAAGGTAAACGTGAGGATGTTCAGTTGCTGCTGGAGCTTGCTGAAAAATATCACTATCGTCTCCGGTTAGGACGTTCGCGTACTGCGGAGTATGGAAATGTACGCTTCGTACCACGGCTCGAATTCTGTCCGGTGCTCATATCGGAGGAAATAAGGAATGAAGCATCACCTTACCTCGCTTTGTCATTAGTTACCCCAATGCTGCTATTGGATGAATGCGGACGTCCCGATCCAAATCCTAGGTGGCTGCTAGAACAGATATCAAGGAAATTAGATTGTGATGTCATCATTCAATCGGCAAGGCTTCGTTATACAACATTATCCGGCTATAACGCTAAATGGAGGCTGCCGAAGACGAATCGTCCTGCACTGGATGCCGGCTCCGCTTTGGTTTTAAAGTTCGACCGTCCGATTGCGGGCATGGAGCTGGAGTCGATATTTTGGGGATGGGATACAGCGGAGGGCAACGGGCAAGTTCGGGTAATTTCACTTTGTCAAGAGGAGCTAGGTAAGCTGCAGTCGTTTAACTTGTCTAATTCGAATTGTAATGTGGAGCAGCCTAGCGATAGCGTATCTACTCATCCCCTTCTGATTTGGCTTGCCGAGCGAAAGCAAAGGAAGCAGTGGATACTGGAGCAACAGGCTTTAGGCGCCGACTGTGCTGATCATATCTCTATCGAGGATTTGCAAAAAGTAGGGCTTACTAAAATCCAGCAGATGAAGTCTTGGATGGATTCGTACGCTATTATTGATAACGGAAGTCGAAGCAGCTACGATGCTTTTTATAATCAAATAGAGCAAATTAAGAACAAATCTTCACAGCAGAATTGCTTGAGACTGATCCGGTGTTGTGAAGAAAGAAGTGACGTTTTTATCCGATCATATTTACGAGCATTAGAGCTGAGAGCGAGGGGAAATAAATGAGCAACCCGATTGTCAAACGATATTGTTTGCTCCTAGAGGGCAAGCTCGCCTCTCCGTTGCTTGCCGGATCAGGGAAAGATATGGTAACGGATTGCGATGTGATCGTAGATGCCAGTGGGAATCCTTATCTGCCGGGAAGTTCTGTGGCGGGTGCAAGCTTGCATTATTTAAAAGCGTCTTTTCCCGATCAGACTGCACCTTTAACGAATTTATTCGGATCAAGAGACGGTTATCGCAGCAGGTTGTATTGTTATCACACGGAACTGCTCCCGACAGTGCCTGGGGAAAAGGTATTACTATCACATAGGGATGGCGTGAAGTTGGATGAATACAAAACAGCGGATGACCAGGCAAAATATGAAATGCAGATCGTAGAGAGCGGAACTTCATTCCGTATGCGGCTGGAATGGATTTTACGAGAAGATAGTTTGGAACGGGAGGACGAAGAAGAGGCAATCATATGTATGATAATTGACGGTATCGCAAAGGGAGAGTTAACTTTTGGTGCCAAGAGCAGGAGGGGATTCGGTCGTCTAGGGCTGGATCGGGTGTCGGTCGCTTCTTTTCGTCACTTAAGAGATACGGAAAAGGATAGCTTGCGCTGGCTGGATTGGGGCTGGGATTTGAACGAATTTGACTATTCCATCATGTGGGAAATCGATAAAAGTACGTTAAGACAGGTAGATAATGATTGTCTTCGTACTTTGAGAGCGAACTCCAGTTGGCATGAGCTTCGAATTCCGCTTGCCGTGAGTCAGACGATTATGATTCGCCAATATAAAACACCGTTGTCCGACGATGTTGATTATGAACAATTAACCGGAGGTGTACACGGGCGTCCCGTCATACCGGGTATGAGCTGGGCCGGAGCGATTCGGCGACATCTCTTGCAGATCATTCAGGAAACAGGCTCTGATCAGAATCTCGCGGCATTAAAAATCAGTCAGCTATTCGGCTCTATGACAAATGGAGCGGCAGAGAATCGCAATAGGCTTAAAGCATCACTGCTGCGCATTGAAGAGACGGAAATAATAGGAGGCACTGCGCTTCTAACATCAAGGACGGCAGTTGACCGCTTTACCGGTGGTGTCAAGAGCGGTGCGTTATTTACGACTCGTCCTTGGGTGCATGGACACGTTGAACTCGTTATTCGTTGGATGGAGCCGAGGGAATATCTGCTATCCAATGAATCTGGCTTGTCGCAAGAAGCTATTTGCGGTTTGCTGTTATGGGTAGTGCGGGACTTGCAGGAAGGTCTGCTGCCAATCGGCGGCGAAACGGCAGTTGGACGCGGTGTTTTGAAGCAAGCCGGAGAAATTCGGTTGGATGGTGAGATTATCAACGACGTATTTGAATCCCGGTGTAGCCGCGAGGCTTTGCTGTGGTGTACTCGACAGCACAAGGAGATGAGTCGGTTATGAGTTTGATTTTAGATGAAGCCGGGATTAAAAATCGGCGCATTAAACATGATGTCGACGAACAACAAGTGTTGAGGCAAGCAAAGGGAGTGCTTGAATCCTTTGAGGAGGCTTATGTTTATGCGATGATGGATCATACCGTAGCTTTCGGCTGGTGCCGCGGCACCGATATTATACTAGTCGTTGATGGATTGCCGGTTATACTGGATTCGCTGCTTTATGTGCAGGAACTGCGATTGTTTGGCGAATTTGGAGAGTTCAAGGCTGTTCGGACAGGAGACACTTTCTGTAGTCGTATACTTGAAGAAGAAAATAGCGAAATAGAAAAAACATATATGGTTTATCAGGAAACGCATAAGCTTTGGGGATCGGTTGATCAAGGCGCATCAAAGAATGTGCCAGGATGGTGCAAGCTTTCTTCGGCTAGGGGAACTTGTTTGTATGTTCCAGAAACAGCTAAAGAGGCGTCAAGCAAAGGATTGATTATACGCAGTTATATTGAGTTCAATCGCCAACCTCCAGGTATTTATGAAACGGATTTCTTGGATGCGAGCTTATATCGATTTATCGATGAGCGTTTCGTCAAATTTGTGGATTGGCATGAAAGGGAGGGGAATGTATGAACCGCGAAAAAAATAAAGATTGGGATGAGACTCAAAACCGATTTGTAAATCCGTACAATTTTGTTGCTCTAGAGGAGAAATGCCAACGCCAACACGTTGAACATTATCGAGAAGGTGAACGGCTGGCGGGTTTTATTGAATGTTTGCTAACGACGCGGACACCGCTAATTATTCCTAATACCTCCAATGACAAGGCGCTGCATACTTCTAAAACCACTGTTGATCAGACTTACGATTTTTATTCTTATACGAATTTAGAAGGAGCTGGGAGTGGAGCAGCGCTGAGTAGTGTCCGCGAACCAGCCATGCCCGTCATACCTGGATCCGAACTCCGTGGAGTTATTCGAAGTATTCATGAAGCAGCTTTCAATGGCTGTCTGTCAACGGCAGATACGAGTAGAACAATGTATAGAAGGGCGATGAAGGCAAAGGAAGCTGGAATCCTCCGAAAAAAAGACGGAAGATGGGTTATTGTGCCTTGCAAGAGAGTCATGCTAAATACAACTTACATTGGAAATGAGCGGCATGGGGAGAAAGTCGAAAAATCAGTTTATGAGAAGTGGGAGGAAGGAAAGCAGCTATATGTACTAGTTTCCGACAAGCCTTTTGTAACCAGCAAAAATAAAGAGACGAAGAGCTACGTCGCACTTTCTTTTTCAGAGGAGAGTCAGGGAAAGGAATGGGATGTTGGTTATTTACATAAAGGGGAACGGTTTGGGACAAAAAAGCATCATGAGTCTATATTTGTACCGCTGTCCGAACCACATGATCTTCTTCCTATAGATTCCGCTGAAATTATACGATTGGAAGAGGTTTTAAAACAGTACGGGGACCCCAAGTTGAACCGACACAAAGGCAAAGAGGGGCACACCGGATATTCAGAGTTTCAGAGTGCATTCAGTGAGTTTTTTAAAAGTAACGGACAGGGTCAACTGCTTGTATATTACAGCACTTACAAACAGGGAACGGAGCTTAAAGCTACTTATTTGACGCCCGCGATGATGTCCAAAGAAGTATATCGTAAAACGATCGGGGATTTGCTAGAAGCAAACGGAGGCTACCAGCCTTGTACCGATCGGGAGGACGTATGTCCTGCATGTGCATTATTTGGAATGGTTGGCGTAAAAGGGAAAGCTTCACTTGGCTCGCGCATTCGTTTTGCGGATGCTGAATATTTCTCTGCTGATTCTAATTCAGATGGAGAGAGTTATGGACATTTATACCAGTTAGTGGAACTAGAGGAGTTGGGAGAACCGAAGCCGGGCGCGGTTGAGTTCTATACAATGCCTCCTATACCGCCTGTGAAGAGAGCATCAGAATACAAAAAGTGGACATATGATGATGTTCTGGAATCATGGAATAAAATAAGGCCCTTGAAGTCGAATCAGCCTCAACTGAGAGGAAGAAAGTTTTATTGGCACCACATGCCTAAGCAGTCGCACAAAGCGAGTGTTAGTGAGAGTAAGCCGAGTATAAACGATTCAATGCGAAAGGAAGTTCGGGCAGTCAAAGCAAATACCGAATTTCGGTTTCGGGTTTATTTCGATCAGGTGACAATAAAAGAACTTGCACAGCTTTATTGGGCTCTGACATTAGGAGATAGCAGCAAATACGCATATAAAATTGGACACGGCAAGCCACTTGGCTACGGTAGTGTTCAATTGAAACCAGATAACCTGTTGATTCGCCGAATTGATCCAAATAGCGGAGCGAGAGCATTATCCCCTTACGATTTCAAAAAGCTAGACGAACATCTGCCGATGATTTCAAAGGCAAGGGAACAACTCCAACATATACTAACATTGCGATCTTCTGTGTCTGCTCACGTTTCTTATCCGAAATTTAAGCCTGCTGCTGCAAAAAGCAATAAAGCAAACGATAGTGCTTCGCATCAGTGGTTTAAGACTAATATGAGTAGCGATAATCAGTTTTTCAAGGTGCTTCCTACAGTTGAACAAGAAGTAGATAACGACTCTCAGTACCACTTGTTTGAGATTTTAAAGAAAAACAATACAAGTTCAAATTCTTTTAATAAAAGATAAGATAGGTATCTGATAGATGAGAGTGCGTCGGCAAAACAATTCAAGTATTATGAAGTAACTGCCGATAGAGGAAGCACACCCGTAGGTGTTGAACTCATTCAAGTGATCTAGAATAGTCTAGCACTATTCGTATAATGAAGGTTTATAGGTGCAGGTGCGAATGGTAAGCTCACATAAAATCCCTAGGAGATTCGCACCTAGCGTACCATTGGATTATTTTGCGTGGTTGCTGGCTCTTTTCATAAATTATTAGAGTGTTAATTTGAGGTTCGCACTTTATAGCCGTTAAAGCCTTGCTGGATAAGGCTTTAAATGTGTCGCTGTCACTCTCCGTGAGGAGAGTGTGGATTGAAATATTTTAGAGATGGCTTTCCGGGCAGAGCGCAAGGTCACTCTCCGTGAGGAGAGTGTGGATTGAAATCAGATCCATCGTTTTACCATTCAGCTTCGCCGTGTCACTCTCCGTGAGGAGAGTGTGGATTGAAATAATTACTAAATCCGAAACAAGAGGAACGGACAAGGTCACTCTCCGTGAGGAGAGTGTGGATTGAAATGAGATAATTCCGCTTATAAGTGCCGGTCACGCCAGTCACTCTCCGTGAGGAGAGTGTGGATTGAAATAAAATCAACGATAAGGAGACGATAAAATGACGAAGTCACTCTCCGTGAGGAGAGTGTGGATTGAAATTTTTGTTTGAGCGGAATACGCAGAATGAGCGCGAGTCACTCTCCGTGAGGAGAGTGTGGATTGAAATTTCAGCAAGTACCGTATGCGGCCCCGTTGTGTTGTCACTCTCCGTGAGGAGAGTGTGGATTGAAATTGCGGCTTAACAACGGTATAGACCATACTTTCGGGTCACTCTCCGTGAGGAGAGTGTGGATTGAAATCCAACACTGTTTGCCCACCACTCAAACGGAGTCAGTCACTCTCCGTGAGGAGAGTGTGGATTGAAATCAAGTCCTTCGCCCGGCATTGTTGTGATGTACGGGGTCACTCTCCGTGAGGAGAGTGTGGATTGAAATCCTTGTTTTTGTTGCTTATCGCTGTGGTATCCCGTCACTCTCCGTGAGGAGAGTGTGGATTGAAATCGCAACCGCCCGCGCGGGAACATACGATATTCCTGTCACTCTCCGTGAGGAGAGTGTGGATTGAAATCCAATAGGGCTAAATGGTGAAAGGAGGAGTATGGTCACTCTCCGTGAGGAGAGTGTGGATTGAAATAAGGATTTCTCCCAACAAAAAGGCTCTACTTCCTGTCACTCTCCGTGAGGAGAGTGTGGATTGAAATACCTTTTAAATGTGGATCGCTTTGACGAAAGCTGTCACTCTCCGTGAGGAGAGTGTGGATTGAAATGATAATGTCGCCAATTGTTGTAAAGGCAGTACTAGTCACTCTCCGTGAGGAGAGTGTGGATTGAAATATTTAAGGCCGCAGAAAGCGGCCTCCACGCTCTTGTCACTCTCCATGAGGAGAGTGTGGATTGAAATACACTGGCTAACGGCCTAATAGACGGAATGGGAGTCACTCTCCATGAGGAGATTGTGGATTGAAATAATTTATACGATGTCGATTATGCAACAACAGAACGTCACTCTCCATGAGGAGAGTGTGGATTGAAATTAATGACTTGAAATATACGAATGTTAAAAAGGATGTCACTCTCCATGAGGAGAGTGTGGATTGAAATATCCAACCATTGTTGCACCGGGATTTTTTGCCCCGTCACTCTCCGTGAGGAGAGTGTGGATTGAAATTTCCTCCTCACCTCCGCTATGGTCAAAATCGTCGTCACTCTCCGTGAGGAGAGTGTGGATTGAAATATGCCGATGTCCTCAGATCCGCTAAATGGTTCAGTCACTCTCCGTGAGGAGAGTGTGGATTGAAATTCAACAGCATCCAGGGTGCTTTGGGATATCAAGGTCACTCTCCGTGAGGAGAGTGTGGATTGAAATAATGCATTTCCAGAAATCATAGGCGCTCATATAGTCACTCTTCGTGAGGGATGTGTGGATTGAAATGCGTCGAAGGTCTCCTCATCGTACCGCATGCACGTCGCATCCCGTGAGGAGAGTGTGCATTGAAATCGACTGTAGCAATGAACAACTACTCCCGGACTGGGTCACTCTTCGTGACGAGAGTGTGCATTGAAATTCTGCTGTACTGGTCGATGAAGGACAACGACAAAGTCACTCTTCGTGAGGAAAGTGTGGATTGAAATATTGCAATGCGTGCAATAGGCAAATTGAACGCGCGTCACTCTCCGTGAGGAGAGTGTGGATTGAAATTTAATGACGTGCAGACATAGGGTGATAGCTTCTTGTCGCTCTCCGCGAGGAGAGTGTGAATTGAAGTATGATGTTTGCTCTGTCTTCATTTGACGGCAGGGTCGCTCTCCGATAGGAGAGTGTGGGTTGAAATCAATGTGGCCGTGAAGCCTGCGGTACCTTATATCGGTCTCTCTTGAGGGTATGAACTGAAATAGCTGACTGGTTTAAGTCATTCTTTTCATGGTCCGTATCTCTTTGGTTTGTTAATAGAACTTTTAAGCATCATAGATGGGAGCAAAAAGAGTGAATAAATAAAAATGGATTATAATGATTACGTTATCCATATTGTTTGGAATAGTTTACGTGTTCCTTATTGCTTACTTGGGAATTGGAAAATTTTTAATGTTCAAGTTACCTTCTCCGGTAATTGATTTTTTGGAAGTAGCTCCATACCCTATTATCCTTCTAATTCTGAGTTACTTCATAAATAACAAGAAAACATGGCTTAGCGTGGGTGGAGTTTTTTTGATCGGACTTGGAACGGCAATCTTGGCCAGTTTTTTGACTGCATTTGTATGGACAGTGATAGTGTTTTGCTGAAATGATCTCAGTCATATTGAAGCCGAACTAGTTAAGCTTAAATGTAAGCATGTATTAAGCAAATATAAAGCCCGCTAAACACAATCGTTTCCGAGTGTTTAGCGGGCTTTCTCTTTTACTATGACGAGCGTCCATTCAAAGGCCGCTCTACAGAAATCTCAGCACAATACCCCCGCACCGATTCGGTAAGCCGAAAAGCCAGCTTGCCCATTTCCTCTGGCGTCTGCTTAAAGCGCTGAAGAGTCCATTCAATCAATAAACTATGCATGAGAGAAGCAAGAGAACGAAAAGCATAAGTAAAATGCTCGCTTTTTAACGGCTCAGGCGTCATAAAAAAATCGGCATATTTATTTTGAATATAATATTCCAAGCTTCTATATATCATTTGCCTAATTTTTCGATCGGCCAGATGAATATTATATAGAAGCGGTTCGGTCATGTATTGCTGCCATTTTTGAAAAAAGGACACAAACACATCTTCGCCAATAGCCCCAGCGTTAAGCCCCTTATCAAGCGGCCCCTCACTTAACTCATCATCAAAAAAATGATACTGATGACACAAATACTCATACAAAATATCATCCTTATCCTGATAATGACGATAGATCGTCTGTCTAGCAAAACCGGACTTTTTGGCGATCTCTGTCATTTTTATATCTGAATAAGCTTTCGTTTCCATCAAATAAAGAAGAGAGAGGGTAATCCATTCTTTGGATTGCGATTGTCCTGCAATGAAATTTTCTATGAGGTTACACTTCCTTTAATCTGTCCATTTCCGGCTGCCATCTATTGTGATGAGGCGTAAAGTGTATTATTGTTACCATTGTATCATTTGCAGAACCGAATGCGCATCGGGTAAGTTATGTATCTATTTTTTTCATCAAATATTGATAATGATACTCATTATTGAAAATAGGAGTGAAATTGTGAAAAAGTTGAAGGCTTCACCAAAACTGTTTATTGCGGCGTTAATGGTTATGATTTTAACAATAGTATCTGCTTGTGGGAATAATGAAGCTAAGCCAAATAATGCTGGCAGCACTGCAAGCCAGTCGCCGGCGCCTACAGCTGCTCCAGAGACAAGAACGGTTACCCATGCGATGGGGGAGGCAACCATTAAAGGTACGCCTAAAAAAGTGGTCGTCCTCACAACGCAAGGGACGGAGACTTTGCTGGAACTGGGAATTAAGCCGGTTGGAGCGGTTCAATCCTGGATCGGCGATCCTTGGTATGATCATATTAAAGATCAAATGGACGACGTTGAAGTAGTTGGCGATGAGACACAGCCGAATCTGGAGTTAATTGCAAGCTTGCAGCCGGATTTAATTCTCGGTACGAAGGTTAGGCAAGAGGCGATCTATGAGCAGCTAAATGCAATCGCCCCAACGGTCATGACGGAAAATCTCGGCGACAGCATGATCGAAAATTTCACTTTGTACGCGCAAGCCTTGAATTTAGAGGCAGAGGGCGAGCAAGCTCTTGCTAAGTTCAATAAATTGGTTGATGAAACTTCAGCTCGATTGGGCGACAAAACGAAATTGCAAGTATCTCTTGCCCGTTTCCAAGCGGGTAAAGCTAGAGTGTACTACAAACAAAATTTTGCCGGCGTTGTGCTAGACCAATTGGGATTCGCGAGAACGGAAGCTCAAAATAAAGAAGAATTCGCTGAAGAAATGACGAAGGAGCAGATCAGTGTGCTTGATGGCGATGTGTTGTTCTATTTTGCATCGGATCGCAGTGGAGAAACGGCTGCTTCCGATACGGCAAAAGAATGGCTCGCTGATCCGATTGCTCAAAATATGAATGTGAATAAAAATGGACATAGCTACCAGGTCGATGAAGCGATTTGGAATTCTGCCGGGGGCATCCTTGCAGCTAAACTGCTCGTAGCCGATATTGAAAAATACTTTGAGAAAATCCAACCTTAATTGATGACTATCTCATAATAAAAGAAGGAGAGGAAAGCAATGGATTCTCTTTTGTCCAATGACAAAAGAAAAGCTCTAGCATTTGTTGCAACATGGCTGCTGCTTGTCGCGGCCGCCGCTGCAAGTGTCCTTTTTGGACATAGAAGCTTTGATTTTGCCACGGTAATGGGTGCGTATACTTCATTCACTGGCAGTGACGAGCAGCTCATTATACGAACATCGAGAGTGCCTCGCGCATTAACCGCTGCTGCTATAGGAGCAAGTTTAGCGATAAGCGGAGTTTTGCTGCAAGCGATGACAAGAAATCCGTTAGCCTCTCCTTCCATATTAGGAGTGAACGCAGGCGCCGCTTTGGCTATTGTTGCTATGTTGTATGGATACGGCGCTAAGTTTTCCTTCTCGGAGCTGATGTGGTTTGGTTTTATCGGGGCAGGTATAACGGCTTGTCTAATCTTCATCATCGCAATGATAGGCAAAGGGGGCATGACGCCATTAAAGCTGATTTTAACAGGATCAGCTCTGGCGTCTTTTACTGCTTCTATGAATTCTCTATTTATGCTCATTAGCAATGAAACATTGGAAGGCGCTTTGTATTGGCTGGCAGGTTCGGTGTCTAACAGCAATATGGAGTATACGCTGCAAATGCTGCCTTATTTTGTCCTGGCATGGGTAATCGCTCTGTTCATGAGCCGTTCTCTCAACATTGTGGCAATGGGAGACGATGTCGCAACAGGACTGGGACAACGTATGGTCTGGATAAGGGTGGCAACGATTGTGGTTGTGGTCGTATTGGCGGGGGGAAGCGTCGCTTTAGCCGGTCCCATCAGTTTTGTTGGCATTATGATTCCGCATATTTCACGTTGGATAATTGGAAATGACCATCGATGGGTGTTGCCTTTCAGCGCGGTGTTAGGTGCGGCGTTTTTAGTGTTGGCTGATCTGTTATCCCGCTTTTTGCTCCCGGCCAAAGAAGTGCCTGTTGGTGTAACAACTGCCATATTAGGCGTCTTTTTTGTGGTTGCGCTCGTAAGGAGGAAGACGATTGGCCAAGTCTAACAAACGATTCGTTTCTTTGAAAATAGGGCTGCTTGCTCTGCTCCTGTGTGCGGCAATTATACTGAGTGTAGGGCTCGGCAGTTTACATGTGCCTGTACTGGATGTTCTAAAAGCAATAATGGGAATGGGCGAGAAGACGCATCATTTTATTCTATTTGATCTGAGGCTGCCGCGTATTATGGCTGCTGTATTAGTAGGAGCGGCTATGGCTATTTCCGGTGCGATTTTGCAAGCGCTTGTCCGAAATCCGCTGGCATCGCCTGATTTAATGGGGACGACTTCCGGGGCTACAGCGGCGGTAGTGGCATGCATCACCATTTTGAATGGTCAAATAAGCGTCGGATGGCTGCCGCTCGTTGCTATGGCGGGAGGCTGTGCCGCTTCAGCCTTAACGTATATGCTAGCATGGAAAAATGGAAGCTCGCCGCTCCGAATGGCGATGATCGGAATTTCGATTTCAGCCGCATTTGCTGCGATAACGGTTTATTTTACACTAGCAGGGCCTATCTATTTAATCTCACAAGCTTTAGGCTGGATGTCGGGAACCGTGTATGGTGCTGCATGGAGTGATGTGGCGGTATTGGCGCCGTGGGTCATCGTATGCGGGCTTTTCGCATTAGTTCAATCGAGGACGCTGAACATATTAGAGGTTGGCGATCAGATTGCAACAGGCGTAGGTGTGAGAGTAGAAAGGAAGAGGTTTCTGTTCATAGCTTTAAGCGTGATGTTAGCTAGCGCTGCTGTAGGAATCGCAGGCGGAATCAGCTTTGTAGGACTGATGGCGCCCCATATCGCTCGTAAAATAGTCGGGACTCATAATAGCGCCGTCATCGTTGCTTCGGCTATCATAGGCGCATTGTTGTTGCTGCTCGCCGATCTGGTTGGCCGAACCGTTTTTGTTCCTATGGATATACCGGCAGGCATATTTACAGCCCTTTTGGGTGCTCCGTTTTTTATTTATTTAATGTACAGGCAAAGTAAAAGCGCATCGTAGTCTATATTAGGGCCGAGTCTCAAAATCTTTAAGCGCAAAAAAACACGCCGATCATCGACGTGTTTTTTGAGCATAAAAGGCAGTTCTACGTATTCAGCCTTAAGGCTGAACAATCGGCACCCTCTAAAGTCAAACCAACCCCGCTTTCCGAAAATGTTTATTCAGCAGTTTTATCCCAAACAAATACCCTGCAATGGCTGCGATAGCGGTTGACGCTATAATGATGAGGACAAGCCAGCCAGATAAGTCAGCAAATAGCTCCCCTAACCTTCCATATTCCCCTAAGCTGGTGAAGTACGATTTGGTCAGCCAATAGATAGGCCCCCAAAACCCGAATGTTAAGCAGACCATGTACAGCACGAAACCCGCGCCGACTCCTTTCAAAGAACGATACGCGCTTGGTTTCGCTGCCAGCTCCGCCAGCAATCCGCCGATCACCAACATTCCGTCAAACAGAAACATATAGATGTTAAAACCAAACAAAGGCAGCAGAACGAGGCTTTGCAAAATGGCCGACAATAGGAAAACGCCCGGTTTGCGAATTTTTACTGCCAGAAGCAAGTAGATAACGCCCGACGCCAGCGACAAAAATACGGTAAAAAACAACGAAACTAACGGTATAGATCCTACGGTGGACAGCAAAACGAACAGGAGCATAATAAATAAAGCGTTAAGTAATCCGAGCGATATATAATCCTTTGTCTTCATGAATAGCCCCCTCGCGTTCATTATGGTACGATTTTGCCTTGGTCGAGATGGAGTAGCCGGGTACATGTCAGGGCGAGAAACTCCGCATCATGCGAAATGACCAGCACTATTTTTCCCGAAGCCGCCAGTTGCCGGAGCACTTTCGACATCCCTCTCATATGAAAGCCGTCCAGCCCGCTTGTCGGTTCGTCGAACCATAGAATATCCGATTGCTTAACGAGAGAGACCGCAATGGAAACGCGTTGTTTTTGCCCGCCGGATAACGAAGCGGGATGGCGCTCTCTCTCATTTTTTAGGTGCATCGAATCCAAAGCCAGCTCAACGCGCTCATCCAAATCGGGCGCTTCCCCGTTGCCTAAACGAAGTTCATCCTCCACTGAGCTTGCGAATAACTGAAAATCGCAATCCTGCATAACGAAGTAGGATGCCCTTCTCCGATCCCTTTCCGATAGCGGCTTGCCGTTCAACAAAATTTGCCCATTGCTAGGTTTCAAAAGTCCGCACATTAGTTTAGCCAGCGTTGTTTTGCCCGCTCCGTTCGTTCCAACCACTCCAATAATGTCCCCCGCCCTGGCCTCGAAGGAAACCTCTTGAAGTACGGGGGAGGCGTTTTTATATCGAAAAGAAAGGTTTCTCGCTTCTAGCTTTGTTCCATCATCTCCAGTTTCTTGCGGAGCATTAAAACCTCCTGACGCTAGCTCCTCCAAAGCCGTCTTTTGTATCCCTCTAAGTTCCATCTGCATGTTTTGTGTTTTGCGAAGTCCCATCCGCATCAATTGCTCCTCTTGAAGCTCCAGCCATTGCGGTCGTAAATATTGTCGTTCAATCCGTCCATTCACCATATAAACGACCCGATCGACAAGGTCTTGCAAGTAATAAAGGCGATGCTCCGCAATAATAATCGTACAGCCCTCTTTCTTTAATTTCATCAAAATATGGCGGAGCTGTTCGGTGGATTCCGCATCAAGATTGGCCGAAGGTTCATCCATCACGTAGATGATCGGTTTTGTCATATAAGCGGAAGCAATCGCCAGTCGCTGCCGCTGTCCGCTAGATAGCTTGAACACAGAGCTGTGCGTAATATCTTCCAGACGCAAGTCTGTAACGGCTTCCTCTAGTCGCGAATAAATTTCGTGGCGGGGAACGCCGTAGTTTTCGCAGCCAAACGCAAGCTCGTCCATTACATTTGTCGTAAAAAATTGAGAGCGAGGGTCCTGAAATACCGATCCAGCAAGTTGACCGATTTGGTAGATTTCACTATTTTGGACGGTACGGCCGCCGACGATGATTTCTCCCTGAAGCTCGCCTTCGTGAAAATGGGGAATAATCCCGTTGATGCAGCGAGTCAACGTCGTTTTACCGCAGCCGCTTACACCAGTCAGCAAAACAAACTCTCCTTCCGTGACGTGCAAATCCACCTCCTTTAACTGAAAGTCGGCGTGAGCGCCATAACGATAAGAAACATGATGGAATTTGATCAACTTCAATCCCCCTTTCTAGATATAAAGGTAATGGAGATCAAGCTGGATTAAACCAATTACAAAAAGGATGGAGAAAGCCATCACTGCCATGTCTCTTGCAGTAAAATGAAGCTTCCGAAGCGAGGTATGCGGGCCGGGCGCTTCTATGCCCCGCGTCAGCGCCGACATGGATAGTTCATCGGATAGTTTTAAGCAACGAATAAGCAGCGGCACAAGAATATATTCGAATAGGTGCAGCGGCCTCGAGAGGAGGTTTCTCAAGGATAGCTCAATCCCGCGAAGCTTCATCGCGTCAGTTAAATAGTTAAATTCGCTTCTAATGGACGGCAGGCTGCGAAACGTGACCGTAAGCAAAAGGGTAATGGCTTTTGGCATTTTGAGAGAGGAGAGGGCGGTGATAAAATCGCGTACCGGTATCGTTCGAATCGTAATATAAGCCATCATATAAAGAGGAACGGATTTAAGCAGGAAACCGGCAAAAAGGGAAACGGCATCTAAGCCCGCTTGCTCGGTGAATAGCCAGCCCAGAAAGAAGCAGGAGTAGGCGATGAGGAAAACGATACATGGTTTAAATAGACGAAGCAGGCCCATAAACAGCAACATGAAGAAAAAGAGGATGACACTCGCGGATATTGTATTTAACGTAAATATTATGGCGCATACAAGCAAGGATTGGATCAGTTTTACGCGAGGGTCGAGAGAAGCCGATATAGCGGCAGCGGCTTGTGCATTGTATACGTTCAAAATGGGCTTCATGGGCGGCAAGTTCGCTGCAAAATCTCGCTTGCTTTTTCAATAAATCCAGCTGTCATGTCGGTGAGCATCTTTGTGATGTCCGGCCCGGCTTCCTCCGGCGTTCCTGATTGATAGGGCGGCTTAGGGGAATATTCGGCAAGCAGCTGAATCGTCTTGGCGTAGCTGTCGTCGCGAAGCTTCCCGGCTAGCGACAATGCAAAATCGAATCCTGCCGTCACCCCGGCACCAGTAACTCGATTACGGTCAAAAACGACTCGTTCGTTAACAGGCTCCGCCCCCGCCAGCTCCAGCAGCTCCCGTGCGATCCAATGCGAAGTGGCTTTGTAGCCTCGAAGCAATCCTGCCGCCCCAAGCACAAGCGAGCCTGTGCATACGCTCGTTACATAAGTTGCCCGCTGGCCTCGATCCGCGACAAATGCGAGTGTCTCGTCATCTTCAATCGCGGCTAGCGTTCCTTCCGTTCCGCCGGGTACAAACAGCACCGTAAGCTCGCGCGGACATTTTTTTAGCGTCATGGTCGGCAAGATGGAAAATCCGGTATCGCATAGTATAGGTTTGAGAGACTTGGAAACAAGATGAACCTTCATTCCCAGTATGGAGGCAAATACATATTGCGGGCCAACCAAATCCAAAGCGGTCATGCCTGGGTAAACCAGCATAGCGGCATTTTCATTTCGCTGTGCCATGGCTAGAAGCTCCTCCGACATACCATGGCTAGTGTGATCGTGATTACTCATAACGACATCCCTGCCTTCTATGGAATTTTGTTTGTTGCAATATTATTAAAACATAGATGCTTCAAAGAGCCATGACTCACAATAGTCATTTTTTCAAAAAAATGGAATGAAAGCTATCGCGTAGTCTCTTGATTATGGCAAACGAGGAGAAGAGGTAAAGTGAAAAAACGGCACTCAAAACGTTACATTTATTGACAGTTTTCGACTAGATGTGCTATTGATAGATTATTCCTAGTTTCATTGGGAAAATAGGGTGTAAAAAAGGGGAATGGTCTTGGGGAGCGAGCCGAATGTAAATGAGTATATTCAGTGGGGAAAATTTGTGGCAGTCGCATACGAAATGTACAAGCAGCAAACCTTAAATCCGGCAATACCGGCCGATTTTCCTACAGGTTGGAAGCGCATCGCCAATTTGACGATGGACCCTGCATCAGTGAAGTGGAACGACATCGAGTTTGCCGGTTTTATTGCAGAGTCATTGGATAATCCGCTCTTGCAAGCTGTAGTTATTCGAGGGACAGAGAGTCCTTTGGATTGGCTCGCCGATTTTGAGTTTTCGTTGGAGCGATTTCATGAATACCCGAACGCAGGGCAGACGGAGAAGGGTTTTACAGATTTGTACCGCAGCATGAAAGTTGTATACGATGATGGACGTCCAACCGAGTCGCTTATGTCGCAAGTCAGCGATCTGCCTGCAGGGACAAGCCTCCTTGTGACCGGACATAGTCTTGGAAGCTCGTTAGCTACGTTACATGCATTTGTTGCCGGAAGCCAAAAGGTTGCCGTCAAGCTTGTCACTTTCGCTTCGCCTCGCGTCGGAGATCGTACCTTCGTTGAAGCATTTACAAACTTAGGCATACCTAACGCGAGAATTTTCAACCTGCCCGACATTGTTCCTAAAGTTCCCCTCGATATAGTCGGTTATAGACATATAGAGCCCGGCATTGAAATCAACTCAACTTTATACCCGATTAAACATTCCATTCCTTGCTATCATGCTTTGAGCACTTATTTGTATGTTATGGGAGACGAGCAGGTGAATATTGATAAATGTAAAAGCAGTTAACCTATAGCGCGAACGTCCCCTTACTGCCTCCACATTGAGTGGGGGTGTTTTTTTGCTAATGATATTTTAAACGAACAGCTTGATTTTGATAGGATTTACATTTTAAGCTAAAATAGCAAATCCGATCGCAATCAAGGGGGAAAAGCGAATATGACTTCTATCCTTATCGTCGATGACGACGACAATATACGAAAGCTGCTTGGCTTGTATTTGCGGAATGAGGGCTTTATGGTGGAGGAGGCGGGCGACGGGATTGAGGCCGTTGCGGCATTGGAGCGCAGGAGTGCCGACTTGGTCATTCTCGACATTATGATGCCGAATATGGACGGATGGCAGCTATGCGAGCAGATTCGTCGGCATAATCCCGAGCTGCCGCTTCTAATGGTGACCGCCAAAGGGGAACAGGAGCAGAAAGTACGAGGTTTTCGTATGGGAACGGACGACTATGTCACGAAACCGTTTGATCCGACTGAGCTTGTTTTGCGAGTAAAAGCGCTATTGAAACGTTGCCGAATTGCCGCTTCTCAAACGATACAGCTAGGAGATATTGTTTTGCATGAGCGGCAGTTCAAAGTATTTCGTGGAGGGCATGAAGTGATGCTGCCGCTTAAGGAGTTTCAGCTGCTTTATAAGCTGGCCAGCTATCCCGGCCAAATCTTTACGAGGGAACAGCTCATACTCGCCATTTGGGGCAGCGACTATGAGGGCGACGACCGTACAGTTGACGTTCATATCAAAAGAATACGAGAACGGTTCGCGGCGGACTCGAAGCATTTCCGAATAGAAACGGTACGCAGTATTGGCTACAGATTGGAGACGGGCCGATGATGCGTTCCTTATATGTCCGGGTAGCGCTAACCTTTTTAGTTGCGATGTTTATCGCTCTATTTCTTTCAGGCCTTTTAAGTTTAATCCTGTTCGAAAATGAACTTGAAAGAGCGGATCACCGGGATATGATGGCGAACGCGGAAAGGGTGATAGACATCTATAAACAAACGCCTGCGCCTGATATTGATCGTTACTTGAGCAGCATGTCTATTTTAACGGAATATGCAATTCAGCTTTATTCGGAACCAGCGGGGATGAAACGTTTTGAGGCATATGCGGACTCGAAGTCGGGAGAGGTTGCGATTTCACCGGAAACGGTTCGTAGAGTGCTGGATGGCCACATTCATTACTCCCGTTCGAATGAGTCCGAATCGTATGTAGGAATACCGTTTCAGGCGGGAGACAAGACGCTGGCTTTGTTTTTGACCCCATCTGCCCGCAACGAGGCTTTAATGATTAGGTTAGGCATTACGTTTTTGATTCTTTTTTCTTTCATATGCGGCTTGTTTATTATTTTGGGGGCGATTTATATCGTAAGACCAATGAATAAACTGACGCAAGCGACAAAAAGAATTGCAAAAGGCGATTTCGATATTATACTGAATCACAAACGCAAGGATGAGTTAGGCACGTTAGCCCGCAGCTTTAGCGAGATGGCGGCTGGCTTGCAGCGGCTGGATCAAATGCGCAATCAATTTGTCACTAACGTATCGCATGAAATCCAAACTCCTTTAACGTCGATATCCGGTTTCGCTATGGCGCTTAAGGACAACACGCTTGTTCCGGATCATGAAAGAGCTTCCTATTTGGATATTATTATTGCGGAAAGCCGCAGATTGTCGCGACTTGGCGAGCATTTGCTGAAGCTGGCATCGCTCGATTCCCATCAACCAATCCTCAAATGCAGCCCGTTTCGACTCGACGAGCAGCTTAGGCAAGCTGCCGTTAGCTGTGAACCTTTATGGTCTGAAAAAGGAATCAGACTAAACCTCGACCTCCCGGCGCGTCCCGCCGAAATATCGGCCGATCCCGACCAGCTAAATCAGGTTTGGCTCAATTTGCTCGGCAACAGCATTAAATTTACGCCAAGCGGCGGCAGCATCTCTATTCGACTACGTCATATTCAATCTCGTAATGGATATACGATCACGTTTTCGGATAGCGGCATCGGTATGGCGCAGGATCAGCTTGTCCGTATTTTTGAGCCCTTTTACAAGGCGGACGCGTCTCGCAAAAGCGAAGGCAACGGACTTGGGCTTGCCATTGTGAAAAAAATAGTTGCTTTACACCAAGGCAGCATAGAGATTGAAAGCCATGTAGCGAGCGGCACGACGGCAACTGTTTTTTTGCCCGGATACACTCAGGTTAGCTCATCGGCTTAGATATTCAAATGACATGCAATAATTAAGGGGGCGTCCTAATGATCATTATCTTACTCATAATCATTATTTTTTTGCTGCTCCATATCAACTCAAAAATTCCTCCACGCAACCATCTTAAGGAAGCCATTGATAGAGACAAACATAATAAAAGGGAAAACAATTGATGATTTAGCTACAGCTACGATCATCTGCACTTTATGAGCTATAAATACTACTTTCAAAAGTCGCCATGAACGCATGGCGGCTTTTTCTCATTCACGTACTTCGAAACGCACGACTTTGTTCATGTTCCGTTCATATTTCCTTCGTATACTCCTTAAAAAAGAAACGGAGGAGAGAGAACATGAGCTTGATTGGAATTATGGATTCCTTAAAATGGTTGACTGTTTATGAACTTGCACTATGTCTGTTGCAATTGATTGTACTGGGGTTGTTCGCGATCCCATTCAAAAACCGCCGCAGGTGGATGGATTATGCCCCCAGTTTCGGCTTGCCAATCGTTGCAGCCAGCTTGTTGACTGGCAACGATACGTTGCCAGCGCTCGTTCTTTACGCCCATACGATTATTTTATTTGCCTTCTCTGTCAGGCGACTGCTTAGGCCAAAATGGCATCAGTCACACTTGCAAAATTCGAGCTCCAGCTCCAGTGCTGCGCGTCCCCGCGTTCTTGCCCGCTTCTTCCAAATAACAGCTTGTTTATGCGGCATTATCCCGATCGTTTTGGCATTGTCGTATGCCGGCTCTATGCGATACAACCCTGCGAGCGATTTCAGCGAGCTTAGTTATTCGAAAGCTTTTGCGAATATGAACAGCAGGCTGGAGAAGGAGTACCCTTTTGGCGATTGGAAAAGGATAGACTGGTTACAGCTTAAGGAGCACTACGAGCCGATTTTCCGGCTGGCGGACCAGAGAAAGGACGCTGCGCTCTATTACAAAACGTTAAAGTCCTATTTATCCGAACTTAGGGACGGGCATATCAAGATTATTAACGACAACCTCTATAACGGCAATCGATTTTTTTATGACGAGGTTGGAGGCGGGTTCGGCATTAGTACTATCGGGCTGGATAACGGCAAGGTACTCGTCAATCTCGTTTTGGAAAATAGCGCAGCAGCACAAAGCGGCATTAAGCCCGGGGCGGAGCTGCTTACTTGGGATGGGAAACCAGCCCAGCAAGCTTACGACGACGTAGCATGGAGCGAAAACAGCGCAGCAACAAACGAGTTAACCTATATAAACAAAGGGAGATTTTTAGCAAGGGCGCCTGTAGGCCGGGAAGTTCAGGCTGAATTTCGCAACTGGGGCGAAGAGGGGACGATAAAAGTGCAATGGAGAGCTGCCGACGATCAGTTCGAAACGTTGAAGCGCACGAAACCCGCGATGACGAGAGAGCAACTGGAGACGGAGCCTCCAATCGAAAGCAAAGTGCTGGACAACGGCTTCGGCTATATGAAGGTGAAGCATTTTCTGCCGGATACTAGGGGAGGCTCGCAAGAGCAAGAAATGCGGCAGGCGCTGCTAACGTTTCAAGAGCGGCGGGTTAAAGGGATCATTGTGGATTTGCGCAACAATCCGGGAGGCTCAGATCAACTTGGTGCAGAAATGGTCGGTTATTTCGTGAATAAGCCGCTTCATTACGAATACGTCAGTTACTATAACCGCTATACCGGCAAATTTGAGATCAATCGAAATGAGATTGTAACCGTGAAGCCCCAAAAGCCGCATTGGAATGGCGAAGTGGTGCTGCTCGTCAACAGCTATACAGCCAGCACCGGGGAAGGAATGCCTCTATTGATGAAAGGTATGCCGAATGTTCAAATTGTTGGCTTTACGCCGACAGCAGGATCATTTGCCGTTATGAGCAGCCCGATTGAAATCAAGCTGCCGGAAGGCTATGTAGTGCGGTTTCCGGACGGCCGGTCATTGGATGGACAGAAACAAATTCAAGGCGACGCAGATGGAACAGGAGCGGGAGGAGCGGCGCCTGATATGGTTATTCCAACAAATGAGGAGACGTTTCGGATGCAAGTTTTGGAAGCGCGGGATGTGGAATTGGATTGGGCAATAAAAGCGCTGGATGCTAGGTGGTAAGGATAGGCAGTAAAGGCCAGGCAGTGAAGGCCAGGCAAGTAAGGGCCATGCAGTGGAAGCTGGAATCGGGGCGATCACACCCCAAACACGCATAGCTATGACCGAACGACAGCAGCTATGTTTTGCCTACACGGCCTTCAATTGTGACGCTCCAGTATCGGCTTTCGGAAGCTTAATGAGAAACAAAGTTTCCTCATAGGGAACACTTTTCACCCCAATATCACCGCCATGTCTCTCTACTATTTCCTTAACAATGGAGAGGCCGATGCCAAGACCGTCGCCTTTCCTCCCGGCATCCGCACGATAGAATCGATCGAAAATCCGAGTTTGTTCCTCTGGAGCAATTCCTTTGCCTCTATCCATAACAGATATGCAAATATGATTTTCCGCCTCTATTAGGCTGACTCCCAAAAACCGCCCTTCACTACCGTATCTAATCGCATTGTCCAGCAAATTGCGGATCGCGCGTTCCATAAGAGGCGCCTCGATAAGCGCCTCGACCTCCCCTTCAGGGATGTCCGCTTCAATGATTAAGCCCTGTTCGTCTAGAAATAGCAAATAATCAGCAACAATTTTTCTCATTAATTCGGATACGCTTGTGAGAGCCGGGTGCAGCTCGAATTCAACAGCTTCCTGCCGGGAGATATCCAGCAACTGATCCAGCAGGTTGTCCATGTAGCGGGATCTTTGCAAAATGACTTTGGCGCCGGTTTGCAGCTCATTTTCATCTTGATAGGCCCCAGCGCGTATTGTTTCGGCATAGCCCAAAATGATCGTAAGCGGCGTTCGCAAATCATGCGAAAGATTGGATAGCAGCAGCTTTCGTTTATACTCCAATTGCTCAATTTCGCTTGCTTGGGCCTGAATTCTTTGCGCCATTGAATTATAATGCCGGGTAAGCTGTGCGATTTCGTCCTTCGAACGATCTTCCACCACTACGCAATTGCTTCGCAAATTGAACTGGCCCATTGCTTGGTTTAGTTTGCGGATGCGCCTATTAATCGAGGAGAAAAACCATAGGGATAAAAAGTACGGTACCAAGATGGATAACAGCAGCGGAAATACCATGGAATAGACGACCTCGAAATGGCGTGTCATAAAAAAAAGCTGTCCCGCTTTCATCTCATCGCTTGGCAAGCTAACAATTAAATAGTAGGTATTCCCGCCTTGGTCAAGGGAATAAACCAGTGTGACCGCCTCGTTGTTTTCCCAAAGGTTGTTCGGCATATTTACGATCCGGCTCGCCAATTGCGTAAAATCATATCGTTGCCATTTACCGGAGGTATCATAAATTATCGTTCCATCTGAAGCGAGCCATTCCAGACGCAGCACAGGATGTTGGACGCGGATCTCATCCAGCACAGGCTGAATATTGTCTCTGCTCGTAACATTTTTTTGCTTCAATATACTTAAAGTTTCATGCGATATCGCATTCAGCTTTTGTAAACTGTAACCAGCATTCAATAGTTTCCCAAAGACAAGGCTCAGCAGCATAAATAAGACCAAACTGCCCACGGCGCTGATCAGCATAATAACCCAAAGCTTTGTCCGGCTTTTCATAGTCCATCACCTGAAAATCGATAGCCAACGCCCCGAACGGTGTGAATATGGCGGGGGGAATGGGCGGACTCCTCAAGCATGGCTCTAAGACGGTTCATAAATACGCTCAGGTTGTTATCGTCATAGTTTTCATGCTTCCATACTTGCCGATAGATGTCTCTTTTCGTCAATACACGATCGGGGTTTTTCATAAAAAATTTCAGCAGCTCGCATTCGTACTGGGTCAACTCATGCCGCTGTCCGTCATTGTGCAAAATAAAGTTGTCGGCATCGAGCACCAGTTTGCTTAATCGAATGACTTCAGGCCGATCCGGCAATGGGGGACGATGCCTTCTTAAATGGGCTTGAACCCGGGCCAGCAGCTCTATCGGGCTAAACGGCTTCGTCACGTAATCGTCCGCTCCAAGTCCAAGCGTATCCACTTTGTCTTGAATTTCCCTTCTTGCGCTAAGCGCAATCACAATCGTTTTGGAATCCTTCTGGGATAGATATTGAAGCACTTCAAACCCGTTCCCGTCGTCCATCATTAAGTCTAAAATCATGAGCTCAACTTGATGATCCCGCATCATTTCAATTGCTTGCCGCCCCGATTCTGCTTCAATAACGGACAGTCCCGCTCGTTCCATATGAAAACGGATCAGCGTACGAATGTCTGATTCGTCATCGACAATCATCATTTTTTGCATGTCTATCGCCCCTCTTTTCTGCCATTTTATCTAACCTGCCCTGCAAATAATCGCAAAAATTGTCGAACTGCCTTTGTGCAGGTCCATTAAGATTCCATTAAGAAAAAGGGGGCTTTGGCGATGTATGATGAGATTGTAGTCGAAATGAAAAATGACAATAAACCGGAGGGATTTTTTATGGGAAGCAAACTGTTTATCATTGTAAATCAAACGAACAAAGCTTTGTATTTTGTGAATACGGAAACGAGTGCGGACAATGAGAGCGTTAACCCTGTCATCTTTTCCGACCTTCCTAGCATAAATGTTACAGCGGGACAGCACGGTGAAGGATGCGATGTGCCGGATTGCAGTGCTGAGAAGTATTACGATGATCACCATATGGAGATTAATCTGGATCAAAACGATCCGCCAACCAATTTGTTTACCTTTTGGTACAATGATGATAAAAACGATTACTACTATTCAACAACCGATAGCTTTAACTCATCTGCCATTATACCGGGTAATGCCTCCTCTTCTGGTACAAAAAAGGTTCTCTACATAAGGGCCGACAACTCTATTTTCCTTTCGGATATTAAGGAATAGTTTAGAAAGTTTAAAAGGGATCCAGCAACGTCATAGACGGAGCGGATCCTTTTTTTCTGCGATTAAGAGAGTGTGATATAATAGAAACGAGATTTTTGAGCTTGGTAAATAGCGGGGATGTTGTCACGATAAGGTGAGCGGCATCCTTTTATTATTTTAAGAAACGGGAGAGATACCCTTTATGATGATTGGCAGCAAACTGGATTCAGTTAACGAGAATGTCGGCACGAATAGGATTGAGATCAGCCCCGGGCAATGTGTGGTCATTCAATGCAACTTTGACATCGGGCGTATGTTTATCGACTCCTTAATGGGGGATGTCCAATATTCCGGTTGTCAAATCTCCTTTCGCCAAAGGCTTCTTTCCGTAATCGATCAGCAATCGGCTAGAGGGGTTGGCATTTGCCGTTTGGATGAAGGGTTGTACACGCGTCTAAAAGTAGGCCAATATTTGCGTTTTTGGTTTGAGTTATATGAGGTTGAATCCTCTATGGATGAGCTTCTTAAGCAGTTTGGTCTAGAAGGAAAAATAAACGAAAAAATTGCCAGGCTTACCTATTCTGAAAAAAGACGGCTTAGCTTTGCGAGAAGCGTGCTGCATGGGCCGGAACTTGTCATTTGGGAGGACCCGGAGCAAAACCTGGATTTGGAAAGCTGCATGATGGTCAGAAAAGCGATTGCGGACATGACTCGCAAGGACAAAGCGGTACTTGTCACTTGCTCAACGCTTGAGCAGGCTCTATCCGTATCCAGTCACATTTATAAGCTGACCAGCGAATCTCTATCGCCAATTGTTTTACAGGGACAAGTTGAAGTTGAATCCAGTGAGACGGAAACGGGTATGGACGAAGAAGAGCTGGAAATCGGTGAGGATGAGGCGTCAGCGGGTCAAGTGAAGCTTTCCAAGCTAATGGTCAAAATGGACGATAAATATATATTTATCGATCCTGCCGACATTTATTTCGTGGAGAGCAATGACGGGATTATGCAATTGTATACAAAGAGAGGCCAATTCGCATGTGGCTGGTCGCTAACGGAAATGGAAGAAAAGTTGAAGAGCTACCGCTTTTATCGCTGCCACCGATCTTACATCGTTAATTTGGACTGCATGACAGAGCTGGTCGTATGGAGCCGCAATAGCTACAGCCTCGTTTTGAGCGATGAAAAAAAGACCCGAATTCCGTTGTCTAGAGTAAAATTCGAAGAACTGAAGACGATTGTTGGCCTTTGAGTATGCACCGTTCACCTTAAAAATAGCAGCTTTTAGCTTGAAAATAGCTCATTTCACGGTAAATTTGCGGTCATCGTTCCTAGTTGCGCTTAATCTGGAGTGGAGCTGAATAGCCAAACCAGTTAAGGGAAGGTGTGATCGTTTTGCAGTCTATCATTGAGGTTCATAACCTCGAGAAACGTTACAAAAACAAACAAGCTCTCAAAAAAGTCAGTTTCGAGGTTCGGCAGGGAGAAATATTCGGCTTTCTTGGTCCGAGCGGTTCCGGAAAAACAACAACGGTGAAAATTTTGACTTCGCAGTTGATTGGCACCTCGGGAAGGGTAAAGGTGTTTGGACTCGATCCTGAAAAGAGCAGGCATTCTAGCTTTCTGAGCAAAATCGGGGTGTTGACGGACAACAGCGGCATGTATGAGCGGCTAACCGTGTATGACAATCTGGAGCTGTTTTGCCAGTTGTACAGCGTGCCGATCCAAAGAATCAAGCAGGTTCTGGAAGCTGTAAACCTTATTCAAGATCAACATACGATTGTGGGCCGGCTTTCCAAAGGAATGAAGCAGCGGGTGACGCTGGCGAGAACGATCTTGCACGAGCCGGATCTTTTATTTCTGGATGAGCCTACATCCGCACTAGACCCAGTAAATAGAAGCCATATTCAGGAGACGCTGCTGGAGATGAACCGGCGCGGAACGACGATCTTTTTGACCACGCACAATATGGAGGAAGCGGAGCGGTTATGCCACCGTGTCGCCTTTTTGAACAACGGAGAAATTTCCGCTTTGGACACACCGCAAGCATTACGATTGCATTACGGAGACCGTTCCATCACGGTCACGACCTCTCATGGAAAACAGATTGTGGAGCAGAATGAAGCGGGGGCGGACTATATATATGAATTGATCAAAAGCGGCAGCCTGCTTGCCATTCATTCCAATGAACCTACGCTTGGCGACATTTTTGCAAAATTGACGGGGAGGGGACTGGAGTGACATTTTCGATTCGACGTTTAAAAGCGATTGTAAAAAAAGAATGGAAGGATGCGGTTCGGAATCCGCAAATTTTGATGAATGCGGGCATCCCTATTTTGCTTGCGGTGTTGTTCAGGCAAAAGGATAATGAAACGGCCGAGCTGTCGCTCATTTCGATCCCTATTCTCGTAGCGATCTCCGTTACAGGAGCATTTGTCCAAGCCAATATGATCGCCGAAGAGAAAGAAAAAAACACGCTTCGCACGCTTATGCTGTCCCCGGCAACCAAGCTGGAAGTATTAGCGGGAAAAAGCGCAACAACAACTATTTTTACGCTCATTGTTATGGCGGTTTGTTTGCTTCTGTCCGGAGTTCCAGATGTAAATTTAGTTTATTTGACGTTGTTTGCTTTACTGCTGCTTCTCATTTTTATGGCGCTCGGTACCATAATTGGACTAATAGCCCGTTCAGCCTCCGAGTCTTCCATTGTAGGCCTGCCTATTTTGCTCGTTTTTATTTTTGGCCCGATTTTTGTACCGAGCCTCGATCTCCCTATTCTTATGGAGGGTATTCACTTTTTGCCATCGTATCAATTTATGGAAGCGATAAGCGCACTTTTTCAAAAGGGCGGTTTTGTGCAAATACAGGGGCAGCTGCTTAACTTGACTGCGTGGACGGTACTTACCGTGGCGATATGCTTTCTTGTTTACGGAAAAAAACGGTTTGATAAATAAGGGGCCAAAGGAGCGCTTGCTATGAAAAAAATGACAAAAAATATTATCATTGGGGTAGTTGTTTTGGTTGTGGTACTCATTGTACGAAAGTATTGGCTGCCCGATGGAATTTGGGGTTTGATAGAGTGAAAAACGGTGTCCATTGATGAAATAAGCTGCCCTTTCTTCGCAACCATTTACAAAACGCATCGTATGTAATAATTATACTTAGATAATTGCATACAGCAGGGGGAAGTTCTATTGAAAAAGGGCAATAAGTGGTTGTTAACTATACTGTTGTTATTAACGATTAGCGCTTCATTTATCTGTTTTTATTTAGAGTATTATCAAGCTGCTTTTGCAATTGCGGGCCTGTTCACGATTGCCTTGATCGTTTGGGGAACAGTGCTAAGATTTAATAACGAATATTACATGGGTGCAGAAGTGAATAAAGGTAGATATATGAGCGATAAGAAAACGATAGAGGAATATACTAGGTAGTTGAAAACGGCTTTCTCCTTCATAGAGGAGAGAGCCGTTTTTTAAATCCAAATTCATTACGTTTGCCATTCAAATGAATTGGAATATAGGTGTGCATAAACACCGTTCATGGAGAGCAGTTCCTCATGCGTGCCTTGTTCGGCAATTCCGTGTTCCGTCAGCACTATAATTCGTCCGGCATGGCGAATTGTAGAAAGGCGATGGGCAATGACGATCGTTGTACGCCCTTTTGCCAGTGAGTCGAGCGATCTTTTAATCCAGCTTTCGCTTTCATTGTC
This sequence comes from Paenibacillus sp. GCM10027627, assembly GCF_042675505.1. Classification (NCBI taxonomy): domain Bacteria; kingdom Bacillati; phylum Bacillota; class Bacilli; order Caryophanales; family Paenibacillaceae; genus Paenibacillus; species Paenibacillus sp. GCM10027627. Next base: position 136,772 of record NZ_JBHTHB010000001.1, read on the forward strand.
CAAGGCGCTTGTCGCTTCGTCAAAAATAACAACCGGCGGATTTTTCAAAAAGACGCGAGCGATGCTTAGCCGCTGCTTTTGTCCGCCCGACAGCTTCACACCGCGCTGCCCGATCTCAGAGTGATAGCCACTGGGCAAGTTCATTATAAACTCATGCGCATTTGCCTGCTTGGCCGCAATCATTACATCATCCTCGCTCGCGGTTGGATTTCCGTAGAGAATATTTTCCATAACCGTCCCCGAAAAAAGATAAACCTCTTGCAGCACCACGCCGATATTTCTCCTCAGTGAATGCATATCCGCATCACGAACGTTAACTCCGTCAATGAGAACTTCACCCTCCGCGGCATCGTAAAATCGTGGGATGAGCGAGCACAAAGTTGTTTTTCCCGCCCCGGACGGACCGACCAAAGCGACGTATTCTCCCGGCTTAATATGAAGCGAAAGGTTGTCAAAAACTTTTCCAGCCTGTTCGTTGTATTGGAAGGAAACTTGTTTAAACTCGATTTCACCCCGTACTTCCCGTAAGTGAATAGCGTCATGTTTACTTTTAATGGACGGTTGCACGTTCATCATTTCCATAAATCGCTGAAAGCCGGTAAGACCCTCCTGCAGCTGCGTGCTCATATGGTTCAACCGTTGAATAGGCTCCACCATATAATGAATATACAACAAAAAAGTAATCAAATCGCTTAAATCCAACGCGCGGTTGACGATTTTGGCACTGCCGAAAATAATGGCTGTAATCGTAATCAGTTGAATCACTGTATCAAAACTATTGTAAAAGAGGGCTTCCGCTCTGTACGTCTTTTTCCTGCTTTCCAAAAAGCGAGCATTTTCCCGGTTAAACTTTTCAACTTCCATGTCCTCGTTGGCAAAAGCTTTTACAACGCGGCTTCCGGCTAGGCTGTCTTCAACCTGAGCGTTTACCCCAGCAATACGTTCCTTATTTTGCGACATCGCTTTGTTCAGCTTTTTGTTAAAATGCCAGGTGAATAGAGCGAGTATCGGAAGAAAGCAAAACACAGTGATCGTTAAGGGAGCATCTATACAGTACAGGACAATAAAGGCTCCGATAAAACGAACGAAATATTTCGTATAGTCTTCAGGCCCATGATGATACAGCTCGGAGAGCTGCAATAAATCATTCGTAATCCGCGACATGAGCCCTCCCGTCTTTTCTTTATCGTAGAAGCTGAAGGGAAGTTTTTGCATATGAGCGAATAGCTCGCTGCGCATGTCGCTTTCCATCCGGGCGCCTAAAGCATGTCCATGGTAGTCTGCAATGTAATTGCCGGTCGTTTGGATCGCAAGCAGAACGAGCATGAGCCCGCCAACCCAATAAACTTCGATTAGCGCATTGGCTAGAGGCCCTTCCAAAACGTCTTTTGTCAAATACCGCACGAGCAGCGGATAAGCGAGCGCAATGGCAGACCCGATAAAGGAGCAGGCTAATACGGAAAAAAACAAGCCGCGATACGGTTTATAGTAAGAAAGAAATTTTTGAATAGGAAAACGCATTTGAATATCCCCTTTGTGTTGTTTTTGCGACACATAAGGGGGTACACCGTTTAATTGATGGGATCGTGTTCCCCCTTATCCATTTGCGCGGTGCGATTCCATCTGTTTCTCATGCGATCTCCTCCTACAATGTATTTCTTTCAGTATAAGCTTCTTTCCGCAGCATTCATTTGTTGGATTTGGCTATAGTTAAACTTTACTTGCAGTAATGACGGCAAGAAACAATTGTAAAAGTTGGTTTATTATTTTATAATGAGTAAAAACTCACTCAAAAAAGAGGGAAAACGATGCCGCGAACGAAAGAGCAATTTGAACAAATGCGCAACGCTACGAAAGAGAAAATTCAAACGGCCGCTATCCAGTTATTTGTGCAAAAAGGATACGGCTCCACAAACGTTCAAGAGGTCGCGGATTTGGCGGGAATCAGCATAGGTCTTCTCTACCGGCATTACAAGTCGAAAGAGATTTTGTTCAACGAGCTCGTTGATTTCGCAATAAGCGGGTTGGAACAAAATACCGAGCTATTCGAATCGGCTGTTTCTCCTAGAGCGGCCATAGAACAGTTTGTCCATGAAGTTTGGAACGATATGAAAACCGGGGAACAACTGGCGAATTTGCTTTTATTGATGTCGCAATCTTTTTTAGAAAGAGGAGAAGCGAGCGAGCGGCAAACCGAAATGACGCGGATAAGCGACAATCTGTTTTTGGCGACGGAGAAGTTGATCAAAAAGGGCCAAACGTTAGGTGAATTCCGTTCAGGGGAACCAAGCGAGATGGTCACCTATTTCTATTCCACTATCCATGGTCTCGCCACTATGAAGATGATGCAGAAGGGCACATTCAGCATGCCTGCGGTGAACATGATGACTTCATTTTTATTTCGGGAAGGGGAGTAGCTGCGTATGTTCAATGTGATAAGAGCCGACCAGGCAGGGTTTGAGACAAGAGAGCAAATCTCCTATCTTTTTGCGGAAGGTTTTACGCAATGGTTAGGTTTTTTTTCCAAAGACAAAGAGATCATTGCAAAAGCTTTCGCCCATATGTTCGTGCTGGATCAATTTTATATTGCGGTCGCTGAGGGAGGCCGCGTTGCTGGAATGGCTTCATGTTCGGATGGCAGCGCTCCTTCAGTTAAGCTGGCTGCGAAAGAGCTCAGAAAACATTTGGGCATTTACAAAGGGACGCTCGCCGGACTTTTTTTGAAAAAAGAATTTGAGGCTGTACTCGCGAATCCTTCTCCTGGAAAAGCGGCAATCGGTTTTGTAGCGACCGCGCCGGAGTTCAGAGGCCAAGGGGTGGCGAAAGATATCATCCGTCATATCGTTGAGCAAACCCCGTACCATCTGTTTCTCATTGAAATGGTGGCGGATACAAATACGGCAGCCATGAACCTGTATCAAAAGTTGGGGTTTCAGACTTACAAGCAGGAAGCCGTACCGCCCAAAAGAGCGCAGCAAATTGGCATTCATTATTTTGTTTCTTTTAAATATGAGAAAACGTCAGCCAAATATTGACATGTGGGAAAATATGGTGTAGTTTTTATTTATTCCGACTGTTCAGTATAAAAAAGAGGTGAAGGGATGCCTAAGCTGGGAATGGAGCCTAAACGGCGAGCGGAAGTCATTAATGCGACTTTATGCTGTATTAGCCAATATGGCATCGACGGCATGACTTTAGATAAAGTCGCGGAGCACGCGGGCTGCTCCAAAGGAGTAGTCACTTACTATTATCGAAATAAGGAGCATTTGACAGTAGAAGCCTTTAAGGCGTTTATGGCCTATTACGGCCAAAAGATTGAGGCAGAAATGGATCGCTCCATGACTTCAAAGGATATGTTGAATGTTACTTTAAAGCATATCCTTCCCAGGCAGTCTGACGATACGGGGCAAAGCTTGAATGTATCGCAGTTGGATGGAGCGGAGAGCATGTCGATCCCTTACGAGGATCAGGGGAAGCTCTTCCTGCAATTTTTTTCAAAAGCGGTTCTCGATCGCCAATTGCAAGAGGTCGTTTCGAATAGCTACTTAGCTGATCTTGTTGGCATTAAGAAAATATTTGATTACGGAAATGTGACGGGGCAAATGTCGGTCAAGGATTCCTCCAGCGCCGCTTATGGATTGTTGGCGATGGTTGTAGGCTTAAGCTTTTTCCGAGTTGTCAACATTCCTCCAAGCCAAAGCGAAGACAATCGATACATTTGCGAAGACTATGTGAATCAGTTTGAAGTGAAACGATAAATGAATCCACTAGGAGGGAACAAAATGAACATTACTAAGCTTAGCGTAAACGGGAACGGCATTTCGGTCGTGAATAGCGACACTATTTTAATAGAAGATGTACAGTCGGCACTTGATTTAATGGCTACCGTTCGATATGAAACGGACAATGACCGTATCGTGTTGTATAAATCGTCGATAAGAGAAAGCTTTTTTGATTTGAAAACGCGGCTTGCGGGCGAAATCTTGCAAAAGTATATCAATTACCAAGTGAAACTGGCTATTGTCGGTGATTTTTCGGGCTATACAAGCGAAAGCCTTAAAGACTTTATTTTTGAAAGTAATAAAGGGAAAGATATTTTCTTTTTGCCGACGGAAGAACAGGCCATTGAGAAGCTTAGTATGTTGAAGTAGGCCAAATGGGAGGTAGTCCAACCGTGTCAAAGCTATCAGGACCGGGTGAATATGCGATGGCGAGCATTCCTGCTGGTTTGGTTGAGCTGAGGGATGATCGAGTGAGTCGGACATGGACGGTTAATGTGGACAGTTTTTTGCTAGCGCCTGTACCCGTTACAAATGAATTATATGATTCGATTATGCAGCGGCCGAGAGGGGATACGCTTGAAGCCCATACTCCGGCAGTTCATATTTCTTGGCTGGAGGCTGTTTCCTTTTGCAATGAGCTTTCACGGCATTCTGGCTTTCAGCCATGCTATATGTTAAGCGAAGACGGCGAAACGGTCGGTTGCGATTTTTCGGCGAACGGCTATCGCCTGCCGACAGAAGCGGAATGGCAATATGCATGTAAAGCGGGGACCAGCGGGTATCGGTATGGCGAGCTTGATGAAATTGCATGGTATCGCTCAAACGCTGGGGGCCGTATTCAAGAAGTCGGCCAGAAGCTCCCTAACGCATGGGGACTGCACGATATGATCGGTAATGTTTGGGAATGGTGCTGGGACCTATACGACGAAAAGGTTTATGGAAGCTACAGGCTGTTCCGCGGAGGAAGCTGGGCGGAGGAGGCCAGAGGCTGTGGAGCGACATGCCGCCGCCGCAGTCATCCTACGTTTAGCATCGACGATCTTGGCTTTCGTCTTGCCAGGTCGTTCACGAAATGAGAAGAGGCCAGCCTTTGATTTAATAGAAATGAGAGAGGAAATCAGCTAATGATCGTCTACATCAAAAAAGGAACAGACAACGAAATAGCCAATCATAACTTTTATGCGGCTTACGACGGATTTAAACAAATGGGCTTTGAAATCCGTTATTTTCAAGATGTGACCGAACTTATGGATCATCGTAAAGAAGACATCGTAGTCGGTTATGTGGATGATGTCAGAACCATGCTAAGCAAACACGGCATTGTCGCGCCCGAAATGGATTATCCGTCAGAGCTTTCGGCCTTTTTAGGAAGAAAGGTATGGAAAACGAAGCTTAGCGCAATCGCCAACAACCCGGAGAGCTGGAACGTTTTTATTAAACCGGTGGAGGACAAGAAGTTTACGGGAATTGTCGTCCGCAGCGCTGGAGATTTAATGGGCTGCGGCACTTACGGCGAAGATCCCGATATCTTATGTTCTGAGGTCGTAAAGTTTGTGGCGGAATGGAGATGTTTTGTCCGAATGGGCAAAGTGCTCGATGTAAGGGGATATAGGGGTAACTGGAGAGCACAATTTGACTTTCAAGTAGTGGAACAAATCGTTCAGAAGTTCAATCCTGCTCCTAAAGGATATGCCGTCGACATCGGTTTAACCGATAAAGGCGACACTTTGTTAATTGAAGTAAATGATGGTTATGCGTTAGGCCACTATGGATTGTTTTCGTTGGACTATGCCAAATTGTTGTCTGCTAGATGGGCTGAACTTACGAATTCGGCGGATGAATGCGATTTTTAATAGATGTAGAAAAAGAGCCTTGTCTAGGCTCTTTTTGCTATTGCCACAATTGCCGAGGATTTTGTTGGAATTATATGAAAATGATAGTAGAGTAGTAGAAGGGCTATACGAAATCGAATCCGATACGGAGGAGCAAGCTAATGAAGCTAATGAACAACAGAATGATTCCGGCCTGTCTCATTTTATTTTTATTGACGATGGGACTATCTCCCATACAAGCATCTCCCATACAAGCTATAAACTCAGGCTCTTTAGCGCCGCTTGGCCCGGCAATTGAAATGACAAGCTATAGCGACTGGCCGAGCGATTTAAGCGAAAATTACAGTTTGTTTGGCGGAGGAACGTTTGACGGGCAGTATATTTGGATGATTCCATTGGAAACGAATCAAGTGGTTAGATTGGACCCATTGACCGGACAAATGACGGGTTATAAAAACTGGCCTGCAGGATTTGTAAAGGGCGGTGGAGCTTTCAGTGAAGGCGTATATGCCAAGGGCAGCATCTGGCTTATCCCAGCTCTTGCGGATAGGGTAATTAAGCTCGATCCTGCAACGGGTCATATGACGGGCTATAACGATTGGCCTGCGGGTACTGCGGTAGCAGCACCGAGCTTTAGCGATGGAGTATTTGACGGCACGTACATATGGCTTATACCTGTAAATGCCGATAGCGTTGTACGGCTGGATCCAATTACTGGCGAGATGGTTGGTTTCAACAATTGGCCAAGCGGTTTTACTAAAGGGAATTATGCTTTCTCAGGCGGCGTTTATGACGGAACGAATATTTGGCTAATCCCTTCAACCGCTGATCGAGTGATTAAATTAAACCCCAACACGGGGGAAATGATAGGGTACGACAACTGGCCGTCCGGTCATACTCATACAGGTTATAAATTTAAAGGCGGAATCTATGACGGTCAACATGTGTGGATGACTCCATATTCGGCAAATGGGTTCATCAAGCTGGATACCGTTACGGGCGAGATGACGGGATACAACGATTGGCCAAGCGGTTTTGACAAAAGCCGAAATACATTTGGCGGCAGCGCATTTGACGGCAAATACATTTGGACAAAACCGGACAGTAATGCAAGCTTGATAAGGGTGGATACGGCAACGGGAGAAATAACGGAAAATTCGGACTGGCCGTCCGGATACAATGCTGCCAATAAGTCATTTACTGATGCGGTTTACGACGGATTGAACGTATGGTTGATTCCTGGAAGCACCGATAGAGTGATTCGTCTGTCCAGCGTTCCCGCATTAAGCTCTGTTATTCCAGGAGATGAGGCGGTCAAGTTGGGATGGGAGCCCGTTCATGGAGCCGTTCAATTTAAAATATTTAAAAGTTCAACCTCATCGGCAACTGGAACAGAGGTTGCTGCCGTAAGCGGCTCAACGACCGAGTATACCGTAACGGGATTAACGAATGGCGAAACGTATTATTTTACAATAAAAGCCGTATTTCAAGGGAGAGAAAGCGCGGCTTCCAATGAGGTTAGCGCAACTCCGAAGTCCGGCAACGCAAATTTAAACAACTTGTTATTGACGGGGGGAATACTGCATCCCACTTTTTCTTCAGCGGTAACAACCTATACTGCAGCTGTGGCCAATCATGTAGACAATGTAACTTTGTCTCCTACTCTGTCTGAGGGCCATGCCAGTTTAAAAGTAAACGGGACTGCGGTTGCAAGCGGCTCCGCATCCGGGGCTATTCCTTTGAACGTAGGCAACAATATAATTGAAGTTGTTGTTACGGCTCAAGACGGCACGACAAAGACGTATACGGTAACGGTTACGCGGGCAGCGAGCAGCTCCGGCAACAACGGTGTGATTGTCATCCCGCCCAAGCTATTTATTGATAAAAACGGCACTAAAATCGATCCTGACACAGTGGACATAACAAGTCGGTACGCGTCATTTGAGATTGAGCCTAATGGAGTATACCAAGCTTACGTTAGTTTTCCGGCCAAAGTTTTAAAAGGCTGGGCGGACAAAAATCCAAAATTAAATATTGAAGTCAGTACCGAATATGGCGGTTTTTACGTGCCTGTCCATGTAGAAAAGATTATCCCCGAATTAAGCGAGCTGCTTGCAAAACATAGGCTCAGTTTGGAAGATGCCGGGTTTAAACTTATATTAACCGACCAATCGAACGATAAGAGATGGCCCAAAATCATAGCCGACAACTTTCCAAATGGGGAACAGATAGGCGCTATCGTTGATTTTAGGATGGAAATTATAAACAACAGGACAGGACAAACCGTTGAAACTGTGAATACGTTTAGCGAAAAAATAGCTAAAACGATCGCGATGCCGATGGATATCCTCAATAAAATGGCAACGTTCGGAGCATTCAGTTATGAAGAGTCAGGGAAACTCGGTTTTGCGCCTGCAACGATACGGGTTTACAAGGATCAGGCTTTAGTAAGCATTTATTCTTATAATACGAGTTCTTATGTTGTACTCAACAATCCGGTCAGCTTTACAGATGTCAGAAATCATTGGGCTGAGCGATATATTGGAGGGGCCGCATCGAAAGCGCTTATGGCGGGAGTTGGCAACGGTAAATTTAAGCCAGATCAATCCCTCACTAGGGCAGAGTTTGCTGCCATGCTAGTCCGAGTACTAAATCGCGGCGTTGCGGTCAGTGAGTCTTTGCCTTACTCCGATATGGATCGGAATGCATGGTATTTTGACGAAGTCGCGACGGCAAAGCAGTTAGGGCTATTAGGTTACGTTACCGGCTCCGAATTTTTTCCCGATCAACCTCTGACCCGTGAGGAAATGGCGAATACGCTCGCGGCAGCGGCTAGACTAGAGAAAATCCAGATAGTCACCGGCACAACCGTTCTTAACGATTATAAGGATAAAGATGAAATTACTCTGGCCTGGCTGGCTGATGTCCAAATGATGGTGAAATCTAAAATCATGACTGGTACATCCGAACTTACGTTTAATCCAAAAGGTGAATCAACGAGAGCACAGGCCGCAGCCGTTTTGCTAAGACTGTTGGAGGAGTTAAATTAACGTGAAGGTCTTGCTCTTTTTGTACTAAAGGGAATTTGATATCGAGGCTAAAATAGGAGACAATAGGAAGAGAAGCGGCATCCGGCTTACAAAAGACTTGACAAGCTCTCCGCTAGTAACTATTATTAGTTTGTAATGATTATAAAAATCAATCACATTTAGGAGGATACAAATTATGTCCCTTATCGGTACTGAAGTAAAACCATTTAAAGCATCCGCATTCCAAAACGGTTCTTTTTTCGAAGTAACAGAAGCTAACTTCAAAGGAAAATGGAGCGTTGTTTGCTTCTATCCTGCTGACTTCACTTTCGTTTGCCCAACTGAGCTTGGCGATCTGCAAGATCAATATGAAGCACTTAAAAGCCTTGGCGTTGAAGTTTATTCCGTTTCCACGGACACTCACTTCACTCACAAAGCTTGGCATGATAGCTCCGAGACAATCGGCAAAATCACTTACATCATGATCGGCGACCCGTCCCACACGATTTCCCGCAACTTCGACGTGTTGATCGAGGCTGACGGTCTTGCTGACCGCGGTACGTTCATCATCGATCCGGACGGCGTGATTCAAACAGTTGAAATCAACGCTGGCGGCATCGGCCGTGACGCGAGCACGCTTGTTAGCAAAATTAAAGCGGCTCAATACGTTCGCAACAACCCAGGCGAAGTTTGCCCTGCGAAATGGCAAGAAGGCTCCACAACTCTTAAGCCTAGCCTTGATCTCGTAGGCAAGATTTAAGGAATTAGAGCTATGGTATTAGACGGAGATATTAAGGCACAATTAAACCAATACCTGCAGCTTATGGAAGGTGACGTGCTCATTAAGGTTAGCGCGGATTCCGATCCAGTTTCCAAGGACATGCTGGAATTGATTGATGAAATTGCCGGCATGTCGTCCAAAGTAACGGTCGAAAAAACGAAATTGCCAAGAACGCCGAGCTTCAGTGTCAACCGGATCGGCGAGGATACTGGCGTGACGTTTGCCGGAGTTCCGCTTGGACACGAGTTCACGTCGCTAGTGCTTGCTTTGCTGCAAGTGAGCGGCAGAGCTCCGAAAGTGGAGCAATCCGTTATCGATCAAATTAAAAGCGTTCGTGGCCCGCATCATTTCGAATCGTATATTAGCTTAAGCTGCCATAACTGCCCTGACGTTGTGCAGGCGCTGAACCTTATGAGCGTGCTTAATCCCAATATTACGCATACGATGATTGACGGAGCCGCTTATAAAGAAGAAGTGGACAGCAGAAATGTAATGGCTGTACCAGCCGTTTATTTGAACGCCGAATTTTTTGGCGGCGGCCGAATGACGATTGAAGAGATTTTGTCCAAAATCGGCAGCGGTCCCGACGATTCGGAGCTGTTCAATAAAGAGCCATTCGACGTTTTGGTAGTCGGAGGCGGCCCGGCTGGGGCAAGCGCGGCGATCTATGCGGCCCGCAAAGGGATTCGTACGGGTATCGTAGCGGAACGTTTCGGCGGTCAAGTAATGGACACGGTAGGTATCGAAAACTTCATCAGCGTGAAGCATACCGAAGGTCCTAAGCTGGCGGCAAGCCTAGAAGAGCACGTTAAAGAGTACAACGTCGATGTCATGAAGCTTCAGAAGGCTAAACGTCTGGAGAAAAAGGACCTTATCGAAGTTGAGCTTGAAAACGGCGCTGTTTTGCAAAGCAAAACCGTCATCTTGTCCACAGGCGCACGTTGGCGAAATATCGGGGTTCCAGGCGAAGCCGAGTTTAAAAACAAAGGTGTAGCTTATTGCCCTCATTGCGACGGTCCGTTGTTTATCGGCAAGCATGTATCGGTGATCGGCGGCGGCAACTCCGGCGTCGAGGCGGCTATCGACTTAGCAGGCATCGTTAAGCATGTAACGGTTCTGGAATATAACTCCGAGCTGAAAGCTGATGCGGTTTTGCAAGAACGTCTATACAGCTTGCCTAACGTAACGGTTCTGAAAAACGTGCAAACGAAAGAAATTACCGGCACGGACAAAGTAAACGGCATCTCCTATACCGACCGCGAGACGGAACAGGTTCACCACATCGAGTTGGAAGGTGTTTTTGTCCAAATTGGACTTGTGCCTAACACCGATTGGCTGCCGGAATCCATTGAGCGTACGCGCATGGGAGAGATTGTAGTCAATAACCATGGGGCTACGACGATCCCTGGCGTATTTGCCGCAGGCGATTGCACGAACAGTCCGTACAAACAAATTATTATTTCGATGGGTTCGGGTGCTACCGCTTCGCTCGGCGCGTTCGATTACCTGATTCGGAATTAATCGTATATTAAAAAACGCTTAATGGCGCCTTTTGGCCCTTAAGCGTTTTTTTTATTGACTTTTAAAACTATAAAAGGTATTCTCTTTTCGAGAAATGTTAGTGACCACTAACTATCATAAGGTATATTTTCTGAAAAGAAAATCCATCATCCGGAGGCTGATCTATAATCGAAGACAACAAAAGCAAGTTAATGCTTGCCGCGATTGATCTCATGGCTGAGAAGGGGTATAAAGGCGTTTCCACCAAAGAAATTGCCGCTGCTGCGGGAGTTAGCGAAATGACTCTGTTTCGCAACTTCGGCAGCAAACAAAACTTGCTGGAAAGCGCCGTGGAGCGTTATCACTATTCGGTGGAGATGAGCAGTCTGTTCACCGAAAAAGTGATTTGGGAGCTTAGAGCTGATCTGCTCATGATAAGCGGAATGTATCACGAGTTGATGAACCGGAACCGAAAGCTGTTTCTCATCGTTTTGAGCGACAATGAATTGGCGGGAATCCGTGAGCAGGCGCAGAAGCATCCGCGAACTCTGCTAGAACTGCTGACGGATTATTTTAACGACATGCAACGTAAAGGCAAGCTCGTTACAATCGATGCCGAGGCACAGGCTATCACGTTTATGTGGATGAATTATGGCGCTTTTATGACTCAATTGTTTGGTGCTTCGAGTATGACAACTGTCTCGTTGGAGCGATTTATGGAATCTAGCATTGAGTTGTTTGTAAAAGCTTTGAGCCCTTAGCCGTCTTAAAGCAATACGGATCGAGCCGCATTACTATTCGGAAGGCAGGTCGATGAGCCAAATGCAATCCATGTCTAAAGAGGTCGGACAAACGGCGGATGCCGGCTTCCAAGTCGGCGTTCGGCGGACGCTTCCCCTTTCGCAAGAGCAAGCTTGGCAGCTCCTCACTTCCGCTGAAGGGCTGAAATGGTGGATAGGCACCGCGCCTAATCTTGAAATCCGCGAAGGAGAAACTTTCACATCTGCCGAAGGCGTGTCAGGACAATTCAGAGTAGTGAAGCCACAGCTTCAGCTTCGTTTGAAATGGGAAAGAAGCGACTGGATTAAAGCCTCAACGTTGCAAATTCGGCTTATTTCTGCGGTACGGGGCCGAACAACGATCAGCTTTCATCAAGATCGGTTGGAAAATCCCGGTACGCGGGAACAAATGAAGCTTTATTGGGAACATGTGCTTGACGTGATGAAAGAGCATGCGAGCATTTTCACAAATGGAGAAGGAGGCCATTCCAATGAATAAATTCAGCCATATTGATCTTCGCGTCCACGATTTGCAGAGCGTATTGCCTTTTTACGAAAAGCTGCTGCCCGAGCTTGGTTTTACCCGCACGTTCCATAGCGCAGATTGGAAAGTATTTGCTGCCGAAGGAGAGCTGCCTAGCGCCGCTTATTTTGCCATCACGGAGGATACAGAGCATAAGCCGAATGCCAACTTGATTGGTTTTTGGGCTGAAAATCGGGATGAAGTGGACCACATTGCAAAGGTGGTCGAGGAAAGCGGAGGTACAATAGTGGACGGGCCACGCTTGTTCCCGATCAGTCCAACGTATTACGCCGCCTTTTTTGAAGACCCATGCGGCAACAAATATGAAATCGTTCATCGGCTGAGTTAAGCGCGCACTTACGCTGATCGGTTCTCATCACATGAGTTGCTGCCTAAATATCCTTTTCCGAAACTACGTTCATAACGGCCTAGAAAAACCGCCTAAGGGCGGTTTTTGACTTGAGGCTCTTTTAGCGATTTGACAAAGCCAGACGGAAATTTTACTGTCGCCCCTGAAGAGATGAATGGTATTCATTGCCTGGTAAAAGGCTTCTAGCGTAAGCTATTCGGACAAGTCGGCGTTTTGCGTAATGCTGTATAGATAGATCGTTTGAGGCAAGGGGAATAAATACCGTTAGAGAGGCATGGCCGGGGTTGCAGCCGCTCTAACGGCATCCCCCGGCTATGCCTAGAGTCATTTTGTTAAGCTCGGCATGGACCGATTAGAGACTCCTTTGGTGAAAATTTTCTAAGTAGCCATCGGTTCGCGGTATTTGTTTTCCCTACTGAGCACCCATTCTATGGCGATCTCCATATGAGCTTCCAGCATGGACGTTCCACCCCCCAAATATCGCATAATAAGCAGGCCGTGAATAAGAGCGAATAGGAAAGCCACATCCTCGGGTGCGGGAAGGATTTGCGAAAGGACGGTCAAGTAGCGAGTCTCCGTTTCTTGCATCATAGCCTTATGCTCCGGTTCCAGCTCCGTGCTGCGGAAATATTCGATCATCAACAATGTTTTATGAATGAAATAGCTCTCTTGATCCAGCAAGTACCGGAACAAATGTCTTACTTTGTCTTCTGTGGAATAGCCCGTAAGATCGATTGTGCCAAGCATGATGTCTTTGACGGTAAGATGTTGCACCATTTGTTTAAACAGCTCGTGCTTGTCCGGAAAATAGTGATAAATGGTTCCGGTGGAGACGCCAAGCTGCTTGGCAATTTCCCTCATCGTCAAGGATGAAAACGACTTGCTCGCAAAAAGGGCAAAGCAACGATCCAGCAGCTCTAATCGAAATTGTTCATGGTCTACGATTTTAGGAATAATCAAACACCTCCATAATTTCCTTATTTTATTATATAACTAACGTTTGATATAAATAAATGGGTGGAAATTGTCGAATGAATGGTTCTTTCATCGCAGGACGAGCTTTGTGTAAATTGTTGAAAGCGATCTAAATTTATCCTTTTACCAGTTTAGTTTAACGCGTTGAAGTGGTGTTGCGCAATTTTTTTTATTATCCGACCTCAATCGAGAGGTTTCGATTTATTTCGAAGGGTCGTTCGTAGTCCGCGAGCTTCATTTACACCCCCGACTGAGGACGATTATAGTCAAGTTGTCCAAAGGAAAGGGGGTGACGACATGGTAGGATGCATTTATGAAGTTAGTCCAGGCAATTACACCGTTAACGCTTGTTGCACAACAGAGTTGTGTGAAGTGAGAACGTTGCCGAATGGAAGCACACAAAATCTGTATTGGCTGAAAGGGACTGTATGGTTTCATACAGGCGGCGGCTGGGGTGGCGGTACTGGCGCAAATGAAGATGAAGTTTTGTCTTGTGTTTGCACAAATTAAAGCGCTTACGATCTCATTTTAAGTTTCTAATAAATCTGAGGGGTGAATGTTATGGTAGGGTGTTTTAGTATTAGAGAGCATAATTATGGAGCGCATGGCTGTTGCTCGTATGACGTATGCGAACAAACGGTAATGCCGGACGGCACCGTGCAAACGAAGTATATGTTGTACGGAAGCGGCGGGAGTCCAGCCGGTAACTTTGAAATTAGCCAGTGCAGCTGTACGGAACCGGGTCCGGGCTAACGTTTGAAGCTTAAAATCTGTACTTCTTCCGCTTCGGAGGAAGTACAGACTTCTGCTTTGACGAGTATCGCAGTTAATGAAAATGGGAGGCCTACTGATGCCAATCGAAACGGCAATCGCTTTAGTCGTCTGTACTATATTTGTTTATTCATCCATATCCAAAATCATAAGCTACCGAAGTTTTGAAGAAACGATAGCCAAACTTCAATTTCCTAAAGGGTTGGCTTCAGTCGTTATAGCAGCGGAACTTGTAGTGCCTGCGCTGCTGCTGATCGAGCCTACGAATCGTGAGGGCAAAATCGGAGTACTTCTTCTCGTGTTCGCTTTTTGTTTCGCTGCCGTATGGGCAATTGTGAAAAAGTTGAATGTGCCTTGCAACTGTTTTGGCGAATCAACTGCCGAGCTGCTGGGTTGGGGAACGATTATTCGGCTACTCCCGTTATTGTTGGGCGGGGTGGCTATAGCCTATACAGATTCACGTATTTCGCTAATGGATCTTCAACTTCTAGATGTGCTTAGCACGGTGTTTATTGCTATTGGAGTCGTTACAATCTATTCGTTCTGGAATAATAAAGACGCTTTGCGAGTGGAGGGGACAAAATGATGTCATCCGTATTCAGCTTATCTTATCTCTTATTGTGGATAATTGTACTCGTTCAAAGCTACTATCTCATTAAAAGCGCTAGAGCGGCTAAAGCGATTCGGGATATGCCTCCGCCATCGCCGGAGGAGATGATGTCGAAGATTATGCGCGGAGATCATGGCGTTATCAAAGGAAGGCTGTTTCCGCAGCTTGAATTCGAGACGGTTCACCATGGCCGCATTAATCTTTCTAAAACGAGCAAAAAAGGCTCAATCATTGCATTTGCTTCGACAGGCTGCGAACAATGCAAAATGATTTATCCTATTCTAAAGCAGTTTTCTCAGGAACGAGACGATGTTTCAATTATGATGCTGATGGACGGCCCTGAAGCCCAAGTTGCCGCAACAATTGAGAAGTATAATATTCCCGTACCCGTTACTCCTATAACAAAAGCGGATATGACCAGGCTGGAAACGGGATTTTTCCCTTTTGTTTATTATTTGAACCATAAAGGAGAAGTCGAGACAAAAGGGGTTGTCAATTTGCAAGAGCAATTGGAGCTTTTAGTAACTAAAGGCCAGACGGCATAACATCCGTATCAACTCCGAAATAAAGCCTCGTGCCATTACTGTTTTCAAACTGTAAAAAACATACTTAAGTATCTACCGGGGGTTTGCGGAGTAGAGCTATACTTCTTGTAAATCCAACTTGCAGGAGGAGCACATGAAAGCGATAGTCTGCACAACCTATGGTCCGCCGGATGTTCTGGAATTCAAAGAGGTGGAAAAGCCCGCTCCGAAACCTAACGAAATATTAATAAAAGTCCATGCGTCCACAGTGACGACGGGAGATATTCGAATACGAAAGTTCGAAAGTCCTCCGTTATATTGGCTTCCGATGCGCATTATGCTTGGTTTCAGCAAGCCGAGACAACCTATTTTGGGTGTGGAGCTGGCGGGAGAAGTGGAATCGGTCGGCACGGCGGTTACACGATTTAAAGCAGGCGATTTCATTTATGCGCTGAGCGGGATGCGTTTCGGCGCCCATGCGGAATATGCTTGCTTGCCCGAAGACGGCATTATCGCCCATAAACCGGAGAATGCCTCCTTCGAAGAGGCGGCGGCTTTGCCTTTTGGCGGGACGACCGCATTGCACTATTTTCGAAAAGGGAAAATGAAATCTGGGCAAAAGGTGCTCATCTACGGCGCATCGGGGGCGGTCGGCACAGCTGCTGTACAGCTCGCTAAAGGGTACGGCGGGGAAGTGACGGGAGTATGCAGCGCAGCCAATTTCGAACTCGTTAAATCGCTTGGCGCGGATAAAATGTTGGATTATACCAAAGAAGATTTCATAAGAAATAAGGAGCGTTACGATCTTGTTTTTGATGCGGTTGGGAAAATGTCAAATGATTATGCGAAAAAAGTATTAAGTCCTTCAGGTTCTTATGTGTCGGTTCGACAAGGAATGGCTAAAATTTTTAAGGAAGATCTGCTCGTTTTAAAAGAGTTAATGGAACAGGGGAAAATAAAACCGGTCATTGACAGGCGCTATCCGCTCCAGCAAGCGGCTGAGGCGCATCGTTACGTGGAGAAGGGCCGCAAACGTGGAAATGTCGTCATTACGATCGGATCATCCTTAAAATGATTTCAGGTTCTTTCATATAGGTAGAATGAAACCCGTCCCTGATGATAGGCCGGGTTTCATTCATTTTTTATTGATGTGACCGCATCTGATCCTTTTGCCCCCCGACAATGACAACAAGAGCAAATAGAAGCAGGATAACGCCTGTAAACATAAAACCTTCCATCAAATTAAGAGGGAGCCAGCCAAGAACGGATGAGCCGGCAACAACGCCAAGGGAGAAGAAGGCGTAGAAGTAGCCGTAGGCTTTCCCCCGCAGCTCCGCAGGCACAGCTTTAATCAACATCGTATTAATCGATGGGAAGAGCAGAGCAAAGCCAATTCCATATAAGCCAAGTACAAAATAAAGGGCGGTCGTTGAGGCGGATAAGCTAATTAGCAGTTGGCTAATTCCCATCAAAGCGACGCCTAAAGCCGTCGTTTTAAACGGCGCAACGCGGTCGAATATACGGTTGGTCGGCAAGACGAACAATAGTACGGCAATGATGCCGAAGGTGCTCATTAACGTTCCGCTAAGCCGGGAGTCGTAGCCAAGCGATTGAACTTGCAGCGGCAGCAAATAAGCGATAGCGCCTTGGGAAAACATTAAGAAAAAAGCGCCGCCATATGCTTTTGCCACACCGATGTTAAGAATGGAGCTGAGCGGCTTGTTTTCCCCGTTCCGGTCTTCTTTTTTTCCTACTTTAAATTGGCTTAAAAAGAGGGCCGACAGGACGGCAAGCGAAAAGCCGAGTATGGAAACAAACGTAAAGACGGATGGCACGGATGTTTTGCTGGCCATAATTCCGCTGAACGCAGGCCCAATAATGGCCGCCAGCCCAACAAAAGTTCCCGTGAACGCAACCTTTTTCCCTTGTTCGCCGCTTATGGTTGTATTGGCGGAAAACGTAAACGCGGCAGGCACAATGAGGCCGGCTACAAATCCGTGAAAGAGGCGGACAGCAATGAGTACCGAAGGCTGGTCGACGAGATGATAAAGCAGCAAAGCGCCGCTAGAGAGCAGCAGCCCCGCCATAAGCAGCTTGAAGGGTCCGATTTTGTCCGTTAAAATGCCGGAGATAATGTTGCCGACTGTATTGGAAAGCGAATAAAGGCCAATGACAAAACCTGCGACAAATGAGCTGGCGCCGACCGAAGCGGCGAAGGTGCTCATGACCGGCAGCTGCGAAAACAAATCAAAAAAGGAAAAAAAGACGATGCCGTATACGAGCAAAGCGTAATTGAACGGTTTGATTTCATATTTGGCTTGCGCTTTTTTAAGCTGCCAATCCAGCACAAAGTTTCCGAGCGGCACAAAAGCGGCCGCAAACGCCGCCATAGGCCAAAGCAGATTCCATTTCACCCGAATAGCCGCGTAAAAAATGGCCAGCGCATACATAATAAAAATTCCGCCATGGATGGCCCCCGTAATTGCGACGGCTTTATCAAAGCCCCAAATGTATTTCAGAGGCATGGCGATGCCAAGTAAAACTAACAAGGACAAACCGTCCAAAAATCCGGTTACTCGTAAAATGCTAATGGGATGTGCGCGCACTTGTATGGCTCCTAGAGTGAATTTTCGAAGATGTAATATGCCGTTATTATACCATAGAAAACACAATTTTCGCCCGTTGGACGAGCACTGTTTCCCGCCAAAAGAAGGCAAAGTGATGAACTTTGGCTGCATTTTCAAACATGACTTGTGAAAATCAAAACGGCAAGACGGTCCCGCCCGAGCGAGCGCCCTCTTGCCGTTTTAGTTTATCTGTCTTTGGATTTTAACCTCGTTAACATCACAGTCAGAATGACGGATATGATGGCTAAAATAATTAAAATTATGGCTTGCACTCCATTAGTGATGGGCAACGAATATAATATTTTGTCACGAACGAAATATTTGAAAATCAATAAAAAAACAAAATATATGGTGGTAAACACGAGAACGGCATTGATTTTATCGGCTAAATTTTTGATAGCAACCCCTCTTTTCATACGGTTCACTTTCTTTTGAAAAAGGCTATTGCTAATGTAGCACAAGTTTCCAATTCATGAAACTGACCATTCCGCCCCCGGACTTCACGTTTAGCATTGACAGTTGGCAAGCCGGGTTGGTATGATGAAATGAATAAAATTAGTATCAGGTACTAATTGCAGGTACTAATCATTCTAAAATTAATCGGAATTGCGACAGGAGGCCGATAGATGATGAACGGCTTGATGAAAGATTTGAACGTAGTGGTCATGGGTGTGGCGAACGAAAGAAGCATCGCCTGGGGGATTGCGAAGTCGCTTCATCGCGAAGGAGCGCGACTCATTTTCACATATCGGAAGGAGCGTTCCCGGCAAAAGCTGACCCAGCTTCTCGAAAGCGAAGGCATCCGTCCGCTGCTGCTTGTTTCATGCGATGTTTCGGACGATAACAGTATTGAATCTGCTTTTCATCACATAAAAGAGGAAGTCGGCGTCATCCATGGAGTGGCCCATTCGGTTGCTTTTGCAGATAAAGATGAGCTTAAAGGCGGGTATGTTGAAACGTCGCGGGACGGCTACATGCTCGCGCAAAGCACGAGCGCCTATTCTCTAGTTGCTGTAGCTAGAGAGGCGAAAAAGGCGATGGTCGAAGGAGGCAGCATCGTTACTCAAAGCTATATCGGGGCGGAGCGCGTCGTTCGCAATTACAATGTGATGGGAGTGGCAAAAGCAGCTCTTGAAGCCAGCGTCAAATATTTGGCTGAGGATTTGGGCGCCAGCGGAATTCGGGTAAATGCCGTATCGGCTGGACCGATTAAAACATTGGCTGCAAAAGGCGTTTCCGGCTTTAACGATATTTTGTCAACCATAGAAGAAAAGGCTCCGCTTAGGCGTAATATTGATCAGGATGAAGTGGGAGACGCGACCGTCTTTTTGTTAAGCCGCTTGTCTAGAGGAGTTACGGGCGAAGTGCTTCATGTCGACGCGGGCTATCATATCATTGGCGTGTAAAAGGAATAAGGCTGTCGGATAACGATCCGGCAGCCTTATTTTGATAGATTCAGTTTTGTGAACGATAACTCGATGAATATCCATTGCAATTGAGAATAGTTATCAATATAATGGAGAGGTGAAATTTTTTCCAATCGACACGAAGGGTGAGCAGAATGACTTTACAAGAACAGCTGCCGCTATGGAATTATGCTTCAATAAGGGTGCTGGATGTACGGCAATCCACCTTGCTTCCAGGTGAGAGCGTTCACGAGTTTCGGCTGCCGGCAAGCGCGTTTTTGTTTGCTGCTGCGGGCTGCGCTGCCGTTAAAATCGACGGAACAGAACATATAGTGGATCGTTATTTTGTATGCCATGCGGGCAAAGGCGCAGCGGTCGATATCGAACAGGTTTCCAAGGAATTTCAATATTATTTCATTTTTTATAAAGCGGCTGTCGCTCTTCCATGTCGTCAAGAACTGCTCGACATCTATCGAGATCATAATCCGTTCCAAATGCAATACGGCTTTGCGCCTTCTCATCCGCTTGGCTTGCATGTCAGGCTTGAGCAGATGTATGCGCAGTGGCGGCTGGGCCTACAGCTTGAACGTTTTCATGTCCGAGCGTTGTTTCATCAACTCGTATACGAATTGTTGCAACAGCTTCACGAGAGCGGGAATACGGCTATCATTCAGCCTGATATGGCATCACAAGCGGTACGGTTTATCGATGAGCGGTATGCGGACGCATTCAGCCTGCACGATTTGGCGGAGGCGCTTCATTGCAGCCCGAGACAGCTACAGCGTCTTTTTAAGGCGAAGCTTGGGAGCGGGCCAATGGAATATTTGACAAGCGTTCGTATGGAGCATGCCAAAAGAATGCTTGTTTCGACCGACGTTCCGCTTAAAGAAATCGCAGAAGCGGTTGGGTACGGCGACAGCTATTATTTCAGTCGCGCTTTCAAAAAGCATGCTGGGGATGCCCCGTTGCATTACAGAAATAAACGTCGCATAAGTGCATCCATTCTGTCGCGAAATGTCATTGGCCTTGGAAGCAACGTTCCGTATAGTGATGTTTGTGATAATGATTATCACAAACATCATCGAGACAGAGGAGTTATACGGATGAATAGAAGCAATAAGCCAATGTTGGCCGTCAGTTTGATGCTAAGTTTTATTTTGTTGCTTGGGGCGTGCTCGGCAGGTGCCGGAACAAGCCATAACAGCGGAGGAGCAAGCCCTACTGCGTCTTCATCCGCGATCTCTTCACCGGTTGCTAGCGCCGTTCCAACCGCGGAGCAAGCCTACCCCGTCGTAATCAAACATATGAAAGGCGAATATACGCTGGAGCAGCGGCCTGAAAAAATTGCCGTACTGGATACTAAATTTGCCGATCAGTTGGTGACGCTAGGAGAGCAGCCGGCAGGCAGCGTAAAAGCGGCGGCCGACACCACGGATTTTCCAGCTTATTTAATGGACAAGATGTCGGAAACGAAGCTTCTTGGAACTCGCGACGAGCCTAATATGGAAGCGATATTGGAAATGGACCCCGACTTGATCATTTGCACCGAGTTTCAAGAGGAGGTTTATGAGCAGTTGTCCATGATCGCTCCAACCATCATGCTCGAATTTGACGAGGATTGGCGCGATACGCTCTCTACATTTGGTAAAATGGTGGGCAAACAAGAGGAAGCCGGGAACGTTCTGAAAGCTTATGAGGAGAAAACAGCCAAGCTGAAGGAAGAGTTGAAAGCAAAGCTGGGCGAAGAGACGGTAGCGCTCATCCGTCCTCGCGATGACGGAATACGGGTGCATACGCCAGGCCACCGCACCGCAGCCATTCTATACAATGATCTTGGTTTGCTTGCTCCGGAGCAAGTAACGGCAGAGAAGGATACCGCGTATCATATTGCGCTTGAAGCATTCCCGGCGGTGGGGGCCGATCATTATTTTCTTGTGAACGATGCAATGTTTAAAAGCGTAGTAGAGGAGTTCCAAGCGACGGAAACGTGGAAATCGGTTGAAGCTGTCAAGCAAAATCGGGTTTATGCTGTGGAATCCGCCACTTGGATCGCCTACTACGGCCCAATTGCGATCAATATGGTTGTCGATGAGGTCGCCGACATTTTTTTAGGTCAAAGCTAAAATGAGAAGCACGTTAACGGAAGAGGAATGGGCCTATTTATCGTCCAGATTCGGCTTGACGGCGGGCAGTGGCAGCAAGCAGCCATCCATAAGCTCGGTTACAACGGGTGAATTGCTGGATTTGCGTCAATGCGAGGCTTATTTGGATCAATGGGGGGCGGAAATCGGCTCCCCTTCCAGAAGAGCGACGGCTTCCATGCTGGCGAAGCGGTACGCCTTTCTTCTGCTGGCTCCAGCATTATACGCGATGTCGGTTTGGAATAAAGAGCTTCAGGCAAGTGCTGCCCATTGCGTGCTGGAGTTACCGAACGAGGGGAGTGCGTCCAAATTTCCCAACCTCGTTTTAAAAGAAACGTTCGTAAGTGCGCCTGAAGCAGGGAAAAGAAAAGAGTGGCGGGAAGAAACGATAAGCAAGCTGTTTGCGGGACACTTTTCGCTTCTCCTCCGCACTCTGTCTGAGGCAGGCCATGTTCCGAGAGCGATTTTATGGGAAAACGCTTTTGTTCGAATCGCACCGTTATATGAAGATGAAATAGAGGAGCAGCGTCATCCCTCCGTATCGGAGCGTCTGCACGACGACTTTCAGTTTATTATTCGAAAGGCATCCGCAAATTTGTACGGAGAGCGGCGTCATCCGTTTTCCGGTTTTGTACCGGGAGGAAATCGCGTTACTTGTTGTCTCTATTATGAAATGGCACCGGAATATTGCCGCGCTTGTCCGAAACCTCTCGGTTCCAGAGCATAGGTAGGCTTGGCCGCAATGCCGCTGCATGTACAAGCTGAGTACGACTAACGCTCATTGCTACTGCACATTGCAATAAATAGGGCTTATGAACAAAGCCGCCTTCAAAGGTACAGCCTACTTTCCGGCTTCCTCTGAGGCGGCTTTTTGCTTATTTGTGCGAGGTTAATTTGCAATCGCTTTGGCGATTTCGGGCCGAATGTCCAGGACGTGGCGAATGGCGTATTCGGCTAGAGCAAATAAAGTAATAATCGCGGCATAGATGCCGATTGTATAGCTTTCTGTATATGGCATCTGGAAGCCGTAATGCAAAATCGACGTGTACAAATGGATGAACATATTGGTAAAACAAAAGGCAAAGCTGCGCACGATCCATTTCCGGTGCTGGTCGATTTGTTTTTTCTTCGCTTTTACAATGGCTATAACCGTCATCGCGAACCAAATCATGCTCAGTACATTAAAGGCGATGCTCGTCGTTCTGCCTCCAGTGGAGTAAGGGGCCATATAGCCGGAAGTGAGCACAACAAAAAAGACGCACAGCAAATAAAGATAGCCGTTTATCCGGTGCCATTTGCGAAATTTATTTTGAAACGTTTTGGAAAAGTTGACGATGCCAATGATCATCGCGGCAGAAGCGAGTATGGCGTGAACGCGCATAACGGCCATCCAGACCCCTTTGTTTTCCGGGTACCTAGAACCGGGCTTATGGCTTAGAAACGACGATGCGCCGGGATCGCGGAAACCGTACATATAAATGATGTAAAAAATAAAGACAGATGCGGCGACGGCAACCAAGACGTAAAAATTTCTTTTTTTGCTCATGCTATGGCAGCCTCATTTCTAAAAATTAAGCAGAATCAGGCGGTTCTTCTTTTATTTTAATCGAGACGGGCATAGCTGCGCTTTTCAAATGTTACAAATGTGGGACGAGTTGTTGACGATGATTTGAAGTTTATGTGCAAATAAGTCGCATACCCCTTAGCTGCAAGTCATAACATGAACTGCAAGGAACTATGCGGCCGAGTGGAGGTAGAGCGATGTACATCGAGGTGGAGAACGGGGTACACATATTTGTACAGGATTTAAATCCGGGACCGGGCAGCAAACCGATTTTTTTCGTTCATGGATGGCCTTTGAATCATAATATGTTTCAATATCAGTTTAACGTGTTGCCGGAGCACGGATTTCGGTGTATCAGCCTGGATATTCGGGGGAACGGAGCGTCGTCCAAACCGTGGGGAGGCTACACATACGACCGGATGGCGGATGATGTTTATACGGTGCTGGAGACGCTTAAGCTGGAAAATGCGACTTTGGTCGGATTTTCCATAGGCGGGGCAATTTCAATCCGGTATATGTCGAGGCATAAGGGGCATCGCATAGGTAAGCTGGCTTTGGTCGATGCCGTCTCCCCGTCGTTTGTCAAAGCGCCTGATTCTCCTTACGGCGTTCCGAAAGAAGTGGCGGATGGCCTCATCCATCAAATGTACATGAATATGCCTCAGCTTCTGCAAGATACGACGCTTATGTTTTTTAACCGCAACTTAGGTACGCCGACATCGAATTGGTTTGTGGATATGGGCCTGCACTCTGCTTCATATGCGCTTATTAAAATGATGCAGGCTGCGGCCGAAGAAAATGTAACCAAAGATTTAAGCCAAATTGCTGTGCCTACCGCTATTTTCCATGGCGTTCATGATCAGCTTATCTCGATAAAAAGCGCTGAGCTCACACAGCAGCAAATAAAAGGCTCCAAGCTGTTTCCGTTTGGCAATAGCGGGCATGGAACGCCGATTGAACAAGCGGATGATTTCAATCAAGCGCTGATGCAATTTGTAAATGGATAACTCATATGACCCCATTTCAACGGCAGAGATGCCGTTTTTTTGTTGGGTCTATAGTCTTTATAAATTGGAATGATAGAGAAATTTGACTAAATGGTGACAATTGCGCCTTTTGGCCTTCTTTCGACATTTAGACAATTTTTTTCGACAGCTTTTACAATTTTGAGCGGGTATATTGATTGGCAGGCTGTCCCTAAATCTGGACCTTTCTAAACAAAGACATAGAGAGAGAGGGAGATGCCAATAGAAAAAGAGATAGATAAAAGAGTAGGAGAGATGGAAGATGTTAAAGGGAAATTTTGGACGTTTTGTATTAGCAGTTGCCTTACTAGTGTCGCTGATTGGCGGCAACGGACCCGTTTATGCGGTGGACTCCTCGGCAGCCGGGGGGAAAGAAGCTGTGGTCCAATCCTCGGACCAAATCGTCATTAAGTTCAAAGAAGGCGTGAACGTCACTTACGCTGACGGTGCGGAGCAGTCCCTGCGCGCTTTGGGAGATGCCTCTGTTACGAGTCTATTGTCCCAATTCGGTGATTTAAAGCTGAACCGGCTTTTTGATTCTTTTAGCGATGCTGCGTTAGTGAAAGACAGCCGGACAGAAGTGTTCCAACGTTACTTCACCTCTGAAGTTCCAAAGGGAACAGATGTGGCTAAGCTGCTCGCGGGGCTAAACAAATCTGCGCTTGTCGAAACGGCTTATTTGGCTCCAACGGCTATTTCCGATCCAGTCGTTCCTTATGCTCCCAATACAACTCCGGTACAGCACGGAGACGATCCGCTTTTCGCGAATCAGGCTTATGGACAAGCTGCTCCGGAAGGAATTAACTCCCCCTATGCATGGCAGTTCGAAGGCGGCGACGGCAAAGGTATAACTTATGTCGATGTAGAACAAGGCTGGGCTCTTCAACACGAGGATTTGGCCGCGCACAATATTCAAGCGTTGCCAAGCGTGCTAATGCCTACCTCCGCAAGTCACGGTTCTTCGGTATTAGGCGTTATCTCCGCAGTAGACAATGCTATTGGCCATGCCGGATTAGCCAATAAGGCGACTCCCAAAATCAACTCCTGGAGAAGGCTGGACGGATCGAGCAATATCGCGGAAGCTATTTTGACATCGGTGCCTGTTCTACAGAGGGGCGACGTTATTTTAATAGAGGTGCAGAGCGTGTCCAGCACTTCAAACGGCCAATGGGTGCCGATGGAAGTGTTTCAGGCGGAATTTGACGCCATTCGTTATGCGACCGACCAAGGCATTACTGTAGTCGAAGCGGGAGCGAACGGCTCTGTCAACCTGGATACGTATCAGGATCATAACGGCAAATATATATTAAATCGCAATAGTCCCGATTTCAGAGATTCCGGCGCCGTTATGGTAGGGGCGGCCTCTTCAGCCGTACCGCATGACCGGATGTATTTCTCCAGCTTCGGCAATCGAATCGACAGTTACGGATACGGAGAAAATGTTCATACGCTAAGCGCAATCGACTTAAACTCTACGACGGGCTATACCACGTATTTCGCCGGCACATCGTCCGCTTCTCCAATCGTTACGTCGGCCGTTATCTCCTTGCAAGGCATAGCCAAAGCTCAGTACGGCAAGCCTTACAGCCCCGAGGAGGTGCGCAGCTTCCTCAGAAATACGAGCTGGAATACGCCTTCAGCTAATCCCGGCGCAGATCAGATTGGATATATGCCTAATTTAAAAAATATTATCGATCATATGCCTGCACCGGCGGCGACAACGGGCGACACTGCTGCTCCAAGCGCTCCATTAAATTTGGCTGCATCGAACGTCACTTCAAACAGCGTCCAATTGACATGGTCGGCTTCCACTGACAACGTTGGAGTGACGGGATACGACATTTTCCGAAACGGTCTTAAGGTCGGAACGGCAGCGGGAACTTCCTTTGCGGCTTCCGGATTGACAGGCTCGACGACCTATACCTTTGCGGTCAAAGCAAAAGACGCGGCTGGCAACGTTTCTGCGGCAAGCCAATCCGTTTCCGTCACGACGAGTCCGCAGCAGCAGCTAGGTCAAACGTTTGTGGTGAGTGTTCCTGCGAACACGCCCGCCAATGCCGCAATTTATATGTATGTGCATGGCTACAATAATAGCTGGTCGGTTAACGACCCGAACTTCAAGCTGACCAAGCAAACCAATGGAACGTACACCATTACGCTCAATATTCCAATTGGAACAACGATTAACTACAATTTCAGCAGAGGAACATGGGGCACTATGGAAACAAACAACAGCGGAGGGTATGTCTCTCCACGGCTGTACACTGTATCGAGCAGTACAAATACGGTTCCGGTTGCCGTTGCGCGCTGGTCGGATTTGTAATCGGTCATAGCAGTCCATTCCAAAAAGAAGCGCTCTTGGCTCAACGGTCAAGGGCGCTTCTTTTTAGTTGAAAAAAAAGTAAAAACCGCTAAGGCTGGACGCTGCGCGGTTTTTTGGTTTTTGTGGAATATTCTTTCATTATTCTTTTATTTGTCTATTATAAACTTAAAGGTAGAGATGCCGTCTTTCAGAGAAAGGGTGAGCGCGTGGCGGAGCGTTTGTATCTAGTGGAATTATAACAATTGCTAGTTTTAGAAGGAACCAACTTTAACAATGGAGGCTGAATCGGTTATGAAAAACAACCTTATTTTTGAGCAATACGACATGGTCGTATCCGTTACCCAAAAGACGATTAACGACCAGCTTACTCATCTTATGCAAATGGACGTCATTCGTCCGCAGTTCATTGTTGCTCAAGGTATAGATCTCGTCGCAAAAAATTATACCTATCAAGTTTTGGAATCCGCGGACGAGATTCCGAAAAATGGGGACGGCACCCCAATAAACGCATACATCGACGGAATGATCCACCCGCAGATTGACATTGTAGAGAACGGTTCGAATATTGTATTTGTGCTCCATTTCTTATCGGGAACGGCTTATTTGTGGAACGGCGTAGGACGGTTTGCGGAACTAGTCGCTTACGATATGACCGATTGGAAATACGGGGTCAGCATTAATTTGGATTTAAAGACGGTGGAGAAGGATGCATTGTCCAAAAGCAACGCGGTGCCTGATCTCGTCAAAAATCAGCTTTATAATTTCATAGACAATATGTTTTCCGTAAGTTCTCTGTTTATGGACTTTGAATCCGTCGACCTTCTGAGGTTTGAGCCGGCGCATACGGATACGGGGAAAGAAGCGGGAGACTCCGGCTGCCAGCAATTTATACTATTTATGCAATTTTATTTAAAAGAGCTTCAAGAGAAGGGCAATCCCTATATTTTAGGTTATGCAGTAAGCCAAACCCCTGAAACGGCCGTGCCCGAACACTTGCAAGTACCCGATTCGCTCAAACCGATAGGGACAACTTTTACAATGTATCATGATTCTGCCAATCAGGACATGAGCACATTAAACTTTGTTCTCGCCACTAAGGGCGGACACGGCTCTATTTCCGGCACGCCTGGGACGTTCGACACCAACTGGATTGGAACATCGGAGCAGTGCGACGCAAAGATGATTTATTCGCATGCCGTCCTAGTGGAAGAGTTTTTTCTAAAGCCCGTTTTTGATCAAATGAGTACACAAATCTATAACAATATTAAAGATATGATCAATGTAGGTGTGGGAAACGACTACAACAACGCGAAGAAAGCATTCGTCAATTCCGATGGCACGTATGGGTTTACTTACAATATTTCGGACGTCAATTCCGGAGACAACCAATACGTCAACACGTTTTCGGTTACCGTTGTAAACGATTTCGCCCAGTCCAAGCTTGATTTCAACTTTAAAGGGCATATTGCCTTGTATAAAGATGTATCGAGGAATATGGGCTTCTGTACTGCTCATGCCTACGCAGGGGGGAGTGTCGACTGGAGCGGAACGGTTTCGTTAATTGCATCGGTTGACAACAACAATCCGGTTCTGTCCATCACAAACAACTTCAAAATCGATAACTCCTCATCCGATTCCGGCAAAAACGATTGCGCTAAAGCGTTTTCCGTAATTGGTGATATTCTCAAATTTGTTCTCGATAAACTTACTCTATTTACGGCAGTGGATTTCTTCAACGATCTGCTCGATGGGGCATTCAAGCTGGATACTCCTGGTATTGGAAATATCGGCGTCGTGTTTGGAAATCTCTCGAACGTGTGTAAAACAACGATTATTCTTCCTGCCGGCCAAGTGTTTTATTTCAAAAATCCTTCATCCGACAATGAAGGCAATTTTTCGCTTCAATTGACGTATAAGGCTGAAAACTAATCGGTTTCAGTCCATTAGAACATAAAGGAGGCTCCCCCTTTCCATGGATCAAAATCATTCCGCTGATCGGATAACGATGCCAATGTCGCAAGGCGACGGCGGCCGGCAGGCCATCATTCATATTTCAAGCGAGCTCATGAAAAACCAAATGCCTTCCTCGATTCTGGAGCCAACCAAAAACATATGCGTTGTGCAGGACAGCGGGGGCAAACCGATGATCTTTACGATCGGCACAGACGCCAAATTCCATTTGCTCAAATACGACGAGGCGTCGGCGGTAGGATTTACGGCAATTGATTTAAGCGAAGGATTTCCCGAGTATGCTACTGCCAGAACGTTTGCCGTATCGCAGGATAATAGCGGCAACATTACCGTTTGCGTTGCATTGAGCAAGTCTAATGAGGCCGTCACCGATTTATTTATAGCCCCGATGATTTCAAACGATTATTCGCAAGTAGATTGGAAGGCATTCAGAGCGTTGGCCAAACCGATAGCTGGAGCGGATAAAGGGTTTTCGGCCGAAAAAATGATCATTGGCACTTCGGACGATGGACAAGCTCCTCTTGTCATTGTTTCCGGCCATATTAACGGACCTAAATATTACTATCAAGTAGACGCGGCAACAGCGGCTGCGGTAAAGTGCGAGTTTCCTCAAAACGTTAACCAGCACCCGGACAGTCTGATGGATATGTCTATCGGCTATGCGTTCGGTCAACGCGGCATTTTCTTTCTTTATAAAATAGGCAATTCGCAAACGCTTGAATGTACGACGATTGCGAACAAAATGCTTGGTTCCATGCACTATGACTACAGTCCGGGCAATCAAAAAATACCGACGGAATTTCAAGGTTTGAAATACAACTGTATCGCCACGCCGACCGGCGTCCAATCGAATCCGCTTCTTCTGTCCTCGGACATTTTTGTAGGCACGAATACCGGCATTTATTTATTTAAAGACTCCAAAATCAAAGGGATGCAGAAGGTAACGGACAAAATTCGCGATGTCCATGAAGTCATCGTTAAGGAAGATCATGAAAATATTTCGATTTGGGCGATGTGCAGCCCGAATAAGCTCTATTACATTTACGGGAAAAAGGGCCGCACATACACGTGGAACGATCCGGTCTTGTTTAGTAATACGGCTATCCATCTTGCGCCGATCCGCAGCAGCCTGAAGCTTGCAAACGAGCTGTTTCTAGTTAACCAGGATCAAAGCGTAACGCACTATTGGCAGGACCCTTCCTCTACGTTATGGCAGCAGAGAGTGCTTCATTTTGCCGGGTCCGATAAATGTATAGAGTTCAATTCCTTCACGACTCATATTAACCTGACGGACGAAAGAGGGAAGCCGCTGGCCCAGCAGAAGCTTCAAATGACTTCCTCAGAATGGATGTACGCCGGGATTAACGGCTTGACGTATAGTCTGGATATGGATAATGCGGCGGAAATTGAAACGGATAGGATGGGGAATGTCACCATTGTCCAAATGACATCGGATATATCATCCGCTATCTTTCACATTGAGGCTGACTTTCTCGATAAAACGTTGAACATTTACCCCAACGGCCGTATTCATAAAGGGCTTCAAGCGATTAAGAGCGGGGACGATTTGAAAAATGCGGTCACTTCAGACGGCAAACCGGTCCTTTCCAGCAATCTGGATCAAAGCACATTAAACGGCGTAGCGCAAAGTGTAACGCAAATTACGGGTGCCGGAACCTCATTAATGGAGAGCGCTATTCCGTCCTCAAACACCTTCGTATCGGTGACGGACAAGACGGTCAAACATACAGGTCTGATCAACGTTTCGCATTTGCCTTCAGGCTTTGCGGCGGGTATGAAAGTGAAGAACGGATTGCTGCAGCCGTACGCCCCTAAAAATGAGGGGCATGTGTTGATGGGAGATGCTTTACTTGGAGATGTGTTCGACGACATTATTTCCTTTACTGGCGACTTGCTTCATTCTATTGAGCATGCGTTTGAAGCGGGCATCAAGTATGTTCGCGATGGAGTTACTTATTTGCAGGAAGGCGTAAGCTTTGTCATTCGGAAAGTCGAGGACGGTCTTATGCTGGCGCTGAACTTAGCGGGCAAAGTAATGAATATCGCGCTTAAGACGCTTGGATGTGTATTTAAAGCTCTGAACTGGGTGCTGAAGCTGGTAGGCATCGACCTGAATAAAATTTTGGAATGGCTAGGGCGCCTGCTCGGTTGGACGGATATTTTAGAGACGAGCGACCGGCTAATGGACGTATTCAACGGTTATCTTGACTCGCTTACAGAAGCTATCCCCGCCGTAAGCGCAGCGATTGGCGATACGCTGACCGCTCTTGAACATAAAATTGCCGATCCTTCCATCGTCGCAAAGTTCAAAGATAAAGCGAACGAAAAGGCTTCCGCGGGGGGCGCTTCTATCTTTCAAAACCCGTTAATCAACTGGCCGATGTACCATATTATGCACGGTAACTTTTTTTTGGGCGGCGGTGGTTCAGGCGGAGCGGATCGTGGAGACAAGTCGGTCATTCAGCAAATTGAGAGCGCACTAAAGACGTTGGTTCAACAGGAGATGTTTATTGCCGAATCCGCGATTCATCAAATGCTTGAAACTTTTGTGGAAAAGATACCGGATATGGCGATTGGAGATATTTTCACAAAAATATTCGAGATTATTGCCGTCGCTTCTATTGAAACGGTGAAAAACGGAGTGGAGGCCATTCTGAATTTGACCGGTGTTCTTGTAAAAGCGATGAAAGACCTGCTCAATGAAGAAGTGGATGTTCCGATATTGTCCACCTTGCTGGAACTTATTATCGGCGATCGGAAGCTGTCCTTGCTGCGTGTATTTACATTAATTTTGGCCATTCCAACTCGTATCATCTATCGGATTGCAACAGGCGATTCGCTCTCAAACGAACAGTTATTTGTTCCGCAAAAAGAGGATATGAGCCGGTTGGTGACAGGCAGCTCTGCCAATTTGCCTCAAGCTTCGTTATTGAGAGGGGAAAAGGATTACATCGAGACGAACGACGCGATCGGGATTACTTACGCCGTAGCCCGTTTCTTTGAAATGATATTTGCCGACATCAATTTGATTAAGTATGCCTCCGGGGCGGGCGGAGCGGTTGCGCCTGACGGCGGTGGAATAAGCAGTACGCTTTCAGCCAAAAAATATATGATCGGAGAATCGGTGTTTTCCGGCATTTCCATTGCTATGATCATGGCAAACGCAAAATCTACCATGAAAGAAGGAGAAACAGCGATAAATAATTATTTGCTCGCTACCATATGCGTTTCTTCCGCGAGACTGGTTTCTGTCGGCATTGGAGCGTATAAGGAAGAGTATAAGCCTTGGACACGCAGCTTTTCTGTGTTGTGTTATTTGGGCTTAACCATTGCGGGATGTGTTCAATTTGCTGGCGAGGATAAAAATCGATCCAATAACATGAGGTTTTCGTCAAACTTTTTTGCGAATTTGTACAAAATCGTCTCGAGCTTTCCATTTAAGGTACAAAACCCTTATGGTTTGGTTGCGTTAGGCGTCACTAATTCCTTATTTGCACTGACGCATATTTCATTAGTGTCAGCCCGAATTAAAACAGATAGAGACGATAGGGTTACGTTTAGGATCGTATAGCTAATGGGACGATCTCAAAAGCAGATATTTCTGCTCAACGAGATCGTTCATGCGATTAAAAAACAGCATAAATAAAGGAATGGCGATGCAGGGACTCCTTGCATCGCCATTTCTTTTTTGGAAGCCTCTTTTATGAGGCGAATCTTCTATTTTTTTATTTTAGAGGAAAGATATCGAGTTTCATGGGACTCAGAGAAGAATAATATCTTTACAGGGACGCCATGTTTTGCTAGAATGGCAACGTTATTGTAAACCTATAATTAATTTAAACTGGTTAACAATTAATTTCGATGATTTTGACAATCTAAGGGAGGCCTTCCCGCATGACAACACGTTATGAGCAGCTTGCCGATCTAAATAAACGCTATCTTTGGCATCCTTTTACACAAATGAAAGATTACAATGACTCCGATCCGCTCATTATTGAACGAGGGGAGGGCGTTATGCTTTTTGATGTCCATGGCAGAGCGTATTACGATGGTTTTTCCTCCGTTTGGCTCAATGTGCATGGACATAATGTCCCGGAATTAAACAGGGCGATAGCCGATCAACTGGAAAAAGTAGCTCATTCCACACTGCTTGGCATGGCCAACATACCGGCGATTGAGCTGGCGGAGAAGCTGGTATCCATCGCTCCTGAAGGCTTAAACAAAGTGTTTTATTCGGACTCCGGGGCGACTGGAGTTGAAATTGCTATCAAGATGGCTTTTCAATATTGGCATAATCGCGGATTCCACGAAAAAAAGACGTTTATTACGATGAACGAAGCTTATCATGGCGATACGATAGGCGCGGTCAGCGTGGGGGCGATTCCGCTCTATCACGAAACGTTCCGTCCGATGTTGTTTTCGGCTCAGAAAATTCCGTACCCTAGCTCAAGCCGTCTAGCAGGGTCGCCCGAACAGTCTATGGAAACTACGCTCGCCGAATTGGTCCGTTTGCTGGACAACCGGGCGGATGAAATCGCGGCGCTTATTGTGGAGCCGATTGTTCAAGGGGCTAGCGGCATTCAAGTGATGCCGCCGAGCTGCTTGCATGAAATTGCAGTTATGTGCAAAAGGTATGGCGTTTTGCTTATCGCCGACGAAGTGGCGACCGGCTTTGGCCGGACGGGAGCCATGTTCGCCTGCGAGCTGGAGGGAGTAACGCCCGATTTGATGGTCGTAGGGAAAGGGCTGACCGGCGGCTATTTACCCGTGGCCGCGACGCTTGCGACCGACGACATTTACAAGGCGTTCTACGCCGATTATGCGGAGAAAAAAACGTTTTTCCACGGTCATTCGTATACCGGAAACCCGCTCGGCTGCGCTGTGGCGCTCGCTAGTCTGAAGCTGTTTGAGGAGCGAAACATGATTGAGGGAGTCAAAGCGAAAGCCTCCTTTGTGGAGCAACAGCTATCGCCACTGCTGGATCGTCCTCATGTAGCCGAAATTCGTCAGAAAGGGCTTATGATTGGAATCGAGCTGGTGCGTGATAAGGAAACTGGCGAGTCTTACGAATGGACGGAGCGAATCGGAGTGCGGGCATCAATGCGGGCAAGGGAGCTTGGCATGCTCACCAGACCGCTTGGAAACGTCATCGTATTTATTCCTCCGCTTTCCAGCACGGAAGCCGAGCTTGCCGCGATGACGGATATTTTGTCGCAAGCGATCATCGACGTGACGGAAATCGGAGCTGGCGCATGAGCGGGTGGCGCGGGTTATTCGTAGCAGGAACGGATACGGACATCGGCAAGACGGTAGTGACGGGCGCCATCGTAGCCGCTTTGCGTGACGAGGGGCTGAAACTGGGCGTTTGGAAACCGGTTCAATCCGGCGCCTCAATCGGACTTGGCCACACCGATGCCGAACGGTTAATCGCCTATTCGGGAATAGCTGAACGGCCGGAAGCCGTTGCGCCTTATTCATTCGCTGCGCCGCTTGCTCCTTATGCAGCCGCTCAGAAGTCCGGAATGTCTCTGACACTTGAATCCATAACGGAAGCGGGCAGGCCGCTTGCAAAGCGGTATGACGCGCTGCTTGTCGAAGGTGCGGGCGGAGTGCTGGTGCCGCTTGCCGAAGACGGACTAGTACTGGACCTGATGGCGGAGCTAGGCTTGCCTGTGCTCATTGTTGCCCGCTCAACCCTTGGAACGGTCAATCATACGCTGCTGACGATCTCTTGTTTGAGGCAAAAAGGGATTCCGATTACCGGGGTCATCTTGAACGACGGAAAGAGAGCGGCGGCAGACGGCGATCCAAGTGTATCCGGCAACGCCGAAATGATCGAAAGATACGGAAAAGTGCCCGTACTCGGCCATTTTCCGTATATTGGAGCCTTTTTGACGACTGAGAAGCTAGCTGCCGCCGCTCGGCAAAACTTGCAGCTTAAGAGGATAAGCGAAACTTTGCTGGGTGAATTCAATTCGAGGAGGAATAAGGTATGAATGCTGTTGAAGTAGGCAACTGGGGGATGTTTGCGAAGAAGGCGCTTGACGGACAATGTTTGACGCTGGAAGAGGGGATGGCTGTGCTTCAAGCGGACAACGAAGAGGTATTGCCGCTTATGCAGGCTTCTTTTCAAGTGCGCAAGCACTATTACGGCAAAAAAGTAAAGCTCAATATGATCATTAATGCCAAAAGCGGGTTATGCCCCGAAGACTGCGGCTATTGCTCCCAATCGATCGTCTCGACGGCTCCGGTCAAAAAATATTCCATGCTCGACAAAGAAACGCTGCTTGCCGGAGCGAGGGAAGCGTTGAACCGCCAAGCAGGCACGTATTGCATTGTCGCATCCGGAAAAGGGCCAACGCCGAAGGAGCTTGATCAAGTGATCGAAGCGGTGAAAGAGATTCGTGATACTATGCCGCTAAAAATTTGCGCTTGTCTCGGCATTTTGAAGGAAGGCCAAGCGGAGCGGCTCGCGGATGCGGGCGTGCATCGGTACAACCATAATTTAAATACAAGCAAAGCCAATTATCCGTCTATTACGACTACGCATACATACGACCAACGGGTGGAAACGGTTGAAAAAGCAAAATCGTACGGCATGTCGCCTTGCTCAGGCGTCATTATCGGCATGGGCGAGTCCGACCAGGAAATCGTCGAGATGGCTTACGCCTTGCGCGAGCTGGATGCCGACTCGATTCCGATCAACTTTTTGAACGCGATACCGGGAACTCCGCTAGAGAAGGCGGGCCGGACCTTGCCGATGAAAGCGCTGAAGGTGCTGGCTTTGTTCCGCTTTATTTGTCCGAAAAAAGAAATCCGCGTTGCGGGAGGAAGAGAAGTCAATCTTCGTTCATTGCAGCCGCTTTCGCTTTATGCAGCCAATTCGCTTTTTGTCGGTGACTACTTAACGACGGAAGGACAGGATGTAACTGCCGATCATGAGATCATAGAAGATTTGGGATTCGAAGTGGAGCTGAATGCACTGTGAGGCGGTAGACGCGGATGAAATGGATCGAAGAGGAACTGGATCGATTAAAAGAGGGGGATCAAGAGCGTAAATTGAAGCCGTTTACAGCCGTGTTTGGCTGCCCGGGCTATGGCAAGCGTGAAGGGAAGCCGCTTCTTCATTTATCCTCCAACGACTATTTAGGTCTGTCTCAACATCCTTCTATTATTGAGGCGATGAACGAAGCACTCGTTATGGAAGGTGCGGGTTCCGGTTCATCTCGTTTGGTTGCAGGAAACCGGGCCATATTCAAAACGCTGGAGGATGAGCTTGCCGTTTGGCAGAGAACTGAAGCGGCGCTCGTATTCTCAAACGGCTATATGGCGAATTCAGGCCTCATTCCTGCGCTTGTCGGTCGAAACGATGTCGTATTCAGCGACCGATTGAATCATGCCAGTATGGTGGACGGCATCGTACTGAGCCGGGCGGAGTATATCCGCTATCGTCATAACGATATGGAACATTTGAAATATTTGCTTGCCCGTCACCGGGATCGGCGGCGTAAATTGATCGTAACGGATGCCGTCTTTTCGATGGACGGCGACCGGGCGCCGCTGGAACAGCTGGTGTTGCTCAAACGCGACTACGGAGCGATGCTTATGGTGGACGAAGCTCATAGCGGCGGCGTCTATGGAGAAAAGGGCGAAGGCTTGGCCCATTGCCTCGGTCTTCATCAAGAAATCGATATTCACATGGGCACTTTCAGCAAAGCGTTTGGCATATACGGAGCATATGTATGCGGAAATGAAACGTTGATTCGATGGCTGATCAACAAGGCGAAGCCGCTTATTTATTCGACGGCATTGCCGCCTTCGGTCATCGCCGGTATTTACAAGTCGCTGGAGCTAGTCCAATCCGGGCAAGGGCGCCGTCATAAGCTGTTTGCGCTTGCCGAGCTTTTCCGCACCAAACTTGCGGAAGCCGGCTTTCAGGTTGGTCGCGGTGACTCTCCGATCGTTCCAATCATGGCCGGAGATAACGGATTGGCGCTGCAGTTTGCCGATGCGTTGGAAGCAGAGGGCATATTGGCTGTAGCGATTCGGCCCCCAACTGTGCCTGACGGCACGGCCCGCATCCGCTTTTCATTAACGGCTGCCCATACGGAGCAGGAGCTGACGGATGCGGCAGACCGCATTATACGAGTCGGACGTCATTTGGGAGTGTTGACATCTTGAGCGAAAATTATGCGTTACAAAAGAGTGGACAAGGTCAAGCGATTGTCTGGCTGACAGGCTGGAGCATGCCGTATGATGCATTTGCTTCTCTTGCTGCGAAGCTGCCGGATTTTCATCATTTTTTTGTCGATTTCAGCGATGCAGTGGGTCCTTCCGATATTCGCGAGAAGGCGCTGGCCGCCACGGTTGCAGCAACAAAGCTTTCTCAATCGCCGCCGCTCATTGCGGGCTGGTCAATGGGGGGCTTGCTTGCTTTGGGCCTTGCGGCGAACGGTTTAACGAAGGGGCTTGCACTGTTTGGCGCGACCGGACGGTTCCTTCGCGCAGATAGAGATGGGGAGCTTGGCTGGGCCGATGGTTATGTAAGAAGGATGCTAGCGGGACTTCGAGTAGACCGGGAAGGCGTGGAACGTAAATTTCGCGATATGCTGATTAGCGATTGGGAGAGAGAGAGCGGTTTCGGCGCAAAGCTGCCGGAGGGAGGAAGCTGGTCGGTCGAGGCGCTTGAGGCTGGTTTGCACATTTTGCGAGCGGAGAACTATTTGCCTATGCTGCCTGAAATTGATTGTCCCGTGTTGTTGATTCATGGCTCGGCTGATCGGATTTGTCCATTCGGAGCTGCTGAGCTGTTGCATCGCGAGCTTCCTTTGTCAAGCTTCATTCAAATATTTGGCGGCGGACATGTTCCTTTTTTAAATCGTGAAACCGAACTGGCGGGAAGGATACGGGACTGGTGGAATGAACCTAAACGCAATCAACATTCAGCGACGATTTAACCAAGCTTCTGGCTGCTATGACGGTCATGCCCATATCCAGCGGATGATGACAGATCGACTTATGGGGGTCATTACCGAAGGGGATACAAATCCAATGCCAACTGTTGCTGGGAAAGCTCCTTTTCATATATTGGAAATTGGTTGTGGGACGGGAGCGTTAACGGAGCGGCTCATCCGAAAGTGGCCCGATGCCACAGTTTTGTCTCTCGATCTTTCTTCCAACATGCTTCATGCAGCGGAACGAAGGATTAGCGGAACGTTTCAAGGAGCTGCTGTTCGTTTCCTTCAAGCAGATGTTGAGAAGTGGTCTGTCGATGCTTCTCCAGCCGTTTTTGATCTCATTGTATCGAGCGCATGTTTTCAATGGCTGCACGACGCTGGAAAAACGCTGAAGCATCTTCGCAAGCTGCTTAAACCATCTGGCCGGCTTGCGTTCGCAACCTTTGGCCCAGATACGTTTCGCGAGCTTCATCAAGCTTTTGGCGACGCATATTTGGCTCAAGGCTTGAAACCGCAGCGGCATGGGCTGACATTTTGTTCTGCGACGGAATGGCAGAGGCTGCTGGCAGCCGGGGGATATGAACGATTTCAGCTTTTGCAGGAGCTGATGACGGAACAGTATGCTTCGCCTAGGAAGCTTCTTCATTCCATAAAAGGAATGGGAGCGAGCACGACGGAAGCAGGGATGGTGGAGGGGCTCAGCTTGCGCCGATTGTTTGAAGACATGTATGGGGCGTACGACGATAAATTTAGGTTGGGCGATGGAGTTGCCGCTACTTATGAAGCGATATATATCCAAGCATTTCAATGAGATTTCCATCATAATCGAGACGATATGGGACACTCTAATTCGTGGGGAAATAAACCGACGACGAGGTGGTTATTGAAATGAAGAAAATCGCACTTGCCATTATGTCTACATGTTTGTTTTTTACAGTCGCAGCCGCTACCGCATCGGCATCTTCATATGTAGAGCCAAGCAAGCATAAGGCTCATGAGCATAGAATGCATGCCACTGAGCATAAAGCCCATGAGAAAAAACTTCATGCCAAAGAACATAAAGCTCATGTGAAAAAATTGCATGCCAAAGAACATAAAGTAAAAGCGCGCGCGCACAAGTTGCATGCCAAAAGCATTAAGCCATATGCCTTGCCGAAAACAGGCAATGGCGGCGCAAGCGAATAAAAGGAGTAAGAGGAAAGGAGATACGTATCTCCTTTCCTTTTTTAACGAGAGCCATGATAAACGGAAAACGGAGAGTTCCTTTTTGGATATTAATTTGTTTACTTATTGTTACAGCTTCCTCCGGCTGTACACAAACACAACCAAAAACATACGACATTTCAAAACCGTCATCCCCTCTGCCGCTTTCATCGTCTGCTATACCGTTGCCCTCGACTGAAGCGACACGGCTTCCTTCAGCCGTTGCAACTCCATTCCCATTGGCTGCTGCAACACCGCTCCCAAAGGAGAGTTTGATTCCGGGCAAAAAAATGTCTTCCGGGATCCCAGATGGCGGTTTTCCAAGTCGGTTGTCGATTCCATCCATCGGAGTTGATGCTTCTGTTGTACCCGTTGGCATCTTGGACAATGGACAAATGGATGTGCCTGCATCTGCACATTCAATCGGATTATTGTCACCTGGCATTATGCCGGGTGAGCCCGGTACGGCTGTTATGGCCGGCCATGTGGACGATTTGACAGGGCCAGCGGTTTTTTACTCATTGACGAGTCTGAAGGTCGGGGATCATGTGGTCGTTTCGAATGCGGAAGGGAAATCACTCCTTTTTCAAGTGATTATGGCACAATCCTATCCGACGAATGCAGCGCCGATCGATCAAATATTTGGAGATACCGAGGAAGCGCGGCTGCATCTGATTACTTGCACCGGAAAGTACGACCGCAAGACGGGAAATTACGATAAAAGGCTGGTCGTGTACACCCGACTAATAGAGTAAATCTAGATATGTTTTAAAGAAAAAGCCTTCAAACCCACTATAGCGGTGGTTTTGAAGGCTTTTTGGCTCTAGATGTGAATGTGCAACTGGCTCATCCGTCGTTACTCTTTTGGAACATCCCATTTTGAGGAAAAGCACAACCGTGACTGAGAGGAGGCCCCTAGTTGTGCGAGAAACCACTAGGGAGCTCGCGCAGCCTCTTTTTGGACAATTAGTTGTGTCAGAAACCACTGGAGCCATCGCGCAGCCCCTTTTTGGATAATTAGTTGTGCCAGAAACCACTGGAGCCATCGCGCAGCCTCTTTTTGGACAATTAGTTGTGTCAGAAACCACTAGAGCCATCACGCAGCCTCTTTTTGAACAATTAGTGTTGCGAGAAACCACTAGAGCACCGTCTTGCGAGTTTTTATGTTTTAATCAGGCAAACAAACCTACTTATGGGACAGCCTCATTGTTGTCGGCGTCCGCCTCAAAAGGCATTAAGGCAGCGCTTTGGGAAGTTCGTTGGCAGTTCTTTTTTCAATTGTGAAGTCGCCTTGCGTCATACCATAGGATTGCATCAGCTCGGCCAGCTTGGCTTCAGCTTGTTGCTGGCTGCTGAAATAACCGGCCTCAAGGAAAAAGCCGCCTTCTCGGTCTTTCAACAAGCGCAGTCCGTTTTCCGCCATCAGCGTTTCTTCGTAAATGCTTTTTTCATGCAAGTTTTCGTAAGCGACAGACGGTGTTCTAACCGAATAAACAGGCGGCCGCTCCTGGCTTTCCTTGCTTGGACGAATAGTGAGCACCACTTTGGCAGGCTCTTTGTATTCTTGAACTTCATACTCGACTTTCGATTTAAAGGTGACATTAAACCGAATTAATGAATCGTCAAGCGACACAATTTCATAAGCATCCTTGATAAAGTCGCTTTGCTGAAGGGCAGTCAGGTCCTGCGCCGCGCTAAACCGTCTGGCTCCCCCGATTGCAAAAGTCATCGTATCGGGATATTCGCTGTATTTGACATGGAAGGCGTTCGCGAACTGCTGCGCCGCTTCGTCCTGCTGGAAATGAACGACGATTTGTTCCATCCCGTCCTGCTTGTGCAGCGAAATGACGTTAATGTCGGTACTGTCCGTAAGCTGTCCGCCTTGTGCGCCGTTTTTGTCGAACTGAAGCGTTTTGACAAGCGTGCCGAGGCCGGGAATTTGCTCCAGGCTGTTTGCAAATGCGGGCATTGTATTGATGCTTACTGTAAACAAAAGAAATGCCGCCGCCGTCCCGGCGCCAACTCTACTGGCCCAGCGGTATGCCAAATGGCGGGTGCTGCGATGACGCTTTTTCTTTTCCGATTCAACTGTTTCGAACTGCTGCTCTGTTATTTCGCTTTCCCGTTCTGCGGAATGGTTTTCCCGCTCCGCCATCGCTCGCTGAATAGCGGCTTCCGTCGCGGCTGCAAGGCGATCCGGTATTTTAATGTCGTCGTATTCTTTTTTCAAAAATTTCATTCGATCATTCATCGTCTTCCCCCTCTTTCAGATCGATATTCAATTTGGCCAAAGCGCGATAAACGGTCGATTTGACCGAGCTTAGCGGCATGTCGACGATATCGGCCACTTCCTTTAAGGGCAAATCCTCAAAATATCTCAAAACGATGACCGTTCTCGATTTTTCATCCAAACTGTTCAAGGCGCGGTGCAAGTCGAGATGCTCCTCCGTACCTTCCTTGACGTAGCCGGCTTCGTAGTCGTCATTCAAAAACACTGTTTTTTTCGCTTTTCGTATATGTTCAAGCGCGCAATTCACCGCAATTTTAGTTAGCCACGTCCCAAAATAATGCGGTTCCCGCACTTTATGTACAGAGATGAACGCCCGGTAAACGGCTTCCTGTACAATATCGAGAGCGTCATTTTCATTTCGCACATAGGTAAATGCGATCCGATAAAGCCGGTCCCGCCCGTGTTCGATCAGCGTGGAGAAGCTGGCGGCATCTCCGGCTATCGCTTGTTTTGCCAGTTCGGTATCGTTTACAATAGCGCATCGCCTCCTAGTCTCCATTTATGCTCCGCCAAACGATTCCAATTATACGGAAGTGTTCCATAAAATAATGCCGTCCCGCAAGGAAAGCGGCGTTCGAAAACGCCGCTGGCTGTAGGACAATCCGGATTGCTTGATGCCGGATTTTTTGGCTTATGGCAAGCTGATCGACTTTTTGCCAACCGGCTTTCCGCTTTCTTCATCCATGCCGAACAGATCAAGCGTTAGAGAACCTTTGCCGGACAGTCCGGCAGCGTCAATCGCAATAACAGAGTCTATTGCTCCCCAATCTGGTGCGCCAATCGAGGCAGTATCGTAGCCATTGGCTACCACTTTGCCGCCTTGAAGGACGTTGTAGTGAAACGTTCCTTCATGCATTTGCGCTTCGCCTTTAACCGTATATTCTAGCGATACAGGCAGGAGCTTCAGTCCGCGGAAAGACTCGTTTTCATACGTTTTTCCGTTTGTATCAAGAGTTACTGGAATGGAAATTTTGCGGACTTGCTTGCCGCTTTCTTGGTCTACTTCATAGAGTTCTACCGTAAGCGGCAAGTCGATGGCAAGCTTGTCTGCCGGGATGGTGATTCGCTGCTCCATTTTGCCCCATTCAGGGCCGCCAGCGGAAGCTGTGCCGAAGTCGGAAGCGATCACTTTGCCCCCTTGTTTGACCGCATAGTGGTACGTGCCTTCAAAAACGCTCGCTTCCCCTTTAAGGTCAAATACAAAGCTTTTTTTCTCTGCTTTTACGTTGCGGAACGACTCCTCTTGCTTTGGCGCAACTGCTCCATTGTCCTTTTGATGAACAGCTTTTTTGGCAAGCTGGTTGGCTAGCGCGACGTTGCGGTCGTCAAACGATGTGGCGATATACCCGACTAGGGATGCTCCTGCGATAACAGTGGCTGCGATTGTTCCGATGGCTGCTTTTTTCATAATATTGTTCTCCTTAAAGTTGTTTTATTTTTTGGAATCTCTTTATCTAACCTTTTTATACATGTTTTGAACCATGGTTTATTGCGCTTCATGAAGTTTACATAGGTTAGATGGGCGAGGGGCGCAAAAAGACGCATGGGAATAAAATCCTTTTATTTCGAGGGGGTATTTCCGTTAATAGATTCGGTTTCTGCCTTGTCTTGACGGCAAAAAGCGGGCCTCTCTATAATTGAATTATGACTATGCCGCTGCTAGCTACAAAATTGATATTGCCTCAGATGAGGCCAAACGCAGTCCGCCGGGCTTCCTTGATCAATCGGTTAAATGATGGACTGCATCGCAGGCTGACGATCGTATCCGCTTCGGCCGGCTTCGGGAAAACGACGCTTGTCCGCGAATGGCTTGCACAAAGCGGACGCCCGTCGGCTTGGGTATCGCTGGATGAGGGTGACCGGAACCCGGCTGAGTGGCTTATGTATCTGTCCGG
The DNA here is from genome assembly GCF_042675505.1 of Paenibacillus sp. GCM10027627. Classification (NCBI taxonomy): domain Bacteria; kingdom Bacillati; phylum Bacillota; class Bacilli; order Caryophanales; family Paenibacillaceae; genus Paenibacillus; species Paenibacillus sp. GCM10027627. Next base: position 179,671 of record NZ_JBHTHB010000001.1, read on the forward strand.
CGCCTTGGGGACGGTCGGAGCCGTTTTTTCCGACGCTTGGTTTTCTGTGCTTAGATCCCTCGATACACTGCCTATATCATCCCTATTGACCGCATTATTAAACGAAGCTGCTGCGGTCGAATCTCCTTTTATCCTTGTATTAGACGATTACCATACCATTTCATCAAACGAGATGGACGAACATCTTGCGTATTTCATTGAGCGGATGCCGTCTAATATGCATCTCGTCATAATCGCCCGGCATATGCCAAAGCTCCCGTTCCCCCGTCTTCGGGCGAGAGACCAGCTGAATGAATGGCGAGGGGACGACTTGCGGTTTATGCCAGACGAAACGGGGCAGTTTTTAAACGGTACGATGGGGCTAACCCTTTCGACCGAACAGACGGAGCTGCTTCAAATCCATACGGAAGGCTGGGTTGCAGGTCTTCAGCTTGCCGCTCTTGCTTTGCAGGGGGAGCGGAACAATACGCGTTTGTCTCAGCATTTGACCTTCAGAAATCATTTTGCGCTAGACTATCTCTTCGAAGAAGTGCTTCAGAAGCAGTCCGAACCTGTTAGACGATTTTTGCTCTGCACCTCTGTATTGGATCGGATGTGCGCGTCCCTGTGCGACGCGATTTTGCCGGATTCCGCTGTTTGCGGAAGGGATGTTTTGGATGAGCTTGAACGAGCCAATCTGTTCCTTGTCCCGCTAGATCATGAGCGAAAGTGGTACCGCTATCATCACTTGTTCGCCGAATTGCTCCGTCGGCAGCTTGTCAATATAGAATATGAATCCAACCATAGGAACGGACAGGAAAGTATTTTTGAATTGCATAAACGGGCCAGCCAGTGGTTTGAGGGGCAAGGCTATCTGCTTGAGGCGTTCAACCATGCCGCAGCTGCACACGATACAGCGCGAGCGGCAAGGCTAGCGGAAGGGGAGGGGATGCCGCTTCATTTTCAAGGTGCGGCTTATCCCGTTTTAAAATGGCTGGAGTCACTGCCCTACTCCGCTTTGAACGATCATCCTTCGCTGCTTGTGATGTTTGCGTCCGTCTCGCTGTTTGCCGGGAGGACGGAGCGGCTGGAGGAAATGCTGCTCTCGGCGGAAACCGTGCTTCGCAGCTTTGAGCCGCGGCAGCGGAGGGAAGATTTAATGGGGCACGCAGCGGCAATAAGAGCCGTCGTCGCGGCGAGCCGCTATCATGCGGACGAGATCATGGAGCAATCCCTTTATGCGCTCGCTTTATTGCATCCCGATAATAAGGCTGTTCGAGCTTCGGCTACCTGGTCGCTTGGATTTGCCCATCAATTACTGGGAAATCGAGCTGCGGCTAAGGAGGCTTATGCCAGAGCCCAGTCGGTTAGCCAAACGATAGGCCATGTAATGATTGAGCTTCTGGCGGCAATCGGACTTGGCAACTTGCAGCAATCGGACAATCTATTGCCGCTTGCTGCAAGCACTTACCTAGAAGTATTGCGAATAGGAGGGCAACTGCCGCTGCCGGTTTTGTGCGAGGCGCATCTCGGACTTGCGCGCATTTATTATGAGTGGAACGAGCTTGAGCTTGCCGAACAGCATGGTGCAAAAGCTTCCGAGTTTGCCCGGCAGCTCGAAGCTGCAGACAGACTTGTCAGGTGTGAGCTGATCGATGCGCGGATAAAATTAGCGCTTGGAGATGAGAGAGGCGCGGAGGAAGCTTTGGAGAGAGCCGTTCTTGCCGGGTTGCGTAACGGAGGCGACGAACGAATGCCCGAACTTTCCGAAGCTCAAGTTTTGGCGCATGTTGCCAAAGGACAGATGGCGGCGGCGGCTCGTTTGGCGGATGAGAGGAAGCTCCCGATAGCCCGAAGCCGCGTTTTTTTGGCAAATGGAGATGCCCAAGCGGCGTTTGTATTGCTTAGCGGGTATGCCGCCGAGCTTAGCCGGCAAGAGCGGGAGGATGAGCGGCTAAAGGTGACCGTGATGCTGGCGGTCGCGCAAAAAGCGGTTGGAGATTCCAGCGGCGCGGAGAGAAGAATGGCCGAAGCGCTGCAGATGGCGGAGCCGGGCGGCTACATCCGACTATTTACCGATGAGGGCAACCCGATGCGCGAGCTGCTGGGGCTTGCTGCATCGGGTGGAAATAATCAGGCTTTTGCAAGCAAGCTGCTATCCTATTTCCATGACGAGACCCCCGTAGAAATAATCGGGCAGACAGGCCAAGTGCCTGTTTCGTCTGCTCACTCCACTTTAGCCGAACCGCTGAGCGCAAGAGAATTGGATGTGCTGAAGCTTATCGCTTTAGGGCTATCCAATCATGAAATTAGCGAACGTCTTTTTCTTGCGCTAAGTACTGTCAAAGGATACAACCGAACGATCTACGACAAGCTGCAAGTGAAACGAAGAACGGAAGCCGTTGCGCGCGCACGCGAATGGGGACTGCTATAAACGATAAATAGAAGGATGATCCGCTATGAAAGTTGGAGCTATAAATCATTTGCTTTTTTCGGTTGCCAATCTAGATAAATCTATTCCATTTTACGAGGAAGTGTTTGAGGCAAAGTTGCTAGTCAAGGAAAACTTTAAAGGTTCAAATGGTTCCAGGACGCGTTCGCGATGAAAGAGATAGAAAATCCATCTATTTTACCGATCCCGACGGACATAAATTTGAGCTTCATACAGGTGCCTTGCAAGAAAGGCTTGACTATTACAAGGCCGACAAAACGCATATGGAATTTTTCGATAGTTAAAAATAGAGCCCTCTCCCGAACCATCTTAATGGATCGGTGAGAGGGCTCCTTTTTGATTTTAAAGAGGGAAGCTAGACTTAAGTCTTGGTTTCGTTAAGACCCGAGGTGGTTATCCGCCTCCCTTTTTGCGGGGTATGCTGGTTAAGTCTTAGCTTGGAGAAAACTCATGATCCCATTTGTACTTTTCATCGTAGATGCGCATGACCTCATGATGCAGCGTTTCCGAATGAGGGAAAGAATGGTTTTGGACAAATCGGAATAGTCTTAAAAAACGGTCCTTTGGCAAATAGCGGGCATAGCGGATAAGCAAATAAGGGTACAGCGCTATGTAACGCTTTTTGCGAACGGCTGCAGCGGAGACCCCCGTTAGAATGGCTTTGCCGTTCGCCATTTTTAATATTTCGGCTTCGTGCTGGAGCACATAGCGGAAGGTGTTTTCCTTCAGCAGATCCCGTCTGATTTTGGCCAGTTCCCCAATATAAGCGGCAAGATCGGGGTGAAAAACGTCCATGAGCAGCGGCTCAATCATCAAATCCATATCCCTGCGCAAATGGAACGTTTGCAGCAGCAAAATTTGCTCCAGACGCAGCTGGTCGGTTTGCACAAGCGCTCCGATTTCGCGCAGCATTTCGTAAGTGCGGGGCTTGTCGCCCCCTTGGAACACTTTGATAGCCGCTTGGCGATCCTGCGCAAGTCCAGTGACGAGCGCGTAAGCATTCCTTTGCAGCAATTTTTCGAGCTGAACGGAACAAAGCGCAGGGGTGGAGCGCACTTGCAACGTCCATATAAAGGCAAGTACTGCGATTGCCGTTCCGGCAAGCAGCCCGATTTGCAGCGGCGATTCGCAAAAGGGGATGCCAGCCCCCGCTAGGATGAGCAAAAACAGCCGCTCTCTCCAAATCTTTTTTTGCACCAGCACGGCCGCCCGCTTCTCGAGGGGCTTAAGGGAGCTTTTGCCGCATATTGCGCAAAGGTCTTCGCCAAGGACGGTGAAATGAGAGCATTTCGCACATATTTTCAGTTTTTGATAAGGATAAAGCACGCGAGTATAAGGCTTCAGCGTAACGGCAATTTTGTTCGTCATGAGGAACCACTCTGTCCGCGTTTAAGAATAGATATGACAAGCTTGCTAATTTGCTGCGGCGAAGGAGCTTGTTTCCTTTGAGAGCGATAGCGTATCATTTTCGTCAAAGCTATGAGAACCAAAAGGCCTATTATTACGTATGTAACCATGTGATGCGCCCCCTTCTATATGACAAATTAAGGTGATTTATGAAATTTGATCAGGTATACTTGTTGTTAGTATATCATCATAGTGGCTCTGATGACTAACGATGACTTTCAGATAAAAGGGACTACAAATCGGCATTCAGCCAAGGAGGACTATCGTGATTTTACGAAAAAAGATGATATTTTACCCAATTGTGATTACTATTTTATCGCTATTGTTTTTAAGCGGCGTTCCGGTGGCGTCGGCTGCCGGGGGCTCTTCCAAAATGGACGCCGTGCTGGTGCTCGACGTCAGCCATTCCATGGCGGACAGCGACCGGGACAAAATAGGCAACGAAGCGATGAAACTGTTTATTGATATGTTGTCGGAGAAGGGCGACCGAGTCGGGATCGTCGCTTACACCGATCAAATACAGCGGGAGAAAGCGCTGCTTGAAATCCGTTCCGCAGGCGACAAAGACAATTTGAAATCGTTTATCGACGGGCTCGACCGCGGCTCTTACACGGATATTTCGGTTGGGGTCAAGGGCGCGGTGCAAATTTTGAAGGATAGCGCGGCAGCCAGCAGCCGGGAGCCGATCATCATTGTACTCGCAGACGGGAACAATTCGCTCGATCCAAAGTCGGGCCGCACGGAGGCGGAGTCGGCAGCCGAGATGGACGGCGCGCTGAAGGAAGCGGCTGCCAGCAGCATTCCTGTTTACACAATTGGACTTAATGCCGATGGCAAGCTGAACAAAGCCGCGCTTGAGAAATTGTCCAAAGAGACGGGCGGCAAATCGTTTGTAACGGATTCGGCGGATGATCTTCCGCAAATATTAAGCGAAATTTTCGCAAGTCACTTGGAGTTAAATATTGTGCCGGTGGATTCCTTAACGGGCAACGGAAGCTACCAGGATGTAAACATTTCAGTTCCAAACGGCAATGTGCTGGAGGCGAACATTTCGATCATGTCGTCGAAGCCTGTGGAGGCGCGGCTCGTTGATCCATCGGGCAAATCGGTTGCGATCCCATCTAGCGACGTATTGCTTTCGAAATCCAAAAGCTACTCCTTAATTAAACTGATTAAGCCGGATCAAGGCGACTGGAAGCTTCAGGTAAAAGGCGTGGCGAAGGACAAAATCGATATTAATCTTATTTTTAACTATGATTTGACGCTAGAGCTGGAGCCTTTGAAATCGACGGTTTTTTCCAAAGGGGACAAAGTGAAGCTGAGCGCTTTTTTGGCTAGCGGAGGTCAGCGGCTGGACGATGATGCGCAATACCGCAACATGAAGGCGGTCATGCTCGTCAAAGACTTGACGACAGGCAAGACAGAAGAGGTGGCGATGACAAACGCGGGCGACCATTTCACTGGTGAATATAAGGTGGCCGATCGCCGCGACTATGAAATTAAAGTAAAAGCGGAAGAAAAAAGCTTCTTCCGGGAGAGCGCCGCAGTAAAAATTACCGCTTCGGCTGGAGGTGCGGGGACTGCCAACCCTGAGCAGGAAACAAAGGACGACAAGCCGTTTCCTGTCCTTTCTGTTGTAATCGGCGCCATCGCCGCAATCGTTTTGCTTGGAGCAGCGTTCTTCGCGGCACGGGTGCTGAAGGAGAGAAACCGCGGATTTGTCGGACAGCTTGTGCTCGAAATTCGCGACGAGAATACAGGCGAGAAACAATCGCCACAATACAAAAAATTGACTGCTTTCAAAGGGAAATTTCTGCTGCATCAACTGCTGCAGCTCGCGCCTGAGCTTAAAGAAACAGAACAGATAGTTTTCAAGCCGGGGCATCAAGACAAGCTTGTGCTGATCAACGGTTCGGCATGCCGGGTGGAGAAGTTCGGCCGGGCGGTCGATGCCAGCCGCAATCTGGAGCTGCAAAGCGGCGACCGCATTACAGTATCGTTGACGCAAACCGACAAAACGATCTTTATCGAATATCTCGTTTAATTACAACATTGGAGGTATAAACCTATGAAACCGATCGTTAGAGAACATATTCAACAGCTCGACGTCTCGCTTGGAGGCGGGATTGTCAGCGAAAAAATAAGAGTAGACACTATAGATAACCCGATCCTCATCATCGGGCTTGGCGGAACCGGCATCGATGCGCTGCTTCGGTTGAAATATCAAATTAACCGCAGATTCAAGCTGCCGGAGGACCCTGTTTCCAAACGGAAACGCGACAAGCCGGACAATGTGGAGTTTCTGGCTTTTGAAACGAACGAGCAAGATCGCAACAAAAAATATAAAGGGATCGGTCTCGATCCGATCAACGAATTTGTCCTGCTCTCGAACGCGGAGGTGGGAGGACTGCTGCAAAACCGCAGCATTTTGGAACCGTATATTACCGACTGGCTTTCTCCCGAGCTTAGCATTACCGACGGAATGAACGGTGCGGCAGGCGTACGCCAAGCGGGGAGACTGCTGCTGTTTACGAAAATCAATCAAGTTGTGCAAAGCATCGACAAAAAAATAAAGACACTATCTGTTGGCACCAACAAAAAGCTGATGGTGTTTCTGCTCACAGGCCTATCCGGCGGAACGGGCAGCGGCTGTTTCCTCGATATTTCTTATATCATTAGAGGCATTATTGAGCGCGATCATGGCGCGGCCGGCATCGACCGGGTGAACACTCTTGGCTATTTGTTTACGCCGGACATCAACTTGTCCAACAAAAGCCTTAGCGACCATACTAGAGAATATATTAAGAAAAACGGATATGCCGCGCTGAAAGAGCTGGACTACTGGATGAACGTGGATGCGAGGGGAGAGCGGTTCAAGCAGCAGTACGGAAACATTTTGACCGTTAACTCGCCTTTGCCGCCGTTTAATTTATGCCATTTGATTTCCGCTACCAATACGGAAGGCAAGCTGCTAGACAACGCTTATGATTACTGCATGAACGTCACCGCTGAAAATATTACAAACTTTATATCCAGCGAGGAGAAGCAATCCGGAGAAGAGTTTGCGATTCACGATTATATAAGCAATATTCGGACGAACATCGCTCAGATGAACAAGCTATATCCGGCCAACTATGATTACAACATTATTGGCGCTTCCTCCGCCGTGTTGCCGATTGAGGAAATGACGACTTATTTGGCATACCGTCTGTTCCAAAAGATGGAGGGAATGTTCCAGAAGGGACCTTCTCAGGAGGATGTAGAGAAGTTTGTCCATAAACTCGGAGTCGATTTGGATTCCATGATGAGAAGATTCGACGCGAGAGTGCCGGAGCCGCTGCCGGGTTTTGAGAATAGCGAGAGACTTAACTACAACAACGTCATTAAGATGCAAGCGGTCAATATGGATACGGAGCTGGAGCAAAACTTCCTGGCAAGAGCGCGGGAGGAATATATTAAAGCGAAGAAGCAACTGCCGGGCGAAATTGTAGAAGCGTTTAACGATCAAATTCGCCGTTTATTTCTGCATCCGGAGCAGGGACCGTTTTATGTATCGCGCCTTCTCCACACTGAAAAAGGTTTTTGTTTGCTGAAAATGCTTCTTTCTTATATCGAGGCGCTTAAAGAAGGGTTGCAAAGGCTGCCGCGCGACATCGATTCGGCCAGAGAGCAGGCTGAGGAGCGGATGGGCGACGCGAAAAGCGCCTTTGTTTCCAAAGACAAGAAAAAGAACAATTACATTGAAGCGAAAATCAATGAATATTGGCTGCGGGCCGATGTGGAGCGGATGGAGCAGCTAATTGAGTTTTATGAAGATCTGCATGCGCTGCTGAACGCCGAAAACAACCGCATTTATAAAGTATTTACTGAAATTTTGAATGTGTTGAATACGATCTTTGCCAAAAACGGCGAAATATTGACGAGCGGCGAAGAGCAGGCCGATCATAAAGGCAACAAAACTTACTATTGGAACATTGTCAGCGTGCCGGACATCTCCCATGTCATTAGCCGTGTCATGGATAACAAGGACGGGGAAGACCTCATCCGCGACTTTACGCGGGAGCTGCTGGATCATTCCAACCTGTGGGTGAAGGAGCAGGAAATTGATATCGTAGGCTCCATTTCGGAGTTTTTGACCGATAAATTCGGCGACCTCATTACCAAGTCGATGGAAGAGTTTCTTGTGATGAAATACGGAAACGACGAGTCGATCGAAAAGTTTGTAGAGCGCCATATTGCGAGCAAGCTGGATGAGGAAGCTGTCCCGGTCTTTCATTTAAGCAACAGCGCGGGCAATTTGCATGTGCCGTCATGGGGCTTTGTTTCGGTGCCCGTACAGGCTCCGAGCATTCTGCGCGGTATTCGCAACTATCAAAACAGCTCCATCGGCAAATCTCATTTTACGATCAAAGAAAGCGAAGTGCGCAACCGGATTTTCTGGCTGAATACTAGAAACGGCGTGCCGCTGTTCGTCTATACGCCGCTGAAAGTGTACGAGGAAAGCTATGAGCGGACCATTTTGGACAAAGAAGGCATCGGACGCCATTTGGTGCAGAGCGACAAGGAAAACTGGACGTATTTGCCATCTCCGATACCAGAGAAGTCATGGGGCGAAACGTATCTAAACCGCAGGGTGCAACATTACAACGCAAGGGTGCGCGGCCAGTTTGCGGATGCGATTCGGCTGGGCATCATTTCGGAAAAAGGTATCGATAATCCGCTCAGCAACCGTTATTCCATACGGTTTACGAAGCCGTTCCAAGTGGCGGATGCGCTTAAGGCGTTCCCGATGGGACTGGAACATGCAAAGCCGAATCTCGGGGAAGTGAAACGGGCGGTCATCGAGCTGAGAAGGCTGCTTGACGGCGGGCTGGAGACGGAGTCCACAAAGGACATTTTCGGAAGCTTTACGGAAGAATTGGCGCAAGAAAACTTGATCCGGTCGCCGCTTTCGCTGCGCCGCGTTCGCGAAGAGCTGGCGAAGATGGAATCGATCCTAGAATCAATCCAAAAGCTCGAAGGCGTGCTGAAGCTTCATGAGAGCGAAGACAAGTGGCTCCAGCAATTTATTGAGGCGCTGTATACGGATACCATTTGCAAAAAGGGAGCTTTGTTCGTTTACGACCGCGACGAAGAAGAGGAGCCTTGGACGCCGTTTGCCAACCTGATGAAGGGCGGCAATTACGTGGAATATGAAGTATTCGAAAGCTTCCGCGGGCTGAACGACAAACAGCTGGCTGCACTTCAGCGCAAAGCAGGACGCCGGGTGTCGGAGCTGACCGCGAACGAGGATACGTCGGCGCTTGTCGCGAAGCTTGACGATCTGTACGGCGTTTACCTCGATGCGCGCGAGCGTTTGGAATATGAGAAGATCGAGCTGGCAAGCGGAGAGGACATGTATCAGTTCTACAAAGGTATGACAGCAAAGCTTCACGATATCCGCAGAAAGCTGAAGTAAGGAATGAGGACTATGTTGGAACAATTTGCGGCCGATTATTCGGCCGCCGAACAACGGCTTAAGGGAACGGAAGATGATCAGAGCAGCATTCATTTTCCGACCGTTTTTTTATATATCGGCGATGAAGCGGGCCATGCGATCGGGCCTATGATGAAGTCCAATGAATGGCGCTGGGCAAACAATGCGGGCGTCGTCTATTGCCATGTGGCAAGCGGGAATGGGGTGCAAGAGCAGCCTTCCGGCAATCTGTTTACCGTTCCGCTAGCGGAACTGGAGTCTGTTGCGGGCGAGCGTCGAACGTTACGGGAGCGGATCGGCCGCCGCCTTCAAAACGGAGGAGCAGATTTGACCGCACTTAACCGCGTATTCCGCCGGATCAACGATACAATCGGAGACTACGGCCGCATGTACGCTTCGTTTGACCGATTGCACCTCGCCGTCATTACGAGAGCCGACGATCCAATGAATAGTTTGACTCCGGAAATAACGCTGCTTGCAAAGTCCATATTCGGCACTTTGTTTAAATCGGTGCAAATGGACTTGTTTGTTCTCATTCAAGAAAGGGAGCAAGACGAAGCTTACGGATATGCTGCCGCATCGGGCATCAGCTTTCTCCGTGAGATGGAAAGATTTCAAGGATCGGGCTTTGCTTACCGAGCTCCGTTGCAAGTAACGGGAGACGGGCTCACAATTGAAACCGAGCATGGTCCGGCGCCGCTCTTTGATCTCGTTTATCTATTGTCCGACCGAAATGAAAAAGGGATGACGCCACTTAACGGCATGGACCAAAACTATGAGATGATATGCCGGATTTTGCTTTTGAAAAATAGAAGCCGGAGAGATATGGAAGCTGGGTTTAGCAGCGAGAGCTATAACAATACTTCGTTTAAACATAGCTTGCTCGCCGAATCCGGAAGGCAGGGGCTCGTATCGGCCGGATTTGCCAAAGTTCAGCGTCCTTCTTATGCAATTGCGTTAACGGTGCTTTATCATTTGTTTGATCAGACCATCGTCCGATTGCAGGCATCCCCGGAGCTTGGCGTAAGGGACAAACTGAGGTTTTTTGGGCTGGAGCCTGCCGTATTGTCGGCCAAGAGCCTGGAGCGGCTGCCGGGAGCGGATAAGCTGGAAGATATGAAAGGACTCATTACGAGCGGCGTTCGGTTCGATCAATTGCGCCGCGTCACGCTTGCTGAGGCGGAACGTTCTCTGTATGGCAGCAGCTGCGAAACCTTTTTCGCCAAACATTTTGCGGAAGCGGCGGGACAATTGCTTGCGAGGCTAGACGTGGGAGCAGAATTAAAGCGCACAATAGCGAAAAGTATGGACGACAACCCGCATATCTCGTTTTACCACTTGTATAAGTGGACGGAAGAAAGCAGCGGCAGGGGCGAAGTGATTGGTGCCATTCGCGATAAAATCCGTGATTTGAGCCGGGCGGCCGAAGGTGTTCAAGAGGAGCTTAGCGGGCTGCTTGCGATGCGAGTCGACGATATGAGCTTTCAAAAGGTTCCTTTTATGGATAAGCGGAATCTTCGATCTTTCATTCATGCCTTTTTGGATTCGGTGTATGGCCTGAAATGGGAAAAGCTGCGTCTGGAAACGGAACTAGCTCTGTATCGGAAGGTTGCGGCGGAGTTGGAGCATCTGAACCAGTGGTACCGCGTAAGAATCGAAAGAATGCATGATTTGAGAGGCCGGTTAAAAGCGGCGGCGCTGCAAAGCATTTCGCTTGGCGATGATTACATCGGGCAAAACGTGTTTGATTACTATGAGCGGGTTACGACCGACGTGTTGGAAGGGCTGGAAGAGAAGCGCGGCGCGGGCGTCTTGTTTGAGGAGCGTTACATTGGCAATGTGGCGGACCTTTTGGAGCTGGGAGAGCAGGAGATGCTGGAGCGGTTTATCGCCGTATGCAGAAGAGATATTTTGACAGCGGAGCGCTTTTCCTTGTCATTTGAAGAGGAGCTGCTGCAGCGAGCCAATGTGTCGGTTTCTTACAACAACCGCAAAGCGCTGCCGAAGGAAGAATTGTTCCAGGAGCTGTACCGAATGCTGGAAGAACACTCGATCATCCATATCCGGCTTTTTGATTACACCCATAAAAACAGATATGAAGAAAAATATTTATTCGGGGATCGCAACAGCGAGTTTATTCGATATTCGTTCGGAATGGATGAATCGTCCCGCATTCACAAGCTGGGCTGCCTTCATGAAAACCGAAGCAGCGGTGTAGAAAAGCTGCAACTGATGGGCGGGTTTCATCTGGAGGATTTGATGTATTATCGTAATGCAAAAGTATTTTACGAGGCGTATGTGAAGGACGGATTTAAATTCCACAGCCTGGAGCAGTCGGAACTCCCGGAGCTTCGGTAAACGAAATGAAACATCCGTCAAGGATTGTCAATTGAGAGGGTGCGGTCAACATGCAACGGAAAATAAATATGCTGCTTTTGCTATTCAGTTTAATCGGTGCAGCGGTCGGATTTGCAATCGGCGAGGTGATCATAAAAACGCTGCCGGGTGAGTGGCCGAGTTATGTTGACGCCGGATTGTACTTTGGTACGCTGGCGCTCAGCATTGGGCTGTTTAGTCTCCTTGCGGAGTTGATCTCGCCGAAGCTGAACGGTCAATCGTGGCGGCAAAGGTATGCCGACTTGTCCTGGAAGCTGCTTCTTCCGGCTACGCTTGTATTGTTGTTTGTAGTCGGGGGCGTGCTTCAATTCATTTACGGGCTTGATTTTGGCGGCGTCAAAAAAGTACGGGATATTGTGCTCGTCATCGACAACTCCGGCAGCATGTCGGAGACCGATCCACAGAACGAGCGGTATGCGGCTGCCAAAGGCTTGATAGCCGAAATGGACAAAGAAAAGCGGGTTGCCGTCGTCACTTTTACCGATTCGGCTGAAGTGTTGATGCCGTTTGTAAGCGTTGGAACGGAGGCGGAGAAGGCTGCGGTATACGAGGCTATCGATTCCATTGTCCCAACGGACGGAGGCACCAATTATAGTGCCGCTCTATCGCTCGCTTTACAGGTCAATTCGGAAAAAGAATACGCTAGCCGCGGGACGATGGTCATCTTGCTGTCCGACGGATTCAGCGAATCCAGCATCGTGGAGCAGCTAGAGCAGTTCCGCAATGAAAAAATAGCGCTTCATACGATAGGGCTTAAAATGGGCAACAATCAAGGAATTGCATTATTAAAAGATATTGCGAGCTCGACAGGAGGCCGTTATTATGACGTCTCGAAGTCGGATGGGCTATCGGCCGCATTCCGCGATATTTATTTGACGATCGACAACCGGATGCTGCATGAGAAAAATGCGAGCGCGCCGGACGAACATACCGTTTATAAATGGCTGCGTGTCGTTTCTTATTTGGTGATTGGACTCGCTGTCGGCGTTGCGCTGGGGCTCGTATTCGACAATCGCTTTTTGGCGCTGAGCTTCGGTTCGGGCGGTATTGCCGGAGGGTTGTTGGCCGGTTTGATTATGAATGCGGGGTTGACGGGAGACGCGCTCGCCGACGGGTTGACTCGGTTGCTTGCTGCTCTCGTCCTCGCAGCGTTTATTGCCGCCTTTACTCTGATTGTACCGGTAGGGGAGCGTAAGGCGCGCCGTGAAAGAGGCGCTGCGGTTAGCTCCGCACCAAGCGGAGAAAGAAGCGGAAGAAAAAGAGGCGGCAGCAGCGGCTTTTAATGGAAAAGGGGGATGGAGCGTATGCATGTGATCGATGCGGAAGATCATTCGCCCCTCATCACGGGTTTGACCAAAACGCTTGAGGAAGAGCGGTGTACGCTGCGCTGGCTGTGGCCGGCCGGAGTGGAGGCGGTATACATTTCCAAATCGACGACGGATGTGACCACTCCAGCGGAGGATGATTTTCACGATTTGAAGCTGTATACAAAAGGGGAATACAAAGCGAGCAACGGCTACGTCACCAGGCTGGACAACGCCCGCTTTTATCGGTTTACCGTATATATGTTGAAGGAAACCGAGCAGGGAGCGGTACTCGTTCGGCAGCCGAATCAAGAAAATCGAATTGAGATCAGCGCGGGACGAGCCAAAGTTTATTATTCGATTACAGAAAAAAGCGGTTTGTTCAGCAAGCAAAAAAAGGTGCACATAGAAGTGCATACGGAAGTGGCGCTCGCGCATGACGTTTTATGTTACGTGAAAAAAAATGGCGGTTTTCCGGCGAACCGGGACGACGGTCTTCGCTACTCGTTTGTAACGCCGTTTGTTCCGGGAAGGAACGTTCTGCCCCCGGTTGAGATCGGGAAGGCGGACCATGTGCGTCTGTTTCTGTCCGATGCCAAGATGCACGGCCAGCTGTACGAGCTTATATATAGACCAAGCTAATGCTTACGATGCTGGGTTTGCTCCGCAAACCCTAAGTTAACGCTTACGATGTAGGTTTTCTACGAAAACCTTAAGCTAATGCTTACGATGCTGGGTTTGCTCCGCAAACCCTAAGTTAACGCTTACGATGTAGGTTTTCTACGAAAACCTTGGAGGAGGAGAAAAACATGGGCTTTTTGGACCTGTTTAAGAAGAAACCGGAAATCAAGCAAAAGCCGCTGTTTTACGATATTGTGTGCCCGTATTGCTTCAGTAAGTTTATGCCGGATGACGTCGTGTTTAGGGCGACTCATTCCCGAGAGGATGACGAAGATTACGCGCTCGGAGAAGATGAAGAGCTGAACAAATATAGAGAGCGTTTCGGACTGGATTCTGTTTACGATATGGAAGCCGTTATTCATCCGCGTGAAGTTCCGCACGAACATCTACAATATACGGACAACGTTCTGACAGGCTTGAGCGACCGTTACGGCGAGCTGACGCGAAGAAGATTATGCCCGTTCTGCCATAACGAGCTGCCGGTGACAGCCGGCAAAGTGCCGAGCAATATCATTTCCATTATCGGCGCTTCCCAGGTTGGTAAGTCCGTTTATATGACTTCCTTGATTCATACGCTGCAGCATACGACGGCCGATCATTTTAATGCTGCATGTATGCCGCTTAATGCGGAAATTAGCCGCAAATTTCGGATGAATTATGAAGAGCCGCTATTTGAACGCGGCGATTTGCTCGCCTCTACTCAAAAGGAAAAAATGCAGGAGCCATTTATTTTTCAATTTGTGTTTAAAGATGAGGAGAAGCCGCCTCTGACGCTCGTCTTTTTTGATGTAGCGGGCGAAGGTATGGTGGAACAGGATTATTTGGGGCTGCACGGCCAGCATATTAAAAATTCCGCGGGCATTTTGTTTCTAGTCGATCCGCTGCAAATCCGCTCCATTCGGGAAAAAATTAGAATCCAGCACGGCGATAAGCCCGGCGAGTGGGTATCGCAATACGATGAGCCGCGCGACGTTGTGCTGACGCTTTTTGGCGATTTTATCGCCTATCAGGAAAAAAGCAAAACCGACATTCCGACGGCGGTTGTTTTGACCAAAAGCGATATGCTCCATTCCCTCAAAGACGAAGAGGGCGAATATATTAAATCGAACAGCAACGTGTTCAATAATATGGTTCACCGCAATTATTTTAACCTGACCGAATTTGAAAATATTGATGGAGAAATCCGCCGATTTATCGAAAAAGTTGACCGTCCGTTTAAAGGCACGATGGACGTTTATTTTACGCAAACGGCTTATTATGCGGTATCCGCTCTTGGCAGCAATCCGGTTGACCAGAAGCTCCAAACGGTGGTCAGCCCGATTCGCGTAGACGAGCCTTTCCTTTGGCTGCTGCACAAGCTCAATTATATTGAGGGGAGAAGAGAATAGTGGCAGTCGATCATCCCCGCACATTGATTCAGCAGCAGATGTATACCCGAGAGAAGCGAGGCATCTTCCGCTCGACGGAAGGGTACGACACGATTGCGGTTTCCGGCGGCCTCGACTCTGCTTTTGTCAAAAAAGTGCTTCACCCGCTATGTGTTTACGATGCGCCAGCTGAGCTTGCCTCGCAAGGGGAGAAAGATAATGAAGCGTATCCCGATGCGCTCCATTTGCTTCATTTGGAGCAAGGCGGAACGGTGCTTGGGCGGAGCGTCTATCAATCTGCCGATTTTACGGGCTTGCGTAGTACGTTTTTTACCCATCATTATATTCTGCCTACAGCTGCCGCTAAGTCAAAGGACGACTATCGGAGCTGGCTGTCGGCTTCATTTGAAGACCAATATTCCATTGAACGAGGCTCTGAGCTGCCGCAATTGGACCGTTTGCCGCAAGCTGCTGCTAGCGTAGGCCAGATGACCGCAAGCGGGCTTCTATCCCGGCTCGCCATTGGCGAGAAACAATTCAAATCGTTATTGTATGCGGTGCTTGCTTCGCTTGGCGGCAAAAAAAAGGTGTACGTTACTTTGGATGTTCCTATCGCACAGTTGTCGGCCCGGGCTAAAGAGCTGCTTGCGCTTCTGTATAGCTGCTTACCTTATGAGCTGCGCAATACGCTTGGGTTTATTACTTATTCGAAGGAACCGGCCAGTCGCAAAGGGATTCACCTAACCTTTGTTGAGACGGGAAGCCTTCGTCCTGGAGATCGGGAAATCGAAAAAGAATTTGTATTTGACTTGGCGAATGACCGCATTTTGAACGTGGATCCCGACGCTTTGAACCAGCCCTTTTTGGAATATGTTTGGACGATTATTCAGAAGGGGGAGGAGCTGGAGCCCTTTTTCGAATTTGCCGACGAGATGCTCGCGGGAATGGAAAAGGAGAAGGCGCTGACTGCTTCGACCTATCACGAGTTATGTGTCATGTACCGAATATCGCAAGGAGAGGAAGGGCTGTTTGAGGAACATCAAGCTGCCGTCCTCGGCGGTTCGCTCGCCTATTTAAGTACGCCAGGCGCGATGGAGGGCAAAGAGCCGCTAAACGATTTGATGCTGTCCCGTTTTGATTTGGAATATGACAAGGTGATGCGAGGTGCCGTGCCATCGCTCTCTACGGTCACGATTTTCAAAGAGTATTACGGTCTAGCAGGCAAGTTTATGGAAGGAAAGCTGGTCGCTTATTTGATTCTTGCGATTTCGAATGCCAATAAAAACGGGGATCAAGATACGGCGGCTTCGATTTATGCGGCGATTGAGGGCGATGTTTCGCTTGGCAAAGCTTTTTTTACTAAAATTACAGCGGATAGCAGACTTGCGGAGAGGCTGTTTTTCCCATATTTGAAAAAGAAGCTGATCGCCACACCGCTCAAAAACGTACTGGAATCGCTATTGCAATGGGGCACAGCTTTTCCAAAGCTGTATGAAATCGATGAGTTTTATGCGGCGGCTGCCGAAAGCATGAATGCAAAGCTGGCGAAGGACCGTCATTCGTTCAGCCATGCCGCTTCATTGTTTGAGGGGCTGTTTCAATTGGAATCCCTCTCCAAGCAGAGTCAAGGAACGGCAGCCAAAGGAATGGCAAAGTTGGGGAAACAGCTGGAGCTTACTCTGTACCAGTCTATTTTGCTCGGATTTGAGCCGGATCGGCTGACTCGGGACGTTTTGAAACAGGCCGTTTTTCTAAAAGATGCCGACCGCGTCGAGGGATGGAACGACAGTTTGAAGGACCCGAAGCAAGCATCGTCGGCGCGAATGCTGGGAGCACTGTATCAATGGTTTGGTTTGCCGAAACCCGGTGATTCCATTTGGGAAGGGTTGTCCTCGGGAGAAGCGGAACGGGTACAAACGATTGCCCGCCGCCTGCTTTCTGAAGGCGTAACGGAATCCGACTTTCCGAGGCTCGTATTCGCCTTCTTGCAAGGCTCCGATAAGGACATGGTGGACGACAACGGTTTGATTGATTTTTTGCATGCCCATTGCCGGGAAAGAGAGACGATTTATCGTTTTTTCATTTGGTCGGAATCGCAGTCGTATTTCAAGAAACCAAGAGGACTCGTTCCTGCCTATAGAACGGCCGTCATTCGGTATTTTACTTCTTATGATCCTTCGGCTTTGAAGAAACGAAGCAATTGGAAGGAGCATTTCGACGGAGCAGGGGAAAAGATGAAAGCCGTATTTGAAGAGGCGCGTGCGGAAGTATCTTCACCGCTTGTCCGATTGCTGCGGCGGAATCGAAAAGGGACTACCATTGTTTCTATTGCCGGTCTTGGAGTGGTGCTCATTGCCGCCGGACTTGTATTTGCCCTTTCCGGGAATGGGGGTTCAGGTGGCAAAAAGGCGGGTATGCCGGATGTTTCTCCGACCGTTACGCCTTCGCCTTCGACAGGTCCCGGTATTGTGCCTGAACCGGATATGCTCGTTTACGTGGAGCAGACGGAGGCGGCGGAAGGCGTGGCGGCGTCAACTTCTCTCGTTTATTTGTTTAATAACGCGGATGCTTGCAGTCTGTTCAAGCCGGATAAGTTAACGGTCCAAATACCGCAGGCCGATTTAGCCACTTATACGAATTTAAAAATCTCTCAGTCATGCACAATTGATCCTGAGAGGAGCAGCTCCAGCACCAATTCGGCAGCCTCAGACGAGTCAAATGCTCAAGGGCAAGCTTCGGCAAATGAGATAGCGGCGTCTTCCTCGGCCAATACGGAGGAGGCGCCGTCAACGGCTCTGTCTTCCGCAACGCCAGAACAATCGGGCTTTGCTGCAACGCCGACGCCTCCAGTTGGGGGCAGCGGAGCGTCAACCGAGCTTGCTGAACGAGATGAAAGCTATCCTTATCGTGTTATCGTTCAATTGGACAAGCCGATGGACATTCCCGTAGGGAGCCTAATTCGAGTGGGAGACGAAGAGGTGGCGCTGAAAGTGCAGCCTGCTGCGGGTGCTTAAAGTATTCAATAGGATGCAGATGATTTGACATTTGTTCAAAAAAAGGCCGTTCCCCATCATGATTGGGGACGGCCTTTTTTTATTGGGGCAAACGATTGACCGATTTTCCTTTGATAAGGGTAACATAAATGCGTTCGGATTCAACGGGTTGTCCGGCGAGCATTTTGAGCAATTGCTCGGATGCAAGCGCCCCCCACTTTTGCATGGAATAATCGATAGTGGCCAGCCGGGGCTGAATAAATTGAGAGATTTCAATATTGTCAAAGCCAATTAAATGAATGTGCTCGCCGACGATAAGCTCAGTCTGGCTGCTGAAATAACGGTATGCACCCAGCGCCATTTCATCATTTAGGCAAAAGACGGCGCAAGGCCTGTCATATTCCCCGGCAATGTATCTGGCTGCGTCTTCACCGGCTCCTTTGCTGAAGTTTCCTCGAATCTCTTTGAATTGAATATCGGGAACACGCTCAATCGCTTGATGGACGGCACGCGATCTTTGCGAAGCGTCGTAGGAGCTCTCCGGACCCGTGACGGCATATATTTTCGTATGCCCTTGCTCCACTAAATATTCGACGGCCAGTGTTGCTCCCGCTTTATTGTCGAGAAGCACCTGATTAATATGGGGATGGCTCAGTTCTCGGTCCAGCACAACCGCTTTGTGGCCTTGGCCGGCAAATTGCAGCAATTGCTCCGTCGTGAAAGTATCATCCAATATAATTGCGCCGTCTATCATTCGTTCGGCGATCAGCCTGCGCGACTGCTGCCCGCTGCAAACGATCAGATCGTAGCCTTTTGGACTTAAATAGTCTTTGACGCCTTGAAGCAGATCGCCATAAAAGCTTCCGCTGAAGTCGGTCAAAAAGATGCCGATCATATTTGATTTTTTCGTTTTTAGCAGCCGGGCGGCGGCATGGGGCACATAATTTAATTCTTCGGCAATCCCGAGTATTTTGGCGGCCGTTTCTTTGGTAACCTTGTCGCTTCCGTTAAGCGCATAGGAGACGGTTGAAATCGAAACGCCGGCCCGTTTTGCAATATCTTTAATGCTGGTCAATGGCTTCGCCCCTCAACAATGGTCAGTGAAACGTTTAGATTTAACTATAACCGAACGGCATATCGCTTTACAAGCCTAAACAAAATAGAATCGAAACCGATTATTTACCGTTTGACAGCGACTGAATGGGGCAACTATAATTTGAAATAGGGGTTATCGAAACGTTTCGATGACTTAAAATACACCTGGAGAGGTGCAAACGACATGAATAAACCTAACGAACAAGCACCAAATCAAATGAGCGGCACCGATTTTGTTGACAATCTGGTTAGCCAAATGACGCTCGACGAAAAAATTGCTCAGCTTATCCAGCTTGCCGTTCCTTTTTACGAGGGCGCAGTGGGTGAAGGTCAAATAACAGGGCCGATGGAGTCGCTCGGCATTTCGGAGGAAACGATTCATAACTCCGGTTCCGTGCTCGGCATGGCCGGGGCGCAGGATGTTATTAACGTACAAAAAACGCATCTTCAACATAACCGTCTAGGCATCCCGCTGCTCATGATGGCCGATATCGTTCACGGCTTCAAAACGATTTTCCCGGTTCCGCTTGCAATCGGCTGTTCCTGGGATATGGAGCTGGCGGAAAAAAGCGCGCAAATCGCCGCAAAAGAAGCCGCTGTTTCCGGTGTCCACGTTACTTTTGCACCGATGGTTGACCTTGTAAGAGATCCAAGATGGGGCCGGGTTGTG
Organism: Paenibacillus sp. GCM10027627; assembly: GCF_042675505.1. Lineage (NCBI taxonomy): Bacteria > Bacillati > Bacillota > Bacilli > Caryophanales > Paenibacillaceae > Paenibacillus > Paenibacillus sp. GCM10027627. The sequence continues at coordinate 199,492 of NZ_JBHTHB010000001.1, forward strand.
GAATCAACCGGAGAAGACCCATATTTGAACGCCGAGTTTTCGCGGGCGTTTGTGAGAGGTTTTCAAGGCGACAACCTTGCAAGCGACATGGACCGGGTCGCGGCTTGTGTGAAGCATTTTGCAGCATACGGAGCGGCCGAAGCTGGTCGTGACTACAACACGGTCGACTTGTCCGACCGCCAAATGCGCGAGTTTTATTTGCCGGCATACAAAGCGGCATTAGACGAGGGCTGTGAGATGGTGATGACCGCGTTTAATACGGTTGACGGCATCCCAGCTACAGGCAATTCCAAGCTGATGAGAAAGCTTCTGCGCGAGGAATGGGGCTTTGATGGCATTCTTATTTCCGACTGGGGCGCCGTTAGGGAACTGATCAATCATGGCATCGCCGCAGATGAAGAAGAGGCTGCGCTTAAATCGATTAAAGCAGGCGTGGACATCGAGATGATGACGGCTTGTTATGTCAAAAACTTGTCCGCTCTTATTGAACGCAAGGAAGTGGATGAGGCGCTTATTGACGAAGCGGTTAAACGCATTTTGACCCTGAAGCAAAAGCTTGGTTTGTTTGAAAATCCATATCGCGCCGCCGACCCGGAAAAAGAAGAGGAGATTGTGTTCTGCGACGAACACCGGGCAGCTGCCCGCGAGCTTGCCGCAAAGTCATGCGTGTTATTAAAAAATGAAGGCGTATTGCCTCTGAACCGCGAAACAAAGCTGGCGCTTATTGGACCGTTCGCAACAAATGGCGATGTGCTTGGCCCATGGTCTTGGACGGGCTCCAAGGAAGAAGCGATTACACTGGAAGCGGGCATTAGAGGCAAATTGAGCGCTGCCGCCAAACTTCCGGTCGCGGAAGGCTGCGGAATTGAAGCGATTACGGATGAGCAGTTGGAGCAAGCTGTTGCCGCTGGGAAAGATGCCGATGTTATTGTGCTTGCGCTGGGCGAGCATTCCGACATGAATGGAGAGGCGGCTTCCAGAGCCGATATTAAGCTGCCGCAGGCTCAGCTTGAGCTAGTGCGCCGGGTAAAAGCGTTAAACAAGCCGATCGTTGCGGTATTGTTTAATGGACGTCCGCTCGATCTGCACGGTCTGTTCGACGAGGCGGATGCGATTTTGGAAGCATGGTATCCTGGTTCGCAAGCTGGAGAAGCGGTGGCCGACTTGCTGTTTGGCGACGTCAATCCAAGCGGCAGGCTGACCATGTCGTTCCCTTACAGCGTAGGCCAAGTGCCTGTTTATTATAATGCGTACAATACCGGCCGCCCGCAAGGAGCGCCGGATGCGCAAGTTCGGTACGTCTCGCAATTTATCGATATTCCGAACGAGCCGCTGCTGCCGTTTGGTTTCGGTCTTAGCTACTCCGACTTTGTTTACGGTGAAGCCAAGCTTTCCGGAGACGTTATGACGGAATCGAGCTCGATTCAAGTTTCGGTAAGCGTGACGAACAAGGGCAGCGTAGCAGGAGTGGAAACGGTTCAGCTTTATGTAAGAGACATGTCCGGTGAAGTGGTGCGCCCGGTGAAAGAGTTGAAAGCTTTCCGTCAAATCAGCTTGCAGCCTGGAGAAAGCGCCGAAGTGGAATTTGTTCTGACCGAGGAGCAGCTTCGCTACTATCACTCCGACCTATCTCATGAAAGCGATGCGGGTGCTTTTGTCGCATTTGTCGGGCCAAACAGTAAAACGAATGTGGAGCTTCCATTCCACTTAGTTAAGTAACGATGTAAGACAGTTGAGGGTTGATCTTGTGATCAGCCCTTTAAGCTTTGAAAATTTAAGCTTTGACAAGGCGCAATGCATTTTTGGGCTTCTTTTTTAGGTGTTTTTTAGGTTTGAAGGGGTGGAGAGGTTTGTAGTGTGGGACGGGTCTCGGCTAGTTGTGCCAAAACTACTAAAAGGTCTCAAGAGGTTCGATCTAGGCGTGCAGTTATGCCAGGTACTGATCGGCGTCGGAGAGAAAGCGAGAATGTTGAGTTGCGCGACGAGACAACGAGCCGAGCACATGGAGTACATCAAGCATATCGAGCACATTTTAACTAATAGAAAACCGAATATCCGCGCATAATCAAAATTTAAGGTTGTTTGATCGTTCAGCAAGTTTTGCCTGTACCGATAAAAAGGGGCTGTCCCCGGCGTTTGCCGGAAAACAGCCCCAAATGTTTGGCTTTCGTAGGAGTGCGATACGCTAATGCAGTTCCCCTATTCCTTCACCGCTCCAATAACGATACCTTTAACGAAAAACCGTTGAAGGAACGGATACACAAGCAAGATCGGCAGGGCGCTAATAAAGATTTGCGAAGCTCGCAGCGTCCGTTGCGACATGTTGGCGATGACAGCGGGGTCAAAGCCTGTTGTGCTGCCTTGAACGATAAGAGTTTGCATAAAGCTGGCAAGCGGCAAGTTTTCAACGCCTTTCATATAGATGAGGCCGTCAAAATAGGCGTTCCAATGCCCTACCATCGTAAACAAAGCGATGGTGGCAATGGCCGGCATCGACACCGGCAAGAAGATGGAGAAGAAACTGCGGAAATAACCGGCTCCATCGATAAAGGCCGCCTCTTCCAGTTCCTTCGGTACGGAGCGGAAAAAGTTGAGCAGTAGGATGATGTTGTATACCGCTACGAGACCTGGCAGGATGAGCGCAAACAAATTGTTCAGCAAGCCCAGCTTCAAGATCAAAATATAACTCGGCACAAGGCCGGCGGTGAACAGCATCGTCACAACAAAATACCAAAGGTAGACGGTTCTGCCCCGGAATACGCGGTTATCTTTGGATAGAGCGTATGCGGCCATCGAGTTGACGATCAGGGCAAGCGTCGTTCCGATAACGGTTCGCTGGATCGACACCCAAAGCGAAGTAACAAAATTTTCGTTATCAAATGTTTTGGCGTAGGCATCAAGCGTAAAGCCGATCGGCCATAGTGAGACTAGCCCGGAGTTCGCTGCTGAAGTATCGCTAAAGGATACCATCAACAGATGGTAAAGCGGCAGCAAACAGGCTACCGAGATGACGGCTAGAAGAATATAGTTGAACACGCTGAAAATCCGGTAAGGCAGCGTTTTGTGATACACGTCGGGTCACCCTTTCTATATATGCGATAGTCGTTCTTTCAGGTTAAAAAATACGGTAACCAGCGTATTTATAAGCTAAGCGGTACGAGATGACGATTAGGACCAGACTGATCATCGATTTAAACAAGCTGACGGCAGTCGCAAAGCTGAATTGTCCGCTGAGCAGCCCTTCGCGATAAACAAACGTGTCGATAATATCGCCTTGCTGATAAATCATCGGGCTGTACAAGTTGAACACTTGGTCGAAGTTCGCGTTCAGCACGCTGCCAAGGGCAAGCGTCGCCACGACGATAAGAATCGGAATAAGCGATGGAATCGTAATGTGCAGCGTTTGCTTGAGCCGGCTCGCTCCATCGACTTCAGCCGCTTCATATAAAGCAGGATTGATGCCGGATAATGCGGCCAAAAAGATGATGGTATTAAAGCCGAACTCTTTCCAAACGTCGCTGAAAATGATCGTAATTCGGAACCATGTGCCGTCTCCGAGGAAAAAGATCGGCTTGGTGCCGAACAAAAAGCCAAGCAGTTGGTTGACCATGCCGGTTTGGGCAAGCAAGTCGATCAAAATGCCGCCGAGCGTAACCCAAGACAAGAAGTGAGGCAGGTACACGAGCGTTTGGATCGACCGTTTGAATCCCATATTTCTGACCTCGTTGAGCAGCAAAGCAAACCCAAACGGGATAATCAAATTGAGCACGATTTTGGAACAAGCGAACAGGAGCGTGTTCATCGTTATTTTGATAAAGTATTCGTTCTCGAACATGTACCGGAAATGCTTTAGTCCGACGAACGGAGAGCCCGTAAAGCCAAGCGCGGCTTTATAATCCTGGAAGGCCATAATGATGCCTCCCATCGGCAAATAGGAAAAGATGAGTACGGACAGTACGGCAGGCAGCACCATGAGATGCAATACCCAAGGCACTCGGTATCCGGATTTCTTGTTAAGGCTGCGTTTGGCCTTGAGATGGAGCGGTGAAGTCGTTTGGTCCATAATTCTCTCCCCTTCTAGATATTTCCTTTGTAACTGGGGCATAGCCCTGCTATATATATTATCAACGTGACAGTGAGTCGAAACTATAAGACATTGTTAGGATCGATAGGGTTTTGTTAAGGAAAATGCGGAGGGATTGCGTATGAAGCTAGGCAGAAGCATAAGCATAGCCAAGAGGAAATGGGGCTCCAAGCTAAGTCTTTTTGCCAAAATAAACGGTTTGCTCATCTTATTGTTTATCCCGGTTATTCTTTTTTTCACTTATTCCAACGATGTTTCGTCTAGCGTCATCGATAAGGAGCTGAAGGCGTCGAACATTAAGCAGCTTTCGTTTCTGTCGAGCCAAATCGAGTCGCGCGTCAATCAGACGATGGACTTTGTGGTGACGTTTTCCAAGGACCCGAACGTACGCAAATTTAACGGGTTGAACATTTGGGACGACATGTACGACCGGATGCAAACCAAATATATTATTCAGGAAAAAATGATGCTGCAATCCGGGGTAATGGGCATTTGGCCGGTGCAATTTACGGTCTATTCACAGCTTAATCAAGAGGCGATTTCCAATTCCAAAACGAATCCCGTTTATGATGAAAACTATTTAAAACGGAACGTGACCGGCGGATGGGTGTACGGAGATGGAGAAGCGGTCACTATGGAGGCGCCAAAGTCGTTTCACTGGCTATACACCGATTCATTCGGCAGACAGGATTCGCTCAAAGGCAGCAACCTCGTCGTCCAAGCGACCTTCAAACACGAAAATATTCAAAACATGCTCGATACTTATAAAGCTGGCGGAAAAGGCGAACCCTTGTTTTATTTAGCGGGGGCAGACCCGATATTGAACCGAAACGCCGACGAGTCGCTTATTCGGGAGCTTGTCCGCATGCTGGACGGCAAAGAGCTCGGCGATACGATGCAGGAAGTCGTGAAGCTGGGCGGCAAACGTTATTTGGTCAGTTCCGTAAAATCGGTGACCCTCGGCTGGCATTTGGTCGATATCGTGCCGCTTGATGAAATACTGGGGCCGATTTCGTTTAGCCGAAACCTGTTTTATGCAGCGATCGTGCTGCTTTTTGCTGTAGGGATCTCAGCCTCCGTCTTGATTTACCGCAATGTGCAGCGTCCGATCCGCAAGCTCATTAACGGACTGCAAAGCGTACAGCGAGGCGACTTCTCTGTTCGAATGAACGCCAACGTCAACAACGAATTTGCGTTTTTGTTTTACCGGTTCAACGATATGTCGAAGCAAATCGAGCAGTTGATCGAAAACGTGCTGGAAGAAAAGCTGCAAGCAAAAGAAGCGACGCTTAAGCAGCTGCAAGCGCAGATCAATCCTCATTTTTTATACAACTGCATCGGGTATATGATTAATATGGCTCAAATGAAAGACGAGGAAGCCGTTGTGTCGATGGGGCATAATTTGAGCGCTTATTACCGCTATATGACTAGACTGGAGAGGCCAACGGCCTCCTTAAACGAGGAAGTTCAATTGATCGTCAATTATTTGGATATCCAAAAGCTGCGCAACGGACGGATTCATTATTACATCGATATTCCCGAAGAAATGCTAAGACAGCAGGTGCCGCGCTTGATGCTACAGCCTATTGTAGAAAACGCCGTCATTCATGGGGTCGGGAAAACGTATTCCTCCGGCGAAATTCGGATACGAGGCGAGATGTCGGGCGGCTTTTGCAAGCTGTATGTTGATGATGACGGGCCCGGTATGACAGACGAGGGACTGGCTGAGCTGAACCGTAAAATGAAGCAGCCGCTGCGCGAAGATATGGGTTACGGCTTTTGGAATACGAATCAGCGGATCATTCATCTTTTCGGGGAGAAATCGAGGCTTTCTTTTGCAAAATCAGAACTTGGGGGCCTCAGAACCGAGCTGGTATGGGAGCTTCCGACCGGAGAAACGCCGCGCTAACCTAACAATCAATAACAATCATGAAGGGGAACAAGCCTATGCAAATGATCATCGTTGACGACGAGGCCCACTGGGTCGACAATTTATCTTCGACCAAGCCTTGGCATACGCTCGGCATTGAGCAGGTTCATAAAGCGTATTCGGCTCAGGAGGCGCTGCGCATTTTGGAAACACATCCAATCGATATTATCATTTCGGATGTGCTTATGCCAGAAATGACGGGAATCGAGCTGATGGAAAAAATACGGGAGCGCGACAAAAAAATCAAATGTATCATTTTGTCGGGCTACTCCGATTTTGAATATACGAAGGAGGCCCTTCGCCATCAAGCGGTCGATTATTTGCTGAAGCCGCCAACGGATCAAGAGCTGCTGGGTTCCGTTCAGTCCGCGATTGGGCAATTGAAGGATGAATGGGGAAAAATAAGCTCCTATGAGCGGATCGAACATATTTTGCGCGAAAATATGCCGCTTATGCGGAGCCAGCTTTTGCTCAGCGCTTTAAAAGGAGAACGTTTTTCGGAGGAAGAATGGGACCGCAAGCTGGAAGATTACAACCTGCCGATCAGGTTTGGGGAAGGCGCGCTTATGCTCCTCCGAATGGAGGAAGAGTTTGATTTGTTCCGCAACAAAGGGCAGCATTTGATGGAATATGCCATTATGAATATCGCGGAGGAGCTGTTCAGCGACTTTGCTTTTGTATGGAGCGCCAAGGAGGAGCATGGTTATTTGGCCTTTTTGCTGCAATTTAAAGAGGAGCTTCTATCCGGCGAGAAGGAAACAAAGCTGGAGAAAGCGGCCATGCATTTGCAAGCGAAGGTGAAGCAATATTTGCACGGCTCGCTTTCGATTGTCACCACGGAACCGTTCCAGTTCCCGGAACAGCTTTCAGAGCGCTATCGCCATGCGCTGGCTTACTTCAGACAAATTGTCGGGGATGAACGGGAATTTGTTATCCGGGCGGGCGAGCTGGAAAGCAGCGTTTCCCAAGGCGTGCTGGACGCCATTCATGCGCCGCCTAGCTTAAAAAGCTTACTGGAAGCGGGGCGCTGGGAGTCTGCAGAAGAGAAACTTAACGAAGTGTTTGCGGAGCTTGACGGCAAATGGTCGGATTCTTGGGAACACTGTTTGGAAACGGGCTACACGATTGCCTCCTCCTTCACCCATTATTGCCACCGCAACGGCCATACTTTGGAAGGCGTATTAGGCCAAGATATGGAGCTGCTGCGAACGGGGGAAGTGTTTGCTTCCATTGGCAAGCTTCGAAGCTGGTCGTTTGACGTGCTTGGCAGGCTGAAGGAAAAAGCGTCGGACGAAGTGAAAGACATCCGTTCCGTTTACGTTCGGAAAATTCAAAGTTTCGTGGAGGCCAACCTGCATCTGGACGTTTCGCTGCGCGCACTGGCGGATCATGTCAACCTTCATCCAACGCATCTTTCCAAGCTGTACAAGATTGAAACGGGAGAAGGGGTCAGCGATTTTGTATCGCGGCTTAGAATGGAGACGGCTTGCCATTTGCTCCGGTCGACGGACAAAAAAGTGTATGAAATTAGCGCGGAAATCGGCTATTTGGATCCGGCTTATTTTATAAAAGTGTTCAAACGGCAATTTGGACAAACGCCGCAGGAGTACCGGGAAGGCATATGACAACAACATGACAGAGTCCTATGGAAACTGAAATAATCCTATAGAACACCTCCGCTCGTGTTGGTAAAGTAGCAGGTGTAACCACATCTTGCACAGCAGGGGGAGAAACGAAAATGGGTAAAATGAAAAAGCTTTGGCTGCCTCTAATTGCTTTGATGCTGATCGTTTCGGCATGCAGCAACGGCGGCAACAACAAAGGTGCAGAGCCGTCGGCAAGTGCCGGCGCTACAGACTCGGGTAAATCCGCAGCCGACGCCGCTTTTGAAAAAGGGAAATACGATCCGCCGATTGATATTAGCACGGTCATTATGCCTAAGGAATATACAAAGGGCGAAACAAAAGAAAACAACGTCCACGACCGCTGGATGCTGGAAACGCTTGGCTTGAAACACAAGGATACTTGGTATCCGGCAGGCTCCGACCAATATAAACAGCAGCTTCAGCTTGCTCTTACATCTGGAGAGAAGCTTCCCGACTTCGTCATGGTTCCAACTGACGCGGTATTGACGAACCAATTGATCGACTCCGGTCAATTTATGCCGATTGAAGAACTGTTCAACAAATACGCAAGCCCGATCTGGAAAGAGCATGCAGAGAAAAATCCAGAGCTTTGGTACCCGTTCACGAAGGACGGAAAGAAGTGGAACTTGCCGATTCTTGAATACACAGACAACGACGACACGATACTGTGGCTTCGTGAAGACTGGATGAAAAAGCTCAACCTTCAGGCTCCAAAAACGATTGCAGAACTAGAAGTGATCATGGACAAGTTTAAAAACGAAAACCCGGACGGACTGGCGCCAAAAGACGTTTATCCGCTGGCGATTTCTTTGAAAAACAACACAAACACTTGGATGGGCGGCCTTGACTGGCTGTTCGGCGCTTACGGCTCCGTTCAAGAGCAATGGAACAAAGACGAAAGCGGCAACTTGGAATACGGCTCCGTAAATACGGGTGCGAAGCAAGCGCTCGCTAAGTTGCAAGAGTGGATGCAAAAAGGCTACATTCACCCGGACTCCGCCCTGTGGGACGAAGGAAAATCGGCTGAGCTTTGGACAAAAGGCAACGCAGGTGTACTTCCTGGCGCAAACTGGGTACCTGACTGGCCGGCTCCAGACCTAATCAAAAACGTTCCGGGCTCCGAATATAAAGCGTATCCAGTTCCTGCGGGACCGGATGGAAAAATCGGAACGAAATGGCAAAACTCCGGCGTTAACAGCAGCTTTATGATCAACAAGGATGCTAAACATCCAGAAGCGATCATTCTTTATTACAACTACTTGCTTGAAAACTTGGCTAACCCGGCTGTAGGCAGCAAATACGAGCACGGTTTTGCACAGGGCTATGACTGGGATATTATTGACGGCAAGCCGACAAACGACAAAGAAAAAATTAAAGACTTCTTCGATAAATTCCCGTACATCACAGGCCCTGCGCGTGTTCCAAGCCTATACATGGATACACTCGTGAAGCTGGCAAACGGTGAAAAAGCGGAAACGCCTTACGAGAAGCAAATGGAAACGTTCCGTAAACCGGAAAACTGGTATGCAGCGAAAGTGGTTATGGATCAAATCGATATCCGCAAACAAAACTACTTTACTGGCGCCGCTACACCAACGATGATTGCAAAATGGAACCTGCTCCGCCAATCTGAGCTGGAAACGTTCAACAAAATCATTTACAACAAGCTTCCCGTCGACGCGTTCGACACATTCGTAACGAACTGGAAAGCGAACGGCGGCGATCAAGTGACTAAAGAAGTAAATGAATGGTACCAATCTGTTTCGAAGTAATGGCTCGCGCATCGTAAGACTATAGTGTGAAGTTGTGAAAAACTCCGTCTCTTACCAAGGAAGAGGCGGAGTTTTTTTGTTATGTTCAACCTTCTATTTCCGTTTTGAATGACAGCGGCTGCTCAAGCACTCGTCGGGTAATGGAGGTAACGAGTTTTCTAGGGAAAAAGCGCGGAGCTTGAGTGAACAACCAATTTTGAATACCGGGCACAACGACGGTTTTTCCACCCATGAGCGCGTCAAAACCAATTCGTGCCACTTTAGCTGGGTCCATGACGGCATCGGGGTCGGACACTTTTTGGCGATCCATTTGAGCCGACTTGAAAAAGGCGGTGCTTGTCGCTCCAGGACATAGTGCGGTAACCTGAACGCCAGTTCCTTGCAGTTCATTGGCGGCAGCTTCTGTAAGCGAGAGAACAAATGCTTTGGAGGCAGAATAGTTGGCACTCAGAGGGCATGGATAAAAGGAGGTAGTCGAGCCGATATTCAAAATATGACCATTCTTGCGTTTGATCATATCCGGCAGGAAAAGCATCATCAGGTGGGAAAGCGAAGTGACGTTTAGTTGAAGCATGTTCAATTCCAAGGCTGGATTTTGTTGATGCAAATAACCGAATGAGCCGATGCCTGCGTTGTTAACTAACACGTCGACTTCGATTCCCCTTCGTTTTACCGCTTCAAAAAGTTGCTGGGGACCGCTGCTGTGCGCTAAATCGACCGGAACGGAAAGAGTGGATGCGCCATAACGCTCTTTTAATTGCTGCTCAACTTCAAGCAGCTTGCTTTCATTGCGCGAGGCCAAGACAACCTGGTAACCCTCGTTTGCAAAAATGTCAGTAAACGCTCTGCCAATTCCACCTGATGCCCCGGTTATAAGTGCCGTCTTCATCATTTGATTCCTCCAAATAAATATATTTTAAATAACCAAATAACTAATTATATGGTTATTTAATTCAAAATGAAGGCCGCCATCATGGAGTCTATTTGGGATGGCGACCCTGACTGGCATGCGCCTTTACCGAATTAAGATTTAAGCGCAACAATTTGCTCAGTCGTTTCGATAAACTGCTTTAACTGTGCGACGGAATCTTCAATGTCGAGACTGTAATAAACTTCGGTGCCGGATTTTTGCGAAGTGAGCAGTCCCGCTTGCCGTAAAATTTTTAGATGGTGAGAGATAGCTGATCTAGACATAGGCGATTGATCGGTAATTTGGGCGACGTTCAGCTCTTCGTGTTTCGTAAGCATCATTATAATGTCTTGCCGAACGGGATCGGCAAGAGCGAGAAATAGAGCGCTGCTGCTTCGCAGCTGCTGATGGACTTTCAATTCCAATTGAGTGGTGGCCTTATTATTCACATGTATCTTCTCCATAATATTTAAATGACTAAATGTTTGGTTATTTAGTTGTATTTTAAATCGTATTCCTCTTTTTGTCAATCCGATGCAAGAGGTGTGATTTTTTTCTTGATAGAAGTTTTAGTCATCAAAGAGAAAAAACGTTATAGGCTCCATATCCCACGGTGAACATTAGTCTATAAAAAAGCGGTAGTCTTGGACGATCATTTCTCATTCAAAGCTACCGCTTTTATTATTAAGCCAATTTAGTCCCCTTTGGAAGTCTTCAATGCTTATGCTTCACATGAGTCTCCGAGGTTTGCTAGTTAGAAAGATTTTAGAAGAGTATTTTGTCCTGCTGCCAGTTTCCAAACATTCGTTTCCTTAACCATGACGTAGATCGCTATGCTTTGCTGCCCTCCATCGATTCGTTTACCATCGGAAGTTGTTGAATGCTGACGGACATGAACGACGGCGGCATCGGAGTTAATGAACGAGATGCTGTCAACCGTATATTTGCTAAAAGAATTAATTAGTGGCCCTGCCAAGACGATTTTATGAACTTTATTTATTTCATCCCAACCGGACAACTTTTCACCCATTACATTCACCCATGTAGCATTTTGTGTGAAATGGCTGTCCAGCGCATCCGCATCATGCCGATTAAAAGCTGTCTCCATTCCCTCAACTACATATTTGATAAGCTCGCGGTCTTGCTCCATTGATTCATGTTTATTGTGTACCACAGTAATTCCTCCCTTAATTGCTTTGATAATTCTGATCCTATAACATATGATCAATAATATCTAATACATCATTTTCATGAGTATCATGCTAAATCGTATATAAATGGAGGGAACTATGGATACTGTGCATTTGTCTTACTTTCGGACGATCGCTAGAATTCAACATATGACTAAAGCAGCCGAAGAACTGCAAATTTCTCAACCCGCATTAAGCAAAATCATCTCTCGTCTAGAGGAAGATATGGGTACCCCTCTCTTTGATCGACAGGGAAGAAATATAAGATTAAACATGTTTGGGAAAGCGTATCTGCGGAAGGTGGAAATGGCACTAAACGCATTGGAGGATGGAAAAAAAGAAGTTCAAGAGCTTTCAGGGTTGCATTCAGGCAGCGTTCACTTAGCGGTGACGAGCGTCGAGCTTCTATCTAGACCGCTTGCCGACTTTCTATCCCAATATCCAAAAACCGATTTTCGTATAACACAAGTTTCTATGATGGAACTGGAGCCTCTCCTGCTGAGTGGGGAAGTGGATATCTGTCTCACTGCGTTACCTGCACAAAATACAGGAATATGTTCTTCTCCTGTTTTGGAGGAGCAAGTCTTTCTTGCTGTCCCTCCAAGCCATCGATACGGGGAGCGAGAGAGTATCTCTTTGGCAGAGGCTGCAACTGAAGCTTTTATTGGTTACAATGAGGGGCAATTTTATCAACCACTGAACGATCTCTATTTTGGAGAGGTTGGAATTTATCCTAACTATATATGCAGGGTCAATGAGCCTACTGCTATTGCGAGTCTTGTTCGGGCCGGGGTTGGTGTCGCTCTTGTAGGCGAGTGCGGACGAAGTGCTAATTCTCCACTCCCTTTATTAAAGATTCATGATCACAGCACGAAACGTCATTATAAGTTCATTTGGCTCGAATCCCGATATTTATCTGTTGCGGCTAGAAAATTTATGGATTACATTACGGAATTTTTCCAAAATTCTAGTCATCATTAGTAAATCTATCCTTGTGAATCAATGAGAAAGTCAGATCCCAAAAGAGGAATATGGAAAAATTTATTGTAAATATACGTTGACATGTATATACGTTTAAATGTATATTTGGAGCATGAACACATTAACTATGCAAATGACCTTGTTTACGATGTCGGAACCGAGCCGATTCAACATTGTGGAACTGCTGAAGTCGGGGCCGAAGTCGGTAGGGCAAATCGTTCAAGCGCTCAATATCGGGCAGCCGCAAGTGTCTCGTCACTTGCGCATCTTGAGCGAAGCGGGTTTGGTCGGCGTACGCCATCATGCTCAGCAGCGGATTTACAGCTTAGAGGCCCAGCCTTTCCGAGAAATCGACGCTTGGCTCGATTCGTTCAGCAAGCTATGGGATGAAAGGCTGGATCAGTTTGAAAGCTATATGCTCGACTATCAAAAAGGGGAGGAGCAGCAAGAGCAGAAGAAGCCATAATCGCAGCTTTATTTTGGAAGGATGGAGGACGCCGGCATGATTGGGAAAACAACAATTGAAAAAAACCGCGAGAAGCGGGAATTGACGGTTGAGCGTATCGTCGCCTTGCCTCGCAAGCTCGCCTGGGAAGGTTGGACCAAGCCGGTTCATGTTGCCCGCTGGTGGGGGCCCAAGCAATGGACGGCCACCATCTATGAAATGGATGTTCGCCCTGGTGGTATTTGGCGCTACAGCTTGTCTCCTGAAGGCGGCAAGGAGGATGCTTTTGGCATAGCGGAATATCGTGAAGTGTCCCAGCCAAGTCGGCTGGAATATATGGACATGTTTGCGGATCATCGCTGGAACGTAGTAGAAGGAAGCGATATGCTGACGGCTGTGACGTTTGAGGAGGTAACGGGCGGAACCAAGCTCTCCATTGTTACCCGTTTCGCTACCGTCGATAAGCTGGAGGAAGCAGAAGCGATTGGGATGATCGAAGGATATTCGGATGCGCTGGAACGGCTGGAAACGGCATTTATGAATTAGTTAAACGAACACAGAAAACAAATGATGAAAAAAATATTAGGAGGAAGATGACTGATGGAAAAAGTGATTTCAAAGGACGGTACTACAATTGCATTTGATAAAATAGGGAATGGACCGGTTTTAATTATTGTGGCTTCGGCATTAGCTGATCGGCAAGGTGCGGCACAGCTGGCAAACCGATTGTCGGAGCGCTTCACCGTCATTAATTATGACCGTCGCGGACGTGGAGACAGCTCTGATCAAAGCCCGTACGCTGTAGCGCGCGAGGTGGAAGATATTGAAGTCCTCATTGATGCAAATGGCGGAAGCTCTGCTTTATTTGGAAGCTCCTCCGGAGCAGCGCTCGCTTTGGAGGCTGCAAATTTATTAGGCGAGAAAGTATCCAGAATGTTCCTTTACGAGCCTCCGTTCATTGTAAATGACGATCGGCCGCCTGTTCCGACGGAGTATGTCGCGCATTTGAACCAATTGATTAGTGAAGGGAAGCGGAGCGAAGCGGTTGAATATTTTATGACTGCGGCGGCTGGGGTGCCTGAGGAGTTTGTTGGTTTTATGAAAGCCGATCCTTCTTGGGGAGGAATGGAAGCTTTAGCGCATACGTTGCCATACGATGGTACTGTGATGGGGACTACTCAGCAGGGCAATCCTTTGCCGTCCGACAAGTGGAGCATTAACGTTCCGGTTGCCGTTATCGCCGGCGAAAACAGCGGCGCCTTTTTCCATGCGGCGGCCAAGGAAGTAAGCTCAATTTTGCCGAAGGGTGAATATAGCGTGTTGCCCGGTCAAGATCATGCGGCCGCTGTTATGGCCCCGGATGAGTTGGCGGCGGCGATTGTTGGATTGATTTAAGGAGTTGCTCTACACGAGTTTTAAATTGTTCTGTAAAATAAGATTCGTATGACTTCTCGAAAATTAGTGATTCAGATGACCGATTCTTAACTTATTGAATAAAGCGCAAGTACGGATGGCTTGTATGCCATTTCGGCTTGCGCTTTTAGTTTGAATCAACACGGATCGTTAGCTTTCATTTAGGAATTGAAACTCAACTTCGCTTCAACCGTAACAAGATTGATAACCGTGTTAACGAAGGAAATGACTTTGATAGGAACTAAGAGAATTTTGAATTTATTAGAATGAGATTCTATTGAGGTTTTACTATTTAAGAGTTAAGACTTTTTATGAAGGAGTTATAGCTAGATGCAAACAAAGGTTGATTTTTCCTTATTAATTCTTCCTTTTGTTATTTATGGGATTTTGGGTATTAAATATCCTGATCTAATGTTTAAAACTTCAGGGATCAATAATTTAAAGAAGAAGCCTACCAAAAGTCAATTGAAACGATCTTTAATCAGTGCATACCTAACCTTAATTTCAGGGCTAGTATTGTTAATCCTTATTTTCGCTGGAGTATTTAAGGGGATATAGCTTTTTTCTGATCTTAAAAATAATTGAGGAAAGTTGTGCTTGAATAACTGTGACGGTAATGTCTCAAGCCTTCCATAAAAAACATAAGAGTCCATGATCCTCATCATGGACTTTTGCTTTTTAGAGCAAAGAAGCCAAATCCGCAGCCAAACTGCGAATCGGCTTTTGCGTCTGGCCGGTCAGACTGTACAAAAAGGTAGGGCGAGGCTGTTCGGTCATCAGCTTGCGAATGAGGCCATCTTGATTAAATTCATCAAGCCGCATGGACAGCATGCGCGGCGTCACTCCGTCCAGCATCCGGCGAATGTCTCCGAAATGACCATACTCATAGCCAACAGTCATAAGCACAGGAAGACTCCACGCTTTAGCGGACAAAGCTCCATATTCCAACTGGGCTTCTGCATGTTGTATAGCAATGGCCATTTCCCGCCAAAGCTTGCCTTGATCGGTTAGCTTATACTCTGGCAATAACGGATGCCGCCGCTCATATGGCGAAAGATGATGGATAATACCGCGCTCGACTAAGTTCTTTAAATTTTCGCTAAGCCGTGTGGGCGCAATGCCAAGTTGATTTTGTAAAGGGGTGAAACGTCCGCCACTCGCCTCAAGCCCGAGCAAAATCGGAATCGTCCAACGCCCCGATAGTTGTTGTGTCGCCCCAATGACTAACGATTCGGTGTTGCTCACAATGGAATCAACGACTCCGATAACATGTAGTTGTGTCCGTCAGGATCGACAAATGTCGCGAGCTTAACCATGCCCGGCACCTCTTCAATTTCTCCAACGAACGAAACGCCTTTTGCAGACAAATCTTGAACGGCCTTTTCAATATTTGCGACTTCAAAAACGGAAGAAGAGGTGGAAGGGATAACTCTTTCTGACTGCGAAAAGCCTATGGTACAATCTTTAGTGTTTGTACCGACAATAACCATGCCGCCTTCTACATCATGAAACACTAGCTCAAATTGGAGTTTTTCTGTAAAAAAAGCAATGGAGCGGTCCAAATCGGCGACATCGTACCAAATCGTGAATCCTGGTTTATACATAGCTCATTCCTCCTTTGTACTACCGTTAGTATACTAGGTATACTTTCGGTAGTAAAGAAAATTTTCCATGCCCTTCCTCACAAGGAGTCTCGAACGTCGTCCATTTTCCCGTCTATTTAAATGTGGTATCTGTTTAAATTTTATAGACGGGTATGAGAAAAAAGTTTACTCTACTTAAATTTGCTCAAATGCTTGAAAACGCCGCTCCTATTCGCCATAATGAAAGAAGACAAACTTATATTACAAATATTCGTCCGATTCTATTGTTAATAGATCGGGCTTTCTTTATAGAGTCGAAAATGCGAGACGAAACATTCAGTCACAAAAATAGAAAAGAAGTGATGATACGGTGAGTGAGACAGGGGAAACCATGGGGCAAAAGAGCCGATCTTTACTAAACAAGCATTTTTCGGGAAGCTCGATGGATTACAAGCAAATTTTCGCGATCATTATTCCGATTTTTGTAGACTCGGCGTTTATCGTATTGATGGCGATTTTGAACACGGCGATGATCAGCTCATCCGGTGTCGCCGCTGTCAGTGCGGTCAGTATGGTGGATTCGATCAATATTTTTGTTCTTAATTTGTTTGCCGCCATTGCGACAGGCGGAACCGTTATAGTCGCGCAGTACAAAGGCAGCGGCAATACGGAGATGGTGCCGAAGGCTGCGGCTCAAGCCATATCGACTGTAACTTTAATATCGGTCGTCATTAGCGCTATCGTTCTTATTTTTCATACATCCGTTCTCGGAATGTTGTTTGGCAATGCGGACGCCGACGTACTGGACAATGCTTCCATCTTCTTGATCGGCAGCACCATTTCGTATCCGTTTCTCGCAGTCTACTTTGCTATAACAGGTGTGCTTCGAGGAGTCGCCGAAACAAAAGCCACTCTTATGTTGTCGCTCATTTTGAATATTTCATATTTTTTGCTGAACGTTATTTTAGTCAAAGGATTTGACATGGGCGTTGTCGGATTGTCTATCTCCCTCATTGCTGCTCGTGTCATTGGATTAATCGTTTCGGTTGTCTATTTGCTCAAATTTAACCACAGCTTTCGAATCAAGCTAAGCCACATGTTCCACGTCAATGTTTCCTTATTGAAAAAAATTATGTTCATCGGGCTTCCGTTTGCTGCGGAACAAATGTTTTTTAACGGGGGCAAGCTGCTGACGCAAACGTTTATCGTACAGCTCGGAACACTTGCTATTACGGTTAACGCCATTGCCGGATCGATCTCGATGCTCCTGCAAATTGGCGGCAATGCGCTTAGTACAGCAATTGTAACGGTAGTAGGGATAAGCATTGGCCGAAAAAATGTAGAGGATGCGAGGAAATTTATTAAATCGTTTATGAACCTTTCCTCTCTATTTTTCGTGTTTATTTCAGGGCTCGTCCTGTTGTTATTCCCGCTCATTGTGGGACTGTACGCCCCTCCAGATGAAATTATCCCATCGATCTTTTGGCTAGTCTTGCTTATTTCTGCGGCCCAGCCGATTCTTTGGTCGTTCAGCTTTATACTCCCGTCTGCGCTTCGGGCGGCGGGCGATTCCAAGTTCACATCGGTTACTTCCTTGCTTACGATGTGGCTGCTCCGAATTTTCCTGGGCTACTTCCTTGCTATTACGCTGGGGTATGGCATTATGGGGGTATGGATTGCGATGATCGCGGAATGGGCAGTACGCGGAGTGTTCTTCTATTGGCGCTACAAAGGGGACAAATGGTACCAGCATAAGTTGGTCTAAGCAAAAAATGAAAGAAGCCGTCCTTTCATATGATCGCAATGTTCCACCACGCGACTCATTTTGAAAGGAGCGGCTTCTTTTTACCTTTTACAAGGCCAAAACAGACGAAGTAGGAAATAGGGTGGAGAAGCGGAGCGTTCGCCTTTGTATTCGGATTCCGACCATTGAAAATTGTTCAAGGAATCTGGATACAACAGCGATCGGAGCCCTATTTCCTACGTAGTTTGTTTTGGTTATTTGTAAAAATTTCTGTTAAAGTTTTTGCAACAGCGTTCTGAAAATGCCTCCGCTTATTTTATAAAATGCTCCTCCTTAAGCCGTTCAAACTGCTCCTTGTCCACCTGCTCTTTCGTCATGACGCCATTCTCCCAGCGTGTAAACGTCGTATCGGTTAACGATAGGCTGCCCGTATCGGTAAGCTTGCTCAGCAGCGGCTTTTTATTAAAAGTAGAATCGGGATGCTCTACAATAATAGTCTGGATCTCGTCGAAATCGACCACGTCTGTAATCGGTCTATCGGAATAAAACGCGTAGCCTTTCCGAAACTGCTGATCCTTGTGCTTCAGCCTCAGTTCTAACACGTAGTTGCCGGCCTCTCCCGATTCCTTGCCAATACGAAACTCGCCATTGCTTGAGGAGACCGTCTCTCCGTCTAGCGGTACGGGTTTCATCGGCAGATTGCCTCCAAAACCGGAATCGACGATATAGCGGGATGATCCATGGGTTAGCAAAATCGTAGCATGCGTTCGTCCAAACGTATAATAATCTCCGGCTTCAAGGTTGTACACGACAGCTCTAGTCAATACAACATCAAATCCGTTATCGACCAGAAACAAATAAAGCAGCGAGTTGATCTCGTAGCAGAGCCCGCCCTCCCTACGATTCAATATTTTTTCCGTCAGATCCTCCCCAGTGATGGGAGCTGTTTCCCCAGAAATGACACGTATATTTTCAAAAGGAATCGTTTTGGCTGCCAGCTCAAGTACCGTGTCCAGCCGTTCAAACGTCAGTTTTTCGTCCAAAGGAAATCCAATTCGTTCACGAAACAATCGATTTAAATTATTCATGGCAAAATGCCTCCCGTTGTTTAGATTTCTACCTGTTGGTAGGATGAGCTTTTGGACGCCGCTTTTGGCTTGGCGGTTCGATTGGTGCCGATGACACCGATAATAATAAGCGCCGATCCGGCTATCGCATACCAAGTGATGTCCTCATTTAAAAAGATCGCTCCTGCGGCTATCGAAACAACCGTAGCCAAATTGGAATAAACGCTTACTTTTGACGCTGGAAGTTTTGACAAGGAATAATTGGACGTCATCGCCGTCACGAGAGAGGACAAAATCCCCAAATAAAGAATAGAGGCGATGAAGGTGCCGCTTGCGAGCGGTGCCCACAGCTCTGACAACGTTCCGGCAGCCGCATGACCTGTGACCGACACCGTGCCGAAGACGGCAAAGCCGATGCCAAGCATCAAATACGTAATTTCCGAAGGTCGGTAAGATTTCAATAGCGACTTAGCGAGAACGCTGTATCCCGACATGGACAGGGTCGATAAAAACAGCAGCGAAATCCCTAACATGTTCGACATAGCGATTCCGCTTCCTTTCATGACGAAAATAAAAACGACCCCAGTAACGGAAAGCAGAATAGAAAACTTTTGAACCGTGCTCGTTTTTTCCTTAATAAAAATAGCGGCGAGCAGCGTCGTCAGTACTGGGGCCGTGGCAAGCAGGATGCCTCCTTCGGAAGAAGTGGCATGCTCTAGTCCAAACGTTTGAAAAGTAAAAAAGGCGAGAGGATACATGGTGGCGAGCAGCATCATTTTCCAAATTGGCTTGCCCCGGTATTGAAGCCGGATTTTGCCTAATAGAACCGGTATCGACATAACGGCAAATGCTGCGGCGAAACGGTATGCAAGCGTATCGATAGGACCGGAATGCTGAAGCGCTATTTTCGTAAATAGAAATGAGAGACCAATAATAACGGCGTTGAGGATGGCACTGGAGTAGGCCAGCTTGATTTCATTTTTGATCATGACGGTCATTTCCTTTCGATGTAAAAGTTTGTTATTGCCAGAATAAAGCCGATTCAACATTGTCACAATCGCCAAATCGCAAAACTGTATCGATACAGTTCACGGCATCATCTATAATAGAGGGTAAAGCGAGGGGATTGGCCTTGAAAAAATATATGGACATTTTAACTGCCGTGGAATTGAAAATAGCGGAAGGCCATTATCGAGCAGGGCAAAAGCTGCCTTCTGTCCGCAGCGCCGCCACAGAGTATGGATGCAGTGTCAGCACGGTAATCCGTGCTTATTCGGAGCTAGAGAAACGCCATACGATCTATTCCGTTGCGCAAAGCGGCTATTATGTCGTCGGAAAGGAACAGAAGCGGGATGACTCCAACGATTCTCCTATCATTGACTTTGCTTCGGTGCTGCCCGATGTAGAATTGTTCCCTTATCTCGATTTCCAGCATTGCTTGAACAAAGCGATTGATATTTACAAGCATCAACTGTTTGCTTACGGCGAACCGATGGGGCTGCTGAAGCTTCGTCAAACGTTGTCTTCCCATTTGGGCGGGGATCAAGTGTTTACGGGTGCGGATCGGATCGCCATTGTTTCTGGCGGACATCAGGCGCTTGAGATTTTGGCCAAAATGCCCTTTCCAAACGGGAAAAAAAACGTGTTGGTGGAGCAGCCGAGCTACGATCTATATTTGCGGTTTTTGGAGAGGGAGGGAATTCCGGTTCGCGGAATCGCCCGCACCGCGCAAGGAATTGATTTGAAGGAGCTTGAGCAGCAATTTAAAGGGGCCGACATTAAGTTTTTTTATACGATGCCGCGATACCACAATCCGCTTGGCACCTCATACAGTCCAGAGATTAGAAAAGCGATTGCCCGATTGGCCGCTAAATACGATGTGTATGTCGTCGAAGACGATTATATGGCCGATTTAGGCGAAATGCAGGGATACGAGCCCATCTATTCGTATGACCTTGCATTCCGCGTCATTTATGTAAAAAGCTTTTCGAAAATTATATTCCCGGGCTTGCGACTTGGCGCCGTTGTATTGCCCGAGCCTCTCATTTCTGCTTTTAAGCAGCACAAAATCATTTCGGATACTTCCTTATTGTCGCAGGCCGCTTTGGAAGTGTATATCAAAAACGGGATGTACGAGCGCCATCGTATTAAAATTAGCAGCCATTATGCCGAAAAAATCGCCGCCTTAAACGAAGCTGTTGGCATATACAACACTGCGAATCGAGTCCGGCTTTCCGATGTTTGCTCCGGCATTTATGTGCAGTTCAAGCTGCCGCAAAACGTCAATTTGGAGCGGCTGATGGTTCGGCTTGAGGGGCGCGGCATTCGGGCTGTGTCTGGGAAAGGTTTTTATTTGACCGGTTATTTGGAGCGTGAAAAGTTTTTGCGAATAAGCATATCCCGTGCGGGCCTTTCTTCCATTGAAGAAGGAGTGAAAGCGATCATTGAGGAAACGGAGCGCGAACTGCCTCTACCTTAACGGACCGTTAGATTTGGGTATTTTCGGAAAGCCCATTGTCATTCCCATTTTATCTATGGTATAGTGAACGCATTATGGAAAAGGAGGTGAGGTAGGTGAATCACGAATGGGTGAACAACCCTATTAGCCGGCTACCGATGGCAATGGCTGGCATTACGCATACATTTTTCGCGAACGGGATCAGTCTGTCCATTTTTGACTATACGTTTCAACCATTCGCGAGAAGACGCCTACCTTAGCCGATACGGATTGCAGTAACGGAATCTGAAGGGTCGCGGGCTTGTTGTCGCGGCCCTTTTTTTGTATAGCTATGCTAGAGTCTTCCACTACCAGGGAGGATCTATCGATGATCATTGTAAACATTCAGGAAATGAAAAAATATCATGCCGCCAATCTTGTGTTGGACGGAGTAACGTTGCAAGTTTATGAAAAAGGGAAAGTGGGGCTGGTCGGCCGCAACGGAAGCGGAAAGTCCACCTTATTTCGTTTAATCGCAGGCCATGAGAAGGCGGACGAAGGAAGCATTGCGAT
This sequence comes from Paenibacillus sp. GCM10027627, assembly GCF_042675505.1. Classification (NCBI taxonomy): domain Bacteria; kingdom Bacillati; phylum Bacillota; class Bacilli; order Caryophanales; family Paenibacillaceae; genus Paenibacillus; species Paenibacillus sp. GCM10027627. Next base: position 221,267 of record NZ_JBHTHB010000001.1, read on the forward strand.
TTCCAAAGGGCTCAAAATCGGTTATTTGCCGCAAGTGCCAGCGGAATTTGACGAGATGAGCGTCTATGACGTGTTGGCGTTCAGCTACCGGGAAACAAAAGAAATGAAAGCGGAAATGGCAGCTCTTGAAGGGAGCATGTCGGAACAGGCCGTTTTAGATAATCCTTCTTTTCTGGAGAAGCTGCTGTCCGCGTATGCCGCATTGCAGGAACGGTTCGAAAGAAGCGGCGGCTACGAGATGGATGCGCAAATCGATCAAGTGGCTGGTGGCCTTGGCATAGACCGCAGTCATGACGGAAGGTTGTTCGGAAGCTTGTCAGGGGGAGAAAAAACAAGAATTGTTTTAGCCTCTCAGCTTGTTGCGAAACCCGACTTGCTATTGCTGGATGAGCCGACCAACCATTTGGATCTAAAAGGAATGGAGTGGCTGGAGCAGTTTTTGTCCCGTTATGAGGGGACTGCCATTATCGTTTCGCATGACCGCTATTTCCTTGATGCCGTGACGAAAACGACGATCGAGCTGGAGGATGGCGAAGCCATTACGTATCATGCGCCGTACAGCGGATATGTGAAGGAGAAGGAAGAGCGGCTGCTCCAGCAATTTGCCGACTACCAAGAGCAGCAAAAAACGATCAAAAAAATGAAAGAATCGATTGCTCAGCTAGAGGGCTGGGGACGCATCGGCGGCAATGAAAAGTTTTTTAAGCGGGCGGCGTCCATTCGAAGGGCGCTTGAAAAGATGGAGAAGCTGAGGCGTCCTGTATTGGAGAGGAAAACGGCTGAATTTTCGCTTTCGCAATCGGATCGTTCTGCCAAAAGAGTGCTTTCTTTTTCGGACGTCCATAAGGAATATGACGGCAGGACGATTTTGAACGGTGCCGAAGGAAGCTTGCTGTACGGAGAGAAGGTCGCTTTGTTAGGTCACAACGGATCGGGGAAAACGACGTTGTTTAAGCTGCTGCTTGGCATGGAAATGCCGGGAGCGGGGGAAATTGCCCTTGGTGAACGGGTGGATATTGGTTATTTGGCTCAGCAAGAACCGGCTGCTAATCTGACGCAGACCGTTCTGGATTATTTTCGCACGGAGGACGGGCTGGAGGAAGGGGAGGCGCGAAACGTGCTTGCCGCCTATTTGTTCTATGGCAATGACGTATTTAAGCCGCTGTCCATGCTGTCCGGCGGCGAATGGTCGAGGCTTAGACTCGCTTTGCTCGTTCGGCGAAAGCCCAATTTGCTGCTGCTTGACGAACCGACGAATCATTTGGACATTGCATCGAGAGAGGCGCTTGAGGAAGCGCTGGAACAATATCCGGGAACGCTGCTCGCGATATCGCATGACCGTTATTTTATAAACCGGATGGCGCAGCGGGTGTGGGAGCTGGAAGACGGCCGGGTTGCCTCCTATTTGGGCAATTATGATGAATATAAAACAAAGCGGGACGAAATGAAGCAGCGCAAACAGCAATCAGCAGAAAATCAGAAATTAGCAGCCTCCCAAAACGGTTTTTTAAATGGCGAGGTCAAACCTTCGGAAAAAGCATCCATGAAGGCAGCCAATAAAGGGCCAGTAACGACTGAAAAAAGGGCTGATCAAACGGCTAAAAAGATCGCTGAGATGGAGAAAGAGCTCGCCAAGATGGAGCAAAACCTTGCCTGCATAGACGAAGAGCTTGCCCGTTTATCCGTAAGCGGTGAAGGAGAGAAGCTGGAGTCGGAGTGGCGGAGGCGGGAAGAGCTGGAACAAGAGCTGAATAGCTTAATGGAGCGCTGGCTGGAGGCATCGAGCGAGAAGTAAAGCTTACTGAAAGCCAACTGTAATAAAAACAAAACGTATCGAAAACAAACCATTGTGAAACGATGAAACAGTAACGAGGTGCAACATCATTTTTCTCAATAGCATCAAAACGCTCAACAGCAAAAAAGCTCGCGTCCACACGCGGGCTTTTTTCATTTCCAGCAGCTTTGCCTCTAGAAGCATTGCCGCTACATTTCCTCTAAAATCATTAAATATTAATGGGGTCTAATCTAAAAAGGATTTAAGCTTGTTTCTCGCCAAGCTGTTTAACGCGTTGAAGCCATTTTTCACGCTGCTCGGGGGTCGATTTGGTGACCGGGTTAATTTCCGTAATGCGCACAGGATTAATTCCGCAAAACATCAAAATGTTTTTTCTCATCGTCTGGAGTCCGGCGCGTCGGTATATAAGGCGATTAAGCCAAGAAGGAGTATCCGATGTGACGATGAGACGGGCCGTCTTTCCTTTCAGCAGCTTTTCCCATTGCGACGAGTTTTCTTTCATTTTGAACGCAAAGCCGGGTAGAAACACTCGATCGAAAAACCCTTTAAAAACAGCCGGCATCGTTCCCCACCAATTGGGGTAAATGAGCACTAAATGATCGGCCCAACTGACCATATCTTGCGCTTCCATTAACTCGGGTTCCAAATCCGTTCGTTTGTGATATCCGTTTTTTAGATTGGGATCAAACGAGATGGCGCTAAGATCGATGATTTTAATATTGGCTCCGGTGACGGAGGCGCCCTCACGATATGCAGCCGCCAAAGCGGAGCAGAAGCTTTTGGGGTACGGATGGCCGATTAAAACTAAAATATTGGATTTCATATGGTAATTCCTCCTATGTGATATAGTGGTGTAAGACTATTACCAGAATAAGAAAATTTTGCTGTGAAATGAATGATCGGCTGCGCAAAAATGATGTTAATACGCGCAATAGGGGGGAAGGGTTTTGAAAAGCCAAGGTGTGGCTATATCCATGGTCATTACGATTATGAAAACGATCGTTCATATGGGTTTCGACGCGGAGAAGTTTTGGCAATACGCCTCCTTTAACGCCGATTTGCTTCAAAATCCGGAAGCGCGCATACCGGTCGAAGAGCTGGAGAGGCTGATGAAGTGTGCTGCGGGCTTTACCGGGGATGACTATTTTGGCTTGCACCAAGGTGCAATCGCAGAAATCGGCGATCTTGGCATACTCGGCTACGTGATGATGCATTCCGGCACGATAGAAGGGGCTGTTGCCGCCTTTCAAAGGTACAACGCCATTTTGTGCAGCGGCTTTAATTTGGATTGGGAAGTACACGGCGAGGATGTGCTGATTCGGCTTCAAATTCAATTTCCGGGGCGTTTGTCCCGGCACTGTGCAGAAGATATGGCAAGTACCATTTACCGGATGATCAGCAGGCTGGCCAGTCGCAAAGTTCCGCTGAAAGAAGTGCAATTTTGTCATGAAGCTCCTCTCGCTACCGAGCCTTATGCGGCCGTATTTGGCAAAACGCCGCAGTTTGGCGGAGAACAAAATCTACTAAAGCTGGACAGAAATATTTTGAATGAAAAAGTGATTTATTCGGATGCGAGGCTGCGCACCGTATTCGAGTCTATTGCCGAAGAAACGGTGAACGGGCTGGCGCAAGGAAGTCCGTTTTCGGAGCGAGTAGCCAAGTGGATGAACAAATGTACGCCGACGTATTTCCCGACTTTGCAGCAAACGGCGCAAGCTTTTCAAACGAGTACAAGATCGTTGCAGTTAAGGCTTAAGGAAGAGGAAACTTCCTTTCAAGAATTGTCCGTTCGGGTACGGAGGGAGCTGGCGATAGGCTATTTGAAAAAGAGAGAATATTCCGTGGGGGAAATTGCGTATGCTTTACATTTTTCGGAGCCGAGCGCTTTTCAGAACGCCTTTAAAAAATGGACGGGACTGACACCGGGACAATATCGCTCTAAAGCGGCGGAAGGGCTGTAGCTAGCAGGAGGGTGTAAACTGTGCATTGGCAAAGGGAACCTGGCTTTTTATAAGGCTGCACGGTTTTTTTTGATCAAAAAAACCGCCGGCGGGAATGGAAAACTCCCGGTCAGCGGCTCATCCAATTTTAATTCAAATATTTATAAAATAATATTTAGACCATCAAAAATCGAATCAAGCCCATACAGGCATAGATGAACAAAACGGTTCCCGCACCGATGCCCGTAATGGCGCTGTAAGCCACTTTCAATTTCGGCGCTATGTAAAGAGCGGCAACTGAGACGGCTACGAGCAGGGCGGCAAGAACATACAGACTGGCATTGTCAAACACAGGGGCAAGCCCGATAAAGTGGACGCCCACTACAAAAGCGATCCAAGGCGCGACATAGTTGGACTTTTTCCACTTGATCAAAGCAAAGGCGCCTGCGCCTGCCAAAAAGAATTCGATATAAACCGTTAGCAAATAAGTATCGAACGAACCGACATTTTTTAAAGCGGAGGCGGCTTCCCAATTGTTTATGCTGAAATATATACCGGCTAAGCTAACTAGCAAGGCTGCTCCGGAAGCGATTCCTAAATATTTGCGCCAGCTCGCTCGGGGATTTTCCTGCGCCCAGCCGAACCAGCAAAAGCTGAACCAGCCGAATACCGCAGCGTACATGGCATAATCCCGTACATAGTCCACACGAATTCCTCCTTTTTTATGTTAAGGGAGAAGCTTGCCGCCTGCGCGGTACATGGCATACCATTCTTCGCGGGTGAGCGGAATATCGGAGCCTTTGCAGCTGTCTTGAAGACGGCTTACGTTAGTCGTTCCAAGCACAACTTGAATATTTGCAGGATGTCTTGTAATCCAGGCTACTGCGATAGCGGCGCTTGTCACGCCGTATTTATCCGCAAGCTGGTCGATTAGCGTGTTCAGCTCGCCGTAGTTTTCCATATCGCCAAGGAAAGGTCCGTCAAAAAATCTTTTTTGGAACGGCGACCAGGCTTGTACGGTAATGTCGTGCAGACGGCAATAATCGAGCACGCCGCTGTCACGGTTGATCGCTTGATCGACGTTCATGTTGAGCGTTATGCCGGAATCAATCATCGGCGTATGAGTGACGCTAAGCTGGAGCTGATTGACGACGAGTTTTTGCCGTACATGCTTTTTCAGCAATTCGATTTGCAGCGGCGTATGGTTCGAAACACCGAAATAGCGCACTTTTCCGCTGGCATGCAGCTGATCGAACGCTTCAGCGACTTCTTCCGGCTCCACTAGAGCATCGGGACGATGCAGCAGCAAAATATCAAGATAATCAGTGTTTAGCCGTTTTAAAATGTTTTCCGTAGAGGAGATGATATGCTCCTTTGAAAAATCAAAAAAACCGCTGCGAATGCCGCACTTGCTTTGGATAATCATGCCTTCCCGAATCGACTTGTTCATGCCGATCGCTTCAGCAAAATGGGTTTCGCATTCCCCTCCGCCATAAATGTCGGCATGATCGTAAAAGTTAATGTTTTGTTCCATAGCGGTTCGAATAAGCTGCTCGGCATCGGCAAGAGACAATTGTTTCAGACGCATGTTGCCTAAAATAAGGTTGGATACGTTTAAATCTGTATTAGCAATGTTTATATATTTCATTTCGTAAAGCCCCTTTCGAGTAGGTTGACTCCCACAGATTAAACGCTAGAGTACACTCTATGTCAACCCCTTTTGTTGATTTGACAAATGGGATGGGCTAGAGTACCCTCAAAGCACGAAATCGAAAAAGAAAAAAGATAGGATGAACGATCATGGGCTTTACCATTTCAGAAGTAGCCGAACGCACTCAGCTGTCCATTCATACAATCCGTTATTATGACAAAGAAGGACTTCTGCCTTTTGTAGAGCGGGAGAATGGAACTCGGGTTTTTCATGAACAGGATATGGACTGGATCGATTTGATCTGCTGCCTGAAGAAAACGGGGATGCCGATTAAAGATATACGCATACTTATTGACCATTGCATGGACAATGATGCCGTTTTGGACAAGGGGCTGGACATTTTGGCCCGACATAAGGAAAAAGTGATGGAGCAGATGAAAGAGCTTCAACAAAGTCTTGTTACCCTTGATTATAAAATGAAACATTTGCCGCAAATGTACAAAGAGAAGTTTCATAGAGGGAATGAACAATAAAAAGTCTTATTCGGCATTAATTGGCCGACTAAGACTTTTTTTGTGTCAGTTATCCGATCCATACTTGGATTTGTAATGAGCAAGCGCGAGAAGCGGCCATATGTAACGATAGCTGTGGTAATGGATATAAAAGTGGCCAGGCAATCCCGCTCCGGTCGGATACACCGTTGCCCAGCTCTCTTCATGCAAAAGAGAAATGAGCCGATCGATGCCTCTATCGATTCCGGGGGTCGGCCGAGGGCTCACTGCAATGAGCGCATCCAGCGCCCAAGCGGTTTGCGACGGCGTGCTGGCACCAAGCGGCACATATCGCTGCATACGGTCGCTGCGGCAAGATTCTCCCCAGCCGCCGTCCTTGTTTTGAATTCGATGAAGCCAGCGGACGGCCCTTTGAATCGTTTTATGATCTTTTGAAAGTCCGGCAGCGACTAATCCGGTCACAGCCGCCCATGTGCCATAAAGATAGCAAACTCCCCATCTGCCGTACCACGAGCCATCGTCTCTTTGATGGCGGATGAGCCTGTCGGCTCCCTTTTTGATAAAGGGGTGAGCATTGGTGTGCAAATGTGCAAAATGGCCGAGATACTCCAGTGTTCGGCCTGTCAAATCCGCTTCTGAAGGATCAATGGCCGCCGATTTGGCCCCGTCAATAGCCAGCCAAGTCAACATTCGACTGTTGGTGTTTTTTTCAAATGCAGGCCAGCCGCCGTCTTTGTTTTGCATAGAGAGCACCCATTGCAGGCCGCGATTCCAAGCTTCTTTCATTTGCGGATCGGTTTTGGACAGGCCATAAATAGCCCGCAACGCGGCAGTGGAATCATCTACATCGGGGTTGATTGTATTGGAGTCGGAGAAGCCCCAGCCGCCGGGTTCGACATGCGGATTGTGCTTGCTCCAGTCCCCCTTTTTCTGATGCTGTCTTTCCAGCAAATACCGATATGCATTAAGCATCGTGGGATGAATGGAAGGGGTGCCGGCTTGCTGCAAAGTATAAGTGATTAAAGCGGTGTCCCATACGGCGGAAGGGGAGTTTTGAATCGTTTGGTACCCATCCGCAGCGCAGCGCATATTAGCTAGTCCCCGGCATGCGTTTAGAATGAGATCGTGATCCTTCTTATATCCAAGAGCCAAAAGCGACAAAACCAGCAGAACGGTGCTTGTTGCGTAACTGTACAAGGAACCGTCCCCTTCTATTCTATCCAGCATAAATTTTTCCGCTTTCTCTAGAGCGACGTCGCGAAGAGAGCGAGGAGAGCCAATGAGATGGCGGGTTCCGGCATGAATGGCGGATAACATCTCCTTATGCGAAAGATCGTCCCCTAGTTGGTCCCGCTCGCCCCTTTCCACGTGGCTGGACGACAAAAGTTTCGTTAAGTGGGGCGTTCGCTCATCGCGAAGAGACCAGTTTTGACTCGCCATAATGAGCATAGGAATTAAGTGGACTCTTGCATAACCTGAAAATTGATAGATGTTGACAGGGAAATCGTCTGGCAGCAACATGACTTCCATTGGGATAGACGTAAGCGATAAGGGCCACTTTCGCTGTCCTGTTGCTGCTAAAATACTTTGGGTTAAAATGCTGGAGACATTCCCTATTCCGCCATGAGCGCCGATATAATGTGCGGCGCGCTGCATAACGTCGTCTTCGGCCTTGCTGTAGCCGGAATAGAGTAGAGCGTAATAAGCTTCAACGGATGCGGACAAATTGCCCTCCGTTTCGTCGCGATACCATTGCCAGCTTCCGTTAGGCTGCTGACGGGATAAAATTCGATCGTGAAGCTGTCGAATCAACGCCTCTTCTTCGTATCCCACTATGCGAAAAAGGATAATTACGTAAGCATCAATAATCGTCCCGTTCTCAAAGCAAAACCGCCAAGAGCCATCTTGCTTTTGCTTTCCCAGCAAAAAAACGGTGAGCCCTTTAATCGCTTCATTCACTCGTTGTATGACATCATGCATCTTTGTTATCCCCTTCAAGCCTTTTTATCATTGTATGAGGAATGAACTATGGAAATGAAAAAGCGAAGGGGGCTAAAGTAATTTGTAAAGGGGTATTGCTATTTCCATAATCATGCAGTATGATGTTTTCAAATGAAAGTAATTACTTGCATACATTCATGGAGCGTGAAAGGGGGATCACCATCACCAGCGGGAAACTAAGCACTGCCGAGAAACTGATGAAAGCGATTATTGATCTTGTCGCGGAATATGGATTTAACGGCGTGACTACAAAAGAAATTGCAGCGACTGCGGGCGTTAACGAAGTCACCTTGTTTCGGCATTTCGGCAACAAGCTGAACTTGCTGGAACAGGCATTCCATCGCTATCATTATGCAGATGAGATGCAGAAGCTGTTTGAGGATAAAATCGTCTACGAGCTGTACGATGATCTTCTTTTAGTTAGCAGAAAGTATCACGAACTGATGAATACCAATCGGAAAGTGATGCAAATCGCTCTGAAAGAAAAACATGTTTTTAAACAGTTCAAGGAACCTTCGCACAAGCATCCGCAGAAGCTTAAAGAGCTTTTAATCGAATATTTTAACGAAATGCGGACGAAGGGCAAATTGGTGGAGTGTAATGTTGAAGTACAGGCGTTGTCCTTTTTGTGGATGAACTATGGAGCTTTTGTAAGCGTGCTGGATGCGGGCAGAATGTCTTATACCGAAAGTACGCTGGATCAGTTTATTGAAGGAAGTGTAAGAACATTAACTAGGGGGTTAACTCCCTAGTCTTTTTTCAAACAAAATGCAAGCAAGTACATGCATTCAATCACTTGCATTTACTGATTTACAGATAACTGACAGACTACTATGAATAGATGAAAAAGGAGAGATTTATAATGCAATCGCAATCGTCAACACCTTCTCGTTCAATAGAACCATTGCTCCGAGTCATGATGTTTACGCTTATGCTCTCGGCGATGGGAGCCATGATGTTTAATATTGTATTGCCGCAAATAAGCGAGCAGTTTCAATTGTCGCTTGCAGAGGTAAGCTGGATGACTTCGGCCTATTCCTTAATTTATGCGGTTGGGACGGTAACGTACGGAAAGCTGTCGGATCGGTTCAAGCTCAAAAACATTTTGACGTTTGGCATATTGCTGTTTTCCGTAGGCTCTGTAATAGGATTGTTTTCGGAAACGTTTTGGGTTGCTTTGTTAGCCAGATGCTTGCAGTCAGCCGGCGCGTCCGCGATTCCGGCCGTGGTCATGCTTATTCCGATTCGATACGTCGCACCGGAACGCAGAGGATCGGCGCTTGGCATGGCTGCAACTGGGCTTGCCCTTGGAGGTGCCGTTGGACCGGTCGTATCGTCGCTGCTTGTTAGCGTCGTCGATTGGAGATGGCTGTTCGCAGTGCCTTTGCTGCTGCTCGCTACACTGCCCTTTTACCGCAAATATCTTGTCGACGAGGCAGAGGGGAAAGGGCAATTCGACTGGCTTGGCGGCTTGCTGCTTGGCGGGATGTCGGCTCTTTTGCTGCTAGGCTTCACCCGTGGTTCCGTCATTTACATTCTTATTGCACTCGCTGCTGGCATCCTGTTTGTTGTGCGGATTCGTATGGCAGCCGAGCCCTTTGTCCGGCCGGAACTGTTTAAAAACCGCGAATATGTAATCAATCTCGCGATCGGCTCATTAGTGAATGCAATTGGCGTTTCACTCTACTTTTTGACTCCGTTTCTACTGTCGAACGTGCAGGCGCTGCCACCGTATTGGATCGGTCTCGCCATGGTGCCTGCAGCGATCGCTTCCGCCATTTTGGGACGCAAGGGAGGGAGACTTGCGGACCGAAATGGCAACGGCGTTTTGCTCGTCGTCGCCTCCAGTCTGCTTATGTTCGGTTTTCTGTTCTTGTCCACCTTTACGACAGCACCTGCATGGGCAATCGCCGCATTCCTTATATTTGGCAATGTCGGCCAGTCATTTATGATGATCGGAATGTCGAATGCCGTTTCCAAAACGTTGCCGCAACAACAGATGGGAGTAGGAATGGGTCTCTTTGCAATGATCAACTTCTTAACGCAGGGCATATCATCGGGCTTATATGGCATTGCCGCGGGCTGGCAAACGTCGCAGCTATGGAATCCGCTTAATGGAAACGCGAACAGCGCCGCATTCAGCAATATTTATTTGATACTTGCTCTTCTGCACGCAGCGTTAATCGCTTTTCATTTCATCCGGTCCGCTTCTTCCCGCAAATCGGCGAGAGTAAGCAAGCCGGAGATGGTTAGCCCGGCAAACCATTAAACATCCGAATTGTCGAGTATCGCAGTCATTGAAGAAAGCGGAAAGTGGAGTGCGGCACAGGGTTCAAGATCCATCAGCGTTAGAGCCCTTTGCCGCCTATCGGCTTTAATTTGATAGGTTCTACTCCAGCAATTAAAGGGCGAGCTACTCCAATGAGCGCGATCGTCTCCTCGTCTTTCAGGGATGCGGCATGAGCAGCTTCGTTGCTCCAAAGCTCGGTTACCCAAACAGAATCGGGATCGTCTTCGGAAATGTTGACGATATAAAGCTCGCAATCGGGGTTTGAACCGAGCGCATCTGCAGCTTGCAGCAAAATGGCGGCAAGCTCATCTCTTTTGCCCGGCTTAGCGATCAATCTTCCGTACATGGTATATTTGCTCATCAAAATTCTCCTTTATCGGCTGAATGTGACTCGGATAGCATCGTTTTGTAATGGAGGGCCAGCTCTTCTCCGATCTGGGCCAGCCTGTGAATAAGCTCATCCGGCTCCAAAATCGTCAGCGCCTTGCCATAAGGCAGCAAATAATAGGGGACGTAAGTTAGCAGCGAGGATGAGGCCAGTGAAAAATAAGCTTCTCCCTCTACACGTTCCGTAAGCGCATGCCCAAACAGCCAATGGCCCTGCAGCTCGTTCAACACCTGCTCATGCGCCTTGATTACGACGCGAACGAGGTTATGGCCCTGCGAAACGTCCGGGAGCAGCTGACCCAGCATAAATTGTTTTGCGGAAAAGGAAGCGGGGCGTTCGAACCGGCGTTCGGACGGTTCAAGCTTTAATATCCGGTCTACCCTGAAGCTGCGCAAATCGTTTCTCAACCGGCAAAATCCGGCCGTATACCACTTTCCTTTCCAGTGGACAATGGCATACGGATCGTAAGCTCTCGCTTTCGCATCTCCGCGTCCCTTATCGTAAACCATTTCGAGAGACAGGCCATCGGAGGCCGCTTGTTCCAGCAGCTGAAGGAAACCGTCTTGTCCGCTAGAGGACGTAGATATGACGGAAAGACCGCTTTTGTGACGCTCCATCCGTTCAAGCTGATTCCCGTTTGTGTATCGTTTCAGCTTTTCCATGGCTCGTTCGAGCGCTTCCGTAAAGGGGTAGCCAGCCGCTTCCGCAAAGGCGGATGCCTGAACTAGCGCTTTCTGCTCTTCCATATCAAACATAAGCGGAGCATCTGCAAATCGGCCGATCATTTGATAGCCGCCGTTAGGCCCGGGCTCAGCCATAATTGGCGCTCCGCTGGCGCACAATGAATCAATGCAGCGGTAGACGGTTCGAATATGGATTTCCAGCTCATCGGCTAATTGCTTAGCCGTCAGTTTCCTCCCGGATCTTAGCAGCCATAGAATGGACAGCATCGTATCTGCTTTTGACATCTTGGCGACGACCCTCTCTGCTTCGAATTTATCTCGATTATGGAAGGAGATTTGCTCCGAGTCAATCCCAGTATAACCGATAATGCTGACAGTTTTAGTCAGTCATTTTCGGGCGAGGAGATAAATCACAAGTTTCGCAATTGGGAAGAAACGGCGAAGAGAAATATAGGGTAAGATAAGGATGTCGGGGGCAAATAGCCTAATTTGATAAGGTTAGGGGCGAAATCGCATGCAAAAAATTACGACCTTTTTATGGTTTGATTCAGAGGCTGAGGAAGCGATGGAGTTTTATACATCGGTCTTTAATGACTCGGCGGTCATAAGCGTGCAGCGGCACGAAGGGAAAGTAATGTCAGGCACCTTTCAGCTGGAAGGGCAACAGTTTATGGCGTTGAACGGGGGGCCGCATTTTTCGTTTACGCCGGCCATTTCCTTATTTGTAAGCTGCGATACTCAGCAGGAAGTGGACGAACTTTGGAACAGGCTAGTTGAAGGCGGCGAAGAGTCGCGCTGCGGCTGGCTGAAGGACAGATTCGGACTATCATGGCAAATTATCCCGAAGGCGCTTGGCGAGCTGCTTCATGATCCTGACCCCGTCAAAGCGGGGCGTGTTATGCAAGCTATGCTTGGCATGAACAAAATTATAATAGAAGATTTGCAGCGTGCATACGAAGGATAGAGAATAATAAAGAGATAAATCGTGGTACATGAAACCGCGAAAAGGATAGGAGTCCCGGCCAGGGACCAAATGGATTATGAGAGATCAAATGATCGGTTGATTAACGTTTGTTCCTTAACGTCAAAAAGCGCGAGTCTGGAGGGAATTTCCCTTCATGCTCGCGCTTTTTGATTGTTCAGAGCTGAAATTTGTTTTTTGCCAACTAGCCAAACGTAGCTATCGTAAGAGGGTTATTCGAAACGGTAAATATCATTTCAATCGAATGGCAGCCCTGTTTAGAGCCGGCATTCGTTTTCTTTAAAAGATGCTATTTCAACAGCCAGAGAGAAGCCGCATTCGTTGGTTCCCAGCCGACAATCGACGTATGACTCACCCTGCTTTCATAGGTGGCGCCGTTGTAAGTGACAAGCGTCCCTGCCGGGTAGTTGACATTCGGCGCCCATGCCGGAGCCGTCGTGCCTGACGCAGTTGTGCCGCTTACCGTACTAGCCGCTGATTGATTGCCTGCCGCATCGATGGCATAGACGGTAAAAGAATAAGTCGTCGCTGGTGTAAGTCCCGTAACTGTATAAGAAAGCGTACTGCCGGAGACGGTTGTTACGAGTGTAGTGCCCCGATAAATGCGGTATCCCGTAACGCCGACATTATCGGTTGATGCGTTCCACATCAAGTTGATGGCGGATGAGGTAGCGGTTCCCATCACATGCAGTCCGCCTGGAGCTGTAGGAGCCTGAGTATCGGTTCCCGTTATATTGTTGGTTGTTACCGTTATGGTATTGCTTGCGGCTGATTCGTTTCCAGCGGCGTCAATCGCCTTGACATTGAAGGAGTAGGCGGTGTTCGCCGTCAGCGCTGTAACGTTGTAAGTTAGAGTTGAACCGGTTACCGTGGCGTTAAGTACGGTTCCGCGGTAAATTCGGTAGCCTGTAACGCCAACATTGTCAGTAGAGGCACTCCACGACAGCGCAACGCTTGTAGCCGTTTTGGACGGTGAAGTCAAAGCGGACGGCGCAGTTGGCGCTTGTGTATCGGTTGGATTCGAGCCTCCGAAATTAACGTCAATTACATTATAAAAGGCGTTAGGCGTATCCGCGACTTCCCAAACTGCCAAAATGACATGGTATCCGCTTCTCGCAGGAACGTTGCAAGTGTTCGAATAGGAGTAAGGCGGCTGCCCGCTATAAGGTACCGAGCAGAATGGAGTAAGATCGAAGGAGTTGCGCGAAAGCGCAGCGTTTGGATTCCAGCCTGTTTTCGTAATATAGTATTTCCAGCTGGCCGTAGAGTGAGCTGCCGTCAATTTCCATGTAAACGTGTTCTGGCCGGATGAAATATTGACTTTCGCCCAGCGTGTGGAGGACTGCTGGTCAAGTTCGGGGAAAGCGCCGGCTGCGCTTGCAATTTGGCCGTCGGCTGGGCCGGCGTTAGGGAAACCTTTAGGAGCTTCCAAACTTTGCGGCTCGTAAACGATTGCACCGCAATTCGTATTTTGGCCGGATTTACACAATGCCGCCCGGCTGGCAGGCCCTTCTACGTATCCATGCGCGGATATTTGCTGGGCGAACAATGTAAAGCCTAATACAGCGGCAAGCAGCATGCCGATCCCAATCAGCACATGCTTAAGGGTAAAGCGGGTCGAACGAACGGAATGAATTGTCAATGAAAAAACCTCCTCAAGGATAGGTGGGTTGCCATGCAAAAGAACCGAAAGAAACGTTCACCTCCTTTCGTCTGAATCATTCTACTCGGCAGCCCGCCATAATATGAGGGACATTTGAATAAATAAATCAAAAGCTTGAACCGAACAATCAAATCAGCGTTACATTTGCGCAGGCTTCGGCGAAAGGGTAATCATTCATTCCTTTTTAGTAAAAAATGAAATAAAATGGAAATAGTTCGGGGAAGTAAATAGGATGAAAGAAGGTCCATTATGAACGCGAAGCGAAAAGTAATTTGGGCTATTGCAGTACCGGCGCTTTCCATTATAGTGCTTGTCCTGACAATCGTTTTGTTGAAATCAAATCAATCGGAGTCAAACCATCCGGGCAGTCCGTCTCCGCCAAACGCAAGTGCCCCTACGACAACTCCTTCAACCTCCGCAGCATCTTCTCTGCAAGAGAAAGCAAAGCAAATGATGTCGGAAATGAGCGACAGGGCATTAATTGGCCAACTTGTCATGTACACTCCAACACTCGAGGCGGATTCGTTTTCAAAAGAGATGATTCAAAAATACGCCATCGGAAGCGCTTTATTAAACCGGCAGACAGAAACGGCAGTCGAAACGGCGGAGCTCGCCAATCGTTTGCAGCAATGGGCTGCCGAAACGGAGTCGGCCATCCCGTTGTTTATTTCCGGAGATATGGAATACGGCGCCGCCCAACGGGTTCCGGGGGAAGCGACCGTGCTGCCGAGAAGTATGGCAATCGCGGCAACTGGCAAAGTGGAATACGCGGAGCTGGCTGCCAAGCTGACGGCTGAAGAAGCGAAGGCGCTTGGATTTCAGTGGAGCTTTTCCCCCGTTGCGGATGTCAATGCCAACCCGCTTAACCCCGTCATCGGAGTCCGCTCGTTTGGCGGTGACGCTAATGTTGTTAGCCGCATGGTGGTAGCGCAGGTTAAAGCTTATGCAGACGCCGGAGTGATCGCAAGCGCCAAACATTTTCCCGGACATGGGGATACCGCGTTTGATTCGCATTCGACGTTGTCTAAAGTGACGTATAGCGGTGAAGTTCTGCGGAGTGTGCATTTGGCTCCGTTCAAGGCAGCGATTGACGCGGGCATTCCTGCGATCATGACGGCTCATGTCATTGTCGAAGCGATCGATCCGAATTTGCCGGCCACCCTCTCGGAAAAGGTGTTGACCGGGCTTTTGCGCAAAGAGATGGGATTTGAAGGAATAATCGTGACGGATGCGATGGTGATGGAGGCGATATCGAATCATTGGGGCGCGGGAGAAGCAGCCGTTATGGCGATTAACGCGGGAGCGGACATCGTGATGGCTAACGGTTCGGAAATCGACCAAGTACAGACGGCCGAGGCGCTCTATGAAGCGTTGCAAAACGGCAATTTAAAAAGAAGCCGCGTAGAGGAGTCCGTTCAAACAATACTGGAGCAGAAAATAAGACTGGGCATGTTCGAATCCCGCTATGTAGACGTCAAGAAAGCGGAAAATATAGTCGGTTCCGATGTGTATAAAGAACAAGCTGCCCGGATAGCGGCAGACTCCATTACTTTGCTGCGAAACGAAGGAGTGCTGCCTTTTGACGCGGAGTCGAACGAAACGACTTTTGTTGTGAGCATGGTATATGGGGAGGAAATTGCGGAATCGGTGAAAAGGGCGGGGGCAGGGAATGTGATTGCCTTTCAAGCCGCCGAAGCGGCGGGAGAGCGGCCGGACACGGACAAAACCGCCATTCAGGAGGCGGTTCGTCTTGCCGAGACAGCGGATCGAATTGCCGTATTTACTTATTCGGACAGGCAAATTCCGAACGGGCAAATCGAGCTTGTTCGAAGGCTGACCGCGCTCGGCAAACCTATTGCCGTCGTATCTCTTGGCCTTCCTAGCGATATAACGGCCTTTCCCGATGTTCCCGCTTATTTGGCCGCTTATGCGCTGGATACATGGTACTGGGTAACTCCGATTCCAGTCTCATGGGAAGCGGCCGTACATGTTTTATTTGGGACAGAGCCAGTGGGCAAGCTTCCGCTCCGTATAAGCGACGAATATGAGCAAGGGTTCGGTCTTCGCTATGGGGGCCTTGCGTCGGGCGAATAAGGCTAGGGCTGCTAATCTTATGCGGAGAAAGAACGCGAGCGAGCCGAGCCGGCCGCGAAAATAGCCGCGCCAATCGCGAGCCCCAGTCCAAGCATCAATGCTGCAATCCAAGGATGATACTTAAGCGTAGCGGCCTGATATACGCCAAGGCCGCCTATGCCCGCGCCTGCAGCAAGGCCAAGGTGGATGATAGACGTATGAATGCTTAGAATAAAATTAGCCGCTTGAGGAGCTTTTTGAATGAAATAGCTTTGCATAGCCGGTCCCGCAGCAAACATTGAAAAGAAAATTAGCCCGAGCAACAGAAGCGACATCCAGTAGTTTCCTCCCGCGAGCGGCAGCAGCGAAAGCGCGGCGATGTGGGTTATTACCGCTGCCGCAATAACGGGAACGGCACCCCGGCGATCTACGCTATACCCTCCTAGTTTCGAACCGAGAGCGCCTACTAGACCGAATACGAGCATAATGATGCCGATTTGAGACAATTCGAGCGAATGCAGCTCTTGGAGATATGGCGTCATATAAGTGAGAAGGACGGAGCCGCCTCCTTCGCGGAACAGCGACAGAAGCAATCCGGCGAGCACGGCAGAACTGCCTAACCATTTAATCGATTTCTTAAACGATACAGGCTCATCGCCATCCACTTCGGGAAGAAGCCGGTAGATCATAGCGCCTGCGAGGAGAGCAAGCAAGCTCAGTATTGCAAATATGGCTTGCCAATTTAACCATTCCGTAATGACGATGCCGATGGGGACACCCGCAATCAGCGCGCTGCTGAAACCGAGAATAATTGTTGCGATCGTGCTTCCAAGCTTCTCCGGTTGAACGAGCTTCGCTGCCGTCC
This sequence comes from Paenibacillus sp. GCM10027627, assembly GCF_042675505.1. Lineage (NCBI taxonomy): Bacteria > Bacillati > Bacillota > Bacilli > Caryophanales > Paenibacillaceae > Paenibacillus > Paenibacillus sp. GCM10027627. Next base: position 238,110 of record NZ_JBHTHB010000001.1, read on the forward strand.
CTATGGAGACGACTAGATATACGCCGGAGCTGACTCCAAGCAATATGCGGGCGAACATCAATACAACAAACGTTTGACTTGCAACAGATACAATTCCGCCAAGCACAAAAGCGGCAATCGCGCCGAGCAGCACCTTTTTGCGTCCGATTCTAGATGCGAGCGAAATGACGATAGGGGTGCCGATTGCAAAAGATAGGGAATAAGCCGTAATCAATTGTCCCGCTAATCCGATAGAAATGTTCAGGTCGCCGGCTATCTCTGCCAATATACCCGAGACGACCAGCTCTGACGTGGCCGTAACAAAAACTCCGATTGCAAGCAAATAAACGATCCATTTAACCATGGTGATCATCCTCTCCGTTCTCTTGGTTGTATTATAATAACGTTACTTTATTTATGTAAGAACGCAAATGAAATGGATATAATCCAAATATATTGACTAACTATATTAAAGTAAGTGTGAACACCTTCCTGTTGGGCTTGCGACATAGTAGAAACTGAACTTACAGATTGTAAAAAGAATAAGGCAAGAAGTAGAATAGTGTATGATTACGACTGCGGTCTAACGGTCATACAGGAGGAAAGGAATCTATGGAGGATAGGACAGAAGAAACGAGGGGGCCAGCGCAGTTCTCTCATATTTGTTCCGTTCTGCAAATATTGGACGGAAAATGGTCATTTTTAATTATTGCCTTATTGTCGGATGGTCCCAAAAGGTTTCAACAGCTGCACCGGGATGCCGCTGTAATCAAAACGCAGTCGCTCACAAATGCTCTGCGCCTTTTGGAGAAAAACGGCATCGTTTTCCGCGCGGTGTTTCCGACGGTACCCGTATCGGTTGAATACAGCTTGACGGAAAAAGGGAGAGATTTTTTAACTTCATTGGGCGAAATGCAGCGTTGGGCGGAAAAATGGGATGCGAATGTTGGGCCGAGACGATAGTTTGCCATTGAACAAAAAGAGAGCAGCCGATAAGCGGCCTGCTCTCTTTTTATTTCGTATGATTCCTTGAGCAGCTATACGAGTCTAGCGCCGCCGTCGATCGTTAACGTAATGCCGGTTGTATAGGAGCTTTCCAACAAAAACAAAATGCCGTCCGCAATTTCGTCCGCAGAGGCAATATGCCGAACGGGCAATGTGGGGGCTAGCGAGGCGAACCAGGCCTGCCTTTGTTCTGTAGGCGTCCCATGATGCAGAGGCGTATTGGCGTAGCCGGGGGAGATCACATTTACTCGAACGGGAGCCAGTTCCACAGCCAGCACTCGCCCCAAATGTTCGAGAGCGCCGTGTACAGCCGATGGAATGGCTGCGCCCGGAACAGCCTTGTCGCCAAAAAAGCCAGATGTAAGCGTAATGGAGCCGTGATCCCGAATATAGGCGGCGGCGTGACGGACGGCATGATAAGGTCCCCAGAAGCGGCTTTCGAATTGCTCTCTGGCACTGGCTGTATCAAGCGTCGCCACATTTCCGGTGCCATGCGTCAACTCTCCGGCCGTTACGATGAGATGATCGATTTCCCCAGCCCCGGAGAAGAAGCTCCGTACTTCGTCTTCGTTGCGTGCGTCGAGCACAGCATGATGGATTGTGCCGAAAAAGTCGGCAGTCGCCTCTTGCAACCGCTCCCGGTTGCGGCCGACAATGGTCACAACGGCGCCTAGGTCAGATGCTTTTTTGGCGGCAGCCAAACCAATGCCGGAGCTTCCTCCAATGACCACGACATGATTTCCTTTCAAATTGCTTTTTACGCCCATCGTTTTTCATTCTCCTTCCTGGAATGCAAAGATAAATGACGTTAACGTTAACGTAAAGGTTTAGTCGCAGAAATAGGCCATTTAAGCCAAATTTCTCTACTAAACGTCATGCGCGCAGCCCGATATTTCTAATTCGCTTTAGCTGAGGGCATTGTTTAGAGCTTGCGGTTGTCCGCTAACGGCGACATTTGGTCGACGATAGACTGTATCCGATTTTTATTTTGTATAAGTTCGTTTCTAAATTGCGTCAAAGAAGCGAGTTTCGCATCCGTTTCTTCCAGATGCCGATCCAGTAGTTGAAGCACCTGCCGTTTTCCTTCCACAATAGTCGACTCTTCAAAATAGAGATCGATGACGGTGCCGATTTCCACCAAACTAAGCCCAATGCCCTTCAACACATTGATTTTGAGCAGCCGCTGCAAAGCCTCGTCGCTATAATAATGAAATCCGTTGCTCTCTTGAGCTACGTTTCCCAGCAAGCCCAAGCTTTGATAGTGGCGGATGGTGCGAGGAGTGACGCTCGCTCGCTTGGCCAGCTCGCCGATCAGCATATTCACTTTCTATTCAACTCCCAACCATGACGTTAACGTTAAGGGTAGTATAGTGTTCAATCCAATTTATGTCAATCATGAAATGTTTAATTAGTGGTGAAAAGTGCGCTAGCGCATAATTGGACATCCGTGGGGAAATATACCAGCATATCCGTCCGTCCATAAATTGGAGGTATGCGCTTGGAAGTTTCATTCTCAAGAATACAAATCGTTTTTTTGCTGCTGCTTTCGATTGGCATTTCCAACCATGTCCTAATTATTCCGCATCTCATTCAAGCTACCGGACGCGACGCTTGGGTTAGCATTGTGGCCGGGTATTTTATTTTGCTGTTATGGAGCGCCCTTCTTTACCGCGTTTTGAAATCGATGCGTACCTTCACGTTTAATGACTGGCTGAAAGCGAAAAGCGGACAGACCGGCTTTTGGCTAATAGGGGGAAGCTTGCTCCTTTATTTTCTAATTGCCGGCAGCATGATCATTTACGACACATCGCAAAACGTAAATATTTATTTTTTGCCAGAAACGAACCGGCTTGTCATTATTTTGACGTTTGTGCTGGTTTCCTACTTTACCGTATACGCTGGCTTGCAAACACTCATTTATGTTTCCGTCTTGCTTCTGCCTATCGTCTGGCTGCTGGGCATGAGCGTTTCTATGCTCACTATGGGAAGCAAAGATTACGGAATGATCAAGCCGCTCATGGCCGAAGGGTTTCACGCTCAGTTGGACGGCAGCATTATCGTATTTGGCGGCAGCATCGATCTGCTCGTTTTGCTTCTATTGCAGCACAGGATGAAAAAGCCGATTAATTACGCGACGTTTTTTATTGCGCTTACGATATTGGTCGGTCTCATACTGGGTCCCTCCATCGGCTCGATTACCGCATTTGGCCCTGATCAGGCGAGCGAAATGAGATTTCCCGCCTTCGAGCAGTGGCGGCTCGTTATGGTTGGCCAATATATTTCCCATGTCGATTATTTGGCCGTCTTTCAGCTGCTGGCGGGAAGCATCGTTCGGACAGGCCTTTGCATTCACCTCATTTCTGAAATTATCGTCATCCGAAGCAAAAAATGGAGACAAATCGCTTTAATAACCGGAACTTTGGTAATGTCCGCACCTGCGCTGCTCGATATAAGCGATATTAAAATGCAGGATTGGATTCACCTCTATTTTTACAATAGCTCTATGGTATGGGGAATTGCAGTGACCCTCGCTTTATTTGCTATATCGTTTGTTAAAAAAGGGAAGGGAGCGAGGCAGAAGTGAGAGAGGCAACGAAGGAAAACGAGCTGTACCCGGAGCTCGAAGCTGCGCTGACACAAGGCAAGCTCGACGGCACGATGCTGAAAAAAGCTTTTTCCGCTTATGCGGATCTCCATTTCCCCTCCGTTCCGATTCCGGAAGCTTCGGGCCGCTTGACGGCTATTTTTTGCGAGGGAATGATCGACAGAACGCAGCTCAACGATCATTTTTACGGCTTATGCCAATTCGCGCTTGTTTCCGCAGGTTTGGCGGATGAGGGGGATGGAGGACCGGAAGAGCTTCCGATTGTGGAGCATGGTCAGTCGATCGAACAAATGCTGGACGCTCTGTTTACCGGCAAGCTCATCCTTTTTGCGGAAGGGGAGGCGCGATTTTGGATCGTTTTTATTTCAAACATCCCGCAAAGGCAGCCGGAGGAATCCAACACGGAAATTTCGATTAAAGGGCCGAGGGACGCTTTTACGGAAGAGATGTGTACGAACATAGGGCTAATCCGCAAACGAATGCGTACCAGCATGCTTTTTTCGGAACAGTTTGAGATAGGTACGATGAGCAAAACTAGAGTGACGCTGCTGTATTTGAAAAATAAAGCGGACGAGACGATCGTAAAAGAAGCGCGCAAACGGCTGTCCACACTGGAGGCCGAGAGCATTTTGAGCAGCGGGCAACTGGAACAATGGATAGCCGATCGGACCTATTCTTTGCTCCCGCTGCTTGACTATATCGGCCGGCCCGATTTTGTAGTGGAGACGCTGCTGCGGGGACGGCTCGCCATTATCGTTGACGGTTCTCCAATGGCGCTGATCGGCCCGGTCAATTTTTTGGAGCTGCTGAAATCGCCTGAGGATGTCCATCATCCTTATTATTATGTAATGACGCAGCGGTTGCTTCGTCTGTTGGGTTTGCTGCTCAGCATCTTTTTGCCGGGGTTTTGGATTGCGATGGCTTCGGTCAATCCGGATCAAATCCCGTTTTCGCTAGTTTCAACTGTTGTGATTTCCCGAGAGGGCGTGCCTTTGCCGCTGTTTTTGGAAACGTTCCTGCTGCTGTTTTTGTTCGAGCTGCTGAGGGAGGCGGGCGTCCGTATGCCGAAGGCGGTCGGGCAGACGATTGGCATTGTCGGCGGCCTTATTATCGGAGATTCGCTTATTCGGGCGGGACTGGCTTCGCCTACGCTGCTTGTTGTCATCGCGATTGCGGCGGTTGCCACCTTTTCGCTCGTCAATCAATCGTTGTCCGGGAGCGTCAGCTTGTTTCGGGCCGTCATTTTGCTCGTATCCGCCTTTTTAGGAATCTACGGTTTTATGCTTTGTTTGTTTGCCTGCATCATATATATTTGTCAGCTTAGTTCCTTTGGCGTCCCGTATGTCGATCCTATCGTTTCATTCCGCTATCGAGAATGGCTGGATGCGCTGCTCATGAATCCATTTAAGCGCCGGAGAGTGAAGCCGATGAAGATGGACCGTAAAATGCCGCAAAAGGGTGATTCTTAACGTGAGAAAATTTGCTGCTGTGTCAGTTATGATCGCATTGCTTTCGCTATCTGCATCAGCGTGTACGAGCGATGTCAAAAATATAGAACGGATCAATTATGCAACGGCGATCGGGGTCGACTACAAGGATGGGGAATATTACGGCTATATTCAGTTTATCGACTTGCAATCCGAAGCGAAAACGGCGGAAGGCAACAAAAGCGACGCGCATATTTTGATCGGGGAATCAAAGGGGAAAACGTTTGAAGAATCGTTTTTTAACTTGTACCGCACTTCGCAAGAGCGAATCTATTGGGGGCATATGACGGCGTTATTGATTAGCGATTCTGCGATCAAACACGGAATTGACATTATTTTGGACAGCGTGACCCGTTATTACGAGTTCCGGCTGACCCCTTATATTTTTGCAACTAGAGGGTCGGTCAAAGAGATTTTGAATGTGGGCGGCTTTTACGGTCAATCGTCGCTCAGCACTTTGCTCCACGAGCCGGAGGGCAATTACTCTCAAACGTCTTTGATTCATTCGCTCAGATTGCATCGTCTGATCAGCGATCTTCACGAGCCCGGCTTTACGACATGTATACCTACGCTTGCGATTAATAGAAAGCAATGGATGGACAGAGAAAAAAGCAAGCCGATGTTATATATCGACGGGGCGGTCTTTTACCAAAACGAAAGCTATCGGGGATATATCCCTTTGAAGCAGCTCGACGGCTTGCGCTGGATCCAAGAGGGTGCCATAAGATCAGGTATTGCGGTGCCGAACTCAAAAGAAGCTTCCGTTCATGTCGTTATCGAAAACCCTACGCATAAGATTAAAATCGTGCCAGGTGGGGGAAACACCCCCCAATACGATTTGCATATCCGGGCCGTCGGGTTTGTTACTAACCGTCTAACGAATGAAATATCCGAGATGTCTCAATTAACGGAAGCGACCAAAGCGGCAATCGAAGAAGAAATAAGAGGTTTGCATGCGTTAAGCGTAAAAACCAAAACCGATATTTTCAACTTGGAATACAAGCTGTTTCGGAATCGGTACAAGCTGTGGAAATCCAATGCCGCTGCAAGAAATAGTGTGTTTGAAAGCGATTCTTTGCGAAACATCGAGATCGATTTGAACATCAGAAATACCGGCTCGTTAAAAAACAGAGTGTCAAAGCCGGTGAAGCTGAATGATGGAAAAGGGGAAATTCAACAATAACGGTGCGTGGCCGAAGCCATGCACCGTTATTGTCATTTCACGTTTATCGTTTATTTACGGTCGTATAAAGAAAGCAGCAAAACGACGGCTTCCGCACGCGTTGCAAGGTCGTTCGGGGCAAAGCGCCCGTCGCCTTTGCCTTGCATAAGCCCGGCTTCAGCGACAGCGGCAATTGAGCCTCTGGCCCAAGCCGGCGCGCTTCCGATATCGCTGAATGTGGCGCTGTCAATGGGAGCGATTCCGGCGATTCTGGCAATGAGAACGGCAAGCTCCGAGCGCGTGATGGCGCCGTTAGGCCGGAAGGTGCCGTCGCCGTAGCCGACAATATAGCCGGCCGCCGCCGCATCCAAGGTGGAGCTTTGCGCCCAAGTCGGAATATTGGACGCATCGGCAAAGGAAGAGGAACTGCCGCCGCCAGTTACAGGGAAAGCTCTCATCAGCAGCGTCACAAATTGAGCCCTTGTCACATGGTTTTGCGGGCGGAACGTACCGTCTCCATAGCCAGTCACGAGGCCAAGCTCCGCTGCCCTTTCAATCTTGCCCTTCGCCCAGTGCTGGCCTAAATCAGACAATGGAAGGGGAGGCTCAGGCTTCGGTTCGGGTTTCGGCTCCGGTTTTGGCTCAGGCTTCGGATTTTCCGTCCCGCCGCCAGGGCTTCCGGGATTTCCTGGATAGACGGGTGCGGAATACGCCGTTGCGGTAACAAGAGTGCTTGCAGCGCTTTCGTTATGCAAACGATCCAGCGCGGTGACGGTATACGTGTATGTTGCACCGTCCTGCACGGTTAGATCGACATAAGACTGCTTCGTTCCACTGGCAGCTTTGCGGACGGTGCCGATGAGCCCCGTCGGATTGTTGATATCGGGAGCCGACTTCCCATCATTTCGGTAAATGGCGTAATAAGCGCTGTCTCCGCTTGGCGAAGCTTCATCCCATTGCAGTTCCACATGTCCGCTGCTAACGGAAGGCGCTCTAAGGGAGACCGGAACTTCCGGAGCCGTCGCATCCAGCCATGGCATAGTCGGAGGGATCGCCGGGTAGCGGTATAATTCGCCCTTCATGGCTTCTCTCATGCCGCTATAGTTAGCCAACACATCTTTGGCGCTAAAAAACATACTGCCATGAACATCAGTTGTAAAATTGCGGTTGTAGACGATTTGATTCCTCAGCTCCATCGGATCCTCCCATGAAGGAACACGGTAGATGCCATGGCCGACGTACAAATGCGTATTTGCATTTTGCACAACGCCGCGCCACCATTCCAGCACCTTTTCATAAGCGGCTGCGCCATTGCCGAAATGCCAATAATTTTGCGGTGCGATGTAATCGAGCCATCCTTTCTCTACCCAGCCTTTTGTGTCGGCATAAAGCGCGTCGTAGCTTTGCAAGCCGTTTGTATCGGAGCCCTCCGCATCGGAAGATTTGTTGCGCCAAATGCCGAAGGGGCTAATGCCGAATTTGACATGGGGCTTGCTTGCCTTGATCGATTGTGCGAGACCTTGAATGAGCGTGTCTACGTTGTTTCTTCGCCAAGCGGCCTTGTCGGCAAAACCTCCGCCGTAAGCGGCGTATTGCGCCGCGTCAGGAAAGTCGGTGCCGGATACGGGATAAGGATAAAAATAATCGTCGAAATGGACGGCGTCGATGTCATAGCGGTCAACGACTTCCATCACGCTGTCGATGACGAATTGTTTGGCCTCCGGCACGCCAGGATTGAAATACAGCTTTCCTCCATAGGAGACGACCCAATCCGGATTTTGTTTGGCGGGATGGTCATCGACGAGCCTGCTTAAATCCGTATGCATGCTGACTCGATAAGGATTAAACCAGGCATGAAACTCCATATTGCGCTTATGAGCCTCTTCCAGCATGAAGGCAAGCGGATCGTAACCTGGATTTTTCCCTTGCGTACCCGTCAGCCATTCCGACCATGGGGCGTATTGAGACGGGTAAAAAGCGTCCGCCGTCGGTTTGATTTGTACGATTACAGCGTTGATTCCGGTCCCGGCAAGCCCGTCAAGAAGCGAAATAAATTCCGCTTTTTGCGCCGCTTCCGTTATCGTTCCTTTAATCGGCCAATCGATATTTTCAACCGATGCGATCCAGGCGGCTCTAAGCTCGCGTTTAGGCGGAACTTGGCCGTTGTTTACAATGAGCAGTTGTTCCGTCATTTTCCCGCCGAACGTAGCTCTGATTCGTGTTGTCCCTGCCGCTTTTGCCGTAATGACACCAGTCGCGCCAATTTCGGCAATATGAGGAGCGCTGCTTGTAAAGACAGCTTCGCTTGTCACATTTTTCTCCTCGGTCAAAAGGGTATAAGACGCAAGCACAGATGCTTGCAGCGAGCCGCCTGCGCTCATCGGCTCCATTTTAGCCAGACGGATTCCTTGCACAACGGGGACCGGCTTGCGTACGGTGAGGACAAAGGATGCGGTGCGACCGTCCAAAGTAGCGGTAATCGTAGCAGATCCTTCGTTGATCGCAGTCACAACGCCATCCGCGGAGATGTTCGCAACAGCCGAATCACTACTGGCAAAGACCGTTCCGACTGCCGGAATCGGCTCAATGTTGCCCTCGTAAAATGCCAAAGCGCGAACCGATACTGTAGTTCCTTCATCCATTGACGACGCACCTTCAAGCTCAAGCCTCGTTAAGGCTGCGCCAGAATCGCTAACGGTTAAAACATAGTGGGAGGTGAGACCGCTGTAGGTAGCCGTGATGGTCGTTATGCCCGCTTGAAGGGCTGTAACGGATCCGCTTGCCGATACGGCTGCAATTTCAGGAAAGCTGCTTTCAAAAGCGGAGCCCGCCGTTCTGTCGGCCGGAATGGTGTAACCAGCTGCCGTTTCCAGCACTTTTGCCTGCAAGCTTTCCCCGGCTTTAAGTCCACGGAGTCCGCTGAGCTCAATGGCAACAGGGTTCGTATCGGAGTAAATAGCAGAAATATGGTCGAAATAAACGGTTCCGCTATTTTTATTTAGATTGTTTGTTTCCGCGATATAGATTTGACGAAGTTCGATGGGGCCGGTTAAGTTTTGCGGCACGTTAGCGGTGACATATTGCCAGCCGGACCAATTAAAGCCGCCTGTTTGTGTAAAATCGGCTGCATGTCTTGCGCCGGTGCCGTCCTCAAATTGAGCCCTCAGCCAATGCTTCCCGGCATCGCCGTAAACCCAAGCACCGATTTTTTTCGGGTATCCGGGCATTGCTCGATCTCCGTTTTTAAAGAAATTGATATAAGAAGCCGACGTTCCTTCATTGCCTGTGAAGTCGTAAGCAATCTTGCCGGAAGAGCTTCCGTACATGACAGGTCCCGGGCGGGTTTGCCGATCCAGTTTAGTGGAGCCGGGCACGGTTCTAACTTCCGAAATTGTAAGATCGGAAATGTCTTCAAAGTCTTCCACAACAACGGTATTTCCGGCGGGTGCAACATATAAAGCGCTTTCAACATTTTCCGAAGCATAGGCGGCACCCGTAAACAAAGTTCCCCAAAGCAGCATAAAAGCAAGCAGAGCGGCCATTTTTTGCACAGAAGCATTCAACACGAACACAGAAGCACTTCCTCTCGGTAAAATAAATAGTCAAGATGAATGCGGGCGGAACGTTTGAATCTAAGGCACTTAATCCAAAGGCTTTTAACTGGACTTGCCGAATAGATAGGCAACGGTTTCTCCTTTCATTATGAAATAAAATTTCAAAATATAACTACTATATAGTATAAAATTTTAGAATTTATTTGTATATCGTGTAAAAAGACCTAAACGAATAGTCAAAAAGGACTAAATAGAAGGAGCTCCGCGATCATTCGAGCACATTAGGCGAAAGCCGGGGTGGAAGAGTCGAACAAAAAAACTCTGCGCTACTGAAGCGCAGAGTTTTTAATGTGCGAAATCTATTTAGCGTTACGCTATTTTTTCAGCAGCAAATAGGCGAAATAAGGAACGCCGATAATCGAGACGACGATACCTGTCGGTACCCCGTCCGGCTCGATGAGATTGCGGCCGAGCGTATCCGCGACGAGCAGCAATAGCCCGCCCATTAAAGTGGCAATCGGGATAAACAATTGATTGCGCGGACCAACAAGCGCTTTGGCGATATGCGGTGCGAGCAGTCCCACAAAGGCGATAGCGCCGGATACGGAGACGGCGGAAGCGGCAAGCGCAACAGCGGTTAGCAGCAGCAAAATGCGTTCACGCTCGACCGGGAGACCGACCCCAATCGTAACCGGCTCGCTGAGCGACAGCAAATTAAGCCGGGTTGCTTTGTAAAGGGTAAACGGAATGAGGATGGCGAGCCAAGGCAATAACGCCCAGACGAAAGGCCAGTCCGTTCCCCAAATGTTGCCCGCAATCCATTTGGCGATAAAGTCCACTTTTTCGCGTTCGGCGGATGAGACCATCACGATCATAGCGCCTGACAGCGCCATGGAAAATCCGATTCCGACGAGTACAAGCCGAACAGGATTTAGCCCTTCCGATTTGCGGAACGAAAACAAATAAATGAGCGCCGAGGTCAATACGGCACCGACAAACGCCGCCAGAGGGATCATGTAAGCGAAGCTGCTTGCATCGATCGGGAAAAATAAAAAGAACAACGCGACGCCAACGCCTGCGCCGGAATTGATGCCGATAATGCCGGGATCGGCCAAATCGTTCCGGGTGACGGATTGCAAGATGGAGCCCGACAAAGCAAGCGCCATTCCGGCAAGCAGCGTGATGGCAATTCGCGGCATACGAACGTCAAACAAAACAAATTTTTCTTTAAACGATCCATCCCCGAACAGCACCGGCAATATCCGGCTGTAGGAGATAGAGGAGAAGCCGAGTCCCATGCTAATAAAAACCGTAACTGCGATAAGCAACAGGAGGACGGCAACAAAAATTTTCTGCTTTCGCACGATTGCTTTGTGAATCATGAAATCTTTTTCCCTCCTTTATGTATGACAAATAGAAAGAAGGGCAACCCAAGCACGGCGACAATAGCTACAACCGGTGTTTCGTAAGGCGCTCCAATGATACGGGCAGCCGTATCGGCAAGCAGCATAAACGAAGCCCCGACGATGGCTGACATCGGTACGATAAACCGATAGTCCGTTCCTGTCATGACACGGACAATATGCGGAATCATCAGCCCAACAAAAGCGATGTTGCCGACAAGCGCAACTGACGCGCCCGTAAGCAGAATGACGGACAGAAACAGCAAAGCGCGGGTTTGCTGAAGCTTTTGCCCGAGGCCGACCGCCACTTCTTCGCTTAGGCTCAAAATCGTCAATTGCTTCGACAAAACGATGGCCAGCAAAATGCCGACTCCGATAAAGGGAGAAACGAACGCAAGTTGTTTCCAGGTCGTGCCGATAAGTCCGCCGGCAGTCCAAAGCGATACGTTTCTCGACAATTTAAACAAGATAGATACGCCTTCCGAGATCGCAATCAAAAAGGTGGAAATCGCTGCGCCTGCAAGTACGATGCGCATAGGAGACAGCTTTCCCTTTTTGGCGGAACTGAGTCCGATAACGAGCAGAGCGCCAACGGCTGCGCCGATGAAACAAGCGATCATGATTCCGAAATAGTTCAGGTTCGGGTTAATCGAAAGCGAAATTGCCAATGCGGCCATCGCGCCCGACGTCAGTCCGAACAAGCCGGGATCGGCGAGCGGATTACGCGTTACGCCTTGCATAACGGCACCGGCTACGCCAAAAGCGGCTCCAACAAGAGCCGCCCCAACTTCCCGAGGCAGGCGAATTTCCTGAATGATCAGGATATTGGGATTTGTGGAGGATGCGGTAACGGCAAGCCACACATCTTTGATGCCGATATCGGCCGCTCCAAGGATGATCGATACAACAAACATGCCGGCAAAAAAAACAATGCCGGCAAGAAGTTTATACGCATAAGGTATTGCGGTTTTTTTAGTCATCTTTTTCTATCTCCGTAGAGGGATCCATTATTGAGCCAAAAATTTATCTTTAAAGAAAGTCAGCTGATCTTCAAGCGTAAGCGGATCGTTAAAGTAGAACTGATTGCCGTTTACTTCGAACACGCGGTTGTTTTTGACGGCAGGGATGTTCTTAAACGATGCTGTCTCTTGGAACGAGCTGTCGGCATCTGCAAATTTGCTCAAAATGACATAGTCGCCTGCAAACTCTGGAAGCACTTCAGCGGAGATCGCATAGTAGCCCGGTTTAAGAGCATTTTCTTCAACTTTTTTAGGCATAGCCAGCTTCATTTCTTGATACAGAATTTCTGTGCCGCGGCCCCAGTTATTGCCGTAAACGTACAATTGCTTGTCGAAGCTTTCGATAACGGATACAGTCGCGTTTTCACCAATTTTCGCTTTAATTTCTTGGCCTGCCGACTGAGCGCGCGCTTTAAAGTCTTCAACCCATTTGCGGGCTTCTTCTTCTTTGTTCAATAGCTTGCCGATTTCGATATGCTGAGTCAAGTAATCGACTTTGCCGTAAGTGAAAACGACAGTAGGAGCGATTTCTTTCAGCTTGTCCACATTTTTGACGGAGTCAAGACCGATAATCAGATCCGGCTCCAGCTCGATAATTTTTTCCAAACTTTCGTCGGTCACTTCTGCTGCTTCTTTAAGATACTCGTCATAACGCGGATTTTTTTTGGACCAGGCATCTACGCCGACCAAGTTAACGCCAAGCGCCATTACGTTGCCTGCAAAAGAAGAAAGAACGATGACGCGCTGAGGATTAGCCGGCACTTCCACTTCTCCAGTTTCGGACTGATATTTAATGGTGCCGGACGCCGCTTCATTGCCGCCAGCTTCCGCAGATGGAGAGGGGGATGGTTGATTGCTTGCCGCTGGATCGGCCGCTTTGTTGCTTCCGCATGCGCTGATGATCAACATCAGAACTAGTGCTAGAGGTAGTAATGCTTTTTTCATGGTGAGTCGCTCCCTTTTTTTCTAATCGATAATGATTATCAACTTCACTCTGCACATTCTATGCTAACTGATAATGATTGTCAAAGGGATAATATTGTAAAAGAAAATCATGGAAATTTAAGAATACAGATTCGGGAAAATGCCCCAAATAAGGATGGTTGCAATTCCAAAATGGACGGGTTATAATGTGCCTTAGTCAGTTGCAATTAAAGGTCGGTTAATGATTTAAAACTGCCAGAAGTTGCAATCGCTCGAAAGAGCAAAAAAATTTTAGTGTAAATTGTGCCCGAATTAAGCACATTAAGAGGAGAGAAAAGAATGAGCCAGGTTTTGTTTATTAAAGCGAACGACCGTCCGTCGGAGCAATCCGTCAGCGCGCAAATGTACGATGAGTTTTTGAAAGGATATAAAGAAGCGAATCCAGAAGCTCAACTTGTGGAGCTGAATCTGTTTGCCGAAAATCTTCCTTATTTTGATAATGCGATGATGACAGGCCTTTACAAAGAAGCTAACGGCATGGAGCTGACTTCGGAAGAGAAGGAACTGACGGCAACGGCAAACCGCTATTTGGATCAATTTATGGCGGCCGACAAAATTGTCATTGCGTTCCCGCTCTGGAACTTTACGATTCCAGCACAGCTTCTGACTTATTTATTCTATATTTCCCAAGCGGGCAAAACGTTTAAATATACGGAGCAAGGGCCTGTAGGGCTTGCGGGCGGCAGAAAAGTGGCGCTTCTTAATGCAAGGGGCGGCGTTTATTCCGAAGGGCCGATGCAGCAAATTGAAATGTCGCTGAATTATGTGAAAACGATTATGGGCTTTATCGGAATTCACGATGCGGAAACTCATGTGATTGAAGGCCACAACCAATTCCCTGACCGTAAAGAAGCGATTATTGGAGAAGGACTTCGCAAAGCATTTGAAGCAGGTTCGGCATTCTAAAAACAGTAATGCCCAAAAAGGAGCCGATTGTCCCCGCAATCCGGCTCCTTTTGTTTGCCAACCGTACCGAAATCATCCTATAATTAAGCGTAGATGTTGGCGCTTGGCGAGTGAATCGCAAGTAGGAGGTGGAAGCATGAGCGTAGCGGATAAAGGAATTGATTTTGGGCCGCCGCATTTTAAAATTGCAATGCATACCGTCGTTCGGCTGGCGCACAAAAATACGATTTTATCGAGCGCGGCCATTGCCGGCCAAGTGGAATCGCATGCAACGTTTATGCGGAGAGTGCTCAATTCCTTGGTTCAAGCCGGAATCGTGGAATCGCGCGGCGGCCGCGACGGCGGCTACCGATTGAAAAAACAAGTGGATCAATTGACGCTTGGCGAAATCTACGAGGCCGTTCAAGCGGGACGGCGCGAAGCCTGCGATGAGAAAGACGGCTGTATGGAGCGGGAAGGCGAATGCGCGGAAGCCGGCGCTTTGCTGGATCAACAGCTGGAGCTGATTTTGCATGAGGCTGAATCCCAAACGATTCAATATTTGCACCGCTTTACGGTCAAGCAGGTCATGCACCGAATTCCGTTTTTCATTGAATGCGAGTCGTAGTTTACATCATATAAAGCTTTGCAGCGTAAGCCGGATTGGCAACGTCTTTCAATGAGAAGACTTAGCCAATCCGCTTTGCGGGCAAGGCTTTTTTTATTTGCCATGTCGAAAAATGGTGCATCCGAACTAAAACTATAAAGTTAAAGATTAAAGCAACATGATAAGGTTACTTAAATGAGAAGTGTTGTATTCTAATCAAACTTTAAGACTTGCATCAATGTTGTAGAATGGAGTGGATTTGTAAAAAACGAAGGCTGGGGAGGAAAAAAATGAACGGAACGATTCGTATTCGCGGTGCAAGAGAAAACAATTTAAAAAATATTTCTTTGGAAATTCCGAAGCATAAGCTGGTTGTTGTAACGGGACCGTCCGGTTCGGGGAAATCGACGCTGGCGCTGGACACGCTGCAGCGGGAATGCCAACGGCAGTATATGGAATCGATGGGGATGGTTTCAGACAGCGTAAGCAAACCGAAGGTTGATTCCATAGAAGGCCTTTCTCCGTCTATTAGTGTAGGCCAGCATCAAACGAACCGCAACCCTCGCTCCACGATTGGAACGGCTACCGATATTTATACGCTGATGCGCATTTTGTACTCGAAGCTAGGCGAGAGGCCATGCCCTTCATGCGGGGCAACCGTAAAGCCTGTTATCGGGGGACAACCGGCTGCCAAGCTCGTTTCGGACGATGAGGATACGGCATTTAACGAAAAGGTAAGCTGCGCCTCCTGCGGCCACACGCTCGTTAAGCTGACGATGTCTCACTTTTCATTCAACAAGCCGGAAGGGGCTTGCGATGGCTGCGGGGGGCTAGGCCATGTCGCCACTCTTGATACGTCTGCTGTCTTTCAAATGGACAAAAGCGCCCGCGATGGCGGAATCGCTTTTTGGAGCGGGATGTACATCGATTATAACGTCAGCATTTTAAAAGCGGGGGCCAACCATTACGGATTGGCCTTTGACGAGAATGCCCCGCTTCAGGACTACGATCCCGCCATGCTGGACCTCCTATATTACGGTGCGGAAAGCGAGGTATTCACAGCCCGATTCCCGGATACAAAACCGCCGAAGACGGTAACAAGCGGCAAATTCGAAGGGGTCGTAACCGGCATTTGGAGAAGATATAACGAAAAAGGCGGGGAGTCCGGCGAAGCCTCTCTGTTCAAGCAAAGCGTATGCGGAAGCTGCGGGGGAGCCAAGCTGCGCAAGGAAAGTCGGCTCGTACTCGTCTCCGGCGTCGCCATTCAAGATGCGTCCTCCAGAGCGCTTGGCGAAACGCTCCATTGGCTGGAATCGCTCAGAGATTCTTTCAATACAGATGAGGAGCAGCTCGTCGGTCCAATCGTATACGATATGGCAGTGCGGCTAAAAAGAATTATAGATGCAGGCTTGTCATATATGTCGCTGGACCGGCAAATTGTGACGTTGTCCGGGGGAGAGGCGCAGCGGCTGCGGCTTGCCTCGATTTTGGGATCGGGATTGACCGGGGTGCTGTATATATTGGATGAGCCGACGGCAGGCCTGCATCCCCGCGATACGCAAGGATTAATTGAAGTGTTGAAGCAACTGCGCGATTTAGGCAACACCGTTATGGTCATTGAACATGACGAAGAGGTAATGCATGCGGCAGACCATATTATCGATATCGGTCCCGGAGCCGGACGGTTCGGCGGACAAGTGGTCGGGCAAGGGACGCTAAAACAATTAATAGAGCAGCCGGAATCGGTTACGGGAGCGACGTTTAGGGAGAAGGCAGCTGAGGGCAAGCCCGCCCGGAGAAAAAGAAACGGCGCTAAATTGACGGTGCACCATGCGACGCTGCGCAATTTAAAAGGAATAACGGCCGAATTTCCGCTCGGCTGCCTCGTTTCCGTCTCTGGCGTTTCCGGATCGGGAAAGTCGACGCTTGTGTTTGATTTGCTGGCTTCATCGGGATTTGACAACGATAGGCCGGAAGGGTGCGAGCGCATCACGGGCTGGGAAGAGGCTGGCCCGGTCATTATGGTGGATCAGTCGCCGTTATCCCGGATGCAGCGGTCCAATATTGCAACCTATACGGAAGTTTACACCCACTTGCGCAACTGGTATGCCAGCTTCCCGTCTGCGAAAAAGGCGGGGCTTACAGCCAAACATTTTTCCTTCAATACGCCGGGCGGGCGATGCGAAGAATGCCAAGGGCTTGGCGTCGTGCCAGTGCATATGCACTTTTTGCCGGAAATCGAAGTGCGCTGTCCGGCTTGTCGCGGCAGAAGGTTTAAAGACGAAGTGCTGGCCGTCACTTATGAAGGTTACAGCATATCCGATTTGCTCGATATGTCCATTGGCGAAAGCTTACCGCTTCTTGAAGGGCAGAAAAAAATTAGCGAAACGCTGCAACTGCTGTTCGAGGTCGGACTGGGCTATTTGAATTGGGGCCAGTCGCTCAGCACGCTGTCCGGCGGAGAAGGGCAACGGATCAAGCTGGCCAAGCAGCTTAGCAAAAAAACGGCGCAGCATACGTTGTATTTGCTAGACGAACCGTCTACGGGTCTTCATCCGGGAGATGTTCGGCAATTGAAGGTGCTGTTGAACAAGCTGGTTGACGCTGGAAATACGGTCATTGTGGTGGAGCATAATTTGGACATCATCGCGGATTCCGATTGGGTAATCGATATCGGGCCGGAAGGCGGAGCCGGGGGTGGAGACATCGTAGCTCAGGGGACGCCGGAGAAGGTGGCGCTTTGCGAAGAGTCGCATACCGGCCGGTTTTTGAAAACTATGTTTTCCTAAACGCAGCCGGTTTGAATAAAATTACTTGGAACGCGGCCGCTTCGGCCAAATAAAAGAGCTGATGCTAATGATGAGGTCGATGCCGAGAATAAGCGACCACGTTTGCCATACACGAGTAAATGCTTCTGTGCGGGAGGGGTCATCAATCCAAAATACAAGAATGAGCATGAGGCCCGCTCCGATCAAATAGGCGATGACATGCCGGCCCCAGCCTTTCAAGTCATGTATGGCATATTCCTTGCCATACCGTTTGACGGGCGCGGGGCCTTCTTTTGCAATATAATAGCTGAATCGCTCGTCCGCCCATGCGATCATGCTTTTGCCGAAGGCGACGGATACGCCAATATATACTGCTGCAATAGCATGAGCCATTGTAGCGGTAGCCCCGTTATACATATCTATGCCTGTAGCAACAAGCAGCACAACGTCCACCACGGGCGACATGAGCAAAAAGAGGAGACCCAGCTTTTCTTTTTTCAACACATATCTGACCGTAAGTCCCAGCGCGATAAAAATCCAGAAGGCAATCTCGCAAGCAATTATAAGCCAAGCTACAAAATTCACATTCGAACCCCTTTCTTTTTGTTCCATCATACAATCGCTTACCGGAGCTGTAAATGAAAAGAAGGAAGAGATTCCATTCCGCATAAACATAATTAAAAAGGAAAGAGGGTTCATTATTTATTTATCCCCATTTACATACATACAGAATGTATGTTAAATTGAACATGTAAAGAAAATAACAAAAGGAGCGTGTAATAAAAATGAAAGCAAACAGCTTTTATCCCGTCCTATTGACTGAGAATATTGCAGGCAGCACATCGTTTTATAAGGAGCATTTCGGATTTGCCGCCGTATTCGAATCGGACTGGTACGTCAGCCTAAAGCTGGTGGACGCAAGCTATCCTTTTGAATTTGCTCTGCTTGATCCGACTCATGAGACGATTCCTGCCGGCTTTCGAAAAGCGACGTCCGGCATGATTGTTAATTTTGAAGTAGAAAACGTGGACGAAGTGTATGAGCGGCTAATCGGAGAGGCGAAGCTGCCGCTTCATCTGGACATTCGGGATGAAACGTTTGGCCAGAGGCATTTTATAACTAGCGATCCTAATGGTATTCTATTAGATATCATACAAGTCATCCCTCCGACCGGTGAGCATGCAGAGCAATATAACGAGCAGGTTTGGTCATGACGAAAGGGCGATAACGGCAAGATGAGAAGGACAAAGGAAGATGCAAACGAGACGCTGCGCAGACTGATGCTGGTGGCGAAGCGGCATTTTGCGGACAATGGCTACGGCCATGCTTCATTGGAAGCGATAGCGGCGGAAGCGGAAGTTACCCGCGGCGCTTTGTACCACCATTTCCGCAATAAACAAGGATTGTTTCATGCCGTATTGGATGCCGTTCAGCAAGAGGTTGGGCAATGCGTGGAGGAGGAAGCGGCCAAAAGCGATGATTTGACGGAGCAGCTTTTGCTTGGCAGCCGCGCTTTCCTGGCGGCGGCGGTGGAGCCGGGCCGCAAAAGGATTTTGTTGATTGAAGGACCGGCCGTGCTGGGCTGGGAGGCATGGCGTATGCTGGATGAGCAAAATTCGATGCGGCATTTGCGGGAGCAGCTACAGGCGATGAAGGAAAAGGGCGTTCTCGGCGATGTTTCCTTAGAAGCGATGGCGCATTTTATTTCGGGAGCGCTGAACGAATCGGCTTTAAGAATGGCAGAGCTTACGGAACCGGAAGCCGCAATGGAGGAAACGATGGTTCTTCTCGGCAAGCTCGTTCATGGATGGCGGTGACGTTGCAATCGCGTGAGCGTACATGTAAGATTAAAGTGGACGAGACAGAGGGGGACAAATGTTCGCAATCCGTAAGAAACGTCCGTCCTTTGGTTTTGTTATAGTAGAACCAAGTTCTTGCTTGACCATTACTCTGATGAGGTGATCGAAGTGGCATTTCAGTCCAAACATATTTTTGTCAACTTGCCGGTAAAGGATTTGGAAGCATCAAAAAAGCTGTTTACAACGATCGGTTTTGAATTTAACGCACAATTTACAGACGACAAAGCGGCTTGCCTTGTCATCGGCGACAATATTTTCGCAATGCTTCTGAAAGAGGAGTACTTCAAAACGTTTACGAAAAAAGCGATTGCCGACACTTCCTCTACAACTGAGGTGCTCATTGCCATTTCCGCTGAAAGCCGGGAAGAAGTGGACGGAATTGTATCGCGCGCGGTTTCGGCTGGCGGTAAGCTCATTAGCGACCCGGTCGACCACGGCTTTATGTACCAGCACAGCTTTGAAGATTTGGACGGGCATACTTGGGAAATTGCTTATATGGATCCAAGTTTTGTTCAAGGCTAATAGAAAACAATTGAAAGCCGTTGGTGACTGGAGAGGCTTCCTAAGGGAAGCAGTCCGGTCTCCCGACGGCTTTTTTTAATGGGATGCGGGAATGGAGGTCCGTAGTACGGATTCCACCTTACTTAAATGTTCTTCAATTAGTTTAGCCGCTTTGTCGGCATCGCGATCCCGAATAGCGGCATAAATGTGCCGATGCTCCTCCAGCAGTCTCTCCGCCGTCGATTGCTCCCGGTAAAACCATAGCTCGCGCGTTTTTCCAATCGTTTCGCTAAGGCGCTGCGTCAATGAATCCATCAGTTGATCCAGCAAACGGTTATGGGATGCTGCCGCAATGGCAGCGTGAAAGTCTACGTCCGCCCGTTCACCCGCACCGGTATCTCTCTGAAGCAGAGCATCCTCCATCCGTTGCAAAATGCCTTCAAGTCGAAGCAAATCTTGTTCGGTGCGGCGCTCCGCAGCCAGCGCCGATGTTCCGGCTTCCAGCAGCTTACGCACCTCCAGCAGCTCCAAAATGGAGTCGGCTTCTTGAAATAAAGCCATTCCTCCTTGATTTCCTTCGCTTGGCAGCACCTTTTTGACAAATGTTCCTCCGCCGTGGCGAATGTCGAGCCAGCCCATCGCTTTGAGAGCGCTGAGCGCCTCGCGAAGCGTCGATCGGCCGACGCCGAATTGCCCCGACAGCTCCACGACGGACGGAAGTTTGGCGCCGGGTTCCCATTCTCCGGCTTTAATTCGTTCTATGAGAAGTCGGCCGACGATTTCGTGGCCTTTTTCGGTTTCGATTTTTAGATGGCGCATAAACAACTCTCCCGGTCGCTAGTTTCGCTGCGTTGCTGATGAGCTTCGCTGCGATTTTTGTGGAACTACTATATTTATATCTAAGCATAAGCTATAATGAATGAAAAGTCATCAGATGACCTGATGAATTTAAACTGATGATAAGGAAGCGGGGGAGCTCTGTTTGCTGCAGCCACAATGTATATCCAAACTTCGTTCCATTGTTGGAGACCGTTACTTTCGCGATGACCCGGAAGCGCTTGTTGCCCATTCCTACGATGGAACGCCAATGCTGCAATCGCTGCCGGACGGCGTCATTTATCCTTCTTCGACGGAAGAAGTTTCGGCCATTATGAAAATTTTATATGAGTATAAAGTACCGCTAATCAGCAGAGGATCCGGCTCCAATCTTTGCGGAGGAACGGTTCCTGTCCATGGCGGCGTTGTTATGGTCATGCACCGAATGAACCGGATTTTGGAAGTGGATACGGAAAATTTGACCGCTACAGTACAGCCTGGATTGATTACGGCGGAAATGATTGCACATATAGAAGGGCTGGGGCTATTTTATCCGCCGGACCCAAGCAGCATGAAGATTAGCACAATTGGCGGAAATATTGCAGAATGTTCGGGCGGGCTCCGAGGTCTCAAATACGGGACGACAAAAGATTATGTAATCGGCCTAGAAGCGGTGCTGGCGAGCGGTGACATCATTCGGACGGGCGGCAAGCTGATGAAAGATGTGGCTGGTTACGATTTGACTAAGCTTTTGGTAGGCTCGGAAGGAACGCTCGCCATTATTACGGAAGCGACGCTTAAGCTCATCCCGCCGCCACAGGCAAAAAAGACGATGCTTGCCATGTACCGGGATTTGTACGGCGCGGCCAGAACGGTGTCCCGGATTATCGAGTCGAAAATCATTCCTGCCACGCTGGAGTTTATGGACAACCCGACGATTCGGGTCGTGGACGATTTTGCTAAGCTTGGACTGCCTCGCGACATGGAGGCCATTTTACTTATCGAGCAAGACGGCGATCCCGAAACGGTGGAACGGGATATTGAGCGCATTCGGAACATTTGCGAAGGGGAGAACGCCGACCGCATCGAAGTTGCGGAAAGCCGCGAGGAGGCGGAGAAGCTGCTTACGGCACGCCGAAGCGCCTTTACCGCGCTCGCAAGGCTTCGTCCAACGACGATATTGGAGGATGCTACTGTCCCAAGATCGAAAATTGCCGATATGGTGCTGAAAATTAACGAGATCGCTAAAAAGTATAACGTTACCATCGCCACATTCGGCCATGCCGGGGACGGCAATCTTCATCCAACGGCGACAACCGATGCAAGAGATAGCGAGGAAATTCACCGTGTGGAAGAAGCGTTTGCGGAAATATTCGAAGCTGCAATTGAGCTCGGCGGAACGATTACAGGAGAGCATGGAATCGGAATCGTCAAGGCGCCTTATTTGGAGTGGAAGGTGGGAGAAGCGGGATTAGAAGTCATGCGCGGCATTAAAGCGGCATTTGATCCCCATCATTTGTTGAATCCCGGAAAAATGTTTCCAAAAGAAACGAGGAAAAGGGTGGTTTTGCAGCATGGCTGAAACAGCGACGAACAAAAAACCAGACCTTAAGCATACGAATCCGCTAGCGCAAACTTTGCTAAATAAGCTGGACTACGATCAACTGACGAATTGCATGCGCTGCGGCTTCTGTCTTCCGGCCTGCCCGACGTTTCGCGAGACGGGAATGGAGCCGGAATCTCCAAGGGGGCGGATTGCCCTTATGAAAGCGGTGGCCGACGGGCTGATGGACCCCGATCTTGCCTTTCAAGAGCAAATGAATCATTGCCTGGGATGCAGAGCTTGCGAGCCTGTCTGCCCTGCCGATGTGAAATACGGCCAATTGATTGAGCAAGCCAGAGATGCGATTGGCGATCACGCCCAGTATAGCGCCCCCGTCAAGGGACTGCGCAAGCTGATGTTCAAAGGAGTGTTTCCGCATCGCCGCAGTCTGAAACTGCTTGGGGGAGCGCTTGCCGTCTACCAAAAATCCGGCCTGCGCAAGCTGGCGAGAGGGACGGGGATGATGAAGCTGTTTCCCCGCCATCTGCAAGAAATGGAAGCGATTTTGCCGGATGCAGCAGTCAAAGGCGTAGTGGAGCGGCTGGGCACGTTTTACCCGGCAAAAGGAGAGCCTGTTGCGCGAGTCGCTTTGTTTAGAGGCTGCATCATGGATGTTATGTTTGCGGAAACCAACGTCAACACAGTCAAGCTGCTGTCGGAAGCCGGCTTTGAGGTCGTTATTCCAACGGCTCAGGCTTGCTGCGGGGCGCTTCATGCCCATAGCGGCGAAATGGAGGATGCAAAAGCGCTCGCTAAATTGAATATCCATGCGTTTAAGGAAGCGGGCATTGATTATATTGCCTCTAATGCAGGCGGTTGCGGAGCGCTGCTGGTGGAGTATGGCCATTTGTTCCACGATGATGGGGACTCGGAACTTCGCGAGGAAGCGCGTCTATTTTCAGAGCGAGTGCTCGATATTAGCAAACTGATCGTCGAAAAAGGAAGAGTTCCAAGGTTTGTCGAAACTTCGCAGAGCGAGAGCACAGGTACGGATACGGTCATTACGTATCAAGATTCCTGTCATTTGCGCAATGTGATGAAAAGTTCGTCGGCTCCCCGCGAGCTGATGCGAAGCGTCGAAAATGCGGCCTTTGTCGAGATGAAGGAAGGAGACCGCTGCTGCGGATCAGCGGGCATTTATAATGTGACGCAGCCGGAGATGGCGGGGCAGTTGCTGGAGCACAAAATGGAGCATGCCGCAGGTACCAAAGCCCGCTATATGCTCACAAGCAACCCGGGCTGCCTGCTCCAAATGAAGCTTGGAATTGAAAAACATAAGCCGCCGCATCCTATGAAAGCGATGCATATTGTCGATTATTTGTACGAGAGACTAGCGGAATAGAGAGGAAGCCTCTCCTTTACAAATCCTTTACCTTCTTAGGTAAAGGATTTTATTGTAAATACTGTCGAATTCCATTCATCAGTCCGCCCCAATTGCCGAAATAATAGTTAAATTGGCGTGGGAGGATTACAGGATGGAAAACAAAAAAATAGCGGGGTTCAAAAAATGGTGGGGTTCAATCCGGACTAAATTTACGCTATTTCTTCTTTTGCTCACCGTTGTTCCGCTTTTGCTCGTCTCTACCTCATTATCCGTCATGTTTGCCGGTAATGTAGAAGATGGCGTGAAAGACAAAGAAGTGATCCTGGCCACATCCAACGCAGCCGCGATTGACGCTTTTGTCGAGGGCAAAATTGCAGCTATGGAAAGTATGCTTCTTACGTACAAGGATGTTTTCCTAGGCGGAAATCCGGAGACGATAGTGCCGCTGCTCAAATCGATGAAAGCGATGGATCCTGACGTTTATACGTTTGGCTACTCCAATGACAAGGGGCAGGCGGTAAAGGATCAAGGGCAAAAACTGGACATTTCCTCGTTTACCAATTTTGCGCGAATTAAGGAGGAAAAAACGGCAGGCGTCTCCGATATTTTACATGACGGTATGACGGGTCAAAGCACCGTTATTGTCGATGTTCCGATTTTGGACGGAAGCGGTGTGTTTAAAGGGCTTGTGCAAGCAAGCGTTAATCCCGGCAAGCTTCTGGATCAATTGAACCGTCAAAAAATTGGAGAAACGGGCTACGCATATTTGCTGTCTAAAGACGGCATTTATTTGGCTCATCCGACGAAGGAGAAAATCGGCAAGCCAATTAAGGATTATGCCAACGAGGCTAAATTAAAAAGATATACCGAAGAAGTATTGAAGCTGGAAACCGGAAGTGTGAACTATTCGGAAGCGGACGGAACTCCCAAACTAGCTGCCTATGCTGCCGTCAAACGGACGGGCTGGAGAGTGGTCGTTTCCGGCGATGCCTCCGAGCTGATGAGCGGAGTTCTGCAATCGCAGGAGACGGGAATCATCATTATCGCGGTTTGCGCTCTGATCATCGCCGTCATTTCTTATTTCTCTTCCGGATTTATTTTGCGTCCGGTTGCGGCAATGACAAAGCTGATGAAAAAAGTGGCGGATGGAGATTTGACGGATCGGCTTCCGGTAAAAGGCAGAGATGAAATGCAGCAGCTCAAACTGAACATGAACGGGATGCTGGATTCGTTCAAAGCGACGTTGTCCAAGCTGTCGGAAGCGGTGGAGCATGCTGCCGTGTCATCCGAGCAATTGACGGCGATTTCCGCCAGCAATGCCAAGTCGGCCAAGGAAACAGCGGTAGCGGCAGAGCGCGTTGCGGCGGGTTCGCGTACCCAATTCGAAGGTTCTGAGCAATCCGCCGTTGCGATGGAGGAGATGGCCATCGGCATTCAAAAAATTGCAGAATCCTCCGGCGTTGTGAGCGAGCAGTCTCAGCAGGTCCATGCTGAAGTGTCGCAAGGCGAATTGGTCGTCAGGACAGCGGTGGAACAAATTAAACAAGCGAGCGAAGCGGTAGAACAATCGGCGGCAAGAGTGCGCGAGTTAGAAGCCAAGTCGGCACAAATCGAAGGAATATTGAAATACATTGCCGAAATTGCGGCGCAAACCAATTTGCTCTCACTCAACGCTTCGATCGAAGCGGCGCGTGCAGGCGAGCAGGGCAGAGGATTTGCGGTCGTAGCGGGCGAGGTCAAAAAGCTTTCATCGCAAACGACGGCTGCTGCGGAATCCGTTGGCGCCATCCTGCAAGAAATCCAAGATTCTACGGAGCTTACATCCAGATCGATTACCGAAGGCATCAACGAAGTGGCCAAAAGCGTGGAGCAGTTCGACCAAGTTGGCGTTGTGTTCCAAACGATTCTTCGCGCGGTAGAAGGCGTTTCGGCCCAAATTCAGGAAGTGTCGGCCGCGACGGAGGAGTTGTCTGCAAGCACGGAGCAGGTTTCGGCGTCCACGAACGAAATGCTGGGCATTTCCAAACAATCGTTGCAGGAGCTCGGCAGCATTGCGGAAGCCTCG
The DNA here is from genome assembly GCF_042675505.1 of Paenibacillus sp. GCM10027627. Lineage (NCBI taxonomy): Bacteria > Bacillati > Bacillota > Bacilli > Caryophanales > Paenibacillaceae > Paenibacillus > Paenibacillus sp. GCM10027627. The sequence goes on from NZ_JBHTHB010000001.1 coordinate 263,736, forward strand.
AATCAGCAACACCATTCGATGGAGGAAATCGCCTCGTCTTCGGAATCGCTTAGCCGAATGGCAACAGAGCTCCAAGAGCTGTCATCCGCTTTCAAAGTGAAATAGAATCGCTTCAAATTTATTTTCAAAACTAGCGAAAATCGTCAAAAAAATGAAAGAATCGTTGATTGGCTGACTTTGTTCTGAATGTAAGCGCTATATTATTCGGTTTTCAATCCTTTTTAGTCGAAATTTGACCGGAATCGACTTTTACAATTGAAATAGAAAGGAGTAGCATTAGCTAATAGCTGAATATACGAAACGCTCAATGTTCCGGAAGGAACAGCGGGGGAACCATAGCGGCAGCTTAGCGCGCCGCAGGGGTGAATCCATTCATTGGTAGGGAGGTCTCGACTCCCGAATCCGACAGCTAACCTCGTAAGCGTTGTTCGAGAGATAAGTGTGCCCATTTGTGTTCAATTGACCGCGGAGAGCCTTTTCTCTGCGGTTTTTTGCTGTGTCCAAATGTATTTTTACGATGATTAGAGAGAAGAAAAGGGGCTCACTGGAATGAGAAAGCAGTTTGTTGTGATTGGTCTTGGCCGATTTGGAGAAAGCGTAACAAAGACGCTTCTGTCTTTGGGGTACGAAGTAATGGGCATTGATAAGGATGAGCGAAAAGTGCAGGAATTTGCCTCCATCCTGCCGCATGTGTACCAGGCGGACTCTACGGATGACGGAGTGATGAGAGAACTCGGCATCCGCAACTTCGACCATGCCATCGTGGCAATCGGGGAAGATTTGCAATCCAGCATTTTGACCACACTAATTCTAAAGGATATAGGGGTAAAGATGGTAACGGCGAAAGCGACAAGCGATTATCATCAACGAGTGCTTGAAGGTGTCGGGGCCGATCATATCGTTCATCCCGAGCGGGATACGGGTGTCCGTGTCGCCCATCAAGTCACCTCCAAAAATATGATTGAATATTTGGAGCTGTCGCCCGAATACAGCTTGGTCGAAATTATTGCTCCCGACACCTTTGGCGGAAAGACGCTCAAAACGCTCAATTTCCGCGCCAAATTCGGCTGCAGCGTCATCGCCATTCGAAGAAAGGACAACGATTTGGTTGTGTCTCCTCACGCGGATGAGCTGATTTATGAAGGCGATATGCTTGTAATCGTAGGAAAAAACAGCGATATTACCCGCTTTGAAAGAATGTTTGAGGATTAGGGGGAATACCGATGGATTTGATAGGCTTCAAAAGAAAAACGGAACTGAATCCTCATCAATGGACAGTAATCGGATTTGCGGTCATTATTTTGATCGGCGCCATTTTGCTGGCACTGCCTTTAGCCTCGACAAGCGGCAAGTCTATCGGCTTTTTGGATGCGCTGTTTACGTCTACATCCGCGGTTTGCGTGACGGGGCTTGCCGTTGTCGATACAGGTTCTGCCTATACGGTGTTCGGCCAAGTCGTCATCATGCTTCTCATTCAAGTTGGCGGAATCGGCTTTATGACCTATGGCGTCATCATTGCATTGCTGCTTGGAAAGCGCATCGGATTAAAGCAGCGCGTGTTTATTCAGGAGTCGACAAAGGCGACCTCGATTCAAGGGCTGATCAAGCTTGTGCTTCGTATCGTCATCATTACGTTTTCAGTTGAGGCGGCAGGGGCGCTATTTTTATGGCTTAGATGGATTCCAGATTTAGGAGTTGGACAGGCCGCCTATTACGCCGCTTTCCATGCCGTTTCGGCTTTCAATAACGCGGGATTCGGCCTATGGCCGGATAATCTGGTGCGGTATGTCGGCGATCCTGTCGTCAATATCGTCATCACGATGCTGTTTGTGACAGGCGGGATCGGTTTTATTGTTATTATGGACGTGTTCAAAAAGCGCAGATGGAGCCAGTTTTCGCTGCACACTAAAATTGTATTGCTGATGACGGCTATTTTGTCGGTTGGCGGCTTTATTCTTATCTTAGTGCTGGAGTTGCTCAATCCTGCTGTATTTGGCAGTTTAAGCTGGTCCGAAAAGCTGTGGGCGGCCTATTTCCAAAACATGTCGACAAGAACGGCAGGTTTTAACTCCGTCGATATGGGAGGGCTGTTGACGGCAACCCAATTTCTAATGGTTTTTCTCATGTTTATCGGAGCTTCGTCGGGGTCTACGGGCGGGGGGATCAAAACGAATACGTTTGCGGTATTGCTGGCGGCTATGTACAGCCATATACGCGGGCGCAGCCAAGTCCAACTGTTCAAACGCAAAATTGCAAACGAAATCGTATATAGCGCTTTGTCCGTTATTTTAATCTCGCTGGGGCTTGTGCTTACCATTTCGTTTCTGCTGACGATTACGGAAGGCGGGCAAGATTTTATCGCTCTTCTGTTTGAAGCAACGTCGGCATTTGCGACGGTCGGTTTAACGCTTAACTTGACGCCGGAGCTTTCTTCGGCAGGAAAGCTGCTAATTATTTTTACTATGTTTGCAGGCAGACTGGGACCGCTTACTCTAGCGTTTGCACTTGCCAGCCGGAAGCGCGACAGCAAGATCGGATACCCGGAAGAGAAAGTGCTCATTGGTTAATCATGCGGGAAGCCAGGCCGTTATGGCCTGGCTTCTAGCGCGTTTTGTACCCTTTTGTTGATCGCATCGACATCTATTGTTTGTATAGGTTCGTCCTTCAGATTATATTTTTGCTTTAATGTTAAAATGCGATGGAGGCTCTGATCGAGCCTATCTTCGCTAATCTTTCCCGACTCTACGGCATGTCGCAGCGCATTCAACGCTTCAAGCTGAAGGTTGTCGTCATGCCCGATCAGCATGAGGTCACTTCCGGCCTGCACTGCCGCTACTACGGCTTCTCCAATCCAATAGCCGTCCAAGATGCCTCCCATAGTCAGATCATCCGTTATGACGACGCCGTCATACCCCAGTTCCTCTCTAAGCAAACCGCCAATCACCTTTTTAGAAATGGAGGAAGGAAAGTCTTTGTCCAGCTCAAGCATGAGCAAATGAGCAACCATAATGGCATCGGCCCCTTGGCTAATCGCTTCTTCAAATGGAATGAGCTCAAATGGCTTCAGCTGCGCAAGCGTTTTGTTGACAACGGGCAAGTCATAATGGGAATCGACTGACGTATCTCCATGGCCAGGAAAATGTTTCGCTACAGCGGCAACCCCTTGCGAATTAATCCCTTTCATCATTTCCATTCCGTGAAGTTTGACTGCTTGGGGTGTAGTGCCAAAGGAACGGTCTCCGATAACGGGATTGTTCGGATTGCTGTTAATATCAAGAACGGGCGCATAGTTCATGTTGAAGCCGAGTGCGCTTAGCTGGGCTCCAAGAGCTTGTCCGATCCCGTAAGTATAGCTGGCGCTGCCCATCTCTCCGACTGCGGCAGCAGTAGGAAGCTTAGCAAATTCAGGAGATAGCCTGGCGACCCGGCCGCCTTCTTGATCGACACTAAGCCACAGCGGTACGGGATTGGCATCATTTTGGGACTTTAGCTCATTTAACAAGGAAAGCGTCTGGTCGGCATTTTCAATATTGGGCTTAAATAAAATAAATCCGCCCACTTTGTACTGCTTAATCATTCCCGCAGCTTCTGCGTCCATCGTTGTTCCGTCCAGGCCAACGATAAACAGCTGCCCTATTTTTTCATCCAAAGTCATTTCATTTATTTTTGTTTTTATGGGATCATCGGTGTGAGTTTCGTTAGGCGGGCTTGCCTTGGAGCTAGGAGCGGGTGAATGCTGCCCGTTGTCCGGGCTGCTTACGATCGCAGACGGAGCAGGGGAGGCTTTATCACCGCTTTGACCGCATCCGGTCAGAATGGCGAGGGCTAGAAAAAGAAGCAAAGTTCCGATTAAAACGGTTGTTGAGGCTTGTTTTATGTACATAGATACTCTCCTCGTTTGAACCAGTTTTATTTCTCATTGTAATTGTAGCGGCGTAGGCAGGTCAAACGGCCACAAACAGGATGCAGCCGGTTTCGGCCGGCCAGAATCCTGTTCATTGTATTAACCTCTATTGTTCCCCGCTTGTTTTTTGTTTAAATCTCGTCTCCGCATTTCGTTTGCCTTTTGTTGAACTCTTAAATAATCACGCTCTAAGCTGGTGTCGTACCATTTTTCTTTAAATTCGTAGCCGATCATAGGAGAGGTAGAGCAGATCCGAACCAACGCATCCGTTAGCTGGATTTCTCCTCCGATGCCGGGAACGGTATCCTCTAGCGCGTCGAAAATGGAAGGTTGCAATATATATCTGCCCATAATCGCTAGATTGGAAGGCGGATCGGCAGCCGGTTTTTCAACAATGCCCGAAATATGGTGAACCCGGTTTGATATCCTTTGGGCAGCAACCACCCCATATTGTTTAAGCATAGATGCCGGAACTGTTTGCAACCCGAGTACGGAGGCGGAATGCAGCAGGCTGTTGCGGATTAATGGACTTAGCATCGATTTTCGGCTTAAGCTGACTTGGTCCGGAAGAAGTACGGCAAACGGATCTCCCTGCGCAAAGCTTTTCCCTTGCAAAACGGCATGTCCGAGACCTAGCGCTTCGTGCTGTCTAATATAATGAATGCGAGCTTTCGGCGGAGCTATGGCCGGGATGAGGTGTTCCTTGCCTCTGGCAGCCAGAAACCATTCAAGCTCGATGGAGCGGTCAAAATAGTTCATAATGCTAGATTTGGAGCGTGACAAAACAATCAATATTTCATGAATGCCGGCGAGCAGCGCTTCCTCCACGATATAATCAATGGTCGGCCGACCGTGAATAGGAAACATCTCTTTTGGAATCGCTTTGGTGACAGGCAAATTGCGGACGCCATATCCGGCGGCGGGTATGATTGCTTTATGAATCAATGGCATCACCTCTTATTCGGTTTCTTCATTTAGCAACAGTATATGCCTTGCGATGGAATCGAAGCCTGTCTATGCGGAAAACGGGCTTTCCGCCCGAATCACAAAAGTTTTGTAAAGAAAATGCGATAAACGCCGTCGCCCTTTCCTCTTTGGCAGCACATGATGTCGTAACGCAAAAAAAGTTGCGCAGAGAGGATGCAGCTTTATGAACATTTGTATAGTAGGCGCAGGGTATGTGGGTTTGACCACAGCGGCTGTGCTGGCTGAACTTGGGGCTACGGTCTCTTGCGTCGATCGCGATGAGGGGAAAATAGAAAGCTTGAACGGCGGCATTGTTCCGATTTACGAGCCGGGTTTGGACGAAATGATCCAGCGCAACCGCAAGCGTGGCACTTTGTATTTCCGTGCCGATGTTTCGGAGGCGATGGAAGAGTCCGAGGCCATTATGATTGCGGTAGGAACGCCATCAGCTCCGGATGGGACCGCCGACCTTATTTTTGTAAAAAGTGTGCTGCAAACGATTGCGACTGTTTTGCACACCCACAAAACGATCATTATGAAAAGCACCGTCCCGCCCGGAACGGGAGATTGGGCGGAAACCTTTTTGCTTCAACAAGGATGCCCCCCTGATCTATTTGACGTTGTATCTAACCCTGAATTTTTAAGGGAAGGCACGGCCCTTTATGACACGCTTCATCCTGACCGGATGGTAATCGGGACCAAAAGCGCCGCGGCAGCCGAACGAGTGAAGTCTCTTTATGAAGGAATAGAGACGGATATTGTGGTGACGGGAAGGGCGGAAGCGGAGTTGATCAAATACGGCTCCAATGCTTTTTTGGCAACCAAAATTTCGTTTGTAAACGAGCTGGCAAGAGTTTGCGACGCTTATGGAGCCGACATTACGAAGGTGGCTTTCGGCATCGGGCTGGATAGCCGGATCGGCGGCAAATTTCTTCAAGCGGGAATTGGCTACGGCGGTTCTTGCCTGCCCAAAGACGTAAATGCACTTATCGCAGCCGCAGCGGCAAAGGATAGACCGTTCACCTTGCTGGGAACGGTAGCGGCCGTAAACGAATCACAGCTGGACGCTTATGTCCTTAAGCTTGAGGAACATATAGGCGCGCTTGATTCAGGGAAACGAATCGCCGTATGGGGGGCGACCTTTAAAGAAAATACGGACGATATCCGCTATTCTCAAGCGTTAGCGTTAATGGAGAAGCTTGCGGCCGCAGGATGTCAAGTATCGGCGTACGACCCGCTCGTATCGCCGCCAGTGGCCGGAGTGGAGTGGGCGGCTACGATGGTGGAAGCGTTGGAGCAGGCGGATGCTTTAGTTGTCGCTACGGGATGGAAGCAGTTTGTGGAAGCCAACTGGAATGAGGTCAAAGGAGCGCTTGGAGGCGCTGTCGTCATGGACGGCCGAAACGTCTTGGATAAAGCTGCGGTCGAACGGGCTGGATTGCATTATATAGGGGTGGGGCGACCTTGAAAATATTGGTGACCGGCGCGGCCGGTTTTATTGGCTCGCATTTATGCGAGGCGCTGCTGCAAAAAGACGAGGTTTGGGTCATAGGCGTAGATGCGTTGATCAGAGAAGAGCTGAGCGTGATCGGAACAAGAAATTTGGGAAGCCTGGAGGGCCATCCCCGGTTTTCGTTCCGGCAAGACAATTTGCTTGACATCGACTGGGAGCAAGCGCTGGAAGGGGTAGACATCGTCTATCACTTGGCCGGTATTCCCGGCGTTCGCAATAGCTGGGGAGCTGACTTTCAGCATTACGAGCGGAATAATATCGCCGCTACTCAGCGGTTGCTTGAAGCGTGCAAAGGAAAACAGCTGAAAAAGTTTGTGTTCGCCTCCACCTCTTCCGTGTATGGAGAAAAAAGAGGGATGGTTTCTGAATATGCTTGGCCATCCCCGCTTTCTCCATATGGGGTGACGAAGCTGACCGGCGAGCATTTGTGCCGTGTATATTGGAAGAACGAGGGTGTGCCTATCGTCATTTTGCGCTTTTTTACCGTATATGGCCCAAGACAGCGATCGGACATGGCTTTTCACCGTTTTATTAAGCAAATCGAAGGAGGGCGGCCGCTTACCTTGTATGGCGACGGTCAGCAATCCCGAGATTTCACATACATTGCGGATTGTGCGGCTGCAACGGCCGCAGTGGCCGAAGCCGATGGAGTTATTGGGGAGACGATCAATATCGGCGGCAAAGAGCGGGCTTCTATTAAGGAAGTGATCAAACTTTTGGAAGGCATAACGGGAAAACGGGCCTACATTGTTCGAGTCGGCTCTCTCAAAGGCGAGCCTATGCATACTTGGGCTGATATAACAAAAGCGGAAAGGCTTCTTCGGTATACTCCAAAGATCGGACTCGCGGAAGGCTTAAAGCTGGAAGCGGAGCATATCAAACGCTATTTAGAATAGACATCCGCGCCATAGGACTAATTGAAATCCTTTCCCGCAGCAATGATGGGGAGGGATTTTCTTTAGTCTGGCCCTATTTTCATTTGTCGGCTGTGGGACTATAATCGCTTTAAGATGGCTAGTACATAACAAGGAGCTGCAAACATGAACGCAAACAAATTGAAGTGGGGCATTTTAGGCTGTGCGGGCATTGCGTTAAAATCGGTTATTCCCGGGGTGCAGGAGTCCGCTTGGAACGAAGTGACGGCCATTGCCAGCCGGAATAGCGAAAAAGCGGCTCACGCGGCGAAAGAACATTCGATTCCGCAATCTTATGGGAGCTATGAGGAGCTGCTGGCCGATCCTTCTATAGACGTTGTTTATATCCCTTTGCCAAATCATCTGCATTATGAATGGACGATTCGGGCTGCCGAAGCCGGCAAACATGTGTTATGCGAAAAACCTATTGCCTTGAACGCCAAAGAAGCGGCGGAGATGGAGGAGGCATGCGCCAAAGCCGGCGTCGTGTTGATGGAAGCATTTATGTACCGCTGTCATCCCCGATATGAACGGATACGAGGCATCATCGATTCAGGCGAAATCGGCGAGTTGCGCGCCATCCGCAGCTCTTTTACGTTTAATAATGCTGAGGATAAAACGAATGTCCGATGCCGCAAAGAGTGGGGAGGCGGCTCTATTTATGACGTAGGCTGTTATCCGGTTCATGCCGCGAGGCTGCTGCTTGGCAAAGAGCCGGAAGCGGTGACGGTGCAAGCCGTTTTTTCCCCGGAGCATGGAGATGTCGATATGATGGCCTCCGGCCTAATGGAGTTTGCAGGCGGCGTTTCGCTCACGTTCGATTGCGGAATGTGGGCGGCGTTCCGGAATCCGCTTGAGGTGCTTGGATCGGAAGGGATAATCGAGGTGCCTTCCGCTTACGTCACGAATGAGCCCGGCAGCGCGAACTTCTTTGTACAGGCAAGGGGAGAGCGGAGGGAGATCCAAGTTCCTCATGTCAACTCTTATACGGAACAGGCGGATAGACTTTACCGAGCTGTAGCCGGGCTAGAGCCTTTGCCTGGGGGCGCAACTGATTCGGTTTCCAATATGAAGGCGCTTGAAGCTTGTCTTCGTTCCGCAGAAGAACGGAGGCGGGTGGTCATTTAGGGCGCTCGCTCGCCCCGGCTGACAGAGCGTTTCCTCTAAAAAGAGCCCGAACGGGAGCAGAATGAATCTGCCGCGGTTCGGGCTCTTTCTGTTGATCAGAGCAACTATTCCGATTTAAACAAAGTGGCGATTGAGCCGCCCTCTGTAATAATTTTAATGGCCGTACCAAGAAGAGGCGACATAGGAAGCACAATAAACTTGTCTGGACGCTCACCGCTTAAGGCGATCGTGTCGGTAATAACCACTTCCTGAATGTTCGGATGGTTCAACCTTTCAACCGCATTTTCGGAAAATAGACCGTGCGTTGCGCAAATAAAGGCGTCTTCCGCTCCTCTTTTTTTCAAAGCTTCTACTACGTTGATGATGGTGCCGCCGGTATCGATTAAATCCTCGATAATAATCGGGGTCATTCCCTCTACTTCGCCGATGACATGGGTAATTTCAGACTGATTGTGCGCGGAGCGGTTTTTGATCATAATCGCGAATGGGCAATCGAGCAAGCCCGCAAGCTTCTCGGCCGTTGTCGCGCGCCCGGCATCGGGAGATACGACGACGGGATTTTTAATCTCTTTAGCGCGCAAATAATCGATAATCATATCCAACGCGGTTAGATGATCGACTGTAATTTTGAAAAAGCCTTGGATAGGATCGGCATGCAAATCGACCGTAACGATCCGGTCTGCGCCAACCGTCGTCAGCACATCGGCTACCATTTTGGCGGAAATAGGCTCACGCGGAGCGGACTTGCGCTCTTGGCGGGCATAACCGTAATACGGCATAATAATGTTGATCGATTTGGCGGATGCGCGTTTGGCGGCGTCAATCATGACAAGCAGCTCCACCAAATGCTCGTTGACGGGATGGGACAACGACTGTACCAGAAAGACGTCGCAATTACGCAGCGACTCCTCATAGGAAACATGGATTTCTCCGCTTTGCAGGCGGGAAATAGCCGACTTTCCAAGGGGCATGTTCAACTGCTCGCATACGTTTTTGGCAAGCGTTTCGTTGGATGAACCGGAAAAAACTTTAATTGTTGTTGGCATAATGTCCTCCATAAATGTCTCTTTACTCGTATTAACCCGGTAAAGCGCCGAAAAGGATCGTTGCCCATCCATTCCGGCGCTTCGTATTCCATTATCGCAAGTTAGGGATCGCTACGTCGGCATTGACGTCCGCTTCGTAGTCGATGCCGTCCGTTTCAAAGCCGAACAGTTGGAAAAACTCGCGGCGGTAGCCTTCCAGGTCGGAAAGTTCATATACATTTTCCGTAGTCAGCTCTTCCCATAGCTTCGTCACTGCTTCTTGAATTTCGGGGCGCATTTCCCAGTCGTCTACCCGAATGAGGCCTTTTTCGTCAAGCAGCGTTTCTCCGCCGCCATACAGTCTTTCGGAAAAAAGACGATACATTTGCTCGATGCAGCCTTCGTGAATGCCTTTTTCTTTCATCACTTTATACAGTGCCGAAATGTAAAGCGGCACAACTGGAATAGCGGAGCTGGATTGTGTCACAAGCGCTTTGTTGACAGACACGTAAGCTCGTCCGCCTTTGTCGCTGAGCTGGTTGTGCAGACGCTTTGCGGTTGCTTCCAGATCGTTTTTGGCGGCGCCAATCGTTCCTTCGCGGTATACCGCATGAGTAATTTCCGGCCCGATATAAGAGTAGGCAACCGTTGTGGCATTGTCAGCCAGTACTCCCGCCTTTTGCAACTCGTCGATCCACATTTGCCAGTCTTCGCCGCCCATAACGGCAATCGTCTGACGCAGTTCGTCTTCCGTAGCTGGCTCGATCGTTGCTTCAGTTACTTCGCCGCTGTGGAAGTTGACCGTTTTGTTCTTATACGTGCCGCCAAGCGGCTTAATAACGGAGGAGAATACTTCACCCGTCTTAGGATGGGTGCGGCGCGGGGAAGCGACGCTGTATACAACAAGATCGATCTTTCCTAGCTCAGTGGAAATAAGGTCGATTGTTTTCGCTTTAATTTCGTCGGAGAACGCATCGCCCACGATGCTGAACGATTTAACTCCGGCTGCATCAGCCGCCTTTTCAAACGCTGCTGAATTGTACCAGCCTGCTGATGCCGTACGCGCTCCTTCCGCAGCTTTGTCAAAATAGACGCCGACCGTGTTGGCGCCAGCCGCAAAAGACGATACGATGCGGGAAGCGAGGCCGTAGCCGGTGGAAGCTCCTACTACGAGCACATTGCGAGGGCCTGTAATGGCAGGCTGGCCTTTTACATAATCGATTTGCCGCTGAACTTGGCTGGCACAGCCGTCTGGATGAGAGGTTGTACAAATAAAGCCGCGCGTTTTTGGTTGGATAATCATATTTGGGATATTCCTTTCTCTTATAAAATGAAGTGGGAAGATGTTATGTAGCAAGGACAACTATATCCCATTTTACCGATTTTTGCGCACAAAAGAAAGGATAAAAGCAAAAGAGAGCGCTGCGGCGCCCTCTCTGCTGTGCTATGACCAGCGGCTTCCCGCCAGCTGCTGCTCGGCGATTTGGACTAGTCGGCGAGTAATGTAGCCGCCGATGGAGCCCATATCGCGGGTAGTCATATGGCCATAATAGCCGTCTTGCGGCAGCTGAATGCCAAGCTCCGCCGCTACTTCGTATTTCAACTGCTCCAGCGCGGCCCTTGCTTCAGGCACGAGCAGCCGTCCGTTTCGGTTGTTTGCCATTTTTGTTCCTCCTCAAATGTTTTGCGCAGCAAAACATACATCGTAAGCATTCGCTCGTTTTGCGCAGCAAAACATACTTCGAAAGTATTCGCTTGTCGCTATTATGCGTAGACGGGCATTGAATTATTCGCTAATTGCTCCTGCATTTACCGGATAAAATCGGAATCATTCCGTGCTAAGATGGGTACGGGGGGAGAGAAAATGTTTATACCGCCTATGCTACCGTCCGAGACGGTAAAGCCTTTTGACGATAATAAGTTTATATTCGAGCCGCTAATTGACGGACATCGGCTTCAGCTTTCTTTAGAGGGCGGCAAGGTTCGTTTGTTTACACGTTATGGAAACGAAGTTACTCGGAAGTACCCGGAATTACATACGGTACCGATTCGTATCCCCGGCGACCTTGTACTTGACGGTGAAGTCGCCTGCTTGAGCCCGATTACGGGAAAGCCGGATTTTGATTTGCTGCAGCAGCGGTTTCGCATGAATCATGTGCCCCAAATTCGGGATGCCAAAAAAGAAATGCCGGTCATTTATTATCCATTCGACCTGCTGCAATGGAACGGGGAAGATTGGCGAGGGCGGCCTCTATTTGAAAGAAAAGAAGTACTCCATTCCTTGCTGGAGGACAATTATTATTTTAAAAAGATGGGTTTTGTTGAACGGGAAGGAATTCATCTTTTTCATCTTGCGGAACAGCTTGGCCTAAAAGGCATTGCAGGAAAACGGAAAACGAGCCGTTACCGGGAAGGGCGCGGGGACGGTTGGTTTAAAATTGAAATCCAATAAAAAACGGGCAGCGCCGGGGAACCCTCCCGATGCTGCCCTTTTGCTAACGGGGCCATGATTACAAGACGCGGCGTGCAGTTACAAATTTGCTTTTCCAATATTTCGAGTTCATATCGCTGACTGTAACGCCTTGCGAACTGGAGCTGTGTACGATTTTGTTATTGCCGGCATAAATGGCGACATGGCTGATGGATTTTCCATTTGTATTAAAAAATACAAGGTCGCCCATGCTGAGGGAGCCTTTGTCCACTTTTTTGCCCATGCTGGCCTGACCTCCGGAAGTGCGGGGAAGCCATACTTTATAGCTTTTAAAAATATATTGGGTAAAGGACGAGCAATCAAAAGAGTTTGTATTTCCCGGTGTTGCGCCGTATTGGTAAGGTGTTCCCATAAACGATTTGCTCGTATCGATCAATTTGATGGAGGTCGGGGTAGCGGCATGAGCTTGCTCTGTCGCCGCGCCGAACGTAATCGCCGACCAAGCGATTGCGCCGCATGTTCCAATTTTAATAATGGACTTTAGCAGGTTATGTATTCTCATGATGTCAGATAATCCCTTCTCGTTGCGTTATGTTATGAATACACTATAGCACAAGAAAAAAAGGCCACTTTTTGCGAATGAGAACGAAAACCTAGCATTATGAGCCGCCAAAATGCAATTATGAGAATTACATGAAAAAAAATTAATGTTGTGCTACATTACATAGGAAAGTAAAAAAACGGGCTTCAGGAGGTCGGAAATGGCGCTTATTACTTGTCAGTTTTATTCAGAAACTTTATCCATGAGTACGGCCATGACGGTCATTCTTCCACAGCAGTCGGGAAGTCAAATCGGCATTGACGGACGAGTGGGCCTTGCACAAAAGCATAAAACGTTATATTTGCTTCACGGATTTTCGGACGATCACACCATTTGGACAAGACATACTCCTATCGAACGATATGTTGCAGAGCTCGGTATTGCGGTCGTTATGCCCAATTGCCATCATAGTTTTTACACCGATATGGAGCAGGGTGGACGCTACTGGACTTTTCTGACGGAGGAGCTGCCGGCGGTCGCCCGTTCTTTCTTTCCATTATCGGAGGCAAGGGAAGACAATTTTGTCGCAGGGCTTTCGATGGGCGGGTATGGCGCTTTCAAATGGGCGCTCTCTTATCCGGACAGATTTGCGGCGGCGGGCAGCTTTTCAGGTGCGTTGGATATCGTTTCCCATACAAAAGAATTTCAAGCTTATGAACATTTAAAGCGTGCATTTCAGCTTATTTATGGAGGCAGAAACGTCGCAGGCACAGGAGACGATTTGCTCCAGCTGCTTGCCCGCGAAGCTGGCCGGGATGAAGCGAAGCCGCTTTTGTATCAAAGCTGCGGCACGTCCGACTTCTTATATGAAGGCAATTTAACATTCCGGGAAACATGCCGCGATTTGGGACGTGAATTGACGTACGAGGAAGGACCAGGGGACCATAACTGGGCTTATTGGGATGAGCAAATTAGAGCCTTTTTAAAATGGCTGCCGCTTTAAAGCGATCGGACAATAGAAAAAGCCTTGCTTCCCCGCTTTGGACGCGGCTGGCAAGGCTTTTTTGACATATGCCACTACTTTTTTTCTCTCCACTTCGGCGATCGCCGTTTCTTTTTCTATTCAATATAGCCGGAAGGCAATCCGGCCCTTTGAGAAATTGAAGCAGGGATATGGTTATAAAGGGTAGGCCAATCATTCGAATGAGACGGCCTGCTCTTTTTGATATCGGCGTTATATAATTGCGACCGGTAGGAGCTGTTTTTTGGCCCGTCTACCGGTTCGCTTTTAAAATCAGTTCCCGGTTTTCCCATAGCAGCGATCTCAGGTTGGATTTGGACCCTTGAATAATAAAATGAGGGATTCCGTGTGCCTTTGCGATATCAATTCCTTCCCATGTAGCGCGGTGGGAGGTGGAGGAAATAAGTAAAAAGAGTGCTTGCGACCGGCGAAGATCAGCCGTTATTCGTTCAGGATGGTCTCCGCTGTCATGCGCCAATTCGGCGCCGCTTTCCATGACAACGTCTTCGAACCATTTGCGAAGTCCGCCAACGATCGTAATGACGCAGTTTTGCAAAAAGGGCTGCATCCTTGTTTTCGGCAGGGCGGCGCTCCGTTTTTCTTTGCTTCTTTTTTGCGATGCCGTATCCAATTGTGCAGGATGGACGTTTTTGTCCGCAAGCGTTTTGGCTTCGTTGCCTTGAAGCCGGTAAAGCTTCGTAATTCGCGCTATATGGCCGCCTTCAAACACATTAAAGCTGCAAGGATCGCCGTGTGACGGCTTCTGAATTTCCACATCTTTGTGATGCACTTGGTAACGCTGGGTGGAATCGTTCATATCTACGCAAAACCATAAGGGGCCGTCACCCATCTCGATATAGCCATCCAATTGCTGAACGGGGGAGAAGGCGTCGTCGCCTTGGAAAAGAAGCTGCAAGTCGTAAATAAACGGTTTACCAGGCTGCTGCTTTCCTGCGGGAGTGCACAGCAGTTCCGCCTCATGCTGAAGCTCGTGATGATGAACAAGCGACTCTGTAATGTTGAAGGTTTCGCCGTTCTCAAGCTTGATGTATCCCCCGTGATCCCGACGGTAAAAAGTTCCGTATAATGCCGGAGCCGAAGGTTCGGTGTCCAGACGTGAGGCAGCATCGGGAGCTGCGTTTGGAAGAGGGAGATCGGGCAGCTGCTTTGCCGTCTGCATGGCGTCGTAAGAAGAATCGGCATGTGCTCCGGCGTTTGAATAAGCAACAACGGGCGCTGCCCCCGGTATAAGCTCAGCGTCGTCTTGTCGGTAATGTTCCAGCGCATCAAGCAAGTCGAGCGCCTTGCGGATGCGAGCGCGAGTGACGGCAAATTCATGGCCAGACCCGGCTCTGCTTGAGCTTGCTCTTGCCAATGTCATCGTTTGGCTCATCTCGGCCACTTCCAGCTCTACGCTTTCAGTCAATTTCGATGCCATTAAATCGGTGCTGAACAGCTGATTTTTCATATCTCCGATTTCTTGCCGCAAGTTCGTTTTGTTTTTTTCCTGCATATCCAATTCCTTTTTTTGCTGCTCGGTTTTGCGCTCCAGCTGACTCACCTGGACGTTAAGCGAACGCATATGCTCCATAAAGGAGTTGCGCTCCTCAAGCCAGCTTGCCTGCTCCAGCTTCCATCTGCGCTCACGGGCTTGCCTTGCTTGTTCCGCCTGATCCGCCTTTGCATCTGATTGATCCACTTCTTCCCGCAAACGATCCAGCTCGTTCTCGAATTGTTCCAGCTCTTTCGTCTTCATTCGCAGCAGCTTGTCCTTTTGAGCGAGTTCATGTTCCAGACGCTGTCTAGCCGAGCTTTCTTTTTTGTACAGTCCCTCAATCAATTTCAATTTTTTCTCGAATTTATCGGGTTCCATTAATTCGGGCATGCTGCCGGACGGTTCGGAAGACGGGGAACGCGGCAAAGGCTCTTTGGCGTTATGGGATTTTAAGCTTTCCAAACGTTTGATCTCCTTAAGCCATAATTCATTGTTTTGCGCTTTGTCTTGATGGAAGAAAAAGGACCAGTAGTGGAGCCAATAACCGCTAGACCGGATGCGTTCATCATGCTCCTCCAATAGCGTTTCCATAGATAGTGACTCGTCGATAGGGGTTGTGAGCGTAACGAGGATGGCATACGTAAGGCGCCGTTTGATTGCCGCATCCCTTTGGGATTGCTGCAGGGCGGTGCGAAGCATTTTGACAAACAGCATGTCAGGCCATTTCCGCAACTCTCTTTTGGCAAAAGGGAATTCCAGAGCTAGCGCTATCGCCAGCTTCTCTTTGTCGGGCAGTTCTTTGGCATAGGCCATAAGCATTTCACCCGGTAGAGGCAGGGACGCCTCGCGTTCTAATAATGTACGATAGTTTTCCATCTCCTTTGTCCATTCCGGGCTGTCAATGAGACCAGCCAGACGGGCTTTTGATTTCATATTCATGGCACTCCCCCTTTGCGAAAAGACTTCTGCATATTCTTCGACAAACAAGGCCGGGATTCCTTTGTCGCATATTCTTTATCTTTTCTGAAAAAATATGGACATACACAATAGACGATGGAATGCGGTTCCGGGTCGCAAGCTTGTTTGCCAACAATAGCAAATCATTTGCAGAGTGTGAAATTTTTATGAAGTAAATAACTGGAAAATATGAATGATTATAATATATGCGGAGGTCAACTTTGCAAAAAAGGGCGACCCAAGAGCCAACAGGCTCCGGGCCGCCTTTATAGTGTTGCAACGTTTTTGAACAGGCAATTTAAAAGTTGAAGTTGTCGGGGTCCGGACCAAACCGGCGATTCTCGTTAAGCGCCGAAATTTGGGCAATTTCATCATCCGTCAGCGCAAAATCGAAAATGGCCGCATTTTCTTTAATCCGGGCAGCGTTCGTCGATTTTGGAATGGTGACGACGCCATTGTGCAAATCCCAACGAAGGACCACTTGAGCAGGAGATTTTCCGTATTTCGCTCCGATTTCGGCCAACAAGCGATTGTCCAAATTTCCTTGCATGAGCGGACTCCATGCCATTAGCTGAATGCCGTTGTCCCGGCAGAAGGAAAGCAGATCCTCCTGGGTGAGCAGAGGATGGTATTCCACTTGGTTCACCATTGGAACGATTTCGCTTGTTGCGATCAAATCTTGGAGATGGTGAATTTGAAAATTGCTTACTCCAATAGCGCGAGCTTTGCCGTCGCTGTATATTTTCTCAAGCGCGCGCCAAGTCTCTTTGTATTTCTCTTTGACAGGCCAGTGGATGAGCAGCAGGTCGACATAATCGGTTTCCAGCTTCGCAAGGCTCCCTTCGAAAGCGGCAAGCGACGATTCATAGCCTTGATCGGCATTCCAAATTTTCGTCGTAACAAAAATTTGTTCACGAGCGATGCCGCTGGCGCGAATTCCCGCGCCGACGCCCGTTTCATTTTGGTAGATGGCAGCCGTATCGATACTGCGGTAGCCTTCCTCAAGCGCTGTCCGTACCGTATTTTCCGCTTCGCCATCATTTTTAACTTGCCATACGCCAAGCCCGAACCAAGGCATATGAATTCCATTGCTAAGCACAGTGCTTTCGGTTAATGCTTTTGTCATCGTTTCTGCTCCTCTCTATTATGCATCTATAGAGACATTCGCAATATTTCGCGGACATCCTCTTTTTTCAGCTCTTTAAATGATCCGATGGCACCGTAACGTACCGCTTCTTCCGCCATCCGGTCCAGATTTTCCTCGCCAATGCCAAACTCGGCAAGTCTGGATTCTGCTCCAATCCGGTTGAAGAAATCGCGTGTCGCCTCAATGCCAGCTAGGGCAACTTCGTCGTCCGATTTGCCGGAAGGATCGATTCCCCATACGCGAACTGCGAATTGTGCGAACCGGTCGATTCTTTCTTTGTAAACATAGCGCATCCAATTGGGGTAAATGACGGCAAGTCCCGCCCCGTGCGGAATATCGTAGATGGCGCTGACTTCATGCTCGATGCCGTGAGTCGCCCAATCATTTTCCATGCCAAGACTGATTTGCCCGCCGTTCAGCGCCATCGTGCCGCACCACATTAAGTTTGCGCGGGCTGCGGCATCGTTCGGGTCGGCAAGCGCCGGCTCTACATTTTCAACGACCGTTTGCAAAATCGATTCGCAAAATCTTTCCTGCAGCGGCGTGTTTTCCGTCAGGCTGAAATATTGCTCGAAAACATGGGACATGATGTCGATCGAGCCGTAAACGGTATGGTTGCTTGGAACCGTATAAGTGAGGGACGGGTCGAGAATCGAAAATTTCGGGAACAGATGAGAGCTGCCGCTGCCTCGTTTCAGCTTCTCTTCCCAGTTGGTGACGACGGTATTGCCGTTCATCTCTGATCCCGTAGCGGCCAAAGTGAGCACCGTCCCAATGGGCAAGGCGGCCTGAATCGAGCTTTTATACGTAAAGAAATCCCAAACGTCTCCATCGTAAAGAGCGCCTGCGGCAATTGCTTTGGAGGCGTCGATGACGCTTCCGCCGCCTACGGCGAGAATAAGATCGACGCTTTTGTCGCGGCAAATCTGTATTCCTTTTTTGACGGTGGTCAGCCTTGGATTTGGCTCGATGTCCGGCAGTTCATATACGGTAATACCGGCCTCTTGCAGCTGTTTGACGGTTCGGTCATACAGACCGGTACGTTTGATGCTGCCTCCGCCATACGTAAGCAGGACGGTTTTTCCATAAGACGAAGCATGCTCGCCAATGCGGTCTGCGGCACCCACGCCAAATAGGATGCGGGTAGGATTATGAAATTGAAAAGAATTCATGTGATCGCCTCCGGCTATTTAATTCACTTTTTAGGTAATGAGACGCCTGCGTCTATCGCTTGGCGGGATCAATTTTAGGGGATAGGAAGGGCAATGTCAAGAAAGGCGGGCGGATGGAAACGTTAACTTTTTAATGACAGGAATAGGAGGGAAAAGAGGGCAATAGAAAAGGGGGCAGCGAAATGGACTTGGAAGTAAAGGGCCGGATTTTACCGACCCGGAGTATGATCGTGCTGTAAACAATGAGCAGTTGGTTTTCACGGTGCGAATAGAGTAAAGCTGCAAATGATCAAGCGGTTAAATTTTAAAGCGTGACAAATTGTCCAGCAGCTCCTGCACCATACCATCAAGCGAAGCAGCAGCTTCCGAAATTTGTTCCATGGTGGCCAGCTGTATGGCTGCGGCGCCGGCGACACGTGCCGATTCGGCGGAGGCCGTATCGGCGAGCCCGGATTGATAAATCATGGTGGCCGATATTTCCTCTGTGCTGGCCGTCATTTGCTGGGTGGCGCTCGAGACGGCTTGAAGCTGTCCGTTGACTCGCTCCATTTCGCGCAAGATGGACGTAAACAGCATGCCGCCTTCACCGACAAGCGACACGCCGACGGCGATTTCGCCGACCCCTTTTTTTAAGGCGGTTTCTACCCGTCTCGTGTCGGTTTGAATTTCTTGCAAAACGGTTGCAATCTTTGCTGTGGACGTTTTGGCAATTTCGGCAAGCTTTCTAATTTCGCTCGCCACAACGGCAAAGCCTCTTCCGTGTTCTCCGGCTCTAGAGGCTTCAATTGCGGCGTTTAGAGCAAGCAAGTTCGTTTGTACGCTAATTTGCGCAATAAGTGCGATCGCTTCTTCGATATCTTCCGATTTGACCATAAGCTGGTGCAGAGCGGTTTCGGTATTTGCAGCGGTGCGGTGGATGGAACCCATCTTTTCCACTGCTTCCTGTATCCGCTCGTTTCCTTGTCTCGTTTGGATAGCAACCTGCTCCGCTGAGGCCGTTGCATCTGCGCTTGATTCCGAGATGCTCATGACGCCGCTCGCCATTTCCTGAATGGCCTGGGATGTATCCTCGGAAGTCCGGTTTTGAGATTCCGCCCCGCTGGCGACAAGCCGGATGGACTCCGCTATTTTTTTGGATGCTTTGCTGGCCTCGGAGGAGCCCGCCGTTAGCTGCTGCGACGTTTTTCCTACGGCAACGGCAAGTTCCGATACGAGCTTGAACATCTCTCTAAGCTTAACGGACATGGAGTTATAGGCACCGCTCATTTGCCCGATTTCGTCATTGGAGCGTATTCTCAGCTGCCCTGTTAAATCGCCACCAGCCATTTGCTTCATGACGCCCATCAGCGATTGAACGGGCTTAACGATCATTTGCCGCACCATAAAATAAACGACAACGCCCAGAAGAACCATTGCAATCGCTGTCAATGCAAGAGTAGCTTGTCTGCTGCTTGCATAGTCTTCCAGAATGCGGCTTTCCTCTACCGCTGTTTGGGCATACCAAACTTGCTCCGATCCCGGCAAATTGATGGCATCAAACGTCCGCATCACCCGTTTTCCTTTGGAATTGAGCGTATAACCGTCCATTTGCTTCTCGTCGATCAGTTTTTGCCAAAGGACCAGCTTTTCCGGGTTGTCGCCAAAAGGCAGCCCGATGGAATCGGGGTCGGTCGGGTTGGACAAATACGTGCCGGATTCCGTAATTAAGGCGACGTAGCCGCCTAGTGGCTTATATTCCGCGGCCGCTTCCTGAAGGCTGTCCAGCGTCAAGAAAAAGCCGACAATGCCAAGCAATTGGCCCGAATCATCCAAAATAGGCATTACAATAGTCGACTTCATAATTTTGTTTACGCCATCGTCATAAAGCATGGGCTCCATATACTGCATTCTTAATGTTTTTTTGGCGATCAGGTAATAATCCCCTGTACCTTCTTTATCATATTGAACGAGACGGTCCCGTTTGATCATGTTTCCTTCGCGCAGCACATAGGCATTGAAGCGCCCGGTAGGGTCGCCGCTGCTCCCCGCGTATTCCGCATCCTTTTCGTCAAAGGCGTTTGGCTCCCATAGAGTGAACATGCCGTAAGCGCTTGAATTTTCCTCCAACACGCTTTCAAGCAAAAGAGTAGCGTCTTCCCGGTTCATTTTATGTCTTGCGCTAAGCAGCGTTTCGGACATCGTCGTCAAGGTTGATTCGTAGCCGTGCATAGTGCTGGAGATGAGCTCAGCATAAGCTTTCCCAGCGCTGTGGGCTTCGATTTCCGCTTTTTCTATGCTCGTTTTTTTTAAGGTGTTTAGATTGATGGTTCCATATAGGCCGAATACAATGACCAGCACTAGACTTAACATAAAAATTAACTTGACCGATAAATTTAAATTACGGTACATAGATATGGAATCCGCCTCTCTTATAGGGAACTACAGCTAATGTAACATGAAAAATAGAAGGTTAACCATATCTTTTGCGCTGTGGTTAACAATATTTTTTTAGAGCGGACGATAGGGGAGAGGAGGTTGTCTATCTTTTGCTTTACAAGACCATTTAGTCATGATAATCTATAGTCGAAATCCAAGAAAACGTTTCATTTTTATCAATAATTTCCCATAAAACCTCTATTGAAAGCGGTATTAATTTTTAGTCGCCGCATTTCTTCCTCCTCTTATTCTTTCTACCATTCCCGCATTCAGCCCACTGCTACCGTCTGTCGATTTCCTTCTTAACTGATATTTTCCTCATTTTCGTTTTACTCTTCAACATGTCCACACCAAAAGACGGCTTCTTCAATAAACTGTCCTCAAGCTCGAATTTACCATCCCGTCGTATATGAGCGCATCATTTTTGCGTTTATATAAATATGATGGAAAGGAGTTGCAGGCACTCTATTAAGCGTAGGATTTTGTACGATTGTTAGGTACAACTAATCCCTTAAGGAGGTAAGTTTATGGCGAATGCACAACGTTTGAATGGGACAAGTTTAACTAAGTGGTTATGGTTCCTGGGATTTGCGGCTTTAGCTCTCGTATGCTCTCTCATTATTGCGGATAAGGCTTCCGCGCACGGTTACGTGGAAGGGCCTTCAAGCAGAGCGTACTTGTGCAAGCTCGGCCAAAATACGAACTGCGGTGCAATCATTTACGAGCCCCAAAGCTTGGAAGCGTTAAAAGGGTTTCCTGCAGCTGGACCAGCCGACGGCAAAATTGCAAGCGCGAACGGCGCGTTTCCACTGCTCGATCAACAGTTTGCAACGAGATGGACCAAAGTGAACATTTCCAGCGGCACGGTTACGTTTAACTGGAAGCTGACGGCGGCGCATGCCACAACAAGCTGGAAGTATTATATTACGAAGCAGAACTGGAACCCGGATGCCGCGCTCACTCGCGACTCCTTCGACTTGACTCCGTTCTGCACGGTCAATTACGGAGGAGTGCGTCCGCCGTTTACGTATTCGGATACGTGCAACGTTCCTTCCAGAACGGGGTATCAAGTGATTCTCGCCGTTTGGGAAATTGCGGATACGGCCAACGCATTTTATAACGTCATTGACGTGAATTTCACAGGACCGCCCGATCCTATTGCACCTACCGCGCCTTCTGCGCTTACGGTAACGGGAACGACGAGCGCAAGCGCTTCCTTGTCTTGGGGGGCTTCGTCGGACAATGTCGGAGTGAATCAGTACCGGATTTACAGCGGCACGACGCTGGTCGGAACGGTATCCGGAGCCACGCTTTCTTACACGGCTACTGGCTTATCGCCTGCGAGCACGTATCCGTATCATGTCGTCGCCGTTGACGCAGCGGGCAATGTGTCTACGCCAAGCGCTGTCGTAAATGCGACAACGTTGCCTCCTATTATCGATATTGACCCGCCAAGCGCTCCTGGCGGACTTCATGTGATGGGTACGCCGACCTCAACCTCCATTCAAATTATGTGGTCGCCATCTACAGACAATATTGGAGTTACGGGCTATAAAATTTATCAAGGATCCACGCTAATCGCGACTACGACTGAAAATACGTTGTCCTTTACAGCTTCGGGGCTAACTCCGAGCACAACGTATACGTTTACGGTCTATGCTTTCGATGCCGCGCAAAATCAATCTGGGCCAAGCACGGTTCAAGGGACAACGGCGGCTCCGCCTCCAGTCCAGCTATGGGCTCCAAACACCTCGTATGCGGCCAATACGCTCGTGTACTACAACGGTCTTGTGTATAAGTGCCGTCAGACCCATACTTCCCTGACAGGTTGGGAGCCGAGCAATGTTCCTGCGCTTTGGCTGCTTGTGCCTTAATGGGAATGTAGCGGACTAGCGGCGGTATTACTTGCAGCAAAAAAGCTCCCTGTGGCTAAATGAGCCAAGGGAGCTTTTTGCTGCGTTCGTGCTGCGAGAGCAGCGGCGGATCGAATTATTGCGGAACTGTTTTTAAAAAAGTTTCAATAAATTGAATGGCCTTTTCGGGATGGGCCGCATCGCTGCGAATGCCGACAATGAGCTCGCCCGCCGAAGCCATAGGCAATTGTTTAAACAATTGCGATTTGCCCAGATCGAAACCGTATACGGCTTCTGTGCCGCTTCCTTCGATGCCGACTTCTTCCACTGTCAGCTTTAGCGAGTTTGGACCTTGAACTGCGGACGCGAGCTCCGGTATTTCGTTCAGCTTCGTGAGAGCGCCTTGATTTCCGATCCATTCAAACATATAGCGGTCCATCAAGTAGATGTCGGGTTTTTCGGAAATCATGGTGACAAGCGCTTTTTGCAAATAGGCATACCGGTTCATCTGTTCCTGGGGTACAAAAACGATGGAAGACTCCAGCCGCTTCCAGTCGGGAAATGATTTCAGCATGGCGTCGTTCAGTGCGTTTATACCATTGTCTTCATCTTCCATAAACGTCCCCATAAAACCGACGCTCAAATCGATAGGCGGGAGGCTGGCCAAATATTTTTGCTCCTCGCGGTAGTCAACATAACTTGTAATTCCGTAGATCAAAAGCGCAACAAGCGCGATGGCGCCTAGCGTATGAAACTTATAATAACGCCAAAAGTGATCCAGCTTTTGCGCTTTGTCCGCCATTCCCTTATATTTTCCGTATTCGCGCTCGTTAAAGGCTTGCGTAATCTTTCCGTCTTCATGGGCTAGAATGAGCTTGTATGCCGTAGTAATTTGTGCAAAATCGACTTCGACTCCGTCCGGGGAGGAGTTGTTTTGGCTCTGGCCGCCCATTGAGCGGGAGCGCTCGCGCCTCATAAGCGTCATATAGCGTTTTTCTACTTCTTCTTTCGGAGCCGCTTCCGTCAGCCCCATCGTTTCGTATGCCTGTTTTAAGTTATCCACTTGGTCACCTCTACTAAATTAGAGCATCTAGCATTGTTCGTCTACTTATCAGTATACGGAAATAGAGGGCTTTAACGCAAACTTCGGTTTTGCATTTGTATCCTAAGGCTCTCTCCATTAAAATGGAAGTCATCCGAAAGGGGGAGAGGAATGTTTCATCCGACTGTGTTTGACAACTTGAAAGTGGCCTTCGAAAACAACCTTTACGACTTGGACAATTTGGACGGAATCATTGAAATTACTGGCCGCAGGGACATTTTGGATATGGCGGTTATGTCCAGGGAGCTTGCTCTAGGCTTTAGGCTGGCTGGAGATAGCCGTGTCAAGGCTGAGCTTGTGCTAAGCGCTACGCTTAACGAGCTGGCGGCCGAAATTTTGGAGCAAGAAGAAGGAACGCATGGCAGCAAGCTTGCGCTGCGATTTATTTTGACGGTTTTAAACGAGGATGAGTGCGCCGGCATAGAACGCTGTATAGAAGACATCTGGCATCCGGAGCAAAAGCCCGTTCAAACGTTAAGCCGAACGTTTGGGAGCGGAGAGGGCGGTTACAGCAATACGATAGAACTGGGCTTTCACCGCCGTATCGGCGAGGAGCAAATCGAGGATATCCCTGACCTGCTGGATCATGCCGTCCGTACTCTTACGGCGCTGAAGGGGTTGTAGGAGTCGACCTAAATCTTGTTCCCATAAGTCTAAGGCTATGCTATAGTACGATTGAACAACTGAAACAAATCCGGTGCGCACGGCCGATCTCGAAGTCGGCGTCCGGGAGAGGTTCGCGAACTCCCTCTATAAAAAACTAAAACGAAACGGTGGCCTGTCCCTCAGGTATCGTCGTTTTTGTGTTCGGCGCGCCGCGGCTCATAACTGAGCTGCGGGCGCCGTTTCTTTTTTCTAAAGGCTGCTTTAGTCAATTTGGCATGCCGGAGCGGAGCTGCGTCTTCTCAACATGGAGAGGAGAATGCACAATGTTGAAGCAACAAAAAGCGGTTGTCGTGTTTAGCGGCGGCCAAGACAGTACGACTTGCCTGTTTTGGGCAAAGGAGAGATTTGCCGAGGTGGAGGCGGTCACTTTCGATTACGGCCAGCGTCATAAGCTGGAATTGGATTGTGCGGCCGATATTGCGAAGGAGCTCCAAATTAAACATCATGTGCTCGATATGTCGCTGTTGAACCAGCTGGCGCCAAACGCCTTGACCAGAGACGAGATTGCCATTGAGGAAAAGGACGGCGAACCCCCTACAACGTTTGTGGACGGCCGCAATCTGCTCTTTCTGTCTTTTGCCGCTGTGCTGGCCAAGGGAATCGGAGCGAGCCATATTGTAACCGGCGTTTGCGAAACGGATTTCAGCGGATATCCCGATTGCCGCGACGTATTCGTCAAATCTTTGAACGTCACATTAAATTTGGCTATGGATTACCCATTTGTGCTGGATACGCCGCTTATGTGGCTGAATAAAGCGGAAACTTGGGCGCTCGCCGACCAGCTTGGCGCGTTCGACTTCGTACGGGAACGTACGTTGACATGCTACAACGGCGTGAGAGCCGACGGCTGTGGACAATGCCCGGCTTGCAAGCTGCGCCGCAAAGGACTGCAGGATTACCTCCTGTCACGGGAAGCGAAAGGGGCGCTGATGTAATGCTTCAGCAAATTTACCCCTCTCCCGGACATGATTACAGCTACGAGCTGAATAAAGACTTTCATTTTGCCGCCGCCCATTATGTGCCTTCGGAAGAGGCCGGGAAATGCCGCCTTATGCATGGCCATACCTATTACGCAAATGTAACGATTGCCGGGGATGAGCTGGATCAGTCTGGGTTTTTGGTCAACTTCGCCACCATCAAGCGACTGATTCACGGTCGTTTCGACCACTCTGTATTGAACGAAGATACGGAGTGCTTCGACGACAAAGAACCGAGTCGCTTTCCGACTACAGAAGCGGTGGCTCGCACCATTTGCGAGCTCGTTCAGCAGCATTTGGACGAAACTTCCAACAGCCCGCAGTGCCTTCAAGTGTTTCTCCGCGAGACGCCAACGAGCTATTGCGTTTACCGCCCTAAGCGGAAGGCGGTCGGTCATGGCTAACGTTAGACGGATACCTGTCATGGAAGTGTTTGGACCGACGGTTCAGGGCGAAGGGATGGTCGTTGGCCGCAAAACGATGTTTGTCCGAACGGCCGGCTGCGATTACAAATGCTCTTGGTGCGACTCCGCCTTTACTTGGGACGGTACGGGGAAAGATGAGATGAAACTTATGACGGCGGATGAAGTGATGGAAGAGCTGGCGCGAATCGGCGGCACCGCTTTTGACCATGTGACTATTTCCGGGGGCAATCCCGCCCTTCTTCCACAGCTTGATGAACTCATTTCCGGTCTGCAGGAGCGAGGGATGAGAGTGGCATTGGAGACGCAAGGCAGCCGCTGGCAGCACTGGTTTACCGAAATTGACGATTTAACGCTATCCCCCAAACCGCCAAGCTCCGGGATGGGGACGGACTGGGATGAGCTGGACAGCATTGTCGCAAAGCTGCGCGAAGCGGGGAAGAGCTTTTGCCTCAAGACGGTTGTATTCGACGAGGACGATTTAGCCTACGGGAAAAGGGTGCATGAACGCTATGCCGGTGTGCCGTTTTATTTGCAGGCGGGCAACGGCAATTTGGCGGAAACGGATCCGGGGGTCATGCTTCCTTATTTAGTAGAGCGGTATGATTGGCTGATCGGAGCGACGATGGCTGACGACGCGCTTCGAAGCGTGTTTGTGCTGCCGCAGCTTCATACTTTTGTTTGGGGCAACAAAAAAGGTGTTTAACATAGACGAAATTCGGCAGTTCATGGAACGCCGGTATGATTTAAAATAAAAGATAGGATGTGCGACGACGATGGAAGGCAGAAACAAAGAAGAACTGGGCGGCATTACGCTGCTCGGCAATCAAGGGACTAAGTATCCCTTTCATTATGCGCCTGAGGTGCTGGAATCCTTCGAGAACAAACACCCTGGACGCGATTATTTTGTTAAATTTAATTGCCCGGAATTTACAAGTTTATGTCCCATTACGGGGCAGCCGGATTTTGCGACCATTTACATTTCCTATATCCCCGACATCCGCATGGTGGAGAGCAAGTCTCTCAAGCTTTATTTGTTCAGCTTCCGCAATCATGGCGATTTTCACGAGGATTGCATGAACGTCATCATGAATGATTTAATCAAACTGATGGACCCGCGCTATATTGAAGTTTGGGGCAAATTTACGCCTCGCGGCGGCATCTCCATCGATCCTTATTGCAACTGGGGCCGTCCGGGCACCAAATATGAAACGATGGCGGAACACCGTTTGATGAACCACGATATGTATCCGGAAAAAGTCGATAACCGATAATCTAATGATAGAGAGACTATCTAGGTTGAAAGCACAGTTCCAATAAACGATTAAACGCAAAGGCGTTGTTGCAGATGAAAAACGTTTTGGTAACGGGGTACCGCGCGCATGAACTCAATATTTTCAGCCAGAAGCACAAGGGCATCCGGTTTATTCAAAAGGCGATCCAAAACCGGCTTGTTCCTCTTTTGGAGGAGGGGCTGGAATGGGTCATTACTCCGGGGCAATACGGCGTCGATCTATGGGCATGCGAAGCGGTCATTGAGCTAAAGAAGAAATACCCTGCGCTCAAACTGTCCATTTTGACGGCGTTCAGCAATCCGCATGAAGGCTGGAAGGAAGATAAGCAGGCCTACTTCAATGAGCTGCTGCATGGCGTCGATTTTTACGCCTCCGTCACCAAAGGCCCTTATGAGGGAGTCTGGCAGTTTACAGCGCGAGACGATCTTATGCTGCGGAAAACGGATGGAATATTGCTTGTTTACGACGAGGAAGCAGGGATGGGCAGTCCTAGATTTTTGAAGGAAAAAGCGGAGCGGAAGGCAAGCAGCAGCGATTACCGCTGCATGACCATCACATCGGACGAGATTCAAAGTTTGGCGGATGAGGAAAGCTACCGGGAGATGGAGTAGCGGCGGTTTGGAAAAACATGCTTATTTTTTCATTGACAGATTTCCTCAGAGGTTGCTATAATCACTAAAACCATTAATTCCGATTGGATACATAGGAATTAAACATCACTCGAGGAGGACTGTTCATGACAACAACGATCAAACGTACTGGCGGCAAATGGGCGGTTGCGCTGCTTGCGGCATCTACGCTTCTATTCGTACAGCCTGCCGTGCAGGCTGCACCCGGCTACCTTGCGCCTCAAGGGGACGGAGCGGCGGAATACAGCTTGTTTTTAAAGGATAAACATGACGTCGACCTGAGCGGCGATATTACAAAAGGCGAATATATCGAGGCTGTTGCGGGCGTGTTGAATTATGAGCCGGCAAAAGACAGCAAAGCCAGTTTTACCGACGTTAAGGCAGGAGACGAGCTGTTCAAGCCGTCAGCTGCTTTGTACGACAAAGGGATTATTAAAGGACCGTCGGTCCAAGGCGAAGGGCCGCTAACGAATGCGGTTGCCATCTCCATTGCGGTAAGAGCGGCGGATTTGGAGGAGCTGGCTTATACATATCCGGCTGCCAAAGTAAACAAGGCGCTCCAACGACTTGGCATTTCAAGCTCGGGACTTGGAACGGGAGTCGCTCAAGAGCTTGCTGCGGCGGTTGATACAGGCTTGCTTCCGTCCAATTTTTACAGTGGCTTTAAAGCGAAGGGGAACACAAGCGAAGAGCTTGCCGAAGTGCTGCTTGGCAAAGTGCTGGAGACGAAAGGGCTTTATAAAAATTATATCGGTTATTTAACCGACGCCGATCTTATCGCCAAGCTGAATCAGGCTTATGCGACATCGGATGTGATTCAGGCGCCGAAGCTTCAGTCTTTAGTCAACGAAGCGTTGGAGCAGAAGTTGATTACGGGCTACAATTTGAAGGATACCCGTTATGAATCGGGCTTTGTCGATTCGCTCGCGCTTACGTACGGCCATTCCGACTTGACGCATGCTATTCAATTAATCGGCCTGCTGCGCAGCGAAGGACTTAACGCCAAAGTGCAATTTGAGCCTAAGACGTCGGCTTACGTTCATTTGCCGGAATGGGGCGACCCTGGACCAAATGCCGTAAAGATCAAAAACGGCAATTATATCGTTTATTCTAAAGAATACGATTTGGAATTCGAGTTTTTTACGGCACGGGATAAGGAAGCTTTCCAAGACATTATTTTCGCCTATGCCAAAAAGAACGAAGAAAATCAGGCCGGGCTCATTGCCGGCTCCTGGTGGCAGCCGCTTTATTTTTCCGCAACGGAATTAAAGGGTTATAAGGTCATTACAAACAACCTCATCATCGATCCGGACAGCACCTATACGGTTCATCCGTTCTCCTTGAATGAAGATTCCGCAAGAGTGGTCAAAGGGTTAAAGGCAATTGATCCGAATGCTGTCATTCAGCCCTACACGTTTTGGGTAGACGTTCCGTTTTTCAATTATTTGCATGGCGAATCGAAATAACAGCAAGCAAAGTGAAGGCTGCCCACCGGGGCGGCCTTTTTCATATTAAAGATTATTTGCGTAGCAGCCGATTATTTTAGTAGGATAAAGTATTGCTCTTCAGGGGGCCTTTGCCTGCTGCCAATACCTTCGTTCCCGTACATTTGTTTCTTCATCAAGAGAAGGTGGTTCCATGCACGCTGACAAAAAAATGATGCGCAAAGGATTTAAACTGAGTACACTCCTCTTTTTTCTCGTATCGGGCGCGGTTTTGATTACTGCGGCAATAGGCAGTCTCTATGCCTGGAAGGAAAACAAGGAGGCGTTAACGGAAAGTTATTTGAACAGCAATTATCAATATGCCAAAAAAGTAGCGACCAATGTCTCGGAAATCGTTGGTTTTATGGAGGATACGCTTGCCGAAATCGCCGCACGGTATGGGCGAGAAGAGCTTAGCGAGGCCGAGCTGGACGTGTGGCTGAAGGCCAACCGGCATAATTTCAATTCCTTGTTTGTGGTGGATGAATCTTTTCAGGTCGTCTCCGCAAGTCCGGATAGGGTCAAATCGAGAATTGGCCAGCAGGCGACGTCGGAAATCGGGCAAACGTCCGGTTTTGAGCGGGCTCCGTTAGTATCAGGCCCGTTTACCGAAGCGGGGCATGATTTTATTATTTTAACTGTGCCGATTGTCGATAGAAGCGGGCGGTATGGGGGCTATGCGGCAGCGATCATCAACTTGGACGAAAGCAACGCTTTAAGCCGGCTTCTGAATGAACATTTTTACGGCGACGATTCTTACCTATATGTCGCTAACAGTGAAGGAAAGCTGTTGATTCATCCCAATCAGACAAGAATCCATAAAGAAGTGGACAACGAAGTCGTCATTAAAGGGATGCAAGGAATAAGCGGGTCGCAGCGGGTTACGAAACGAAACGGCGATTCTTTTTTTGCGGGATACGCATTTGAGCCTGTAACGGGGTGGATCATCGTTTCGCAAACGCCGGTCTCGATTTTGAAAGGCCCGCTTGACCATCTTGTTCAAAGCATGCTCATTCATACGCTTCCGCTGTTTTTGCTCGTTTGGATCGTGTCGCTGCTCCTATCGCTGACCATTTCCCGTCCGCTCTATGCGCTTGCCTCTTTTTCGGAGCGAAACAGCGGCGGGGGGACGCTGGGCATCTCGAAGCTTCCGCCGCCAAGCTCATGGATTTACGAAGTGAGACAGCTTCACATTAGTCTAGGCAACCGGATTCGGGCCTGGAGTTGGGAAGCGCAAACGGACGGGCTGACCGGCATAGCGAACCGCAGAGCGTTTGACCGCTGCATCGGCGAATGGCTCGGGAGAGGCGATGCATTCGCGCTCATTTTGCTAGACATCGATTACTTTAAAAAGGTGAACGACAGCTACGGGCATCTGGCCGGGGACGAAGTGCTGCGGTTCGTAGCGGCTCATTTGCAGTCCGCTATGCGGGATGGGGATCTTTGCTTCCGGTTCGGAGGAGAGGAATTTGGCGTTCTGGCCAAATACGCGGATCAGCGGCAAGCGATGGCCATGGCGGAGAAGCTGAGGCTGAATCTGGCAGCAGCGGAAAGTCCAGTCGGGGAAAGCATTCACTTCTCGATCGGAATAGCCTTGCACGAAGGTGGCGAGGGTGAAGCAGGAAGCTTGATCGGAAAAGCGGACAAAGCGCTTTACCGGTCGAAGGAAGAGGGGCGCAACCGAAGCAGCGTGTTCGGCGAGCAAAAGGAATCCCGCTTATAAGGCGAGGGTTCCTTTTTTATGGCGTGCTGACTGGAAATGAGCCTTTTTTTGGAAGCCGTTCGTGAAAGCAGGCAAGTTGAGGGACAACCTTTTTTGCTGCCGCATATAATGGAATGTACTAGTTCATTAAGAAATGGGGTGGCTGGTTATGCCAATGGTATGGGTTTGTTCACTCACAGGCGTTTTTGGTTCCATGATTACATTCGCTTTCGGCAAGTGGGAAGAGTCGCTCACCTTTCTGCTTGTCGCCATGGGAGTGGACTACGTGTCGGGGGTAGCCGCTTCGCTTAAGGAAGGAAAGGGGCTCAGCAGCTCGTTCGGCTCATGGGGACTGGCCAAAAAAGGGCTTGTGCTGCTCGTCATTTTGCTGGCTCACCGGATTGATATTTTACTTGGCACTGACAGCGTAACGATGGGAGCGGCCATTTTTTTTTATATCGCGAACGAGCTGATTTCCATTACGGAAAATTACGGACGATTGGGGCTGCCGCTGCCGGAAACAGTCCGGAAAATGATTGAGGTGCTGAAAGAGAAATAACAGCCGGGAAAGAGAAGCCCTGCCGGATGGGAGGGAATTTTCACTTGCATGAAAGAGCTGGGATTGGATATAATGGGAACAAGTGTTCTTATTAATTCGGTCGCTTGGAGGCGGGCAGATGGCTGTAGATGAAAGAGAGACGCAAGGCGGAGTCCGCACAGCTTCGCCTTTGCCTGTTCAAAGGGAGAACGAGCTTTCGCTAGTGAAGCGATATGTGCTGCTTGGCATTGTCACTCGCATTTTGGATCACGATATTCGGATTATTGGCGGATCGGGCATCAAATTTCCACGGTTTTATGAAACGTTTTTGCGCGGCGTGCAAGATCGGGTATTGCTCGATTTAGTTCATTTGCGGGGACAGTTTCGCAAACTTGGAATTAAAGTGTATGAAGAAAAGCAGGAGACCGACGGTATGCGGGCGAGTTATGTGTGCCGCGGCTATCATCATCAATTTTTAACGGTATGGGGCGGGATTAAGGAAGAAGCGGAACAAACGTTAAAAAGTTATTTGTCCAGATAATGTTGAAATTGTTCATGGTTTTGTCAAAAAGAGAAAAAAACTTTTCCTCTTTGTGCAATTTAAGGTTGAGAACAGCGGACGAACTTAGGTAATATAAGAAGTAGACATTTCGATCGCAAAGGGGAGCACGTTGCAATGCACAAATGGGTTATGTTTATCGTCTTCACAGCGGCGTCGTTGCTGGGCTTGTATTTGCTCACATTCAACCTGCCCGAGAAGCCGAAAGACGAAACTGCAGGATTGCCGGAAGGCGTCTCGCTAATGAAGGTTGTAGCATCGAACGATTTTACGTTTAATGAAGAAGTGTTTACAGCTAAGGTGGGCGACAAGGTCATCATGAAGCTGGAAAACAAAAGCGGCATTCATGGCATCAAAATCGATGAATTGAACGTTTCTCTGGACAATGACACGCCGCAAACAGAGCTTGAGTTTACAGAGCCGGGCGAATACGTCATATATTGTTCGATCCCATGCGGTCAAGGCCACCAGACGATGAAAGCGAAGCTGGTTATCGAAGCGGCATAATACGTACATGGTTGAGGAAAAGGAGCCGATTGGCTCCTTTTTTCAAATCGAGTTATTTTAACGCATATAGAAGCATTACGCTGACTTGATGGATGTCGACAACATATCCGCAAACCATGCAGGAATGCTAAGCATAAAAAAGACCATGTTATGGCGTAATGTGTTTTCTTAAGTTATGATGTGACAAAAGGACGAATCTCATGTAGGAGGCTTTAGTGATGATTACGCATATCGTTTGTTTTAAGCTAAAAGACCGCAGTGAAGAGAGTATTGAGCGTACTGCTGCGGTGCTCCGAGATATGGAAGGCAAAATCGATGAATTGAAATTTATTGAGGTCGGCGTGGACGTGCTTCGTTCTGAACGTTCTTACGACATTGTTCTTATTACCAAATTTGATTCCATGGCCGGACTTGAAGCGTATCAAGTGCATCCCGTACATAAAAAAGTGATCGAGCATATGCAGGAAGCGCGCGATGCTTCGGCCAGCGTAGACTTCGAAAGCTGAAGGGCAGGGGTATAGCGTATGTCCGAAATGAGAGACGTATACGAGATGTTGACTTATTTGCTGGTCGTTATCATTAGCAGCATTGTGATGGTGGCTTGGCTGAAACGCAAGGCAAAACGCAAGAAGTAAAGCCGAAAGCAGGGACGAGAAATGTATTATGTAAATCAAGAACAAATTGCTGTCAGACTAAATGCCATTCCCGAGCTTGCAAATACGCTTCGCTTGCTTGCGTCGGACTGGAGCGGCGAATTCATTCAAGGGCTAGCCCAAGAGAGGGCGCTGCATCTGGCCATTGAAATCGTGACGGATGTCGGCAGCTATCTGATCGATGGTTTTATTATGCGAGATGCGAGCAGTTATGAGGATATCATTGAAATTACGGGCGGGGAAGGCGTTTTTCCTAGCGATCTGCTTGCTCCGTTAACTGAGCTTGTTAAACTGCGGAGGCCGCTTGTGCAAGAGTATTACGATTGGCCGCGAAGCGAGCTTCATCCGCTTGCTGTTGCCTTAATTGAGCTGCTGCCGGCTTATAAGGCGGCTGTTGAGCTTTATTTGGAGAAAGAATTATAGAACTTCGGTTCAGAGAAGGAGAACGCGGCTTAAAGCTGACGTTCTTCTTTTTTTATTTCCGGCCTTGTGTCAAGTCAAGCCCATGCTGCTTATACTGTCATTACTTAGTAGGCATTCGTCTAGTTCGCGGAGCTTGAAGATCAACCGGGAACTTGCACGGTGAGGAGGAGTTCAGAATGGCGGAATGGAGCGCGGTTGTCGCTTCCGTAGCTTTTGTCGTTTTCGTTGCCGGATTGTTAATATCAGCCAGAGCCGTGCTTGTAAAGCTCGAACGGGCGCAAGCGGCGGCGGAAGCCGTTCAGGAGGATATTCGCAAACTTTGCGAGGAAATCGGCGCCGTTATGCTGCCGCTGGAGGAATCGGCCAAAACGGCGCAGCGGGCGATGAAATCTGCGGAAGGATTGATTCTTGCCGCAGGAGAAATCGGAGACGCGGCGACGATAGCGGCATCGGCTGCCCGGCAAATTACTGAAACTTGGTCAGAGGCAGCAATGAAGCATTCCGAGCGCATAGCCGCAAAGCGCGGGGTGAGCGAGGCGGCAGAATGGGCGGAAATTGGCCTGACCGCTTGGCAGCTTTGGCAATCGAGGCAAGCAGGAAAGTGAGGCGGCAGCCGGATAACCTCATTTCGCATGAACTTTGAATCAACGAGCCGAGACGAAGGGTACTCTAATATCGAAAGGAGCGACTAACGATGTCAACTGGAAAAGGAACAAAAGGTTTTTGGCTTGGAGCGCTGGCCGGAGGTGTAATCGGCTCCATTACAGCATTGCTGCTCGCACCAAAGCCCGGCAAGGAGCTGCGTCAAGATATTGCGGCAGGAGCGCAAAAAGTAGGCGATTCCACGATTAAAGCGGCAAACCGGGTAGGGGAAACGACGGGACGTATTGCCAAAGAATTTGGGGATGGGGCGCTTCATATTGCTGATTTAAGCAAGCAGGCGGCAGGAAATGTGTTAAATACAGTTAGAGGAATTAGAAAAGGGGAAGCGAATGAAACCGCCGCTATAGCCACCATTTCCGGAGTATCGACTTCGGCGGCAAGTACGGCTGAGTTCGCCGAAGAGGAATTCGGCTCCGACTTTGAAGCGGAATTAGCGGAACTAGATACAGAAGAGGAAGCGGATTGCGAATCATGCGAATCGGAAAGCGAGCTTGATCGCCCGTAATGTGCAGGAGGGCGGCGAAGAGCCGGCTCGCGGGAGGCTCGCGAACGATTCTTCGCCGAAGGAAGCAGCGGGTGTTCTTGAACCTTGTCCCCTTTTACGATAAGATGTAGGTACGTTTTCGAACCGCTAAACATATGTTATTTTGTTACGGGCTCGAATCCAATCATCTTGTTTAAGAAAGCGGTGTGTTTGTGCAGCAACCGATAGCGATACTAGATTCCGGCGTAGGCGGCCTTACGGTCGTTAAGGAAGTCATGCGCCAACTGCCGCGTGAAAAAATTATTTATTTCGGAGATACGGCACGTACCCCATATGGTCCTAGAACGGCTGAAGAGGTTATTCGTTTTACGAGAGAAATTGTCGATTATCTCATACAGTTTCAACCCAAAATGATCGTCATTGCTTGCAATACCGCTACTGCGGTTGCGCTGGCCGATATTCGCTCCCGAGTGGCGATTCCCGTAGTGGGCGTCATTAATCCCGGCGCGCGAGCGGCCATTGGCAAAACGGCAACGGGATATATCGGTGTCATAGGTACTGATGGAACGATCAAAAGCGGAGCTTATGAGCAAGCGCTCAGGGAGTTGTCCCCTCATGTACAGATCGTTAGCGAGGCATGCCCGAAATTTGTTCCGCTAGTGGAAAAGGGCAATTTCCGTTCCAATGAAACGTACGAAGTCGTACGCGATTCCATTTCGCATATGCGCAGTTATCCGATCGATTGTCTGATCTTGGGCTGCACGCATTATCCATTTTTAACGGAAACGATTTCGGAAGTAATGGGCAGCGAAGTGAACCTCATTAGCTCCGCCGACGAGACGGCGCGCGAAATCAGTACAATTCTTCAAGACAAGCGCAAGCTGGCGAGAAACGATCAGGTGCCGGTTCATCAGTTTTTTTGCAGCGGAGAACCGCAAATGTTCAAAATGATCGCACAGCAATGGCTTGGCGAGCAAATTGATTTGACGCCGGTCGTATGGCAAGTACCTAAAATTGTTTAAACGGATTCCATTCCCCCCGGTTGGGAACCAAGTCGATGCAGTCCGGCTCCATGAGAGCCGGGCTGTTTTGTTTGGGATGGGCCATGTCGGCGGCCACGAACAGATAACCTTAATAGGATAAGCTTGTTTCCGCATATGATGGCAAGAAGAAGGCTGCGGAGGGGAGACTGACTCCATTTGAATGGAAACGGAAACTACAGCTTCAGCTGCATGATGGAGGATTGCAAAAGGCTTGTCGCGAGCCAATCTTCCATTACAGCTCATGAAATCGGGCGCAGCGTGCTTGGCAAGCCGCTTATAGCGTTGCGCTGCGGGAGAGGTCCCAAACGGGTTCAAATCAACGCTTCTTTTCACGCCAACGAATGGATAACGTCCGCTCTGCTTATGAAGTTTTTAGGGGAGCTGTCGGAAGCTTATTCGACTGGTGGAGAGCTTGGCGGAGAGAACGTATCCCGCTTATGCGCGGAAACTACGTTATGGGGGGTGCCGATGGTCAATCCGGATGGCGTGGAGCTGGCGCAAAATGGCGCGGACAAGTCGCATCCGCTGTACCGCGAGCTTTTGTCATGGAACGGCGGACTGACCGACTTTACGGGGTGGAAGGCCAACGTTCGCGGCATCGATTTAAACGATCAGTTTCCTGCCTTTTGGGAGGAGGAGTGCAAGCGGAGGGGAGTGGGCGGCCCTGCTCCGCGCGATTATCCGGGACCGTATCCGCTTAGCGAACCGGAAGCGGCTGCTATTGCCGCTTTTACAGATCGGCTAAATTTCCATACGGTCGTCGCGCTGCATACGCAGGGACGGGAAATTTATTGGAATTACCGGGAGTTCGAGCCCCCGGAAGCGGAAGCTTTGGCACGCCGTCTAGCCAATGCCAGCGGCTACGCCCCCGTTAAGCTCAGCGGCAGCGACGCGGGCTTCAAAGATTGGTTTATCCATCGGTACCGGAGACCCGGGTTTACGGTGGAGGCCGGCTATGGGGAAAATCCGCTTCCAATGAGCGGGTTTGAATCGATTTATGCGGAGCTGCGGCCGCTGCTTGTAGAGTCGCTTCGGCTGTAGCTGCCGGAGCGGCTTTTTTCTCGCGATGCCGGACTTAGGCCTAGTAGGAGTTAGGAGGTCGCTATGCTATACTAGGCGAAAAACGAAGGGCAAAAGGGGGGACAGGCATGCGAAAGCTGCTTACTTTAAATCATTGGAGATCGACGTTTACTCTTATTTTTCGCTTGCTGAAGTCAAAGGACGTGCCGGTGGGGTACAAACTGCTGTTTGCGATTCCCGTGTTGTTGTATTGGGTTTTGCCTGATGCGCTTCCTTTTATTCCTTTGGATGACATTGCCGTGACTATGATTTTGTCGGAATGGTTTGCCCGGAGGATGAGTAAGAAGTATAATATTAGGTAATGATGATTGCCCAGAGGGCAAGTTAGAAGGAGCTGGATAGACATGAAATGCAAAATTTCCCGCAACGCGGCGAAAATGATAAAGCTGGAACTGGACAAGCCTGAAAACGAAGGAAAGCTGCTTCGTGTTTACGTTACACATTCTCATGGCGATCATGCGCATTACGGCATGGGGGTCGATGATCCGACGGATAAAGATATCGTCGTTTCGACGGACAAAGAAATCGATGTCATTTTGGAGAAGGACAATGAATTTCTCGACGGCATCCGCATAGACTATTTCTATGTGCCGGAAGAAGGATTCGCCATTACGAATCCGTCCAAAGGAAATCACGGAGATCACTAAGCTTCGCGGTTAGCGAGGACGGATGGGACTGGATCATGGCTACTAACGATATTAGAGTTTGCGACAAATGCAAGCACATGGGGATGAAAACGACAATTGCCAAGCTGGAGAAGCTTGCTCCGAACGCGGAGATTCAGCAAGTAAGTTGCAAATCCTATTGCGGGCCGTGCGCTCGTTATGCATTTGTATTTATTAATGGACGGTATGTAAAAGGCGCGACAGAAGACGAGGCCATCCAAAAGGCTTTGGTTTATCTTAAGAAATAATTCATCGCACTATAGAGCGAGCCTGCATTTAAACCCAACAACGCACATGATGTTGGGTTTTTTTGTTGGCCCGGCAAGGGGAGGGGCTCTAGATGGACATTCCAACTCCGCAATTGCTTTATCACGGCACAACCAGCATAACCGTCGATTCGTTTCGGGAGAAGCTGCTCCAATCGCAATATTGGCGGCCGGGCAAAGATTTTGGCGAAGGATTTTATACGACGATTTCGGTTGCTCAAGCGAGAAAATGGGCGCACAAAACGGCGAAGGAGTCATGGGACGGAGGAAAACCGTGCGTTCTGGTTGTGGAGCTGGCGAGCATTCCGGCGGACATCCAGCCGCTGCTGTTTCTGTCTGATTCGCCGGCATGGGCTTCGTTTGTGTACAGCCATCGCAAAACGGGACAGAAGGGTGAGGACCCTTGCGCGGTTCATCCTGACATCATGATTGGCCCCATGGCGGACAATGACACTGGCAAAATCGTGCATAAAGGGGTACAATTAAACAAAGACGACAATTGGTTCTATGAACAAATTATTAGGTCGCAAAAGGGAAGAAGGCTGGATGCCTTAAAGCTGGGCAACCAAGTCGTATTTGCCTCGGAGCGTTGGGAAGCGCATCTTGCACTAATCGGGTATCATATTTATACCGGGGGAAGGTGGATGTATGGCGACGTCAGGGACACGAGTGAGACTAAGCGCATTTGAACGGGGAATTGCGGAAGCGCTGGCCCGCGATTTCGGCTATTCGGCCAAAGCGGCCAGAGAGCTTGTTGTCGAATATATCGCGGTCATTCGCAGGCTGGGCGGCTACGAGCAATGCGAGCACTATGCAGGGCTGCTAGACCGTGCCAAGATGCTCGGAGGAACGCCTTCCCAGTGGATTCAGCGCATTGTGGACATAGAAAAGGGCGAAGCAAGAGACCGCGGCATCGGCGAGGAGCAGAGACGTTATTTGCAGAGCAAATAACGATCGGTACGCCGGACAAGAGACCTAATGGAGTCGATGCAGAGGCTAGAGCTCGCTTTAATGGAAATTCAAAGGCAAGGGAACGTGGAGCGTAGCGGTTCACGGCTTCCTCGCCTTTTATTATGTTTTGCCGACAATTTACAAGGTACAGGGAGGACTGGATTTGCATAATCAATACCGATGGGGCAGGCGCCTATATTCAATTGGATTTATTGCCGCGATTATAGCGATAGTTGCAGCTCAGCTCATTTGGGTACCGGCTTCTTTACCCTCCGGCAAGGTTCAATGGATCGAAATTATAAATGGACTGTTTTACGTTTTGCCGCTTATCCCCGCTTGCTTGGCGGCAGGTGCTATTGTACTGACGTTTGGGCGCGGCCTTCCGTTGTGGATCAAAGTAACAAGATACGCCATCGCGGCAAGCGCTGTCGCACTCATTTATTTCTTCTTGTTCACGCCCGGTGAGTGGGGAATGATGCTAATTGCCGCAAGCATAGCCACTGTGCTGGCGGCCGTCGATTTTGCGGCAAGCGAGTGGCTGGAGCGGAGAAAAACGCCGTGGCGAAGCGGCTCTGCGCTGCTAGTTATCATTGCGTCGCTCGCGCTTTTGCTAATCCCGACTAAAGAAAATGTCATCTATCCCGGCATGACGCTGGATTTGAACCAATATGCTCATATTGCAGGCGGGGGGACGGGCGGCCTCATTGACGGCGTGCTCGTTTTTGAGCGTCCTGCCGTATTGGCGGACAAGCTTTACGGAGTTTTATTTCCGCAGTACAGTTTCCACCCCATTCCTGAAAATGAGCCTCCGCTGTCGGAATCTTATGCGCAAGTTGTCGCTATGAAAACCGATGCCAACCGAGTTGCGGCCGCAATCGCGCTGGAGAAGGCGGGGATCGGCAAAGGGGTTGTTCCGGAAGGGGCAAAGATCGTTGCAATTCTAAAGGACAGCCCAGCGGAAGGCAAGCTTCAAGGCGGAGATGTCATTACCGCCATTAACGGGAAGGCCATTCGAATAGTCCAAGACATGATTCAATATATGACGGATTCTATCAAGCCTGGACAAAGTGCAGCTCTGACCGTTAAAAGAGGAAGCGAACAGATCGAGCTTTCCGTGCCAACCGTTTCTTCCGAACAGGACGCAAGCCGAGCAGTATTTGGCGTATCCGTGCAAACCGAAGTGACTTTGGACACGCCAAGAGATATCCGTTTCGAACAATATAAGGCTCATTTAGGAGGGCCGTCACATGGCGCGATGCTAACGCTGGCATTCCTCGATCAGTTAACTCCAGGAGGAATTACAGGGGGGCTGCATGTAGCGGGTACGGGCACCATTGAGACTGACGGCGGAATCGGCATGGTGGGCGGCATTTCGCAAAAAGCTTATGCGGTAAGCCGGACGGGGGCGGATGTGTTTTTTGTTCCGGCCGAAGGGGAACAGGAGGCGCGGAGCGGGGCTCCAGAGCTTAACATCGTAGCCGTGGAAACGATCGATGACGTGCTTCGTTGGCTGAAGGAACATACGGACAACTCTCAAGTGTCATAGCAATAGAGAGAGGTCTATGCCGATTAATTAAAAAGAGGGGCTTTCTAAACCGCTTGTTCGGTTAGGAACCCCTCTTTTTGCCGTGATGCGGATATTACGTATTTTAATTTTGTTCTCCAACGACTTCAACGGCATCGCCAGTATGGAAATCGCGAATCAAATCGCCCGTAATGATCCGATCGGACATCGTGATTTCGCTATCGGCCAACTCCGTCATGGGGGAGCATTCGCTAAGCTGAAGCAAATCTCCCGTATCGGCGGAGTAGCATTTGCCGTTTGCGGTCAGTCCATCCTCTGACGGAATATAGGTTCGAGTACCGTCCGTCCAGGCCCCGTTGCGCTGCACAACGAGCCGAGTTTCTTCGGGCTGCTCCGTCAGCAGGGGTGAACCGAGCCAATCGGGAGCGGCTGTCGACAACCCAAGGAGATGCATAACGGTAGGGGCGATGTCGAGCTGCCCTCCTGCAGACCGGTACTCTCCGGCATATGCGTTGTCCGGCAAATGGACAATAAACGGCACATTTTTGATGACATGTTCCCGCTGCGCCTCATTGTTCGGATCTTCCATAAATCTAGAAAACAAATTCCAATCGGGAATGGCGCTGTCATGATCTCCGTACAGTACAAATATCGTTTGATCCCAAAGCTTCTCGGCTTTCAACCTTTCGATTAATTCGCCAAGCGCGGCGTCGGCATAATGGATCGATTGCAAATAATCGCCCATCATCGTACCTTCGAGCTCCTCCACATCCAGCTTGTTATGCTCCTCAGGCATTTTGTAAGGATGATGACTGGTGAGCGAAATCATAAATGCGTGGAAGGGCTGCGGCAATTCCGCCACAACGTCCATCGATTGACGGTAAAACGATTTGTCCCCTAGCGACCAGCCTAATCGCTCGTCCATTTTGAAATGTTTTAAGCTATAAAACTGATCGTAATCCATATTGTTGTACATGACGTTCCGATTCCAGAAGCCGCCCTGATAAGCGTGAAAAACATTAGCGGCATACCCTTCTTTTTTCAATTGCTCGGGCAGGCAGCTTAGCTCGTTGGAGGCGTACTGGATAAAGGCAGATCCGCTTTTAGTCGGCAGCAGAGAGCAGTTGGCCGCAAAATCGGCGTCAGACGTGCGCCCTTGCGCCGTTTGGTGATAGAAGCGGGAGAAATAAGCGCTGTTTTGAACAAGGTCGTTCAGGACGGGCGTAATAACACTTCCGCCAATCGACTTTCCGATGACAAAGTTTTGCAGCGATTCAACTTGTATCATTAATACGTTACTGTCCCTATAAGCGCCGAACGAGGCGTCCTTTTCCAGCTCCCGTCTGGCTAGTCCGCGACTTTCCATCCAAGCTTGCGTTTCCGACTTTTGTTCCGCTGTAACGGCCTCGGAGCCAAACCAGTGCAGCTGGGCATAGCGGTACACGTCGTAGCCATGAAAGCCAACGGCTCCAGCAACGTTATAGATCGCTAAGTTCCACCAGTTTTTTTCGAACAATCCTTTGGCCCAAGTATCTGTAGCGCGGTTGATAGGAGTAAAAAATAGGGCGGCACCGATTGTAAAAGCGGCAGCTGCCGTACCCAAGCGGATGGCGGTTGTCATTCGTGGCTTTGGAGCGGCGAGTGAAGCCGGGGACTGCAAGGCGGCGCGCCCTTTCCAAATGAGATAAACGGCAAAGGGCAGAAGCAGCAGCGCATCAGCCAAAAGCCAAAAGTCTCGCGAGGTCAGCAGGGAGTGGATGCTGCCGCCTAACGATTCCACCTGGCCAAGCTGCAGCAAGACAGGAACGGTAATTAAGTCTTGAAAGTATCGGTAATAGACGACATCGGCAAACAACAAAAAAGACAGGCCCAGATTAAGCCCAATTAGAGCTAAAATCCGGCCTCTCGTTGGGAGCAGAAGCGTCCAGAAAGAAAGGAGCAGCAAGGCTCCCGTCTCGACTTTCCGATCTGTATCGTTCATGTCCATATATTGTACGGACAGCAAATCGTTGAACAAATATAGCTTTTGCACCATGAGGCATGCAAAAAGAATGACATCCAAAACAACAAGCTTGTCCAGCCAGCGCAGTATCGAGCCGAGTGAGGATCGAACGGGAAGGCGGGGGCGCCGTTCAGGCCGAATGGCGCGCTCGCTTGGTTTAGTCATTTTTTTTCTCCCTTGGGGGCAACGGTCCAAAAAATTGATAGAAATCGGTTTGAATCCGGCCGTTGAACAGCTTCCGTTTTTTATCAGCTACTCTGCCCATATAATGCTCCACTTTGTCCGAAGGACTAATGGCAAATACAGACCAATTCCGATAATGGAGCGAGGTCAATCCGAATTGCCGCAGCGCAGCTTCCGCTTCCCGCTCATCGCCAAGCCTTTCCCCGTAAGGCGGGTTCGTAATGAAGACGCCGTAATCGCCGTTAGGTTTGGCTTTTGCCACGGGCAGAACGTTGACGCTGATTTCCTTTGAGAAACCGGCTCTTTTAATTGCAGCCTCGGAAATTTCAATGGCTCTCGGATCGATGTCGGAGCCCGCAATTTGCAGAGGCACATCGTCTTTAACGGAATCGTAGGCTTCTTCTCTTGCCGTATCCCACATTTGTTTCGTTACCCGTTCCCACCGCTCGCTATTAAAATGTCGGCGCAGCCCGGGCGCGATGTTCCAGCCGATCATCGCCGCTTCGACTAAAAAGGTGCCCGATCCGCAGAAAGGATCGTACAAAGGGCGCTCTGGACGCCAGCGGCTGAGCAAAATAAGCGAAGCGGCCATCGACTCGCGAATCGGCGCCTCATTAGAAACAAGGCGGTAGCCGCGCTTATGCAAACCGTCTCCGGAGGTATCCAGCGTGAGAAGCGCTTCGTCGTTCAGCAGCGATACTTCGATCACGTACCTAGCGCCGTCTTCTGTAAACCATTCCGTTCCGTAACGTTCCTTCATTTTCTCGACTACTGCTTTTTTAACGATCTTTTGGCAAGCTGGCACGCTGGACAGCTGGGATTTATGCGAGCGGCCTTCCACGGGAAATTCACCGTTTTCCGGAATCCAATCCGGCCAATCCAGCGCTTTCGCTCCTTCGAACAGCTCTTCAAAGGTAGTCGCTTTATATTTGCCCATGTTGATCAAAATACGTCCGGCGGAGCGAAGCCATAGGTTCGTCCGGCAAATATCTTCCGGGCCGCCTTTAAAGTTGACTCTCCCGTTTTCGACTTGCAGATCGTGATAGCCCAGTTCCTTCAGCTCTCGTGCGACTACGGCTTCTAGGCCCATTGGTGAAGTAGCGATTAATTGCAGTTCTTTCATCTGATATTCTCAGTTCCTTCGCGATTATATTGGATGTTGCCGACGGTTTCTTGTCACGTCTCATATAAAATCATACAATTAAGTATAGGACAAAGATGACGTTTATTACAAATCATAATAATAGGAGAGAACAGAATGTCGATCGATGAACAATATATTGATTCATTATACAAGCAAGATGAGGAGCTGGGGCGGGTCAAAGAAGGCATTGCAAGCCGCGGCATGCCGAGCATTTCCATCGCTGACGGCTACGGGAGACTGCTTACGATGCTGGTGCGTATGACAGGTGCAAGCAAGCTGCTTGAAATAGGGGCGCTTGGCGGCTATAGCGGCATTTGTCTCGCAAGAGGATTGAAAGAAGGCGGAAGCCTGTTGTCGCTGGAACTGCTCCCTGAATATGCCGAGGTGGCTAGAGA
The DNA here is from genome assembly GCF_042675505.1 of Paenibacillus sp. GCM10027627. NCBI lineage: Bacteria > Bacillati > Bacillota > Bacilli > Caryophanales > Paenibacillaceae > Paenibacillus > Paenibacillus sp. GCM10027627. Next base: position 307,576 of record NZ_JBHTHB010000001.1, read on the forward strand.
ACATGTGGAGTCCGCGGGTCTTGGAGACAAAGTGGGCTACAGGACAGGGGATGCCAAGGAAAGTCTCGCGCTTCTAAAAGAAGAAGGAAAAACGTTCGATTTTTTCTTTATCGATGCAGACAAGGAAGGATACCCGATCTATTTGGACTACGCCATTGAACTGGCGGAGCCGGGTGCGTTAATTATTGCAGACAACATTTTGCTGCGCGGCAGAACGACGGACGAAGCGAAGCAAGGGCCTTCCGTTCGCGCGGTTAGATCGTTCAATGAAAGAATCGCCAACGATGAGCGGCTGGAGAGCACGATTTTGCCGGGATATGACGGTATTGCAATCGCTCGTGTAAAAGAGCGGAACTAAACAAAAGACGAGAGGAGCGTCATTGCTCTTCTCGTCTTTTGTTTCGTTTGCGGCCGACCGCCGTTTTATTGCCGATCAGCGACAGCCATACCCAAACGCCGTTCGCGAGCATAAGCGCTCCCGACAAGAGGAAAAGTCCCTTTAGGCCGATATAGCCGGATAGCGCTCCCCCCGTTATCGGTCCTACCATATTGCCAAGGCTGAGCGTGCTGCTGTTGAAGCTGTAAGCGCGGCTTTCCATACCGTCCGGCGTATATTTGCGAATAAGCGCATTGACGGCGGGAATGAGTCCGCCTAGAAACAGCCCAAGCCCAAACCTTGCGGCGGCAAGCTGCCAAACGGTCGTAGCCATCGCCTGAGGAATAAACGCTAGAGCGGCTCCGACAAGGGAGACCGCAAGTACCCGCTCCGCGCCGATTCGGTCGCTTAGCTTGCCAAGCAGCGGAGAAGCGAGCATGTTGGAAAGTCCGGTCACGGAGCCGATAAACCCTGCCAGAAAAGCTAAATTGGCGGTCGATCCATGCAGCTCCTGCACATAGAGCGGAATAAGCGTCATGGGGCTCATATTGGCGAATTGAATGAGGAAGGTCACTCCAAAAAGCGCCATGAGCTGGGGAATCCGGCTTATTTTTTTGAAACCCTCCATGACGGACGCCTGCACTCTGGAAGCGGCTTTTTCCAAATCGAAATTTTCTTTTACAACGAACAGCGCGAGCAGCGAAGCCGCAAAAAGAAGCGCGCCAGTAATGTAAAATATAGGGCGGTATCCGACCGCATCCGCAAGTAATCCTCCCATAAAAGGCCCCAGTATCGTACCCGCCATTGCGCCCGATTGAATGGTTCCCATAGCAAAGCCCATACGTTCCTTTGGCGTTGTAGCGGATACAAGCGCAATCGAGGCCGGGTTAAAACCGGAGATCGTTCCGTTCAGCATTCGAAGCAAGAGCAAATGCCATGGACTTGTTGCAAAACCCATCAGCACCATCACAATCGCCATTCCAAATCCAGAACGAAGCAGCATCATTTTGCGCCCGTACCGATCCGCCAGCTTCCCCCATATCGGCTGAAAAATAAATGCCGTCACAAAATTGCCCGCAAAAATGACTCCTGCCCAAACTCCGATTTCATGGGGATCGGAAAGCCCCAATTCAAACTGCAAATAAAGCGTCAAAAACGGGATAATCATCGTCATCCCGGCCATCACCAGAAACTGCCCGAACCACAGCACAATTAGATTCTTTTTCCACTGTTCCATAGCGATAGTATACCATATTTCTCCGATTCGAATCGGTGTTCCGTCCCCTGTGACCGTCAAAATAGAATGAGTCCCAGTACCTAATGAGCTGTGTTTAGTGTTTGTTAAGTGGTTCGTGATATGTTGAAAATCGGTCGAATCATGGTTTTTTTATGCAATTAATGTCGATGATTAAGGACTTTAGTTTCATGTTAGAAGACGGTATTTTAACGGAGGTCATGGGGATGAGGGAAAAGAGGTTCAGCCGGTACTTAGCCGTTCTCTTGACGGTATGTATGGTCATGACGATGCTGCCGCAGGGAATGGAGCAGGCCCAAGCGGCACGGGCGGCCGACAAAAAAGTTTTGCTTGGCAATGCGGGCGCAGTCATTGGCAATTTGACTTACGCCGCGACAAACACGTTTATCAATTTTAAGATGGCGACTGACGGCTTCAGCTACAGCGGCGAATCGGGAGATACAATCGATTGGAGCAACGGCGACGTATTTTCGGGAGACGGCGGATGGACAACGGATAGATTTGTCATCAATGTTGCCGCAAATAAAACGTTAAGTGGGCTCGCCAAAGGCGGTCATGCCAAAATGAACATCGGCTTTAACGAGCTGGCAAATCAAGAAGAGTGCATTCTGGGATTTTGTAAAACCCGGATTACGGATATCGTCATTAAGCATAACGGCGAGGAAATTATAGCGGGCCGGAATTTGGGCGCAAGGCACGAAACAGTGACGCTTACGCCAACCTCCGTTATTGAAATTGAAGTCGAGGGAGAAGGCGACGATTTAGGGCCGATTGGCGCAAGAGGCTTGTACATTAAATTTGAAGACAAAGTCCGTCCCGTTATGAACGATTACACCTTTACAGGCAACGGACAGGAGCGGCTGAACGAGAAGATCAACCAGATGGAGCTGTACGTCAAGGAGCAGGAGCATATTACGCTTGCTTACAACTTTTCCGAGCCGGTTAAGCCTGCCGGCCTTACGGAAGGGTTTAGCGAGCACTTCCTGAAACATCCGTTGTTTACAAACAAGGATGGGACAGGCTTGCCGAAAGCCGGAGAAAGCAATTATCTCATTAATCAAATGTATACATCCAAAACGTTGGATGAATTGCATGCCAGCATCGCTTACAAATACATAGGAGCCAAATACGACGATAGCGGCAACAATCCGCTGGAGCCGAATATAACGGGTAAAGAAGACAGCGCGTTGCCCATGAACCGTCCGGTAGAGCAAAAATTGGCGGAAGCCCATCTGACCGATGAAGCCGGCAACGTCGCGGACATCAGCTTCCCGGGCAAGGCGAATCTTGGAAGCAACGATTATTTGGACGGCAAAAACGTAAACCCATTTGATTTCACTAACGGAGGCTTCCGAATCATCGTCGATGCGGTCGCCCCGAAGTATACGAAATCAGGAAACGGGATACAGCCGGAAATTTTGACCAAAGTAACGGTCAACAACAACGACAGCTTTGATTTTACCGTGCAGTTAACGGAAGAAGCGACGATCAAAAGAGGCTGGGACATTGCCAAAACGTTTATTCATTTCAACAACGGAATGAAGGCGTATTATGTATCCGGCGAAAATACAACGGCATGGACTTTCCGGCTTAACGTCTCGGACAAGGTGATCGAAGAGACTCCATTATTGAAGGCCATTGCTATTTCGAATGACAGCAAAGGGGACAACTCCGACAAAAATGTCATTGCCGATTATGCGGGCAACTTGCTTATTCAGCCGGCAGATTTCGAGGGCGAGCATAAGGATGGCAACACTTCGCTCGTCAATTCCAAAATTGACTGGGCCGAGCTTTCGATCGACAACACAAAACCGGTGATCGGCTTTCGCTTTGAACAAGGCGGAGCGACGAATCAGCTTTATAAGAAAAACGGGAAAGTGACGATTAATGCCGACGATCCCGATTTGAAAATACCTGCGCTTGATCCGCTCGTTGAAATCCGGGGTCAGAACAGGCCGAGCAAAGGGATTTTCCGTCCTTCCAATGTGACGGGAGAAGGCTCTCCATCCGTCGGACTCGTTTATTATTTCTGGAGCCAGCATCCTGAAGATCCGTTCCTCGGAAAAGAGGGGGATCAGTTTGCGGCGGTGAAACGGTACTCCTTGACGGCGAAACAGCCGGGCGAGGACTTGTATCCGGAAGGCTTCGAGGATGTTCGTTTACAAACGGTAAACAACAAAACAAATATGATCGATCCCCCAGCGGCTGCCTTGACGGCGGAAAAAAGCGGCGTTTGGTATTTGCATAGCTGGACGGCGGATATGAGCTGGGATTCCGCAAGAGAATTGATGCAATACGAAAAGAAAAAACAATATGTGCTCGATCACACTGAACAATATGAGCGGTGGAAGGCGGAACTGCCGAATGGCTCCGAAGCGGACCGCATTAAATACGCGGATGACAAGGCGCTGGCCGCCGTTGGCCAATACGACGATTTGAGCATTTGGCCGCTAAACGATTTTAAAAAGAACGATTCCAACTGGTCCTATAACTTGACGCCATTCAAGCTCGATAACAAGGGTCCTGCTATATTGTTCAGCGAGCTGTCAGGCAACGGCACGATGAATGTGCAGGTGACAACCGATATTTCCGACGAGCATAGCGGATTGCAAAATGTCCATTACCAGTGGGTGAAAGTGGGCGAGCAGCCGACAGACATTAATTGGAAAAGCATCGTTCCTGTGAATGGGAAAATAACCGCTGCTACGATGAATGACATTTTCGAAGACGGCCAATACCAGTTTTTTGTAAAAGCGTCCGACATGGCCGGAAACGAAAGGATACAGGCAACCGAAGAGCTTGCCGTCGTCAGCTCCGAAGCAAGCGTGCTTGCAAGCTTTAACCCGGAGTCCGATCCTAACTTCAAGCAAAGCCATCCGGTGGAGTTTGTTATTGAAGGCATTACGCCGGACAAAGTAGCTTACGCTTTCGGCACAAGCTCGGTCCGTCCATCCAGCGAGTCGGAGTATATGGAGCTGATCGGCACTCCAATAACCGGCTTGGCGGTTAACAATGGCGGATCAGGCGATGAAGCAACCGTTCCGAATGCCGCGCAGAGTGAGTCGCCTAACGACGCGGAGGGAGCGGTGGACGAGCCGTCCGGAGCAGCTGAAGAAAGCCCGGGGGCAGGGGCGCTCGCAAGCGAGAAGTTTAGTTATATGATTCCTTCAGCGCCGGACAAAAACGGAATCTATTATATTCATGTCATGGCTAAACAAGGCGATCGTTACTACTACTATTCCAAAGCCTATTATTTCGATAATGAAGCGCCGACAGTTACCTTCAGCAAAAGCGGCGTCGCTTATCCTCGAGAATCCCATGATGTCACCGTTACGGTAGCAGAGAGCTATAGCTCTTCGAATCTGTTGAAGGAATATCAATGGGTGAAGGAAGGGGCGGAAGCGCCGACCGCTGCATCCCTTGGATGGAACAATCTTGAGGGGGGCGGAAAGGTTGTCATCGACAATTCCTCCTTAAACAAAGGGGAAGTTGCCGATTTCCGCCTTTATGTCAAAGCGGTGGACGGAGCGGGCAACGCCATTGTGGCTTATACGGACGGCATTTTTAAAGTGTCTAAAGCTGGTGGCAGCGACGTTCCGCCCGCCACCGCAACCGTCAAGCTCATTCATCTGTACGGGGATGAGGATGACGGCTACACAGCTATACTGAAGCAAACTCTTGCCACGGAAGATTTGAGGGGATATGAATATTCCATTTCTCCAGATAATGGCGGGTCGTGGCTGAAATGGAGGCCGTACACCAACTTCGTATCGGTGGAAGTGCCTACGGACGATACGACGCAATTGCAATTGAAAGTGAAGTTCAGAAAAAATACGGGGGTCATCGGGGAGCCTGTACTTGCTGAAGCGGCTCTTCAGCCGGGAACGGAGCCCGTTTATGCGACTGCTTCGTTGAACACGGCAAGGCCGGTTACGCCGAGCAAAGGCGTTGACATTGCCGTTTCGCCTCCGCTCGGAATCAAAGTGGTCCCTTCCAAGGCCAATCCTTCCGTGCCTGTGCGTAAAGGCAACACGTTTACAGTGTACGAAAACGGTTTTTATTCGTTCGATCTTACCGATCTGAACGATCCGCTGCGTACAGAAACGCTATATATCGGTGTTGGCAATATTGACGGCACTGCGCCGCAAGGCACGATTGAATATATGGTGACAGGAAAAACGGGCGGCAACGTCACAGTGCAGCTCGCCTCGACTTCGGAGCCTGTAGTCATCGTCAACAATTCGGGTTCGTCTTCCTTTACGTTTAAAGAAAACGGCGAGTTTACGTTCCAATTCCGCGACGAAGCCGGCAATGCGGGTTCGGCCAAAGCGACGGTCGCCAACATTGACAAGGAGGCGCCGAAAGTAAAAATTGTTCAATCTTACACGTATGGCGATAAGGGGCAATGGACTTTCGGCACGATTGAAGACGAGAACGGAAACGTTCTGGCCGCTTCCGGGGTCAAGCTGGAGGTTGTAAACGAAGACGGTTCTGCCAAAACGATTAAGGTGCTGGGGAATGAAAAAAGCGTTGTGATGCGGGAGAACGGCGCCGTTTCCTTTACCGTTGCCGATGAATACGGCAATACGACCGTTGTGGAAACAGAAGTAAATCATATTTTGTCCGCTCCAAAAGTGAATGAGATCGAATATGTTTTTGTCGATGAGGACGGCAAGCCGGTTCCAGCGAAAAACATAGTGACCATTCATGGCCAGCCATATGCCAAAGGAAAAGTGATGGTGACGCTGAAGGGTGGCTCATCCTCGCAGAACGCGGTATTTGCTGGCGCAAAACCGGCCAAAGACGATAGCGGTAACTATACCAATCAAATTAGCGAAGCGGACGGAACCTTTGCATACAGCCGAATCTATTCGGCGGACGGCACAACGGTCATTGGCTTGTCTGATTTGCTAGGACAGCTCACGAAAGTGCCCGTTAAAGTAAGAGGGCTCGACAACGAGGCGCCGGAGCTTCAGCTTCGGATGGCGGCGACGGGAGTCATTCAAAACAAGGCCGGTTTTGATTTCGGCAAAGATTTGGGCGGCTTTACGGTCAGCGACAATTTATCCGATTCGGCAAACATTAAAGTGGGAATTAGCGGTCTGGACTTGTCCAAGCTTGGAAGGCAGCGCGTGAAATATACGGCTGTGGACCAGGTCGGCAATGAAACGGTCGTTTACCAGGATGTAGTCGTGGTCAGCGAAGCGGGCATGCTCATTTTCGCCAACAATACGCTCATTTCGGCAGGCGGAGAAACGGCGCTGTTCAATACGAACAAATTGACCTTCACCATCTCGCGCCACAACCTGGTAACGGTTAATGGCGAGGAGCTTGTCAACGAGTGGGGAACTTACGATCTCTTCTACTATTCGGGCATGTATCGTGAAGGCGAAATGAAATATATTGCAACGAAGATTACCTATAAGGAATTAATGAACGGACAATTCCAAGTTGTCTTCCCGAAAAAGGGCTGGTACACCATCGTTCTTAGAAATCAGGAGCGCGAGCGCGTATATGCCACTTTCTTTATCGGCGACACCGAATAAGCCTTCGTAAAAGAGCGCGGCTTTCGCCCCATGCGATCCGCCCGTTGCAGACTGCAATAGGCGGATGCCCGCATGGGCGAAGCGCGCGCATGAATCTATGAAACTAGCAACGCAAACGGAGATAGGAGGCAAAAAGGTGAAGCTGCTCAAAAAGCTGAGTATAGGGTTGCTGGCTGTCGCTCTTGTGGCGGGCTCGCTTACGACCGGCCTTGAGGCTGTGGCGGCTGCGGTCAACGAGCCTAAAACGACGGTGCTGCAAAACGATTATATAAAGGTGACGGTCGACAATGCGACCGGCCGTTTCGGTATTCGCACCATGGATGGCCAGCCCATTCGAAAAAAGGATCAAAACGTCGAGTTGATGTTCAGAGGCGACAACCCGGAAACGTCCTTTACGACGTTCCGAATTGACGGAACGGATTATATTTTCGGCAACCCGTATAAATTTGCGGCCAAGTTTTTTTCCGAAACGTCTAAGCCCGTTGTCGTAAACAACGTGGACGGCACAAGCCAAATCGAGACGGTATGGAAAATAAAAGGCGTTGAAATCAAGCAGATTTTAAAAGTGTATAAGAACGCAAAGGACAAAATGAATGCCGCCAATGTGAACGTTCGTTACGAAGTGCTGAACAAAAGCGGCGCGGACGTCCAGCTAGGCTCTCGTATTTTGCTCGATACGATGGTAGGAGGCAACGACGGTCCGCAATTTCAGATCGGAACGGCATATCGCAGTCCTCTTTTGGTAGAACGTAAGCTGGTTCACGAGCCGCAGGTTCCGGATGAAGACAAAGCTTTCTACAAAATTCCTTCCTATTGGGTAATGAGAGATGCTTTTAATGTAAATGATCCCGCAGCGACGAACGTTATCGCTTACGGCTTTAACAACATTGCGGAGCAAGGCATCAACATCGTCGACGAGATGATTGTAGGGCATTGGAATTCCCTTTCGAATACGAAATGGGATTATGAGCCGAATATCAACCTGGATTTTACGAGAGATACAAACGACTACGGCACAGCCGATTCCGCCGTTGCTTTTTATTGGCAGCCGGAGAAGCTGGGCAATCAGAAAGTGCAGACGTTTGAGACGATATACGGTCTTGGCGAAATTGTCGAGCCGGACAAGGTGTTTTCGATCCGTTACATGGACACAGTGCAGCAGCTTGCCACTTTGCCGGACAACAGCGGATATGTAGATGAAGGCGTCTTTAAAATTACAGCCGAAATTGAAAACTTGGCTATGTTCGATATGGAACATAAAAAAGTAGAGGTAAAGCTGGAGCTGGAAAGCGGACTTTCCTTTGTCGAGCTGGACGCTAACGGGGAAATGGTGAGGGATGGCAACGGCAAAGTGGTCACGCGGCCGGTTCGCAGCGACGCGAAGACGTTCCAAAAGCCGTTGACGCCGGAAGAGGCGGCCAATGGGGTAGAGTCCAAATATAAGCCGGGCGACACCTTTGTAGCCGAATTTCTCGTTCAGGCGAAAGGGCGGCCGTGGCCTTCCAATAAACAATATTTAATGACGGTCAGCAGCGAGGCGACGGAAAAGAAGCTGCCGCAGACGGAAGATGAAGGGATCAAAGCCCAATATCTATCCACCAAATCCAACTTTATTATGCTTCCGCCTGTAGGAGAGGCTGTGCCGACCTACGTATATGGAGTAACGCCGGAAGAGCTGTATATGTCCGATGTAAAATATATAACGGCGAATCTATCGAATATTGAAGCTTATAGCTTAGGCGACAAAACGACGGAGCCGAATTTTGACCTCTATATTAAAAATAAAATGACAGGCGACCGCTATAAGGTGCCCGTTCAATCGTCCGTACTGTTTCAACCGACAGACGACGGGTTTTCCGGCGACATGAGAATGACGTATCGCGGCGGCGACCTGGTCGATGAGGCCGGAAACGTCATCGAAGCGAACCTTGGCCCAGAGCTTCCGCTTGGCGAATATCAGTTGGAGCTCGATTATAAGGGCGATGCCGGGGGAGACGAAGAAATCGCGGCTCTTTACGACATTACGACTACCCAAACCTTTTTGGTGACGGACAATGAAGAATCTAGAATTCGCGAAGCGAATTTGCTTGCGTTGTACAAGCAGTCGGTTGATCTCAGCAGCCAGTCGGCCGGCGGACAAATCGATGAGGATTTGGCGGAGGAACTGAACTCTCTCTTCCCGGGAGAACCGTTCGAGGACGGCGCCAGCTTGTACGACCAAATTGTAAGCTTCAAATATGCAAAAACGTTGCTCGGAGCGGCTAATAAAGCGCTTGATCCAGAGTTCGAGCTTGGAGAATTTTTGGATGACGAAACGTTAGAGGAAGTTCCCATCTATCAATACAAGCTGTTTGAATCCGACGAAGAAATGGAACAGTTTTTCGAGGAGGACGGCGTAGAGCGGGAAGCGCTTGTTACGGTACGCGGGATGATCAAGCAGGTCGGCGTCGGGCTAGACCAGCAAGTGGTTGTGGATACCGATACGGAGCCGGCCATTATTAACGACGCGGTTGCCTATGAAGGCAAAGACCTCGTATTTATTAGAGGGCAGCTTGATGTTTTCGGCATCAAGAACAAGGTCGAAAACTACGAGGAGATGCCGTTTTTCGATACGCTGTTTGCAAAAGGCGACGGTACTCTTAGCGTAGCGAGCAGCGGTTTTGTTTTCCATGACGGAGAATGGACGCTTGATTTCTTTAACGGCTTCAATAAATCGCTAGGAGAAGGCTATGAGCTGGATAGAGGAGAAATTCCGTCCAGCGAAGGCAATCCGGAAGACGACAGCTTAAACGGCAGCTTGCGCTGGGCGGCCGGAGCTCTTGGCGACAGACTTAATCCGCTGCGCCAGCTCATGCTGGAAACGGTTTATTTTAACCGCCAAAGCCTGTTTGCACCACCAAGCTTCAATATTGACGGGTTTGGATTTTCGTTTAACGATTTTATTTTGCGGGAAGGCGGCATTTCATTCGGCGGATCGCTTTCGATGAAAGTGGTCGACGCCGAAGTGCGCAACGTTATTTTTAACGATAAAGGTTTTGTAGGCGTCGATGCGAGTCTGAAGTTCGACTTGAATCAGGAATTGGGACTTTTCGGTCCGAGCGAGCAAGAAGGCGGCAACGCGCAAGCTCCGGAAGGCGAAGAAGGAGAAGGCGGAGCGCCGAGCGGCGAAATCAAAATCGTTCATTACGAGCAAAAAGTCGAAGATATCAACAACGAATACGGTATCGAATTTGAAGCGGATATCAAAAACATCGGCGTTTCGGTGGAGCTGGCCTTCAAGCAAGTGGATGACGGGCGTATTTTGCCGGATGTCATTGCATTTGGCGCGGAATTCGAGGACGGCATTTTGCTGACGGGAGCCACTTATTTGACAGGCATTCGCGGAGCGGTTCGCGAGCTGGCTGACACGATTGCCGGAGGGTCAAAAGACGATCCGTTCCCGCTCACCGTTGAAGCGGGAGTCAGCTTGAAATTTGGCGTTAATCCCGCCTTTTTCCATGGCGATATCGATCTGACGGTGAAGCGGACGGGAATGAAAGTGGTCGGAAAAATGGATTTCTCCACCGTTCCCGATCCGAGCGAGGACGAACTGCTTCCAATGCTGACCTATGCGCTTCTGGAAGCGCAATGGGTTACGCCTTGGTTTGTAAGATTGGAAGCGGAAGTCGATGTCGGCGGCTGGGATGTCGTCATTGGCAAAGCGGGCATATTTGTCGGACAAAATTTGGAGAAAAACAGAACCGATTTCGAAGGATTTATCGGAGCGAAGGTGCAAATTCCTGGCGACGTTCCAGTCGTTGGCGGCATGCCGCTGTCAAGCGTGTTTTTTGGCCTCAACAACGACAAGGTTTGGGGCAGCATCGGCATTTTGTTCATTAAGCTAGGCATTACTTATTATTGGGGCGGAGGCATTGAGTTCGGCACGAACGGCGAGAAATTGCCGGATGGACTTGCGCATCTCGTCGTCGACGATCCCGATAAGGGGCCTCGTCTTATCGTTATCGGACAGGGCGTAGAAGCGCTCGCCACTTCGTGGATTGAATCGGAACAATCGTCGCAAGACATTGTGTACCGCGAGGTTGAGGATGGAGTCAAAGTGATCGAAAACGGCTCCGCGACGATTGGACTTGGCGGTATCGCCGTCCGTAATGGCGGCCGTACACATGATATTCAAATGGACGCTGTAACGGGCAACGCCATTATCGAGATGGAGTACGACGCCAAAACAATGCCTTCCTTTACGATGAAGGATGGGCTAGGCAAGCCGTATCCAATTGTGTTCGACAATACGAATACAAATCCAAACGCCAACGCGTTTACACAAGTCATTGCAGCCGGAGATTCGAAGGACGGGGTTGATTTAAGAAAAGCGTACATCATTGTGCCGGCAGCAAAGGCAAAAGGAAAATGGACGCTTTCGGCAAACTCCCCTGTGGAAACGAGGCTCTTGAACGTTCCGAGTTTGCCTGAGCTGACGGAGACGAAACTGGCGAAGCAGCCTTCCGATCCGAATAAGTTTACGGCATCGTGGAAGGTCAATAACGCGAAGCCGGGCGACACGGTCAACTTGTATTTGACCAAGGATCCTGTAACGAACAAACAAACCGTTTTGGAAAACGGAGAGCAAGTGCTTGAGCCAGGAGATCCAGGTCTCCTGGTTGCCAAGGAAGTGAAGCTGGACGAAAACGGAAATATAAGCGGCGCAACGACAAGCGGAAAGATCGAGATCGATGTGTCGAAGGTGCAGCTGCTTGGCGAAACGGAGGACATTCGCGGTCTGCTTGGCCAAGGTAACTATTACTTGCGTGCGGAGCTTCGCTCTGAGGTGGCGTACGGCACCAAAACGTCGGCGGACAAATTTGAAATCGTCGATCCGCTGGCGCCAAACGATGTTACCGACGTATCCATTGAGCCTGCGGGCAACGGATTGTTCGCCCTTTCTTTTAAGCCGGGGACCAAAAAAGCCCTTCATGCGGAAAAGAAAGAGCAATTTGAACAAGCCTATGTGTTTGAGGCGCTGACGGAGTCGGGCGGCGAGCTGGAAACGTATCCGAATTTCGGAGAGGTGCTCTTTACCGAAGAGGAGCTTGCTCCTTACTGGAATGCGGCAACGGGCAAATATGAAGGCATGCTGCTGGGCGGCTGGAACGCGATGACGACTTCGAAGGAGATCGATAAGAACAGTCTGGAAGGTTCTCAGGTTGATCCGAAGGATGTCAAATATACGGGACTTGAGGTTGGCAAAAAATATGTGATCGGTGTGTCTGCCGTAGCGAAGCCTTCCAAAGAGATAGACAAAAATGAAAATTATCATTATGGGAACCGAGTGGACAGCGTAAATACGCTGCTGCCGGTGCCAAGCAAGCCTAAGCTGAGTGCGGGAGCAGGCTCGGGGCTCGTTCAGCAGCCGCATTTCCTGGAGCTGCTCACAAACGAAACGAAACAGCGGATCAATCTGGTTTCAAATCAGAAGGACGTTGAAGTCGAGGCATTCTACGGCAAGGAATCCATTGGAAAAGTTTCCTTGACGAATCAGGGCTCGGGCAGCGCCGGGACGCTTGCACTCGACCATTTCCAAACGGACGGACCTTATGCGATTGAGCTTGTGGCTACGAACAAAAAAACGAAGGACCGCGCCGTCACGATGCTTTATTTGACGGTGGACACGATTGCGCCGGTTCTTTATTTGGATGAGCCGATTACGGGAAGCCGCTCGACGGTGGCAAACGGGAAAAACGCCATTGCGGTAAGAGGGACGACCAGCACCGATGTGAAGGCGCTCCTCGTCAACGGACAGTCTATAGCCGTTGGCGAAGACGGGACTTTCGCAGGTTCGGTCAACGTTACTTCGAACGAACCGACGGTTAAGCTCACCGTCCAATCGACGGATCAAGCAGGCAATGAAAACATTGCCTTCGTCGAGATTACAAATGGAGCTTTCGAGGTGCCATCTGCGCTTGTCCTTAAAGGATTAAACGAGTTGGAACCGGGAGAAACCGGAAACGTCGTGGCTATGCTTAAGGTCGCCGACGGCAAGGATGCGGCGGGCAAGCCGAAGTTTAAAGAGATTGCGATTGACGAGGCGAATAAGTCGAAGCTTACCTTTACCGTAAAAGCGGGAGATTCCGTCTTGATGACGGAGGATGGGCATGTGACCGGTATTGCAACTGGCGCCAGCCTCATCGAAGCGGAATATAAGCTGTCGGAGGACATTTCCATTAAAGGGATGATGGTCGCCTCGGTTGAAAATACGGAACCGACCGCGCTTGAAGCTTTGCCGGCTTTGCTAGCTGAGATTAGCGGGGTGAGCGGAAAAACAAAGCTGAACGCGACTTTGCCAGTCGATACGACAGGCCAGCAGCTAGTGTACAAGGTGTTCCCGAAAGGGGCAAATGCGGAAGTGCCGACATTCAAGCAAGATTTGAGCGGCTGGAGCTTTGTTCCTGTAAATAAAGAAATTCCGGCAAACGCGGGAGATATCGTGGTTGTCGCCTTGAGGACATCGCTAACAAAAGAAGCATTGGCCGCATCCGCGAAGCTGGATGCCAAAGTATGGTCGGCCTCCACCGGTGGTGGTGGCATTCCTGGCGGTGGCGGAATTCCAAATCCTGATCCGGGCAAAGAAGAACCGTCAGAGCCGATTAAACTGACCGTCAACGGCAAGCCGGTTGAAGGGCAATGGCAGGGTACTACCGCTGTCGTTCACATCACGGAGAAGGATGTTGAGGTAACGGCTGCGGGAGATATCGTCATTGCAACGTCGGACAAAGCGGCGGACGGGTTTGCGTTTACGATTGATGAAGCGGTTGTACAACGGGCGCAGAAGGAGCAAAAAGGGATTAAGCTGGAGCTGCCTTCGGCGCTGATTGAGCTGACTCCGGACATGCTCAAAGGCCATCAAGGAAGCTTGCAGCTTGACCTGACCGCCAACAGTCCGGCCGCTAAGTCGCAGCTTGAAGCGATTGCGAAGAGCGTTCGCGCCGCCGCTCTTGGAGCGGGAGACGGATTGACCGTATCGGCGAATTTGCCGAATGAAGTATGGAGGAAAGAGGTTGGGGCGTTCATTGCGATTCCTGCTTCCATTAAGCCAGCGGACATTACGGCCGTAGTGCTGGTGGGAGAGGACGGCAACTGGACTCCTATTCCATGGCAGCTTAAGCAACTGGATGGAGCGACCTTTGCCAATGTGAAGCTGACTGGAGAAGGAAGTTTGATGTTTGTAAGCAGCAGCCATACGTTCCGGGATGTAGGGGCGGATTTCTGGGGCGCGGCAAGCATATCGGATGCGGCATCCAAGTTGTTTGTTACAGGCAAAGGGCCGGACCGTTTCGATCCGGAAGCAGCCGTTACGCGTGCTGAATATCCAACGATACTGCTTCGTGTGGCCGGGTTGATGAATATGGACGCAGAGAGCAGCTATACCGATATCGACTCTTCCAAATGGTACTACCGAAGCGTTTCCATCGCTTCCGAGCTGGGAATCGTAAACGGCTCGAAAGGCGGCGCTTATTCGCCGAACGAAACGTTGACGCGCCTCGAAGCCATGGTTATGACCGGGCGTTTGATCGAGACGATCGGAGCTTCAGAGACGCTTAGTGAAGAAGAAATAGCGGAGCTGCTGAGCAAATTCAGCGACGGGGCTTCGATTCCGGATTGGGCAAAGGCCTCGGTTGCTGCAGCGATTAAATCCGGCATCATTAACGGTGTAAACGGCAGCATTAACGGAAGTGGAGAACTGAGCAGGGCGCAAGCCGCAGCCATTGCCGTCCGTCTAGATCAATTGCTGACAAAAGGAATGTAATTTTTTTAATAGTTTCAGCCGAAGGGACCGGGTTCCTCCGCTAAGCGGAGAGCCTTGGTCCCGGAGGCCATTTTTTCGTTTTATTGCCCTTTGCTTCTGTAATTGAAATTATACAAGGCGGTGCGGAAATGGTCATGAAGCAAAAATCAATCTACGCGATTGGATTTGCTATTTTTATGGCAGTCGTTCTTATTGCGGGAGGATTGTCGATTAAAGCGGATTCCAGCAAATGGACAAGCCATGCGGACACAAGCTGGTACGACGCTTTGCTGCCCAGCTATACGATTGATACCCCGGCGAAGCTCGCAGGTGTTGCCAAGCTGGTGAACGAGGACGTCGCTCCGGACGGGAAGACCGTGGACGGCTTTCGGGACAAAAGATTCGATATTTCAGGCGATCTGGATTTGTCCGCTTATTTGTGGGAGCCCATTGGTACCCCTGAGAAGCCGTTTAAAGGGACTCTTTTTTCCAAAGACGGAGCGATCTATACGATTTCGGGCATGAAGCTGCCCGCTCAGGCCACCTATGCCGGTTTGGTCGGCGTAATGGACGGAGGTACGTTAGGCGGACTTATTTTTGCTGCTAGCGGAGAAATTTCCCTGCACAACAGCTGGCAGGATGTGCATGCGGGAGCAGCCGTCGGCAAAATGATCAACAACAGCACCATTTACGATATTACAAGCTACTTGCCCGTGCAGGTCGGCTCAAGCAACGCGACTGTTTATGCGGGCGGCATCGTTGGCGCCGCAGACGGCAAAATCGCTAATACGTTTAACCATGCGGCCGTAACGGCCAACGGCTCAAGCGTATATGCGGGAGGAATTGCGGGATATTCGGAAGGAACCTCGCTTGCGGTCAAAAAAGCGGGCAACTTTGGCGCCATTACGGCCAACGGCTTTGATTCCAAAGGGTCCGTACATGCGGGGGGCATAACAGGGTACTCCTCCAGCTCATTGTTTATGGACGATGAGACGACTCCAATCGATAATGAAGGGGCCATTGCAGCGACTGGCGGCGCAAAAAGCTACGCGGGCGGCATTTTGGGGAAAGCGGCGTCGGAAGTCAAGTTTTCTGCGACCACTTCGAACAAAGGAAATGTGAGTGTAAACGCCCCTGAAGCTTCGGGCAGCTATGCGGGAGGACTTGCAGGTTCCATTGCCGCCCAACAAAACGACGTTTTTGCGGCGGGGCTTACCGGTGCGGGCACCGTTGAAAATATTGGCGGCACAAACGTTTATACGGGAGGTCTATTCGGCTATGTCGGCGGATCGTTGACTTGGTCAAATGAAATCGTAAACGCCAAGGCGGTCGTGGCAAGCGGCAAGGAGAAGGTATACAGCGGCGGATTGATCGGTTATGCGACGGGCGATATCATCTTCCCTGGCGGTGCCAAAAATACGGCTGGCATTACCGTAACGGGTGGAGCAAACGAAGCTTATACCGGCGGATTGATCGGGTATGCCGGACAGCGGATTTTGCTGGACAATGCCGCGGCGGGGGCCTATGAAAATAGCGGAGCTATCCATGTGGAAGGCGGAGTGGCGGTCATAACGGGCGGAATTGCAGCTAATGCGGCGTATTCCACATCTGCGGGACAACCAAACCTCTCCGTTCGGAGTACGGGCGACATTTCCGTTGAGGGCACCTCTTTGCTGCAAACGGGAGGATTCATCGGCAAGGCCGAATCGGGCGGACCGATTAGTGAAGCCTACTTTGGCAAGTCAATCACTGTCGTTGCAGGTGGTGCGAGCGCCGAAGAGCCGGTCTTGACGGGAGGCATCATCGGGTACGGCAGCGGAGTTCAAGTAACGAACAGCGGGTTCACCGGGAAGCTGGACGTTAGCGGCAGCGACCGTGCCTATACGGGCGGGATAGCGGGGCAATTCCGCAGCGGTACAATTACCGGGGCCAAAAGTGGAAATACGAAGGAGCAGTACGCCTTAATAGCAGCAAGCGGAGTCGCGGGCGGCATCGTTGGCAAGCTGGACGGCGCGGTAACGGCTTCCTCTGCTCATGAATTGACCGTTACGTTAAGAAGCAGCCAAGGCGCAGCCGGCGGTATTGCCGGACAAGCGGCAGGAGAAATTAGCGGCGCGCTCGTTGGCAATCCGCTTCATACGGGTACGGACAGCTTGCGCATCGAAGGAGCGCTCGGCGTAAACGGCGTTATGGCTGGCGGCATCGTCGGACGCAACGAAGGCGTGCTGGCCATCGCATCCAGCCGGGTAACGAAGATCGATTTGGCAACCGATGAAGCGGGGAATGGCTTTACGCTTGGAGCGGTTGCAGGTTCCTTGACGGCTGAAGCGAAGGCGGGCACGGCTGATGCTCCGCTTGAAGTTTCGGACGTTACGTTAACCGTGGAATCGGATGACAGCAAAGTGGGCGGAGCAATCGGTTTAAATAAGGCAACGGAGCTTTATTTGTCCGTCAGCAGCCTTGCTTTGATCCTTAATGGAGACAACGTTCAAGCCGGGGGAGCAGCCGGTATAAACGAAGCGTCCATCGGAGCGGGTACTAGCGGTATAACCGTTAAAGATAGCAGCTTCAGCACGACAGGCTCCGGCGTCTCCGTCGGCGGCATGTACGGCGTTAACCAAGGGCAATCTCCGAGCGGCCTGGTCCAAAACGCGACGATTGTGGCGGAAGGGGCAAACAGCAGCCTGGGAGGAATTGCGGGATTAAACCGGGGATCCATTTCAGGGGGCAAAGCGATTAATGCGGCGCTTGAGGCGAAAGGTTCCGGAGCCAATGCAGGCGGTATCGTCGGACTTTCGGAGCCGGGCGAAGGAACTGGGGCATCCGCTATCGCAAATGTGGAAGTTGTAGCCGAGGAAGCCCAGCTTTTGAAGGTGCTGGCGCCGGACGCTAATGGGGGCGGCATCGTAGGTTTTGCTAAAGGCACAGAAATCTCAAACCCTGCCATTACAGCGGAAGAGCCATATTACGCCGTATTGTCCATTCAATCGGAGCGGGCTGCCGCGGGCGGCATTGCCGGACGAATGGAGCGGGGCAAAATCATTGGCGATACGATCAAAAAAAATGTCGTCAATTTGATGATCGCTACGACAGCCGCTGCCTCCAATGCTTATGCAGGCGGCATCGTGGGCTACAACGATGAGGCGAGATTGGAAGGGACGGCAGGCGAAGGCGTCAACTTGCTGCTTTCGGGCAGTCACGCGGTTGCGGGTGGAACGGCCGGCTATAATCGCGGCTCAGAAACGGCGGTTGTTTCGAACGTTTTTGTATCGGGCCTCCATATCAAATCGAATGTCAGCGCGGCAAGCTCCGTTATTGGCGGGATTGTAGGCATAAACGACCGAAGAGAGTCGGATACGGGCTCTGTTGCAAGCCCGGACAAAGCGGTAAGCTCCATTCAAAAAAGCCGTTTTGTCGGTGCAGGCTCCTCATCGAAAGTGATTGACTCGCTATCGCCGTCAACGGTGGTAGGCGGATTAATAGGAGACAATAGAAGCTTGGTCGCAAATAACAGCATCGCCGACAAATTGCCGCTTTCCGTAAAAGGCGAAGGCAGCGTCATCGGCGGTCTAGTCGGCGTCAATAAGGACAGCGGCACGCTTTATTACACCTACTCGAACACAAATCTTGGAATCGAAGGCAAAGATACGCTGGCTGGCGGACTGGTCGGCGACAATGCCGGACATGTGCTTTCTTCGTATGTGGAAATCGACGTGACGGGCAAAGCGACGGGAACTGCGGCGAAATCGGCCGCGCTCGGCGGTCTGATCGGCAAAAACAGCGGTACGGTCGAAAAGTCTTACACCTCCTCCAAAGTAACGGCAACGGGAGCTTATTCCCATGCAGGCGGGTTGGTTGGAGAGCAAGTGTCAGGCACAATTGCAAACAGCTATGTCGTAAAAGAAGTGCAGGCGACAAACCAGCATTCATTTGCCGGAGGTTTGCTAGGCCGAATAACAGGCGGTAAAGTAACAAACGTATATTCTGCGGCAGCCGTTAAAGCTTCGGGCGGCGCTGCGGCGGGCGGCTTCGCGGGCCGTTACGACAGCGGCAGCAAAGAGCTGCTGTACAAATCTTATTACGTGAGCGACGAGGCTAATGGAATGAACCAAGACTTGCCGGACTTTGCCGAGGGCAAGCATCATTGGCAAAATTCAAGCTCGCGCCTTGCGACAGTAACCGTTGAAGAGTTGAAGGACCGTTCGGCGTTTCCTGCACAGTCGGGATGGGATTTCGAGCAAGTATGGAAATACGGCTCAAAAGGCGCGCAATTCCAATATCCGGAATTGATTCGCACAGCCAATTCCGGAGGCGACAACGGCAGCGAGGTGAATGCCAATATCAATTGGTATATCAACTCGCCTGATGAAATTGGTTATGATCTCCGCTCAGAATCGGAGCTTGCGGGACTTGCCGCCATCGTCAACGGCACCATCCCGGGCCTTGCTCCGTTTGATTTTGCGGGAAGAGAAATTAGAATCGCAAATCCGATTCATATTCAATCGAGTCAATGGGAGCCGATTGGCGCGAAGGAAGAGACGCCGTTCCAAGGCGATTTCAGCGGAGGCGGCTATCTGATTGATGGATTAACGGTTGTTGCCGATCATGAATATTCCGGTTTGTTCGGCGTTATCGGCGAGCAAGGGGCGGTAAGCCAAGTGGCGCTTGAGCCAATCGCGGTGTCCGGCAAAAAGTATACGGGAGTGCTGGCCGGATTAAATAAAGGCGAGGTGTCTGCCATTGACATCAAGCTGCTGGACGGAGTAGTCGTCAGCGGCGGCATTGTCGGGAGCTTCCTTGGCGGCAACAAAGGAACATTCGAGAGCGTTAACGTGTCGGTAGAAGATGAAAGCCGGATCGAAGCGGCCTATGAGGGTTCCATAGCCGGCGGCTTTATCGGAGAGAATGAGCTGGCGTTGAAGCCGGAATTGTTCCAGTATCAAGTTGTAAACGGCAGTGTAGGAAGTGATGCGAAAAACGCCGTCGTCGGCGGTTTGATCGGCGCGCAAAAAGCGGATGCAACCGATTTGCACACGGCAATAGAGAAAAAATATGCTATCGGTGCAGAAGGAGCGGGCAGCATTGTCGGTGGCTTGATCGGTCATTATGAAAAAGGCGCGGCGGTCAATATGACCGTGACGTTTAAGGACGGCCAGCTCGAAGCGCCGGGCGCCGATTCTACGCTTGGCGGCCTAATCGGTTATTCGGGCGCTGACAATACGATTCGCAGTGTGCTCGTCACGGCGGAAGGCGCCGGGGGGCAGGCTCAGCAGTTGAAAGGCAACGGAGCGGTCGGCGGCATTGTCGGGGCAAAGCTCGGCAGCGCCAGCGCAAGCTACGATATGGAGCAAGCGGTCGTAGACAAAATCGTCCTGTCCGCTTATGACGACAAATCAGAAGCGGTCATTGGAGGAATCGCCGGCAAGCTTTCTCATACGGCAGTCAAAGATATGACGTTTAAAGCTCATGTGAAGGCACTTGGCGGCAGCGTAACGGCGGGCGGCATCGTCGGCCATGCCAGCGATTCCATTTTGCGTCAAGTAGACGCTACAACGAATGTGAGCGTTGAGTCGAAAACGGGCGATACGACCGTCGGCGGCATCGCAGGCGTGCTGGAATCGAACGACAGGGACAATCCATTCGATTTTGGACTATGGGCGCCGCTTTATTACGGCATTTACGATTCTAAAGCGCATAGCGGCCTAATCGTGGCAAAAGCTGCTCCAAACGCGGCATTGTTTGGCGGCGGCATTGTCGGTCAGAACAAATCGGCTTCCATTTATCAATCGCATGTCAGCTCGAGCTTGAGCGCTGCTGGCGGAAGAGACATTTATGCCGGCGGCGTTGCGGGCTACAATGACGGCATTCTGGTACGGCTGACCGCACAAAATCAAGTCGAAGCCAGCGGCGGCACGAGCTATCATGTCGGCGGTATTGTAGGTAAATCCGACGGTGGTGGAATTCATTTTACGAAGCTGATTGCTTCTGCTGGCGGCAAGTTGAAAGTTGGCGGCTCTGTCGCTAAAGCCGGAGTAGTTCCTTCAACCATGGCGGGAGGTTTTATCGGCAGCGGCAGCGCTACTGAAATTACGCATTCCTCCACGAACATTCCTGTTGAAGTGGTTTGCACGAACGCGGACAACGCCATTTATGGGGGCGGCTTCGCCGGATTGCTCGGGGAGCAGGATGGCACGGAATCGGCCGTAACAGACGCATTTTCAAACGGGTCCGTCACAGTTAAAGGAACAGGCTTCGCAAGCGTCGGCGGATTCGTGGGTTCGGTGAATCAATACCGCATCTCTGACGCATACACCTCGGGACTGGTATTCACGACTGCGCTGGACGCCCATAGCGGCGGCTTTGCCGGAACGGTTGAAAAAGAAGGCGAGTTGGACAACGTCATCGTAACCGGTCAAAAGCTTGAAGCAGCGAGTGTGAAACCGACGGTATTGTCGTATAACGGGGGAATTGCGGGCTACAGCGACGGAACAATTACAAACTCTTACACAGCAATAAGCGTGATCCAGTCTACGGCAACAGGATCGAAAGCCCATAATGGGGCGCTGGCCGGCTATCAATTCCGCAACGGCAAGCTAGTGAACAATGTTCATGCAGCGACCTTAAACGCGGCTGGATTTCTGTCGGGTTCGGCCCAAGGAAACCGTAAGGCGGTTATCGAAAATCCGTTATTGGCCGGGGATTGGGATTACGAATACGATACGTATTTCTTAACGGGGCCAAACGACGGCAAAGTCGTCATTGGGACGTTGCGCCAGCTAAGAGGAACGATTTTGCTGTACAACCGTTCCACAGGATTGGATTATTACAAGCTCTACAATCGCTCCGCAACGGAGAAGCTTCCTATGCCAAATCTGATTTTGGCGGCAGACCTTGATCTGACAGGCTTCCGATTAACGCCTTTTGATCATTTCAGCGATTCCTTCGACGGCGGGGGTCATACGATTAAAGGGTTTGTTTTGAAAACAGCAGAAACGGAAGAGGGCCCAGCCGGTTTCTTCGCGGAAAATGACGGAACGATTACCCGTTTGAATTTCATTCAAGCCGATCTGTCGGGCGGAATGAGCACGGGCATAGTAACGGGCATAAATCGCGAGGAGGGCATCATCGACGAGGTAGGCGTCAGCGGCGTTGTAAAAGGTCAAGTTCATTTCGGCGGCATTGCCGGCGTGAATGATGGTCTTATCGACCGTTCCTACGCAAGAGGCACGATTTCCGAGCTGAAGGAAAACGGTACTGCAACGGCGGGAGGCATCGCCGGGATCAATAACGGCGAAATTGCCCAATCGTTCTCTTATGCGAGCGTTGTCTTGAGGGGAGCAAATGTTACGGCAGGCGGCATTGCAGGCCAGAACAGCGGCGACATCGTGAACAGTTACAATACAGGATTAGTGTTAGCCGACGGCAAGGTAGAGGCAAGAGCGGGCGGCATTGCAGGTTATGCGGAAGACGGTCTGATCGGCCATTCGTACAGCGCGGCAGAAGTAGCCGCTGGATTTGCCGGAGATATCATACCGGGCAAAGCCTACTTCGGCGGCATCGCAGGCCAGAAATCAGCTGCTGCTGTCATCACAAACAACGTGTTTAATTGGCAAATGCTGAAGAGAAACACGGCTTATTATGATGCAGACGGCAAACGAATCGCGGGAGTTTCGAACGGAGCGCTTGGCGTAACCGCATCCCAGCTGGCAAATGGAACATTGCCGGGCGGGCTAAATGGGAACCAATGGGTGGCAGCGGAAGGGTTGTATCCTCGTTTGACCGTTTCAAACGGCTCTACCGCTTCCATTCTTAGCGCGGCCGCCGTTTTATTGAAACCAAACGATCTCATTTATCGAATTGAAGGCAGTTTCGGCCTGACGAAATACGCCAATCTCGCATGGACGGCTGATCCAGGCAAGATTGCGATTTCGGCGTGGGGCGCTCAAATGAGCGGAACTTTGTTTGCGCAAGGCGAGGCTGAGCTTACGGCATCGCTAAACGGCGAGAAGCGCTCCATCCGCATTCAAGTGCCGGTATGGAAGTTCAAGGAAACGGCTTTGCCTCCGTCCGTTGTGCCGGGCGACAAGTCGTTTAAGGACGAGCTTTCGGTAACGCTCCAAACGGCAGAGCCGGATGGCGTCATCTACTATACGCTCGACGGAAGCCGTCCTTCCGAACATTCGTTCAAATATGTCGGACCGATTGTGCTGAAAGCAACAACGACAATTAAAGCCGTCACATTGGTGGATGCAAAGGAAGAAAGCGTGTTGTTTGCCGATACTTGGATTAAACAGTCATCCGGAGGCGGAGGAGGGGGCTTTATTCCTCCAACGGGACCCATTACGCCAACACCTGGCATTACGGCGATAGCGGGAGTTAGCGAGGTCGGAGGCCAGTCTGAGCCAGTTACCGTCGCAAAAAACAGCAAATTGACGCTTAAGGGGCCGGAAGGTCAAATGATCTATTATACGACAGACGGAAGCACGCCAACGAAAAACAGCCCTGTTTTTAATGGCGAGCTCATCATTAGCAGCAGTATGACGATTAAGGCGATTACCGATCTCGACAGCAAAGTCATTACGATGCATTTTGTTGTTGAAAACGCAAAATTTGAATGGCAGGACAATGCTGCTTCTATTGCCTACATCTCAGGCTACAGGGACGGAACGTTTAAGCCTGATCAAGCGATGACGAGGCTGGAGCTTGTCCAGTCGCTCTATCCGCTTCTGAAAAAGGAAGAGGTTAATCTCGGCAACGTGTTCAGCGATGTGGGCGCAAGCGAACGGGAAGCAGTAGCGTTTTTTGCATCGGCCGGCATTATCGACGGTTATCCGAACGGGACGTTCGGGGGCGGCAAAGGCGTTTCCCGCGCAGAGTTTACCGTCATTTTGTCCAGAATATTGAATCTTGAGCTAAAAAATGACGGCAAACCGCTCTTTAAGGACGTGGCCGCACATTGGGCGAAAAACTATATTAACGCCTTCGCAGCTTCCAAGTACGTCAAGGGATTTCCGGATGGCAGCTTCAGGCCGGAAGATGAAATTTCAAGAGCGGAAGCGGTCGCGGTCATTAACCGGATAATCGGAGCAAAGCCGCAAAGCGAAGGAGCGAAGTTTACCGACCTGACCCCTGATCATTGGGCATATGGAGAGATTATGGCGGCAGCGGAGTAACAATTGGGGGAAGGGGAATTAGAGCCTATGCAAAAAAAGCTTTTGTCCGCTTTGCTTGTGCTCGCTTTTGTTACGGGAGCGCTTCTTTTTACAGCGAAAGCGGATGCGGATATCCCCGCCGTTAAGGATGCTGAGGACGTATACGAGCTGGCGGAAGACGCTATGTTTTATATGAAGGCGCTGCGAAGCGACGGCACGATTCGCGCGACCGGATCTGGCGTCATGATTGACGCAAAAGGAATAGCGGCGACGGCGTATCATGTCGTCAAGGGCGCCGACAAGCTGGAAGCCGTCTTTCCGGACGGACGTGTCTTGAAGGGCGTTACGGTACTGAAATACGATGAGCTGACAGATGCGGCGGTCTTACAGTTTCCGGGCGGCAACAAGGCGGCATATGCCGCCTTGCCGATCCGCAGCTCTGCGCTTAAAGCTGGGGAGCAAGTGTTTGCGCTTGGCTACCCGCTCAAGGAAACGTTAATCGTGACCGAAGGGATTGTGAATCACCCAAAAGCCAAAATCAACGGGAGAAACCGAATTCTTACCTCCGCCCAAATCGTAAGCGGGATGTCTGGAGGACCGCTCATCGACCGTTACGGCCGATTAGTCGGCATTATTTCGGGCTCCATGCGCACGATGGACAATATTCATCTCGTTTTGGATATGGAAGATTTGCAAAAAGTACGGCAGCCAGCCGCAAAATAAGAGCAACGAAGGGCAAGAAGCATGGGATTTTCCCATGCTTTTTTTGTATCTTAAAACTTTTATGAACAAAACCCAAGCAGCTTTATCGAAATAATAAACTTTTATAGATCAAATAGAGTAGAAATGGGCCTAAAGTCATTGACAGTTCATTCGCAAAATGATTAAAATGAAGGTGATCTAAAGGCAATTTAGATGAATGACATAGGACAAAATACCTATTGGCTGGTGATGAAGATGTCAGCTGTCCGAAAAAGAATCGGAGATTTGCTGCTAGAATCCGGCGTTATTTCCGAAGAACAGCTTCAAACGGCCTTGGCGCGTCAGCGCGAGACGAAGATGAGGCTGGGCGACGTCCTCATTTCCATGGACTACATAACGCAGCAACAATTTATTGAAGTGCTAGAGTTTCAGCTAGGAATTCCTCATGTGCAGCTGTATCGTTACAAAATCGACCCCAAGATTGTCGGACTACTTTCACAAAAGCTGGCCGACCAGCATTGCGTCATGCCGCTCCGCCTGGAGGGCAACAAGCTGGTTTTGGCAATGGCTGATCCGCTGGATTACTTCGCTATAGATGAGATTCGTATCGCTACGGGTCTTCGCATCGAGCCAGTTATCGCCTCCAGAAACGAACTGACCCAAACGATAAACCGCTATTACGGGCTTCAAGACACAATAGAACAAATATCGCAAAACTTGCAGCTGCGGGAAATGGACGAAGACAACGCCATTAACGATGAAGATTCTCCCGTGGTGAAAACCGTCAACGGCATCATCGCACAAGCCGTTGAGCTTGGCGCAAGCGACATTCATCTCGATCCGCAGGAAGGCGGCTATCGGATTCGTTACCGCGTAGACGGCATTATGCGCACAGAGAGAACGCTGCCGCCAGGCATGCACGCCATAATTGCGGCCCGGATCAAAATTATGGCCAATTTGAACGTCGCGGAGCGCAGACTCCCGCAGGACGGCCGGGTTGAGCTGGAGCTGGATTATCGCAAAATCGA
This sequence comes from Paenibacillus sp. GCM10027627, assembly GCF_042675505.1. Lineage (NCBI taxonomy): Bacteria > Bacillati > Bacillota > Bacilli > Caryophanales > Paenibacillaceae > Paenibacillus > Paenibacillus sp. GCM10027627. The sequence continues at coordinate 333,415 of NZ_JBHTHB010000001.1, forward strand.
TATTCGGGTATCCACGCTGCCGACCATACATGGCGAAAAGGTCGTTATACGGGTATTGGATATGGGGCATTCACTCGCCGATATTTCCAAGCTCGCTTTTTCCGCCCGCAATGAAGAAGCATTTCGCAGAAGCATCGAGACCGCTCATGGCGTTGTGCTCATTACCGGGCCGACGGGCAGCGGCAAGTCAACGACGCTTTATTCCGCGCTCGCCCATTTGAACAATGAACAAGTAAACATCATTACGGTCGAGGATCCTGTGGAATATCAGCTGTCGGGCATCAATCAGGTGCAGGTCAATCCTGCGGCTGGCCTTACGTTTGCCCGAGGGCTCAGATCCATTTTGCGGCAAGACCCTAACATTATTATGCTGGGGGAAATCCGGGATTCCGAAACGGCGGAAATTTCCGTTAGAGCTGCCATGACAGGCCATCTCGTCTTAAGCACGCTTCATACAAACAGCGCTGTCGGCTCTATTAGCAGGCTGATCGATATGGGAGTAGAGTCCTTTTTAATCTCATCCTCCGTCAATTGCATCGTAGCGCAGCGGCTTGTAAGGCGAATTTGCGCCAATTGCGCAGCTCCTTATACGCCAACCGAGAAGGAAATCGCTATTTTGTCAAACAACGGCATCCATGCGTTCCATTTGATGAAAGGGGAGGGCTGCGCAGAATGCGGTCGGACAGGCTATAAAGGACGGCTTGCCATCCATGAACTACTAGTTGTTGATAATGGTCTGAGAGCCTTGATTATGGAAAGAAGCAACGATCACGTCTATTACGATCACGCAGTGAGGCAGGGCATGATACCCATTGTAAAAGATGGCTTAAGCAAAGCCGCTGCCGGACTGACCACCATTACGGAGGTGTTCCGGGTCATCGGAGAGCAAAGCGAGGAAACGGGATGACGGCGGGAGGAACAGCATTGAAAGGAATTGAACTTTTGGAGCTGGCACACGCCAAAGGAGCTTCGGATATTCATGTTACCGTCAACTCCCCGGTTGTTTTTCGAATAATCGGAGAGCTGAGGCCAATAAACGATGATGTGCTTAGCCCTCATGATACAGAGAGGCTGGCCAAAGAGCTAATGTCGGAAGCCCAATACGCCGGACTAAGGGAAAACGGAGAAATCGATTTTACATTCGGCATTCCGAAAGTATCGAGATTCCGGATTAACGCCTTTTTGCAGCGGGGCAGCGTAGGGCTTGCGATTCGAATTGTTCCAAGCCGGATTCCGTCTATGGAGGAGCTGAACCTCCCGGCCGTGTGCAAGTCGATCATCGGAAAGCCTCAAGGGCTGCTGCTCGTTACAGGACCTACAGGCAGCGGCAAGTCGACTACGCTAGCATCCATGGTCGATCATTTGAACCGCACGGAAAACCTGCATATGATTACGCTCGAAGATCCTATTGAGTTTATTTACGATCACAAAAAATCGATGGTGAACCAGCGGGAAGTCGGACTCGACACGGGTTCGTTTTCCTCGGGACTGAGGGCGGCGCTCAGGCAAGATCCCGATGTCATTTTGGTCGGGGAGCTGCGGGATATGGATACGATCTCTACTGCCATAACAGCTGCGGAAACCGGTCATCTAGTATTCGGCACGCTCCATACGGCTGATGCGCCGCAAACGATCGATCGGCTTATTGATGTGTTTCCAGCAGCGATGCAAGCTCAAATTCGAATTCAGCTAGCTTCGGTGCTGCTCAGCGTCGTCTCGCAGCGTTTACTGCCGCTCGCCGGACGGAAGGGGCGGACGGCGGCGTTTGAAGTTTTGGTCAACACGCCCGCAGTAGCGAATTTAATCCGAACGGAAAAGGTGTTTCAAATCCGATCCATTATGCAAACGGGCAAATCATTCGGCATGCAGACGATGGAGACTTCGCTGCGCCAGCTTGTACAAGAAGGCATTGTCACCCGTGAAGCCGCGCAGGAAGCCTATTTCGGATTCGGTGAGCTGTAGCGCGAAGGGATGGTGATGAGATGCCCAAATATAGATACAAGGCCGTAACGGCAGCCGGAAAAAGGACGACCGGCTTTATGGAAGCCGTCTCCATGCTGCGTGCGAAGGAAATGGCGTGGGAGCAGGGACTATGGCTTACCGATATTATCGATGCCAACGATACAGCCCTTTACAAGGAAATTTCCATTGGCGGCGGTCCTAGAGTGAAGACGGAGCATTTTACCGTCTTTTGCCGTCAGCTTGCCACGATGTACCGGGCTGGAGTCAGCCTCGTGGAGTCCGTTCAAATTTTGCGGGAACAGACGGCCAGCAAGCCGCTTGCCAAGCTGCTTGGCGAAATTGCCGAGGAGATGAGGGGAGGCAAGCAGCTTTCCGAAGCGGCGTCCGCTTATCCGACCGTATTCAGCACTGTTTTTATTTCTATGGTGCAAGCGGGCGAAGCGGCTGGCAACCTCGATGTGATGCTGGACCGGCTAGCCGTCTTTTTTGAAAAAGAAAGAAACACAAAAGAAAAGGTCAAATCGGCGATGATTTACCCCGCGGTCATGCTTGTCATGATGGTGCTGGTCGTCATTTTTATGATGCTGTTTGTTATCCCGCAATACGCCATCAGCTTTCAAGGAATGGGCATTGAGCTGCCGCTTCCGACACGAATGGTGATGGCGGTCAGCGAATTTATGCAACAGTTTTGGTATTTGGTCATTGTCGGGTTAATTGCCCCATTTGTGGTGTGGAAGTGGGTCCGGCGAACAGCGCAGGGCAAGCTTGTGCAAGATTTAATGCTGCTGCGAATTCCTGTGTTTGGCAAGCTTTGGCATAAACAGGCCATTGCCCGGTTTGCCCGCACCTTCAGCTCGCTGCTTGCAGCAGCTATTCCGTTAATGCAAGGCATGACGATTGTATCCAACGTCGTCGGCAACGCTGCCATCGGCAAGGCGATTCTAGACAGCCGGGACAGAGTGATGAGCGGCGATTCCATGTCGGAGCCGCTTAGGCAATCCAAGCTGTTTCCGCCTATGGTGGTGCAAATGATGGCGATCGGTGAGCGGTCAGGTTCGATTGAAGATATGTTGGATAAGGTTGCCGACTTCTACGAGGCTGACGTAGATCAGATGGCAGATCGGCTAAAAGCTTTGCTGGAGCCGTTAATGATCATTCTTTTGACAGGTATTGTCGGCGTCATCGTGATGGCTGTCATGATGCCAACATTCAAAATGATGCAAAGCTACTTGTAACGGTTTTACGGATTGACCAAATATAACTTTTGTCTATTTTGAGAGGAGAATGTTTATGTTGGCTATGTTGAAAAAAAATGAAAAAGGTTTGACGTTGATTGAGCTTTTGGCGGTGCTTGTTATTGTCGGAATTATTGCTGCAATTGCGATTCCGGCTATTGGGGGGACAATTTCAAAATCCAAAACGAATGCGGATAAAGCCACTGTAAGTATGATTGAAGAAGTGACTGCACGTTATTTAACGGATGAAGAAATTTCAGCAACAACTACGGTTAAGTTCGCGGATTTAGTTACAGATGGGTATTTGAAAGCAGCTGTAAAATGGCAAACGGATGCCAATAAAAGTTTTGATGGAGTAACGGCTACTTATTCAGCGACAAACGGAACATGGACTTATGCAATGGCGGACACTACACCATAAACAATTTGTAAACTAAGGTCTAAAATTATGAACATAATTTATAACTTTGTGCTCGGACTACTTCTTGCGCCTATTTTAAACTCTATCGCCATGCATTGGGATAGCAGGTTCAAGCCTGCTATTCCGCTTTCTTATTGTACGAGTAGCCATGGAGCGAATCGATATCTATCGTTTATACCCTTTATCTCATTTTTTTCAAAAAGCAAAAACTGCCCAACATGCGGAAACGCCACATGGTGGCGGTACGGGGCTGCTGAGCCGATAACGGCGCTGTTGTTTGCTTATTCCGCTTATTGGATTGGAACGGAGCTTGAGCTCATTGCCGCCTTGCTGCTCATATCCGTATTAGCCGTCATCGTTCAAACCGATTTAACTTGTCAAATCATTCCGAACAAAGTGGTATTTCCGGCTATTGCGTGCGCGATGGTCGTTCGTCTTTTCATTCATCCGTTGCCGTTATGGCAATATGGGGCGGGAGCCCTCGCTGGAAGCGGAGCTTTGCTGCTTATTGGACTGCTAGCGGGAAAACTATTAAAAAAAGAAGCAATGGGCGGGGGAGACATTAAGCTGTATGTCTTTATTGGGCTAATCCTCGGCGCGAAGCTAACCCTGTTCAGTCTATTTGCAGCAAGTGTTTTCGGATTGCTAGGCGGTGTTATAACTATTTTTGCGGGGAAATATTCAAAAGGGAACACGATTCCTTTTGGCCCCTACATTGCGGCAGGGGCGCTCGCATCCTACTGGTGGGGGGATTTGGCGCTAGAGGCTTACCTTTCATTTGCCGGTTTAAGCGGGCCGTGATTTAAGACGTTACGATTGCGTGGAATAAACGACGGTTGACGTTTTTTGGGTCCCGTTATTCGGTAGATGAACTTCCAGCTCGATTTCGACTTTGTTGTCAGCTGTATGGAACAAGACGGATTTTACCTTTTCGGAAAATGTGAGAGTGACGGGAGCTTTTAATGTGCCGTCTTCGTTAGCCAATTGCGAATAAACTTTTAACGTTTTTGAAGAGGTGTCAAACAAATAGTGTACGGATTGGCCGTGTTCTCCGATTAACTTCAAATCGCTGCTTGTCTGAGCGGCTAAGTTTTCAGGGATAAAGCCTTTTCTGACCGTCGTGACGACATGGTGGATAATTTGGCGCGAGTCTTGCATGCTCTTCTCCCGCTCGGATACTTGCTTTAAACCCAAATTGGAATATTGAAGCAAATAGATAAGCGATCCAATAATCAAAACAGATAGTACTAGCACACCTAACACTTCAATCAGTGTAAGACCGCGCTCATTGCGGACAGGCTTTGATAGTCGCTGTAACAGAGAAGTTAGCATCCAAATTCACTCCAGTCGCTATTTATAGGCGATAAACGATTCCAGCTGAAATACTTTTGAAGTTTCCAGGTTTGCTGTACGAACGGTCACTTTGCGGAATACGCCGTCCAAATTTACGCCCGTGGAACCCGCTTGCGCCGTTCCAAGCTGAGCAGGCTGTGATTGGATTTGAATTTCATATTTTCGGTTAGCGGTGCTTGGGTAATAGAGGGTTGTCTGAGCTATATTTCGAAGGCTGCCAAGAGAAAGGGATTGTTGATACAAGGTAAGACTTGCGGTTGATGCCGGCAGCTCTTGTTTAAGCCGCTCCATCACATTTCTCGAAATGACAACCGCTTCATCGGTTTGTGCATTCGCTTTCGTATGCAGGGACGATTGCTGAAGAATAAAAATAATGCCCATTGCGGCAACGCCAAACAGGACGATCGCTCCAAGCACTTCAACGAGCGTTAATCCTTTTTCGTTTCGCATGAAGATCCTCCTTAGAAATGAAAGTAATCGCATTGGTTTGCTCCTAGAATAATATGATAACGGAGGAAAAGGCAATGTTTAATTATATTTCGTCCGAAAAAGGCGGCACCCTCATGATCGTATTCGGATTTATCGTCATGCTGGCGATTGTCGTTACGCCCATTGCCCTTAGCGCGAATACGGGGCTGCTCCAAGCAAAAACAAACGGGAACAGCGAGGTCGCCTATACAAAAGCTCATTCCACTATGACCGTGTTTGGAAAATTGTACAAGGCTATGCTTGCTAACGATGGGACTGCCAATACCGAAGCTAACATCGTGGCTTTAATTAACGAAGTGTCAGCATTAAACGGAGTGGAAGCCGATATCGTTTTGATCAAAAACGGTCAGAACAAACCGGTAGCCGTAAAGTTTACAGGGCAAGCGGGAGCGGGAAACCAGAACAGAAGCAGCCAAGTGGAATATAAACTTCAAGCGCTGTACGTTCCTCCCGTCAGTACGCCGCCTGTCGCAACGCCAACGCCAACCGCGACGCCTGCGCCGACAGCCACACCGACGCCTACTCCGGCACTGGCTGATGGGAACAAGGTGCTGCTAAAAAATTCGACGACGGTGCAAAACAACAAGTTGTTTGCGGCTTGTTATCTTCAACCGGCGAACGGACAGGCGTTGCCGCTTGACCATATTATGAACGACTTTACACCTCAGCAGTTTAATAACTGGTTTAATCCTACGGCTGACTCTTATTTAAATCAGGTGCCCAATGCGATTGCCGCAGCTTTCCCGCAGCCGTTTTTGGACGCAAGATTCGCTTATGCGGCATCACTGCCCAATCAGTCGACAAGCGCTGCGCTTCAAGTCAAGGAAAACCGGGCAGCTATTATTCATCAGGGTCCCGTAACGTTTACCGCAACTGCCAGCACTGTAACAGTTGAAAAAAATGGGGACGGTTATGCGGCAAAAGTAGGGGGCGATCTTCAGTTTACGGATATAGGAACGTCTATGATCGTGTTTAAGGGAAAGACGGAAGTAGGGGGCAATTTAAGCATTAAGGAAGTTAGAGATGGCAAATCGATTACGTTTAAAGATGATTTGATCGTTCGTGGAAATATGACGCTGGCCAATGGCAGTACAGTAGACACGATTGTCGTAGAAGGAGATTTGGTCGTAGGAGGCCAGCTTCTCGTAAGCAATACACTTAAAAAGCTGATTGTAAAAGGCGACTTGCTAGTAGCGGGCAATGTCACATCCGCAAATGTGGTGAGTCAGTGGCAAGTTGATGGAACGATGATTGTAAATGGAAACGTTGCTATTTCCAATACTTTGCATAGGTTTTTGATCGGCAGAGATGTAGTCGTCAAAGGGAATATGAGCTTTAACAATCCGCTCGCTTTAGGGAGCGGCGACGGTCCAGGCGCGTTTTCAATCGGGGGGTCGCTTAAAGTATTTGGCACACTTGATATCGTAAACTCGGTCAACGGATTTATGGTTGCGGGCGATGTTATCGTCAATAAATCCATTACGTTCCAAAATCATATTAAAGACGGTTTTCAAATCGGCGGTTCCATCCTTGTCAAAGAAAATCTTCAATTTACAAATACGGTAGATTCACTCAAAGTAAACGGCAATGTCGTTGCGCTAGGGAAAATTCAGTTTGACAGTACGATTGAAAATGGAATTGGAATCGGCGGGACGATGGCTGCAAACGGCGATATTTCATTTAAAAATACGATTAAGCCCAATTCGACGCTGTCGTTTGGCCAACACTTAATTACAAAGTCTAACTTGTCTTTTGCGAATTGGACTTTAAATGGCAGTTTGAAATTAGGCGGACATTTGCTCGTTTATAAAGACGCGGATTTGCACAATCTCGACAAGGATTGGAAGTCTAGCTCCATGAAAGGTTTTTACGTTGCCGGAACAACGAGATTTAATAGTGAATATGCGCAAAGCTGGTATGTGGACGGTCTAACCAACGGCACAACGGAAGAGCGGATTTGCATAAATTAATGAGATTGTGATGGGTCTGCGAGCGGCGTTTATTCAGCATCAAGGGGGAAATAAAATGGGTGAATCGCTGCTACATAAACTTTTTGCCAAAGAGCATAGCTTGGGCCTGGAGCTGTCGGACCGGTCGCTGAAGCTTTGCGAAGTGAAAAAAACGAAAAGCGGCAAATCGAGGCTGATGCAATATGCAAAAGCCGATCTGCCGGAGGGGTTCATAGAGGACGGGAAAATAACGGATTGGCTCGGTGTGGAAAACAGCTTAAAGGAGCTGCTAAAGTCGAAGCGATTTGGCACAAAAACGATCCATTTTGCAGTACCTAGCCAGATGGTGATGGTGCGCAATCTTAAGCTACCCGATATTGCGCAAGCCGAACTAAAAAAGCTGGTTCAGTTTGAGATGAGCCACAATATGCGGCTTGCTTTTGAAGAACCGTTTTTTGATTTTGTCAAACTTCCCAAAACGAATGAACTAGCCGCATCGGATGAAGGCCGGGGAGACAACTTATGCGAGGTCATGGTAGTTGCCGCTCCAGCACAACTGCTGAGGCAATACCGCTCCATGTTCGAGGGGCTTGGACTGCAACCTGCAAGCTTTGAAATCAAGCCGTTTTCCGTTCTTCGATTGATTGAAGGAAGCAAAACAGAAACGGTAGATGTGCAACTGGTTGTGCATGTGAACGAGCTTCAAAGTGAAATTACGATTATTTCAGACGGACAAATCCAGATTACGCGTTATGTCGAAGTTGCTTTTCAATCGATCGTTCAGCAGCAGGAAACGACGGAAAACGAATGGCTTCAAAGCTATTCGAGCCCGGAGACGACCTTTCACAACGCGGTGCAGGACCTTGTAGGAGAAATGGAGCGTTTGCTGAACTTTTATCAATACACGCTAAACAGCGGTGGCAAAAAAATAAACAACGTATTGTTGTCCGGCGATTTGCCGGATATGGACGAGCTCCGAACGCAAATGGGACAAGCGATGAATCAATCCGTCCAGTTGTTGGAGTGGCCGCTCATTGAATCGAATCTCAACTCGGGCGGGGAATGGAGCCTCTCCGCATATGCGGTGGCTTTGGGACTCGCGCTTAGGGGGGCAGAGAGATGAAATCGATTAATTTACTGCCGCCTAAACATGCCCCAAGCCGCAATCCCAAATTGCCGCTCTTGTTAGTCGTTTTGTTTCTAACAGCGGCAGCCTTTCTCGTTTATCAAACTTTTGCCTGGAAGACCTTGGCCGATGCAAAGGCAGCGCAATCGCTTCAGCTGGAGAATGAAAGCAAAAGCTTGCAGGAAAATGGGGTGCCGATCGCCGATCTTCAATTGCAAAACCAAGCCGCTCAGTTAATCGAAGGTTTGGAAAAAAATCGTGTTCACTGGACGCCGTACTTTAACGCTATTTTTAATCCGCTGAAAGGGGATAGCCGGATCATTGCCGCTTCCCTCAACGAACAATCTATGCTGACAATAGAAATCGATTTTAACGTGGAGGAGCAAGCGGTAGCTTACATAAGAGCTTTAGAAAACGATCCTCTATTAAAGGAGCTCACCATCCGCAGCTATAACGAAAACGCTGACAGCAATTTGACGGCATCGGTTAGCACGGACGGCGCTGTAGCGCAAATCAGAAAAACAAGCTACAAGCTTATCGTTGAGCTGTCTCTGGCGACCGAGGAAGGAGGGGAGGCTAGTGGAAACGGAAATTAAAGCAAATGTGAATAGTGTCCAGCCCAAATCTCAGCTGCTTCTATTAATCATTGTTTTAGGAGTAGCGTTGAACGCTGCGGTATGGTTCCTCTACGCTGCCCCCGCAAAAGAGAAAGCGGCCCTTGCGGAGCAGTCCTTGCTCCTTCGCCAGCAGGAAGCCGAGACGGTCAAAGGGCAATATACGATTGAAAAAAAGCCCGATTCATCAGCACAGCAGCTAACGGGACGTCTTCCGGAGCGAATCGTAGAATCCGCTATTTTGCAGCAGATGACTGAACTGGCGAGCGGGTCGGGAGTTTTGCTGGCAAGCTTGGAGAGACAGCAGGAAATCGGCACCGAAATCGAAGGAGGCGGTACTGGGGGCGGGGCGGCCGCTTTTCCCGGGCATACGATTACCTTTAACCTGAAATTGGCGGGGGACCTAAAAGCTTTGCTTCTTTTTATGGAGAAGCTCTATCAGTACGAGCGTTTGTATGACGCCAAAACATGGAGCATAAATAAAGTTGAATTAGATGAGGTGCAGCGCTCTTATCCGAGACTTTTGGATTTAATGGCAGCGAAACCCGGGCAAAAAGTATTTTCCCTACATGTGACGGTCGATACTTTCGCCTTAAAGGCGCAAATTCAGTAGCCCGATTCCAAACCTCTAACCTTGGTTGCTCAATCGGAGCAGCTTTGGCTAGAGGTTTCGCCGTTTTATTTGGGGCCTCTTCTTTTTATTGTCATACTATTGTCATAGGAAGCGGAGCTACAACAGTTGTTAGGGTTCGTGAAAAAGGGCATAATGGTAGCAGACAAAAATACATAGAAATGGGGAACGTGAATGTCTTATAACGACCGTTTCATTCGGGCAAGCCGGAAGGAACAAGTAGATCGCGTACCAGTATGGTACATGCGTCAGGCAGGTAGATACGATCCCGACTATCGCAAAATAAAAGAAAAATATTCTTTGCTTGAAATATGCAAGCAGCCCGAGCTGGCTGCGGAAGTGACGATGATGCCAATCCGCAAGCTGGGCGTGGATGCTGCCATCTTGTATTCCGATATTATGAATCCCGTTGCCTCTATCGGCATCGATTTTGATATTGTTGCAAACGTTGGCCCCGTTATACATAACCCAATCCGTTCGGCGGCAGACGTTGAGAGACTAAAGCCGATTGACGTTGAAGGCGATCTTGGCCATGTACTGGAGACGATCCGTATTTTGGACCGCGAGCTGGAAGTGCCTCTTATTACGTTTGCGGGGGCGCCGTTTACTATTGCCAGCTATTTGATTGAAGGACGGCCGTCCAAAAATTATTTGCGCACCAAAGCGCTTATGTACAGCGAGCCAGAAGTTTGGCATGAGCTGATGAGAAAGCTGGGAGATATGGTCATCGCTTATTTGCGGGCTCATATCGCTAACGGCGGCAAGGCGTTCCAGTTGTTCGACAGCTGGGTCGGGGCGCTTGCTCCGGCTGATTTCCGCAAGTTTGTTTTGCCAACTATCGAAAGAATATTTGCCGAGCTGTCGGATTTGCCGCAACCGAAAATTTATTTCCCGGGCGTCAGCTCCGGCGAGCTGCTTCCTGAACTTACGCAAGTGAAGGCGGATGTGATCGGTCTTGATTGGCGTGTAAGCATACCGGAAGGACGTCGCAGACTGGGCGGCAAATTTGGCGTGCAGGGCAATTTGGACCCGACTATTTTGACGGCGCCAATGGGCGTTATCGAATCGTATGCGGCGGAAATTATCGATCAAGGCATTCAGGAGCCGGGCTTTATTTTTAATTTGGGCCACGGGCTGTTCCCGGAAGCTTCCCTGGAAAAACTCGCGGAGCTAACGGCGTTTATTCATTCCTATTCGGAAAAAGCGTTAAAGGGAAAAAATAGCGAGGAGACGAGCCATGTCTAATGCCAAGCAAAAGATCGGCGTTCTGGTCATGTCTTACGGTACGCCGGAGTCGATGGACGACGTAGAAGCTTATTACACCCATATTCGGAGGGGACATCCACCTACCGCTGAACAATTGGCGGAACTGACGGAGCGCTATGAAGCGATTGTCGGCGGCGTATTCCCGCTCCGCGAAAATACGAACGGGCAAGTGGCCGGTCTTCAGGACAAGTTAGAAACGTTAGCGCCAGAACAGTACGTTTGTTACCAAGGCTTGAAGCATGCCCGTCCATACATTGAAGACGGCGTTGAAGCGATGGCTAAGGACGGCATCCGCAAAGCGGTTGGCATCGTGCTCGCTCCTCACTATTCGGTTATGAGCGTAGGCAGCTACATGAAGCGGGCTAAGGAGAAAGCGGCGGAGCTTGGCATTGAGATGGTCTGTGTCGAGCAATACCATTTGCATCCGAAGCTGCTGCTTGCTTTGACAGAGCGGGTGCAGGACGGACTTAAACGATTATCCGCAGCATCCGGCGGAGCCGAGGCAAAAGTGCTGTTCAGCGCACACAGCCTCCCAGAAAAAATTAGAGAGCTTGGCGATCCATACGAGAAGCAATTGTTCGAAACTTCAGCGGCCGTCGCGGAAGCGGCGGGCGTGACGGATTGGCAGTTTACATGGCAAAGCGCGGGGCGGACAAGAGAGCCGTGGCTTGGCCCGGACATTTTGGAAACGATGGACGTTTTGTCGCAAGAAGGCGTCAAAGCGATCCTTTCCGCGCCAATCGGCTTTGTATCGGATCACTTGGAAGTGCTTTACGATCTCGATATCGAAGCCAAAGCGGAGGCGGGCAAGCTCGGCATCGCGTTTGAGAGAATAGCGATGTTGAACCGCGATCCGCTTTATATGGAAACGCTGGCTGAATCGGTCTTGGAAGCGGCAAGCGCTATTGGAGAGGAATGAATAGGATGCGGAGTACAGAATCGATTGATCGAATTGTCGTCATTGGCGGGGGGATCAGCGGGCTGAGCTCCGCTTTTTATTTGCAGCGGGAAGCGGAGCGGCAAGGCCGGAGTGTCCATCTGACGATCGTGGATGAAGCTCCGGCCTTGGGCGGAAAAATTAATACGCTGCAACGTGACGGATTCGTCATTGAAAAAGGCCCGGATTCTTTTTTGGCGCGCAAGCAGGCTATGGTCGAACTTGCTGCCGAGCTCGGATTGGAAGACGAATTGACGGCAACGAATCCGGCTGCCAAAAAAACGTATATTATGCATAACAAGAAGCTGCATGCCATGCCTCAAGGACTGGTGCTGGGCATTCCGACCGAAATTCTCCCCTTTGCCAAAACGGGTCTGCTTTCATGGGGCGGAAAGCTTAGAGCGTTAATGGATGTTGCGCTGCCAGCAAGACCGGCTCCTGACGATGAATCGCTTGGCGGTTTTCTTGAGCGCAGAGTGGGTACCGAGGTGATGAGGCGCATCGCGGAACCGCTGCTTGCGGGCATTTATGCCGGCGATTTGAAAAAGCTTAGTCTAAAAGCGACCTTTCCGCAATTTGCCGAATCGGAGCGCAAACATGGAAGCCTAATTAAAGGAATGATCCATAATCGCAAGGTGACGGCAGCAGCCGCTTCGGCAAAGGCGAAAGGCGCTACTTTTCTTACATTTAAAAGAGGGCTGTCCTCGCTTGTAAGAGCGCTGGACAACGCGCTTAGCGCAGTGGAGCGCGAGCTTGGCGTCAAGGCGGAAGAGCTGATACGAGAAAGTAACGGCGGGTACACGGTTGTTCTGTCTAACGGTAAACGGCTGCAAGCCGACAAAATCGTAATGACGGCTCCCGCGTTTGCGGCAGCGGAGCTGCTGGAACCGCTAGTTGCTTGTCCTGAGCTGCGCGATATCCGATATGTATCGGTGGCAAATGTAGTGATGGCTTTTGACAAGGCTGAATTTGGACTCGAATTTGACGGTTCCGGGTTTGTCGTGCCCCGCTCGGAAGGGCTTCATATTACGGCTTGTACTTGGACGTCGAGCAAATGGCTCCATTCAAGTCCAAGCGACAAGGTGCTGCTGCGCTGTTACGTGGGCCATTCCGAGGATCAAGAAAGCGTTAAGCTTCCCGATCAAGAGCTGATTGCTGCTGTGCGCAAAGATATACGGGAGACGATGGGCATTACGGCGGAGCCGCTTTTTACAGAATTGACGAGACTGAACCGTTCCATGCCGCAATATCCCGTTGGTCATCTTGAACGAATGAGCGCGCTTAGAGCGAGATTGCAGGCTGAGGCACCCGGAATTTGGGTGACGGGTGCGGCGTTCGACGGCGTAGGTTTGCCCGATTGCGTAAGACAAGGCAAAGAAGCGGCACAAAAACTGCTAAGCTAGCAGACAAGGGTATAATAATAGGTTCTCTTCCCCTTCTGGAGAAGGTATAATAAGGAAGTCTAGCTTTGCTGAAAGATCAGTCTATCAGATAAAGGAGTCTTTCTATGTTATCCAGATCGGAATCGCGCCAAAGCGAAAAGGTAAAGCGGAAAAGAAGTCAAAAAAAGTGGATGAGTTATTCGCTTATTTTAATAGGTGCGCTTGTTATACTGGCGGGCTTTGCATTAAACGGAAAAGGCTTGCCGGACTGGATTCCTTCGTTTGGCGGGGGCAGCGGTCAGAGCGCGAGCGTAGGCGGGAACGGCGACAACGGGCTGTTGCCTTCCGAAACGAGGCCTGATTCGCCAGAGAGCGAAGGTACCGCAAATGACGACGACACTGCCGGCGAAGAAGTTCCTTCCGAACAGCCGGGTTCCGAGGCCGGCGAAACTTCTCCTCCTGTAACGGAGGAACCGACGCCTGTTCAAGGGGACGGCAACGGAGAGGAAGCGGTGGCTGGAGGAGACCGGGTTGGCTTGTCTTTTGTCGGGGATATGCTGCCGGGTGAATATATTGCAACGATTATGAGTCAGAAAGGGTATGATTTCCCGTATTTAAAATCGCTGTTGTATTTGAGCGAACCGGATTTGATGGCGGGCAATTTGGAGCTTCCGATTACGACCGGAGGCACGCCTGTAGAGGGCACTCCATATGTGTATAAAGGCTCGCCGGAAACAGTAACGGCAATGCGGGATGCCGGGTTTGACGTGCTTAGTTTGGCGAACAACCACGCGCTTGATCAGGGGCTTGAAGGGATGCGGGATACGATGAAGCATCTTACAAGCAATGGCATAGGTTATATGGGAGTCGGGGAAAACGATACGGAAGCGTTTGCCCCGCTAGTCAAAGAAGTAAAAGGCTTTAAAGTGGCCTATATCGGCGTAAGCGAAGTGATTCCGTTTGCTCGGTTTAAAGCAGATCGAGATACACCAGGCATTGCTGAAACGTACGACACAACAAGAACGGTAGCGGCTATTGCCAAAGCGCAGCAAACGGCGGATTTAGTCGTCGTTATGGTGCATTGGGGCGAGGACGGCAAGGATAAGCCGGAGGAGCTGCAACGTCAATATGCCAGAGAGTATATCGATGCGGGCGCCGATCTAATCATCGGCAGTCATCCTCATGTGCTGCAAGGCTTTGAAAAGTATAAGGGAAAGTGGATTGCTTATAGCTTGGGCAATTTTGTTTATGCTTCCAAACCAAAAGGCGCACATGCCGAAACGGGCGTGCTGGATGCAAGCTGCACAAAAAGCGGCGATTGCGAGTTGAAATTTAACCCGATGGCCGTTACCGAATCGCAGCCGATTCCATTGGAGGGTGAAGCGGCCAAGGCGCTGTTTGACCGTCTGTCGTCTATTTCCTTTGGCGTCAAGCTAGAAGGCGATGGAACCGTTGTCCCGGATTAGCTGAATATCGAACATTTTTGAGGGATTGCGGGAAAGGAAGGTTTTTTGCATGAAAAATCCGTGCGTCGCGCATCGGGGATGGTCTGGCAGCGCGCCGGAAAATACGATGGCCGCTATTCGGATGGCGCTGGAAGCGCCTGATGTGGATTGGATTGAAATTGACGTCCAATTAAGCAAAGATGAAGTGCCGGTCGTCATTCACGATTATAAATTGAGGCGGACGACAAACGGCCGCGGAGAAGTAAAAAGCTGGACGGCGGCCGAGCTTGCTTCGCTTGATGCAGGGGGTTGGTTTTCGCCGCAGTTTCGGGGTGAGTCGATTCCTACGCTTCGTGAGGTATTAATGGAAGCGAAGGGCAAGTGCCGGGTTAATATCGAGTTGAAAACCGATGGCGTTCGGTACCCACGCATTGAAGAAATCGCGCTGGAAACCGTTATCGCTTGCGATATGCTGGATGAAATCGTGTTTACGTCCTTTCACATGGGCACGCTGCAAAGATTGCGGCAGCTCCACCAGGACGTTCGGATTGGGCTAATATTAGACGGATGGCGCAGCACTCTGATTAGGGAGCTTCAGGAGATGGGGGCCGATTTTTTATCGATCGGTTTTTCGAAACTAGATAAATACCGAATGGAGCAGCTGCATGCGGCGGGCATCGAAACGATGGCTTGGACGGTCAACGATATCGCGACCATTCGCAAGGTCGCTTCGCTTCATCCGGAGTTGATGATATGCACCAACTATCCCGAGCGTTGGAGAGCGGCGATGGAGGATCGTTCCGCCGTTGTTCATTGGCTGGCTGCTTGGTTTAAGCGATTGAGGAAATAGAATGGGAAGCGGGGAGAGGGATGGTTGGCATTTGGGATGACTGGTGGGTCAGGCTGATCGTTGGATTGCTCGGCGGGGGGCTGATGGGTGCTGCGGCGTACAGAGCGCGTGCGTTGTCTCTATCGGGAGCCCTATCGGCCGCTATTATGGGAGCCGGATTTATTACGCTCGGCGAGCCGGTTTGGTTCGGCGTGCTTATCGCTTTTTTTGTTTCGTCTTCCGTATGGTCAAAGTGGAAAAAGCATTCCCGAGCAAAGGCAAAGGCGGAAGCCAACTATGCCAAAAGCGGGCGCCGCGATGCCGGACAAGTATGGGCGAATGGTGGAGCCGGGCTCCTTCTGTGCGCAGCTCATGCTTTATGGCCGCATGAGGGCTGGTTTTATGCGTTTGTCGGCGTAATGGCCGCCGTCAATGCAGACACTTGGGCGACCGAAATCGGCGCCCTTAGCCGTACCGCTCCGCGCTCGATTATAAGCGGGAAGCGCGTCACTCCGGGGACGAGCGGCGGAGTAACGCCGCTCGGAAGCGCAGCAGCGCTAGGCGGCGCCGTATTCATCGGCGTCGTGGCAGCGCTGCTGCTGAAGCTGCAGCCGCTAGGCGACGCTGCAGCGTTCCACGGCGAAGCCGCTGCTGCGGTGGTTCTCGCAGCAGCGGCCGCCGGCCTGGCCGGCGCGTTCGCCGACTCGCTGCTCGGCGCAACGGGCCAGGCCATGTTTCGCTGCGAGACATGCGGCAGCGAAACGGAGCGCGAGCTGCATTGCGGCAGCGCAACTCGCCATATTCGCGGCTTTGCCGCGCTGAACAACGACAGGGTCAACCTGCTGTCCTCTTTGTTTGCCGGTCTGCTTGCTTGGGCTATCGGCTCTATTTTCTAAAAAAGAAACCGCCCCGGATGGGGAATCGACCTTTATTCAGGTCCATTCTCCATATTCGGGGCGGTTTTTAAATGGGCAAGGCCAATTTCGTCTAGCTTGCTATTTTTTTGAAGTAAGCTGCTCCATTTGACCAATCAGCTCTTCAAACACGCTCATCGCTTGTTCGATCGGCTCAGGCGTAGACATATCGACACCTGCTTTTTTCAAAATATTGATCGAGAAATCGCTGCCCCCGCTTTTTAGGAAACCGAGATAGCGGTCAACGGCAGGCGCTCCCTCCTCCAAAATTTGCTTGGAGAAGCTGGTTGCCGCAGAAAAGCCGGTTGCGTATTTGTACACATAGAAGCTGTTGTAAAAATGCGGAATGCGCGCCCATTCCATCTCGATCTCTTGATCGACGACCATTCCCTTGCCGTAATATTTGACGTTCAGATCGTAATAAATTTTGCTGAGCTCTTGCGGAGTCAACGATTCGCCTTCTTCCGAGCGCTCGTGAACGATTTTTTCAAACTCGGCAAACATCGTCTGACGGAAAACGGTCGTACGGAACTGATCCGCGTAATACGTCAGCAAATACATTTTTTCTTTCGGATCGGTCGATTTGCCCAGCAAGTAGTCCATGAGCAGCGCTTCGTTAAGTGTAGAAGCGACCTCGGCCAAAAAGATCGTATACTGAGCATCCCGGTAATTTTGGTTGTTGTCGGAGTAATACGAATGCAGCGCATGGCCCATCTCATGAGTCAAAGTGAACATGCTGTTCAAATTGTCTTTATGGTTGAGCAGTACATAAGGATGCGTACCGAAGGCTCCCCAACTGTAAGCGCCGCTTTTTTTGCCTTCATTTTCATAAACGTCGATCCAGCCCTCGTCATATCCCTCTTGAAGCACTTTCAAATAGTCTTCGCCAAGCGGCTTCAAGCTTTCGTAAATCGTTTTTTTCGCATCCTCATAGCTGATTTCCATATCGAATTCATCAACCAAAGGCGCAAACAGGTCATACATATGCAGTTCATCTAAACCAAGCAGCTTTTTGCGAAGATCCATATATCGGTGCATCAAAGGCAGATGTTTATGGATCGTGTCAATGAGGTTTGTGTAAACCTCTTTAGAAATATTGTCGCCGTAAAGCGACATGCCTAGTGCAGAATCGTATTTTCTCGCTTTAGAGTAAAAAATGTTTTTCGTAACGTTCGCATTCAGCGTAGCCGCGAGCGTATTTTTTAATTTGCCGTATGTATCGTACATCGTTTTGAACGCTTCGCGCCGAACGTCGCGATTTTTGCTCTCCAAAAACTGAATGTAGCGGCCATGAGTCAATTCCACTTCTTCGCCAGCTTCGTTTTTCACTTTCGGGAACTTCAGGTCCGCGTTGTTGAGCATGCCGAAAATCGTGCCGGACGCAGAGCTGACATTGCCTACCTGTGCCAACAAAGCCTCTTCATTTTTGGATAAAATATGAGCTTTTTGCCGTCTCATCTCTTCCAAGGTGTGGCGGTATTTGGCAAGGGACTCATTAGCGATCATGGCATCCAATTCTTTGTCCGCTAGGCTGAGCACTTCAGGAGTGACGAAAGAAAGCGCCTCGCCCGTTTCTACGCTTAGCTTTTTGGACTTGTCGGACAGAGCTTGATAGCCAGGCTCGGCCGTATCTTCGTGATGGCGCATGTTGGCATATACGTAAAGGCGCTCGACATGCAAGGAAATTTCATCTTCCAACTCGAAACAGGCTTTAAGCTGGGCGGGATCACTTAACTTGCCTTGAAAATCGGCCGCTTTTTTGAGCAATGTTTTGGCTGTCGCATATTCTTTGTCCCAAGCGGATTGGCTTTCGAACAAATCCTCCAGCCTCCAGCGGTGCTCGGCAGCTGTTTCTGAACGTTTAGGTAGTTGACTCATCATATTCCTCCTCGGTATGGATTTGATGGATGGCTTCCAATTTTGCGCATTTCTATGCTCATGATCGGCTGCAACGCCTTGCATTAACGTGAGCGCCACAAGCAGAGAGAGCCATTTCATAGAAATCACCTCGCTAGACACAGTTTGTCGCTACTATGCCCAGCTCCCGGCGAATCTATGCAAAAGCCCTCTTAGCTTCCCATTGTAATGAGCGAATAAACGATAAGGAAAAAAGCAAAAGCGATCAAACAAATGGAAATAATAGCGAGGCCGCGGCGCATGCCCGGGGGAATCGTATCCCGCTTTAAAATAAGTACGGCTCCAAGCGAAAATGCCGCGATAATAAAAATAATCGATGATGTCATTGCATCCATTCTGTTTTGTGATCCTCCTAATCGTTACTATGCGAGCGATTGCGCCGATATGTTCGATGCCGTCATCGCAATTTCTTGCAAAAATGATCGTGCAGCTTGCAAAAGGGTATAGATGCAAAGACGGAAAGATCCAAAAAATGATAATGTAAGACGTTAAAACACGGAGAAGCAAAGATACAAAGAAGTATGACCATATGACGTAAAGAAGCTAACACACAAAAGAATACAAATAAATTTGACGTTTAGTCGTCTACACTTCTTTTAAAGCTATCATGATGGCTTCGAGTTCTTCCTCACGTCCTACAAACTTCTCGGGACGGAATCTGTTCTCTGCCCAATGCATCATCTCGGGACGGCTGACGAAGGTGTGACATTCCTCGCCCCATTGATCTGAAATTTCTCTTGCGATCAACGTTTTGCCCTGTACTTCGACAGTAAGCATATTGTATTTATCGGTCTTGTAAATTTGATGTTTTTTAAACATTAGCGTATCCACCTTTGAACAGTTAATTATGGGTATAGTAATCATCATATCTATTATGTGGGCGGTAATCAACCGAAATGGACACTTTGGCCTTTTAATCGGAAGAGTTCAGACGTGTTTGACTATGTGAAAGTAAATAGCCACATTTGTTCAAACGGCATTCGAAGTCATGTCGTGTTCAACTTATTACTAAAAACCTGGCTAATTTCATGTCGTTAGAAATTCTATATTATTCATAATTTAACTGAAATTGCTTTTTAAAATTTGTATCGTTATAATGATCTCATTCGTCGTTATAAGCGGCGATTAATTTTAGGAGGTAATGAACGTTGAAAGGTACAGTAAAATGGTTTAATGCAGAGAAGGGCTATGGTTTTATTCAAGTGGAGGACGGCGAAGACGTGTTCGTCCATTTCTCTGCCATTCAAGGTGACGGTTTTAAAACATTGGAGGAAGGTCAAGCGGTTGAATTCGACGTTACGGATGGCAACCGTGGCGCTCAAGCGGCCAACGTCTATAAAGTATAGGTTTATTGGATTAACGAAGCTGGGGTTAAGTTAGCCATGACATTATAGCCACGACATCAGCGGTTTTAACAAACCAATGATTTTTGGCTGACGCAAACGGTATATGCGTAAGGAATACGCTGCTTGTCTTTTTAAAGACGAGCGGCGTTTTTTTGTTTTCCATTTTAATCCGAACCGACGGACTAATGATGGGACAAACCAAATTTCCAGTAAACCAGATCGGCAAACCAGAGCTGCAAACGATAGTAATAAACCAAACCAACAAAGCAAACCAACAAAGCAAACCAACAAAGCAAACCAACAAAGCAAACCAACAAAGCAAACCAACAAAGCAAACCAACAAACCAACAAAGCAAACCAACAAACCAACAAAGCAAACCAACAAACCAACAAACCAACAAACCAACAAACCAACAAACCAACAAACCAACAAACCAACAAACCAACAAACCAACAAACCATCAACCTTACAAAATGAAAAAAGTCACAGCTAATTTGGCCTGGAGGGATAATGATGAGGTTAAGCGGATTTGAGAGTAAGTTTAATAATTTTTTGGAGGAGCAAAAAAAGACGGCGAGCCCTAGAAGATTGGAAATGTTGGAAAAAGATATTCATGGAACTCTCGTTCTTTTTAAGGAGGTGTTGTGGCCTGTTTTTCATGAGTTCGAAGGATTTGTACTGGAGTATGAGTTTCAAGGTGAGTCAGGAACTCGGATGTACGTGGATGTATTCTATAAGCCGTTATCGATAGCTTTTGAATGCGACGGATATGGGGCTCACGCAGAGAATATTACAAGAAGAAGATTTAACTTTGAAAAACAGCGAATTCGTACCATGCAACTGCTAGGATACGTTTATGCTCCTTTTAGCAAAGATGAGCTAGACGGGTATGCCCATAGTTGCAGAAAATATGTACAGCAATTAATGGGAAAGTTAGCCGGCGAAAAAGAAAATGAGTTGACGATCTACGAAAAAGAAGTAATCCGAGCGGGAGCGATGATACAACGTCCTTTTCGTGTTTCCGATATTTGCCGCTGCCTAAAGAAGAAAGAGTCTTTTAGCCGCAAAGTAATTAAATCATTGGTCGAAAAAGGATTGGTTCAACCTTCATCTTCAAACTTATACCGCAACCACGAGTTTATCGTCGTTTCAGATGCTTTGCAATATATCCATAGAGAAAAGTTGCTGTAAAGCAACTTCTATCTCTCATCCGCTGAATGGTCTCAGAGGCGCCACCGACGCCGTTTAGTTGTACCAAAAACCACTAAATGGTCTCAGAGGCACCACCGACGCCGTTTAGTTGTGCCAAAAACCACTAAATGGTCTCAGAGGCGCCACCGACGCCGTTTAGTTGTGCCAAAAACCACTAAATGGTCTCCGAGGCGCCACCAACGCCGTTTAGTTGTGCCAAAAACCACTAAATGGTCTCAGAGGCACCACCGACGCCGTTTAGTTGTACCAAAAACCACTAAATGGTCTCAGAGGCGCCACCGACGCCGTTTAGTTGTACCAAAAACAACTAAATGGTCTCAGAGGCGCCACCGACGCCGTTTAGTTGTGCCAAAAACCACTAAATGGTCTCCGAGGCGCCACCAACGCCGTTTAGTTGTGCCAAAAACCACTAAATGGTCTCAGAGGCGCCAAACGCGTAGTCTAGTTGTGCCAAAAACCACTAAATGGTCTTAGGGGCACCAATTGCGACGTCTAGCTCTGTTTAAAACAACTAATTTTGTTCAAAGGCACCGCACAGGAGACGGCTGCTTTAAATCCATCCCTCCGGCTCCCAGCGGAGCCGAGGACCCAAGCAGCAGCCGCTACTTGCTGTAGCGGCTGTAGAAATAGAGCAAAAACCCAGCAGCGGCAGCGCCTGCAATGCCAGTTGCAACATAATAGAAGACGACACGGCCAAATTGCTCGTAAACGATTCCGCCGAGCACGCCGCTAATGATGCCCGCGACGCCGGTCCAAATAATGGTGTATACCGCTTGTCCGGATGCACGGTATTCATCGGGAATCAGCCCAGATATGTAGCGGAGAGCGGTTGAAAAATAAATGCCAAACGAAACGCTGTGCATCGCTTGTGTGGCGACGATCCACGCAGGGTCGGTGATTTTGCTGAGCAGCCATAATCGGAGCCCGTACATTAAGGAGGCGAAGACGAGTAGCGGCAGCTCCTTGAGCTTATGGCCATATTTGCCTAGCAGGAACAAAATCGGAATTTCGCTCACCGCCGACACAAGAAGCGCAAGGCCGATCAGCGAATCGCTTGCACCCAGTTGACGCATAGTGACGGCCAGGAAGCTTTCATACATCCGGTGTGCGGTGGAGACGAGCAGGATGAGGAAAAAAAACAGCATAACATGCTTTTCCCGCAACAGCTTGAAAAACCCGGAAAACTCGATTTTTCGAGTGTTTCCTTGATAATCTTTAATCAGAAAACTAAGGACAAGCGATACGGCCACTGTTCCTATTGCAACATAGAGGGTCCACTCCGAGCCGATTTCTTTCAGCAGCAGTCCAAAACCATAGGCGCTTATGGCAAAACCGAGCGAGCCGAATATTCGAATCAGCGCATAGGGAGTGCCCGTATATTGGCTGGAGAGCAATAGCAGACTGTCGCTAAGCGGAATGATTGGCGTTTGGAAAAAATAAAAAGCGGTCATGACGACGCATACCATCATGAAGCTTTCGGCAGGAACGAGCAGGGATAACATGACGAGCTGACCGAACAGGAGGACGATCAAAATTTTTCGAAGCGTCCGATATTTGTCACTGGCAATTCCGGTAATGATATTGGCGAAAATCGAAACAAACAGTCCTGACGAATACAGGATGCCGATCTGGCTCTCGGTAAAGCCCTGACTCATAAAATACAGTGGAATAAACGATATAATTAAAGCTTGGGTTGAAAAAGTCGAAAAGTTGAACGCCCTTAGAGTAAGCGTTTCTTGCTTCGCCGTGGAGGATAATTTACCTTTTGTGGATTCGATTTCATTCATAGCTGCCGCTTCACTCCATCTTTCTGTTTTTGAATCGATGTTAAATAGTATATCACGCTGCGATTCCGATTTGTGGCTGGATTATTGCCTAACGAAATGGTACATTTAACAGTGGAGGTTTACGATGGCGGATTACCATTTTGTTTGGAGCGAAAGGCTGGGCATTCATCTTCCTTCTTTGAAGCTGGAGTGGGATACATATGGTTTTGAAGAACAATCCCTTATCCTTGAGAGATGGGAAATGATCCGCGGCGGAATTCCTGACGTAATTATGAAATTGGAGCAGACGATCAATATCAAACAAAGCGACTTGAACGAAGAAGACAATTTCGAGCGCTCCTGTCTGTTAACGTACGAAATTGCGGAATACGCGAGCCGAATCAATGAATTGCAAATCTGGTACCGGATGAATCAAGAACTGGAATCGCGCCGGCATTCATAACTTGATTTTCGCGAGAGGGGTGCGACGTGAGACTAACGACTTTATCGGGCAGAAGCATGCCCAAAGGTCCCATAAAGCTAATGCATCGCGTGTATAAATATGTTTTGCCGGATGTTGAGGCTGAGCTGAATAAACTTAGAACGATTGCAGGGAACATCCCTGATCCGGAGCTTCGATTGCAGGCGATCAGCAGCATGAATGATAAAAAATTTCACTGCCAAGGCGGTGGCGTATACGCTGCGGCGAATTTGGACTATCGCCATGTGCTTATCCCGCTAATTGTTGCTCTGCAAACGATAAGTGATTATTTGGATAATTTATGCGATCGCAGCACTTCTCTTGATCCCGATGATTTTCGGCTGCTTCATCAATCTATGCTGGATGCCGTCAACCCTGAGGCTAGCCTTCAGGATTATTATAGGTTGCGCACGGAGCGGGACGACGGGGGATATCTCCATCATCTCGTCAAAACTTGCCAGACTCAGGTAGCCAAACTGCCGTCGTACAAAAGCGTACAAAAGCATGTTGTAGAACTTGTAGGCTTATACGGAGATTTGCAAGTGTACAAGCATATCCGCAAAGATTTGAGAGAGCCGCAGCTGCTCGCTTGGTGGGAGAGCCATAAAGAAAAGTATCCCCAATTGCATTGGAATGAATTTGCCGCGGCAACGGGTTCCACTTTGGGTATGTTTATGCTCTTTTTAGCCGCAAGCGAACAGAACTTGTCCGAAAGGGACGCGGAGAGCATTCGCCATATTTATTTCCCGCATGTATGCGGTCTGCATATTATGCTCGATTATTTGATTGATCAAGAAGAGGACGATGTCGGCGGCGACTTGAATTTTTGCAACTACTATGAAAACAAAAGCTTGCTCGTCGAGCGGATCGGCCTCATTGTAAACCGCGCTAGGGAGGACGTAAAGCATCTCCCGGGATCCGGTTTCCATCAATTAATTATTGAAGGGCTGCTTGCTCTTTATTTATCCGATCCCAAAGTGCGGAACCAAACCGAAGTGAAAGCAGTATCGAAGCAGCTGATGAAAAACAGTCCGCTGACCCGTATCTTTTTTCTGGTGAACAGCCATTGGATTCGGAGGCAACAGGCTTAAGCTTAAAGGACAAAATTGGACTAACTATTACCAACAGTGTGGAGGAATTGACGATGTCAGCAGTAAAATCGATAGCAGTATTGACAAGCGGGGGAGACTCGCAAGGTATGAACGCCGCCGTGCGCGCGGTCGTAAGAAGCGGCTTGTTCCATGGACTTGACGTATACGGAGTGCAAAGAGGCTATCAGGGGCTCCTTAATGACGATTTGCGTCCGATGGACTTGCGTAGTGTAGGCGACATTATTCAGCGTGGCGGAACGATTTTGCAAACGGCTCGTTGTAAAGAGTTTTTGACGCCGGAAGGCCAGCAGCGCGGAGCCGACATCCTGCGCGCCCGCGGTATTGACGGCTTGGTTGTCATTGGAGGCGACGGTTCTTATCAAGGCGCCAATAAACTTAGCAAACTAGGCATCAAAACGATGGGTCTGCCAGGTACGATCGATAACGATATTCCATTTACGGATGCCACAATCGGTTTCGATACAGCCGTCAGCATCGTAGTGGATGCCATCAATAAAATTCGCGACACGATGTCTTCCCATGAGCGTTCCTCAATCGTTGAGGTTATGGGCCGTCATTGCGGCGATATCGCTTTGTACGCGGGGCTTGCGAGCGGCGCAGAAACGATTTTGGTGCCGGAAGTGCCGTTTGACCTAGCAGAAGTGGCCGAGCGTATGAAAACAAATTTTGCCAATGGCAAAAGACACAGTATCATCGTTGTTGCGGAAGGCGCGGCAAAAGGCGAAGAGGTTTCGCAAAAAATAACGGAGCTGAGCGGCATCGAAGCAAGAGTGACGGTGCTAGGCCATATTCAGCGCGGAGGCACGCCAACTGCAGCGGACCGCATTTTGGCCAGCCGCTTAGGCGACTTTGCAGTGAGACAGCTGATAGAAGGCAATTCCGGCAAGTCATGCGGTGTTATTCGCGGAGAACTTGTCACTACCGATATCGATACCGTAGTTCATACGAAAAAGCCGTTTGATATGGGAATGTACGAACTGGCGCTTCGATTGTCTCAATAAGGACGATAGAGCTGACCTTACCGAAAATGACATAATAAAAACTGGCGGATCGTGCTATCCGCCAGTTTTTTATTTGTAGTCTACGCCAGAGGTATATTTATTGCCCGCATTCCAGAGCAGGTATTCATCCACTCCCGAATCGTTTAGCGCTTTGATTTGCGCTTCAACTTCCTCTTTTCCGTACTTCATATAATTCCCTTTGCCGAGCCAGCTTGCTGTAAAATCTTGAATCCATGGGCGAATGATCGGCTTAAGCTCTCCTGTATTTTTTAACTTGTCGAGCGTATCGTCCATCGCGCCTTTGATGGTTTCGTAAGGACTTAAATCGGGAGCTTTCTGCTTGAACCAGCCCGTACTGTAATGGCTCGGATAAATCATCGGAGAAATGACGTGTACGTCATTTGATATTTTGACGAAATCTTGACCGATTCCTTCAGCTGCAGGCACGGAGGCCGCATATCCGAAAATATCGATGGAAACGCGCACGCCTAGCGGCTCCAGCTTTTCTCGTGCATATTTGACGAATCCAGCGACCGCGTCGACCCTTGAGGCATCCGTTTTATTGAAGGTTAAAGTATCAGCCCGGTTTTCAAACCCTTCCGGGAATCGCACATAGTCGAACTGGATTTCTTTGAAACCAAGTTTTGCCGCTTCTTTGGCCAGGGCGATATTGTAGTCCCATACTTCTTGCCGATAAGGGTTGACGAAGCTTTCTCCGCGGTTGTTCTTCCATATCGTGCCGTCGGGCTGAAGAAATGAAAGCTCCGGCTTTTTGACGGCAAGGACTGTATCTTTAAAGACGACAATTCGGGCAATCGGATAAATATCATGTTGCTTCAGCTTGGTCATCAGCTCTTCTATGTTGCCGATAAATTTTTTGGCGGTGCCGATTTCCAAAAGTTCTGGAGTGGTGGTTGGGTACGTGATGTAGCCGTTGTCGTCTTTAATGTCAATAACCATACTGTTCAGATCGGTTTCGTCCACCAGTTTAAGAAGGGAATCCATTCGGGCGCCCCCTGCGCTATGGGCGGTGACATATATGCCCTTCACCTGTGGAGCTTCCGGCTGCGGGTCCTTTTTTTTGGCGGCTTCCGCGATTTGTTCCTCATCTAACGGTTCGCCAGCTATAAGAGGAGAGTCCGGCTGTATAACGGTTTCGCCGGCTGCTGCGTTTAAGTAAGCTACGGCGAGCTTTTTGGCGGTATCGCTGTCCTCGCCGGAACCCGTCAACAGGTTGTACAATAACAGGAAGGTAGAAATAATAATGTCCATAGGCTCTCTCCTCGCAGGCTAATCTGATCAAATTATATCGTAGAGGACTTGTCCGGGTCATCTTTTTTTTGTCGGGCAAAACAAAAAGCCAGCCGAACCGAAGTCGACTGGCGCTAGGAAAAACGCTAAATTCGTAAATATTCATTATTGTAGCAAAGTCTGTTTTTGCCCGTTGCAAATGCTGTGCTGTACAATCTCCATCGCATCGGCCGGCTCCAATAAAGCGAGTCCGTCTCTTAATACGATACTGAGCTCCAACTCGCGTGAGGTGAGAAAAGGACTGAGCTCTGGGGCAAGCTTTTCCACAATCTGTGACAATTTGACCGTTTCCATATCCATCTTAGCCTCACCCTTTCATCCTAATTGTCGTAAACTAGAAAGCTGCAGGGGATAACCTATGGCATGAAACTAAAAGCCAGTGTCCAACAATGCTGGATATACATATTATAACAGGATCGTTTTCAAAAACATAGCGATTGGCATCAAATTCCATTCCTGCGTAGCATTAAGACGTTTCTTGTTTTCTGAAATCGCCGACGATGCCTACCGTTTCCACAATGTTGATAAAAGCGTGCGGATCGATCGCGATAATGACTTTGCAAAGCTCCGCCAGCTCAAACTTGGTGCGAACCGTCATAAGCATATCCCGTTCGTTTGAGGAGTAGGCGCCTCTTGTTTTCATAATGGTAATTCCGCGAGGATGGGTAAGCAGCTTGGCCAAAATGTCTTCCGTTTTGGTAGTAATGATAAACGCGGTCACCTTTAGATGTTTGACGTGGATCAGATCGACGACTTTTCCGGCCGAAAATATCGCGATAAGGGAATAGAGAGCCAGCTCCCAATTTTGCGTAAAAAAAATCAAGATGGCGATGACGAAGCCATTGAGCAGAAAAATGATCATGCCGATCGGCAAGTCCCGCTTTCTCGTCACAATGGAGGCGACGATGTCAAAGCCGCCTGATGAGCCGCCGTGGCGCAGGGCAAGCCCGCTGCCGAAACCGATGATCACCCCGCCGAATACGGCTCCAAGCAGCAAATCGTCCGCTACCTCGACAACGGGGATGAGCTGCAAAAACAACGTGGCGCTTAGGACGGAGTAGATGCTCCAAATAATAAAACGTTTGCCAAGGATGAACCAGCCCCAAATAAGGACGGGAATATTCAGAACGAGATAGAGCCAGCCGATATTGCCGCCCGTTATGTACCCGATCATCATGGAGATGCCGGACAATCCGCCGCTAAGCAACTGGTGCGGAATAAGAAACAAATTGAAGCCCGCTGCCACAAGCAGCGACCCGAGTGTCATCATAGGCAAAGTCAGCAAATAACGCCTCTTATATACGTTCAAACGAATCACCCCCATCAATCAAGTTTCTGTTTTAGTATGGCTTTCGACAGTAAACTGGTATTCATGTTGTTATCTGTGCTATAATGGTTTGGATATTCTTAAGTAGGCTGAAGATAGAAGGAGTTTGAGAAAAGTTTGAAAACATTTGCTGAATTTGGCTTGGAACCTAAAGTGTTGCAAGCAATTACGGAGCTTGGATTCGAGGAGTCAACCCCGATTCAAGACAAATCCATTCCAGTGGCCTTGACAGGAAGAGACCTGATTGGCCAAGCCCAAACAGGTACAGGGAAAACGGCGGCATTCGGGATTCCGCTCATTAACAAAATTCCGGCAAGCGAGGATCGCATCGTTGCTTTAATTATGACGCCAACCCGTGAACTCGCTATTCAGGTGGCAGAAGAGATCGGGAAGCTTACTCGATACAAAGGACTTCGTTCGCTGCCGATTTACGGCGGCCAAGAGATCGGTCGTCAGATTCGCGCGCTCAAGAAGAAACCGCAAATCATTATCGGAACGCCTGGACGTTTGCTTGACCATATCAACCGCAAAACCATCCGTTTGGAAGACGTGCAAACTGTCGTTCTTGACGAAGCGGATGAAATGCTGGATATGGGTTTCATGGAAGACATTCAATCCATTTTGAAGCAAGTACCGGATGAGCGTCAAACGATGCTGTTTTCGGCGACAATGCCGGCCAATATTCAAAAGCTGGCTCAACAGTTCCTGAAAGATCCGGAGCATGTTTCCGTCATTCCGAAACAAGTGACGGCGCCTTCCATCGAACAGGCGTACATCGAAGTTCACGAGCGTCAGAAGTTCGAAGCGCTTAGCAGATTGCTTGATATGGAATCTCCTGAACTTGCAATCATCTTTGGTCGTACAAAACGCCGGGTAGACGAGCTTAGCGAAGCTTTGCAAAAGCGTGGCTATTCCGCAGACGGCCTTCATGGCGACCTCTCGCAAAATCAACGTGACAGCGTTATGCGCAAATTCCGTGACGGCAGCATCGACGTGCTTGTGGCAACCGACGTTGCGGCACGCGGCTTGGACGTATCGGGCGTAACGCATGTTATCAACTTTGACTTGCCTCAAGATCCAGAGAGCTACGTTCACCGGATCGGCCGTACCGGTCGCGCAGGCAAAGAGGGCACGGCATGGTCATTCGTCACGCCGCGCGAAATTGATCACCTGCACTTCATCGAGCGCATTACGCGCCAGCGGATGAACCGCAAGCCGCTGCCAAGCATCGCGGAAGCGATCGAAGGCAAGCAGCGCGTAACGGCAGAACGTGTTCTTGAAGTCGTTCAAAGCGAAGAGTTTAACGAATACAAAGCAATCGCAATTCAATTGCTTGAGCAATATGATTCCGTGCATTTGGTTGCAGCGGCAATGAAATTGCTAACTGGCGAGAAGAAAAACATCGATATCGAATTGACACCGGAAGAACCGCTTCGCGCGAAAAAGCGCAGACCGGATATTCGTTCCAACGGTCGTCCTTTCAATCGCAGCGGATCAGGCGGTTATGGCGGTCAACGCAGCGGCGGAAGCAGCAGTGGTGGCGGCGGTTATCGCGGACGCGATGACAGACGCAGTGGCGGCGGCCAACGCGGCGGCTATGAAAGCCGTGGCGGATCATCGGGCGGTTATGGCGGCGGCGGATACAAGCGCAGCGGCGAAGGTCGCAGCAGCAGTGAAAGCCGGAGCAGTGAAGGCCGCAGCAGCGGCGGCGAACGCCGTCCAAAAAGCTCGTCCGACGATTTCGTAAACAACTAATCCAGCAACAAAAACCGGGGAAGTCCGTGATGCCTTGCGGGCATCCGGATATCCCCGGTTTTTTCGTTTATCAATCGTTTTATTAGAAACAAAACGTTTTTGCAATGATGAATAAAAGGATAAACAATACAAGGATCGCGCCAATCGATGAAAATCCTCCGCAGCCATGGTTTACGTTGCCCATACAGCAACCCCCTTTAATTTTTGGGTGGGTGAATATACAGTATCGTATGCCGATTCGTCTATATGGCTTAGACGGAGGCCCAGGCGGCGGAAATTGGGCGGACGAATGACTACCTCCGCATGTCGCTAGGCACGACCATCACTTATTTTGGAGGCAGCACTAATGGAACCTAAAGGACTAATGGGTGGATTTTACCGAATTTCGGAATGGATTATGCGGCTTGCCGTCATTAATTTGCTGTGGATTATTTGTTCCTTTCCGTTTATCGCCTTTTTGTTTATGACACTTATTGCTTATCTGCCTTCTATTACTCAGGAGCAAATTGACCAACACGGTGTTTTGAGATTTTTAGTGGAACCTGTATTGATCTTTGCCGTCTTGGCGCCGCTCACTTTGTTTCCGGCCACTGCCGCCATGTTTACGGTTGCCCGCAAATGGGTGACAGGAGAGGTCGATGTTCCGCTCTTCAAAACGTTTTTCCGAGGTTATAAGGAAAACTATAAACAAAGCTTGCTTGGCGGCATTGTTTATACGTTGCTCTTTATTCTAATGTTCATTGATTTTATCGCATACCGTGAACAATTAGGCGCAATCGCATACATTTTCTTGGCGTTGCTGGCTTTGCTTGGAGCTTCGGTATTCAACTATTTCTCCATGCTCGTGCATTACCACATGAAAACGTTTCAATTAATTAAAAATGCGGTTTTGATTACGATCGGAAAGCCGATTCGGTCCATTACGACCGCTCTCATGTGCGGACTTGTTATTTACTTCAGCTTCGCTCACTTTACTTTCTTGCTTCCGTTTTTTACGGGAAGCGTCGTTGCTTTTGTAGCTTATTGGAATTTTAATATCATTTATACAAAGCTGCAGGAGCAAGCGGAAAAAATAAGAAAATCGGAAGAGCAGGCGGCGGAGGAAGCCGCTGAGCTGGACCGCGAAGACCTGGTAAAAAACGATAACAAGCTATCCAATAAATAACAGGTGGATTGAAAGTTTACTTTTACTGCCGTTCCGTCTATAATAGCTATACATCCTGCGATGTTCGTCACGGCTCTTCGTTGTTTTGAACCAATGGCTGTTTCACGGGAGACCTAAATTGCTATGCGGCTGACACGCCCTCGAAAGGGGATCTCAAAACCGTAGCTGCGGACACCCACCTGCGAGAGCGGGTTCAGAAACATGTGAGTCGGACGGCATAGGCGGGTTTCTAAAATCAATTAGAGCGATTGCCGGTAATGGTTTCCGGTGAAAGCTCTTTTTTCATATGTAAAAACGTGTTATGATTAGAACTAATGTATATAGACGCTAGAGGGGGAGATTCTTGTTGTTGAAGCGGACCTTAATCGGGCTGCTGCGCAGTCATGAACAGAGTGGCGACAAGGCGAAGGATCCAATGCTGAAATCGCATTTCTACAAGCTTTCAAAGGATAAGGCTTGGGAAGAAGTCGCATCGACTCTGAAGAAGATGCAGGGCTACAAGGTGCTCCATGAAGTCCCGAATGTAGGGGAAATTGTGCTGGAGAAGCGTACGGTAACTGGCCGTACAATGGACATTACCGTTTCCGTTATTAGCGTGAATCCGTTAACGTCCGCGGTAGATATTTATTCGGCTTCCCGCGGCTCGCTAGGAGACCTTGGTTCCAATTATCGTGTAATCCTTGAAATATACCGTGTGCTGGATAAGAAGCTTGCGACTTTCAAAGTAAATAGCTAATACATAACAAAGCGAGGAAGGTTGACCTTCACTCGCTTTGTTTGCGGTCTATTGCTGCTTCGTTGCTGCTGCCGCTCTGGCGGTTTACAGCAATTTTTTCGCTGCCTCAATCGCTTGCTCGTAGTTTGGATGTTCTGTCATTTCGGACAGGTACTCTACGTATTGGACAGTGTCATTTGCGTCTAGTACGAAGATGGAGCGCATATCAAGCGCAAGCTCTTTGATGAGTACGCCGTAAGCTTCGCCGAAGTTGTTGTTTTTATAATCGGATAGCAAGACGACTTTGTCGATGCCTGCGGAAGCGCACCAGCGGGATTGTGCGAACGGAGTATCTACGCTGACGGTAAGGATGACTACGTTTTCACCGAGTGCTGCCGCTTCTTCGTTGAAACGACGGGTTTGCGCGTCGCAGACGCCTGTGTCGATGGAAGGAACTACGCTGATCAATTTTACTTTTCCTGCGAAATCTTTGAGACTTACGCTTTCTACAAGCGATTTGTTCAAAGTGAAGTCAGGAGCTTGGTCGCCAGCGTTCAGCTGAGGTCCGATTAATGTGATAGGATTGCCCTTTAAAGTGGCAACGCCAGTACGTTCTTGTGCCATAATATCATTTCCTCCTTGAAATGGTTTGTACGATACGTGATCAATTATAATCGCAATGAAATGCGATTGTCCAATATGTGGTGTGTAAATACGAAGCGGGAGAGATAAAGGGACGTATGGAACTCAGGCAGCTGTATTATTTCGTCAGAGTAGCGAGAAAAGAACATGTCACCCAGGCGGCCGAAGAGCTGCATGTCGCTCAGTCGGCGGTTAGCCGCCAAATTCATCAGCTTGAAGAAGAGCTTGGGGTTAAACTTTTTGTGCAGAAGGGAAGAAATCTTCAATTAACGCCTGTCGGAGCTCTTTTTCTAAAGCGCGCTGAAGTCATCTTGGCGGATCTGGAACGTGCGGTCATTGAGATGCATGAGTTTCTCGATCCGGAAAAAGGTGAAATTCGGCTAGGTTTCCCGCATAGTCTCGGCATTTCGTTAATACCTCAAGTGGTGGCGTCGTTCCGCAAGCTTCACCCTAATGTGAAGTTTCGGTTTAAGCAAGGGATGTATCCGTCATTAATTCGCGATCTTGTAAAAGGGGATATCGATCTTGCTTTTATTTCGCCATTTCCAAAAGAGCATGATCAAGTTTGCGGCGAGGTGCTGCTGACGGAGGAGTTGTATGCCATCGTTCCGCCAGGCCATCCGCTTTCGGAAGAACAGTTCATTGAGCTCAAGCAATTGGAGCATGAAACGTTTGTCCTGTTTAGCGAGGGGTATTCCCTTCGCCCCATTGTTTGGGATGCTTGTCTAGCGGCCGGTTTTGAGCCGAAGATCGGTTTCGAGGGCGAGGAGACCGATACCATTAGAGGACTGGTTGCGGCCGGTATGGGGGTAAGTCTGCTGCCGGAAATGGCGCTTCATCATACGGGACCGCTTCAGCCGGCCAAGGTTCGGATTAGCGAGCCGTCTGTTACGCGAACGATTGGGCTTATTCATCGAAATAATGAAAAGCTGCCGCTGGTGGCCAAAGTGTTTCACAGCTTTTTGCTTCGGTATTTTCAGGAAAAAGAAGGATAGTTATTTTGCGGGGTCAAAAAAGAGCCTTATGCGATTGAAAGGGAATCCGTGCTGGTTGTCCAGCCGATGTCCTTTCACTCAAGCATAAGGCTCTTTTGTATTTAATTCCTGTTCTGAGTGAAGATCAAAATATATCGGATCAGCTCCAGCAAAGAAAGGAGTGCTGCGGCTACATAAGTCAAAGCGGCGGCGTTTAGCACTTTGGCCACTCCGCGCTCTTCATCTTTTCTAATAAAGCCTTCTGAAATCATTAGTCTGCGCGCTCTGTTGCTGGCGTTGAATTCAACGGGCAGCGTAATGAGCTGAAAGGCAACGGCAACCGAAAAGAAAATAATGCCGATCCCGATTAAATTGAATTGGTTAAACAAGAAGCCGGCAATCAATAAAAACGGCGCGACGCCGGAAGCGAAGTTGACGACCGGGAATATGCGGTGCCGGGCGACCAGAAATGGATAAGAAACGGAATGTTGGATCGCATGGCCAACCTCATGACAAGCTACAGAAATGGCCGATATCGACTTTTCATAATAGACGGGCTCCGAAAGTCTTACAACCCGCTTAATGGGATCGTAATGATCCGTCAAAGCTCCAGGAACGGGCTCGATCGGCACATCGTGAAGACCGTTGCGGTCGAGCATTTGTCTAGCGGCTTGATACCCGGTAAGTCCGCCGCTTGTTTCCACATGAGCCCACTTTTTGAAAGTTCCTTTGACGCGGAATTGGGCCCAGATCGTTAAGATGAAAGCTGCAATGATGAGAATAAACATGGTGTCATTCCTCCATCCTTTATTTCAGGACAAATATTACATGAGAGAACTTTTGTTAATCAGCAACATAAGAGCTTCAATGCAAGCCGCCGTTTGCGGGGTAAGCTGAGTGTACAGCTTGCTCGCTTGACGCGGCTTCAATTGTTTAATGACAGGCTCAAGTTCTTTCGCTTCCCGCTCCAACTGGGTCAGGTGCTGCTGGATTTCCGTCAGCTTTAAAGATATCTTTTGTTCGGGCGAAATTTTGCTCCAGTTGTCGAGGCTGGCCTTGATCTCTTCTAACGTATATTTGTCCTTTTTCATTTCTTCAATACGTTCCAGCCGCCCTAAAGTTTCTTCACCGTAAAGTCTGTAATTTTTTTCCGTGCGCTCTTCGGGCTCAATTAGGCCGATCGAGGTGTAATAATCAATCGTTCGTGCGCTCACTTGAGCTAGTCTGGATAATTCGCCGATGCGGAACAATTTTATTTCCTCCATCCTTTCACCGCCCTTTACATTCTATATTTTTATGATAATAGGAAAGGAACCATACAGTCAAACGTTACGCTTATCGGAATTTTGGAAAAATCTTAACGTTCGTGTCAGGTTAAGTGCCGAATGTTAGACTTTTTTCTAAATTTCAAAAAATTATGATTGTCAAAAAGGACCTCTCTGACTATAATGACAATAAGTCTTTCGTTGAATGTTAGAAAACATAACACAAGGAGTGGTCATATTGATTAAGAAGACATTAGTTGCGTTAGGTTTTATCTCGATTTTATTCCCGTTGGCGGCTTTTGCGGAGGACCCTTCGGTTGCGGTGCTGAACATGGGATTAAATTCATTATGGATCACACTTGCTTTTATTCTTGTCTTATTAATGCAAGGCGGATTTATTCTTCTAGAAGCGGGCTCGACCCGAATGAAAAATGCAGGCCATGTTGCCGGAAAAACGATTTTTACAGTAGGGCTGGCCGCGTTGGTGTATTGGGCTATAGGATACGGCATAACATTCGGCGGCGATAGCGCCATAAGCAAGTTCATCGGATGGGGCGAATTTTTCTTTAACCCTGCTACTCAAGCAGCCGAAGGCGACAGCTATCCATCTGCCATTTACTTCTTGTTCCAATTTGCTTTTGCAGCTATTTCACTCTCCATCGCTTGGGGCGGATTCGCAGAACGCGCTAAGCTTTCCTCATACGTTGTATTCACCGTATTTTTTACAGCATTCATTTACCCTGTAGTGGCGCACTGGATTTGGGGCGGCGGCTGGCTCGCGGAACACGGAGCGCAAGACTTTGCCGGTTCTACGGTCGTTCATCTTACGGGCGCTGCAGCCGCATTCGTAGCCACCATACTGCTTAAACCTCGTATCGGAAAATTTAACAAAGACGGCTCTGCCAACGAGATTTTGGGACATAACCAAGTATTCACCGCTTTATCTGTATTGCTTCTATGGGTAGGCTGGTTCGGCTTTAACGCAGGCTCCACCGTTTCGATCGGCGACGGCTTTTTTACTTACGTCGCTTTCACAACGATGCTGGGCGCAGGCGGCGGCGGGGTAGCGGCGTTATTGATTTCATGGGCGGTAACTGGAAAAGCAGACATTACGACTATGCTTAACGGTACGCTGGCAGGACTGGTTGCCATTACGGCTTCATGCGCGTTTGTTGATCCTTGGGCAGCGGTTGTCATCGGTCTGGTAGCGGGCGTTCTTGTATTCTACAGTGTGAAAATGTTCGAAAAGCTTAAAGTCGACGATCCGATTTACGCATTGTCTGTTCACGGTATGGCCGGCATTTGGGGTACGCTGGCAAACGGCATTTTTGCAACGCAAGCTTTGGCTGAAAAAGTGAACGTAGGGCAGGGCGGTCTGATCGATACGGGAAGCTTTAAGCAGCTTTGGGTTCAGCTGGAATCCGTTGTTTTTGCAGGCGCGTTTGTACTAGTGGCTTCTTTTATCGTTCTTGGCGGTATTAAACTGACTATGGGATTCCGAGTCACGGAAGAACAAGAAATTATCGGCCTTGACCTGAGCGAGCATGGCGCTTATGGTTATCCTGAGCAATTGAAAAAACCAGGAGGAAGCATTCAAGGCTAACGAGCGTTTAAGCAAACATACATCCGGCTGATCAAAGGGAGAGGGCGGCGCATGAGCGATCCTTCGCATTCGCAGCTTACGAAAAAGATCGGTTTTGCCGATCATATCGGCGGGCTGCGTTCAGTACGAGATCAATTCC
Organism: Paenibacillus sp. GCM10027627; assembly: GCF_042675505.1. Lineage (NCBI taxonomy): Bacteria > Bacillati > Bacillota > Bacilli > Caryophanales > Paenibacillaceae > Paenibacillus > Paenibacillus sp. GCM10027627. The sequence goes on from NZ_JBHTHB010000001.1 coordinate 369,700, forward strand.
ATGATTATATGTTACAATTCCTTCCCCTCCAACCGGCCGAACCATTAAATGAGCAAATAAACGATACGCATGACGCTATTATTCGCAAGGCGATTATGCTTTCAGAAATGGAATTGGCACGGCAGGGGATGGATAGTCCCCCCGTGCCCTATGCTTATTTATTGTTCGGAAGCGGAGGGAGGAAAGAGCAGACCTTGTCCAGCGATCAAGATAGCGGGCTTGTCTATCGCGATCCTGAACGAGGGAGGGAGGGAGAAACCAAACAATATTTTTTACGGCTGAGCGCTTGTATCGTGCAAAACTTAATTGAAGCCGGATATCCTCCTTGCGAAGGAAGCGTCCTGAGCAGCAACCCGGAATGGTGCCACTCCTTATCCGAATGGGGAGAGAAGCTGGAGGGCTGGTTTAAGGAGCCGACATGGGAAGCGGTTCGTTATTTGCTTATTTTGGCCGACGGGCGCTCTGTTTTTGGAGACGAAGGTTTGCTGGATGCTATTCAAGATATGTTTTATACCGATACGCTGAATCATCCCGTTATTTTGAGCCGAATGATGGACAATACGATGCGCCACAAAGTGCTGGTTGGCGTGTTCGGCCAGCTGCTTAAGGAGCGTTACGGCCAGGATGCGGGAAGTCTGGATATTAAATACGGAGCCTATATTCCAATGGTCAATTCGATCCGATTGATGGCGATCCATTCCAATATTAGAACGACCTCCACGCTAGGAAGACTTAGGAAGCTGGTAGAGATCGGTAAGCTGACGGAAGAAGAAGGCAAATCGTACGAGCAGGCTTTCCGGTTTATATTGAGATTAAGGCTTATGACGACAGAGCATATGACGGACAATGTTTATGGAAATAACGGAAAGCTGCCCGGCAGCAAGCTGACAAAAGAAATGGCGGACGAGTTAAAAAGCAGCTTGAGGCAAGGAAAGAGGCTTCAGCGGTCCGTATTTCGTATCTAAACTATTGGTGGGAAGGCTTATGTAAGCGCGGCAAGAAGGCGGTGGGAAAACGTGAAAGAGCAAAGAGGCGTTGGACGCATGTGGAACCTTTACAAAATGGGAGGGGTCACCCCTGCTATTGCTTCCTTTTTAGGATCGCCAAATGCGCAGCAAATGGCTTTTATAAGGAATGCTAACCGCGAGCAGCGCAAGCAATCCTTGCTGGATACACCGCTGAGAGAGCTTGACATTGTTGTATTTGATTTGGAAACAACCGGTTTTCATTCCGCCGGGGGCGACGAAATTATTTCTTTTGGAGCCGTTGTCGTTCGCAGCGGTGAATTGTTGGAAAAAGAGACGTTTTATCGTTTGGTCAACCCCAAACGACTCATTCCAAAAGCGATTGTCGAGCTTACCGGCATCACGAACGAAATGGCGCGAAGCGCCCCTGACTTAATGGAAGTGCTGCATGATTTTATGGCCTTTATCGGACGTCGTTTATTGATTGCTCATGGGGCCGGGCACGACAAGCAGTTTTTAAATGCGGCTTTATGGCGTACTTCCAAAGTGCGTCTGAACCATCGGGTGCTGGATACGATGATGGTTGCCAAATGGCTGGAGCCTGCAAGGGAGAGCTATCAGCTTGACGATCTTTTGGAGAGCAGCGGCATTCCAATTACAGAAAGGCATCATGCACTGCAGGACGCTCTTATGACGGCACGGCTATGGCAAAACTATTTGCAGCGGATTTCCGAGCGCAATATTGTGACGCTGGGCGATTTGTACGCATATTTAAGCAAGCATTAACGTGAGCCTCTCGAAAGTATTGTTTTGAAAGCAATAAACTCCCACCTGTGGTTCGTTTTCGTGAAGCAAGGATACAATCCAGTAGTATAAATCGGATTCGTGAGGCCAAGACGTTTTGTCTCGGATAGAAGGAATTGCCTCCGTCCGGGGATGGGAATGAAATAAGCCGACAAGCCTTTGTCGGTTTTTTTGCATGGCAAAAAAGGCGGAGGTCCAGTCCTCCGGATCGAATGAAAAAGAATCGAGCGGTTCTTTATGCGTATTGCGAATCGGCCTAACAAAATCAATCGTTTGCGATCCTTCATTGCAGGCGAGCAAGCCGCAAGCTTCAAACGGTCGTTCGTTCAGACAGTAGTCAATTAAACTGCGGTAAGCGTCTTTGCTAATCGCAACGGCTTGCTGGGGCTGACTTGGCATGGCGATCGTTCTCCTGAGCATGTTCCATTTTATTTTAGTATACAGCAGTTAGAAGTGTAATCAATGCTGATATCAGCCACGAGAGATGAACGAGCGCCTAAGGTATGAATAAAGCTGTTAATACCGAAAATAACGATAGCCATGTTGTAAAATGATAAAAAATCGACCGCTTCAGCTGCGATGTGAACGAGAGTCGTGACGGTTTTATGGCTAAAGTGCCCGTTGTATTGAGCTTCCATATAGCGGCATGTTACGATGAAACTGATTATTAAAGGATTACGGGTGAAGGATGGTAAGGAACACATGAATAAATGGGTCGGTTTTTTTGTAGTCGCTTTTTTATTTGCCGGTTTGGCCGTTTATCAATATGTAAAAGGTGACACGGAGGAAACTGCAGCTTCTGGCGACTTTAAGCCGAAGGCCGGCTTTGCTGCGGCAAGCTTTGAGCTGCCCGGTTTGGATGAGAAAAAGTATGCGGTAGGCGGCAAAAGCGAAAAGCTTATTTTTGTGAACTTCTGGGCCTCCTGGTGTGGTCCATGCGAGCTCGAAGCGCCCGATTTGCAGAAGCTTCACGAAAAATATGGGGATCAAATGGTGTTGTACGGCGTAAACTCGACTCAATACGATAAGGAACGCTCTGCGAGGCAATTTGTAGAGGAACAGGGCTTTACGTTTCCGATTTTAATGGATCGGCCCGGCGACGTTACCAAACAGTATAAGGTCAATACGTTTCCGACGAGTTTTTTGATCGATTCCAATGGGGTTATTCGCGAAAGGATCAACGGAGTCATTCCGTACGAGGAATGGGAGCGGCTCATTACTAAATATTTGTAGCACAAAAAAGCTGATGCTTGCAAGGAATATTCATTCCGCAAGCATCAGCTTTTCCTGTTTATTGATTGACGAGACCGAGCCGTTCGGTTGTTTCCGCGCCAGAAGAATGGGATTTCACTTTGTCCATCCCTAACAAGGCGTAACGTACGCTTGCCAGAAGAGCTTCCCAGCTCGCTTCTATGACGTTGCTGGATACGCCTACCGTGCTCCACGTATTTTCAAGATCGGTCGACTCCACAAGGACGCGTACCTTTGCAGCGGTCGCATCTTTTTCATCGATGACGCGGACTTTGTAGTCGGACAAATGGAACTGCTCAATTTTCGGATAAAATTGAACAAGAGCTTTGCGCAGTGCATTGTCGAGCGCGTTGACTGGGCCGTTGCCTTCAGCGGCGGTATAGACCTGCTGTCCGTCCACGTTGATTTTGACAATGGCTTCGGACACCATGACGCCATTCGTTTTTTCAACATGCATTTTGAACGACTCGACGGTAAAAACTTCCTTTAAATCGGTGAAGGCTTGGCGAAGCAGCAGTTCCAACGAAGCGTCAGCGCCTTCAAATTGATAGCCTTGATGCTCAAGATCCTTGATTTGATCCATAATTTGTTTCGTTTTTTCGTTGTTGGCATTAACGTCGAGGCCAAGCTGAGCGGCTTTAGATATAATATTGCTTTGACCTGCTAGCTCCGATACCAAAATCCGCTGTTTGTTGCCCACCAGATCAGGCTGGATGTGCTCGTACGTTTTGGAATCCTTCATAATGGCCGAAACGTGGATTCCGCCTTTGTGGGCAAATGCCGCATTGCCGACATAAGCTTGACCGACCGGCATATGCACGTTTGCGATTTCGCTCACATAACGCGCTGTGCTCGTCAAAGTGCGCAGCTTCTCTTCCGGCAGGCAGGAATAGCCCATTTTGATCTGCAAGTTTGGAATGATCGAACAAAGGTTGGCGTTGCCGCAGCGCTCTCCATATCCATTAATCGTTCCCTGTACCTGGCGCGCCCCCGCCCCGATGGCTGCAAGGGAGTTTGCGACAGCAAGCTCGCAATCGTTATGGGTGTGAATACCGATCGGTGTAGTAAGCTCCGATCTTACACGCGTAACGATATCATGAATCTCATGAGGAAGCGTACCGCCGTTCGTGTCGCAAAGAACGAGCCAGTCCGCTCCAGCATCTTGTGCTTTGCGGAGTGCGGCCAGCGCATATTCCGGGTTATGCTTGAAGCCGTCGAAAAAGTGTTCCGCATCGTACATCGTTTCAAGCCCGTTCCGTTTCAAAAAAGCAAAGGAGTCGTAAATCATCGACAAGTTTTCTTCTAGTGTCGTTCCGAGCGCCGTATGGACATGGAAATCCCAAGCTTTGCCGACAAGCGTAGCGGCTGGAACGCCGGACTCCACGATCCGCAGCAAGCTGACGTCTTGCTCCGCAAGGGAGTGTTTGCGGCGAGTGCTGCCAAACGCGGTAATGCGCGCATTCAGCTTCAACGTTTGGACGCGCTGAAAAAACTCGATGTCCTTGCTGTTGCTGCCAGGATTGCCGCCCTCAATATAATGAACGCCCAAGGCATCCAGCTTTTGAGCGATTTTCAGTTTATCGTCTGCGGACAGGCTGATTCCTTCTCCTTGCGTACCGTCCCGCAGCGTCGTATCGAAAATAGAGATGTTTGCGGACATATCGGTCTGACGCCTCCTTCACTGGTAGCCTTTTCAAATCATAATGTACTATTATAGCACTTTATCTATTTAAAGTAGAGGGGGAAAGTCACATTTTTCGGTCAATTTATACGCATTGACTTGCTCCTTTTCTAATTATATGCTGAAAAATAATAGAATGAACGGAATGCAAGAAAGAAAAGCGGAGGCGATGGCGGTGGGAGACGTTCGAGATCATTATCCGGCCAAAGGACGGGTTATTATACATTTGGACATGAACGCGTTTTATTGCTCCGTGCATGAAGCGGAACAGCCTGAATATTATAAGGATAAGCCTATTGCCGTCTCGGGCAGCGTCGAGCAGCGCAAGGGGATTATCGTGACTTGCTCCTATTCCGCCAGGGCAAAAGGGATCAAGACGGGAATGGCGGTCAATCAAGCGCTCAAAATTTGCCCTGAACTCATATTGATCAAGCCCGACTTCAATCTCTACCGGAAATATTCCCATGGCTTTATGTCGATTGCAAGACAATTTACGTCTATGGTAGAACCGGTATCGATCGATGAGTGTTATATGGATATTACGGGCTCCAAGCTGCTCGGCACACCGCTTGATATTGCGCAATCGTTGCAGCAAAGAATTATGACGGAATGGCAGCTTCCTTGCTCTATTGGACTTGCGCCGAATAAGCTGCTGGCCAAAATGGCGTCGGATATGAAAAAGCCAGGCGGTTTAACCGTGCTGCGGCTGAGGGACGTGCCCGGTTTGCTCTGGAACAAGTCATGCGGCACCTTGTTTGGCATTGGAGGGAAAACGGAGGAGAAGCTGGTGAAGCTGAATATCCGGACTATTGGCGAGCTTGCCGCTGCGGAAGAGCCCATGCTAAACAAACATTTTGGCGTCATGGGCTCTTGGATGAAGTCGGCTGCCCACGGTATTGATCATTCGCCTGTCAATCCGAATCGGGAAAGAAGCAAGTCCATCGGCCATACGACCACCCTTCCGAGCGATATTACGGAGACCGAAGACGTCTTCCGGGTGCTGCTTAATTTATCGGATCAAACCGGGCGAAGGCTAAGAAGGCAAAAGCTCGTCGCTTCCACTGTCCAAATTACGATCCGTAGGCCCGATATGACGACGATAACCCGTTCGCATACGCTAGCGGTTCCAACGCAATCGGCGGAAGAGATTAACCGCGAGGCGAGGCAGCTTTTTATGCGGCATTGGAAGAAAGGGGAGCCGATCAGGCTGCTGGGCGTGACGCTGCAAAATCTGGCTCCGGCCGAAGAAACGGCGCTTCAACTGGATTTGTTTAATTATGAAGAACAGCCCAAAAAGGAGGCGTTGACAAAAGCGATGGATGCCCTCCGAGATAAGTTCGGCGAAGATGCGATTTTGACGGCGGGTATGCTTGGGGACGATCCTTCGACGCTTATTCGGAACAAACGAATTCGAGGAACATCCTTGCAAAAGGACGATAGTTTGCTGTATATTGATGAATGAGGAACCAAGCTGTTTTGTACTTATATAATAGTAGAGAATAAACGGAATGCTTCCGTATATTTATAAGGAGGGAATAACCATGGCTAAGTTTACATGGGTAGAGAAAGACACTTGCATCGCTTGCGGCGCATGCGGAGCAACAGCTCCAGACATTTACGATTATGACGATGAGGGGCTTGCGGAAGTGATTTTTCAAGGCGACGCAAACCGCGGCAATACGGAAATTCCGGAAGATATGTTCGACGATCTTCAAGACGCTTGCGACGGCTGCCCGACCGATTCCATCAAAATTGCCGACGAGCCGTTTAACGCTGCTGGCTAATCTGGTGTAACCCGCCAACCAAACTCCCTTTTTCCGCCCGTGCCGGAAGAAGGGAGTTTTTTCTTGATTTCGGACGCCTGCTTGCCGATATAACTTTGTAGAAGGGCATGCGATCGGAGTGAGAAGGATGGATAAGCCGGAAGATATTCTATATTTGAAGCAATTCGTGAAGCAGCATCCGGACAACAAAATGGGCTGGTATTTGCTCGGGAAACATTATTTGCAAGCGGGTAAAGAGGCAAAAGCGAATTATTGTTTTATTCAAGCGGGCGATATTTACGAGGCATTTGAGCAGGAGACGCATCCGCTTGCAGAGGAGCAGCTTGAAGAGTTGAAAGAATGGAACGAAAAGCAAAAAAAGAAGCGGTTAACTCGAAAAATCGTTTTAGCCGCGATTCCGTTGCTGCTCCTTGCTTTATTGCTGCCGCTGAACGGATATATTCGCAAAGATGAGCCGGCGAAGCTGCCGGATTCTGTGCTGCCGCAGCCGGAGGTAGGAGCCGTGATCGTACCTAGAGAGGAAGGGCAGCCTCTTGGATTTGCACTTAATGCTATTGCGGCGGCTGGGAGCGAGGCTCCAGGGCTTGTCTATGCGGTACATGTAGAGGAGAAAAAAGGCTGGCAGCATTGGAACGGCAATATCCGATTTCTAATGGCTGTGGGAGAGCAAGAAGGCCACCGAAACAGCTTGTCCCTAAATATGCTGGACGCTGAAACTTGCGTTTGCGAACCGGGAGATGCGAGCGCCGCCAAAAACCGTTTTGGCACATGGAAAGAAGAGCAGGAAACCCACTGGACGCTTGCAAGCGGCATTTATCATTTTAAAAAGAAATATGGCCAGTGGCCCGAATCGATAGACGATTTGACCCGTCCGTATCCCGATAACGTTTTGTCGGGTGACGGCAGGGGAATGCAAGAGCTGTTTCCTTATTTGCTGACAAAGATGAAAGCGCAAGAGAAGCCGGGAGGCGGGGCAGCGGGCGGAACAAGCGGAAGCTCGAAGGGGCAAGGAAACAATGGCGGAACAACCCCTAAACGATCCGGTACGGTAGGGACGAACGGTCTCATTCAGCCAGATTGGAGCCAGCCGCTCGAAATTATTATTGACGTGGCCAATTACCGGCTCGCCGTTGTGCATGACAAGCTTATTGTTAGAAGCTATGAAGTAGGGCTTGGAGGAGAGAGGACGCCGGAAGGAAATTTCTATATCAGCGAGAAAGTCCGCGATCCGTTAGGGGAGAAAAAAGGCGTTTTCGGCACACGAGGCATGGCGCTTTCGGGGACGCAATACGCAATTCATGGTACTGGCGATCCGGAAAGCATTGGAAAGGATAAATCGCTTGGTTGCATCCGGCTGCGCAATGCCGATGTGGAGGAGCTTTATGATCTGGTGCCTCTAGGGACGGTTGTCAAAATTAAAAACGGGACGCTTCCGTCCGACTCCAGGCAGTCTGCCGAAAAATTCCGGCTTAAGCCCAAGCAGAACGAAACCAATCCCGCAAAAGTTTATCAATGGTTGACGTAAGATCACTTACGAAGTAAAAATAAGTAGTGCCGCAACCGCTACAAAGATGACTCCTACAATAGAGCCGATCCATACCAATGCTTTTTTGTTGACTTCTTCCTTTGGTTTCACTTTCATGGTTGCCGGTTTTCTTTTAGCTGCTCCCATTGCTCAATCAACCTTTCTCATTCCATATTTAAAAAATGCAGTTTATATGCCTATATTGTAATCGTTTTCGAGGAATGCCGCAATACAGCCTGTCCTATTTAAGCTTGCGGAACCGTCCGCAAGCTCTTTTCTTTTTGTCCCAAAAGGGATAAACTGTTCGATAGAGCCTATTTAGTGGAACGGAGTGAAAGTTTTGTTATACAATACATTGTTGAAGCCGATTTTTTTTAAACTGGACCCGGAGAAGGCCCATCATCTGGTCATTGACGGATTGGCCTCGGGAAGCCGAGTTCCAGGGGCGACTTCCATTATGAATGCGATGTATGGCGTTTCGGAATCCCCGGAGCTAAGCACGGAGCTGCTTGGCTTACGATTTCCCCATCCAGTCGGACTCGCGGCAGGACTCGATAAAAATGGCGTGGCGGCAGATGGCTTCTCCAGTATCGGATTTGGATTTGCCGAGGTAGGGACAGTGACGCCGAAGGGCCAAGAGGGCAACGAGCAGCCGAGATTGTTTAGACTTCCGCCGGATGAAGCGCTAATTAACCGAATGGGGTTTAACAACTTGGGTGTCGATGCGATGGCCTCTCATCTCGCGAAGCGAAAAATTCACCGAATTCCGATTGCGGTAAACATCGGCAAAAATAAAGTAACGCCAAATGAGCTTGCCCATGAGGATTATAAGGCATGTATTAAGGCGCTGTATCGTTACGGCGATTTTTTTGTCGTCAACATTAGCTCTCCCAATACGCAAGGGCTTCGCGATCTTCAGCACGGAGACGAACTGAAGAAGCTGCTTGGCACCGTCATGAACGAAGTAAAGGCGCAAGCCGCCGCTGCAAAATCCAAACCAAAAAGCGTGCTGGTCAAGATTGCTCCCGATATGTCGGGGGATCAGCTTGAACATACCGTTGCTACTATTGTGGAGAGCGGAGTAGCGGGAATTATTGCAACGAATACAACGTTGTCGCGCGAAGGTTTGAAACATGAGAACGGGCGAGAGTCCGGGGGCCTTAGCGGCAAGCCGCTTCGCGACCGGTCGACGGAAGTCATTTCCGCCGTTTACAAACAGACGGGTGGACGCTTGCCGATCATTGGCTCAGGCGGTATTTTTACCGCACAGGACGCATACGATAAAATTCGCGCAGGGGCATCATTAGTTGAGATTTATACAGCATTAATTTACAAAGGGCCTGGTTTGCTAAGAGAGCTAACCGAAGGGCTTAAGGAATGTTTGCGCAAGGACGGCTACCGGAATATTGCCGAAGCAGTGGGCGCAGATCATCGTTAGAAACAGGAGGCGGCCGGATGGACGGTAGAGACTGGAGTCTTTTTTTACAGCCTTACGAGCAAGCGGTTGAGGAATTAAAGGTTAAATTCAAAACGATGAGGATGGAGCTCAAGCTTAGAGAAGCCTACGCTCCGATCGAATTTGTGACTGGCCGGGTGAAGCGCGTTTCCAGCATACTGGAGAAGGCGAAGCGGCTTGGAGTCGCATCCGATCAGCTGGATGTCGGCATTGAAGATATTGCGGGCATCCGAATTATGTGCCAGTTCGTAGACGACATTCACCGGGTAGCGGAGCTGATTCGCAATCGGAAAGATTTGCAGCTCGTTTATGAGAAGGATTACATTACAAATTACAAGGATAGCGGGTATCGAAGCTACCATATGATCGTCAAATATCCCGTGCAAACAGCGCTTGGTTATATGGATGTGCTCGCGGAAATTCAAATCCGTACGCTGGCCATGAACTTCTGGGCGACGATAGAGCATTCTCTTCGTTATAAATTTAAGGAAAGTTTACCGGACGAAGTACGCAATCGGCTGAAAAAAGCTGCGGAGGCTGCCTTCCTGCTGGATACGGAGATGACTAGCATCCGCCAAGAGATTTTGGATGCCCAGACGGACTTTGAAGAACAGTCCAATGTGGTGTCCCGCGTACTGAGCGGTATACAGAATCTATACTTCTACCATCGGGTACGGGAAGCCGCCCAGTTCCAAATGAAATTCAACGAGTTGTTCGAGCTTGAAGACTATCATGGGTTAAATGCGCTTGCGGGCAATATCGGTCTCGCCATTGCCAAAGCCAAAAAAGGAAATCAGCCGTAATACATACGGCTGTACAAATGAAAACCTCCGGTTCTGCAAATAAGCAGAACCGGAGGTTTTTTATCGGCAATTAGCTTGCGGATTTTTTAGGTTGGTAATTTTCATTAATGTATTCCAGTATTTCATCGGCGGTTTTGCCCTGCTTGCTTAAGGCGATAACCTCTTCCATTTCTTTTTTGCAAATGCCGCAGCCTGTACTATGATCTGTCCAGGTGACGCTGCCGTCGTCTGCGGGATGCTCCGCCCAGTAGCAGCGAAGCAAAGAGTCATGAGCCTCGTCAATCGCGGAGCCTTCCATGCAGCCGCAGTAGCAAGGAATGCCGCTAAGCAGATGCTGATGACTATGCACTTCGGAATAGAGCTCGCTCGTAAGCTTGGTATGGTCTTTCAGAAATCCGGGCAATGTCGTGACGGAATCCGTTTTTTGCCATTTTTCCGAGCCGTGATGAGTGATATCGCCGTCTTTTTTGTTGTCAGACATGCCGCAGGCCGCAAGCAGCGTAATAAGCGCAAAGCCGAGCAGCATGGCATACATGATGCTTCTGGCGGTCGTTCCGGATTCACTGCTTGTTTGCGGTGAAGGGCTTTTCCCGCGCGTGTTCATCATTTTGCTTCACCAGGGTACTTGCTTAAAAATGCTTTGAAGTCATCCAGCGAATTGCCTTGAGTAGTTCCTTCTTCGCGAATGCCGCCTTCCAGGCGATCCACTTCCACGCCATCTTGGAAATAAAGGATAGTAGGCGTATACTCGACATTCAGCTTAGTTTGGTAAGTAGGGAATTCGAGCAAATTGAACATTGGGAAATCTACGTTAAGCTCTTGAGCGATTGGGACAAGCTGTGGCGTTGCAACTTGGCAATACTTGCAAGAAGCGGAAAACATATAAACATAGAAATCTTCTTTGTCTGCAATCTTCTTATCCAATTGGTCCGGCAGTATGATATTCTGGTAATTAGGATTGTCCAGCAGCGCTTTTGTCTCCGGATTGAGATCCGAAACCGGCATGCCGTACAGCTTGTTGTCTTTCTCAATGTTGCCTAATACAAATAGGGAAGCAATTAATAGAACAACAATTCCGAGGTACACATAAATCATGTTTGATTTCTTTTTTTTCTTTGCAGCATTACTTTTCATGGCATTACCTCCGCTTCAATAGGTTTTTTTTGGGACGAACATGGCGCACTTACTTTTTATTATATACCAAAGCATAGTAGGTTTGTAAATGCGAACAGGGTAGTGATTATAAGCAGGGCGAACTAGTCAAAATGGCCGCATTACCGGCAACATTTACAAAAAAAATGAAAAGCCTGCTCCAAAACGAATTTGACAATTTTATGTCTTCTTACGAGGCTGCTAGCTGCTCGGGGAAGCTGTGCGGGTAAGATTTAACCTTTCGCAAGCGCTCGAGCTTGGCTTTAGATGGCATGAAGCGACAAGGACGGTAAGCTGGCCTGTCGAAGCGGGAGAGATATCCGCTATTTAAAGGGAGAAACTTTATACCCCTCTGATGGGGGGAATTTACGGAAAGCAAGCTCAAGAACGAGCTGGCACCCGGCTTTAGGAGGACTTAATTTGCCAGAAAAACTTCGAATCGATAAATTGTTGTCTCATATGGGGTTAGGAACGAGAAGTGAAATTAAAAGAGCGGTCAAGCAGGGCAGAGTGACGGTAGACGGAGTCAAAGTGAAAGACAGCGGGCTCATAGTCGATCCTGATGAACGCCAGGTCGCGTTTGACGGAGAAACCGTCGTTTACCGCAGTGTCATTTATTTGATGCTGAATAAGCCGCAGGGCGTCATTTCCGCTACGGAGGACGGGAGAGAGAGAACGGTCATCGATCTGCTGGACGATGGCGATAAATGGCTTAATCCTTTTCCGGTAGGGAGATTGGATAAAGATACGGTCGGTCTGCTGCTGCTTACAAACGACGGGGCGCTTGCTCACGAGCTGCTCTCGCCGCGCAAGCATGTAGACAAAACCTATGAAGCCGTCGTAAAAGGAGATGTCGGGGAAGAGGACGTTCAATCCTTCCAAAAAGGTGTCGAACTGGATGACGGATATGTAACGATGCCTGCGGAGCTGTCCATCTTGCGGAAGGATGCCGCGGATCAAAACGGCGAGATTCATTCTTTAATTAGGCTGACGATTCGAGAGGGTAAATTTCACCAGGTGAAACGGATGTTCGAATCGGTTGGCAAAAAGGTGCTGGAGTTAAAGCGGATTTCAATGGGTCCGCTTGAATTGGATGAGTCGCTTGCCGAAGGACAGTACCGAGAGCTTACGGATGCGGAAGTCGAGCTTCTTCGTGCGCATCGGGGTAAAAAATAGACATTCGACAGAGACAGGGGATGGAGACAGGATGAAATCGCATTTTAAAATGATTGCCCTAGACGTTGACGGAACGCTGTTGACTGATGATCATCAGTTGCTTGACGAAGTGAAGGATGCGGTTCGCGAAGCGAGCTTTGCTGGTGCGGAAATCGTTTTATGCACAGGCCGGGGGCCGGTAGGAGCTTTGCCGGTTCTGGAACAGCTTGGCCTAGGCGGTATTCTGATTACCCACAATGGAGCTGCGACGGTTCAATCGTCGGATCGGTCCGTTTTATTTCAATTCGATATTGAGCAAGAACATCTGTTTGATTTCATTCATTATTGCAGAGAACATACGATTCATTATGACTTGAATACGGCTTTCGAAATGATGGTGGAGACAATTACTGAGGAAGCCAGAGCGATGTATGCGATCCACCATGCGATACCTTCCGTTCAAAATTTTGACGAAGGATTGCCGGACGGACTAGTGAAGCTGACTTTGTTCGGGACAAAAGAGCAAATGGACATGATCCAGTCGCATTGGGAGAAGCAGCCGCTTAAGCTACAGGTTATCCGCAGCGGCGATCTTTTTATAGATGTCCAGCATCCTAAAGCGAGCAAAGGGGACGCGCTGCGTCGACTTGCGGAAGAACGCGGAATCGCGCGCGAGCATATTTTGGCCATTGGCAACTATTATAACGATGTTTCCATGCTGCAGTTTGCCGGAGTCGGCATTGCGATGGGCAATTCTCCGGAAGCGGTGAAAGCGGCGGCAAAGTATGTGGCAGGCTCCAACAACGACGGCGGTGTCGCGGGCGCAATCCGCGAGTATGTTTTGAATTCTAAATAAAAAAAGAGCGAGCCAAGCGGCCCGCTCTCTTTTTTTGACGGTTAGTACAAGAAAGTTCTTGTAACGATGACCAGAAGAATAAACAGAACCAGGATGACTCCTGTCGTCGAGTAGTAGCCTCCATGTACACCGGACATTTCAATTCCTCCTAGATTGAATTTCCGAAACGGGCCTGCAGGCGCTTCATTCGGGTTGGTTATCCCGACGTTCGGCATAGGATATCATATGTAAAATGTCCATATCGGATTGGACATCTGCCGTCCTGTAGAGAGAAATGGGCAAAATAGCATATAAAAAAGGAGCCGCCAGACTAGGCGACTCCTTTATCGTATTTTTATTATCTTTTGCCTCGTCCATTAGAACCGCTTGCGCCGCGTCCCTTGCCGTTTCCGTTAAAAGATCCAGCGCTGCGCCCTTTGCCGGCTCCGCCAGAAGGTCCTGCTCCGCGGCCTTTGCCGCTTCCGCCAGAAGCTCCAGCGCTTCGTCCTTTGCCGGCTCCGCCAGAAGGTCCCGCTCCGCGTCCTCGGCTGCTGCTTCCACTAAAAGTTGCTGCTCCGCGTCCCTTTGGAGCTGGCTTCCCATTTTCGCTTTTGGCTCCGCCGCGTCCACGGGTTCCGCCAGAAGCGGAATTAGCTCTGGAGGAGTGGGCATCGTTTCGTTTGCCGCCTCGATCGTCACGTCGTTCTTTGCCACGGGCCGGGGATTGCCCGAATTCTGCGGAATCTTCTTGCTTAAGCCACGGATTGTTTCCCGAAACGGCGGTTTCGATTCCTTTTGAGCTTTGTATTTTGCCGCCTTTGTTTGGAGAGAAGTCTCGTCCTTTGCCGCGTCCGCCCTCTGTAGACTGAGCGCGTCCTCGGCCCCCCTCGGCGGCTTGACCGCGTCCTCGGCCCCCATAAGTGGATTCGCGAGGTCCTCTTCCCCCGGAGTTCCGACTGTTTTTACCGTTGCCGCGATCTTGTCTTTCTTTAGTTCTGCCGCGTTCCCCGCTGCCTGCAGTGTTCTTCGCTGGGGACGATAAGTCTCCTTCCCGGTCGATGGAGCGCTTCTCGAGTCTGGCGTTGATTCCTTTTTCAATAGCGGCGAGTTTGGAAACATCGTAAGGCGTGGCTAGCGTGACCGCCATCCCTTTTTGCCCGGCGCGGCCCGTTCTTCCGATTCTATGAATATAGCTTTCTCCGTCAAGAGGCACGTCGTAGTTATAAACATGCGTTACGCCCTCTACGTCTAGTCCCCGTGCCGCAACATCGGTTGCGACGAGCACTTGCAGACGAGCTTCCCGGAAACGTTTCATTACTTGCTCTCGCTTCGCTTGCGTCAAATCGCCATGCAGCTCGTCCGACATAATGCCAACATCTTGCAGCGCTTCGTTCAGCTTTTTGGCGCGAATTTTCGTCCGGCAAAAAATGACGGCCAAGTAAGGGCGATGCTGCTCGAGCAAATGTATAAGTGCTTGCTGCTTGCCGCGATCCGTCGTTTCGACGACCAGCTGCCGAATGCTGTCTAGCGTAACATTTGCGCTTTTAATTTGCACATCGGTTGGCGAGTTCATATAGTCGGCCGCCAGCCTGCGAATGGCATCCGGCATCGTTGCGGAGAATAGCATCGTCTGCCTAGCTCTTGGCGTCTGGGTCACGATACTTTCCACCTCGGGCAAAAAGCCCATGTGAAGCATCTGATCCGCTTCGTCAAGAACAAGCATAGTGAGCTTGCCAAGGCTGACCGTTCCGCGAGTCATATGGTCGATCAAACGGCCCGGAGTCGCTACGACAATATGCGGAGCGCGCTGAAGCTTGCGAATTTGTGCATCGACGTCTTGACCTCCGTAAGCAGCCAGGACACGGGCGCCAAAAGCAGGAGCCAGCTTTTTCATCTCCATTGTAATTTGAATGGCAAGTTCTCTTGTTGGCGTTAAAATTAAAGCTTGCACTTGATCTTTATCCGTATTAATCTGCTCCAGCATCGGCAAAGCGAAGGCGAGCGTCTTGCCTGTGCCCGTTTGGGCTTGGGCAATGACATCTTGTCCCTTTAGAAGCAGCGGTATTGTTTGGCGCTGGACGGGAGTAGGTTCCGTAATGCCCCCTTGACCCAATAAATCGGTAAGCTCTTGGGATAATCCCAACGAGCGGAATGCGTTTGACATGCCATAATTCCTCTTTTCATCTCATCGTATGAAACTAAGTATAGCAGTTGTCCGCTCTATGTGCATCTTTGAAGTGCATATGCTATTCTTATTTTTATGAATTTAAATGGAAAAGGAATGAAAACAGATGTCAGGAAAAGGTACGCTTCGTTCGGAAATTAAGCCGGGCATGGAGGTAGGGATTGTACTCAAAGCGGATCAGCGAACAGGAAAAATCACGCATGGAATCGTGAAAGACTTATTGACGAACTCGGCTCAGCATCCACACGGAATTAAAGTGAGATTGCAGGACGGAAGTGTGGGACGCGTCAAAGAAATAATCCAATAGGCGGTCAAGCTTACGGATTGGAGCCCTCGCTTCATTAATATATTCCGGCAGGAGGCAATGATCGTGGCATTCGGCATAACGAGAGAAGAGCTTAACGAATGGAAAGCCGCCGTATTAAGAGGAGAGATCGCGTTTTTGACTCACTACTGGCTCGATCCCCGATTTCCGGGCATGCAGACCGTTACGAAAGCGGGCTGCGCTGATATGGACAAACTTCGAAGCTGGTGCTTAGCGAGTGGACTCGATCCTAAGTACATTCATCAAAGATCGCATTACCCGCATTACGATCTTTTTGGACAATTGCAAGCGCGGGTGTTGAAGCGCGAGGGACTAAGCTCTCATCTTGAACGGTTTAATATCCAATAAGTTCATAAAGTTCCATTTTAATAATACATAGGGAGTGAAAGCGGATGGAGGTATGGAGAGGGATTGAGGAGATGAGTTTAAACGGTTGGCCGGCGCACCATACGCTGCTTTATGACGGATGGCTGCTGCGGTTTGCTGATGGCTATACGAAAAGATCCAATTCAATTAACCCGATTTATGGAAACAGCTTGGACGTGGGGCAAAAGATCAAGCGATGCGAGCAGTTGTATCGGGAACAAGGCCAAGCAACTGTGTTTAAGCTGACTCCATTCGTTCAGCCCAATGGTCTCGATGAGCGGCTCGCCGATATGGGATATGAAAAGATAGACCATACGCTGGTCAAAACGGCCTCGTTAGCCGACCTGCAATGTCCTGGCTTTGACAACATCGTTTTGTCCACGGAATTGACTCCTCTATGGTTGGATGCCATCCAAACTTTGCAAAAGCTCAGCGAACGGCAAAAGGAGGCGACAAGAAAGATGTACGACTCTCTGCCTTTGAAAAAGGCATTTGCCGTTCTGATGGATGGCGAAGAGGCTGCGGCATGCGGAATAGTGACCCTTGAGCAGGGCTGGGCGGGACTATACGACATCGTCACGAGCGAGAGCAAGCGGGGGCGAGGATATGGGGAGCAATTGACGCGCCGTCTGCTGTATTGGGCGAAAGAGCAAGGTGTAGAGCAAAGCTATTTGCTGGTCGTTAAAAACAACGAAGCGGCGAACAGATTGTACGATAAATTTGGTTTCACGCACTTATACGATTATTGGTACAGGACAAAAGCAATGGCTTGAAGGGTGGACTACACAAGATGGACAGCAGCAGTCAGTCAGAAGATCAAATCCGAGGGGTCGGGGGCCGCAGCGTTTTGGTACAGAAAACGGGCGGGACATGGCTACTCGTTTTAAGCATTATATTTGTAGCATTAATTTTAAGAGCTCCCATTACGTCCGTAGGACCAATCGTGGAGCAAATTCAATTGACATACGGCTTGTCGGGCGGTATGACGGGGCTGCTGACCACATTGCCGCTTCTGGCGTTTGCTTTCTTTTCGCCGCTTGCACCGAAGCTGGCCTCCTGGATCGGCATGGAGCGCTCGCTGCTTGCCGCGTCGTTCATGCTCGCGATCGCCATTTTGATCCGCTCGCTCCCATCCGTTTATGCCTTGTTTCTTGGCACGGCTTGGCTAGGCGCAGCTATTGCCGTCGCCAATGTTTTGCTACCAAGCCTTGTGAAGCGGGATTATGGCGACAGAGTGGGGCTGATGACCGGAGTGTATACCGTATCCATGAACTTAGGCGCCGCCGTCAGCTCCGGTATTAGCGTGCCGTTGACGGAACAAGCGGGGCTTGGCTGGGAAACGACACTTGCGATATCGTCCATCGCCGCCTTTATCGCCGCTGCGGCATGGTTGCCTCTTGCGAGGGCAAGTCGCAAAGGGAACGAAAATGGCAAAGTTCTCGCAGTGGGCAGCAGCGTCGACGTCAACGTATGGCGTTCTCCGCTTGCTTGGGCGGTATCTTTATATCTTGGATTGCAATCGTTTTGCTTTTACGTAAACGTAACCTGGATTCCGCTTGTGCTCGCTGACAAAGGGTTAACTTCGGCCGAAGCGGGCTGGATGCTTTCGCTTATGCAAATCGTCAGTATGCTTTCGACGTTTATTGTGCCAATATTGGCTGGGAAAAGCCGGAACCAGATTATGCTGGCTCTCTCTATTGCCGTTCTTTTTGTTGTAGGTTATGTCCTGCTGTGGTTTGGAGGGGAACCGCTCATTCCCATTACGATGGCAGTGCTTGGCCTGGGGGTCGGCGGCGGTTTTGGACTTGCGGTCATGTTTTTTGCGCTTCGCACAACGACGAGCGGGGAGGCTGCCAAGCTGTCAGGAATGGCCCAATCCGTTGGCTACTTGCTTGCTGCTTCGGGGCCGCTTTTACTTGGCCTACTGCACGATTCCACGGAAAGTTGGGATTTGCCGATGGCGGTTATGCTGGCTGTTTCCGCAGCCTACGCCTTGTTTGGAATCGCTGCCGGCAAAAATCGAAAAATTCAAAAAAGCTAAGTTTTCAGTCTTGTCTAACGAGCCGTTGATTCGCTTGACACTTTTCATGCCAAACTTATATAATCGATAGTAACTGTTTTTAATATGAAAGCGTTGATGAGGAACAGTACTTGCGTAATCAAGGTCAAGAGAGCCGGCGGTAGGTGAAAGCCGGACCTGATGCGCTCGGAAGCTCGCCTCGGAGCTGTGCGAGAAATGATCCCCGTATCGTTTGGGAGATTTCAGCCGCATCGTATCGTTCGCGTTAAGAACGTCAAGTGGGCGCAGGCAGAGCATGCCAGTCGCCAACTAGGGTGGTACCACGGGAGATTTCCTCTCGTCCCTAGCGTTAATCCGCTGGGGGCGGGAGGTTTTATTTGTTTACGACGATTAGGAGGAAAAGGGATGAGTCAAGAACAACAACGATCCGGCTACAATCCGCTGGAAATCGAGCCAAAGTGGCAAAAGTACTGGGACGAGAACAAAACGTTCCAAACAAAGGAAGAACCGGGCAAACAGAAATTTTACGCGCTTGACATGTTTCCATATCCGTCGGGAGCCGGCCTACACGTAGGCCATCCGGAAGGCTACACGGCAACTGATATCGTATCTCGCTTCAAACGGATGAAAGGCTACAACGTGCTGCATCCGATGGGCTGGGATGCGTTCGGACTGCCGGCGGAGCAGCACGCTCTTGACACGGGACAGCATCCGAGAGACATTACGTTTAAAAATATTGACAACTTCCGCCGCCAAATTAAATCTCTTGGTTTCTCTTATGATTGGGACCGTGAATTCAGCACGACTGATCCTGACTACTATAAGTGGACCCAGTGGATTTTCATCCAGCTTTACAATCGAGGACTCGCTTACGTGGCTGAAGTTCCGGTCAACTGGTGTCCAGCGCTTGGAACGGTACTGGCAAACGAAGAAGTCATTGACGGATTGAGCGAGCGCGGCGGGCATCCCGTCATCCGCAAGCCGATGCGCCAATGGATTTTGAAAATTACGGAATATGCGGACCGCCTGTTGGACGATTTGGAGGAGCTCGACTGGTCGGAAAGCATTAAAGATATGCAGCGCAACTGGATCGGAAAGTCGACCGGGGCGGAAGTGGTCTTTGCCATCGAAGGACACGATGCGGCGTTGGAAGTATTTACGACACGTCCAGACACGCTATTCGGCGCCACTTATTGCGTGCTTGCGCCAGAGCATGAGCTGGTAGCAGCCATTACGACAGCAGAACAGAAGGAAGCGATAGCTGCTTACCAAGACGCTGCCGCCCGCAAAAGCGATTTGGAGCGGACGGATCTGGCCAAGGAGAAAACGGGCGTTTTCACTGGCGCCTATGCCATTAATCCGGTAAGCGGCGCAAGAGCGCCGATTTGGATTGCAGATTACGTTCTTGCCGGATACGGCACAGGCGCGATTATGGCCGTTCCGGGCCATGACTCGAGAGACTGGGAATTTGCGAAGCAATTCGATTTGCCGATTATTGAAGTGGTGCAAGGCGGAGATGTGACGAAAGAAGCGTTCACCGGCGATGGACCGCATGTCAACTCCGATTTCCTGAACGGACTTAACAATGACGAGGCGATTGGAGCGATGATCGAGCGTTTGACGGAAACGGGCAAAGGCAAAGCGAAGGTGACTTACCGTCTCCGCGACTGGCTGTTCAGCCGTCAACGCTACTGGGGAGAGCCGATTCCGATTCTTCATCTGGAAGACGGCAGCATGAAGCCGGTTCCGGAAGACCAGCTGCCGCTGCTGCTGCCGGATGTGGACGCCATTAAGCCGTCTGGCACGGGGGAATCGCCGCTTGCAAACGTAACGGATTGGGTAAACACGGTCGATCCTGAAACGGGGATGAAGGCTCGTCGCGAAACGAACACCATGCCTCAATGGGCGGGAAGCTGCTGGTACTACCTTCGCTTTATCGATCCGAAAAACGAAAACGAAATTTGCTCGCCCGAGAAGCAAAAGGAATGGCTGCCGGTCGACCTTTATATCGGCGGCGCGGAGCATGCGGTATTGCATCTTCTTTACGCGCGGTTCTGGCACAAGGTGCTTTATGATATCGGCGTAGTTCATACAAAAGAGCCATTCCATAAGCTGGTCAACCAAGGCATGATTTTGGGCACAAACAACGAAAAAATGTCCAAATCGCGCGGCAATGTCATCAATCCCGATGATATTGTAGGCGAGTTCGGAGCGGATACGCTGCGGATGTACGAGATGTTTATGGGGCCGCTTGAAGCGACGAAGCCTTGGAATACAAACGGCGTGGAAGGCACTTACCGTTTCCTGTCGCGGGTATGGCGTTTGTTTGTTAACGAAGACGGCACAGTCAGCACGAAAATTAGCGACGGCGACACGACGGATGCGTTTAAGCGGACGTGGCACCGTTCCGTCAAAAAAATTACGGACGACTACGAAAATCTTCGTTTCAATACCGTTATTAGCCAGCTGATGATTTTTGTAAACGAGGCGTACAAAACGGATTCGCTGCCGCGCGAGGCGATGATCCAATTTTTACAAATGCTTTCGCCAATTGCTCCTCATATCACCGAAGAGCTTTGGGAGAAGCTGGGTCAAGACGGCACGATCACTTACGCCGCATGGCCGCAGTACGAAGAAGCTTGGACGGTCGATCAAGAGGTAGAAATCGTCGTTCAAGTAAACGGGAAAATCGTGGAGCGAGTGTCTATCGCAGCGGACATGGACGAAGCGGACATGGAGTCGCTTGCGAAAGATATGGATAAAGTGCAGGAGCTGATCTCCGGCAAAACGATACGCAAGGTTGTCGCTGTTAAAGGCAAACTTGTCAATATAGTCGCGAACTAACCTTCGAAAGCGAAGAGGTGAGCGGGCTTTAGCTGAAGAACAGCTATTGTCCGTTCACCTCTTCGCCGCAGAAGGCGGTTGTTACCTTAAGCAAGTCTTCCTTATATTTGGCGTGAGTCGCTCGAATGACCCCGTTAAAAACGCCGTCAGTCTCTCTCCTTAGCAAACCTAGCGCTTGCGCGGTAATTCCGCCGGGCACGGCCACTCGCTCTTGAATATCTTCAGGCGTCATTCTTCCTTCGGTTAACAGCAGTCCCGTACCAAGCAGCATATTGCTGGCGATCCGCACGGCTTCATCGCGGGAAATGCCCGTCTCCTCTACAGCGGCATCTACAAATTGCTGAAGCAAAAAAGCGATGAAAGCGGGTCCGCAGCTTGACAGGTCGGAGACGATTCGAGTATAGCTTTCGTCGATTCTAAGCGGTTCGCTAATATGAGTAAAGAGGTCTTCCAGCTTCGTTTTATCCTTTTCGGTCATCCTATCGCCATAGATGCATAAGGAGGCGCCGCTCCATACCCGGTTGGTTATGCTTGGAATCACTTTGGCGATCTTGCAATGCAGCTCCGTCTCCAAATGGGAGACGAGTACGGGACTTGTAATGGATACAATAATTTGATTCGGCCCAACAAACGGTTTTATATCATCTACAACTCGTTTAAATTCATGAGGCTTTATGCAAAGGAACACAATATGGCAGCCCGATGCGACCTCTGCGTTCGCATATTCGGCTCTCATGCCGGGGAAGCGGTCAGCTAGCGCTTGCGCTTTGGCGTAGGTTCGATTGCTGATGGCGATGTCTGACGGCGCCAGTGCGCCGGAAGCGACGAATGCTTCAATTAACAGACTTCCCATCGAGCCTGTGCCGATAAAGCCTACATTCATGCTAAGCCCTCCTATACCCACTTACACGTATTGTGTGTTCTTGTATCCTATTCCTCCAAACTTGTTTAATATGTCACGAATTGCCAATTTATTTGTAGAAAGAGGTGATGCTGATGTCGTTGCGCCTCGCAAGGCGAAATCGGCAAGGAGGCAAGTGGACGGCTGCGATTTGTTTGGCAGGCGCCGCTTTGCTTATGGTAGCAGCTTTTGTGAACAACAAGCCGAATGAAGAGGCGGGATGGATTCCGCTTAACGAAGCGGTGGAAGCATCGCTTAGCCAGGGGGATGCAGAGACGGGGACAGGCGGCGCGCGAAATAGTGCCCCTTCCAAAAATGCTTTCAAAGAAGAAGCGAGTAATGATTCCAAAGTCGAAGAGAGTAATGATTCCAAAGGAAAAGCGGGAGGCTCTGCCGGCACTGAACAGCCCGATCAAAAAAGTAACGAGCCCGATTCCAATGGGGACAAAAGCGAACTCAAAAGTTTTATCCCGCAGCATTCCAGCATAGACGCAAATGGCAAGCTCGATATTAACCGCGCTTCTGCGGCGGAATTGGACGCATTGAAAGGAATCGGCCCTGCCAAGGCGGCCGCCATTGTCGATGACCGTGAGCGCAACGGTTATTTCGGCAGCGTGGACGAATTGCTTCGAGTAAAAGGAATAGGAGAAAAGCTGCTGGAAGGAATAAAAGAAAGCGTTGTAGCTCGTCCAGGATTGTGAGAGAATGGAAATATGCAGTGCTATTTTGCTAGAAGCGACTGCTAGATTTTCAGCTAACTTTGAGGAGGAGTAAGGTCATGACAGAGGAAAAAAGGCTCTCTCTTGAAACGCTATCCGTCCACGGAGGTCAAACGATCGATCCTACGACGATGTCGAGGGCGGTGCCCATTTACCAAACGACATCTTACGGATTCAGAGATACGGATCATGCGGCTAATTTGTTTTCGCTGCAAGAATTCGGAAATATTTATACACGGCTAATGAACCCGACAACGGATGTTTTGGAAAAAAGAGTGGCCGAGCTGGAGGGCGCTCCCGCCGCGCTCGCTGTTGCATCCGGTCAAGCGGCTATTACGTACTCCATTTTAAATATTGCGGGCTCTGGCGACGAAATTGTTTCATCGACAAGCCTTTACGGCGGAACCTACAACTTATTTGCCATCACGCTTCCTAAACTCGGCATTAATGTGAAATTTGCCGATCCGTCGAACCCGGAAAATTTCCGTGCCGCGATTACGGACAAAACGAAAGCGATATTTGCCGAGACGATCGGAAATCCGAAAGGCGATGTCATCGATTTGGAAGCCGTTGCGGCAATTGCACATGAAAATGGCATTCCTTTTATTGTTGACAATACATTCCCTAGCCCTTATCTTTGCCGCCCGATTGAACATGGAGCAGACATCGTCGTTCATTCCGCGACCAAATTTATCGGCGGGCATGGAACTTCCATTGGCGGAATTATCGTCGACGGTGGCAAATTTGACTGGAAGGCGAGCGGGAAATTTGCTGGCTTGACTGAGCCTGATCCTAGTTATCATGGCGTTGTCTATACCGATGCGGTAGGACCGATTGCGTACATTATTAAAGCGAGGGTACAACTGCTCCGCGACATGGGAGCGGCTTTGTCGCCATTCAACTCCTTCTTGCTGCTGCAAGGGCTGGAGACGCTTCATTTGCGTTTGGAACGCCACAGCACAAACGCTCTTGCCGTTGCGCAATTTTTGGAGTCTCATCCGGCTGTAGAGTGGGTCAGCTATCCAGGGCTGCCAAGCCACCGTACTTACGACCTCGCGCAAAAATATTTGCCTAACGGCAGCGGCGCCATTTTAACTTTCGGCATTAAAGGCGGAGTGGATGCCGGCAAAACGATTATTAATTCCGTGAAGCTGTTTTCTCATTTGGCCAACGTTGGGGATTCCAAATCATTAATTATTCACCCTGCAAGCACAACTCACCAGCAGCTTTCCGCAGAAGAGCAGGCCGCAGCTGGAGTAACTCCGGGCATGATTCGGCTGTCGGTTGGAACGGAAGGAATTGGGGATATTATCGCCGATTTGGAGCAAGCGATTTCCGCCAGCCAAGCGAACTGAATTGAGAAGCGGTTAATCCGGCCAATCGAACTAAGTGTAGAAGCGGCTAAGTTTGCTGGCAGCAGAGACGTAAACGTTATAAAATAAAAGAAAAAGCTTGTTTTTCCAATAGAGAAAAGTTAATAAGACGGATAAGAATGGCAGCAAGCAATGGGAGGAAACGATGACTTCAGCTTTAAACGATGCTATCCGCAAGGATTGGGACACTTATTTTATGGATATTGCCTATATGGTTTCTACGAGATCCCGATGCCCGCGTAGACATGTCGGTGCCGTGCTGGTCCAAGGGAAAAAGCTGCTGGGGACAGCATACAACGGAGCGCCGATGGGAGTGCAGGACTGCTTGGAAGCGGGCTGCATGATATCGGAGGAGGTTGAGGTGAAGCTGGTGAACGGCGAGGAGCAGGTGCTGAAAAAACAGCGATGCATCCGGACAATCCATGCGGAGCAAAACCTGTTGCTGTTTACGGACAGAACCGACCGGGAGGGCTCCGTCGTTTATGTCACCGATCAGCCGTGCTGGACTTGCGCGAACATGCTTGCCAACAGTGGAGTAAAGGAAATCGTGTTTCATAGAGGATATCCGAAAGACAACGAAAAGGTGCGCGCTTTAATGGCTCATCTCGGCATCGAATTCAGGCAGCTGGAATCGTTTACGCCCCCGGCGCAAGCCGCTATGGAAGTTACTTTATAAAGATTGCATTGTGAGGGAGAACCTCCAGCCGTATCGATAGATGCGGCTGGAGGTTCTTTGCGTTGTGAACTAAATAGTGAATTGAATGGCAAAACGATTAACGGGGAGGGATCGATTTGAGTCCGATGAATCGAAGGCCGCTAGTTTGGTTTGCGGTCTGCTGGGTATGCGGAAGTGCGGCGGCGAGCGGGTTTGAGCCGGCGGGGATCGGATTTGCTGCGGGAGCGGCTGCGCTTGGGGCAATAGCCGCTGTCACGGGAAAGCTGGCAAGCATGCGGCTGGCTGCGGCATGCTTGCTTGCCTTTGGCTTAGCGGGCGGCGAGCGGCTCTGGTTCGACGCCCGAAATATGACGGCGCTGACCGATATAGAGCCAGCGGCGGAAGCTGATCCGAGAGCGGCGTATAGCGTCGATGCTCTCGGCACCATTGTTTCCGCGATCGAGGTCGACGGCGACCGCGCCGTTTTCCGCATGGAGGCTACATCCCTCCATGCGCCAGCCTTTGGGCCGCCGCGCAAAATTCGCGAGCGGCTGCTCGTCCAGCTGCGGCTAAGCGCCCAGCCGGAGCAAGCGGCCGCCGCGGCATGGCAGCGCGGCGACCGGGTGCGCGTGGCCGGCGAGCTGACGCGCCCCGCCACGGCAACGAACCGCGGCGGCTTCGATTACCGCCGCTACCTGCGCAGCCAGAGTATTCACTGGCTGCTTCAAGCCAAAGGCGCCGCCGCCGTCACGCCTCAAGCGGCGGCGGCACCAACCTTTCACGCGGCCGCGCTGCTTGGCCGCGTGGACGCCGCGCGCGCATCGCTGGGCGCGCGGCTGGACGAGCTGTACCCGTCCTCCCAGTCCGGCTACATGAAAGGGCTGATCCTCGGCATACGCGAGGATCTGGACCCCGACCAATTCGGCCAATTCGCTGAGCTTGGCCTCACGCATATTTTAGCTATATCGGGCCTGCATGTCGCTGTATTTATCTATGCGGCAGGCGGTTTGCTTAAGCTAGCCCGCATGTCCAGGGAACGGATGTTGACGGTTTTGATGATTGCGGTTCCGTTTTATGTGCTGCTTGCGGGAGCTTCTCCTTCCGTCCTCCGGGCGGGTGTGATGGCCGTTTTTGGTCTGCTGGCAGCCCGGCTTGGCAAGCTTAAGGACGGCTTGCATTTGCTTGCCGCTGCCGCAGTCGTTTTATTGGCTTTTAATCCTTATTATTTGGATGATGTCAGCTTTCAGCTCTCTTTTGTCGTGACACTAGGGTTAATAATGGGTGTTCCGCCCGTCCGGGGAGCGCTGCCGAAATGGAAACGGGGAGGCTGGCTCCTTGATTTAGCCGCCGTTACAATTGTGGCGCAGCTAGTCTCTTTCCCGTTGACCGTATACTATTTCAACCAATTTCATTTGCTGTCGCTGGCCGCCAATTTTGTGCTTGTACCTTTTATAAGCTTTGTTGTTATGCCGATAGGAGCGTCCGCTTTGCTACTGTCCGTCATTTGGCCGGAAGGGGCTAGGGCGCTTGTTTTTGTATCAAGTCATACAAATGAGTGGACGTTTGGTATGACGGAATGGCTAGCCACGTTCGACGGCCTACGCACCATTTGGGCAACTCCAGCGGTCTGGTGGGTGCTCGGCTGGCTGCTTATGCTCGGTTATGGATTTCGGCTTATTAAGCGAAGAAACGGTTGCGTCGAGGAGGTTTATTTTACAACACAACTCCGCTCTGGAACGGACGGCGAGGAAGCTGCTGCTGGAGCTAAACTCAAGAGCGGACAAACGAGCGAACCAATCAGCAAACAAAAGAGTAATCAGACATCCTTGCGCCCGCCCCCAATCGGCAAGCTGCCCGTTTTCCTGTTGGCTTTTTCGGCTGGGAGTCTGCTTTTGACGGCCTATTGGCCGGATATTTTGGATCGGAAAGCCGTCGTCAGCTTTTTGGACGTTGGGCAAGGGGACGCAGCGCTTATTCGCACGCCTGAAGGTAACCATATTTTAATAGACGGGGGAGGGAGCTTGTCGTTCGTCAAGCCCGGAGAAGAGTGGAGGGCTCGGAGGGACCCGTTTGAGGTGGGGGCCAAGGTAGTTGTGCCCCTTTTAAAGAAAAGGGGGGTCAAAAAGCTTGATTTGCTTATCGTCTCGCATTTGGACAGCGATCATATTAAAGGACTTTCCGCTGTGCTCCAGCATATTCCCGTAAAGCGAATATGGTGGAACGGCACAGTGAGAGAAAGCAAGGATGCCAAACGCTTTATTGAACAAGCGCTCGCAGCACATATTCCGCTTTATGCCCCTAAATCCGGTACGAGTATGAAACTGGGAAGCGAAACAAACGTACAAGTCATTTGGCCGCATTTAGTAGAAGGAGAAGGCTCAGCTTTGGTTCCGGTTGTAGAGGAACAAAATGAGCGGAGTCTAATTGTCCTCATTGATCTATACCGTTACCGATTTTTATTTTCAGGGGATATATCCGAAGGCACCGAAAAAGCCGTTATTCGGCATCAGAATGCCAGCCCTTCTGTGGAACAGATGTCGGAATCCAAGACGCATATCATGAAAGTCGCGCATCATGGCAGCCGTTATTCAACAAGCGAGGAATGGCTTGCGTATTGGCAACCTTTGGCCGCCGTCATTTCGGCCGGTGCAAGGAACAGCTACGGGCATCCTCATCCCGATGTGCTGCATAAATTGGACAGTGCAGGCATTTCCATATGGCGGACGGACAAGGGCGGAGAAGCTTCGTTTCGGGTGTCGGCTAACGGTCTTGAAGTTTGGAATCGGTAAGGTCTATATACGAAATTCATATATTTTGGTATTCTTTAATGTGGGGCTCCCTTTGCAGTCCAATTTTTGGAGCGTAGAGGCCCTTTTTGATCAGGTTGAAAGTTCTACATAATAAAACCATTTTTATAATGTGAAAATGAAATTATTAAAAAAATAAAAAGATTGATGATTATTACTGCAACTTTTATCGCAACCCGTCCGTCAGTAAGGTTGCAAGAGAGGAGGATCCTTCGTGGTGGAGCCCGGCCTTATTAAAGCCGCCCAAGCGGGAGATCGCGACGCTTTAATTACTCTATTGCGCGAGATTGAAACCCATGTTTATCGGACAGCCTACTATATACTGAATAATGAGCAAGATGCGATGGACGCCTCTCAGGAAGCGCTTATCCGTATCTACACGAAAATCGGCTCCTATGAGGAGAAGGCCCAGTTCAAAACATGGATTCAACGCATTGTAACTAATATTTGTATCGATAAGTTTAGAAGAAACAAACCTACCGTCTCGATAGACGAGCATGAAATGGTATTTCGCGAAAAGCAAAACGTAGAAGAGGAAGTGTTGTCCTCCTACGCTCTTCAGGATATTCGCAGCGCTATCGAGAAGTTGCCGGAGCATCATCGCACGGTTGTCGTGCTGCGTTACTTGCAAGATTTTTCGTATAACGAAATTGCTGATTCACTTGATTTGCCGCTCAATACGGTAAAGTCTTACCTATTTAGAGCTAGGCAGCAACTGCAAGCATTACTTCACGAATATCAGAAAGGTGGTGTCCGGGGATGAATTGTCAAGAGGTGATGGAATTGATGCATAGAGAGCTAGACGGAGACCTCAGCGAAGCTGAGATCGAAGTATTGGCCGATCATACAAGACAATGTCCGGACTGCGAGGCTATGTTCGAGCGCATGAAGCGTCTTTCCGCAGAGCTCGCGAACCTTCCTAAGGTTGTCCCTAGCTATAGTTTGGTGGATGCAATTATGCCGGAACTGGAGCGAATTGACGGATTGGAGCAGTTGAATAAAGGAGAGGCTTCGGAAAAGGAAGCTCCCGCATTGCAGCCTAGACGGGCTAAACGAAATCGCAAGTGGCCGTCTTGGGGCGCTGTCAGCGGTGTGGTTGCCGCAGGAGTTGTGGCGGGCTTGTTCCTCGTCATGTACCCTTCTGGTCTCGGCAAAAACGATGCGCTTCAGGATGTTGCGTTTACTGCGGATATGAAGAATGAAGGGCCAAGCGTTGCCGATGCGGATCTTTTGTCGTCCAAGTCGGTCGGAGACAATCCGGGAGGAGACATTCCTGCCGAAGAAGCTGCGAAGAAAGCCCCTGCGTTAACTAGCGGAGAAACGGATAACGAGCAAAAAGCCGAAGTGTATAGCAATGAGGACAATAACAAAGTTGCACCTACTCCAAACAACCGTTCAGAAGAAAGTGGTGCAACGGGAGGAGCTTCAGAGAAACCTTTAGTGGGAGTAACCGTTACGGATCAGCACGGAGACAGCGGAACA
Organism: Paenibacillus sp. GCM10027627; assembly: GCF_042675505.1. Classification (NCBI taxonomy): domain Bacteria; kingdom Bacillati; phylum Bacillota; class Bacilli; order Caryophanales; family Paenibacillaceae; genus Paenibacillus; species Paenibacillus sp. GCM10027627. The sequence continues at coordinate 398,788 of NZ_JBHTHB010000001.1, forward strand.
ACTTCCAACCATTCAGGGAATAAAGGAGGAACCGATAAAGGGACAGACGTTGATCCTTTGCCGCCGGAACAAGGGAAAGTTCCGCCGGGAACGGATATGGGCATAATGGGCTTGCAGCAATTTATTTCTCCAAACGGTCTCTATATTGCTACACTTGATGAGTATGTAGTCACGATTACTTCTGCGGAGAGCGGACAATTGCTGAAGGAAACCTCGAGAAAAAATGGGGTTCATACTGGGTTTGTATGGTCGGAGGATAGCAAATCTCTGACATATGAGGTTCATTTGGACCAAGGGGCAATCGAAAAATACGTGCTTCAGGCTTCGGACTGGACCGAAAAAAAAGCGGCTCATTAATGGGTGAAATGGAACACATTACAGGAGCCTGGAGTATGATACAGGAAGAAAACAGTCTGCGGCGTAGCAACGTCGTAAGACCATATCCTGATGCGGTGCCATGGAGCCGAGACGGGAATGTTAATATAAAGGCAAAGGGATGAGCCGCGAAAGCGGCCATCCCTTTGTTGACGTTCACTGTATCCCATTAGTAACGGTTGGAACCATGAATGGCGGGGGGCTGGTATATGGACGCGAGAGAAGCGTTAAAAGAAATAAAAGCGGGCAAGTTTAGGCCGATTTACGTTTTATTCGGCAAAGACCGGTATCGAATCAAACAGTTTATCGAATTTCTTCGGGATGCGATGTTTTCGGCTGATGAAAGAGAGATGGGCGTTACAAAATTCGATACATCAGAGACAACGATAGACGAGGTTGTATTAGAAGCGGAATCGCCGCCGTTTTTTCTTGACCGAAAGTTGGTGCTTGTCAGGGACGCCACCGTATTCGCCGCAGGCAAAGACAATGCCAAACTGGAGCATCGTCCGGACACTATGCTTCGTTACATTGAAAATCCGCTTGAAACATCTGTTATCGTCGTCGCGGTAAACGCCGATAAGCTGGATGAGCGGCGCAAGCTAGTCAAGACGCTTAAAGACCGCAACTCCATCATCCCTTTCCCAGAGCTGGATACCCCAGAGCTGAAAAGGTGGATGATCAAGCGTGCGGCGGAGCAAGGAAGGCAGTTGACGGATGGTGCAGCGGACTTGCTGATCGCCAGAGTAGGCGTGAATATGGGGCAGCTAGCTCAGGAAGTGGACAAGCTTTGTCTTCATGCGGGGGACGGCGGAGTGATCGATGCGGAGCAAGCTTCAATGCTGACGGCCGCAACGGTGGAGGAGGACGTGTTCGTCTTGATCGATGCCATTGCGGAACTGCGGATCGACAAAGCGCTTCTGCTGTATCGTCAGCTGCTCCTTCGGCGCGAGGAGCCGATTAAAATTGCGGCTCTTATCGCAAGGCAAATCAGAATCATGCTGCAAATAAAAGAACTGGAGCATCACCACTACTCTCCTCAGCAAATGGCGGGACAGCTTGGGCTTCATCCCTATGCTGTTAAACTCGCGGCTGAAAAGGGGAAGAAGTTTACTCCTTCCAAGCTGGGCAAATGGCTAAGCTCGCTTGCTGAACTGGATTACGCGATGAAAACGGGAGCGATTGACAAAGCACTTGGGCTCGAGCTTTATTTGTTGTCGATGGGATCGGATAATAAAGTTAGCCATACTTTGTGATTGGCAGCAAAAAACATACACATAACGAAAAAAAGCTTCGTTCTCCAAGATGGATGAACGAAGCTTTTTCAGTCATGTATGTTGTCTTACGCCTGTGCGGACAAAGCGTTCAGACGTTTTGCAAGACGAGATTTTTTGCGGGCAGCTGCATTTTTATGAATCAGGCCTTTAGTTACTGCCTTGTCCAATTTTTTCGTAGCTACGATCAGAGCAGCTTTTGCTACTTCTACATCAGTACCTGCGATTGCTTGGTCAGCAGATTTAACAGCCGTGCGAAGTGCGGATTTTTGGGAAGCGTTCAAAGCGCGGCGCTTTTCGTTTGTTTTCACGCGCTTGATAGCGGATTTAATGTTTGGCATGGAATTCACCTCCTACAAAGTTTGAGCATCATTCTATTTCTGTAAGGTAAAGCTAACACAACTTAAAATATATTATCATGCGGCTGCCCAAAAAGCAATAGCGGCTGCATGTTGCCCCTCCTTTGAAAGCAGTGAAAGCGTAATTCCTAACCGTATGAAATGGCGGAAGCTGCAAACAATAACGAAAGACTATACCGCGAAGGGAGTTTACGGCTGAGATGGAAGACCTTGATTTGCAAAAGTACGATGTAAGGACGGATTTGGCTTTGGAGGCCAAAGAGCTGGCGGAGCGGCCGGGAGGAGGACCCATCCCTGGGGTACACTCGGAGACGACGGAAGAGGACGGAATTAAAGTTACCGTATTGCATGTGCAAAATGAACAGGGATCAAACGCCATAGGCAAAGTGATTGGGCAATATGTCACGATAGAAGTTCCGGGGCTGAGAGAAGGGGACACCACGCTTCAGGATCGGGTGGCGACTGCATTCGCCAAACACTTTGAAGCTTTTTTGGAGCGGCTGAACATTTCGAAATCGGCTAGGGTTCTAATTGTTGGACTAGGCAACTGGAATGTCACGCCAGATGCTCTTGGACCGCTTGTGGTTGAAAATGTAATGGTAACTCGCCATTTCTTCGAGTTAATGCCGGATCAGGTAGCGCCGGGCTATCGTCCCGTCAGCGCTGTGGCGCCGGGAGTGCTCGGCATAACCGGCATTGAATCCAGCGAAATCGTACAAGGCATAGTCGATCGTTCCAAGCCCGACCTCGTCATTGCAATTGACGCACTGGCTTCCAAGGCGCTTGAGCGGGTCAACACAACCATTCAAATTGCGGATACCGGCATTCATCCCGGCTCGGGCATCGGCAATAAGCGCAAAGGGCTGACACGCGACATTTTGGGAGTTCCCGTACTTGCCATTGGCGTTCCTACAGTTGTGTATGCCTCCACGATCGTAAGCAATGCGTTTGAGATGATGAAAAACCATCTAGAGGCGCAAAACGGGGATACCAATCAAATATTCGGGCTGCTGAACCAAATGGGGGAAAATGACCGGCTGCAGCTTGTTAGGGAAGTGCTTAGTCCCATTGGGCATGATCTGCTTGTCACTCCTAAGGAAGTGGACGAATTTATCGAAGATATCGCGAATATTATTGCGAGCGGCCTTAACGCTTCGCTTCACGAGGCCGTTGACACCGATAACGTGGCAGCTTATACGCATTAAGTAGAAGAAAGAAAAAGCTCAGGGCTTAAAGCAGCCTTGGGCTTTTTTCGTTCGTGTCAGGCCCGTTTCTAGTAAACTATTTTCTCTATCGCAGGGCAATTCTAGTTTATCGGTTCTATTAAACCGTTTGCCTTCATAGATTGGTAGTAGTTTGAGCGGCACAACGACGCTTTGCGTGAAACGGGAGGTTATAAAAATGATGAAACGATTGCCTTTATGGTGGAGTGACTGGAAACAAAGTGAAAAGATCAGGGAAGCGCTTGTATCGGGAAGAGCATTTTCTATGCTTTCCTTAAGTTCAATGCTCTTTTTTATGGTTTTGGGCATCGCGGGCATGATACATCAGCAGTCTTCCCAGTCGCCGATTCATTCCATGAAAGGATTTGCCGCATCCGTTTCAAGCGGAGCGTTTGGAAATATGATGGAGATGGAAATGCCGGCGTTCCAAAGCGGTCTGGAGTCCGATTCGTTTACGAGCAGCGAGATCGGCACGTTTCTAATGCGAACGCTGACGAGCATCAACCCGAGCAATCCTAGCGCCCTGCTTGCAGGGGAGCTTCCCGGCATGGGCCAAGATTCTTTTCTGATTCGAAAAGGAATAGCGACAGATACAAACGTTGGGCCGCAGGATCATTTTCCGATCGCTGAGCCTGTCGAGGGTCCGCACGAAAATGACGGAGTAGAGATGCCGCCAAATGACGACAACGGGTCAGAAGGAACGAAGCCGCAGCCAAGTCCTTCAGAAAATACGGAGCAAGACGGCGAGTCAAACGGCAAGCCCGATACGGGAAAAACAAAAGTGGCATTTATCTATCATTCGCATAGCCGCGAGTCCTGGTACCCTGAAATCGAAAATTCAAAAAAGGATCCAACCTCGGGCACCAAAAACATCACGCTTGTCGGAAAACGTCTAGCGGACAAGCTGGAGGAAAAAGGGGTCGGCGCTTTGCATTCCGATACCGACTATGCTGCAACGGTGAAGGGTTACAAATGGGAGCTCAGCTATAAGTATTCGAAAAAAACGGTGATGGAAGCTCTGGCCAGCAGCGAAGATTTGAAGTTTTTCTTCGATATTCACCGCGATTCGCAGAAGCGGAAATATACGACGGTCGACATCGACGGGACAAGCTATGCGCAGGTTTATTTTATAATAGGGCACCGAAATCCGAATTGGAAGAAAAACGAAGAGTTTGCAACCAAAATTCATGAGGCGTTGGAAAAAAAGTATCCCGGTATTTCTAGGGGCATCTGGGGGAAAACTGCAAATACGGGCAATGCCGAATATAACCAGTCTCTCGCTTCAGAAAGTGTATTAGTTGAAGTCGGCGGGGTTGAGAATACGCTGGAAGAGTCATATAGAACGGCAGATGCGCTTGCGGAAGTCATTTCATCGATATATTGGGACGCGGAGAAGGTGTCCGGGGAGGAGTAACGGCAATGCGGAGAAATCCATGGAAATGGCTGGCGATTGGCGGCGCAATCACTTTTCTTGTTTTGTTCGGGATGGAGATGACGTCTACCGGCATTGAAAGAATATACGGCCCGATCGAGGGGGGGGAAGGCTCGCAGAGCGTAGACGGTCTAGAGGGAGCCGGCGCACCGGAGAAGCAGTCCGATACAGAAAAGCGGATTGCCGAGCTTGAAAGGGAGCTGGCTGATATTCGCAAGCTGGCGTACAGCGATGAACAAATAAGCGAGACAGAACATCCGCGTTTGCCGGGGGTGCCTTTTGCGGAGGAAGAAGCAGCGGTCAACAAGCTTGCAGATTCCACTTCCGGCTTGCTGGAGTCCGCCTCCAACACGGGAATCCGCTTTGTCGTCTCCCTGTTTGACGGCTGGATGAACTAAACCCTTCATTGCTGTCATTCCGACAAACTGATATAATAGGAAGAATGATTGATTATTGGAAGTGTGGGGGTTTGGCATGACAGACGTTCGTGACCGGCAAAAGAAAATTAGAAATTTTTCCATTATTGCTCATATCGACCATGGAAAGTCGACACTTGCGGATCGGATTTTGGAGTATACCGGAGCTTTAAGTTCCAGAGAGATGCAAGCTCAAGTACTGGACCAAATGGATTTGGAGCGTGAGCGCGGAATTACAATTAAGCTTCAAGCCGTTCGTTTATCTTACAAAGCCGACGATGGCGAGGAGTATTTGCTCAATTTGATTGACACTCCAGGCCATGTCGACTTTACATACGAAGTCTCGCGAAGCATGGCAGCTTGCGAAGGCGCTCTTCTTGTGGTGGATGCGGCTCAAGGCATCGAAGCCCAAACGTTAGCAAACGTCTACTTGGCGCTCGACAACAACCTTGAGGTTCTTCCCGTTATTAACAAGATTGACTTGCCAAGCGCGGAGCCGGATCGGGTTAAACAAGAAATCGAAGACGTAATTGGCCTTGACGCCAGCGAAGCGGTACATGCATCCGCTAAGGCGGGTATCGGCATTAAGGAAATTTTGGAGCAAGTTGTCTCCAAAGTGCCTGCGCCGACGGGTGATCCCGATCAGCCGCTTAAAGCTCTTATTTTTGATTCGCATTATGATGCTTACAAAGGCGTAATCGTATATGTTCGCGTAATTGACGGCAACATCCGTGCCGGCAAAAAAATCCGCTTTATGGCGACGGGAGCCGAGTTTGAGGTAATCGAAGTCGGAGCGTTCAAGCCGCGGATGTCGATTGTGGACGAGTTGGCCGTAGGCGATGTTGGATTTGTTGTAGCCGGCATCAAAAATGTGAAGGATACACGCGTCGGCGATACGGTAACGGATGCCAAACGTCCTGCTCCTGTGCCTTTGCCGGGCTACCGCCGGATTAATCCAATGGTTTATTGCGGTCTATATCCGATTGAAACTCAAGATTACAACGATTTGCGCGAAGCGCTTGAGAAGCTGGAGCTTAACGACGCTTCCTTGCGTTATGAGCCGGAATCGTCGACTGCTCTCGGATTTGGATTCCGTTGCGGCTTCCTTGGATTGCTGCACATGGAAATTATTCAGGAGCGTATTGAACGTGAATTTAATATTCCGCTCATTACAACGGCTCCAAGCGTAATTTACAAGGTTACTTTAACAAATGGCGAGCAGCTTAATATCGACAATCCGTCTAACTACCCGGAGTCCGGCCGACTCGACTACGTAGAGGAGCCTTATGTAAAAGCGAAGGTTATTGTGCCAAACGACTTTGTCGGCACGATTATGGAGCTTTGCCAAGGCAAACGCGGCGAGTTTATTAACATGGAGTATTTGGACACGAACCGTGTAACGTTGACATACGAGATGCCGTTGTCCGAAATCGTATACGATTTCTTTGATCAGTTGAAATCAAGAACGAAGGGATACGCTTCGTTCGACTACGAGCTGTCCGGTTACCGTCAGTCCAATCTTGTGAAGATGGACATTATGCTGAACGGAGAGCAAGTTGACGCCTTGTCCGTCATCGTTCACCGTGACCGTGCTTACCAGCGCGGCCGCATCATTTGCGAAAAGATGAAGGAACTGATTCCTCGCCAAATGTTTGAGGTGCCGGTTCAAGCTTCAATCGGAACAAAGGTTATCGCTCGCGAAACCGTTAAGGCGATGCGCAAAAACGTTCTTGCGAAATGTTACGGCGGCGATATTAGCCGGAAGCGGAAGCTTTTGGAGAAGCAAAAAGAAGGCAAAAAGCGGATGAAGCAAGTAGGCAGCGTCGAGGTGCCGCAAGAAGCGTTTATGGCGGTTCTGAAAATCGACGAAGATTAAACGGAAATGAGAATGGGGGAGAGCTGCGCTCTCCTTCATTTTTTGTAACGGAAGGAGTAGAAACAATGGCTATTATACAATCGCCTAAGGCGCTTTATATACACATCCCGTTTTGCACAAACAAATGCCATTATTGCGATTTTACGTCCTATGTGCTGAAGGGGCAGCCGGTCGATCAATATTTGGATGCGCTAGAGGAAGAAATGAAACGGACGGTGGCCGTCATTCCGCCAGATACAATTGAAACGGTATTTGTTGGCGGGGGGACGCCCACAGTGCTTACGCCGCCGCAGATGGAGCGTTTTCTCAGCTCCGTATTTCGTCATTTCCCCATTGCGGATAATGCGGAATTTACGATGGAGGCGAATCCAGGCACGACGGATATCGACAAGCTTGCGGCGATGCGGGCCGGTGGCGTCAATCGAATCAGCTTTGGCGTACAGTCGTTTGACAATGGCTTGCTGGAGCGAATCGGCCGTATTCATAATGTCGACGACGTGTACAGCAGTTTGGAAAACGCACGCAAAGTCGGTTTTGACAACTTGTCTATCGATTTAATGTTCGGTTTGCCGGGGCAGACGCTGGAGCATCTTTCGGACAGCGTCGAAAAGGCGATGGCGCTTGGACTACCCCATTATTCGCTTTATAGCCTTAAGGTGGAAGAAAATACGCTGTTCCATAAGCTGTACGAACGCAACGAGCTGCCGTTGCCGCCGGAAGAGGACGAATTTAATATGTTTCTTCTATTAATGAAGCGGCTGAAGGAAAACGGCTACCGTCATTATGAAATCAGCAATTTTGCAAAAGAAGGCTTTGAAAGCCGTCACAATTCCACCTACTGGCGCAATGAGCCTTATTATGGACTCGGAGCAGGCGCCCATGGTTATGCAGGCCGGGTGCGCCACGTCAATATTAAAGGCGTTCAGCCATACATTGATGCGAATAAGGAGCGGCTGCCTCGTCTGGAGTCCCATGACATTCCGGAGCGGGAAGCGATGGAGGACCTTATGATGGTCGGGCTGCGTCTGCTGGAAGGCGTTCCGGCATCGCGATTTGTAAAGCAATTTCCCGGCCATACGCTGGAAGGTACGTTTGGAGCAGAAATAAACAAGCTGCTGGAAAGTGGGCTGATCGAGCGGACGGAGCGGGCTGGAGATACGATTTATCGTCTGAGCGAACGCGGGGTATTGCTTGGCAACGAAGTATTTGGAACTTTTCTTGGCGGAGAGGGATAAATAACGCTTGAAAACAAATTCATTCCGATGTATATTTATTCATATTCAAAAGCATATGAATAAAAATACAGCAATTTGCGGGGGTGGAGGCAGTTATGCAAGCAGTAGAAGTGTTGTGCAGAAAAGCGACTTCGGACGATGTGGACATGTTGTATGAACTGATTAAAGGATATGCCGAAAAAGGCGTTATGCTGCCTCGCTCGCGCGAAGCGCTCGTATATCTTATCGATACATTTGTAGTGGCCGAGATCGGAAGCGAAGTAGTCGGCTGCGGCGCCCTGACAAAGCTTGGAGACAGCCTGGTGGAAATACGGTCGCTAGGCATGACCGAAGGGTATAAAGGACTTGGCATCGGCAGCAAGCTGGTCGACTGCCTGCTTGAGCAAGCGAAGGCGCAAGGCTTGACCAAAGTAATGGCGCTCACTTATGCCGTATCCTTTTTTGAAAGAAACGGGTTTCAAGTGGTCGACAAAGAAATTTTTCCCGAGAAAGTTTGGAAAGATTGCGTCAATTGCCCTAAACAAAATGCTTGCGATGAAATTGCCGTGCTTCGAATATTGGATTGATCCTATGCGTCTTGCGGGAGCTGCGGCTTCACGCAAGGCGTTTTCTTTTTGGTTATCCTTTTTTTGGTGCACTTTTTGGCGAAGACGTTCTTACTTAAAAATAGGCGTGAAAATGTTCGATCAAAACGTTGTATCGACTTGACAATGGCAAAGCGGTTTTGGTATTTTTGTATTAGTGATTAGCACTCATTAGAGTTGAGTGCTAACGAAGTGGAAGGCAAGGCAGCATGGCTTATCTTGAGGGAGGGACTTGAAATGTTGACGGATCGACAACGTATGATTTTGAATGCCATAGTAGACGATTATATTCGTTTTGCCGAACCGGTTGGATCACGCAGCATTTCAAAACGCGGAGATGTCGGCTTCAGTCCGGCGACGATTCGCAACGAGATGGCCGATTTGGAAGAGCTCGGGTTTTTGGAGCAGCCCCATACGTCGGCAGGACGCGTCCCGTCTACAAGAGGCTACCGCTATTATGTCGACCACTTGGTTCAGTTAAAACAGGTTGGCGATGAGGATCTTGGCATCGTGCGTTCTTTTGTAACCGACAAGATGAACCAGAAGGAACAGGTCATCCAGCATGCGGCAACCATTTTGTCCAGTCTGACCAACTACACGTCGATTTTGCTCGGTCCTGAGCAGTTTAACACTTCGCTGAAACATTTTGGACTCGTTCCACTTAACGCGACTTCGGCTGTTGCAATTATTGTGACCAACACAGGCCATGTTGAAAATCGGGTCATTACAGTGCCACCCGAATTGAATATGGACGAAATGCAAAAAGTGGTGAACATCCTAAATACAAAGCTGGTAGGCGTGCCGCTCGTTCGACTGAAGGCAAAACTTTATTCCGAGGTTGGCCAAGAGCTGGAACGCCATGTCGACCATTATGAAGAGTTGATCAAAGTTTTGGACGGCGCTTTGCAAAGCGACGAAGAGCAGCGGGTATTTATGAGCGGAGCGACCAATATGCTCACTCAGCCTGAATTCAAGGATGTCGATAAAGTAAAAACGATTCTTGATCTGCTGGAAGAAACTCCTACCATTATGAAAATGTTCTCTTCCTTGCCCGAAGGAATACAAGTACGAATCGGGACGGAAAATGACCACAAGGCCATTAGCGATTGCAGTTTGATTACGGCTACTTATTCGCTTGAAGGAAAACCGCTCGGCACGATTGGCATTTTGGGTCCTACCCGGATGGAATACGGCAAAGTGATTAGCTTGCTTGATCTGATATCCAATAATATGGGCACGTTGTTAAGCCGATGGTATAAGTAGCAAAGCTTCCAAACGCGGAAGCCAATTTTTAAGGAGGTGATATGGTGAGTGCTAAGGAACCACATTTGGATTCGGTGGATACAGTAGTAGATGAAGCGGTTGAAGCTGCAGGCGAGCAGACAGTTGATCATGACGAGCAGTCGGCTATCGCGGACTCCCGTTATGAGGAGCTTGCCAAAGTTGCGGAAGAAAACCAGCAGCGATATTTAAGGGCACAAGCGGACTTTGACAATTTCCGCCGCCGTACGACGAAAGAAAAGGAAGAGCTGGGGCAATACGCATCCATGAAATTGATCGGGCAACTGCTCCCGATTGTCGATAATTTTGAACGGGCGATCGCAGCGTCTTCCAGCAATAGCGACTATGATTCGCTAGCTAAAGGCGTAGACATGATCCTCCGTCAGCTTGCGGGCACTTTGGAGCAAGAAGGGCTGAAGCCGATGAATGCGGTTGGGCAGCCATTCAATCCTGAATATCATCAGGCCATTATGCAAGTGGAATCGGAAGAGCATGAAGAAGGCATCGTCGTTGAGGAAATTCAAAAGGGCTATATGCTAAAAGACAGAGTTATCCGTCCCGCAATGGTTAAGGTTAGCGGTTAACGGTCACAACTATTTAAGGAGGAAATTTAGCTATGAGTAAAGTAATCGGTATTGACTTAGGAACAACAAACTCTTGCGTAGCCGTTATGGAGGGCGGGGAAGCCGTCGTTATCCCTAACCCGGAAGGCAACCGCACAACTCCTTCCGTTGTAGGCTTCAAAAAAGACGGAGAGCGCGTCGTAGGCGAAACGGCCAAGCGCCAAGCCATCACGAACCCGGATCGCACAATCAGCTCAATCAAGCGCCATATCGGCACTAACCATAAAGAAAAAATCGACGACAAAGAATATTCGCCGCAAGAAATTTCCGCAATCATTTTGCAGAAGTTGAAATCCGATGCGGAAGCTTATTTGGGCCAAACGGTAACGCAAGCGGTTATTACAGTTCCAGCATATTTCAATGACAGCCAGCGTCAAGCGACTAAAGATGCAGGCAAAATTGCCGGTCTTGAAGTGCTTCGTATCGTGAACGAGCCAACGGCTGCTGCGCTTGCTTACGGTCTTGAGAAAACAGAAGACCAAACGATTCTTGTATACGACCTAGGCGGCGGTACGTTCGACGTATCCATCCTGGAGCTGGGCGACGGCTTCTTCGAAGTTAAAGCGACTAGCGGCGACAACAAACTGGGCGGCGACGATTTTGACCAAGTCGTAATCGACTATCTCGCTTCCGAGTTCAAGAAAGAGCAAGGCATCGACCTTTCGAAAGACAAAGCGGCAGTACAACGTTTGAAGGACGCAGCTGAAAAAGCGAAAAAAGAGCTTTCCGGCGTAATGACTTCCACTATCTCATTGCCGTTTATTACAATGGTTGACGGGGTTCCTCAGCATTTGGAGACTACCCTTACTCGCGCGAAGTTCGAAGAGCTTTCCGCTGCGCTTGTAGAGCGCACGCTCGGCCCTACTCGCCAAGCGCTTACCGATGCGGGCATGACGCCTAGCGACATCGACAAAGTCGTTCTTGTCGGCGGTTCGACTCGTATTCCTGCCGTTCAAGACGCAGTTAAAAAGCTGATCGGCAAAGATCCGCACAAAGGCGTTAACCCGGACGAGGTTGTTGCGCTAGGCGCAGCCGTTCAAGCGGGCGTATTGACAGGCGACGTGAAAGATGTTGTTTTGCTCGACGTTACTCCGCTATCTCTGGGCATTGAGACAGCAGGCGGCGTATTTACAAAAATGATCGACCGCAATACGACAATTCCGACAAGCAAATCGCAAGTGTTCTCCACTTATGCGGACAACCAGCCGGGCGTTGAAATTCACGTTCTTCAAGGCGAGCGTTCCATGGCGGCAGGCAACAAAACACTTGGCCGCTTTACGCTTAGCGACATTCCTCCAGCTCCGCGCGGCGTTCCGCAAATCGAAGTGACCTTCGATATCGACGCCAACGGTATCGTTAACGTTAACGCTCTGGATAAAGGAACGGGCAAAAGCCAAAAAATTACGATCACTTCCTCTAGCGGCTTGAGCGACTCTGAAATCGAGCAAATGATGAAGGACGCTGAGCTTCATGCAGAGGAAGACCGCAAGCGCAAAGAGCTGGTTGAAGCGAAAAACACAGCCGATCAGCTAGTCTACTCCACAGAAAAAACGCTTAAAGACCTCGGAGACAAAGTAGATGCTTCCGAAATCGAAAAAGCGAATGCGGCGAAGGAAAAAGTAACGGCTGCGCTCGCTACTGAGGACGTAGAGCAAATTAATGCCGCGGTTGAAGAGCTAACGGCTATCGTTCAAGAGCTTTCCGTGAAGCTTTACGAGCAGGCTTCTGGGGATGCTGGTGCCGCAGGAGCAGCACCGGAAGGCGAAGCGGGCAGCGCAAGAGGCAAAGATAATGTAGTTGACGCCGATTACGAAGTTGTCGACGACAAGAAGTAAGGACAACTGGCGAGAGGTCAGAGAGGAGCTTGTCTTCTCTTTGACCTCCTTTCGTGCGTAAATGGGAAGCAATTAATTGCGGGGTGAGAATCGGTTGGCTAATAAACGTGATTATTATGAGGTGCTTGGAATCGGCAAGGACGCATCTGGGGACGACATTAAAAAGTCGTACCGCAAGCTGGCGCGCCAATACCATCCGGACGTCAACAAAGAAGCGGATGCCGAAACCAAGTTTAAGGAAGTAAAAGAAGCATACGACGTGCTTAGCGACGACGGTAAACGTTCGACATACGACCGTTTTGGCCATGTCGATCCGAATCAAGGCATGGGCGGCGGAGCAGGTGGCGCCGATTTCGGCGGCTTTGGCGACATTTTTGATATGTTTTTTGGCGGCGCTGGCGGCCGCAAAGATCCAAACGCACCGCAGCGCGGCAACGATCTTCAATATACGATGAACATTGAATTTAAAGAAGCCGTGTTCGGCAAAGAAGCGGAAATTACGATTCCGAGAACGGAATCTTGCGATACTTGCTTCAGCACCGGGGCGAAGCCGGGAACGAAGCCGGAAACCTGTTCTACATGCCGCGGCAGCGGACAGCAGGAAGTGGTGCAAAACACTCCGTTTGGCCGAATGGTTAACCGTAGAGCTTGTTCTACTTGCAGCGGCACAGGCCGCATCATTCGCGAGAAATGCGGAACTTGCCATGGCGCTGGAAAAGTGAAAAAGCAGCGTAAAATTAAAGTCAATATCCCGGCTGGCGTCGATGACGGAGCTCAAATCCGTATGACCGGCGAAGGGGAAGGCGGCCTGCGTGGCGGTCCTGCGGGCGATTTGTACATTGTGCTTCGCGTGAAATCCCATGAGTTTTTCGAGCGCGAAGGGGATGACATTTATTGCGAGGTACCACTTACTTTCGTTCAGGCGGCACTCGGCGATGAAGTGGAAATTCCTACGCTTACGGAAAAAGTGAAGCTGAAAATTCCTGCCGGAACGCAGACGGGAACTTATTTCAGGCTCAAAGGGAAAGGCGTGCCTAAGCTCAGAGGATATGGAACGGGCGATCAGCATGTGAAAGTGACGATTGTGACGCCTACTAACTTGACGGATGAGCAAAAAGAGCTGCTGCGCGAGTTCGGCGGTTTGGCCGGTGAGTCGGCGAATGAGCAGTCCGAACATCATGAATCGATTTTTGGACGTATGAAAAGAGCGTTCCGCGGCGAATAGCCCGGGACGTTTTTTTCTTATTCATCCCAGTGTCTAATGGAATAATTCCGGAAAACTTGCACAATCTATCTTGGTGCATGTAAGGATGACACTATGAGACCGGAGGATGATCCAGATGTCTTTTGACAAAAACGATGAAAACAGCTTGGACAAAATAAATTTTGCGCAGCTTCCGATTGGAAAAAATGAAGATGTGGAATTTTCGGAGGAGCTGGCCGACGACGCCGATCGCAAAGCACAGCAGCGTGCAAATGAAGCGGATGAGCGTGCTGAAGGCAATCAGGCCTAATTTAGCCGGTCTGCAGTAGTTGAAGGAGAGTAGACGATCATGTCCACCATAGAAATTCAAGCCGCTTTTTCAAGCGGGCAGCATGCCTCTGAAGCTCTTCTTAAGCTTCAGGCGCTCCGAGCGGTTGACGTTTCGTCTTCCAGTGAAAACGGATCGTTGTCCGTAACGGTTGACGAAGCCGTTGCGGATCGCGCGAAACGGGTCATTGGGCAAGCGGGCGGAACCGTATCGGATCGTTAGGAACAAAAATAATAAAACGGCGCAAAAGTCTACCGGGCTTTTGCGCTATTTTTTTGTGCTGAGTACACTACTTGGTGTACAATAGAGGATAGGCATTTTTTATTTTGGGAGGCATTACATATGAAATGGTATGAACTGACGATAGCAACGACGGAAGAAGCGCAAGAAATGATCTCTAATTTTCTGCACGAAATGGGAGCAGGCGGAGTATCCATCGAGGAGTCCGGTACACTAAACAAGCCGCGCGATACATCGCTTGGACAATGGTATGAGCTGCCGCTTAACGATATTCCGGAGGGGCAAGCCGTTATTAAAGGTTATTTTCCGGAAGGAACTGAAATAGAGACGCTGATGGAACAATTGAAGCCGCGTGTCGAAGAGCTGAAGCAATTTGATATTGATCCGGGTGAAGTGGCTTATTCCGCAGCCGTTGTGGACGACGAGGACTGGGCGAACGCTTGGAAGCAATATTTCAAACCTATTCAAGTAACCGAAACGTTGACTATTAAGCCGACTTGGGAACAATACGAGCCGAAACCGGGAGAGCGCATCCTGGAGCTGGACCCCGGCATGGCTTTTGGAACGGGAACGCATCCGACAACGGCGCTATGCCTTCAAACTTTGGAATTCGTTATTCAAGGCGGCGAAGAAGTGATTGATGTCGGTACAGGCTCCGGCATACTCGCGATTGGCGCTTGCAAGCTTGGGGCAAAAAGCGTACTTGCGCTTGACCTTGACCCCATAGCGGTGTCCAGCGCAACGGAAAACGTGCGGCTTAACGGACTATCCGACGATATCGAGGTTCGTCTAAGCGATTTGCTCGGCGTGCTGCGTGAGGAGGAAGCTTCCTCTTCGAATGGGGTGAAGCTCCGTGTTTCCGTACCGGTGGATTTGGTAGTCGCCAACATTTTGGCGGAAATTATTTTGCTCTTTATCGACGATGTGTTTGAGTCGCTTAAGCCTGGCGGTACTTACATTGCCTCCGGCATTTACAAAAACAAAGAAGAAGATGTAGAGCGCGGACTTCTCGCTTCCGGCTTCGAAATCATTGAGAAACGCCGCGACGCGGATTGGATTGCATTTGTGGCGAAAAAGCCGCAGGAGGGCTAGATGGAGAGATTTTTGTGGTTTCCGCTGGAGGACTTGCCCTTTATCGTCATCGTGTTGATGATCGTATTTACCGTGCACGAATTTGCGCATGCTTACAGCGCCTATAAATTTGGGGACGATACAGCTTATAAAGCAGGTAGA
Source organism: Paenibacillus sp. GCM10027627 (assembly GCF_042675505.1). NCBI lineage: Bacteria > Bacillati > Bacillota > Bacilli > Caryophanales > Paenibacillaceae > Paenibacillus > Paenibacillus sp. GCM10027627. The sequence continues at coordinate 414,303 of NZ_JBHTHB010000001.1, forward strand.
GTAACGCTTAATCCGATGGTGCATTTGGATTTGTTCGGCTCTATTTTGCTGCTCGTTGCCGGGTTTGGATGGGCGAAGCCGGTTCCGGTTAATCCGAGCCGGTTCAAGCACCGTCGTTTGATGAGCATCGTAGTGTCGGCGGTTGGTCCATTAAGCAATTTGCTTATGGCTGTAATTGGTATGCTTCTTTTTTATATTTTACACGAGACGGGGCTGCTGTACGGAGGTTCCGAAGGCGTTTATATGGCGCTGATCACTTTTTTCTGGTATTTGATCAGCATAAACATTTTGCTGTTTATTTTTAACTTGATTCCACTGCCGCCGCTGGACGGCTACCGGATTATTGCAGAACTGCTGCCGCTCAAAACACGGTATAAAATCGAGCAGAACATGCACTGGGCTCTTATTGTTTTTTTGCTGTTTGTCTTTATTCCGCCGCTTCGGGCCGTTACGTTGGATCCGATTCTAGGCCTTGGAAGTCCTATCTTCAACGGCCTTATTCGATTATTCAACTCCATTTTTTCACCGCTGCCATGGAACAAAGTTGAAATGGATTTCTACCTCTAAAAAATGTTATGATGAAGGATGGAATTTGAGATTATGCAGCGATATTTTGTGGCGCCGGAAGCGATTAAAGACGGCGTTGTAACGATAACAGGTGAAGACGCCCACCATGCTGCGCGCGTCATGCGAATGAAGCCGGACGACCGACTTATCGCAAGCGACGGGGTCAGCCGTACGGTGCTGGCGGTTGTGACGGAAGTATCGTCTCAGCAAATTCGCGCAGAGGTGGAGAAGCAGCTTGAGCCGGAAAGCGAGCCAGCGTGGTCGGTGACGATCGCGCAAAGCTTGCCGAAGGGCGACAAGATGGAGCTGGTCATTCAGAAGGGAACGGAAATCGGCGCGGCCGCATTTGTCCCGTTTCAGTCGGAAAGAATGATTGTGCAATACGACGGAAAAAAAGAAGCGAAGCGGATCGAGCGCTGGAGCAAAATTGCAAAAGAAGCCGCTGAGCAGGCGCATCGCCACCGCATTCCATCAATTGATGCTGTACAAAGCTGGCGTCAACTGCTCGCTTCTATGAAACGCTACGATCTCGTTTTGTTTTGCTATGAGCGGGAAGGCGATAGGGCTCATGGGCGAGGCATAGCGGATGCGGTTCGACAGTGGAGAAGCTCCTCTGAGCCGCAAAGCGGGATTAACCTGAAGCCGGGCGAGGCAAACATTTTGCTTATCGTCGGGTCGGAGGGCGGCTTTACGGAGCGCGAAGCGCAGGAAGCGGAAGAAGCCGGGGCGGTTTTAGTCGGCCTTGGCAAACGCATTTTAAGAACGGAAACGGCAGGGCTGGTCGGACTAACCTGTCTTTTATATGAATCTGGAGAAATGGGAGGATCGTAAACCTCATGCCAACAGTCGCATTTTATACGCTGGGCTGCAAAGTAAACTTCTACGACACGGAAGCGATTTGGCAGCTGTTCAAAAATGAAGGATACGAACAGGTCGATTTTGAATCGACCGCCGATGTTTATTTAATTAATACTTGTACGGTAACGAATACAGGCGACAAAAAAAGCCGCCAAATTATTCGCCGCGCCGTTAGAAGAAACCCGGACGCAATCATTGCGGTAACAGGCTGCTACGCGCAGACGTCGCCAGCCGAAATTATGGCTATCGAAGGCGTCGACCTTGTCATCGGTACGCAAGATCGCGAAAAAATTATGTCGTTTGTGAACCAAATCGGGGAAAACCGTCAGCCGGTCAACGCGGTGCGCAATATTATGAAAACACGCAGCTTCGAAGAGCTGGACGTGCCGGATTTTGCGGAGAGAACCCGCGCTTTCTTGAAAATTCAAGAGGGCTGCAACAACTTTTGCACCTTCTGCATCATTCCATGGTCCAGAGGGCTGTCGCGCAGCCGCGAGCCTCAAAGCGTGCTGGAGCAGGCGAAATCGCTTGTTGCGGCAGGATATAAGGAAATCGTCCTTACCGGCATTCATACAGGCGGCTATGGCGATGACATGGAAAATTACAATTTGACGAGTTTGCTGTGGGATTTGGATAAGGTGGAAGGGCTTGAGCGCATCCGGATCAGCTCGATTGAGGCGAGCCAAATCGACGATGCGATGATCGAAGTGCTTAACCGTTCCAGCAAAATGTGCCGTCATCTTCATATTCCGCTGCAAGCGGGAGAAAATTCTGTCCTTAAGCGCATGCGCAGAAAATATACGACGGAAGAGTTTGCGGCCAAAATTAAAAGGCTGCATGAGGCGATGCCCGGCGTAGCCATTACGACGGACGTGATCGTCGGTTTTCCGGGCGAGACGGAAGAAATGTTTGAGGCCGGCTACCGCTTTATGGAGGAGCTTGGATTTGCGGAAATGCATGTGTTCCCTTATTCCAAGCGGACGGGCACTCCCGCAGCCCGTATGGACGAGCAAGTGGACGAGGAAGTCAAAAACGAGCGTGTTCATAAGCTGATTGACCTGTCTGAAAAAATGCAGCTGCAATACGCCGAGCAATATGTCGGCACCGTACTCGACGTTATTCCAGAGCGGGATTACAAGGGCGCGCCTGGACAAGGCCTGCTTATGGGCTACACCGACAACTATTTGCAAGTGGTGTTTGACGGCTCGGAAGAGCTGATCGGCCAGCTGTGCCGTGTAAAAGTTACGGAAGCTGGAGTAAACGAGTGCCGCGGCAAACTGTTGCGCGTGCTGGATTCCAGAATGCCGGCTGCTGATGAGCCGGAGGCCCACGACTTTGTTTATGAGCGTTCGGAAGCTCTCAGAGCGTAGGAAATAGCGGATGATGCGGGATTCCTTTCCTTTTGCCAAACGGGTAAAAAGATGAAGGAATCCTTTGCTGCATATACTAAAGCGTAAATGTCGCAAGGGGGAAGGGTCATGTTGGAAATTTCGGCAGGCGGGGTCGTGTTCCGCCACAATGAGCAAGGTCAATTGCAAATTCAGCTCATTCAGGACCGGTACGGCAAAGTATCGCTCCCAAAAGGCAAAATGGAGCCGGGCGAAACGGTAGAACAGACCGCGCTTCGCGAAATTGCTGAAGAAACGGGTCTGGAAGGCGTTATCGTCGCTCCGATCGACCAAATTAAATATCAATATGAGCATTCCAATTACGGTATCGTCAACAAGGAAGTCCATTATTATTTGGTTGAGGCTGTTGGCGGCACTCATCAGGCTCAGGTCGAAGAAATTCGCGGAGTGGACTGGTTTGAGCCGATGGAAGCGTGGAGACGCCAGAAGCAATCCGGGTACGACAACAATCACCGTATTGTAGCCGGTGCGCTTCATTTGCTTGGCCTGAATGTCAATTAAAGGAGTTCAGCCGTATCCATCTTGCGCATCGCTTGCATATAGCAAAGAGGCAATGCAAGCAGAGAGCAGGCGACATTAAATATAGTTTGAGCATGAGCGATTTGTGAAGCTGGAGAATGGGAAATCCAGCCGGAGACGGCAGTCAGCTCGCCTACAAGAGGGAGAAACAAAAGCGCTCCGCCTACGTTTAATAGCGTATGGGCATAGGCGACATATTTGCCGCCGCGCGAGCCTCCGATAGACGCAAGCAGTGCGGTTACGCATGTGCCGATATTGGCGCCGAGCACAACCGCAACTCCGAGTTCAATTGGCATCGCGCCAATCGTAACAAAGCCCATGATAAGCCCGATGACGGCAGCGCTGCTATGGATGGCGGCGGTAAGCGCCGCTCCTGCGGCCAGCCCCCACCATAAGCCGGTTGAAGCTTTGTCCAGAAACCAGGCGAACAGCTCGCTGTTTTGTACGGCGGGGCCAATTGACTGCATAAGGGATAGGCCGGCTAGCAGCAAACCGAAGCCGCAGACGGCAACCGAAGCCGAACGAACGGTATCCAGCCAGCTTAATTGGCTTAAGCGAGGGAACCATCCTAGCTCACCCACAATTACGGTCACAAACCAGGCGGCGGTCGATGCGATAAGGAGCGGAATTGCAAATTCATCTATATTGAGCCCAATCAATTCGGTTGTCAGGCAAGTACCGATATTGGTGCCCAAAATGATGCCGAGCGTACGAGGGAAAGTAAGCAGCCCGGCATTCACGAGTCCGATGGAAATGACCGTGACGGCCGTGCTGCTTTGAAGAAACGCCGTTGTAGCGGTGCCTATCGCTAGGCCGTGCAACGGCGTTTTTGTGGATGTTTGAAGCGCTCTGGACAGATGCGGGCCCGCGAGACGGTGGAGGGCGAGCTCCATCAGCTTCATGCCGCACAGGAATACGGCAAATCCGAGCACCATAGGAACAAGAATGGTTTGAATCATAAACAAAGCTCTCCTTCTGAACGTGGCGTATTTCATTTTATGCGGACGGCCTAGTAGGAATGACAAGCTGTACATAGAGAGGACGAAACAATTGTGAGTCAACAAGCGAAGGTCGTGCTGCAAAAAGCGCGTAAAAAAAGAGTAGAGGGCGGTCACCCTTGGGTGTTTGCCAGTGAAATCGACAGGATGGAAGGGGAGCAGGTCCCCGGAGGACTAGTCGATGTTGTCAACCATCAAGGAAAATATTTGGCGACAGGATATTGGAATCCAAGCTCGCAAATTACAGTAAGAATTGTGTCTTATGCCCCGATCGCGGCAATGGACCAAGCTTTTTTGACGGACAAGCTGGCTAAATGCAAGGAGCATCGCACGCGCTTTGTGGCGGATTCTGATTGCAGACTTGTTTATGGCGAAGCAGACTACTTGCCGGGATTGATTGTCGACCGTTTCGGCGACGTGCTTGTCGTTCAAATTTTAACGCTTGGCATGGATGTCGTCAGGGAGGAACTGGTAGAAGCGTTGGTCGACGTTTTTCAGCCAAAAGGAATTTATGAGCGGAGCGATGTGAGCGTACGTCTGCTCGAAGGGCTCGAGGAGCGTACCGGCGTTTTATACGGACAGTGCCCGTCAATTATCGAAATTGAGGAGAATGGGCTGAAGCTGGAAGTTGATATTGTCGAGGGACAAAAGACGGGGTACTTTTTTGACCAGCGCGAAAACCGCGCTTCTATTGAACCGCTGATGAAGGGCTGGGGAGCGAGGAGCGGCATTGGGCTTGCTCCTCATCCGGAAGATCCGACTGCGGGACTTGTACCCGTCAACGCCAACGGCAAAGCGGTCACGTTCCCTTATTGGGATGGGGCTACTGTGCTGGAATGTTTTGCGCATACGGGCAGCTTTACGCTCCATGCTTGCAAGTACGGGGCAAAACGGGTGACCTGTCTGGACGTTTCCCAGCACGCCATCGATACGGCAAGGCGCAACGTCGAGCGCAACGGTTTCCAGGATCGCGTTGAATTTGTAGTCGCGGACGCTTTCCAGTATTTAAGGGACCAAGTCAAAGGGCTGGATGAAAGAAAAGCGCGGGCAGCCGGAGGAACCGATACGTCCAAAAAGCTTGATCAAAGCGGCCGAACGTGGGATGTTGTCGTGCTTGATCCACCCGCGTTTGCCAAAACCAAAGGTGCGGTTGCAGGTGCGTGCAGAGGCTACAAAGATATTAATTTGCAAGGCTTAAAACTTGTTAACGAGGGCGGTTATCTAGTTACGGCGAGCTGCTCTTACCATATGAGACCGGATCTGTTTTTGGAGACCATACACGAGGCTGCAAACGATGCCGGCAAGCTGCTGAGGCTAGTCGAATGGAGAGCCGCAGGCAAAGATCATCCTCAGTTGCTAGGAGTTAATGAAAGCCATTATTTAAAATTCGCTATTTTTGAAGTGAGAAGCAAAACCTCCGCAAAATAACGGATGCGGGATGAACGGGGAAGGGGGAAACCGGCATGGCACTGCGTTTTGTAATTGGGCGTTCAGGTTCCGGGAAAACAAGCTTATGTCAAAGTGAAATACAAGAACAAATGGAAAAAGAGCCTTTGGGACCGCCGCTCATTATGCTGGTGCCGGAGCAGACCACGTTCCAATCCGAATATGCGCTATTCCGCTCAAGGGGCTTGCGGGGAACGCTGCGGGTTCAGACGCTTAGCTTTAGAAGGCTGGCGTATTGGGTCATGCAGGAAACCGGCGGAACCGCGATGGTTCCCATTGGAGAGACGGGCAAACATATGCTGCTGTACAAAATTGTGCATCGGCTCTCTTCCAAACTCGAATTGTATCAAAATGGCGCCGAGCAGCCCGGATTTATCGAACGGCTTGCGGAGCTGCTCACGGAATGGAAACGGTACGGGATGGATTCCTCCCGAATGAAAGAGCTAGCGGCGGATGCGGAGGGCGACCGTACGGGGCTGCTGCGCAGAAAGCTGACCGACCTAGCGGCGATTAGCGAAGCTATGGAATTTGACCTTAAAGACAAATATATCGATGACGAAGATTATTTGAAAGGTTTAGCAGGCGGCTTTAAAGATTGCAAGTCCATGAACGGCGCTCGAATATGGGTCGACGGTTTTTACGGCTTTACCCCTGCTGAATATGAGGCGCTTGGCGCTTTGTTAGCAGGCTCCGCTGAGGTGACCGTTGCGCTGACGCTCGACCGTCCATTCGTTCTGGGTGAGAAACCGCATGAGCTTGATTTGTTCCATCAGACCGCCGAAACTTACGGAAAGCTATTGCAGCTTGCGGAAGCTCACGATGTTCCGGTGCTGGAAACCGTTAACTTAAACGGCCAGCAGCTTCCGCGTTTCCGGGACAGCGCAATGCTCTCCCATTTGGAAAAGCATTTCGGCGGCAAACGGATCCCGTTGATGGCTTCTTCTTCGGCCGCCAACCGCGCTGGGAGCGGGATTGTATTGGAAACTGCCGCCAATCGGAGAGCGGAAGTGGAGGCAGTGGCTCGTCATATTCTAGAAAAAGTCCGAAAGGACGGACTGCGCTGGAGAGAGATTTCCGTTTTGGTTCGAAACGCCGAAGATTATTCCGATTATTTGTCGCTTGTTTTCCATGATTATGGAATTCCCTATTTTGTGGATCAGAAAGAAAAAGCGCTTCACCATCCGCTAGTGGAATTTATACGTTCCGCCTTGGAAACTGTTCTGCACGGTTGGCGGTACGACGCCGTGTTTCGCTGCATCAAAACGGAGATGCTGTTTCCGCTCGACGGCAGCATCCCGCGGGATTGGTTTGACCGGCTGGAAAACTATGCGCTCGCCGCAGGAATTGACGGTTGGAAATGGCTGGACCGTAATAGCTGGAAGCCGCAAGCCGTCGTTTCGCTCGAAGACGAATCCGGCGAGGAGTCGCCCGTTTCCGCTTCGGCCCGGCGTGAATACGAGATGGCGATCGAGACCAGGAAAGTAATCGTGTCGGCATTGGAAAAATTCGGGGAGTCGCTGAAAGCCGCTGGCAACGTCCGAGAGATGTGCGAGGCGTTGTACAGGCTGCTTGAGACTGCGGAGGCAGCCGACCGTTTGGAGCTGTGGAGCCGGGCGGATATGGAAGCAGGCCATGCACGGCGTGCCCGCACGCATCGGCAGCTTTGGGACAACGTCATGGATTTGCTCGATCAAATGGTTGAGCTTGCCGGCAGCGAGAAGATGAAGCCGGAGCTGTTTGCCGGAATGGTGGAGGCGGGTTTGGAAGGCTTGAAGCTGGCCTCGGTGCCGCCCGCGCTGGATCAAGTGCTGGTTGGCAGCATGGACCGAACTCGTGCTGTTAATATCCGTGCCTGCTATGTGCTTGGAGCAAACGATGGCGTCTTGCCAATGAGAATAAAGGAAGATGGCATCTTAACCGAAGCTGAAAGGGAGGAGCTTGGAGCGGACGGCATTGAGCTGGCACCGAATGTGAAGAGGCAATTGCTCGACGAACGTTTCATGATCTATAACGCCTTCACTACGCCAAGCGAAACGTTGTGGATCAGCTGGCCGCTGGCGGACGAAGAGGGTAAAACGCTGCTTCCGTCAGAGATTATTCGCAGCGTTCAGTTTTTATTTCCAGCTTTGGTCGTACAGGAAGGAAATCCGGAGCCGACCATCGATATGGCTGAGTCGCAGCAGCGTTTGTACATTGCCCATCCGGTGAAAGGCTTGTCTCATCTTGTTACCGCACTTAGAAGCTGGCAGCAAGGAGGAGTCATCCCTGCTTTTTGGTGGGATTTGTACAATTGGTATGCCGAGCTTCCGGAATGGGAGCATAGACTTGGTCCTTTGACAGGCTCATTGATTTATCATAACCAAGAGCGGAATTTGCCAAGGGCGCTTGCCAAAGAGTTGTACGGGGAGCGGATGTCCGTAAGCGTTTCTAGAATGGAGAGGTTCGTTTCATGTCCGTTCCAGCATTTTGCCATCCATGGCTTGAAGCTGCGGGAACGAAAGCTCTATCGGCTTGAAGCTCCCGACGTAGGGCAACTGTTTCATGCGGCGCTTTCGAAGCTTGCCGGAAACATCGGAGCCCACTGGGGAAAAATGTCGCAGCAGGAAGTGAAAGAAGCTGCCTCCAAAACGGTGGACGATATTGCTCCGAAGCTACAATCGCAAATTTTGCTCAGCAGCGGACGTTTTCAGTTCATTGCCCGCAAACTGAAAGAAATTGTGACCCAAGCGGCCGTCATTTTGGGCGAGCATGCAAGGCGGGCTCAGTTCCAGCCGGTTGCGACCGAGCTCGATTTTGGACCTGGAGGAACGCTCCCTGCGCTTGTGCTGCCGTTAGAAAATGGGGCGGAGATGCAAGTGGTCGGCCGAATTGACCGGGTCGATGCGGCGCAAACGGAAGAAGGGCTGCTGCTGCGGGTGCTGGATTACAAATCAAGCGTTACGATGCTTAGGCTTGAGGAAGTTGTGCACGGGTTATCGTTGCAGATGCTTACTTATTTGGACGTCTTGGTGACGCATGCGGAAGGATGGCTCGGCCAGCCCGCCGCTCCGGCCGGAGTGCTGTATTTTCATGTGCACAATCCTATGCTTGCCCTGCCGAACCGGATGACTTCGCAAGAGGCGGAATCGCTCGTATTGAAACGGTACAAAACGAAAGGGCTGCTCTCTGCCAGCGCAGAAGTGGCGAAGCTAATGGACGCCGATCTTGAAACGGGCCATTCGGATTTACTGCCCGTTGCGCTGAAAAAGGATGGCAGCTTCTATAGCAGCTCTTCCGTCGTTTCGAACGAGCAATGGACGACGCTTAGGCGTTCCGTCAGAAAAAGGATTGGGAACATCGGAAGCTCGATACAAGAAGGTGACGTTTCCATTCGGCCGTACAGGCTAGGGAACAAATCACCATGCCAATATTGCGACTACAAAGCGCTATGCCAATTTGACCCCTTGTTTGAGGGGAATGAATACAACAGGCTCGGCAAGACGTCCAAAGAGGATGTATGGCGGCAACTGGAAGGAGAGTGAGGAATGGATGGAAGCGGAGATGATGATGCCGGAAAAACCGGACAATAGCAGCTGGACGGACGATCAATGGGAAGCGATTGTCGCGGAAGGATCGAACATACTCGTCGCCGCAGCAGCGGGTTCGGGCAAAACGGCGGTGCTCGTCGAGCGGATCATTCGCAAAATTTCCTCCGATACCGATGTCGATCGGCTGCTTGTCGCTACGTTTACGAAAGCCGCCGCCGCCGAAATGAAGGAGCGCATTCGAATTGCGCTGGAAAAGGAGCTTGAGCGCCAGCCGGAGTCCGAGCATTTGCGAAGACAGCTTGCTTTAATGGGACGAGCGTCCATTACGACACTGCACTCTTTTTGCCTCGATGTCATTAGACGCTATTATCCGTTGATCGGGCTCGATCCCGGCTTTCGCATCGCCAACGAAACGGAAAGCGAGCTTATGCGGCTTGAAGTGCTTGACGAGCTTTTTGAGGATATGTACAGGGGAGTAGCGGAGAACAGTGGCGCTTTTTTAATGCTGGCGGACAAATACGGGGGAGAAAGAGGCGACGAGCCGCTTTATCATCTCGTTCTACAGCTTTACGACTTTGCGCAAAGCCATCCGTGGCCGGAACATTGGCTTCGGGAAACGGCACGCGCTTTCCAAGTGAGCTCTGCCGAGCAGCTTGAAACCAGCGAATGGATACAAAGCTTGCGCGGCGACTTGATCTTGAACTTGGAAGGCGCTATATCCCTTCTTGAGCAGGCGCTCGCTCTAGCGAAAATGCCGGCTGGCCCATCGCCATATGCGGATACGCTGGACGATGAAATCGCCATGCTGGACCATTTGCTTGCCACCGTTCGAAACGACCCTTGGAGCAAGTGGGAATTGCCGTTTAAAGAAGCGGCATTTGGCAGGCTCAAAGCTTTGAAAGGGGATGAATACGACAAATCGCTGCAAGAGCAGGCCAAAGAGCTGAGAGATAGCGCGAAAAAGCTGCTGAGCGGCATTGTGGCCGATCTGTTCGGCCGGGATACGGAACAGTTTGTTTCCGAGCTTTCCGAGCTTGCGCCGCTTATGAGCGTGATGTCAGAGCTTGTCATTGCATTCGGCAGCCGGTTTGAAACGGAGAAACGGCGGAAAGGGCTGCTCGATTTCGGCGACTTGGAGCATTATTGCTTGCGGATATTGCGCGATCCTTCGTCCGGGCCGGAAGGGCTTATTCCCTCCGTCGCCGCCTTGGATTATCAAGGGCTGTTTGACGAAATATTGCTGGACGAATATCAGGATACGAACATGGTGCAGGAGGCCATCGTTTCTTTGATTGAACGAAAAGGCGGCGGCAACCGGTTTATGGTCGGCGATGTGAAGCAAAGTATTTATCGGTTCAGGCTGGCGGAGCCCAATTTATTTTTAGCAAAGTACAAAGCATATCGCGTCCGGCCAAAGCCAGGGGAGGCGGAAGTGCAGTCCAGCGGAAACGTTCAGGACGGGACTATGCTAGGTACCGCCTCGCAAGGCCGGAGAATCGACTTGGCGCGCAATTTCCGCAGCAGGCAAGAAGTTGTAGACGGAGTAAACGGCGTATTTCGCGCCATTATGCGGGAGCAAGTGGCGGAAATGGACTATGACGCCAAAGCGGAGCTTGTATGCGGAGCTTCGTATCCGGCTCATGCTAGGCCCGGAGATTGCGATGTTCAGCTTGCCGTATTGAACAGAGGCGAGGCGGAGGATGAAACCGGGGACGACATGGGCGGAGATGAAGCGGAAGATGTCCGTGACGGTGGAGATGCAGAAGCGGAAAATGTGTCCGAGCTGAAAGTTGCTCAGCTAGAGGCGAGATGGATTGCAGCCCAACTGCGCGATTTGTTGGATAAGGGCTATATGGTGTTCGACGGCAAAAAACGTGCTTACCGGGCGATGCAGTGGCGCGATGTCGTCATTTTGCTGCGGGCTACCGGGCAGTGGTCGCCTATTCTAATCGAGGAACTCGGAGCTAGCGGCATTCCGGCATACGCAGAGCTGAGCAGCGGTTACTTTGAAGCGATTGAAGTAGAAACGATGCTTTCCCTGCTGCGCATCATCGACAACCCGTATCAGGACATTCCGCTGGCGGCTGCGCTCCGCTCGCCTCTATTCTCATTAACGGCGGAGGAACTCGCGCGGATTCGCGTTCACACGGCAGGCGGAAGCTACTATGAGGCGGTTCGTCATGCTGCGGGAGAAGAGGCGTTTCAAAAAGATTTTCGCCTGAAGCTGAGCCGTTTCCTGAGCGATCTCGACGGTTGGAGAGAGGAAGCCCGGCAAGGGTCGCTCGCCGACTTGCTCTGGCGGATTTACCGCGATACAGGTTATTACGACCTGATTGGAGGTTTGCCCGGAGGCGCGCAGCGGCAAGCGAATTTGCGGGCGCTTCATGACCGGGCGAGGCAATATGAAGCGACGTCGTTTCGCGGCTTGTTCCGGTTTCTGCGCTTTATCGAGCGGATGAGAGACAGCGGAGGCGATCTTGGGACGGCTCGTTCATTAGGGGAGCAGGAAGATGTCGTTCGAATTATGTCGATTCATAAGAGCAAAGGCCTTGAATTTCCGGTCGTCTTTGTAGCGGGGCTCGGCAAAACGTTTAACCAGCAAGATACAAGAAGCTCCTTTCTAAAGCACAAAACATTAGGTTTCGGACCGCGGCATGTCGATACGGAGCTGCGGATGAGCTATCCGACTTTGCCGTTTCTTGCCATTAAGCGCAAGCTGAAGATGGAACTGCTCGCTGAGGAGATGCGTATTTTATACGTTGCTTTGACCAGGCCAAAAGAAAAGATGTTTTTGGTTGGCACGGTTCGCGATGCGGAAAAGGCGGCAAGAAGATGGAGCAGTGCTCTCGATAAAAACGGGAATATAACCGATTTACGCATCGCTTCGGCCCGCTCATTTTTGGACTGGCTGGGACCGCTCTCCTCTCCTCAGTTGGCCGAAGCTTTCGAGCAGAGAGAAGAAGCGGCTCTTGGCTTCGATTTCGCCTCCCAAAGCGTGGTGACTGAGGGAACCCCTATGAAAGCGGAACAAGCCGTCTGGAAGACTGATATTTTTCCTGCTTCTCTTTTAACCGCTGAAGCGGCAGCTGCTGTCGAGGATTCGGTTGCACCTGCGGACATGAAATGGCGTGCGGATCGTTTGCAGGCGATTACGTCGCTTGTTCGTCTCGATGACGTACCTCTGGACACTGCTCTACGGCAAGTGCTGGAATGGAAATACCCGTACCGCTCGGCCGAAAAAATGCCAGCCAAAACTTCGGTGACGGAGCTGAAGCGGCTGCATGCTGGGGCGGATCACTATTCCGCTCCGCTTGAGGAGGAGAGTGTCGGGCATCATCGTTTGGCGAGTGATGCTCCTCCGGGAACCGGCATGGAAGGAGACAATGGCGGAGGCGATTTTACTTTCCGGCTGCGCAGACCGTCCTTTATGGGGGAAAAGGCGTTAACGGCCGCGGAAAAAGGCTCGGCGAGCCACTTGTTTATGCAGCATGTTCCGCTTGATGGCGAACTTAACGAATCGGTACTAAGGGATACGCTTAACGGCATGGTCGGGCGCCAAATTTTGACGCTCAAGCAATCGGAAGCGGTTCACTTGCGTTCTGCTCTTGCTTTTTTTGAAAGCGAAGTCGGACGCCGCCTTATGAATGCCAATTGGGTGCGCAGAGAAGTGCCTTTTAGCTGCATGCTCCCTGCCGGCAAAGTATATCCGAAGGCGGAAGACGGCATGGAACTGGAGCCCATTATGATTCAAGGTGTGGTCGATTGCCTTTTTCAAGACGAAAACGGCATCGTTTTGGTCGACTACAAAACGGATCGCATTCAGTTCGAGGGATGGGAAGCCGCAGCCGAGCGCCATCGTTTCCAACTGCAGCTTTACGCTGATGCGATCGAAGCGGCGCTAGGAACGAAGGTTGATGAAATTTATTTGTATTTCTTTGACGGCTCCCGATTAATTCGGGTGTAGGCAGTCAAACTAGCCGAATAATAGTCATTTGAATAAACGGGGGGAGAAAGTTGGAACAGAAGACAAGCGGCAAGAGGTCGATGGCGCTGCCAATCATGTTGGTACTGCTCGTCATGAGTTTGATGGGAAATATTCTTCTGATGACTAAAAATATTGAGCATTCGCGCGGAAATGAGGTTGAAGCAGGAGAGGTCGTCTATGACGGTTTCGTTCAGAGCCGGGATCATTTGGCCGTGTGGTCCGGCTATATGGACCAAGTGGTTGCGCCAAAAGGCGGAGAAGCGTCTCTCTCCAGACTTTCTGCGAGCCATTTGGCTTCGCTTGTAGCCAGCGATGAGGGCGGTCTTTCAGTGTTGATGGCAAGCAGCGCGGAAATAGGCGGAGCGGAATATGCGGATGCGGCGCAGCAGTACGAAGGATTTCGTAAAAAGCTTGCCGAGGAACTTGCTGCCATCGGGAACGGAAACGGTCCGCTTCAAGGAAGCGAGCTTGAAAAAATAAGCGCGGTTCAAGCTTTGTTTGTCCAATTGACGGAGCAGCTGGGACAATTCCATTATGAAATGGAAGGAGACCGCAATTCGCTTATTCGGCTGTCCGCTGGCCATGACTGGCTGGAGATCGCGAAGGAGCTGCAAAAAACGGTTTTATCCTACTCCAAATAAGGATCTAAACCAGCGTTTTAATGAATTTTTTCCAAGAAGGAGCGGGTTTTGCGCCGGAAAAAGAATTTTTCCAGCAAAACCCGCTCCTTTATTGGACGAGAGCCGTACTTTTCGTTATGATAGAGTATATGGATTCGCGAGGAGGTAGAAGAATCATGGACTGCATTTTTTGCAAAATCGTTGAAGGCTCCATCCCATCAAACAAAGTGTTCGAAAATGAACGGGTTCTTGCGTTTCAAGACATTCAGCCTGCCGCACCTGTACATATATTGATTATCCCTAAGAAGCATATTCCTACGATGAACGACGTTGCGGAGGAAGACGGGGCGCTGATCGCCGAATTGTTCGCGGTGGCAAGGCAAATTGCCAAGGAGCAGGGAATCGCTGAGGCGGGATACCGCTTGGTCAACAACGTAAACAGCGAGGGCGGACAAGTCGTCTACCACCTGCATATCCATTTGCTGGGCGGCAAAAAGCTCAGTGGATTATTGGCAACCTAAGAGAAGTTGACACGTGGTTTTGGTTTACTTTATAATGAAGTTTGATAAACCGTGTTATAGCTCTGGACGGTCTGTTTCGGAGGGAGGGAAAACTGGTGTCTGAAACTAAAGTTCGCAAAAACGAAACTATTGATGCTGCGCTTCGCCGCTTTAAACGTTCCATCGCTAAAGACGGTGTTTTGGCTGAGGTGAAAAAACGCAAGCATTATGAAAAGCCAAGTGTTAAGCGCAAGAAAAAGTCCGAGGCTGCGCGTAAGAGAAAGTTTTAGGAGGATCCTTCCATAATGAACCTGAGCGAACGATTGAACGACGATATGAAGCAAGCCATGAAGAGTCAGGACAAGTTCAAGCTCTCCACCATTCGTATGATGCGTGCGGCAGCTAAAAACTTGGAAATTGATCTAAAACGGCCCCTTGAAGACAATGAGGTGCTTGATATATTAAGTCGTGAAATCAAAATACGTAAAGATTCCCTCCAAGAATTTAAAAAAGCCGGCCGCGATGATCTGGTAACAGGTCTTGCAGCAGAAATTGAAATTATTAGTCAATACCTTCCCGAGCAGCTGACTGAAGAAGAGATTCAAGAGATAGTAAGGCAGACCATCCATGAACTCGGTGCTTCTTCCAAAGCCGATATGGGGAAAGTGATGAGCGCCCTCATCCCCAAAACGAAAGGGCGCGCAGACGGTAAACTAGTAAGCCAAGCGGTACAACAATTTCTGCAATAGCAAAACGTGCGGACACAAAACACCCCTTTTTAGGGGTGTTTTTTTGCGTTTCTTTTTAAAGTGCCCATTCCTCTGTTGGAAGGTTTTACATAATTGCCGCCCCCGCCGCATATTTTGGTATAACACCGATAGCGTCATTTTTGCGCTTATGCCGTTTAGGTTGAAAGTTGATTTTGTCATTTTGGAGGAGGCCCTGATTCATCCATGCGCCATTTGAAACGTAAATTCCATAAGATGACGGCCGAGCTTCTGGATATGCCACAAGATGTCGTATACGACTTGCCAAGGCTTACGATGATCGGAGACCGGCAGCTATATATCGAAAATCATAGAGGGGTTGTCCATTTTTCCAGCGAAAAGCTTCGCCTCGCACTAAGCAAAGGGGAGCTTGAGGTGACGGGCAGTGCGCTTGTCATTCGGACGATTTGGACAGAGGAAGTGTTTATCGAAGGCGTTATTACGAATATTCAACTGTTTCCATAACCGCTTAGGAGGGGTATAAATTGAAGGGACAAGGCGTGCATTGGCTGAAGGGTGTCGTGGTCGTACAAGCGCGGGGAGGCCAGCCGGAGGAGCTGGTCAATAGGGCTATGGCCGGAGGACTAGGCCTGTCTGCCATCCGGTGGACAAGCAAGGGGCTGCTTCAATTTGAATTATCCGTCAGCGACTTTTTCCGGCTTCGGCCGTATTTAAAAGAGACAGGCTGTAGAGTTCATGTGACGGAAAGGAAAGGGCTCCCGTTTTGGCTTGTGAAAGCGGAGCGCCGACTTTGGTTTACCGGCGGTATCGCGTTGTTTTTCGCTATCATCTTGATGTTGTCTTCCCTTGTTTGGGATATCGAAGTCGAAGGGAATGTCAAGCTGACGGAGGACCAAGTGCTTGCAGCGGCCAAAGCGGAAGGCGTATTTCCTTTGCAATGGTCGTTCCGGCTGCAAAATGCGGATGTGATTTCGAAGAAGCTGGTTCAAACATTGCCCGGCACAACTTGGGTCGGCGTCGAAAAAAAGGGGACTAAAGTCCGTATCCAGGTCGTTGAAATGACTAAACCGGATCGTCCGCCGCTCCAAAACCCGCGCCATCTCGTTGCGTCGGCTGACAGCATCGTTACCCAAATCGTAGCGGAAAAGGGCAAGCCGGTCGTCCGAAAAAATACGCGGGTCAAAAAAGGACAAACTCTTATATCAGGCATTATCGGCTCGGAGACGAACTCCCGCACCGTCGTGGCAGAAGGCATTGTACGCGGTCTCGTTTGGTACGAATACAATATCGAGTCTCCGCTCACCCAAACAACGAAGGTGTATACCGGGGAAAAACGGGCTAAATGGTATGCCGTCATCGGCAATCGAGCCTTGCAACTGAGCGGCTTTGGAAAAAGCAAGTTCGGACAATCGGAGACGATTGTGAAAGAAGAGAAGCTGGCTTGGCGCAAATGGTCGCTTCCAATTGGCAGAATGAAAGCGACTGCGATGGAGACGGATATTCAGGAAAGAACGTTGACGGAAGAGGAAGCGAGAGAAACGGGGCTGCTTCAAGCGAAGGCGGATGTACTGGATAAAGCGGGAGCGGACGCTGTCATCGTAAGCGAAATTGTTTTGCATGAAAAGGCGGACAATGGTAAAGTTTATATGAAAGTTCTTTTTGAAGTGGATCAATCTATCGTACAGGAAATGCCACTAGTCCAGATGCAGGGAGATTGAGAATTGTTGCAAATTGAAACGAAAACAATAAAAGTCCCGCTTGAAAATGCGGCAGAAGGACTTGCGGTATTCGGACCGCAGGACCGGTTTTTGAAGCTAGTGCAAGGAAGCGTGGAGTCTGTCATCAGCTCTCGCGAAGCGGAAATTTCCATTACGGGATCGGCTAAAGAAACAGAATCTTTGGAACAAATGTACCGGGTATTGCTTCAGCTTGTTAGAGGCGGATATACGCCTACCGAGCGCGACGTCGCTTATGCCCTTGAGCTTGCTAGGGATATGCAGGCGGAAGAGCTGCTCGATCTGTTTAAAAAAGAAGTGGCCACGACGTTTCGCGGCAAAAAAATATTAGTAAAAACGATAGGGCAGCGTCATTATGTAAAGACAATACGGAAAAAGGATATCGTCTTTGGGATCGGGCCAGCGGGAACGGGGAAAACGTATTTGGCGGTCGTCCTCGCGGTTGCCGCGCTTAAGGAAGGTTCCGTCAAACGGATCGTCTTAACAAGGCCAGCCGTAGAAGCGGGAGAAAACTTAGGATTTTTGCCGGGCGATCTGCAAGAGAAAGTTGATCCGTATTTAAGGCCTCTCTACGACGCCTTGCATGATGTGCTTGGACCGGACCAAACGGTAAAAGCGATGGAGCGCGGACTCATTGAAATCGCTCCGCTTGCTTATATGCGGGGACGCACGCTAGACGACTCCTTTATTATTTTGGACGAAGCTCAAAATACGACTCCCGAACAGATGAAAATGTTTTTGACGAGGCTAGGCTTCGGCTCGAAGATGGTCATTACCGGCGACGTCACCCAAATCGATTTGCCAAGGGGCAAAACGTCGGGATTGATTGAGGCACAGCGCATATTAAAAAATATTGAAGAAATCGGTCTGATTTTCTTTACCGAAGGCGATGTCGTTCGTCACTCTTTGGTGCAGAAGATCATTGTGGCTTATAATTGGGATGCCGAGAATAAAGCCTAGAGAGGGATGGTTGCCGCATGAGCCAGAAGGAAACGGGCAAACAGGGAACCGGAAGGCCAGCGATTCCAGCGGGCTGGAGACAAAGTCCTGCCGTTAGATGGATACTCATGTCCATGTTCGTGCTGCTCTTCTATTTCAGTCTAGCGCCGCATGTCATTCCTGAAACCTACGATATTTCGGAAGGCTCGATCAGCGAGAAGGATATTAAAGCTCCTTTCCAGATCAAGGACGAAAAGGCGACCAGACAAGCGGAGGAAGAAGCGGCGGGCCGGATTGAAGACAACTATAGCATTGTCGTTCTGAAAAGCGAAACGCTGGTAGAGCAAATTTTGTATCGCATTGAGCAGTTGAACAAAGACGATCAAATGACAAAACAAGATAAAATCGAAGTTTACGAGAGGGAATTTCCGCGGCGTTATGTCGAGTATATTGATAACTTTGTCAAGGTGAGCAAAGGCAACGGCATGTACAACGATTCCTTGCTCGACGAGATGGCAAGAGTGGCGAAGGAACAGCAATATGACATTCCTTTAGAAACCTTTTACAAAATGCCTCAGCTTACTTCCGAGCAGTTGGTAGAAATGCGTTCGGTTGCAAGAGACATCGTCAAAAAGCTGATGAACGAGCCGCTTAGGGAAGCGGAGACCGCGCGGACTCAGGTGGCGGAACTGGTCAATGCCAGTACGTTAACGAATCGTACGGCCAGAGAGATTGTGCAGGAGCTGGCTCGGTTTTCGATTATGCCGAACCGATTCTTCGATAAGGAAGCGACGGAAGAAGCCAAGACGCTCGCCAAACAAAACACGCAACCCGTTATTTTTAAGGAAGGCGACATTATCGTAAAACGAGGCCAAACCATTTCGCCTGAAATGTACAAGCTATTGTCGGATTCCAACTTGCTGCATGACAAACGGAATTTTTGGCCGCAAGCGGGATTGCTCATTTTGTCCATTATGCTTCTTGTTGCGCTGTATGCTTATTTGCATCAGTCTGGCGGCATTAACGGGATCAAGCCGAAATATGGAAATTCCCAGCTGCTGATGCTGTGGCTGATCTTTTTGATTAATATTATAACGATCGAAATTATCGCTTTTACCCAAACGGACACAGCACCGTATGCAGGCTACTTGGCTCCGGCGGCGCTTGGCGCGATGCTGATTACGCTTTTGCTGGATTTGCATCTTGCGATTATCAGCTCATTTATTTTTGCCATTGTTGGAAGCATAGTACTAAACACTAGCTCCAGCACGCTGTTTGATTTCAAATATGGCTTCTTTATTATCGTCGTATCGCTCGCCGCGATGTTTTCGATTCATCGGGCAAGCCAAAGATCGACGATTTTGAAAGCCGGCATAATGGTCAGTCTGTTCGGTTCATTGTCGGTCTTTGCGATCCTTATGATGACGGAGCAGCTGGATCGGATGCCGTTTATTTATTCCGTCGCTTTTGCATTTGCAAGCGGCTTGCTGACGGCCGTGCTCGTTATCGGTCTTATGCCATTTTTTGAAGTGACGTTTGGCATATTGTCCGCACTCAAGCTTGTGGAGCTGTCCAATCCGAACCATCCGCTGCTGCGGAAGCTGCTTACGGAAACGCCGGGAACTTATCATCATAGCGTAATGGTCGGCAATTTGTCGGAGGCGGCGGCGGAGTCGATTGGAGCGGACGGGCTTTTGTGCCGGGTAGGGTCGTTTTATCACGATATCGGTAAAACAAAACGTCCGAACTATTTTATTGAAAATCAAACGAACATTGAAAATCCGCATGATACGATTGATCCGAAATTAAGCAAATCGATTATTGTAGCCCATGCCCGCGATGGCGTGGAAATGTTGAAAGCCCATAACATTCCGAGGTCGATTAGAGATATCGCCGAGCAGCATCACGGGACGACTTCCTTAAAGTATTTTTATCATAAGGCGCTTAAACAGTCGGAAGAGCAGGGTATAGAGCCAACCTATACTGAGGACGATTTCCGTTATCCAGGGCCGAAAGCCCAGTCAAAGGAAGCGGCTGTTGTCGGTATTGCGGATTGTGTGGAAGCGGCGGTTCGCAGTTTGCGCAATCCAACGGTCGAGCAAATCGAGGCGATGATCAACAAAATTATTAAAAGCCGTTTGGACGACAATCAATACAACGAATGCGACTTGACGCTTAAGGAACTCGACAAAATCGCACAGTCGCTTAAAGAAAGCATTATCGGCATTTTCCACTCTCGCATTGAGTATCCGGACGATGTCAAAACGAAAGGGCGTATATGAGCACAATGAGCTTGCAATTGGATTGGAGCAATGAACAGGACAAACTGGACATCCCAGAGAGCTGGATCGAGAAATTGACGGAGCTTCTGCAGCTTGCGGGAGAAGCCGAAGGAATAACGGACGGTGAGGTCGCGCTTACTTTCATCGATGATGAGGGCATTCATTCGTTGAATCGCGAATATCGCGGCATCGATCGCCCGACGGACGTTTTGTCGTTTGCGATGCAGGAAGACGGGGCGGACGAGCTTGACATTATTTTCGAGGTGGACAGCGAAGATGAAGTGGACCCGCTATCCGGCATGCTGGGGGACATTATTATTTCCGTCGAACGCGCAGCAGCCCAAAGTGAAGAATACGGGCATTCGCTGGAACGCGAAATCGGATTTCTGTTTGTGCATGGATTTCTACACTTGATCGGCTATGATCATCAGGACGATGAAGCGGAAGCCGTCATGACGGGGAAACAAGAAGCGGTGCTGCAGCAGGCCGGTCTGACCAGATAATATGATCAAGTTTATTCGCAGCGTCAGCCATGCGTTGTCGGGAATCGCGTTTGCGGTCAGGACGCAGAGGCATATGAAAATTCATTGTGCCGCTTCCGTGTTGACCGCTTTGCTTGGATGGTATTTGCAGCTTGGGTTGGTGGAATGGTGCTTAATTGTTTTTGCCATTACGCTCGTCATCAGTGCCGAGATGCTTAATACGGCAATTGAGCAGGTTGTTGATTTGGCAAGCCCACAGCGCCATCCGCTGGCGAAAGCCGCCAAAGACGTTGCGGCGGGCGCCGTACTTGTAGCGACGTTCGGCGCCATTGCAATCGGGGGAATCGTGCTTGGCCCCCCATTGTGGAAAGTGCTCTTAAGCTGATAAAATAAAGATCAAACATCTTAGAAGAGGAGTGCTGCTGATGGAATTCAAAGGCCTCACTGAACAATCATATGTACAATTGTTGCGCGCCGCGAGGGAAGCTATGCGGCGCGCTTACGTGCCTTATTCCGGCTTTCGAGTAGGGGCTGCGCTGCTAGGGAGCGATGACGAGGTTCATTACGGATGCAATGTGGAAAATGCGGCTTACAGTCCAACCAATTGCGCGGAGCGAACGGCGTTGTACAGAGCGATTGCCGATGGCAAAGAGCCTCGCAGCTTCAAAGCTATCGCGGTTATGGGAGATACAGATGGGCCTATCACTCCTTGCGGCGTATGCCGACAAGTGCTGGTGGAGCTTTGCGAGCCGGATATGCCGGTTATTATGGGCAATTTGCAAGGGGAATGGTCCGTTTTAAGCGTAGCGGAGCTGTTGCCGGGGGCGTTTACCCCGTTGTCTTTACACAAGGAGGAGCAAAAAGAGCAATGAGTCAAACAAACAACGATCGCAGCGGCAAAGGATTTCGTTCCGGCTTTGTAGCCATTATCGGCAGGCCGAATGTGGGGAAATCTACGCTGATGAATCATTTGATCGGCCAAAAAATCGCCATTATGTCGGATAAGCCGCAAACGACTAGAAACAAAATTCATGGCGTTTATACGACGAACGACACCCAAATTGTATTTTTGGATACGCCAGGCATACACAAGCCTCAATCGAAGCTTGGCAATTACATGATGCAAACGGCGGAAAGCGCGCTTAAGGAAGTGGAAGCGGCTTTATTTCTAATCGATGCGTCCGAAGGTCTCGGAGGCGGCGACCGATTTATTATTGAGCAGCTGAAAAAAGTAAAAACGCCGGTTTTTCTCGTCATGAACAAAATCGACAAAGTAGAGCCGGAAAAGCTGCTTCCTATGATTACGCAATACAATGAGCTTCATGATTTTGCGGAAATCGTGCCGATTTCGGCTTTGCAAGGCAACAATGTCAATACGCTTTTGGAGCAGCT
This sequence comes from Paenibacillus sp. GCM10027627, assembly GCF_042675505.1. Lineage (NCBI taxonomy): Bacteria > Bacillati > Bacillota > Bacilli > Caryophanales > Paenibacillaceae > Paenibacillus > Paenibacillus sp. GCM10027627. The sequence continues at coordinate 436,291 of NZ_JBHTHB010000001.1, forward strand.
GTCCCGTTATTTGCCTGAGGGTCCGCAATATTATCCGGCCGACCAAATTACGGATCACCCTGAGCAGTTTGTGTGCGCAGAGCTTATTCGCGAGAAGATTCTTCATATGACGCGGGAAGAAGTGCCGCATTCCATTGCCGTTGCGATTGAAGACATGAAAGTGAAGGAAAACGGCGTTGTTTATATCGGAGCCGTTATTTTTGTAGAGCGCGACTCTCAAAAGGGGATCGTTATCGGCAAACGCGGCGAATTCCTAAAAGAGGTTGGCAAGCAAGCGCGCAAAGATATTGAGGCTTTGCTTGGTTCCCGCATCTTTTTGGAGTTATGGGTCAAAGTGAAAAAGGATTGGCGCAACCAAGATCGAGTGCTTAAAGATTTAGGCTTCCGCAACGACTGACGTTTTTTTCTAAGGATACGAAGGGGAAAATTATCGCATTCTAATACTGTCTGGAGCAGCATTCCGAGGCGGAAAGGGATGAATACGAATGCGAAATTTTTCGTGGAAGTATTTTACATTGACCGGAGATGTCGAGTCCTTCATGCTTTATAAGGAAATGGATCAAACCGTTGCATCCATAGATCAGGAAGCGCCATTAGGACAAGACGAGGAATTTGCGATAATGGACGACTTGGAGTAATGAATAAGGGAAGATTAAGCGGGGCTGGCAAGGCTGGTTTCATGGGGGAGAGCCGGATATGCTTCATCGCGTGGAAGGAATCGTCATTCGCAGTATGGATTACGGGGAAAACAACAAAATTGTCACTCTGCTCACCCGTACAAACGGTAAGGCGGGAGTACTTATTCGCGGAGCAAAAAAGGTGAAGAGCAGACATGGAGCAATGTCTCAGCCTTTTACATACGGCGAATTCCAATATTTCCGCAGCCATGGCCTCGGAACGTTAAATCATGGTGAGATCATTGAGTCTCACCATGATTTGCGTATGCATCTTGATCTATCCGCCTATGCCTCCTATGCAGCGGAGCTGACGGATCGAACGCTGCAAGAGGATGAGCCGAGCAGCTTCTATTTTGAACAGCTGAAAGCTTGTTTCACCGCTTTCAAAGAAGGCAAAGATCCGCAAATCGTATCCCATGTGTATGAGATGAGAATACTCGATCTTGCCGGATATTTGCCCGAACTGGATGAATGCATCGGCTGCGGCAATCGGGTTGCGCCGTTCAGGTTGTCGCCGCATGGAGGCGGAGTGTTATGCTCCAAATGCGGAAACAGGGATGCGGGCTCAATTGCGCTTAGCGAAGGCGTACATAAATTGTTAAAGCTGTTCAAACGAATGGATTTGCGCAGGCTTGGCTCCATTACGGTGAAAGATGAAACTAAAGCTGACTTGAAGAAATGCATGCGTGCGCTTATGGACGCTCAAATGGGGCTTCATTTGAAATCGCGTCATTTTTTGGATCAGCTCGATAAATTCGTTTGACTTTTGTCTTTGATTTGAATAGAATATGAAAATATGAATATGGGACTATGATGGAGAAAGTAATGATGATGTGTCGACAAGCTCAGCGAATCGGGGATAGTGAAAGCCCGGTTGGACAATCGTGATGAAAGGCGCTCCGGAGTTCTAGCGAACAAAGCGGGTCGTCTTATGAGTTAGACGGCCAAGTAGGGTGGAACCGCGGGAATGTACAGCTCTCGTCCCTATGTCTGGCAGCAGACGTAGAGGCGGGAGCTTTTTTGCTTGCCAATAAACGTTGCTCTGGAACCATTAGTTTTGAGAAAAAGGAGTCGAGCGGAATGAATTTTCAAGGCATGATTTTGACGCTTCAACAGTTCTGGGCAGAACAGAAATGTATCTTGGTTCAGCCATACGACGTAGAGAAAGGCGCCGGAACGATGAATCCGATGACATTTCTGCGCTCCATCGGCCCGGAGCCGTGGAATGTAGCTTATGTTGAGCCTTCCCGTCGGCCATCCGACGGACGTTATGGGGAAAATCCAAACCGTCTTTACCAGCATCATCAATTTCAAGTGATTTTGAAACCGTCCCCCGACAATATTCAGGAGCTTTATTTGGAGAGCTTGAAGCGTCTAGGCATTGACGCCAAAGATCATGACATCCGTTTTGTCGAGGACAACTGGGAGTCTCCAACTCTCGGCGCATGGGGCCTTGGCTGGGAAGTATGGCTCGACGGCATGGAAATTACCCAATTTACTTATTTCCAGCAAGTCGGAGGTATCGACGCTAACCCGGTTGCGGTTGAAATTACTTACGGCATGGAGCGTCTAGCTTCCTATATCCAGCAGAAAGAAAATGTATTCGACCTGGAGTGGGTGGAAGGCGTTACATACGGTGACGTGTTCCTTCAGCCTGAGTTCGAGCATTCCAAATATACGTTTGAAACGTCGGATACGGCTATGTTGTTCACGCTGTTCAATATGTATGAAGAAGAGGCAAAACGCACGATGGAGCATAATTTGGTGTTCCCGGCTTATGACTATGTGCTGAAATGTTCGCATACGTTCAACTTGCTAGATGCAAGAGGAGCCATTAGCGTAACGGAAAGAACAGGTTATATTACGCGCGTTAGAAACTTGGCCCGTCAGTGTGCGGCTACGTATTTAGAAGAAAGAGAACGGCTCGGCTTCCCGATGCTTAAGAAAGGAGTGGAGCAAAATGACTAAAGATTTGCTGCTGGAAATCGGTTTGGAAGAGGTTCCTGCCCGTTTCGTGCGAGGCGCTATGAACCAATTGAAGGACAAGGTGGAAAAATGGCTGACGGAATCGCGCATTGAGCACGGTGCCGTGGAATCTTTTGCAACGCCGCGCCGTTTGGCTGTACTCGTTCGCGATGTGGCGGATAAGCAGTCGGACAGCAATGAGGAAGCTAAAGGCCCTTCCCGCAAAATTGCTCAAGATGATGCGGGCAATTGGAGCAAAGCGGCGCTTGGCTTTGCTCGCAGTCAAGGCGTAGAGCCGGAAGAGCTGTATTTCGCGGAGCTTGCGGGCGTGGAGTACGTCTATGCGAGAAAAAGCAGCATCGGCGCTGATACGGCAAGTATTTTGTCGGAGGGCTTAAACGGTCTTATCACCTCGATGTCCTTCCCGAAAAATATGCGTTGGGGCGGTCATGAGCTTCGTTTCGTTCGTCCGATTCGTTGGCTAGTTGCATTATTCGGCAGCGAAGTTGTTCCGTTCGAAATTACAGGTGTCGCTACGGGCAACATTTCGCGCGGCCATCGCTTTTTGGGCGAAGAAACGGTTATTGGCGAGCCAGGCCAGTATGTAGAAGCGCTTAGAGCTCAGCAAGTTATCGTCGATGTTGCAGAGCGCGAAGCTTTAATTGTGAAACAGCTGGACGACTTGATGAATGAGAAAAAGTGGACGATTGCGGTTAAAGAGGATTTGCTTGAGGAAGTCCTTTTCCTTGTTGAATATCCGAATGCTCTTTATGGCACGTTTGATCCTGCCTTTTTGAACATTCCGCAAGAAGTTCTCATTACGTCGATGAGAGAGCATCAGCGTTACTTCCCGGTACTGGATGAAAGCGGCAAGCTGCTTCCGTTTTTTGTGACGGTCCGCAACGGCGATTTGCGATCGATCGAGCTTGTGGCGAAAGGCAATGAAAAAGTGCTTCGCGCTAGGCTGTCGGACGCCAAATTTTTCTACGAGGAAGATCATAAGCTGACCATTGACCGCGCACTATCGAGGCTGGAGACGATCGTTTACCACGAAGAGCTTGGCACGGTTGCCGAAAAAGTAAGACGGATTACGTCTATTGCCAAATCGATAGCGGCTCAGCTTGGAGTGAATGAGGAAACTTTGCAGGACGCCGCACGCGCCGCACAAATTTGCAAATTTGACCTTGTTTCCCAAATGGTTTATGAGTTTCCGGAGCTGCAAGGCATTATGGGAGAAGACTACGCTCGCAAACTGGGCGAAAAGGAAGCGGTGGCCAAAGCCGTCAACGAACATTACCAGCCTCGTTTCTCTGGTGATCGTGTGCCGTCTCAGCTCACTGGAGCTATCGTATCCTTGGCTGATAAAATCGATACGATCGTAGGCTGTTTCTCCATCGGAATCGTTCCGACAGGTTCCCAAGATCCTTATGCGCTGCGCAGACAAGCGGCAGGTATCGTACAAATTATGCTCGCTTTTGATTTGAAAATGGGCTTGAGCGAATTGTATGACATTGCCATTTCTGTACATGAGGCAAGAGGATTGAAACGTACGGGCGATGATATTCGTAAAGACCTTGCGGACTTTTTCTCGCTGCGGATCAAAAACTGGCTATCCGAAAGCGCGATCCGTTATGACGTTATAGACGCGGTAATGGCTGCGGGCTTCCACCATTTGAAGCTTACGGCTAACCGGGCTGCCGCTGTTCAAGCTCTGGCTGCGGGTGAGGACAAAGCGGAATTCAAGCTTGTGGTTGAACAGCTTAATCGGGTTTGCAATCTTGCGGCAAAATCGGGCGGCGATACGTCCGTTGACCCTGCATTGTTTGCGGAAGCGGCAGAAAGCAAGCTGTATGAAGCATGGCTGGGCGGCAGAGCCGATTTCCAGAGTGCTGTGAACGAACGCGATATAGATTCGGCATTAAAGTCGCTGGCGGCGCTTTCGCCATCTATTCAGGCTTATTTTGACAGCGTAATGGTTATGGCTCCAGAGGAGAAAGTAAAAGCGAACCGTTTGGCGACGCTGACTGGCATCTCCAATGATATTGCTCTTGTCGCTGACTTCTCGAAGCTTGTATGGGCGTAACCTTCAATCCAGTGATGCAGAAGGAGGGGCGATAATTATGGAACAAGGCGACAGAAAGCCGGAAGTTATTGTTTATGTCGTATCCGATGCGGCAGGCGATACGGGCGAGCTAGTTGTTCGAGCGGCAATTGCGCAATTCCATCCCATCCAAGCCGAAATCCGCAGAACGCCCTTTATTACGGATGAATCCGCGCTGGAGAGAGTGAAGGAACAAGCTAAGCTGTCGAACGCGATAGTGCTTTATACGCTCGTTATTCCTCATTTAAGAGAATGTATGAGGCGGCTTGCGGAGAGCAGCGGAATTACAGCGATCGATCTGCTCGGTCCGTTTATCGAAACGCTGGAGAATCGTACCGGCAGAAAGTCGAGGCAGGAGCCCGGTCTAAACCATGTGCTTGATGCGGATTATTTCCGCAAGGTGGAGGCTGTTGAATTTGCTGTCAAATATGACGATGCAAGAGATACTTCGGGCGTGCTGAAAGCCGATATTGTTCTGGTTGGCGTATCTCGCACATCCAAAACGCCGTTGTCCATGTATTTGGCCCATCAGAAGTTCAAAGTAGCCAACGTGCCTTTGGTGCCTGAGCTTAAGCCGCCGGATGAACTGTTTAAAATTGCGAAACATAAAATTATCGGTCTTACCATCGATACTTCTTATTTAAACGTCATCCGCAAAGAAAGGCTTAAAGCGCTTGGATTGCCCAATACAGCATCTTATGCCACGACGGACCGCATTGAAAAAGAGCTGCTGTATGCGGAAAATTTGATGAAGCAACTGGATTGCGTGGTCATTGACGTTTCGCACAAAGCGGTGGAGGAAACGGCAAGCCTCATTATGGAGTATGTGCGCCGTCAGTAGACGGGATTGCCTCGGATGGTTCGGCGGCAAAAGTATATACTAAATATTAAATTGCTGAAAACTATGACGTCGAGCGGTGAGTCATGAATCAAAATCGGATGCCAACTATTCTTGTGGATGCGGACGCATGTCCCGTTAAAGCTGAAATTGCGCAAACAGCCAATTTGTTTGAAGTTCCTGTTTTTATGGTGGCTTCTCACGATCATCGTATGGCGGACATGGAAGGTGTAACTGCAATTCAAGTAGACCGCAGCAGCCAATCGGTCGACTTGTATATTGCGAACCATATGAAGTCCGGCGATATCGTGGTGACACAGGATTTCGGCTTGGCCTGCATAGCGCTTGGCAAAGGGGCCATCGTTCTTTCTCCGCGAGGCGAGCAATATACGGACGGGAACATTGACTATTTGATGGAAAGAAGGCACGAAAGCGCTAGAATAAGGCGAAGCGGGGGCAGAAGCAGGGGTCCTCGGGCCATGACTTTGGCGGATCGGAATTCTTTTCAACAAAAGTTGACAAAAGTTTTGCAAATTGAGCAGGAGAAACATGACCTTTAGCGAATATTATTTTAGAATCCTTATAAAGTCTGTAGATTTCTCCTGCTTTGGCGGTGATGGACCATGACAAACGGTAAAATACCGGAAGAAGTCATAGATGCTGTTCGAAAGCGTCATGACATTGTGGAAACGGTCGGGAAATATGTTCATCTCTCAAAGCAAGGCAAATATATGAAGGGGTTGTGTCCGTTTCATTCGGAGAAAACGCCTTCGTTTACGGTTACGCCGGAGCTGCAGATTTTCCATTGTTATGGCTGTGGCAAGAGCGGCAACGTTATCCGTTTCGTAGAGGAGATGGAAGGTTATTCCTTTCCTGAGGCGGTGAGAATTCTTGCGGAAGAAGCGAATATTCCCGTTACTTGGATGCAAGAGGGCGGAAGAGGACCGGCAGTCGATCCTGACCGCCTGAAGCTTGTCGAAGCGCATGAGCTGGCCACTAAATTTTATCATTACTTGCTGAACAATACGAAGCAAGGGGACGGAGCCAAGCAATATTTGCGCGATAGAGGGCTGAATGATCGTTTAATCGATCATTTTATGATCGGTTATGCGCCGGAGGAATGGGATGTACTGACTCGTTTTCTGACGGGGAGAGGGTTTGACCCTGTATTGCTCGAAAAGGGCGGATTGCTGTCGGCCAAACATGACGGAAGCGGATATGTGGATCGGTTTCGCGGCCGCGTTATGTTTCCTTTATGGGACGGCAACGGCAAAGCTTCGGCCTTCGCCGGGCGGATTGTGACGGAGGGTCAGCCGAAATATTTAAATTCCCCGGAAACGATGCTGTTTACAAAAAGCAAAATGCTTTATAATTTGCATCATGCAAAGCCCGCCGTTCGTAAAAGTAAACAAATTGTATTATACGAAGGCTTCATGGATGTCATCCAATCTTGGAACGCCGGTGTAAAAAATGGAGTGGCGACGATGGGCACGGCGCTGACGGAGGAGCATTGCTTTATGTTAAAGCGGCTTGCCGATACGGTCTTGCTCTGTTACGACGGCGACGATGCTGGTCAAGCGGCCGCCTCCAAGTCCATACCGCTTTTGGAAAAAGCCGGGCTCAAGGTGGAGATCGCCATGTTGCCAAAAGGAAAAGATCCTGACGAATTTATAAATGAGCACGGACCAGACGCTTATTTACGCGAAATTATGGACGAGCCCGTTTCTGTTACAAAATTTAAGCTTATATATTCTAGGAAAAACCATATACTGCTAAAAGAAGAGGGTCGCAAAAACTATCTGATGGAAGCAGTAGGAATCGTGGCGGAGCTGGATTCCTCAACGGAGCGTGAAGTTTATTTGAAGGAGCTTTCCCGTGAATTCGACATCTCGCTGGATTCGCTTAAGCAGGATTGTCACGGGATTAGAACGGAACTTCAAAAAAAGGGACCGCAAAGGGATAATAACGTCAATTCGTGGAATAATGGTAGGAATGAAAAGCGCCGTAAGCCCGGAGCGCCTAAACTTCTGCCGGCTTATGCGTACGCGGAACGAAGATTGCTGCATGTCATGATGCGGGATCGGGAAGTGGCAGGAGCTGTTCACGAACGAATTGGCGATTCCTTTAATGTAGAGGATCATGCAGCGCTTGCTGCTTATTTATATGCTTATTATGCAGGCGGTTACGATCCGGACGCCGCCCGGTTTATTGAAACGCTGAGTGACGATCGTTTGGAGGAAACAGCGTCATCCATCTTGATGATGGATGGGGATTTTCCTTTTGATGAATCGATCATGGAAGCTTACATTGAATCGATTTTGAAAATGCCGCAGCTTCGGATTGTTGAAAGCAAAAAAGAAGAAATGGTACGTGCCGAGCGTGCTGGCGACGCCTTATTGGCAGCGCGATTAGGTCTTGAGATTATTGCCCTAGAGAGACAACTGAAAGGTTGACCTCGTGAAGTTCTAGGGAGGAGGGAGTCGGAATATGGCGAACGATCAACATACGGAACTGGATACGGAACAAAAGCTGGATCAGGTCAAAGACCAGCTTATTGAGCACGGAAAGAAAAGATCCTCCTTGACGTATAAAGAAATTATGGAGAAATTATCTCCTTTTGATCAAGATCCGGAACAGATTGATGAATTTTTTGAGCAGCTTGACGACCATGGTATCGAGGTGCTTAACGAAAGCGAAGAAGAAAACCCGCTCCGAGCTTCCAGTGAGGAGACAGAGAGGGAAAGCGACGATTTTAATTTCGACGACGATCTAGCGTTGCCGCCAGGCATTAAAATTAACGATCCGGTTCGGATGTATTTAAAAGAAATTGGGCGTGTTCCGCTTCTTTCGGCGGATGATGAGATTGAACTTGCCATTCGGATTGAAAATGGGGACGAGGAAGCGAAACGCAGGCTCGCGGAAGCGAATCTACGGCTCGTGGTCAGTATTGCGAAGCGTTACGTAGGTAGGGGAATGCTGTTCCTGGATCTAATTCAGGAGGGCAATATGGGCCTTATCAAAGCAGTTGAGAAGTTCGACCATCAAAAAGGCTTTAAATTCAGTACGTATGCGACTTGGTGGATTCGCCAGGCCATCACGCGCGCGATAGCCGATCAGGCTCGCACCATCCGGATTCCGGTTCATATGGTGGAGACGATCAATAAGCTTATTCGCGTATCCCGTCAATTGCTGCAAGAGCTGGGGCGCGAACCAACTCCAGAGGAAATTGCGGTTGAGATGGAGCTCAGCACGGAAAAAGTAAGGGAAATTATGAAGATCGCGCAAGAGCCGGTATCCCTGGAAACGCCAATCGGCGAAGAGGACGACTCTCATTTGGGCGATTTTATCGAGGATCAGGAAGCTCTGGCTCCTGCCGATGCTGCAGCTTATGAGCTTTTGAAAGAGCAGCTTGAAGATGTGCTTGATACGTTAACCGAACGGGAAGAAAATGTATTGCGTCTTCGCTTTGGTCTCGATGACGGCCGTACAAGAACACTTGAAGAAGTGGGCAAAGTATTCGGCGTCACACGTGAGCGGATTAGACAAATTGAAGCAAAAGCGCTTCGGAAGCTTCGTCATCCAAGCCGAAGCAAACGACTAAAAGATTTCCTCGAATAATAATGAATGGACTTAACGACCTTACTGCTCTTGCAGCGAGGTCTTTTTTCCAATGTGCGCATATATCGGGAGCGGGAGGAAGCCGGCTATATGAATCAGGAACGCAAGCAAACCATTGTTCGAGAAATTGATTATTGGCGGCGAAGCAAGCTGCTGCCGGATCAATATTGTGACTTTTTGCTTAATCTGTATTCGGACCCAGAAGAAACGCATCGGCCCGCCACATCGGAAGGTACGGTTGGCAAAGCGATTGCTGCCGTACAGAAGGCGACAGGAAAACAATGGTTTCTTACATTTGGAACTTTTACCTTAATTTCCTTCGTTGTGCTTTATTTTAGCCGTTTTCATCCTGCAATGCAAATAGCCGTCGTAGCAGCCGGAGTAGGGGCTTTTTTATGGGCGGGAATACGAGCGCGCAGGCGCAGCGAGGCATTAGGCTTGACGCTCACCAGCGCTGGAATGATGCTGCTTCTGGGAGGCGGGCTTCATATGCTCGAATTGCATGAGCTGCAGCACTGGGGCTGGAGGATGGGGCTTCTCGGGTTATGCGCTTTATTTTGGATCGTTTACGGCATTTTGGCGAAAATTCACGTCCTGCATTTGTGTGGTTGGCTGACAGCTCTGCTTCTTTACGGGTGGATGCTTTACAAGTTTGCGGATACGAAAGTATGGTATGAGGTTCAATTGTTTTGGATGCCGCTCGCTATATTGTTTGGATGGAGCAGTTGGTTTTTTCATCGATGGACAAAAGCCGTTTCGGCCGTTTTATTTGTGACATGTTCGCTCGCATGGTTTATGCCGGAACTGTATACAATTGTCGTTTTACAGGACTTAGCTTGGCTGCAACTGCAGCTGTTAATTAAAATCGCAATTGGCGGAGGTTTGCTCTTCGCCCTGCGCAAACAATGGATGGTGTGGGTAGCATAATGATTAAATTGTCCAAACGTCTGCAAAGGATTGCGGATTATGTAACTCCAGGGAGCCGGGTGGCGGACATTGGTTCCGACCATGCGCTGCTTCCCGTATATTTGCTGCAAAACGGCGTCAGCCCTTCAGCTATAGCGGGGGAGCTGAACAGCGGTCCTTATATGGCCGCCAAAAAACAGGCCGCAGACGCTGGCCTAACCGCAAGGCTCTCTGTTCGTCAAGGCAACGGACTGGCCGTGCTTGGGAAGGATGAAGCCGATACGATCACGATAGCGGGGATGGGCGGCAGCCTAATGAGCGGCATTTTGGAAGCCGGTTTTCAGGATGGCAAGATGGAAGGCGTAACAGAGCTGGTGCTTCAGCCAAACGTTGGCGAAGACGAGGTCAGAGCTTGGCTGCTCGACAAGGGCTGGAAGTTGAAGGCGGAATCCATTTTGGAGGAAGACGGAAAAATATACGAAGTGCTTCACGCCCGCAAGGAAAACGGTGCAAAGGAAGCGAACGCAAGCTTGTACAGTGCGGAGTTTCTTGGCTTGACTTCGTGGGATCAAAGCATGCTGCATTCGGTACTGCTTCGAATGGGGCCGTATTTGCTCCGTCAGCCAACTGAGGTTTTGCTGAAAAAATGGAGGCTTGAGCTGCAAAAGCTAGAGCGGATTACAAAACAGATCGGCACATCGGAGCTTCCGGAAGCGGAAGAAAAAAGGAAGCAGTTTCAAGCGGAAATGAAAAGAATCGAGGAGGTGCTTGCATGCTTATCAACGGAGCTGCGTTAGTACAGCTGATGGAGCAGCTAGCCCCGAAACATTTTGCGGTAGAAAACGATAAAATAGGGCTTCAATTAGGCACTTTAAGCAAGCCGATTTCCAAAGCTCTTATTGCGCTTGATGTGACGGATGAAGTGGTGGAGGAAGCGATAGCGGCAGGTGCCAATCTCATTATTGCCCATCATGCTATTATTTTCAGGCCGCTCGCCAAGCTGGATACTTCGACTCCCGCAGGAAAGCTGTATGAAAAGCTGATCAAAAACGATATCGCGGTTTATATTTCGCATACCAATTTGGATGTCGCCGACGGGGGCATTAACGATTGGCTCGCGGATCAAGCGGGTATTGAAGAGAAAGGCCGTGTTTGCTTAGAGGAAGTCCATACCGACAAGCTGTTCAAGCTGGTCGTGTTTGTGCCTGAAAGCCATCACGAAGCGGTTTTAGAAGCGATCTGGCGAACAGGGGCCGGTGGAATCGGCAACTATGACAACTGCAGCTTCAATATTAAAGGAACGGGAACGTTCAAACCTGGAGATGGAAGCCAGCCCTTTATCGGCAGTCAAGGCAAGCTGGAAAAGGTGGATGAGGTTCGAATTGAAACGATTGTGCCTTTTAGTATTCACCGCAAAACGGTCAGTGCGATGCTTAAAGCACATCCTTACGAGGAAGTGGCCTACGATTTGTATCCAGTCGATTTAAAAGGCAGATCGTTTGGGCTTGGACGCAGCGGCAAGCTGAAACAGCCCGCAACTTTAGGCGAACTTGCTGAAAGGCTGAAAACGGCGTTTGACGTGCCGATGATCCGAGTGGTAGGCGACCTTGATCGGCCGCTCCGCAAGGCGGCTGTCCTTGGCGGCTCTGGAGCGAGATACGTCCGACATGCGATATTTGCAGGCGCGGATGTCCTTATAACAGGCGACATCGATTACCATACAGCTCATGATGCGCTTGCGGCAGGAATGACCATCATCGACGCAGGACATAACATCGAAAAAGTGATGAAGCAGCAAGTGGCGGACTGGCTGAATGCAAAGCTGCAAGAAGGAAAATTTTCGACAGAGGCGATTTATTCCAAGCTTTCGACTGAACCGTTCCAATTTATTTAGAAATAATGGAAATGATCTACCAAAACAGGCAGAGCTCAAGGGTTGAGCTTTCCGGCCAAACCTTGTATACTTAACCGTGCATCGGAAAGTTTGACAGACAATCGCTGGCAGCCTTGTTGCTGCGAGAGGAAAGTCCGGGCTCCACAGGGCAGGGTGCTGGATAACGTCCAGTCGGCGCGAGCCGAAGGATAGTGCCACAGAAATGGACCGCCGATGGCCGCTTTACGCGGCACAGGCAAGGGTGGAACCGTGGTGTAAGAGACCACGAGGAGCTTAGGTGACTATGTTCCTGGTAAACCCCATCTGGAGCAAGACCGAGAGGACGCCGCAGCTTTAGAGGCTGCAGCCTTAGCCCGAGGCGCGTCCGGGTTGGTTGCTGGAGCCGTTCAGCAATGTACGGCCTAGATAGATGATTGTCGCTTCACAGTGGGAGGGTCGTTCCCGTTTACACCACTAGAAGTACAGAACCCGGCTTACGGCAAACTTTCCGCACGACCTACACTTCTTAAACAATAAAGGACGCCCGCCATCCTATGATGGCTGAGCGTCCTTTTTGCTTATTTCGTGTTTATCCGTTCCAATTTACGTTTAATTTGCTGTGGAAAAGTTTGAAGCGCTCCGTTATAGGTGGACGCTGTTTTCAGCGCTTGCACAACATCGATTTCACCATGACCGAAATATTTATCTTTCCCGGTTTGCCCAAGATCCCGTGAAGTAACCCGCATAATTTCCATCACTTCTTCGTTTGTAAGCTCCGGATTGACGGAGCGGATCAAGCCCGCCAGCGCGGCCACATGGGGGCTAGCCATAGAGGTGCCCGACAATGCCGCATACTGGCTCCCAGGATAGGTGCTTGCGATGCTGTCCCCTGGCGCGGCTACGTCAATGTAGTCGCCGTAGTTCGAGAAGGAAGCTTTTTCTTTTTTGTTGTTGGTTGCGCCTACCGCAAATACTTCCGGATAAGCGGCAGGATAGCCGGGACGCTCCGTATTGTCATTGCCGCTTGCAGCAATAAGAACAACATCCCGCTCATACGCATATTTGATGGCGTCATGAAGGAAGTCGGCTTCGGCATAGTTGCCAAGGCTCATGTTGATTACTTTTGCCCCGTGATCAACTGCCCATATAATGCCTTGAGCGACGGAATAAGTGGAACCTGCTCCGCTGCTGTCAAGCACTTTGACCGGCATAATTTTGTTGAACCAGGAAACGCCGGCTACGCCTTCTCCGTTATTGACGGAAGCACCAATGATCCCGGATACATGTGTGCCGTGGCCGACATCGTCTTCAGGCGCTTGATCCTTGCTCACAATATTGGTGCCGCCAACGAGCCTGCCTTTTAGATCGGGGTGATTGCTTTGAACGCCGGTATCGAGAACGGCAATAATGACGCCTTCGTTTCCTTTAGATACGCTCCAGCCCTTCTCGGCTTCAATGGACGGCAAATTCCACTGATATTGGGAATACAAAGCGTCATTCGGAATAATAGGAGTAGCGGCGTCGCTGGATTCATTTGTCAAATACAAATAATGCGGCTCGGCAAAACGAGGGTTCCATTTTTGCTGAAAATAATGGATGAGCTCTTTCGTTTCCATTCGTTTCGAACGAAAGACGTAAGTATCCCCGATTTGCTGATGCAATTCCATGTCGATGTCCTTTCGGATCACGTCCATATCCCTGTTGGTCAGCGGCTTCGAAAAATGGACGACAACATCGCGAACGTGGTAGTGGCTTGCATTGCCGTTGTCTTCACCGGTGCGAACCGTTGTATCGATTGTGGAATTCGGTTTTACGGATTCGATTCGGTAATTGCCTTCGGCAGGATAAGGAATAAGTCTTAAGTTTCGTTTTTGGTGCAGTTCAACCGCTTTGACGATATCCTGTTTGACTACGCCGACGACGGAACCTCCTGTTTCCTTAGTGCCCGGCACGCCAAGGACGATGTAACGGCTTCCGTCGGCGGCTATGAACGGCTGTGATTCATAAGACGCGCCGCTCGCCGTTTTGGCTTTGGCCTCTTTGACGTAGCCTGCTGCGGCATCATTTTTGGAAGGGGGCAGTTTCCCGCGATGCACATTTTTGCCGTTAGCCATCCAATGAATATAACCGATATGAGAATGCTCCTTCATAAGGGCTTCGATGGAATCCGTTGCTTTTTCGGAAGATTGGCCGCTGCGGGATAAAATATGGTTAAAGTCCTTTTTGCCCTCAGTCGCCATAAGCAGCGCCGTAGCGTTCATATCGTTTTGCAAAGCGGCGAGCTTCAGCTTTTGCTCGTTGTGAACCGGTTTTGGAGCGGCTTGATGGATTTCCTTTTTTTGATCGGGCGCAAAAAACGGCGTAGCCGGTATAAGCAGCGCCGCAACGGCAATGACGGTAAATGCGGTTATCCAAGTTGATTTTTTCATGCGGCATCCTCCTGTTTAACCTTTAGCGGGTCAAAGGTTCTTCGCCTTAGAATCCGAATTTGGACAATAAATTATGCGGCTATTTCTTGAATCATCAGTACCGTTTCAATGAAATTTGTGGTACGATGTTGGTGTTTATAGTTTTTTTGTTTGGAATTAGGAAAGGGGATCTACCACCATGCCGTCGACGAATGTAAAGGCGCTGACTGAATCCACGCGCGAAAAGCTAAAAGAAGCCGTAGCACAGCTAGAACCATTCTTAAATGAACATGCTTTGCCCGGGCTGACCGGAGAAGACAAAAGCGAAAATGCAGCACTATTTTATAAAGGTCTGCTTTCGGATCTTAGACATCTACTCGTTTATTCGGAAGTATCCGTCGAAAAGATGGGTGTATTGCTAAGAAGACCTAATTTCGACTTGGAATATGGAGAGCGCGCTCTTTACGAAGTTTATCACAACTGCGTAAATGCTTTTTTCTATCCGAAAAACGAGTGCTACTCCGAGGACGGCCGCTATGCGTACACAGGTCAAGACGCCATCCGTTTCAGATACAAGCCGATTCGCGAAGCGCGCAATGTAGTGCTTGGCGTATCGAAAGTGTTTGAAGAGCTACGCGACGATTTGTCCTATTATGAAAGCGACTATATGACGCAACGCCGCATGCAAGGACAAAAATAAGGCAGAATGAATCACTTCCGCTCGAGGGACAATGAGTAGCGGAGGTGATTTTTTTATGCCAAAAGGCGTAACCTGCAGCGTATCCAATTGCAGCTTCTGGAAGGAAGGCAACAACTGCGGCGCAAATGCGATTCAAATTGATATCGATCAGCATGCCTCCGAATCGTTTGACGCGGAGTTTGCCGCAGACGATCTCGGTTTGTATCATCAGGATCAAGCCGTACAGTCCGCAGCGACCTGCTGCCACACCTTTAAGCCGAAGGAGTGAGGGCAATGGATCACATGAGAGACAACGAAGAGGAGTATCGCCGAGGGAACAAAAAAGAATTCGAGCGAAGTTATGCT
This sequence comes from Paenibacillus sp. GCM10027627, assembly GCF_042675505.1. Lineage (NCBI taxonomy): Bacteria > Bacillati > Bacillota > Bacilli > Caryophanales > Paenibacillaceae > Paenibacillus > Paenibacillus sp. GCM10027627. The sequence continues at coordinate 451,722 of NZ_JBHTHB010000001.1, forward strand.
CCAACAAACAGCGGACAGCCTAACCAAATGGCCAATGTAAATGAAGAGATGGGCGCCGATTTTGCTTACGGCTTGCCGACCACTCATGTGGAACGGATTGCCGGCAAATATTCGGACGAGGAGCTTCTGGAGACACAGTCCTCCGGCACTGCGCTAGGCTGGGTTTCCCTTATTTTCGCTATTGCGTCTTTGTTTATTTGGCCCGCGCTTCTTGGTATTACCGCAGCTGTGCTGGGCTATATTGCTTATCGTCAAGGCGCCAGAGGCATCGGCGGCTGGGCTATAACGATCGGACTTGTAGCAGCGGCATTGAATCTTGTTCTCGTTCCCCTTTATTTCGCTTTTACCTAAATCGTTCCGTGAGCCCCAACCCGATATCGGGTTGGGGCTTCCTTTTGCTTTCGAAGGGGCCGAAATCGGTGTATGATAGAAGAGATAGATTTTAAATTATAGAGCTTTCTGACTGGGAGGGAAGAAACGCTGTGGTCATAAACATTGATAACGTAAGTTGGGAGCGGGGAGAAGAGACTATTTTGCGCGGCGTCAATTGGACGGTGCAGCAGGGCGAGCATTGGTGTCTTCTTGGTTTAAACGGCTCGGGGAAAACGACGCTGCTGAACATGATTAATGGCTACATTTGGCCAACTTCGGGCTCTATTAGCGTGCTTGGACATAAATTCGGAGAATACGATTTGAGAGAGTTAAGAAAAAGCATTGGCTGGGTCAGCACGTCGTTGCAGCAAAAGCTATACGGCAGCGAAAAGGCGCTGCAAATCGTATTAAGCGGCAAATTTTCGACGATTGGCGTATATGACCGCATTGAGGAAGAGGATATCGGCAAGGCCATTTCGCTGATGACGTCTTTGGGCTGCTCTTCTTTGCAAAATAGAACCTATGATACGTTGTCCCAAGGTGAGCGACAGCGTGTTTTGATCGCCAGAGCGCTCATGAACAATCCTAAGCTGCTTATATTAGACGAGCCGTGTACCGGCCTCGATTTATTTGCGAGAGAATCGCTTCTGTCGATGATTGATTCCGTTGCCGCGAGCGATTCGGCACCGACGCTTATTTATGTAACCCACCATATTGAAGAAATATTGCCCTGCTTCAAAAAGACGCTTTTGCTAAAAAGCGGGCAAGTGTTTGCGGCCGGCCATACCGATGAAATGATGACGGTGGATGGAATGAGCGGATTTTTTGACGTCCCCGTCCATATCGAACGGCAAAACGGAAGGCACTGGCTTTCGGTTAGAGGGGAAGCATGGAAGTAATCGTCTTGGAAAAGCCCGCGGCAAAGCTCCGCCGGTTCGGTCATTGGGTTGCTAGGCGCTACCGGCTTCGTTATGTCCGGGAAAGCTTTGTCACCCGTTTTGCATCGGGCGGGGCTATTGTTGCGGGGATGATTGCGATGGGGATCGCTGCGCTTGGCATGCCGACAGGACTTGGCGTGTGGGCAGATTTGCTCATGCTTATAGGAGCTAATCTATTATTGATGTTGATAGCGGTTTATATAGCAGCTATTCTTCTTTCTCTGCTGTATGTGCCGCTGCCGCGCGGACTTACAGCCGCTTTTCTTTATGTTGGCGGGCAGGTTGCCGTTACTTTGAGGTTTATGGAGCTCGATCTTCTTTTGTCGATCGGGCTTGGTGCTTTGTACAGCGCTGTAGCGATCGGAGCAGGGCTAGCGCTTGCTCTTTTATGGAGACGGAATTGGGGGCGGGGCAAAGTTTGGCTTGCCGTCATTGGAGCTGCGGTTATAGCTTCCGTTTATTTGACTGCGGGTTTGCAAGTTCAACCTGCGGCTCTTCCGGTGCGTGAGCCTTCCACTGTCGCTTCCCACGAACCTTTGCCAGTTCAAGGAGTCGAAGCAGAGGATCCTTCGCTTCCTGGCGATTATTCATTCCAGACATTCACGTACGGCAGTGGAACCGATCATCGTCGAGAGCAGTTTGGGGAGGGAACGGATGAAGTAACCTCTCCTGTTGACGGATCGAAGTATATTCAGGACTGGCCCAAACTCAAAAGGCTGTTCTGGGGATTCGACCAAACGGCAATGCCGATAAACGGTACCGTTTGGATGCCCGAAGGAGAAGGACCTTTCCCGCTAACTCTTATCGTTCATGGCAATCATCTTATGGAAAATTTTTCGGACGGCGGGTATGCTTATTTGGGCGAGCTTCTAGCCAGCAGAGGATTTATTGCAGTTTCCGTAGACGCCAACTTTTTAAATTTTTCCGTTTGGTCGGGCATTCCGGATGACGATATGAAAATGAGGGCTTGGCTGCTCCTCAAACATTTGCAGCAAATACAAACGTTGGATCAAAGCGGCAAGTCCGTTTTTTCAGGAAAAATAAGTTGGGATCAAACAGCGTTGATTGGTCATTCCCGTGGAGGGCAAGCCGCTGCGATGGCAGCCGACGCCAAGGGATGGTTCCATGACGATAAGACGCTTGACTCTTTGCAAGAGGTTTCTATTGAATCTGTTATTTCCATTGCTCCAACGGACAAAAAGGTAGACGATAAGGCGGCAAGGCTGCGCAATGTCAACTATTTAACGATACAAGGGGCGATGGATGCCGACGTCAATACCTTTTACGGCGACCGGCAATATAATCGAACCGAGTTTGATTCCGGCACAGAACAATTTAAAGCCTCGTTATATATTGCAAATGCCAACCACAGCCAATTCAATACCGATTGGGGTTCGATGGACGAAAGTCTTCCTGGAGGGTTCCTGCTCAATCGAGAAGGGTTGCTGGCGGCGGAAGAGCAGCGGCAAATTGCGAAAGTGTACGTATCTGCGTTTTTGGAAGCGACACTTCACGGCAAGGCTGAATATAAGGCTTTATTTCAAAATTATCGTTCGGGATTGCAGTGGCTGCCTGAAACCCGCTATCAAAGCCGGTATATGGATGCAAATATGAAACCGATAGCGAAATTTGAAACCTACGATGGAATGATCAAAAATACAAAAACAGATAAAATGAAGCTTGCAGGAAAAGAAGAGGCTATGGACCGCGATGGGATTGAAAAAGGAACAAGCGGCATGGCTTTGCAGTGGGAAAGCCGAGATGCGTCGTTTGAGATCGAGCTTGCGGAAAGGGCTGCCGATTCTTTAGGCGATTGGGATGAAGGAAGTTTGGTTTTTTCCTTAACGAATTTGGAGTTGGAGCTAACTGCGGATAAAGCAGGCGTCCTGCTTCCGCCATTGCCGCAAATCGAAGTGGCGATTACCGCTTCTTCAGGCGAGCGGAGGCTGGCTAAGCTTGAAGATTTCATACCTGCGGCAGAGCCGGCATACACTTCTTTTTTATCGGCCGGTTTTTTGGAGCATCGAATAAGCGATAATAAATTTAAGAACCCGGTGGAAGCCGTATATCAAACTTATATCATTCCTATTGAATCCATGCGGCCGGATGAGGCCGCTAATCAAAATGAGCTGGCGGGGGATGGCGATGCCATCAGCCGAATTGAATTTCGCTTTTTGACTGGCCGCGGCAAAGTGATGATTGATGATATCGGAATATTGCCGAAGGAGGGCACTCATGTCGATTACAAATGAAACTTTATTGGAAGAGCAGCAGCGCGTAGAAAACATCGCCGGCCTGATCCGAAGACGTATTCACACTTTATCGGAACGTACCGGAGGGATTAGGGGCGAAATGGTCGATATTCGCCGAAATTTTTGGGATGACGTCACCGTCAACTTTGAGGATGCGGCTGAAACGGCCGAAACTTATGCCAGCATGAAGCAGCAGGCCGAGCTGCTGTCGGAGCGGGAGCGCAACTTCCGGCATATGGAGGCTCAGCTTGCTACGCTCTATAAATTGCAGCATACCCCATATTTTGGACGGATTGATTTGGCCGAGGAGGGGCAAGCGGAAGGGACCGCCGAACCGATTTATTTAGGGATCGGATCGCTTATGGACGATACAGGCGAGCAATATTTGGTTTACGACTGGAGAGCGCCTGTATCAAGCCTCTATTACGATTTTGGGCCGGGTCCCATCTCTTATGAGACACCAGGAGGGACGATTCAAGGAGAGATGACGCTTAAGCGTCAGTATATGATCCGGGACGCCGTTATTCGCAGCATGTTCGACACGGGGGTAACGATCGGCGACGAGCTTTTGCAAGAAGTGCTTGGCAAAGCGTCGGATGCCGCTATGAAAAGCATCGTCGCTACGATTCAGCAGGAGCAAAATGCGATTATCCGAAATGAACGGGCGAGGCTTCTGATCGTTCAAGGAGCGGCGGGCAGCGGCAAAACTTCGGCTGCATTGCAGCGTGTCGCCTATTTGCTTTACCGCTTTCGAGGCACTTTAAGCGCGAATCAAATCGTATTATTTTCACCAAATCCAATGTTCAACAGCTATGTGTCGACAGTTTTGCCAGAGCTTGGCGAACAAAATATGAATCAAACGACGTATCAGCAATATTTGGAGCATCGGCTGCGCAAGGCATTTACGCTTGAGGACCCGTTCGCCCAAATGGAATATACGCTTACGGGCACTAGCGATCCCGGCTACGAAAACCGTCTGGCAGGCATTAAGCTGAAGTCTAGCGCTTCCTTTATGAAGCGGATTGACGCTTATGCGGATGAGCTGGGCAAGGAGGGGCTTGTGTTTAAGCCCATTGTCTTTCGCGGCAGAACGCTTATTTCGTCGAAAGCGATGGCGGAGACGTTTTATAGCTTCGACGCATCCGTTTCGATTCCAAACCGCATTCGTTCATTAACGGTTTGGATGCTCAAGGAATTGACGGTACTCGGCAAACTGGAGCGTAAGCAGCAATGGGTGGACGAGGCGATCGAGCTGCTGGATACGGAAGCTTATGTGGAGGCCTATCAAGCTCTGCGCTCGCGAAACCGTTATACGGAGCATTCTCATGATGATTTTGACCGGGAAAGAGATTATTTGGCGGCAGCTGTCGTGCAAGAGCAGTTTAAAAAGCTGCGCAGAAGAGTAAAGCGGGGACTGTTTCTAGATGTGCCGGCCATCTACAAAGCTTTGTACCGCAAGCCATTGGATTGGGACGCTAAGTGGACTTCCAGCTTTGACGCAAGTGACAAGGAAGCGTTTCAAACGCGCTGGGGAGGAATTTGCGAAGGGACTTTAGCTATGCTTGAGGCAGGCACTATGCCTTATGAAGACGCAACTCCTTATTCGTATCTGAAAGAGAAGCTGGAAGGTTTCCATACCAATACTACGGTCAAACATCTGTTTATTGACGAGGCTCAAGACTATTCGCCGTTTCAGCTTCATTATTTGAAAAAAATATTTCCGAACAGCAAATTTACGCTGCTTGGCGACTACAATCAGTCGATCTTTGTCCATTCTGGCTCAGGAGAAGCGTTCCATGGCGCTGGGGGCTTGTTCCAGGCCGAGGAGACGGAAGCGATCACCCTGCTGCGCAGCTATCGCTCAACCCGGCAGATCGTTGAATTTACGAGCGCTATGATTGAGGGCGGGGATAAGATTCAGCCGTTTAACCGGAACGGCCTCGCGCCAACGGTAACGGAAGCGGAGCATCCAGAGGAACTCTTGGCCCTTGTGGCGAACCGGGTAAACGAGTTAAAGGGCGAGGGATACGAATCTATTGCGGTCATTTGCAAGACAGCCGAAGAAAGCGAAGCTGTGAGCCGCAAGCTCAAGGAAACATTCCCCGATATGAGGCTGATTGCAAAAGAAACGGTTACTTTCGAAAAAGGGCTGGTTGTCATTCCTGCTTATTTGGCCAAAGGCGTTGAATTCGACGCCGTTGTGGTTCCAGACGCTTCTAGGGAGGCATATAGCCGGGAGAGCGAAAGAAAGCTGTTCTACACCGCATGTACTAGAGCGATGCATGAGCTGCATCTTTTGTTCAGCGGGGAAAGGACGCCTTTTCTGAAACCGATCGCGGCAAGGGAGACTATTTCCGAATAGACGGCCATATTTCGTTAACATCAACTTTAAGCTCCGAGGCGATCAGCTCTGCTGTCAGCCTATGGGGCTTTTCTATTTTCCCGTTTCTGAGCTTGGAAATCGTTTGCATGGAAATGCCCGTTGCGGCGGACAGTTGGCCCGCCGACATATCCCGCTTGGCCATCCATATTTTCAGCTTCATGCCGGAGTCTACTTCTTCTTCGTCGCGCGGACGCAAATCCCAAATGACAAAGGCCACTTCATTGCAAATGCCGTAGCCGTTTAGAATAGGGGAAAATGTAAGCTCCAGCTCCAGCTCAACGCCGCTAAGTTTGCTCGTATTCATCGTAATGGTTTGATCCTGTTTCAGATGGGCGGTTTCGTTAATTAAAGCCATGATCCGTTCCTGCTCGTTTTCGGCAATAAAATGCAGCAACGTTTCGTCCTCTTTTGCGAATTCCGGCTCAAGTGTGAGCGGCGCAAGCCGATCCTGCAAGAAACGGATATGCAAATGCCGATCCACAACACCACTGATGAGCACTTTGCCTTTTTCAAGCTGCCGATTGATCCAATGGAATGCGGTTAAGTCCTCCGCAATAAGGAGCGATCTTCTCCAATCGTCCTCGCCGCTTTGCGGCAGCGGCATTTGTTCGATTCGAACGGAAACTTCCCTGAAGGGCCAAGCAAGCCTGATTTCGCTTTTAAGTGTGCGTCTGTCCATTTCGATGGGATAGCTGGCTTTAATAAAGGGACTATTTATCGCTTGAAGGTACGGGCGCTCTTGACCGACGAGGTTTAGAAAAGCTTCATTTGCGTCGTCGATTCGTACTTCTCCGTTTCGTTCTTTCAGGATAAGCATAGGCTGATCCAGCATCAGAAAGATTTGTTGATGAACGGACACCGATGCGCCTCCTCGTTTTGCATTGTTCACATATAGAATTGAATTAATAAAGTATATAAGAACGTCATATCATGTACAAGCATCAATAACTGGTGCAAATTCATCTTATCTTCATTTTGTTTAATAATTTAAACTTAGAAGCCGAAAGCGGTCCAATTGGACGTAAGGAGCGCATCTGGCTGAATTAAGTCCTTCTAATGGACGCACAGCGGGCTTTATTCCTTTCCCGTTTCCCGATAAAATGATGGCGAGCCTTCACCTTGCCGTGGAATGGCAGGCGTATGCTCTGTTTGCAAACAGGGAGGAACTTCAAGTGGATAGCTGCAATATTGAAAACTGTTTAAAACCGATTAAAGCAAAAGGGTTGTGCGCCATGCACCATCAAAGAATGCTTCGACACGGTGATCCGAACACCGTAAGGCCTAGACGTGTCAAGATTCCTATCAGATGCAAGTGGGTCAATTGCGAAGGACTTGCGGTAACTAAGGGATTTTGTTCAAAACATTACTATATCAACCGTGTGATGAAGACAGTTTAGTGCTATCCTCACTTAAAAATAACGTCGAAAAGTAAGGTTTTATGACACCAACATACAATTCAATGTTAAATTTTATGAAAATGGACTGTTTCTTTTTCAAAGAAGGTTGTATAATGGGCTAAATCCTTTCCAAGGTGGTGAAGCCCATATGGTGGAGACAGTCCCTTACGGCTTGTCCCAAGAGGAGCTTTATTTATTTAATCAAGGCCATGCGCATCACAGCTACCGGTTTATGGGGGCGCATCCCATGCGCTGGAACGGGGTGAAGGGCGTTCGTTTTGCGGTATGGGCTCCGAATGCTGAGGCAGCCTCCGTTATCGGCAGCTTCAACGATTGGCATGGCGAATGCCACGTGATGATGCCTGTCGGAACGACCGGCGTCCATGCTTTGTTTGTCCCCGGCATCGAAGAAGGGGAGCTGTACAAATACGAATTGACCGCGAAGGATGGAACGATGATTCGCAAAGCCGATCCGTACGCTTTTTATTCAGAGCGTCGTCCGGGCACGGCTTCTATTGTGGCGGATTTGAGCCGTTATGAGTGGGACGATGCCAATTGGCTGGCGGAGAAAGGCTCGGCAGTCCCTTACGGCAACCCGCTGCTCATTTATGAAGCTCATGCAGGCTCGTGGAAAATAAAAGGCAAAGAGCTTTTTTATACTTACGAAGAACTGGCGGAGGACCTGGTGCCTTATGCCTCCGTTATGGGATATACCCATATCGAGCTGATGCCGCTTATGGAACATCCGCTTGATCAGTCTTGGGGTTATCAAATTACCGGCTACTTCAGCGCAACAAGCCGTTACGGCACACCGCACGGATTGATGCGCTTTGTGGATCGATGCCACAAGCATGGCCTAGGCGTCATATTGGACTGGGTGCCGGGCCATTTTTGCAAAGACAATCATGGACTGCGCCTATTCGACGGGACGCCCCTGTTTGAAGGATGGGATTTGCACCGTGCGGAGCTGCCGCTATGGGGGACGCTTTCTTTCGATTTTTCACGACGGGAAGTGTTCAGCTTCCTAATTTCAAATGCGCTTTTTTGGATGGACCTCTACCATATTGACGGACTGCGCGTAGATGCCGTCGCCAATATGCTTAATCTACATATGGATAAACCTTCCCACATGCACACCTACAACGAACTAGGCGGAAGAGACAACCTAGACGCTCTTCGCTTCCTCAAAAAACTAAACGAAACCGTTTTTCATTATTACCCCAACACTCTAATGCTCGCAGAAGATTCTTCCGCTTGGCCGGCCGTTACCGCTCCTACTTACAGGGGAGGGCTTGGATTCAACTTTAAATGGAATATGGGCTGGATGAACGACATGCTTCGTTATATGGAGCTGCATCCGGCTGACCGCAAGCATCACCATCATTTAGTGACGTTTTCGCTATGTTATGCCTACTCCGAAAACTTTGTCTTGCCCCTGTCTCATGACGAGGTAGTACACGGCAAACGTTCTCTGCTTGGAAAAATGCCGGGCAGCTATGAGGAAAAGTTCGCCCAGCTGAAACTTTTTTATGGTTATTGGATGACTCATCCCGGCAAAAAGCTGCTGTTTATGGGCGGGGAATGGGGCCAATACGACGAATGGAAGGACGGGGACATGCTGGATTGGATGGTGCTGGACTATGACTCCCACCGAACGATGCTGCATTACGTGAAAACGTTAAATCATCTTTACCGAGACTTGCCTCCTCTATGGGAAAAAGATTGCGACCCGTATGGCTTCGAATGGATTGACGTTCATAATGCGGAGCAATCTGTCATATCTTTTATCCGTCGCGGCCGATCAAGCTGGGTGGTCTCTCTGGTCAACTTTTCCGGCAACCATTATACGGATTTCCGAGTCGGCGTTCCTGAAGCGGAACAGTACCGCGTTCTTTTGCATAGCGGAGACGAACGGTTTGGCGGATCGGGGGAAGATGCAGACATCAGCCTCGACAGTGAAGACATCGAATGGCATGGCCGCAAACAGAGCATAACGATTCAATTACCCCCCTTTACATTTTTGCTTCTAGCTCCGCAGACGGGGGACACACTTTAAGAAGGAGTTGGTGTCCATGGGCCGTAAAGAAATGATCGCAATGCTTCTGGCAGGAGGCGAAGGAAAGCGGCTTGGCGTGTTGACTAAGGATTTGGCCAAGCCTGCCGTCTATTTTGGCGGAAAGTACCGTATTATCGATTTTACGCTAAGCAACTGTGCCCACTCCGGCATCGATACCGTAGGTGTCCTTACGCAATACCAGCCGCTGGAGCTGAATCGCTATTTAGGAATCGGCACGCCGTGGGGGCTTGACAGAAGGGATGGCGGGATGACGATATTGCCTCCATACGTTAAGCAAAAGGGCGGAGTTTGGTACAAAGGCACGGCTAATGCGATTTATCAAAACATGGCTTTTATCGAACGTTACAATCCGGAGTATGTACTGGTCATTTCGGGCGACCACATTTATAAGATGGATTACGACGCTATGCTGCAGCATCACAAGAGAACCGAGGCCGATCTAACGATCGCAGGCATCGGAGTGGACTGGAAGGAAGCGAGCCGGTTTGGCGTCATGCATGTAGATGACGAGGACCGGATTACCGCTTTTGAGGAAAAGCCGAGGAACCCGACGAGCAATATCGCTTCCATGGGTGTTTATATTTTTACATGGAAGGCGCTGCAAAAATATTTGATCTACGATGAGGCAAGCCGCACGTCCAGCCACGATTTTGGCAAAGATATCATTCCGGCCATGATGCGGGACGGTTTGCGCCTTCATAGCTATCCGTTCAAGGGATATTGGAAAGATGTCGGCACGATTGAATCGTTATGGGAAGCGAATATGGATTTGATTGCGGACGAACCGTCCCTCGATTTGTACGACCCGGAATGGCGCATTTTTTCCGTCAGTCCGAATAAGCCGGCTCAATTGTCAACGGCATCCGCGGAAATATCGGCTTCGTTTGTAACGGAAGGCTGCATGCTGGAAGGGGTAGTCGAGCGGTCCGTATTGTTTTACGGAGTACAAGCGGGGAAGGGAAGCTACATATCGGAATCGGTTGTGATGCCGGGCGTGCGGATTGGCGAAGGAGCGCAAATTTACCGCGCCATCATCGGTGAAGGGGCAGTAATTCAATCCGGCGCCATTATTGGCGATCCGAACGAAGCGTCGATTACCGTTGTCGCCGTCGATCAATATGTCGCCGTAGACCATCATTTGCTGGAGGTGGAGTCGTCATGAAGCATAACGTGCTCGGTGTCATCAATTTGATTCACGAAACAGATGAATTGGAGCGTCTTACGCAAGGACGCTGCCTAGCGACTGTTCCGTTCGGCGCTAGATACCGGTTAATCGACTTTGTATTGTCCAGCATGGTCAACTCCGGCATTAGCAAAGTGGCGGTGTTCGCCCACACGAAATATAGGTCGCTCATGGACCATTTGGGTTCGGGGAAACATTGGGATTTGCAGCATCGCCAAAGCGGGCTGTTTATACTTCCCCCAGCTACGGACGACATTCAGGAAATTAGCCGCGGGGACTTGTACCATTTTTATCAGCATCGGGACTATTTTAACCGCTCTTCCCTAGAATACGTCGTCATTACGAGAAGCCATATGATATGCAACGTCGATTTTGATGCGGTCATCAAATGCCATTTGGAGAAGGAAGCGGACATTACGGTCGTCTGCAAGCGGCAGGCGGAGCCTGTCTCAGGAAAAGCGCGCAAAATAAAAATGGCGGACGATGGCCGAATTACAGCTATTCAAGACCATTACGGCAGGCTCGTCAGCGACGTCCATTCCATGGAAATGTATGTGATGCGCAAAGATTTGCTGATGGAGCTTGTGGAAACGTCGCTCGCCGAGGGGCAGGATCATTTGGTGCGTCACGCTATTTTTTCGAGGCTGGGCAAGTTGAAGGTGTATGGATATGAATACGAAGGTTACTTGGGAGTGGTCAATACGCTCGCCAGCTACTATGAGCATAATATGGCTCTGCTAAATCCCGAGGTGTGGAAGGAGCTGTTTTATAAGCCTGGTCCGATCTATACAAAGGTGAAGGACGAACCGCCTACCCGGTATGCAACGGAATCTAAAGTGACTCATTCGCTTGTGGCGAACGGCTGCCGGATTGAAGGGACAGTCATTAACAGCATTTTGTTCCGGGGAGTCCATGTGAAAAAAGGAGCCATCGTCAAAGACAGCATCATTATGCAAAACGGACAAGTTGGAGAAAACAGCTCAGTTCATTACAGCATATTGGATAAGGATGTGCTTGTGGAAGAAGCCAGAGATATTCGTGGAGTGGAAGGTTCTCCGTTTCTTGCAGGCAAAAAAAAGATCATATAAGCGCGCTATAGGGGACTACCGTTCTTTAGGAGGCCAATAAATGAATGTGCTGTTCGCAACATCCGAGGCAGTGCCGCTTGCCAAAACAGGCGGCTTGGGGGACGTAACAGGAGCGCTTCCGAAAGCGCTCCGCCACCATGGCGTCGACGCAAGAGTCATTCTGCCCAAATATGAGGAAATTCCGGAAGCTTATTTAGGGCTGTTCCACCGGATCGCGGAGTTTCACGTTTCTTTCGGCTGGCGAAATCAATATTGCGGTTTGCTCGCGGCAACGATAGACGGAACCGTCTATTATTTGATCGACAATGAATTTTATTTCCGCAGAAGAGGATTGTACGGCTATGGAGACGATGCGGAGAGGTTTGTCTTTTTTTGCTTTGCGGTTATGGAAGCTGCAAGGTATATGGACTTCCGCCCGCAGCTCGTACATTGCCATGACTGGCAAACGGGCCTTATCCCATTTCTGCTTAAGACGAGGTATGCGTTCGATCCCGCGTGGGCGTACGCCAAGTCCATTTTTACGATTCATAATTTAAAATACCAAGGGTTGTTCGGCGTCGATTTGATCAAGGAGCTGACCGGAGCGGGCGATGAAATGTTCTCTGCGGATACGCTTGAATTTCATGGGGCGGCAAGCTGTATGAAAGGCGGCATCGTCTACGCCGACGGTTTGACGACGGTTAGCGAAACGTATGCTCACGAAATTCAAACGCCCTATTATGGGGAAGGGCTTCATGACTTGCTTCGCTGGCGTGGGGGCGATCTGGCAGGCATCGTAAACGGAATCGATGAGGAACTGTTCGATCCCATGAACGATTCCGCTCTGCATACGCCTTATCGCAATTCCTTGTCCAGAAAACGAAAGAACAAAACGGACTTGCAGCAGGAGCTGGGCTTGACCGTTTCGGAGGAAACGCCTCTCATCGGAATCGTATCGCGTCTGGTAGAGCAAAAAGGATTTGATCTCATCGCCGCCGTATTGGATGAGCTGCTTCAGGAGGATGTTCAACTGGCGGTGCTTGGTGCGGGGGAAGAGAAGTATGAGCGGCTGTTCCGGCATGCGGCATCCAAGTACTCTGGAAAAGCCGTGTTATGGCATGGCTACAACGACAGGATGGCTAGGCGGATATACGGGGGCTCGGATATGTTTGTTATGCCGTCCAAATTTGAGCCGTGCGGGTTAAGCCAGCTTATCGCGCTGCGCTATAGGTCGGTGCCTATTGTAAGGGAGACGGGCGGGCTGAGAGATACCGTTTTGGCCTATAATGAATATACTGGTGATGGAAACGGCTTCAGCTTCTTAAATTATAACGCGCATGATTTTTTGCATACTGTCAAAAGAGCGTTAAGCTTGTTCCGTGAGGAGGAAACCTGGAAGCGTATCGTTCAGAACGGCGCCAGGGCGGACTATAGCTGGAGCCAATCCGCCAAAGCGTACGCGGAGCTGTATGCGCGTCTGGTTCCGCATCGAAAGGAGCACGAAAGATGGCCCGTCATCTTGTAATCGGCAACGGTAAGATGCTGCTTAATTTGGACCGTCACTGCTATATTCGCGACATTTATTATCCTTTTGTCGGACAACTGAATCATGTAGGCGGTCATTATTGCCGGTTCGGCATTTGGGTGGAAGGAACTTTCTCCTGGCTGGACGAACCGGAATGGTCGTTTCAACTGGACTATATTGAGGATTCGCTGGTGACGAACGTCACGGCCCGCCATGAACGGCTTGGCGTGGAGCTTCATATCAACGACGGCATTCATCAGCGCGAATGTATTTATATAAAAAGAGTGTCCGTGCGCAATCTTTCGGGCGAGACGAAGGAAGTGCGGCTGTTTTTCCATCAGGATCTGATGATTGACGGCTCGGAAGTGGGCGATACGGCCGTCTATTATCCAGACAATCATACGCTGTACCATTACAAAAGATCGAATTACTTTATGTTCAGCGGCTTCTCCGACGAGGGAGGCATCATGCAATATTCGACCGGGATCAAACGGTTTCAGTCGGCGGAAGGAACTTGGAGAGATGCGGAAGACGGGGTTCTGATGGGCAATACGATTGCTCAAGGCTCCGTGGACAGTACGATCAGCTTCCGTTCCGTAGTGGACGCCGGTTCGGAGAAAACGTTTTATTATTGGATGTCGATCGGACGCAATTTGGAGGAAGTCAAGGAGCTGAATCAGTACGTGCAAGACAACCATCCCGAAAAGCTGCTTAGCCGGATGGTCGTCTATTGGAATCATTGGCTGCAAAGAGCGGAGACGGATCTCGGAGATTTGCCGCCGGAAGTCGTTAAGCAGTTTAGACAAAGCTTGCTGTTGGTAAGGACGCAAGTAGATGAACGCGGTGCGATCCTCGCAGCAACTGACACCGACATTTTGCAATATAATCGGGATCATTATTGCTATATGTGGCCTCGCGACGGAGCGTTGATTGCCGAAGCGATGTCGATGGCCGGCTATCAAAGCGTCATAGCGCCGTTTTTCCATTTTTGCGCGGCGGCATTGTCGCCTGATGGGTATTTGTATCATAAATACAATCCGGACGGAACGGTCGGCTCTAGCTGGCATCCTTATATTGTTCAAGGAAGCAAGCGATTACCGATCCAAGAGGACGAAACGGCGCTGGTTCTCTTTGCGTTATGGAAGGACTATATGCGCAACGGAGTCATTGAGCTGCCGCAATCGCTTTACAGCGGCTTTATTCGGAAAGCGGCCGGGTTTTTGAGCGAGTATATAGAACCCTCTTTGTCGCTGCCGAAGCCGAGCTACGATTTGTGGGAGGAAAGATACGGGATCTGGACGTATACGGCCGCTTCCGTTTACGGCGGGTTGATAGCGGCCTCCTACTTTACGGAACTGTTTGGCGATTACGAGCGGAGCGATCAGTACAAGTCAGCCGCGCATTCGATCAAACAAGGAATATTGGCTCAGCTTTGGGATGAAGAAACGGGACGATTTGCGAGAGGCCTTATTCAAAAGGACAATCGTTGGGTGAAAGATATGACGCTGGAGAGCAGTTTATTTGGCGTTTTGGAGTTCGGGGTGCTGCCCGCGGACGATGAACGCGTTATCCGGACGATGACAGCGATCAAAGAGGGGCTGCGGGTCAAAACGGATATCGGCGGAATAGCGAGATATACGAACGACTACTACTTTCAGCAATCCGGCGATATTGAAAAAGTGCCAGGTAATCCATGGATCATTTGCACCCTATGGGTTGCGGGCTTTGAAATCGATTCGGCTAAGCGGCTGGAACATTTGGAAGGGCCAAGGCGGACGCTTGAATGGGTCGCCTCCCATGCGCTGCAAAGCGGAATGCTCCCGGAGCAGCTTCATCCGTATGACGGATCGCCGCTCTCTGTCGCTCCTCTTACCTGGTCTCACGCAACGGTCGTGCAAACGGTGTCCAAATATGCGGCCAAACATCGCGAGCTTGCGGCTAAACAAGGCTGAACGAGATAAAAACCGGATCGCTTAGAGCGTTCCGGTTTTTTAAGCTTATTAGCTTATTAGGTTACTGGGTTATTATGGCAGCTTGTTGGCTCCTTTTTTGGGATACTGCCGAATATGCTTAATTCTGGAGTCGCCGGTTAGCCGGTTGGAGTTGCCGATCAAAATGCTGGCGGCCGAGCCGGATGCGATAATTTCGATCCATCCGACATGAATGATGGGACATTCGTTAATGCGGTTGACGGTGACGACTTCGCCGGCGTCATAGGCGGGATCGACAAGGACGGGTCTTTGGCGCTCGAACATTTCATAAGACTCGAAGTAAACGTTGCCCGATTTGGCATGGTCTTCCGCTCTTTGTACAGCCAGAGCTTGAAGCTTGGCATCCGTCTCGCCGCGGTCGCCGAACTGCACGCTTCCCGCCGAAGCGGCGCTGATGATGCTAACCGCGCCTACCTGCGACGTCCGGTAAGGATAGGGGCCGCTATTCATTGTTTACGGTCGATTCCCCGAGCGCCGTGCTGGCATCTTGCGGCGAGGGAAGCGGCGCGAGCGGGCCTACAATGACCGATTCAGGCGGCGTGTCGAACATGGAGTACAGATTAACGTAATCGGTATCACCAACCTGCATCATCGAGGCGCTGGATACGCCTAATATTTCGATCTGCCCTACGCAAAGTGAATGATTAGTAACGTTAAAGTTGACCATGGCATTAACCTCCATTTGACGGGCTGCCCGCCTTTAGCTTGCGCACATAAGCCAAAATAGCTGTTTCAGCGTCTCGTCTCGCTTTTGCATATACTTTATCGGCAAGGAGATCGGGAAACAGATCCGAGTGCTCCGTATTATCTTTAACATGTTGTTGCAAATAATAGTGGATGCGAGGAGGCAGCTGCTTTCTGACATCCTCTATAATAATTTTGCGATGATGAGGATCGAGCGGTAGGTTTAATTCCTGCCCATGTTGGATGAGCTGCTGATGCGCCTCCGTATCGAGAAAATAATTCAGCTTCCGGTATATATCCTGGTAAGGCGCCGCCGGCGGCTGGATCGTTTGCGCCGCCGAAGGATAAGTATTGGTCATTCCGTTCCCTCCGCCAATGGAGAGCTGCTCAATGTTATCCGGAACGCTTATTCCGCCCACCCCGTCTCCTTGTCCCGCTTTGGCGCCGGAATCAGGGGCGCTCATTCCGATATTAAGCGTACCGTCGAGCTTCTCTACTTTAAGCTGGTCGAAATGATATTCGATTTTTTCGATATTGTGAGTCGGCCTAGCCTCCAGCTTTTTAAGCTGGCCGCAAATGTCGGCAATGGTGCATTCCAGTTGCTCGATTTGCTGCTGCTGAGCCTTCAGCTTTTGCTGAACCTCATACGACCATGTTTGCCACGGGGACAGCCCGCTTTCATCCTTCATGGATCATTCCCCTTTCCCATCAATGCGTCATCGCTAAACGTTAAACCGGGTTAGGCAGCGGTACAAACGACAGAGGATTATCTTCAACTTCCGCAAGCTCGGGCGCAGGTCCGGTAAAACCTCCCGTATTGTAAAGCTGAGACAACGATCGGATGGAGCCGGCGCTGCCGACTTGAAGCACGGAGCTGTTCGATAAGCTTTCGACGCGAAGATGGTTGATTGTAATGTTTTGATGAATGGTCCAATTCATATCGCGTTCACTCCGTTTCCGATTTCATTGTTGGTATTATCCTGCAAATCCGGATCAAGCGTATTGGTTGCGCTAACTGCGGTATTGGAATTGGTTAAGCTCCCGGTAAGGAATGAGCCGGAACCGGCATAGGTTTTGCTGTTGCTGGACGGAGAAACTTGCACCGTGTCACCAAACTGGACGATGGAGCCTGATCCGACGCTTACGATTTTTACAAAGCCGACAACTGCTGGCATAGGTATCACTCTCCGTTTAGTCGTTTCTCATACATTGTATGCGGCATTAGCCCAGTGGTTACTGACAGCCCAGTGTCTTTGCGGGAGCCATTCGCATATGCTAAGAGGAACGCTGCGGGAGGTGAGACGCTTAAGATGGGGACGAATTGGGATGATCTGGAGAGATGGATGGAAGGTCAGCAGTTGCCGAAAGGGTTTGAAATGCTGCGGGAGCCGGACTGGGTGCAATCCTTTGTGCGGAAAATGATGACAAAATCGATGCCGGAAATAGCCGGCCGCATGACCGGCAATAGCACGGCCAAAACGACGGAGACAAAGCTTCATCTTGGCGTCAAGCTGAAATTACCCTCAGGTTATGACCGGGATTCAATCCGATTGTATGTAAGAGAGGACAGAATACGAGTGGAAGGGCTGCCGAACGGGATGCATGAAACCGTAAAATTGCCAAAGCTCGTCAATCCGCGTATTTGCCAAGCGGTCGTCAAGGACGGCATGCTTCAAATCAAGCTTCGCAAGCGTCCTTTGAGCCGAAAAGTTTTCGAAAGCCATATTTATTGGCATCGGGATTAGAGGGGAAGAGCGGGCCACCAGCGCAGAAAGTAACGGCGAGCGCCGTGTTGCTGCGCTTTTTGTCACGAAATAGACGGTATTTCAAACGATCAATGCTGGATATAGGACAAGGTATCCCTTATAATGGCTATGGAAGTGTACCTATTGAGAGCCGTAAGGGGAGTGTCGCCAGTGTCATTGGTCGATGTAAGCAGCGTGTCTGCCACATTGTTTATATTGGGAGTCGTTTTTTTATTGCTTATTTTCGGTTTGCTAAGTTTCGGCATATTGAGAATGTTTCAGCAAAGGTTCCGTGTAGGCTGGTTATGTTTCGGAGGAGCAATTGTGAGCTTCAGCGTCTTTATGTATATTTTGAATCGATGGTATTTATAAAAACAATTGCAGATACATAATGAACCGGGGGAATGATTTTGGTCTGGACCGTTATTTGGTTTATCGTCAATATGATGTTTGTGGCATCCGCAATCGTTTTTCTTTTTATGCATAGAGCCGTTACGGAGGCAAAGGGACAAGGGGTCGAGGCTGGAAGGCTCAGCGTGCTAATGCGGCGGCGCAAGGTGCTCGCGGTAGTCAGCATTCTTTTGTTTGTCGCTATGAGCGCGAGCTTCATGGCGAACATGATGATCAACGGGTAAGCGAGCTCTCATTGACGAGAGCTTTTTTTTTCGGCATTATGAAGAGACAAACTTATCTATTCGGAGGCTGGACCATGCATACTATGGAAGAAATCGTCGGACGAATGTCAAGCCGGGGACTGCGGGTGACGGATCAGCGCAAGACGCTGGCGAAGCTGTTTACGGATTCGCCGGGCTATTTGTCGCCGAAGGATGTCTATGAATATATGGGCAAAACCTACTCCGGGTTAAGCTTTGATACGGTATACCGCAATTTGCGGGTTATGGAGGAGCTTGGCGTTTTGGAGCAGGTGATGTTTGAAGAGGGCGTGAAGTTTAAGCTTCATTGCCGCGAGGAGCATCATCACCATCATTTGATTTGCCTGCAATGCGGCCATACGTATCCAATCACGTTTTGTCCGATGGAGCAAACGTCGGTGCCGAGTGAATTCCGCGTCGTCAAGCATAAATTTGAAGTGTTCGGCTATTGCAAGGATTGCGAGCAGGAAGAAACGGCTGCCGCGCAGTCATGACTAGCCGGGGAAATAGGATGAAGCGGGTCGTTCAAGCCCCGATTCACTTTTACCGAAAAGCGATATCGCCGTTAAAACCGCCTACTTGCCGGTTCTATCCGACCTGTTCGGCTTATGCGTTGGAGGCGATTGAACGTCACGGTGCGGCCAAAGGAGCTTGGCTCGCGGCAAAGCGGATTGGCAGATGCCATCCGTTTCATCCCGGTGGCTTCGATCCCGTGCCTTGACAGGGCGGGGGCGACTTCGGTATATTTTAGAAAATAAAGAAGTGCCAGCGAATGGATGAGTAAAGCGGGAAGCCCTTTGCAGAGAGCCGGGCAAGCGGTGAAAGCCGGCAAGGGACAACGTTTGAAGATGGTCCGGGAGGCACCGTTTTCGAGTCGGTGACGGAAGAGGTCCGGCAAGGGAGCGGCGTATCGTCTGCGTTACAGGCGCTGCCGTTTTACAGGACGGCGAATGAAGCGGTTATCGCACCGCGCAGCTATGACTCCGTAAATGCGGGCAAGCGGCGGGCGGCAACCGAAAATTGGGTGGTACCGCGTGAGTTTACACTCTCGTCCCATGTTGGACGGGAGTTTTTTGCGTTTTTTTAACAAAATTTGATTCATTTGAAACGAGGGGGACTTAAAAGGATGAGCCAAAAATCTTTTTATATTACAACGCCAATTTATTATCCGAGCGACAAACTGCATATCGGTCACGCGTACACGACGGTAGCGGGCGATGCGATGGCTCGTTACAAGCGGCTGCGCGGATATGACGTACTGTATTTGACAGGCACGGACGAGCATGGGCAAAAAATTGAGCGCAAAGCGCAAGAGACGGGCAAAACTCCCCAGCAATTCGTCGACGATATCGTAGTTGGCATAAAAGAGTTGTGGACGAAGCTGGAAATTTCCAACGACGACTTTATCCGTACTACCGAACAACGCCATAAAGTAGTCGTAGAGAAAATTTTTCAGCGTCTGCTGGAGCAGGACGATATCTACAAAGGCGAATACGAGGGCTGGTATTGTACGCCATGCGAATCCTTTTTTCTAGAGCGCCAGCTGACGGACGGGAAATGCCCGGACTGCGGACGCGCGGTAGAGCTGGTAAAGGAAGAAAGCTATTTTTTCCGGATGAGCAAATATGCCGATCGGCTCTTGCAGCATTATGAAGAAAACCCCGGCTTCATTCAGCCGGAATCCCGCAAAAATGAAATGATCAACAATTTCATCAAGCCGGGTCTGGAAGATTTGGCCGTTTCCCGTACTACATTTGATTGGGGCGTTAAAGTGCCGGGCGATCCGAAACATGTTATTTATGTGTGGATCGACGCGCTGTCCAACTACATTACTGCGCTTGGATACGGTACGGAGGACGGAGAAGCCAAGTTCAAGCAATATTGGCCCGCTGATGTCCATTTGGTCGGGAAAGAAATCGTCCGTTTCCATACAATCTATTGGCCGATTATGTTGATGGCGCTTGATTTGCCGCTTCCGAAAAAGGTGTTTGCCCATGGCTGGCTTCTGACGAAAGAAGGCAAAATGTCGAAGTCCAAGGGAACGGTTATCGATCCTGTCGTTCTGATTGACCGCTACGGTCTTGACGCGCTCAGATATTATTTGCTGCGGGAAGTGCCGTTCGGGGCGGACGGAGCATTCACTCCGGAAAACTTTGTGGAGCGAATCAACTTTGATTTGGCGAACGACCTTGGCAATTTGCTGAACCGGACCGTTGCGATGATCGACAAATATTTTGACGGCAGCATCCCGGCTTTCGGCGGTGTGGTCACCCCATTCGATTCGCAGCTGCAAGCTCTTGCGAATGAGACGGTTGCGGCGGTCGAAGAGGCGATGGAGCGAATGGAGTTTTCCGTTGCCCTCTCCGTCCTATGGCAATTTGTCAGCCGAAACAACAAATATATCGACGAAACGCAGCCTTGGGCGCTTGCCAAAGACGAAGCAAAAAAGGAAGAGCTGGCTTCCGTTATGTATCATTTGGCGGAATCAATTCGTATCGTGTCGATCCTCCTTCAGCCGTTCTTGACGCATGCTCCGCGTGAAATTTGGCGCCAGCTCGGAATCCAGCAAGGCAGCCTGACTGCTTGGGAAAGTACTATTCAATTCGGAAGCTTGCCTGAGGGTACAAAAGTGAGCAAAGGCGCGCCGATATTCCCACGGCTAGAGACGGCGGAGGAAGCAGCCTATATCGCCGCTTCGATGCGTGGCGGGACGGCGCCTTCAGCCGAAACAGCGGTGGCGAAGCCGGATGCAGGAGCAGCGAATGAGGCGGGTCCGGCTCCTTCCGATAAAGAGGAAATTGGGATCGACGATTTCGCCAAGGTGGAGCTTCGTGTCGCGCAG
This sequence comes from Paenibacillus sp. GCM10027627, assembly GCF_042675505.1. Taxonomy (NCBI): domain Bacteria; kingdom Bacillati; phylum Bacillota; class Bacilli; order Caryophanales; family Paenibacillaceae; genus Paenibacillus; species Paenibacillus sp. GCM10027627. The sequence goes on from NZ_JBHTHB010000001.1 coordinate 472,831, forward strand.
GTTCTTTCGGCAGAGCCGGTTCCTAAAGCGGATAAGCTGCTTAAGCTTCAGCTTGATTTAGGCTATGAGCGCCGTCAGGTTGTATCGGGAATTGCAAAGTTTTACAAGCCGGAGGAACTCGTTGGCCGCAAAGTCATTTGCGTAACCAATTTAAAGCCTGTCAAGCTTCGCGGAGAAATGTCGCAAGGGATGATATTGGCCGCTTCGCACGGCGAGCAATTGACGCTTGCTACTGTGCCGGACGGCATGCCGAACGGCGCCATCGTAAAATAAGTCAGCATGAATGTAAAAAAGCCGTTCCGTCTCCTGCTTTGGGAGGTATGGAACGGCTTTTTTTGGCGTATGGCTGAAAGGGATAGAAAGAATAGTTCTTTGGTTGACAGGTTTCATAGGCAATCGTATAATACTAAAGGTAATCGTAACGATTACTAAGAAGAGAAAATAGAGATGGAGTGCCATTATTTAATGGCGGTTTGGAATGGAGAGTAGACATGAACATACTTAAACATCGAAAGTTTAGAACGGCTGGAATAGCGGCGACGTTGGCTCTTATGCTTCTGGCATCGGGCTGCGGCGGCGATGACAACGCGGGCGGCAGCACCCCTGCTCCGACGGAATCCGCCGTAACGGAAGATAAGACAGAGAAAGGCGTAACGGCACAGAAATTGCGCGTTGTGACCAGCTTTTATCCGCTCTATTATTTGGCGTCCGAAATCGGAGGAGACTATGTATCGGTCGACAATTTGATTGCCGCCGGAGTTGAGCCTCACGACTGGACTCCAAAAAGCAAAGATTTAAGCGTAGCCTCGAATGCAAAATTGCTGCTTTATCATGGCGCTGGGCTGGAGCTGTGGGTCGATCAGTTCCGCAAAGGTCTGTCTAAGGAAAGCAATGTTGTGATGAAAGAAATGAGCGCAGGCGTTTCGCTCATGACTGGTGAGGCAGAATCCCATCAGCACGAGCATCATGGAGACGAAAGCGGGGATCATCACAATGTGGATCCGCATACGTGGGTAAGTCCCAAATCCGCTTTAATTTTGGCGGACAATGTCCGGCTTAGTCTCGTAGAGGCGGATGCGGCCAACGCTGAGCACTATGAAAAAAATTACAAAGCTTTAAAGGATAAATTGATTGCGCTTGATGAAGCTTACACCTACGAGCTTGCAGCGGTGAAACAAAAAAATATGGTCGTTTCCCATCAGGCGTTTGGGTATTTGGCAAGGGATTACGGGCTAAATCAAGTATCCATTATGGGCCTCAGTCCCGATGCCGAGCCGCGCGCGCAGGATATAATGAAAATCGCCAAGTTTGTGAAGGACAACGAAGTCCGCTATATTTTCTTTGAAGAATTGGTGTCGGATCAACTGGCCAAAATGTTGGCGAACGAAGCCGATGTGCAAACGATGGTGCTTAATCCGCTGGAAGGGCTGACGAAAGAGCAGCAAAAAGCGGGAGAAACGTATTTGTCGCTCATGGAGCGCAATTTGAAAAATTTAATTACGGCATTGCAATAAAGCGAATGATCGGAGCTGTTTCAGCTCCATTTTTGCTGTAAAGGAGTGGGCGTATGCTTCCGAACAATGAATGGACAAAGACAGCTCCAAGCTGTCATAACGAAGTGATAAGCGTAAACAATGTTTCCTTTTCCTATCAGCACAAACAAGTGCTCTCCGAGGTCAGCTTTGGCGTCAAGGAGCGGGACTTTATCGGCTTGATAGGGACAAACGGAGCGGGCAAAACAACGCTTCTGCGCATGATTGTTGGCCTATTGAAGCCAAGCGAAGGCGAGATTCGTCTGTTTGGACAACCCCTCAACCGTTTCAAAGACTGGGATCGCATCGGCTACGTTCCGCAAAAAAATGCGCTTAATCCGCTGTTTCCCGCTACAGTCAAAGAAGTGGTGCTCTCCGGCTTATACGGCCGCAAAAAATGGTTTCGCCGAGTAACGAAGGCGGATCATACAAAAGCGGTGGACGCAATGGAGGCGATGGGCATTCCCGATCTGGCGGAAAAAAGAATCGGGCAGCTGTCGGGCGGCCAGCAGCAGCGGGTGTTTTTGGCGAGGGCGCTTATTAACAATCCTTCGCTGCTCATTTTGGATGAGCCGACCGTAGGCATCGATGCTGAAACGCAAGAAAGCTTTTTTCATATGATCAAACATATGCATCAGCATCACAATATGACGTTTCTGATGGTCTCACACGACATGGATATGATCCGCGGCTACTTGGGCGAGAAGCCCGCCTCAAGCGCGGGCAAGCTGAATTTTTATATCCGGCATTCGCATGATACGCAAAACTGCGTCGAAAACAATTTGGCGCACAGCTTAAAAGGGCTTAGGAAGCAAATGGAGAGCGAGAGAGAGGTTGTTGGCGTTGGAGATCGTAACTAGCGAGTTTTTTCAGAGGGCGCTCATTGGAGGCCTGTTGATTGGCGTCACCGCTCCACTTATGGGCTTTTTTCTCGTTTTGCGCAGATTGTCCATGATCGGCGATACGTTGTCCCATGTGGCCATTGCGGGAGTAGCGCTCGGTTTTTTGATCGGCGTATACCCGATTGCCGTCGGACTGGTGTTTGCCATTGCCGCCTCCTTCGCCATCGAGAAGCTGCGCAAAGCATATAAAACCTATGCGGAGCTGTCTCTCGCCATCATTATGTCTGGAGGCATTGCGCTTGCTTCTTTGCTCTTTACAATCGGAGAAAGCTTCATGGATGTCAACAGCTATCTCTTCGGAAGCATCTATACGCTAGATAATTCGGATTTGTTTGTTATCGGGGGAGTTACGGCGGTTGTTCTTATCGTAATCGGCCTACAGGCGAAGGAGCTTTTTCTGCTCACATTTGACGAAGAAGCCGCTTCGGTCAGCGGCTTGCCCGTGCGTTTTTATAATGTTATGATTAGCGTGCTTACCGCTCTTGTCATCAGCGTCGCCATCAAAATTGTAGGAGCACTGCTTGTTTCGGCCTTGCTTACGATACCCGCGGCATGCAGCCTTATCATTGCCCGAAGCTTCAAACAAAGCGTCATAACGGTTGTGCTCATCGGCGAGTTTGCCGTTGTTGCCGGCCTTCTGGCTGCGGGCGTTTGGAATTTGGCGCCGGGCGGCACGATTGTATTGCTGCTGATCGCCATGCTGCTTCTTATGCTTTTGTTTCGGCGCGGATTCCGAATGGGCGGCTAATGCCAGTCTCATTTTCGAAAGAGGTGCTTATCGTTGTCTGACATTAATATGTGGCTCGCGCTCGGGGCGGGATTCGCTTCATTCATATCGCCCTGCTGCTTGCCGCTGTACCCTTCGTATTTGTCCTACATAACAGGAATATCCGTCTCGGAACTTAAAGATTCCGGCTCGCTTACAAAAGGGAAACGAATGCTGATGATGACGCACACGCTGTTTTTTGTGCTTGGCTTCAGTACCGTTTATTACACGCTCGGCTATGGCACCAACGTTTTTAGCGAGTTTTTCAGCGAATACGATGATCTCATCCGTCAATTATCTGCTATTTTAATTATTTTGATGGGTTTGTTCCTGATCGGTATTTTTCAGCCTCGATTACTGATGAAAGAACGTCGCTTTAATTTGATTCCGAAAAAGGCGAACTATCTCAGTTCCTTTATTTTCGGCATTGGCTTTTCCGCTGGCTGGACACCTTGCACTGGACCCGCGCTAGCTGCCATATTGAGCCTTGCGGCTTCGGAGCCGGGAACTTGGTTTAGCTTAACGAGCGCTTATGCGATCGGTTTTGCCGTTCCGTTTTTTATTATGGCTTTTTTCCTCGGCTCGGCGCGCTGGATTTTGAAATACTCCGCAACGGTTATGAAAATAGGCGGCGGAATTATGATTTTAATGGGAGTTTTGCTGTTTACGGATCAAATGACCAAAATTACGATTTGGCTTAATGTCATTACTCCGGATTGGCTCAAATTTTAAAGCGGTTTACGTAAAATATTCAATTTTTGCATCTGGGAAATGTTCAAAGACGCGTTCCGATATAAACAGGCGGAGCGCGTCTGCTTGTTCATTGGGATAAACATATTTGCCCTGTCCCCAGCGGCCCCATTTATATTTCCTCTTTTCGATATCCATTTCAAGCTTCGTTTTTGGATATCTTTTTTCAATGACGCCTTTGGCCGTTTTGGTAAAACGGTGCTGGATCAGCTCGAACGTTAGATTTTCCCTTGCGTCGCTAGGCAAAGCTTGATCCAATGCGGCAAGCAGCTCCGCATAACCTTCTTCCCAGCCCTCATGCCAAATGATTGGCGCGATAATAAAACCGATTGGATACCCTGCTGCGGCTACTTTAGCTGCCGCTTCAATCCGCTGCTGAAATTTTGACGTAGCCGGCTCAAAATGTTTGATGACATATTTGGAGTTAACGCTAAATCGGATACGCGTATGGCCATTATGGTTAGCATCGAGCAGCGAGTCGACATGATGAAACTTCGTTACGAAACGAAGCCGTGCAAGCGGCTGTGCGCCAAAATAGTCGATCAACTCGCGCAGGCTGCCGGTAATCGGCTCAAGTCCGACGGGATCGGACGTACAGGCCGCTTCGAAACGGGTAATTTCGGGTGCTCTTTCGTCAATATAGGTTTGAGCGGCATCCAAAATATCGTCAATATTCACATAAACCCGAATGTACGGCTTGGCGCCGAGCGTAGTTTGAAGATAGCAATAATGGCAATGAGCCATACAGCCGGTTGCAATCGGAATGGCGTATTCAGCGGAAGGTTTGGACGTATCGAATTTTAATGTTTTGCGTATGCCGACAACAAGCGTGCGTTTTGCAATCCGATATTGCTCAAGCTCCGTTTCGCCAGGCAAATTGGTAATTCGGTTATGCGATGTCGTCATTCGGTAAGGGATGCCTTCTTTTTTAACCCATTCAAAAATGCGTTGTCCTTTCGGGTAATCAAGCGCGGCTGGCTCAAAATAAACAAGCTCCGGCACAAATGAAAGCGTGGAGCGATCAACGCGCGGCCGGTCCAGCGTATCGGTTGTCATGCTGCATAACCTCCTATGGCTTACGGTTGTGAATTGTGGGCGAAGATGGAGTATAGGCTGCTTTGGGGCAAAAATGATTGCTAAGCTTTATTGTTTGAAAAGAAAGCCCGCCTCAAACTGGAAAGATAAGCGCGGTTGCCGCTTGGAAAATGGTGGCGCAATTGCCGATGCGAATGTCGAATAGGTTGCAGGGGGGATAAGGAACGTTGTATGATACATAGAGTACGCCGAGGAAACTGGGTGAAAGAAGCAAGCTAAGGAGGTTCTTGGGTGCCGACTCCGAGCATGGAAGATTATTTGGAACGGATTTATAAGCTTATTGACGAGAAGGGATACGCACGTGTATCTGATATAGCCGAAGGGCTGGAGGTGCATCCTTCCTCCGTTACGAAGATGATTCAGAAGCTCGATAAGGACAACTATCTCATTTATGAGAAATATCGCGGGCTCGTCCTCACCAACAAAGGCAAAAAGATGGGGAAGCGGCTAGTTGACCGCCATCAGTTGCTGGAATCGTTTTTGACGACGATTGGAGTGCAGGAAGAAAATATTTATAAAGATGTGGAAGGAATCGAGCATCATTTAAGCTGGGATTCCATTACTTGTATCGAAACGCTTGTGGAATATTTCCGCAGGGACAGCGCCAGATTGGACGAGCTTAAAGCGTTGCGCTCCGAAATGGATAACGATTAGCTTGATCTTCACAAGTGAGGTTGAAAGTGATAATGTTTTCTATTCACCGCCACAAAGCAGTCGATGCGGTTCATCGTTTAAATACGGGCAATGAGCGATATTAGGTTCGTACATAGTAGAAATGGAAAAAAGAAGGGACGAATCCGCATGTGATTCGTCCCTTCAAAGCGTTTATGAAAATTGAAGAATACACGTTGGTTGGATTTTGCCAGTCATTCAATCAACCTCCAGCGACTAAACCATCCACCGTAGAAGCTTTTTGATTGGGATTCGGGCAGCAGATGTTATGGCAACTCGTACTTAGAACAATTCAGAACCAACCAAACAAAAAAGGGACAGCTCATCAAGAGCCGCCCCTTTTCTTATGCCTCCACATCAATGATATTTAGGCAAATTATCGTCGTCCTTGCCGCCTTCAATGACTCGGAACGGTACCGTTTTGGAGCGAGGCCGATCTCGTCTCGTTTTCGCTGCGGTTGACCGGCTTGGTGTGACGGTTGTTCGTTTGTAGGAAGCGGAACGCTGCCCCTTTAAAAAGGAAGGCGGATATTTGTAAAGTAAAAAAATGCCGCCTAATATAACGATGGGGAGCAGTATGTCAAACAGGTTTCCAATAAAGCTCATCACGATTCCGATGGCTAGCAGGACAAACAAGATGACAGCGCCAACGCTCCATTTTTTTCTAGGATTGTACATGTTGGTTCACGCCTTTCCGTCGCATGTATGGCAAGCACTGCACGAAACTAAGATTTTGACAATTGCTGATCCAGTTCTCGCATCCGGTTGAAGGAAGCGATCGAAACCGCTACTTGTTCGTCTTTAGGCTCTTTTGTCGTCAAAAGCTGAAGCCAGAGGCCAGGGTAGCCCAAGAAACGAAGCAGCGGGATATCGCGCACCGCATTGGTCACACGAAGCACTTCATAAGAAATGCCGAGAACGACAGGAAGCAGCGCGATTCGGATCAAGATACGGTCCCATAGTCCTTGCCATTCAAAAATCGGCAAGGAATAGAGGACTACGCCGACAATAACGGTAAACACGATAAAGCTGGAGCCGCAACGATAATGCAGCCTGCTGTATTTTTGCACATTGCCCACTGTGAGATCTTCTCCTGCTTCGTAAGCGCTGATCACTTTGTGCTCCGCGCCATGATATTGGAAAAGCCGCTTAATGAGCGGGGTCATCGAAATAAAATACAAGTAAGCCAGCAGCAAAATGATTTTAATAAGTCCTTCTAATAAATTATGGCCGATGGTGCTGTCGAATAACCCCTTAAACAACAATTCTTCCAAAGCGGCAGGCACACCAGTAAAGATCAGCTTGCCCGCAATAAACGAAAGCACGCCCGCCACCGCCACGCTGATGACCATTCCGGCGCTTAGTCCCTTTTTCTCAGGTTTCGCCTCGACCTTTGGCACGGCGTTTTTTTCTTCTTCTTCGGTTTCATCTTCCGCGTAAGCTTCCATTGAAAAATTCAAATGCTGTGAGCCTTTTGCGCTGGATTCCACGATGCCTACGACTCCACGCACAAACGGGATTTTTTTTAATGGCTGTACCCATCTTTGGGTAGTCCGGGGCACCTCGTAAAATTCGATTTCATCGTTTTTGCGGCGTACCGCAGTCACGTTGACATGCCGGCCGGCGAACATAACACCTTCAATGACCGCTTGTCCCCCGTAAATATTTCGTCCTTGAGACAAAATCGTTACCCCTCTCTAAAATAAATTTATCCATCAGTCATAAATTGACGGAAATTCTAGTGCTTTCATCTATTTACTATTGTACTTGTGTTTACTATTGTACTTGATCTTAGAGCCAAATGCGAGTGGCTGAAGGCGCACTGTACGCTTCGCAGCTATCTTGACGATTATGGAAATGCAAAATTTCACATACTAGAAAAACAAGTCAAGTTCTGTCATCAAGAGAGGGTGTGTTCCAAAATGGCAAAAAGCTCATCCGGAAAAAAACGCGGAAAACAAAAAGAAAAAAATACGAATCCATGGCTTTTTTTATTGGAGATCGGTTTTTTCGCCGGGTTGTTTTTTGGCGTGCTGCGCTGGGTTTGTTACGAAATGAATTTTACGCTTGTTCTGCCGGGATTTTTGGCGGACAATTTTTTTCGCAACGCCTTTTTGCAAACTGGCTGGGGCATTGTGATCGGGATCGGGGTTTATACCGTCTATTCCATTGCGATGGCGTTTTTGTACAAGCTTGCGTTGGGGAAATTTAGAGGGCCGTGGCCGGGTATTTTATACGGCTTAGTTTGGTGGGTGATTATATTCGCCGTTGTCGGACCGCTGCTTGGCATTTCTCCATGGATGAACAAATTGGGCTGGAATAGCATCATTACAGAGTTGTGCATTTCCACGTTATGGGGGCTATTTATCGGATACTCCATTGCTTTTGAATTTACGGATGAGCTGTCAAGGGAACCCATGGCGATGAAGTCTTGACATACTCCCTTCTCAAGAAGCGGGCATTTGTGGTAAAATGTCTTGTGATCTTCGGCATAAGGTAGGATTAAGCCGCTCTGGAGGTGCAAGCATGCGCAGAATCGCTGTATTGAACGGCCCCAATCTGAATATGCTGGGCATTCGCGAGCCCGGCGTATACGGCAGCGAGTCATTGGCCGCTATCGAGGAAATGGTGAAGAAGCGGGGAGAGCAGCTTGGCTTTGAAGTGTCCTGTTTCCAAACCAATCACGAGGGCGAGATGATTGACCGCATACATAGCGCGTACGGCCGCGAGGATGGTATCATTATTAATCCGGGGGCATGGACCCACTACAGCTACGCTATACGAGACGCTCTGAGCAGCGTTGCTTTGCCTGTCGTTGAGGTGCATTTGTCCAACATTCACAAGAGGGAAGCATTTCGTCACGTATCGGTAGTGGCGCCGATTGCCATCGGCCAAATTGCCGGCTTCGGCTCGAATGGCTATTTGCTGGCACTCGATGCGCTGGATCGGCATCTACAACTTCAGAGCAACGACAGCAAAGAATAAAGGGGAGAGCATGATGACGATGGAACGAGTGAAACGGCTAAGAGCTCTGCTTGAGGAAAAGGGACTTGAGGCGCTTTTGATCGGCAGCTCTTATAACAGAAGGTATATTAGCGGATTTACAGGTTCGTCGGGTTACGTGCTTATTACAGGCACCGGAAGTTATTTGCTGACGGATTTCCGTTACCGCGTTCAAGCTGCTGAGCAAGCGGCAGGCCTCCAAATTGTTGAACATGGCACAAGCCCATTGGAAAACGTGAAGGAGCTTCTTGTTCAAGAGGGGATTACAAAGCTTGGTTTTGAACAAGAGCATGTTACATTTGCGGAGCATGGACAATGGACACGCTTGCTTGGCGACGACATTTCGTTGATGCCTGTTTCGGGTCTTGTAGAAAAGCTCAGAATGATCAAGGATGACGCCGAGCTGGCTATTATGCAGGAAGCGGCCGATTTGGCGGACAGAACGTTCAGCCATATTATAGGTATTCTTGCAACCGGAATGAAGGAATCGGATGTTGCGCTTGAAATGGAAGTGTTTATGCGCAGCAATGGCGCAACAAGCTCCTCTTTCGACACCATTGTCGCCTCCGGCGAACGTTCCGCGTTGCCGCACGGCGTAGCGAGCAGCCGAGTCATCGGTGTGGACGAGTTCGTCAAGCTGGACTTTGGCGCCTACTACAAAGGGTACTGCTCGGATTTAACGCGCACGGTCGTCATCGGAAAGCCTTCTGACAAGCATCGTGAAATTTACGATATTGTGCTTGAAGCGCAGTTGAACGCGCTCGCCAATATCCGGCCGGGCATGACCGGTATGGAAGCGGATGCGCTCTGCCGCAACATTATTGCAAAATATGGCTACGGCGATCACTTTGGCCATGGCACGGGACATGGGCTAGGCATGGAAATCCATGAGGCTCCGCGTTTGTCCAAGCTAAGCGATACGATTTTAACCCCCGGCATGACCGTAACGGTGGAACCAGGCATCTATGTACCCGGCTTTGGCGGCGTACGGATCGAAGACGACATCGTCATTACGGAATCCGGTATTAAAATATTGACCTCATCCTCGAAAGAGCTTATCTGTCTGGGATAGGAACAACCAATCAGGAGGGAATCAGCAATGATTTCAGTAAACGATTTTAAAACAGGCTTGACCGTACAAGTAGATACCGACATTTATACCGTATTGGACTTCCAACACGTTAAACCGGGCAAAGGCGCGGCATTTGTTCGCTCCAAGCTGAAAAATCTTCGCAACGGCAACGTTGTGGAAAAAACATTCCGTGCAGGCGAAACCATTGGCCGTGCCATCATTGAAAACAGAGCGGTTCAATACCTGTACAACTCGGGCTCCGAGTACACGTTTATGGATAACGAAACATTCGACCAATTCAACTTGGATAAGAAGCAGCTTGAGTGGGAGATTAACTTCTTGAAAGAAAACATGAACGTTAACATCTCCAGCTACCAAGGCGAAATCCTTGGCATCCAAATGCCGAACAGCGTTGAGCTGGCGGTTGCGGAAACAGAGCCGGGCGTAAAAGGCAACACAGCGCAAGGCGCAACAAAAAATGCAAAAGTGGAAACTGGCCTGAACGTTCAAGTTCCTTTGTTTATTAATGAAGGCGACGTTCTGCTGATTGACACTCGCGAAGGAAAATATATTTCCAGAGCTTAATACACACGAAGCTTTCATCTATTATAAAGACGCCTCTCCAGATGGCTATGCCACTTGGAGAGGCGTCTTTTTGCAGGGAAAGATTTAACAAATTGCTATATCGCAATGACGCGGTAATTCGAACAGGTTTTTTTGGCTAAACCTATACCCACACCTAAGGCAATTGTGCTATAATATGAACTTGCATGTATATGTCAAGGTTGGGAGTGAGCAGCTTTGTCTTTGATCGTAATGAAATTTGGCGGCAGCTCCGTCGGAACGCCGGAGAGAATGCAGCGTGTAGCAAAAAGGATATTGGATAGGCAGCAAGAAGGCAACGATATCGTTGTCGTTGTGTCTGCCATGGGTGATACAACGGACGACCTGATCGATCAATCCAAAGGACTCAACCTGAACCCGCCCGCAAGAGAAATGGATATGTTGATGACAGTAGGCGAGCAGATTTCGATTGCTTTGCTTTCGATGTCAATTCACCATTTGGGTGGCAAAGCGATGTCCTTTACGGGCTGGCAAGCCGGAATGAAAACGGACGGTGTACACGGCAAAGCAAAAATTTTGGATATACAGCCGGATCGTCTGTTCAATGCTATGAAAGAAGGAAATATTGCCGTAGTGGCCGGTTTTCAAGGCATGTCCGAAGACGGAGAAATTACGACGCTTGGACGCGGCGGCTCCGATACGACGGCAGTTGCGCTTGCAGCAGCCATCAAAGCGGATGTTTGCGAAATTTATACCGACGTCGACGGTATATACTCCACGGATCCTCGCGTTGTCAAAAACGCGCGCAAGCTGGATGAAATTTCGTACGACGAAATGCTGGAGCTCGCTCATTTGGGAGCGGCCGTCCTGCATCCGCGCGCTGTAGAATATGCAAAACATTATAACGTGCGGCTGGTCGTACGATCCAGCTTTACGCAAAATGAAGGTACAAGTGTGAAGGAGGATGCGGTCATGGAACAAGGCGTGGTCGTACGCGGCATCGCTTTTGACAAAAACGTAGCAAGAATCAGCATTATGGGCGTCGAGGACGTTCCCGGCGTTCTAGCCAGTGTATTTGGCGCTCTAGCCGATAATGGAATCGATGTGGATATCATCGTGCAAAGCGGTGTTCAAGACGGTAAAGCCGATTTTTCGTTTACGGTTTCTGGTGACGACAAAGACAAAGCGATTGCAGCTATTGAAGGAATTCGTCAAGCCGTGCCATACCGGGAAACGACTTCCGAAGCAGGACTTGTCAAAGTTTCGATCGTTGGCGCAGGCATGGTCAGCAATCCGGGCGTAGCCGCCAAAATGTTCGCCGCCATTTCTTCTCTTGGCGTAAGCATCAAGATGGTCAGCACCTCCGAAATTAAAACATCTTGCGTCATTACGGCTGAGCCGCTGAGCGATGTCGTTCGCGCTTTGCATACCGCATATGGCCTAGATACCGAAGAACAAGCATTTGTCGGCGGACCGTCTGAACGTAGATAATAGCTATCATTTCTTATTATAAATGGCAAGAGGCATCCCGAGTGGGATGCCTCTTTTTTGTTGTCCATCCGCCGCTGTTTATTAAAAACGGACAATCAACTGATCGCTATTTAAATAGGGAACAAGATTGATCGTATTAATTAGAGAACAGGCCTCGATGTCGTCTTTGGACCCAAGTTTAAGCAGTCTTTTGCCGGATTGGCTATTGATAAGAGTTGACAATACCGACGCTTCGCGATCCCGATAAAGAGAATGCATGGTATGGCCAAAGTCGTCCGTATCGATTTTAGCGGCGCTTTGCTTTGTAAGACAGTCCAGAAGTAGCCCGGCGCATAAGCCGTCTTCAATGGCAAAGTCGTCATGGTTGCCCGCGCAAAGAATGACGATATCCCGGCGGAGATCGAGTGCATATTTGGCGCATGCCTCCGCATTGAGCAAAGAGGCGATCACAACATGATCCGCTCTCAACGATTTGTGGATAGCCCGAGTTCCATTTGTGGTGGTCAAAATGATTTTGCGTGTCCCTACGGCAATCTCTGAATATTCTTTAGGCGAATTGCCCAAGTCGAATCCCGCGATTTTGCGGCAAAACCTTTCTCCCCCCAGCACATCGCCAGTCCTTTGCATCGCTCTTGCATCCATCACGGTCTCCGCTGTGACAATGCTTGCCGCTCCCGCTGACAATGCGGTGACGATGGTGCTCGTCGTTCGCAGTACGTCGATCACGATAGCCGTTTTATGATGGAAGCGGGCTGAACATGCCTCATTGACGCTGGATATGACCTGGACTTGCATTCCACACTACCTTCTTTCTTAACCCATATACTCTTAAAAGTTCATTGCTTCATTTACTATATGCCGCGAAGTGTGGGCAGGTGTCCGGCATGTTTTTCAGACAAGCCCGCATATACATATAGAAGAAGGAAAGATCGAAGGGGGGTGCTCAACATTGCTGAATAAAATCGTGCTTAGCATGGCCATGCTCAGACTGCTGTCCGGAAGTATCGAAATAGCGGCTGCCCTAATCATGCTCCGTATGAATTCAATCGACAAAGCGCTTCTCGTTAATTCTTCTCTCGCTATAGTAGGACCGCTCATTCTTATTGCTACAACAACGATCGGCCTGGTTGGAATCTCCGACAAACTGTCGGCATCCAAGTTTGTTTGGGTGGCGGCAGGAGTGGTTTGTCTCATGATTGGCATTTTAAAAAAATAATAGATTGCGAATCTAGCAGATTTCCGCGGAGGGGTCATATTTTCGTTAGACAAGCATACATATGTAACAACATAAGACAAACATCGGGGAGTGAATCAAAATGCTGTCCCAAATCGCCCATCTATTGCCGCTAGAGTTGAAGCGACTGCTGGAAGGTCTTCCGACTGACGTCATGGGAGCGCTTGAAGAGATTAGAATTCGCGAAAATCGTCCACTTGAAATCGGATATCGCGGATTGTCCCGCTTTATTTCGGCGGACGGAGAGCTTCGGCAGCAGCCGGACGGTGCCAGAAAGCCAACAGGGGAAGAGTGCCGCAAACTTCTGGAGCGAGTAACGAATTATTCTCTCTACGCGATGGAAGAAGAGCTGCGGCGAGGCTATATTACCATTTCTGGCGGCCATCGTATTGGACTTGCCGGCAGGACGATTTTGGATGGCGGGACAGTTCGGGGCATAAGGGATATCGGAGGATTCAACATACGGATTGCCCGGGAAGTGATCGGCGCCGCATCCAAGCTGCTGCCGAAGCTGAGAGATCATGCACGCGGGTCGATCAGCCCGACGCTTATTCTCGCTCCTCCCCAGCAAGGAAAAACGACATTAATCAGAGATATCGCAAGGTCGGTCAGCTACGGATTATGGTCAGGCGCCGAAGGCCAAGCCGGAGGCGGCAGAAAAGTAGGCATCGTGGACGAGCGTTCCGAAATTGCAGCCTGCGTAAGAGGGGTTCCCACCTTTGATGTTGGTCCCCGCACAGATGTCATGGATGCTTGCCCGAAAGCCGAAGGCATGATGATGCTGCTTCGTTCCATGTCTCCCGAGGTATTGATCGTAGACGAAATCGGAAGGGCGGAAGATGCGGATGCCATTCGTGAAGCGAGCCATGCAGGTGTTAGTGTCATCGCCACGGCTCACGCTTACGACATCGGAGACGCTGCCGGACGTCCGGAGCTTGGCAAGCTGATACAGGATGGCACCTTTGATCAAGTGGTGGAATTGAAACGAAGTCGAGATGGCATCATGCATCGGATTGTAAACATCAAGGCGCTGCTCGCCTCCTCCAAGCAGAAGCGTTCCGAGGACTTGGCCCTAAGCGAGACGTTAAGCGCTATAGGAGCTGGGCGTATGACGGAGCCGCGATGATGAAGCTGGTTGGAGCGTTGCTCATTTTGCTGGCGGGCACGTTGATCGGATTTCAGCAGGCGGCCAGATTCGCGGACCGTCCGAAGCAGCTTCGGCAATTGGCTCATGCGCTTCAGCGGCTTGAAACCGAAATTGGCTTTGGGCACACCCCGCTGCCGGAAGCGCTGGAGCGCACGGCGGAATCGACGGAAGCGCCTCTGGATTCTCTTTTCCGAGACGCGGCGGCCGGACTTTGGAGCGGGGAAGCTTTATCCTTTCAACAAAGCTGGGAGCTTGCCGCGAGGTCGCGCTGGCCCGAAACGTCGATGAAAAACAGCGAGCTTGGCATTATGCTCCGTCTTGGCTCATCTCTTGGCATTAGCGATAAAGAGGATCAAATGAAACATATCCGGCTGACGCTGCTTCAGCTGAAGTCGGAAGAAGATGCGGCAAGAGAAGATCAAAGGCGCTATGAGAAAATGTGGAAAAGCCTTGGAGCTTTGCTCGCTGTACTGATCATCATTTTGATGGTGTAAGAGGGTGCGCTACTTATGAACATGGATGTCAGCGCCATTTTTCAAATCGCTGGAATCGGCATCATTATTGCGATGATCCATTCCGTTTTAAAGCAGATGGGAAAAGAAGATATGGCGCATTGGGTAACCGTTATCGGATTTGTTGTCGTGTTGTTTATGGTCGTACGGCTGTTAAACGATTTATTCCAGGAGATTAAGACGATTTTTTTATTCCAGTAGGTGAACGCGGTGGAGATGATACAAATCGTCGGGTTTGGGCTCATGGCGACCATCCTTATATTGGTCGTTAAAGAACAGAAGCCGATGTTCGCTTTTCTTCTGGCGGCGTTTACAGGTTTGTTTATTTTTCTATATGTGATCGGTAAAATTGAGGCGGTTATCGCCGTCCTCGAAGATTTGGCGAACCGGTCAGGCATTCCTTCCATTTATCTGAAAACGGTGCTGAAAATAATCGGAATTGCTTACATCGCGGAGTTTGGCGCCCAAATTGTTAGAGATGCTGGACAAGAAGGCATTGCCTCCAAAATCGAATTTGCCGGAAAAGTGTTTATCCTCGTCATGGCAATTCCCATCATCAACGTCATTGTCGAGACGGTCATCGGATTGCTGCCGGCGGGGAGTGGATGAAATGGCGATACCGGACCGCGGAGCGAGCAGGGCAAAACTCATGTTATTCCTGTTAGCAGCGATGATGATTTCCGTGTTTATAACGGATGGCGGCAGTGCTAAGGCGGAAGGAGAGCCAGCCGCCCAACTGCAGCCGGATGGTCAGGAAACGAAAGCACTAATTGATGAGGGACTCGGAATCGTGGAAGCGGAGCCGATAGAGTCCTATTGGAACAAGCTGCGTGATGAATATGGGGGATTTTTCCCTGATCGCGAAGTGCCCAGCTTTGGGGAAATGCTGATGCCGGGCGGAGGCCTTAAACTATCCGATGTGCTGCAAGGGCTGCTGCGTTACATATGGCATGAAGTGCTGTATAACGGCAAGCTTCTGGTCACGATCGTTATGCTCACCGTATTCAGTATGGTTTTAGAGACGCTGCAAAACGCTTTTGAACGAAATGCAATCAGCAAAGTCGCTTATTCCATCACATATATGGTGCTTGTCATTATAGCGGTCAACAGCTTCAACGTCGCCATCGGCTACGCGCGGGAAGCGATAGAAAACATGATTACTTTTATGCTGGCGATGGTTCCGCTTCTGCTTACGCTGCTTGCCTCCATGGGGAGCGTCATTACAGTATCGGTGCTGCATCCCCTCATCATTTTTATGATTCATGTCGTTGGAACCGTCATTTACACATTCGTTTTCCCGCTTCTGTTTTTTTCGGCGGTTTTGCATATCGCCAGCGCATTGACTGAAAAGTTCAAGGTAACGCAGCTTGCGAATTTGCTTCGAACGATCGCGGTCGGAACGCTTGGGGTGCTGCTGACCATCTTTCTCGGCGTGATGTCCGTCCAAGGGGCGACGGGTGCGGTGACGGACGGAGTAACGCTTCGAACGGCCAAGTTTGTCACCGGAAATTTTGTGCCGGTCGTTGGCAGAATGTTTTCCGATGCGGCCGATACGGTCATCTCAGCCTCGATGCTGGCGAAAAATGCAATCGGTCTAGCAGGCGTCATTATCTTGCTGTTTTTAAGTGCTTTTCCCGCTTTGAAAATATTAACTTTGGCGCTCATCTACAACGTTTCGGCAGCGATCATGCAGCCGCTGGGCGACTCGCCGATCGTCGGCTGCTTGCAAACGATCGGCAAAACGATGATTTATGTGTTTGCCGCGCTGGCGGCGGTCAGCCTCATGTTCTTTTTGGCAGTAACGATCATTTTGACGGCGGGCAACGCGGCTTTAATGGTACGGTAGCGAATAATTGGCATTACGGTTTTGGTTTCCAAAAGCGGCTTTGAAGGAGGTGAGCTGAATGTGATCGCATGGCTTAGCGACTGGCTTAGAGATATTATCGCGGTCATTCTCCTTGCCATGCTGGCGGAGCTGCTGCTTCCCAACAAGGCGATGCTGCGGTATGCAAGGCTGGTTGTCGGGTTGTTTATTTTGCTCACCATTCTTTCGCCCATTTTAAAGCTGCTTCAAACGGATATGGCGGACAGGCTGGACGCCGGCATCGCCCTTTGGAGCGAACAATCGGCCCAGCAGAAGACGGGCTCGCCAAGCTTGGAGCAAATTCAGAAAAGAGCCGAAGAAATTCGCGCCAAACGGGATGAAGAAGCGGCCAAGCTGACGGAAAAAACGTTGGAACAAAATATGCTTAAAGATATCGCAAGCAACGTGAAATCGGGAGTGGAGTCGGTCGATGTCGAATTGACGTGGAAAAAGGGCGGAGAGGCTGGCGGCACGCCGAACATTGTCGGAGTGATTGTAACGCTCAAAGCCCTTGGAGCCGGCCAGAAGGAGGCGCCGGAGCAGGGCGCAGCTGAATCGGTGGAGCCAATAGCCCCCGTTTCCATATCGGTTGAAGTGAAAGAGGACGCTGGCGCTCCGGCAAAGGAGACGGGATCTTCGCCGGAGGAGCAGAAACAAGCGGGCTTTGTACCTCCGAGCCAAGCGGAAGCTTCAGCTATCGGGAGCGTTTTGGCAAAAAATTGGGGAGTACATGGAAGCCTTATTGCTATAAAGCAGCGCAGCCCAGCGGGGGTAGCTCAATAAATCGTTTCTAGAAAGGAGGATCGGGGATGGTCAAATGGCTTAGCGGGTTGGAATCGGCGCTTGGCGGAGGGCCTGGCGGGCCGAAGCGTGTCCGCACGCTGCGCATTCTATTAATCGTAGGCGGCATTGGAGCGGCGCTCATGTTATTAAACTCTTTTCTTCCGTACAAGGACGTTGCTCGTTCCGATCAAGACCCCAATCCTCCGCCTGCAGCCGAGGAAGCGTGGAATAATCGCAGCGCAGCGCCGGCCTCTCCCTTTGAAACGATTGAAGGGGCTCTGGAGACGAGGCTCAAAGAAATATTGGAAAAGATTGTGGGGGTTGGCACCGTTGATGTGCTCGTAACCATCGAATCTACGGAGGAGACCGTGTATGAGCGGAACATAAAGGATACGCAGACGATAACGAATGAAAACGACAAAAACGGGGGGGTGCGGCATATTACATCAATCGGCAAGGACGGGCAAATTGTTTTTTACGAAGTTTCGGGCGACCAGAAACCGATTGTGACCAAAACGATCAATCCCCGAATTCGCGGTGTGCTTATCGTAGCCAAAGGAGCGGAAAACGCGACGGTGAGACGATTGATTACAAGCGCTATCGAAAAAGGAATCAGCGTGCCCGTCAATCGAATATCGGTCATGCCAAGCAAGCAGTAAGCCGCATCAAAGCATTAGCAGTAGAAAATTGATTTTATCCATTTTAATAAACCCATTTCGAGGAGGAAAAAAGAATGAACACAAAAAGACAAACGATTTGGCTTGTATCGATGCTTAGCTTGATGGTGGTGCTGTCCGCCTACTACTTGTTTACACAAGACATTAAAGATGCCGACAAGTTGTCCGAAGGAGAGAAGCCGGGGCAAAATGTAACCGAAGTAGCCGGTAAAGGTGAAGAGGTTGTTGTCGATGAGGTGTTGCAGTCCGAGGATCAGGAGGGGATTAGCGCTGTCAACGAGCAGTTGCTTGAGAAGCTTGAGCGCGAAGGGCTCGTCCAAGGCGGCATTTTCAGCGAGCTGCTGGCGAAACGCGACAAGCAATACGAGGAAGAGCATAATCGCATTTTGTCAGTTATTGCGGACGTAAACAACGAGCCTGACAAATCGGCGGCCGCCTTTGCCGAAATGGAAAAGCTGGAGGACAAAAACTCCAGAATTCAAACGCTTGAATCCGCCTTGATGGAGCAATATCAAATTGCGCTTGTTTCTTCGGAAGCGAACGATCGTTACAAAGTTGTCGTCACAAGCGAAAAGCTGGAGAAAAAAGAAGCGGCCGGCATCATCGATCAAGTGACGACTGCGCTTGAAATCGATGCAGCCCAAGTGTCTGTGCAATATGTGCCGGAACCATAAAACGACAAATTAATCGCCGAAACAAAGAGACTCCGTTCGAGCCTGGGCTTAAGTGCCGAAGCCGGACGGAGTTTTTCTGTTTAAAAAAAGATTCGTGTTTCACCGTTTTATGGTATAATACATTTCGTTATGTGAAGAAGAGGAGTGATTACGTTCATGTTCAAGTTGAGCGAGATTAAAGAATTGGTCAAGCTGGTCGATCAAACATCCGTTCAGGAGCTCGAAATTGAAAACGAAGGCGCACGTCTGCACATCCGTAAACCAGACAAAACTGAAGTGGTGAATGTGCAAGCGGCTCCAATTACGCATACATATTCACAACCCGTTGATCCAATTATGGCGCAGACGATTCAGCAAGCCGTACAGCCTATCGTTCCTGAAGCTGCTCCTGCCAAATCCGTTTCGGCGGATCTGCACCAAATCGTATCGCCTATGGTAGGCACTTTTTACAGCTCTCCTTCTCCGGAAGCGGCGGCTTTTGTTAAAGCCGGCGACCGTGTTGGAGTAAAAACTGTCGTTTGTATTTTGGAAGCGATGAAGCTGATGAATGAGCTGGAAGCCGAAGTTAATGGAGAGATCGTAGAAGTTCTCGTCGCAAACGGCCAGCTGGTCGAATATGGCCAACCGCTGTTCCTGGTGAAAGCGGAGTAAACTTCCGCCCTAAGGGGTAACTGTTGTTGAAAGGGGTTCCTACGTGAAATTCCAAAAAATATTAATTGCAAACCGCGGAGAAATCGCGGTTCGAATTATTCGCGCTTGTCGCGAGCTCGGCATTAGCACCGTTGCGGTATATTCCGAAGCGGATCGTGATTCGCTTCACGTCCGTCTGGCGGATGAGGCTTATTGCATCGGGCCGACCTTGTCTAAGGACAGCTATTTAAATTTAACGAATATTATGAGCGTGGCGACCATTACAGAATGCGACGCCATCCATCCAGGTTACGGCTTTTTGGCCGAAAACGCTGATTTTGCTGAGATTTGTGAATCGTGCAATATTACCTTTATTGGACCGTCTCCTGAGGCCATCAGCAAAATGGGCGACAAAGCCGTTGCCAAAACGACGATGAAAACGGCTAACGTTCCTATTATTCCGGGTTCGGACGGCCTGATCGAGAACATGGACGAGGCGATCAGCATCGCTCGTGAAATCGGTTACCCGGTTATCATTAAAGCTACGGCCGGCGGCGGCGGCAAAGGCATTCGGATTGCCGAAGACGAGGAGTCTTTGGTGAGCCAAATTACAACCGCCCAGCAGGAAGCCCAAAAGGCGTTCGGCAACGCAGGCGTTTATTTGGAAAAATATTTGACGGGCATGAAGCACGTCGAAATTCAAATTATGGCGGACAAGCACGGCAACGCCGTTCATTTGTTCGAGCGCGACTGCTCTGTTCAGCGCAGACGCCAAAAGCTCGTGGAAGAAGCTCCTTGTCCGGTGCTGTCTCCTGAGCTTCGTCAAGAAATGGGTCAAGCGGCCGTCCGGGCTGCGCTTGCGGTTAATTATTCCGGCGCGGGTACGCTTGAGTTTTTGCTTGGCCAAGACGGCAAGTTTTATTTCATGGAGATGAATACCCGTATTCAGGTAGAACATCCTGTGACCGAAATGATTACAAACGTTGATCTTATTAAAGAAATGATCAGCGTAGCCGAAGGAAATCCGCTTTCGTTCAAGCAATCCGATCTGACCATTAATGGATGGTCGATCGAATGCCGGATCAACGCGGAAGATTCCGAGAGAAACTTTATGCCGTCGCCTGGACATATTCCGTTTTATTTGCCTCCGGGCGGCGCGGGCGTTCGGGTTGATAGCGCGGTTTATCCCGGCTATACGATTTCGCCGCATTACGACTCCATGATCGCGAAGCTGATTGTATGGGGAGCGACTCGCGAAGAGGCGATTGCCAGAATGAAGAGAGCATTGTCTGAATTTGCGATTGAAGGCATCAAAACAACGATTCCTTTCCATTTAAAACTGCTTAGCCACCCTAAGTTCGTGCAGGGCGATTTCGACATCAAATTTCTGGAGGAGCATGATATTAACGCTCCCGAGGAAGCACTCAGCCACAATTAAAACAAGCTGCTGATCGTTTGTCATAATTCATGCTGAATGTTATAGTATAGAAATAAGATGCGGATCACTGCTTGGCTGGAGCCGAGCGCGCGTTACAATAGGGAGGTGTATATCGAACATGAGTACGATAGCTGCGGATTACGAAAAAACAGAAATCGGTACGATTCAAATTGCACCTGAAGTCATTGAAGTGATTGCCGGACTTGCCGCCGTTGAAGTAGACGGGGTAGCGGGCATGAGCGGCGGATTTGCCGGCGGTATTGCAGAGCTGCTTGGCCGCAAAAATTTGTCCAAAGGCGTAAAGGTTGAGGTCGGTCAGCGGGAAGCTGCTGTCGATGTATCCATTATCGTTGAATACGGCAACAAAATTCCGGAAATTGCTTCCGAAATCCAGCGTAACGTTAAACGATCCATTGAGATGATGACGGGTCTGCATGTAGTAGAAGTGAACGTTCATATTCACGACGTTTATTTCAAACCGGCAGAAAAGCTCGAAGAGGAAGACAGCCTAAATCGAGTGAAGTAGTTTAGATTTGATTCGTACAAACCCCCTCGTGATTGGGCATGCCGCTCGGCGCAAGGGGGTTTCATTCGGTTTGACGGGAGGAGAGGGCTCTTTGATTAAAGTGGTGGACAAGCTTTTGTTGTTTTTGTTCAGCCTTGCGATCGGCGTCGTTTCTGTGTTTATGGCGGCTCTGGGATTTGGATTGATATCGCGCGAGATGGCGTTTGATATGCTGGAGCACTTATATCCGTTTAATCCGATTTCCATTACAGTCGGTGTCGTAGGCATTGTCTTGTTTCTTATCAGCCTTCGTTTCTTTATCGTTTCTTTGCAAAGAGGCTCCTCGTCGAGTCAATCCATTGATCAACGTACGGAATTCGGTGACATTCGGATTTCGATCGAGACCATTGAAAACCTGTCTCTGAAGGCGGCCGCCAAGCAAAGAGGCGTTAAGGATTTGAAGGCGCGCGTTCGCGCATCCGATGCGGGGCTTGAAATTGTGCTTCGTGCCGTTATCGACGGTGAACATTCCATTCCGGCTTTAACGGAAGAAATTCAGCGCACGGTGAAGGAACATATTGAAGAGATAACGGGTTTGCCGGTTATTAATGTCGCCGTGTTTATCGCCAACGTCGTCCAAGCAAATACGTTCAAAAGCCGCGTGGAATAGAGGTGGACTTACCGATGTGGAGGGAGTTCTGGGGAATCTATTGGAAACGGCTCGTTGGTGCCGCTGCAGGATTGTTTTTTGGATTGATTTATTTATTCGTTGGATTCTGGGACATGCTGTTTGTAGCGCTTCTCGTTTTCATCGGCTACTGGTTTGGCAAGCAGAAAGAAAGTACGGATGGCCCGGTCATTCCTTGGCAGCGCATGTGGAATGCCCTGCTGGAAAGATTTCGTCCATTTCGCTGATTCTGTGGTCTCCTCCGTATTCCGGATTTCGGACAGCCGCTTATTCGGGGCAGGGAGGAGATCATAGTTTTTTTCTGAAAAAATAATAACTGGCAAGAACGGATATGGAGGTCCCATGAAACGGAGATTGGCAAGAGAAATAGCGGTATCTAGTCTTTATCAAATGGAAATGAACGAGGTAACAGCTGCTGAGGCAGTCGAAATGCTGATGGACGAGCTTCGGCAGGAAAATGAAATCGGCGCGGATCCGTCTGAAATCGGAAGCACCGATGATTTTGCCCGAGAGCTCGTTTTTGGAGTTATGGAAAGAAAACAGGCGATCGACGGCATGCTTCAGCAATTTTTGACGGGCTGGCAAGTGGATCGTTTGTCGCGCGTAGATCGTCAAGTGCTGAGACTGGCTTGTTACGAGATCGTATTTAGAGATGACGTTCCTCCAAAGGCCGCCATTAACGAAGCGATCGAGCTGGCAAAACATTTTGGTACGGAAGAATCGGGTAAGTTCGTAAACGGCGTACTCGGGAAATTGCTTCAAGACATTAACGAATTAAAAGCTTAAAGAGATCGAATTTGGGGTATTTAACATAAGTAGATTTAACCATTGGGGAGAGGAAAAACGAATATGAGCGCAACCATTATCGACGGCAAAAACACAGCTAATCAAATGCGGCTTGAAATGATAAATGAAACGGCGGCTTTAAAAGAGCGGGGAATCGTTCCCGGTCTGGCCGTCGTTCTCGTGGGAGAAGATCCCGCGTCGAAAGTGTACGTCGGCTCCAAGGAAAAAACTTGTCAGCAGCTAGGCATTTATTCTGAAGTGTATCGGCTGGAAGAAAGCACGTCGGAAGCCGATTTGCTCGCTCTTATTCAGCGGCTTAACGAGGAGCCTGCCATTAACGGCATTCTCGTTCAGTTGCCGCTTCCCAAACATATTAACGAAAAAGCAGTGATTGACGCTATCAGCGTCAAAAAAGATGTAGACGGTTTCCACCCCGTTAGCGTCGGAAATTTAGCGATTGGCGACGACAGCTTGCTGCCATGCACGCCTGCCGGAGTAATCGAATTGATTAAGCGCAGCGGCGCGGAAATCGCAGGCAAACATGCTGTCGTCATCGGACGCAGCAACATTGTCGGCAAGCCGGTTGCCATGCTGCTCCTTCGCGAACATGCGACGGTAACGATCTGCCATTCGCGTACGACGAATATGGAGGAGATCGCTAAGCAAGCGGATATTTTAGTCGTGGCGATCGGCAAGCCTAAAGCGATCGACAGCAAATACGTGAAGCCGGGAGCCATTGTCATCGATGTTGGCGTCAACCGTCTGCCGGATGGAAAGCTCGCTGGAGATGTGGATTACGACGATTGCTTGGAAACGGCAAGCTCCATTACTCCGGTTCCGGGCGGGGTAGGACCGATGACGATTACAATGCTGATGAAAAATACGATTACGGCGGCGAAGAGGGCACACGGAATCGAGGTGTAGACGTCGAATGGGAACACAGCCCAAAATTTATTCGGTCAAAGATGTAAATAAATATATCCGTATGAAAATGGAGTCCGACCTCGTTTTGGGAGATGTTTGGATTCGAGGGGAAATTTCAAATTTCACTCATCATTCCAGCGGACATATGTATTTTACGCTAAAAGACAGCGATAGCCGCTTGAAATGTGTCATGTTCGCCTCTCATAATGCCAGGTTGCCTTTTATTCCAAAGGAAGGGACAAAGGTGCTGGCAAGAGGCAATATTTCCGTTTTTGAACGGGACGGGAACTATCAGTTTTACGTGATGGCGATGCAGCCTGACGGCATTGGCAGCTTATATTTGGCGTATGAACAATTGAAGGGAAGGCTTGAGAACGAAGGGTTGTTCGCACCTTCGCGCAAAAAGCCTCTTCCTCTATACCCGAAAGCGATCGGAGTCGTCACTTCTCCTACAGGCGCCGCAGTTCGCGATATTATGACCACGATCCGTCGCCGATATCCGCTCATTCCGATTTATGTGTATCCAGTGCTGGTGCAAGGCAAAGGGGCTGCCGCCTCCATTGCGGAAGCTATCGAATCGATGAATCGTTTTGGCGAATGCGACGTATTAATTGTTGGGCGCGGCGGAGGCTCTCTTGAAGAGCTCTGGGCTTTCAACGAAGAAATCGTGGCAAGAGCGATTGCGGCCTCCAATATTCCCGTCATTAGCGCAGTCGGACATGAAACCGATTTTACAATTGCCGATTTCGTCGCGGATTTGCGGGCGGCTACCCCAACAGCGGCAGCCGAGCTCGCGGTGCCTCATATTGTGGAACTGAAGGAAAAGGCTGAACGTTTGAAGCAAAGGTTGAACGGTTCTATTCAATCCATTGTAAAATCGGATAAGGAACGGTTAAGCCGGTTAAGAAGATCGCCTTTTTTTGTACATCCACGAAGATATATGCTCGATCAGGCACAGCGGCTGGACCGTCTAAGCGATCGTCTGCATCAGAGGATGCTGCGCAAAGTGGCATTGGAGCAAAACCGGCTGACACGTCTCCACTCTGGGCTATCAGGACATCACCCAGGCAACGGCGCAGCTTTTGCAGCCAAAAGGTTGGCCGAGTGGATGCATCGACTGGAAATGGCAGCTTCATCCACGACCAAATCCAAAAAACTGCGTCTTCATGGAGCAATCCGGCAGCTGGATGCGCTTAGTCCGCTTAAAGTGATGGCGCGGGGCTACAGTCTAGTTTACAAAGGGGAATCGGACGCCCTTATCAAGTCTGCGCGCGAGGTTTCCGAAGGTGACGGAATTACGGTTCGGCTAGTGGACGGCAGTCTATATTGCAAAGTGGAAGGCGTAAAAGGAGGAAGGAAAGATGAAAGCGGATCAACTGGAGGAGCTTAGCTTTGAGCAAGCTATGGAGAAGCTTGAGTCTATCGTAGCCAAGCTCGAAAACGGCGATGTGCCGCTGGAAACAGCGATTGATTTGTTTCAGGAAGGCATGAAGCTGTCGCAGCTTTGCGGCGGAAAATTGGAACAAGTCGAAGCTAAAATCGAGCTTTTGATGGAAACGGAAAATGGCTTCCAGAAAAAAACGTTTGTTGCGGCAAACGAAGATAAAGGGGAATAAGCTTGAACGGTAGCTTTGATATTCGCGATTATTTAAAACAATGCGCCGAAAGTACCGAAGCGGCGCTTCGCCATTCCTTGCCCTCCAAATGGGACATTCCGGCAAAACTGCGCGAAGCGATGAACTATTCCTTGGAAGCGGGGGGCAAACGGATTCGCCCAGCGCTTGTGCTGACTTCGGCAAGTAGCGTACAAGGGTCAGAATCTGCCTGGAACGCAGCTTTGCCCATTGCGTGTGCAGTTGAGTACATACATACATATTCTCTTATACATGATGATTTGCCCGCGATGGACAATGACGATTTCCGAAGAGGAAAACCAACGAATCATAAAGTGTTTGGCGAAGCGATGGCCATTTTGGCTGGGGATGCGCTGCTTACCCATGCATTCAGTTTAATTGCTGGCGCGTCGCGCAATTCCGGAGTTCATCCCGTAGCGGCGCTTGCCATAGTGGATGACTTATCGAGGCTAGCGGGCGCTCCCGGCATGGTTGGAGGCCAAGCAGCCGATATGATGGGCGAGCAAGGCATAACCAGCATTGATGAGCTGGAATATATCCATTTGCACAAAACAAGCGATTTGGTCGTCTTTTCGGTGACGGCTGGAGGCCGGGTTGGCGGGGCTAGCGAAGAGCAGTTGGAATTGCTCGCTCTTTTTGGCCGCAATATTGGTCTCGCTTTTCAAATACAGGATGATATTTTGG
The DNA here is from genome assembly GCF_042675505.1 of Paenibacillus sp. GCM10027627. Classification (NCBI taxonomy): domain Bacteria; kingdom Bacillati; phylum Bacillota; class Bacilli; order Caryophanales; family Paenibacillaceae; genus Paenibacillus; species Paenibacillus sp. GCM10027627. The sequence goes on from NZ_JBHTHB010000001.1 coordinate 498,858, forward strand.
ATTTGGTTGGCGATGAACAGAAGCTTGGCAAAAAAACAAACAGCGACGTCGCCCAGCAAAAAGTGACCTATCCGTTCCTGATCGGAATGGATGAAAGCAAAGCTTTGGTGGATAAGCTGACACGCGAGGCGAAGGACGCCATTCAAGCTGCGGGACTTGCCCAGCCGGAACGATTGTTGCAAATTGCCGATTATTTAGTCCATCGCGACCATTGACAGCTTTGGAATCAAGGATCTCGAATTGGGAAGTGGAACGGGATTGTGCTATAATAGGTAAAATGTAGACGTCTATAATGTGTGTGCTTATCGACGTTCTCGAAAGCGAGGAAAGTAAAGTGCTGCTGGATCAAATTAACGGGCCCCAAGATTTAAAACACCTGACGATAGCGGAACTGGAGCAGCTAGCCGAAGAAATTAGGCAGTTTCTAATCGAAAAGCTATCCGTGACAGGCGGTCATTTGGCTCCTAATTTGGGGGTCGTCGAATTGACCTTGGCTATGCATTATTTATTTGATAGTCCTGAAGATAAATTTATTTTTGACGTAGGGCATCAATCTTACGTTCATAAGGTGCTGACGGGACGCAAGGACCGTTTTGACACCTTACGCAAATATAAAGGCATGTGCGGCTTTGTCAAACGTGCCGAGAGCGAGCATGACGTGTGGGAAGCCGGCCATAGCAGCACGTCGTTGTCCGCAGCAATGGGGATGGCGCTTGGCAGAGACATAAAGGGCGGAAGCAATCGTGTCGTAGCGGTCATCGGCGATGGCGCATTAACGGGCGGTATGGCGCTTGAAGCGCTTAACCATATCGGACATGAGCAGCGCAATATGATCGTTATCCTGAACGATAATGAGATGTCGATCGCTCCAAACGTTGGAGCTCTTCACCACTATTTGGGGAAAATAAGAACCGACCGCCATTACCAAAAGGCTAAAGACGAGCTGCAGCATCTGCTGAACAAAATACCGGCGATAGGCGGCAAGCTCGCCAAAACGGCAGAACGATTCAAAGACAGTTTGAAATATTTGCTTGTCAGCGGTATTTTGTTCGAGCAATTTGGACTAACTTATTTGGGGCCGGTCGACGGCCACGACTTGGAAGGTCTTTTGGATATATTGAAACAAGCGGATGCGGTGCAGGGCCCTGTGCTCGTTCATGTGCTCACCGTCAAAGGGAAAGGCTACAAGCCAGCCGAAGCGGATTCCCATAAATGGCATGGAGCCTCGCCTTACAAAATCGAATCGGGGCAAATGGTCAAAGCGGTTGGACCGCCTATGTATACGAAAGTATTCGGCGATATGCTGATTGAGCTGGCGGAGAAGGATGAGCGAATTGTTGCCATTACTCCTGCAATGCCTGGCGGCTCCGGGCTGCTGGAATTTGAAGAAAAGTTTCCTGGACGGATGATTGATGTCGGAATCGCTGAGCAGCATGCTGCGACGATGTCGGCGGCGCTCGCCATGGAAGGCTTAAAGCCTGTGTATGCTGTTTATTCCACCTTCCTGCAAAGAGCCTATGACCAGGTCGTGCACGATATTTGCCGTCACAATGCCAATGTTGTCTTTGCAATCGATCGCGCTGGTTTTGTAGGCCCAGATGGAGAAACTCATCAAGGCGTTTACGATATTGCGTTTTTGAGGCATGTGCCTAATTTGGTTCTTATGATGCCAAAAGACGAAAATGAGCTGCGGCGCATGATGAAGACAGCTTTCCTTTACGATGAAGGCCCAATTGCGATCCGTTATCCAAGAATTAATGGGGTTGGCGTTGAGCTTGAAGCCGATCCGCTTCCAATCCCGATTGGGAAATGGGAAACGGTTAGAGAAGGCGAAGGCTACTCCATTCTCGCCCTCGGCCCTATGATCGAATTGGCGGAAGGCGCTGCTGATTTGTTAAAGCGTGAAGGCATCAATGCGGAAATTGTAAATGCACGGTTTATTAAGCCGCTAGACGAAGCGATGCTGCTCTCTCTTGCCGAGCAAGGGAAGCGGATCATCGTAATCGAAGAAGGCTCAGAGCTCGGCGGATTTGGAAGCGCGGTACTGGAATTTTATTCACAGCAGGGGCTTTACGACGTTCCTGTTAAAATTTTGGGAGTGCCCGACATTTTTGTCGAGCACGGCTCGATCCAGCAGCAGCGCGAGGAAATTGGCTTGACTGCGGAGAGGGTAGCAACGGAGCTTCGCGCCATGCTGCCGCGCAAGATGAAGCGCGCCACCGGCCAGGCTTAACGTTTAAGGAGCATGATGACAACGAGCGGGAAAGAACGAATAGACGTATTGTTGGTGGAAAGAGGCTTTTTCGATAGCCGTGAAAAGGCCAAAAAGGCGCTTATGGCGGGATTGGTTCTCTTGGACAACGAGCCGATTGACAAAAGCGGCACAAAAGTGCCCCGCTCAGCGGATATAAAGGTAAAGGGAGCACTACACCCTTATGTCAGTCGCGGTGGATTGAAGCTGGAAAAGGCAATTAAAGGCTTCGGCATCGATATGACAGGCAAAGTCATGCTGGATATTGGAGCTTCTACAGGAGGATTTACGGATTGCGCTTTGCAGCACGGTGCAAGCTTTGTATATGCAATTGATGTCGGCTACAACCAGTTGGATTGGTCTTTGCGGCAGCACGAGCAGGTTAAAGTGATGGAGCGAACCAATTTCAGGTATATGGAGCGCGCACAGTTGGAAGGTCCGGCACCTAGCTTTGCGAGCATCGATGTGTCCTTTATTTCGTTAAAGTTGATTTTGCCCACGCTTGCGACATTAATGGAGCCCGGCTCCAGTGTTGTTGCGTTAATAAAGCCGCAATTTGAGGCGGGCCGGGAGAAAGTCGGCAAGTCAGGAGTCGTACGCGACTCTGCGGTTCATCTTGAGGTTTTGCAAACGGTTCTCTCTCATGCGGCGGAAATCGGATACGAATTGCAAAATATAACGTTTTCGCCGATTACCGGAGGGGAAGGCAATATCGAATTTTTAGCCTTTTGGCTCTGGAACGGCAACCCCGGCGCGAAACTTTGTCAGGAATCAGAGCTTGAAGCAGTAGTGAAGGAAGCGAACGCAACTTTCAAGATATCTAAATAAATAACAGCAACCAGGAAGGATGCCGATCAGTTTAAAGCTGCTTGGCATCTTTTTGCTTTACAGGGATTGCAGTTATTTGATACACTTAAGCCAAACAAACGTTCGCTTTCGAACTGCGCCGAATTCCAAATGAATGAGGTGTATTGCTGAAATGGACAAGTACGGCGATTGGTTTGTTATGGTGATTGCCGGCGTTTTGCTGGCTATGTGGCTTTTTCGCTCTTTTTACCGCTGGCTTCATGCTCCCGCTACCATAAATCGGGTTAAACTAGGGAGAGGCGGAAAGTTAGCGGAAAAGGACGAAAACGTCGAGCTTTTGCAACGCAAAGGGTATCAAGTCATATCGGGGAAACATGCCATACCGATTCCAATTGAAGTGGACGATGCCTTTTTGACAACCGGTACCCGGCTATACATTGATTACATGGCGGAGAAGGACAATTGCACTTACATTGTGAAAGCCGCACGCGACAGAATGCCAATGGATTGGACGGCAAGCGGCATACGAGACCGATTGCTCATGTATGCGCTGCTGTTGCCGGACTGCTCGGGCATTTTATACATAAACGCAAAAGAAGATCAAATCCGTAAAATTACATTTCATATCGCCGAATAATATCGACGGAGGTTATACTGCATGAAAAGTATCCGGCAATTCAAAATTAGAGAGATTATTTCCAACAGTGAAATTGAAACGCAGGAAGAACTGGTGGAAGCTTTGCGCGCCGACGGCATGCAAGTGACACAAGCAACCGTTTCACGCGACATTAAGGAGCTTATGCTTGTCAAAGTGCCTGTAAGCGAGGGCCGATACAAATACTCCATGCCTTTGGAGCAGCATCGCCACAATCCGGTTCACAAATTTAGAAGAGCGATGCAGGATCATTTTACGCATATTGACTATACAGAAAATTTGGTTGTTCTGAAATGTATCCCCGGTACGGCTAACGCCATAGGTGGATTGATCGACAACATGGAGTGGTCCGAAGTGCTTGGCACCATTTGCGGTGACGATACGATCCTTATTATTTGCCGAACGAAGGATCAAAGCGCCGAAATGGTGGAACGACTTTTATCATTTTTAAATTAAGGAGGCAACCGGACATGCTGCGCGAGCTATCTATCCGAAATTTAGCGGTCATTGAAGAAATTAATGTTACCTTCCATCAAGGATTTCACGTTTTGACTGGCGAGACTGGCGCCGGAAAGTCAATATTAATTGACGCGCTTAGCCTTGTTGTTGGAGGACGAGGCTCCGCAGACATGGTCCGTTACGGATGCGATAAAGCGGAAATGGAAGCCATGTTCGATTTGCCGGGGCATCACCCCGTCTGGAAGCAGTTAGAGCGACTAGGCGTACAGCACAGCTCAGACGAAATGCTTGTCGTCAGACGAGAGCTATCTTCGCAAGGGAAGAGCAGCAGCCGGATCAACGGCCAGTTAGTGACGATGACCATGCTTAGAGAGGTTGGAGAATGTCTCGTTAACATTCATGGACAGCATGAGCATCAATCGCTGCTGCGAGTTGAACAGCATTTGGAGTGGCTGGACATGTTCGGCGGCGATTTATTGTTGGAGCGCAAAGCGCAATACAGAAGTGCCTATGGCAGCCTGCAGAAAGTGCGAAGCTCCCTGCGCGAGATTGAAGACTCTGCCCGTCACAATGTTCAAATGCTTGATCTATATCGCTTTCAAATTGAAGAAATTACGGCAGCCGAGCTAAAAGCAGATGAAGACGAGCAATTGATGGAGCAGAGGAAAAAGCTGCTGTATGCCGGCAAACGGATGGACGCCGTATCGGAGGCTTATTCGTTAATGTATGGAGGCAAAGGACTTGATGCTTTCAGCAAGGCGCTCGTTAAGCTTTCTGACATTCAGAGCTACGATTCTGGCGTACTTGGGCCATTGATTGAGCAGCTTCAATCGGCTTATTATCAAGCGGAGGATGCTGTGTTTCAATTAAGGGATTATAGGGATGGCATTGATAACAATCCGGAAGAGCTTGCTTTTGTGGAAGACCGATTGGATATTATTAACGGTTTAAAACGCAAATATGGAGAAACCATACCAGATATATTGTTATATTTGGAGAAGACAACAGCAGAACGCGACAAGATTGAAAATCGCGACGAGCTTATTGAACAACTCCGCCAGCAAGAGGAGCAGTTGTACCGTCATGCAGCGGAATTGGCTTATGAATTGTCACAGCTGCGCCAGCATGCTGCCGAACGTTTATCCATTACGATTGAAAGCGAGCTTCGCCATCTGCAAATGCCGTCCGCCAAGTTTTATGTACAATTGGATCGGCGCGGAGACGGTGAGCAGGGTATCGCCCGCAGCTTGTTGAATGGCAATGGCATGGATGATGCGATATTTATGCTTTCATCCAATCCTGGGGAACCGCCAAAGCCACTCAACAAAATTGCTTCCGGCGGTGAAATGTCCAGAATTATGCTGGCATTAAAAAGCATTTTCGCGGAAATTGATCAGATCCCGACTTTGATTTTCGATGAGGTAGATACAGGGGTCAGCGGTAGAGCGGCTCAAGCTATAGCGGAGAAGCTCTCAAAGCTGGCGGCCAAATGTCAGGTGTTCTCCATTACGCATTTGCCGCAAGTAGCCTGTATGTCAGATCATCATTACGAAATTAGAAAACAAGTCGTTGGTGAACGGACTTCAACAATGGTTTCTGAGCTTATTACAGAGGCTAAAATCGATGAACTCGCGCGGATGCTTGGCGGTGTGGAAGTAACGGAAAAAACAAGGCATCATGCACAAGAAATGCTTGATTTGGCTCATGGAGTGAAGGGAGCGTAATGAAGGTTTTCAGGGAATGTTTTTGTGGACATAAAACATGGGGTGAAGGGTAACTTAAAGGTACGCCAATGGCGATAAACCTTTTTCGTCATGCGATGGAATGACAGGGAGCGTGAATTCATTGAACTCCAATCAACGGAAACGCTGGTTTGGGCTGCTTCTCGTTTTCTTCGTATGCATGATCGGTTTCTCCACCCCGTTTCAACAATTCGCCGCATTCCCGAATGAACTTCGTTTATTCTCAGGCCAAATGAAACGTTTGTCATATGGAGTGCCCGTTCATGCGGAAGTTACGGTCGATCCCCAAATGCTTCAAGTTAACGGTTCGTCAAGAGGCTCATTGTCCGTTAAGTTGAATGAGCCGCTTTCACTGCAGCCTAACCAAAGCGGCCAAACCGACATGAAAGTGAAATTATTTGGTAAAATTCCATTCAAGACAGTTAAGGTGAATGTAGTACCCGATTTACGCGTCATTCCTGGCGGACAAACGATCGGCGTCAAAGTGAAATCGGCAGGTATTCTCGTTGTAGGCCATCATCAAGTGATGGATCGGGACGGAGCCAAACAGTCCCCTGGTGAGACTGCCGGACTCAAAATGGGCGATTTGATCATGAGCATCAACGGCAGCCCTGTCAATGAAGTGCATAGGGTCGGCAAGTTATGTGAGCAATTCGGCATCGATAAGCAACCTCTTTCCATTACTTATAAGCGCGGAGGCCAGCTCAATCAAACAAAGCTAAGTCCTGTTTATGATGCTGATGACAACGCTTGGAGATTGGGACTATACATTCGCGATTCTGCGGCGGGTGTTGGGACATTAACTTTTTATGCCCCAGATCAAGGAGTGTACGGCGCATTAGGCCATGTCATTACAGACATGGATACGCAAACGCCAATTGAGGTTGGAGATGGACAGATTTTGCAGTCCAGTGTGACGTCCATTAATAAGAGCCAAACGGGGGAGCCTGGAGAGAAACGCGCTCACTTCGTTAAAGAAGGCAAAATATTAGGCAATATCGAACGCAACACTCCATTTGGCATCTTCGGCAAAATGAACGAAGCTCCAATGCATAGCTTTAGCTCAAAGGCGTTGCCGGTATCATTTGCAGAGGATGTAAAAGAAGGACCAGCTCAAATACTAACTGTTGTGAATGGACAGAAAGTGGAGCGCTTCAACATTGAAATCGTTCACGTTTCGAAGCAAACCGGACCAGCAACAAAAGGGATGGTCATCAAAATTACCGACAAACGTCTAATCAACAAAACGGGCGGCATTGTACAAGGAATGTCGGGGAGTCCGATTATTCAAGACGGTAAGCTGGTAGGCGCGGTAACACACGTATTCGTTAACGATCCTTCATCAGGCTATGGCTGTTTTATTGAATGGATGCTTCAAGATGCAGGAGTGCTTTTGAAATCCTCCAATAAGAAAAATGAAGCAGCTTAAGTCGGGTGAAGAGACAATTATAAAAGGGTAAAACGTCTTCTGCGAAGGAGTTTTAGCGCAGAGGACGTTTTTCTGTCTTTTTGTTTGGTTTCTTCACATGAAATTGCCGGAGAAAATTTGCGAAGCGATATGAACTTTGTTTAAAACTGCTGAAATCGAAATAAAAGATGATTTGATTTTTATCGTTGCTTATAGAGGAAACAGATGGATTCGACATGATTATTTGTCGAAGGCAGTTGAAAAAATTCGGTTTATGAAACAAATTATTTATTATATCGAACTCTCTTAAAAAAATAAAGAAAAAAGATTTTCGACAGAAGGAATTCCATTACGGATGTCGAAAATTTAAGTTAGACAGCGAATGAACGATGGCATAAATATCATTTAAGGGAGGATAAGACTTTGCATAAGATCGAAGTATTGTTAGCAGATGACAACCGAGAATTTACTAATTTGTTATCGGAATACATATCCGAACAGAGTGATATGCATGTAAGCGGCGTGGCGTATAATGGGGAGGAAGTAATCCGGCACCTGGAGCAATCGAGGAATGTGCCTGATGTACTTATTCTAGACATTATTATGCCTCATCTCGATGGACTTGGCGTGTTGGAGCGGTTGAAGGAAATGAACCTTTCTCCAATGCCTAAAATCATCATGCTTACTGCGTTCGGTCAGGAGAATATAACGCAAAAGGCGGTCCAGCTTGGCGCCTCTTATTACATATTGAAGCCGTTCGATATGGATATTCTCGCAAATCGTATTCGTCAACTTGTCGGTAACACTGCGTTTTCTACATCTGCCAGCTTTAGCGCTGGTACAACAACGATCAAATCAAATGTGGTGCCACTTGCCAAAGGTAAAAACCTGGATGCCAACATTACAAGCATTATCCATGAAATTGGCGTTCCTGCGCATATTAAAGGATATCAATATTTGCGCGAAGCCATTACGATGGTGTACAACAATATTGAAATTTTGGGAGCCATTACGAAAACGCTTTATCCGGCAATTGCCGAAAAATTCAAAACGACGCCATCCCGCGTCGAACGTGCTATCCGCCATGCGATCGAAGTGGCTTGGACGCGCGGCAACATCGACAGCATCAGCCACCTGTTTGGCTATACTATCAATATCAGCAAATCTAAACCAACCAATAGCGAATTCATCGCGATGGTTGCGGACAAGCTGCGGATTGAGCATAAGGTGAGCTAATTCCTTACGCGTTGAACCTGGCAATGCTAAAAGCTAGACTAGCTATAAATATCGGAAGTGTTCCGTTATGAGCCAGTAAATATCGAATGAATAAGTTAACTTAAGCCACTCCTTCATTGGGTTCCAATAACCTAATGAAGGAGTGGTTTTTCTTATGAACGGCTTTAATTATTAAAATACATTGGCGATTGCTTACCCTATAAATTAGCGTGCAGAATAATAATATTTTGGGGTTGAAAAAGGAAATTTAACACATTAAAATCTAGATACCAATGTACGAACTCCATTTGATTCAAGTATACAGGGGGATTTAATCCATGAAAAGAATAGTAATTTCGCTCACCGTGGCCTTATTCGTATTGTTTGCTGCGGTTGGCGCTGTATCTGCGCAAGAGCAACAAAATCAGGTAAGTATCACGGACGTAGAAAAGTTGATTGAGCAAAAAATGAATGAGGAGAAGCCGCTTACGCATGAAGAGCTTACTGAAGCGCTCCTCGATATGAAAGATGAGAAGATCGCTGATTTGGATGGTAATGTATCTAAAACAATTGACTTGTTTGCTTTATTCGTAGGGATTACAGCTTTTGTGTTAGCAGCAGTAACGGGGTTTATTGGCTGGTTGATTAAACGGTCTATCGATGACAAATTAGCTAAGATCGACGAAAAGGAAACAAATATCAATCAAAAACATTCCGATATTCAATCGAAAGTTGGAACCATCGAAGAGTATTATAAAGAAGTGAAAAAATTCAGGGATGACCTTGAGAAATTTAATAATAGGCTTGATAGCATCTCGGAAGCGACTGAAAAATCGAATAAGAATTTGAAAGGGTTGCGTGAATACGTTTCAACTATTGAAAGTGTGACCGACAGTACAGCTTTAATGTTCAAATTTCTCGACGAAAGTGCTGCAACTGAAGGTATCGTAGAAGAAACTAGAGAAGTGCTGCAACTACCTCAAAAAAACTTGAGGTTTGTCCTGCAGAAATTAGAACCGAAATTGAAAATGGAAGGGCGACTTAATAAAGTTGAAGATGTAACAGAACAACTAGAATACCTTGCTAATGGGTTATCAGAATACAACAATAACTTATGGAACAAATTTAAATCATTCAAAGGGATTCAAAAGTTACACTCCGATACAGATGAGTCCATGATGAAGTTTAATGAAGAGGTAGAGGATTGCTACGAAAATTGGAAGGATTACCTGAAGGATATCGAGGCAATAAAAGAACATTGGGAAGCCCATCGGAGGATGAATCCTGTAAGGCCTCCTGCAGATCCTCCTGCAAATTGTTAAAATCAGACGTATCTAAGGATGACCAGCAGTATTCTCTTCGATGCCCCGCTTCTTAAGATGAACAAAGGAGCGGGGGTTCCTTTACATAGGAGGAGCCTTAGAAAAAAAGAAAATTATTATGTAAAGGATGAATTGTGGTTTTTAACTGGTGATACAAGGTTATTTCAAGGAGTCTGCACATCAAGACAATGATTAAACTTTGAAATGAAAGTAACCAAAGTTTTTGAGGAAATAAATGATTCATTGATAAAAATTACCAATCAATTTGGTGTTAACACTATACTACATACAAACTACCAAAAGTACCGAATATTACTCCTATGTGTGAAGCGATAGGAGCTTTTTCTGTGCACTCAAAAATAAATCAAAAAAATGCTAAAACTTTTGTAGAAAAAAGGAAACCTAAAGCTTGAAGGTAACGTATATTAAGGAGAAAATTGACTTTGAAATAAAATTATATTAAATTGTAGAAAGGATTTGTTACATAAAATAGGAATATAAAATCAATCTTATACTATCAAAATAACAATTTAAAACCAGCTTCTGTAAAGCGGAATTATCGTAATACATAATAAATAAAGCGCTTTCATAGATTTAAGCTGGAAAACAGCTGCTTCATTAGTCCAATCAATACCTTTAGTTTACTAATGATTCAGTATTCCGTATTTAGTATACGGGCTTTGCCCTGTACTCATAAATTATTTTTCATACCCAGGGAGGAAACAAAAATGTTCGGAGTTAACCCATTTGGAAATCAAAAAGCAGCACGTACTGGAGATCAAATCGATGCGCAAATTACAGCGGCACGCGGATTGTTGAATCAAGCGATGATGGCTGCAAACAATTTTGACAGCATTGAAGTTCAAATGCAGCAAATTTCTCAAATGCTTCAGCAATCTCAAGATCCAGGTCTTGCAATGGTGGCTATGCAGTTCAACATGCTGCAAGCTCAAATCGACAACACTCAAAAACAAATTCAAGTTTCTCTTCAACAATTGAATCCTATTCTTCAAGAAGTAGACAACTTGACTAATAAAATTCAAAACTAGTATTATATTTGATTCGAAATAGATAATGGGATGAACATCTATTAATCTATCCAAATAAAGCTGACGACAGAGCAATCTGTTGTCGGCTTTTTTATTGTCTTTTTAGTTCACTAACAGAATTTCAATTAAAAGTTCTTTAATACTCAAACCTGCGCTGTAAATAAACGTTGCTGCCATATTTGTGAATAAGGGAAGAAGCTTCCATTTTAACGAAATGGCGTATATCGCTCAGCTTTTGGTTTCTCGGTTTAATCGTTTCTTTTTTCTTTCCATCCACCCAAACATCAAATACTATGGTCACGAATGACACCTCCGAATTAGCTTTTGTTGTGGCTTATGGTGTCATTTTAAGGGAAGAACATTTTCGTGAAATAAATGGAAAACGTGCAATATGTAAAGAATGGACGAGAACGTCAACGCCATGTAAAATAAAGAAGCGCCATCGACGCTAGGCTTGTGGCTTAGGCGGTCGAGGGCGCTTCTCTTTGAATCTTGGAGCGACATAATTGCGTTTGCGATCCCGGTAAAAGGTCCAGCCGCCGATAAATCCGGCACCTGCTAAAAACATAACTAATCCGAGCAAAAATTTCAGCCATTCGAAATCGGGGGTTACGGCGTCGTTTCCGAATTCGGAGAAATAAAGGAACAAGGAATCTTTCATTTTTAGAAATCCGAAACAAGCGACAATGCCGGGCACTACTAGTAAAATAATGGCGATAAAACGGCTGACGATCAATCTCATGGTCAAAATTCTCCTTAGGCTTAAGCGTTACGCTTCAATTGGATCACGTCTATCATACCTTTTTCGGTGTTAGGTGTCCATTTCATAAGTTAGCGGGAGATGGTGAAATGAGCGGCAAAAAGGTTTACAATGGAACAAGGGCTTCTTCCTCTCGGTCGAAAGCCCATTTAAGCATGATTATAACGGACAAGCATATATTGAATTAACTGATGTGGAGGCGAAACTATGGCGATAACAGTAGATGTGGCTGTTCTTGGCGGTGGTCCGGGCGGGTATACGGCGGCGATCCGTGCCGCGCAAGCAGGCAAAAAAGTGGCAATCATTGAGATGGACAAGCTTGGTGGAACTTGTTTACATAAAGGATGTATTCCGAGCAAATCGTTGCTCCGCAGTGCGGAAGTATACCGTACGCTGCTTCATTCCGCTTCTTATGGAGTCGATGTGGCGGATGGCGCTATTGGGTTGAATTATGGCAAAGTGCAGCAGAGGAAAGGCGAAACAGTAGAACAGCTGTATCGGGGCCTTCAAGGATTAATGAAGAAGAACGGAATCGAGTGGATTCACGGAAGGGGCCGGGTTATAGGGCCGTCTATCTTTTCGCCCAAAAGCGGTTCGCTCGCTGTCGAACTGGAAAATGGAGAAATGGAGTCTGTCGTTTCTACCAATTTAATTATCGCTACCGGGTCGAGGCCGCGCATTTTGCCAGGACTTGAGCGGGATGGCGTGCGTGTGTTAACGAGTGACGATGCGCTTGACATGAATGAATTGCCCCAGTCGATGCTTATTGTAGGCGGAGGGGTTATTGGCGTGGAGTGGGCGTCTTTGCTTCAAGATTTTGGAGTGAGCGTAACGTTGGTCGAAGCGGGGGCAAGACTCCTTCCAGGTGAAGATACGGAAGTGTCCGCAGGACTGACGAAACAGCTGCGTGGACGAGGCGTCAGAGTATTGACGAGCGTTCAATTGAATATTGAAAGTTTTGCTTCTGACGAACAAGGGATCAGCATCAAAGCGACCACTCAAGATGGAGATGTGGTGTTGACTTCAGAAAAGCTGCTGCTTTCTGTTGGCAGGGTGGCCAATACGGAAGGAATAGGCCTTGAAAATACCGATATTCGCACATCCAACGGTTTTATTGAGGTGAATGAATACGGACAAACAACGGAGCCGCATATTTATGCGATTGGCGATGTGGTTGGAGGTGCTCAGCTTGCGCACGCGGCGTCGCATGAAGGACTTATTGCCGTCGACCATTTTTGCGGCTTAAAGCCGGTGCTCATTCCTCATCATATGATTCCACGTTGCATTTATTCCAGCCCGGAAATTGCCTCTTACGGCTTGACTGAAGACGGCGCTCGGACGAAGGGCCATGAAATCAAAATCGGCAAAATTCCGTTTCAGGCGATTGGCAAAGCGATTGTGCTGGGAGAGACGGAAGGTTTCGTGAAAGTGATCGCGGACCGCAAAAACAACGACATTCTTGGCGTTCATATCATCGGCCCTCATGCGACGGATTTGATTTCGGAGGCTTCTCTCGCCGGATGGCTGAACGCTGCGCCTTGGGAAGTGGGAGCAATGATTCATCCGCATCCAACGTTATCGGAAGCGCTTGGCGAAGCGATGCTTGCTGTTGACGGAAAATCGATTTCGTTTTGATCCTCCTCCGGATTTCTTTTTGTCCGCAAAGCGGTTATAATAAGTGAGACAAGGTCTTAGTACCAGGTTTTAATAGCTGGAAACAAGGAGGAACCTTTTATGAGCGGAATATCTTCTGCAAGTAAAAAGATTCGGCATTTAGAGTTAGGGCTTAGCGACGAGCAAGCTATTGATATGTACACAATGATGGTTAAAGCAAGAAAGTTTGACGAAAGAATGCTGCTGCTGCAGCGCGCTGGCAAAATCAACTTTCACGTATCGGGCATTGGCCAAGAGGTAGCTCAAGTGGCGGCCGCGTTTGCGCTAGATCGGGATCAAGATTATTTCTTGCCTTATTACCGCGATTACGGTTTTGTGCTTTCGGTTGGCATGACGCTGCGCGATTTGTTGCTGTCCGTCTTTGCGAAGGCGGAAGATCCGAATAGCGGCGGGCGTCAAATGCCAGGCCATTTCGGTCACAAAAAACTGAGAATCGTGACGGGCTCAAGTCCGGTTACTACTCAAGTTCCTCATGCCGTTGGCATCGCTTTAGCAGCGAAAATGAAGAAAAAGCCTTTTGTCAGCTTCGTTACGTTTGGTGAAGGTTCCAGCAATCAAGGGGATTTCCATGAAGGAGCAAATTTTGCGGGCGTTCACAAGCTGCCTGTTATTCTAATGTGCGAAAATAACCAATATGCGATATCAGTTCCCATACACAAACAGCTTGCAGGCAAAGTTGCCGACCGCGCACTTGGATATGGCTTTCCGGGCATTCAGGTTGACGGCAACGATGCGCTTGAAATGTACCGTGTCGTGAAGGAAGCAAGGGAGCGGGCTGTAGCAGGGGAAGGACCTACGCTGATCGAAGCGATGATGTATCGGTTGTCCCCGCATTCTACGTCCGACAACGACCTTGCTTACCGCACCAAAGAAGAAGTTGACGAGAACCGGGCCAAAGACGGCATTCCTAAGTTTAAGCAATACTTGGTGGAATGCGGTATTTGGAATGATGAGAAGGAAGCGCAACTGGAGGCGGACATTCGCAAAGAGCTGGACGATGCGACGGCTTATGGCGATAAAGCGCCGTTCCCGACACCGGAATCGACTTTGCTTCATGTTTACGGCAATGACGATACGCAAGGAGGTTTGCGCTAATGGCGGTAATGGATTATATAGACGCGATCCGGCTAGCGATGAAGGAAGAGATGGAGCGCGACGAGGATGTTTTTGTACTTGGCGAGGACGTCGGTGTCAAAGGCGGCGTTTTTACAACGACCAAAGGGCTTCATGAGCAATTTGGCGAAATGCGCGCCATGGATACTCCGCTTGCGGAATCTGCCATTGCAGGCGTGGCGATAGGTGCTGCTATGTATGGAATGAAGCCGATTGCCGAAATGCAATATTCCGATTTTATGTTCCCGGCGACAAACCAAATTATTAGCGAGGCAGCTAAAATTAGGTACCGCTCCAACAATGACTGGACTTGTCCGGTCGTTATTCGCGCGCCAATCGGCGGCGGCGTATTTGGCGGCTTGTACCATTCCCAATGTCCGGAATCGGTCTTTTTCGGAACTCCGGGGCTTAAAATTGTAGCTCCGTACCGTCCATATGACGCCAAAGGGCTGCTCAAAGCGGCGATTCGCGACGAAGATCCGGTTATTTATTTTGAAAATAAAAAATGCTACAAGCTTGTAAGCGGAGAAGTGCCTGAAGACGACTACATCGTGCCAATCGGCAAAGCGAATGTGCTTCGTGAAGGCGACGATATTACAGTTATCGGCTACAGCATGCCGCTTCGTTTTGTTGAGCAGGCAGCGGCCGAGCTGGAGCAAGAGGGCATTAGCGCTCATATATTGGATCTTCGCACGCTGCAGCCTCTAGACAAAGAAGCGATTTTGGAAGCTGTCCGCAAAACGGGCAAAGTTCTGATTATTCATGAAGATAATAAAACGGGCGGCGTAGGAGCGGAAGTGTCCGCAATTATTGCGGAGGAACTGCTGTATGAGCTGGATGCTCCAATTATGAGGCTATGCGGACCGGATGTGCCGGCTATGCCGATTAATCCGCCGGGGGAAAAGTTTTTCCTGCTGAACAAGGATAAAGTGAAGGAAGCCATGAAAAACTTGGCGTTATATTAAACGATTCGCTTTACTAACATAGGATTGGACAGTTGGGAGTTGATTGATATGAAAACATTGACGGAAATTACCGTGCCTCAGCTTGCGGAGTCGCTAGTATCCGCTACGATCGACAAATGGCTGAAGCAGCCGGGGGATTGGGTTGAACTATATGAACCTATCTGCGAAATTCTTACCGACAAGGTAAACGCAGAGCTGCCGTCTACTGTATCAGGAAAGCTTGTTAAAATATTGGTCGGCAGCGGCGAAAACGTTCCGGTCGGAACGCCCGTGTGTCTCATTGAGACCGACGAGCCGGCTGGCGGAGCAGTTTCTGAAAGCGGAGGGGCTTCAGTTTCTTCGCCACCTGCCGAGCCTGCTGCTTTGGCAGCGGCGACTTCCGTCGTCGATGCCGATGCGCCGATGCGCAACCGCTTTTCTCCGGCCGTGCAGCAACTGGCTGCCGAGCATGGTATCCGTTTAACGGATGTACCCGGCACTGGGCTTGGGGGCCGAATTACTCGTAAAGATGTTTTGGCTTTTGTCGCTTCGGGTGCGCATAAGCAAGGCTCCGCTGCGGCTCTGCCGGCATCGCCTTCGCTGGATCAGAAAGCACAAGTTCGCTCATCCGGCATTCATTTATCCGAAACGCCGCGTATTCCTAATATTGTGCTTGAAAGTTCGGCAAATCCTAGCCGCGGCGAAACGTTTATCGATGTCACGCCGATCCGCAACACGATTGCGCGCAATATGAGGCAAAGCGTCAGCGAAATTCCGCATGCCTGGACGATGATTGAGGTCGATGTGACCAACCTTGTCGTGCTTCGGAACAAGCTGAAAGATGAGTTTATGAAACGTGAAGGGATCAATTTGACGTATTTGGCGTTTTTGCTTAAGGCTGTTGTCAATGCGATCAAAGATTACCCGATTATGAACTCTACATGGGCAGTCGATAAAATTATTGTGAAGCGAGACATTAACATTTCACTTGCGGTAGGTACAGAAGATTCCGTACTTACACCTGTCATTAAAAATGCCGATCACAAAAATGTCGCCGGGCTTGCCAAAGAAATCGACGAGTTGGCGCGCAAGACGCGGGAAGGCAAACTGACGCTGTCCGATATGCAAGGCGGAACGTTTACCGTCAACAATACGGGTTCCTTCGGTTCCATCTTGTCTTATCCGATTGTCAATTATCCTCAAGCCGCTATTTTAACGTTTGAATCGATCGTGAAAAGACCGGTTGTCATCAACGATATGATCGCGGTCAGATCGATGGCGAATCTGTGTTTGTCGCTTGATCATCGCATATTGGATGGAGTTATTTGCGGAAGATTCCTTCAGCGGGTCAAAGACAATTTGGAAAGCTTTACGCTGGAGAGCAAACTGTACTAGTGAAGGGGTAACCATCATGAAGGAAACTGAACAGAATGCTGGTTCCAAGCTGCTTGCCGCCGAATATATCGGAGAAATCCCTTATGCGGAGGCATGGGATATGCAGCGCGCATATGTCAAAGAAATCGACCGGGAGGAGCGTCCAGAGACGCTGCTCCTTCTTCAGCATCCTCCCACCTATACACTGGGGTCGGACCGCCATCCCGAACATTTGCTTCTGGATGAGGAAGAACTGAAAGAAAAGGGCATCTCTGTATTTGAAATCGATCGCGGCGGGGATATTACCTATCACGGGCCGGGCCAATTGGTTGGTTATCCGCTTCTATACCTCGATGCGGTGGGGCTCAATCTCCACGCCTATTTGCGAAGCCTGGAGCAAGCAATTATCGACTGGCTGGGTCAATTCGGTATAGAAGCGGGCAGAAAGCCTGAATATACTGGGGTTTGGGTAGGAGACGAAAAAATTGCGGCCATCGGCGTCAAGTTCAACAAGGCCCGTCAGCGCAGAGGGTTTATTACAAGCCATGGATTCGCGCTGAATATCAAGTCGGGAATCTCTTCCGAAGGATTTGCGGGTATTGTCCCTTGTGGAATTCAGCAATATGGCGTAACTTCCTTTAACGATTTGACGGGGATGAGCTTGTCCGTCGAGGAGGCAGCGGAGAGCTTGCTCCCTTATTTCGTTAAGCAATTTGGGTTCAAGCTGGATTAGCTTAGGAAGAGCGAGCCCACGCCGGCTAACACCGTTGTAATCAATACGGCTGCCGCAACGACGATAGCAATGATGCGAATCGCTTTTTGCTGTTGCATAATGGAATCTCTCCTTTCTGGATTGAGGTCAAAAGCTGTACACTATATTCTATTGTAAACGATAGAGACGGACGGAGGAAACAGGATGATACAAAAAGATCGTTTAGTGGAAGAATTTATGGAGCTAGTTCAGGTGGATAGCGAAACGAAGCATGAGGCGGAAATCAGCAAGGTGCTGAAAGAGAAGTTTACGGCGCTGGGGCTTTCGATCAGCGAGGACGATGCCGCAGCCAAAACAGGGCATGGCGCAAACAACCTGTTTGCAGTGCTGGAAGCGACGGGAGCGGATGCTCCAACTATCTTTTTTACAAGCCATATGGACACGGTTACTCCGGGCAACGGCATTAAGCCGCAGTTGGACGAAGACGGCTATATTCGCAGCGACGGAACAACCATTCTTGGAGCGGACGACAAGGCGGGCATTTCGGCTATGTTTGAAGCGATTCGCGTTTTGAAAGAGCAGAACATTCCGCATGGCAGAATTCAATTTGTCATCACGGTGGGAGAGGAATCGGGGCTTCTTGGAGCTAGAGCGCTGGACGCTTCCAAGCTGGAAGCGAAGTTCGGCTACGCGCTGGATTCCAACGGCCAAATTGGCGATATTGCCGTTGCTGCTCCTACTCAAGCAAAAGTGACCATTAAGCTTTACGGCAAGTCCGCCCATGCAGGCGTAAATCCGGAGGATGGCATCAGCGCTATTCAAGTTGCGGCAAAAGCGATTTCTAGAATGCCGCTTGGCCGTATTGATTCCGAGACTACGGCTAACATCGGCAGATTTGAGGGTGGCGGCGCAACCAATATCGTTTGCGACTATGTTAAGCTGGATGCGGAAGCCCGCAGCATTGTCCAACCGAAGCTGGATGCTCAACTAGCCGCAATGCGCCAAGCGGTGGAAAGCGCGGCTGAGGAGTTTGGTGCGCGTGCAGAGTTTGAAAGTGAAGTCATTTATCCTGCCTATCAATATGATGACAGCGATCCTGTCGTTCAATTGGCTAGCAAAGCGATAACGGCTATAGGCGCAACGCCAAGAACGTTCCACTCCGGCGGCGGAAGCGATGCCAATATTTTTAACGGACTTGGGGTGCCGACCGTCAATTTGGCTGTTGGTTACGAATATATCCATACGACAAAAGAACAAATCAAAGTGGAAGACCTTGTCAAAACAACTCAGCTTGTCGTTGAAATTATTAAACAAGCTGCTGAGGGCAACTAACGTTTGTCCGTCTTTTTGGTCTTGTACGGCAACAGTTCAATATAACGGGATAATGGGAGGCTGCCTGATGCGGAAGCGAGTTTGCTTAAGCGATGGCGGACCTCCCATCCTTTTCCAACTAAACGTAAATGGTTTGGCGCTATATATTGTTTCATCGTATCCGGCTCCTCGCTATTATAGGATACTGGATAGGTATGCCCGCTTTGGACAAGGTATGACACAAACTAAGGGGTTCCAGAAATAAAGGAGTGAAGGAGCTTACATATGGAAAATAACAAACGAGACTTCATTAGCCAATCCAGCAATGATATTTGGCGGGAGGATACCATTTCTTCGGAACAAATATTCAAAGGGCGAGTCATTTCGCTGCAAGTTGATACAGTGTCATTGCCGGACGGGCGCAGTGCAACTCGTGAAATTGTAAAACATCCGGGAGCCGCCGCTGTTATGGCACTGCTGGATGGCAAGCTGCTGGTCGTGGATCAATTCAGAAAGCCGCTGGACAAATGCCAGGTTGAAATTCCGGCAGGCAAGCTCGATCCGGGCGAGGACCCTATGGAAGCTGCGGCGCGTGAGTTGGAAGAAGAAACGGGCTTCGTGGCAAAATCATTAAAGCTGGTCAACTCCTTTTATACGTCTCCCGGTTTTGCGGACGAAAAGCTGTATCTCTATTTTGCGGATCAATTGGAGAGAGGCACACAGCGGCTGGATGAGGATGAAGACGTTCGGGTAGAAGCTATTACTGTGGAAGAGGCGGACGAATTAGTGGCCGCAGGCCGAATCAGCGATGCCAAAACGCTGTTGGCCTTGTATGCTTGGAAGCTTTATGAGCGGACCGGCGCAATCTAGCATTCTATCGTCATATTAGGTTTATCCCCTTCATAGAATAAAGAGAAAGCTTTCTCACACGGGACGGTTTACATTTATTCTGCGTGACTGCGGGGAGGACATGCCGATGAAAAACCACTTTAATTTATATCTGTTTGTATCCGTATTGTTCGTCGTTGGGGGAATATTCGGCGTGCTTCTTGTGAATGCATTAACGCTTGAGCAGCAGCAGGAGCTGGCAAGCGAAGTGGCCGGTTATGTGCAGCAAATGGACGCCGGTGTCAGTTCTAGTGCGGAAACGGTATTTTGGGAGCGTTTTTTTTTCCATTTGAAATGGCTGCTTCTCATTTGGATATTGGGAATGACCGTCATCGGCATCCCCGGCATACTCGCGCTCAATTTTTTGAAGGGGGCTCTAGTCGGCTTCTCCGTTGGCATTCTGATTCAGCATTACGAGTGGGAGGGCGTTTTCTTTTCATTTATTACGCTCGCTCCGCAAAATGCTCTAGCCATACCCGCCCTCATTATTACTAGCGCCGCATCCATCTCGTTTGGGGTGTTTATCGTAAAAAACAGACTCTTTCAGCAAAAGGGAGAGCTGCTGCCCGAATTTGGTTCATTTGCTTCTACATCCGTAATGATGCTGTTGTTGTTTGCTGGAGCGGCACTTATAGAAGCCTACTTGTCTCCTGCGATAATCGGTTGGGCTGTCCCTCATCTTTCGCCTTTGAACGGCATGATTTGACATCAAAAGGTTTGACTTCTCTGCTTAGTACCCCCTATAATGAAAGGAAACGTTTCCTAAATATGAGGCGCGTACATGTGTATGTAGTAGGGGGGAAATCATGGAGGCCCGGATTGATAAGATTAAACAGCAATTGCAGTCGCAGGGCTACAAGTTAACCCCGCAACGTGAGGCAACCGTACGTGTATTGCTTGAGAATGAAGATGATCATTTGAGTGCGGAAGATGTTTTTATGCTGGTCAAGGAAAAGGCGCCTGAAATCGGGCTCGCTACCGTTTACCGTACACTCGAGCTGCTTAGCGAAATGCATGTCGTGGAAAAGTTGAATTTTGGCGACGGAGTCGCTCGGTACGATTTGCGCACGGACAGCAACAAACATCATCATCATCATCTCATTTGCGTCCAATGCGGTACGATGGATGAAATTAAGGAAGACTGGCTTCTTCCGCTAGAAGAACGTTT
Organism: Paenibacillus sp. GCM10027627; assembly: GCF_042675505.1. Classification (NCBI taxonomy): domain Bacteria; kingdom Bacillati; phylum Bacillota; class Bacilli; order Caryophanales; family Paenibacillaceae; genus Paenibacillus; species Paenibacillus sp. GCM10027627. The sequence goes on from NZ_JBHTHB010000001.1 coordinate 519,710, forward strand.
GGAACAGGAATATGGATTTTTTGTGGTGGACCATCGGCTGGATTTTCAAGGCATCTGCCGCCGCTGCAGAGAAAAGAACGACCAACCAAATCCTTCATAACGGCTATGCGATCCTTCAGGGAGCGCACAGCCGTTTTCATGTTTATGTGCATGGAAGGACTTGTTTCACGGGGCAGGCGCCCGGCATACACATAATTTAAGGCGATGCTGGAGATGGTACGCTTAGTAACAATCGATTGGGAGGCGTAGAAGATGATCATTGGCGTTCCAAAAGAAATTAAGCAAAGCGAATACCGAGTAGCGCTTACACCGGCAGGAGTGACGATGCTTACCGCTGCTGGTCATGAAGTCATAGTAGAAGCAGGTGCGGGAGCCGGAAGCGGCTTTGAAGATGAGGATTATGTTCGGGAGGGCGCTGCTATAGCGGTGGAAGCTTCCGAAGTATGGTCCAAAGCTGGAATGATTATGAAAGTCAAAGAGCCGCTCGCGGAGGAGTTTCAATACTTTCGAAACGGATTGCTGTTATTTACGTACCTTCATTTAGCCGCTGCGCCCGATTTGACCAAAGCGCTTGTCGATCATGGCGTAACTGGCATTGCATACGAAACGATACAGTTGGATAACGGCAGCTTGCCGCTGCTGACTCCCATGAGCGAAGTCGCGGGAAGAATGGCCGTGCAGGTTGGGGCTCAATTTCTGGAAGCGTTTAACGGCGGTAGAGGCGTATTGCTAGGAGGAGTGCCGGGAGTGCCGCCAGCTGAAGTGGTTGTAATCGGCGGAGGCATCGTAGGGACAAACTCGGCGAGAATGGCGCTAGGTCTTGGGGCGAATGTCGTCATAATTGAAAAAAGCGCGGATCGGATGCGTTATTTGGATGAAGTGTTTGGCGGGCGTATTCGTACTTTGATGTCTAGTCCATACCATATTGCGGATGCCGTCAGCAGGGCGGATCTCGTCATCGGAGCCGTTCTCATTCCTGGTGCGAAAGCTCCTCATCTCGTAACGGAGGAGATGGTGGAACGGATGAAAAAAGGTTCCGTCATCGTGGACGTTGCCGTTGATCAAGGTGGCTCCATTGCGACCGTAGATCGTCCAACCACACATAAAGACCCTATTTATATAAAGCATGGAGTCGTTCATTACGCAGTCGCGAACATTCCGGGGGCAGTGCCGAGAACGTCCACGATAGCGCTTACGAATGTGACGATGCCATATGCGATGGAGCTTGCCGCATTTGGTTTGGAGGCCGTCAGAAAAAGTGTGCCGCTTCAGCGCGGCGTCAATACGTTTGGCGGACTCGTTACGAATGAGCCTGTCGCCAAAGCGACGGGATATGAGTATACGCCCATTTTAAAAGGGCTGGAGCGCATCTCTTACGATCAGTTGGAGCCTTAAAGCGGAATACCGGGCATATGCCGGATGCCGGCACATAATCACATAGTTCTCCTCATAAGGTGATAGGACAGGATTTGCCTTTTACTTTTGTGAGGATGGTGATTCCGTATGGTACTTACGCTGCGGGGATGGCTTAATCGATTGCTGTTTATGGTCCTTTTTGCGGTTTTGCTTTTTATTGCTGCCGGCGGCTACAGGTGGCTTATCGATGTGATTTCTCCTGTTCATCCGTATCAAAAGCCTAAAGGGGATGCGATGAAAGTGTTTGTGAGCGATCCAAAGTCACCTGAAGGAGGCAATGGCGCCGATCGTTTGAGATGGTTCTATTGGTACGGAGAATAACCGTTTTTGAATGAATAAAAGACGAATTCGAGCCGAAAGAAGGAAAATTCGTGTCGAATGTTGAATCATTCTGGAGATTAGACCGGCCAAGCGGCAGCATCCCTGAAAGGAAGTAACGATGAAAGCTCAATTGAACCTTTATATGTCCCATTTGCAGCTGGAGCGCCGACTTTCACCGAATTCGCTCCTTTCTTATGAAAGAGATTTGGTTTCGTTTTTTGGCTATATCGAGGAGCAGGGCATTTCGGAGTGGACGGACGTGCAGCGGCATCATTTGACCAAATATATGCTCGCTCTGAAGGAACAGGGTCGCAAAGCGGCCACTATTTCCCGGCGTCTTGTTTCGGTCAGAGCCTTTTTTCATTTTCTAGTGTTGAATGGACGCATTCCCTCCGATCCAACGATTCATATGGAGGCTCCAAAACAGGAGAAAAAGCCGCCTACCGTCTTGACCGTAGCGACGACAAGCATTTTGCTGGGGACGCCGGAAACGAGCAGCCCATCCGGAAAACGCGATAAAGCGATGCTTGAGCTTTTATATGCAACGGGTATCCGGGTTTCGGAGCTTGTCTCACTAAATGAGGAGCATCTGCATCTTTCACTAGGGTACATACAATGCATCGGCAGCGGTATGAAAGAACGTATTATTCCGTTTGGCAGCCATGCCAAAGGCGCTCTGACCGATTATTTGGCAGCGGGAAGAGAACATCTGTTGACGGACAGGGAGCCGGAATCCGCGCTTTTTCTTAATCATCTTGGAACCCGGATGACCAGACAAGGATTTTGGAAGATGATTAAGAAATATGCTAGAGCAGCCAATATTAACGAGGAAATAACGCCTCATACGCTCCGGCATTCCGTCGCTTCCCACCTGCTTGACAATGGCGCCGACATTCGGACCGTTCAAGAGCTTCTGGGGCACGCCGATATTGCGACGACGCTGAAATATACGCAGTTGTCAAAACCAAAAATAAAGGATGCCTATTCGAGCGCTCACCCAAGAGCATAATAAATCCATGCCGCTCCACCCATGATTAAACGACATAGAAAGTAGGGATGGTCATATGAAATTTGAACGTATTGCTGTGATTGTACTGGACAGCGTAGGCATTGGAGAGCTTCCCGACGCTGACCAATTTGGCGATGTTGGATCGCATACTTTAGGCCATATTGCGCAAAAAGTGAAAGGGCTCTCGCTGCCTCATTTAAGACGGTGGGGACTCGATAGAATCGCCCCGATTGGCGACTGGCAGCCTCGGTCCAACCCGGCAGCGGCCTACCATGGCAAAATGGCCGAAGTATCCGTAGGCAAGGATACGATGACCGGGCACTGGGAACTGATGGGCCTCAAGCTTACCGTTCCGTTCCAAACGTTCCCGGACGGCTTTCCGGAAGAGCTGATCCGTCCTTTTGAAGAGCGGACAGGCCGTAAAGTGATTGGCAACAAGTCGGCTAGCGGCACCGACATTTTGGACGAGCTCGGGGAAGAGCAAATGAAAAGCGGAGCCTGGATCGTTTATACGTCGGCGGACAGCGTTTTTCAAATTGCGGCGCATGAAGATGTCATCCCGCTTGATGAATTGTACAAGGCATGCGAAATTGCCAGAGAATTGACGATGGACGATCGTTTTACTGTGGGCAGGGTGATAGCCCGTCCCTATAAAGGTGAGCCAGGCAAGTTCTCCCGGACGCCTAACCGTCATGACTATGCGGTCAAGCCGCCGCAGCCTACCGTACTGAACGCTCTCAAAGATGGGGGCTTCGACTCCGTTGCCATCGGCAAGATAAACGATATTTTTGACGGGGAAGGCATTACGGAGACGACTTCGACAAAAAGCAATGCGGACGGCATCCAAAAAACGATCGAACGGTTGAAGCAGCCTTTCCGGGGCTTGCTGTTCACCAATTTAGTCGATTTTGACTCGCTCTACGGTCATCGCCGCGATCCGGAAGGCTACGCAAAAGCGCTTGAGGAATTTGACCGGGCTTTGCCGGAACTGGAAGGCGCACTGAGCGAAAAGGATTTGCTCATCGTCACTGCGGATCATGGCAACGACCCGACTCATCCCGGCACCGATCATACGCGGGAGTACGTTCCGGTTCTCCTTTACAGCCCGGCTTTCCGCTCGCCTTCGGCGCTAGATGTGCGTGCTACTTTTTCCGATTTAGGAGCCACGATTGCAGACAATTTCTGTGTCGCAGCGCCTCCAAACGGCACTAGCTTTTTAAATGAACTTAAAACCAACTGATTTACATTTCTGAGGAGGAACAAGCGATGAGTCAACTTACATCCGCACATATTCAAGAAGCGGCGCAATACATAGGAGGAAAAACGTCAATTAAACCGGAGATCGGCCTTATTATGGGTTCCGGGCTTGGTGTGCTGGGCGATCATATCGAAAACGCAACCGTTATTGATTATCACGATATCCCTCATTTTCCAGTTTCCACGGTGGAAGGCCATGCCGGAGAGCTTCTGATCGGAACATTGTCCGGAAGGTCGGTCGTGCTGATGCGCGGACGTTTTCATATGTATGAAGGATATGGTCCTGAGCTGACAGCATTTCCTGTACGAGTGATGAAAGCGCTTGGCGTAAGCTCCTTGCTTGTAACGAATGCAGCTGGCGGCATTAATCTCGATTTTGCTTCCGGCAATTTGATGCTTATTTCCGACCATTTGAACCTGACAGGTAAAAATCCGCTGATCGGGCCAAATGACAATGAGCTGGGAGTACGGTTCCCGGATATGTCCGAAGCGTACAGCAAACGACTGCGCGCCGCTGCGTTCGATGTGGCGAAGGAGCAAGGGATCTCTATTCAAGAAGGCGTATATGCCGGACTATTGGGACCTACGTATGAAACTCCAGCCGAAATTAGAATGCTTCGCATTTTAGGGGCGGATGCTGTCGGAATGTCGACGGTTGCGGAAGTCATTGCGGCCCGTCATTCCGGTATCGAAGTAGTCGGAATTTCCTGTATTAGCAACATGGCGGCCGGAATTTTGGATCAACCGCTCTCCCATGAGGAAGTTATGGAGACAACAGAGCAGGTGAAGTCCCAATTTCTGGGTCTAGTTACATCTTTAATTGGCAGGATGTAATTGAAATTGTAACAAAATTGTAACATTTGGCTCGACTCATTGTGACAGTTTTCCAAATCGGAACCGTCGTATAATGTCCATGATCATAGAAAGATGGAGTGGAACTGACATGGACAAGCATTTATTATTGAAACTTGAGCAGTTGCGCAATGAGATGGTGGAGACGGCATTAACGGAGCAAAATTTGCTTCATCGCGATGTGCTCATTCTAAGCCAATCGCTTGATGAAATTATCGTTCGGGTTCAATCCGAACGCCGTTTGCTCGCTCGCACCACTTGACTAGCGCTTAGGCGGAGGAGGTCACACATGCGGGCAGTAGATTTGATTCATAAAAAGCGAGACGGCGGAGAGTTGACCGCCGGGGAACTCGAATTTCTTATAAGCGGGTATAGCAAGGGTGAAATACCGGACTATCAGATGTCGGCTTTTGCAATGGCTGTATTTTACAAAGGAATGACAGCAAGTGAAACCGCTGCGATGACGATGGCGATGGCCGCTTCCGGCGACCAAGTCGATCTGGCTCCGATTGAGGGCATTAAGGTTGACAAGCATAGCACGGGCGGCGTAGGTGACAAAACGACATTAATTATCGGTCCTTTGGTTGCTTCTGTTGGAGTGCCGGTTGCCAAAATGTCGGGACGAGGTCTTGGACATACAGGCGGCACCATCGACAAGCTGGAATCGATCAGCGGCTTCCACACGGAGCTTTCCCGCGACAACTTCATTGGACAGGTGAACGAGCTTGGTTTGTCCGTCATTGGACAAAGCGGAAATCTTGCTCCAGCGGACAAGAAGCTTTACGCCCTTCGGGATGTAACGGGGACAGTTGAATCCATTCCGCTAATCGCAAGCTCTGTTATGAGCAAAAAAATTGCGGCAGGCGCAGACGCTATCGTTCTCGATGTGAAGACGGGAAGCGGAGCGTTTATGAAAACGGTGGAGGACTCGGAAAAGCTAGCGCAAGCGATGGTCGCCATCGGATCGGAAGTAGGACGGAAAACGGCTGCGGTCATTAGCGATATGGATCAGCCGCTTGGCTTCGCCATCGGCAATGCGCTGGAGGTTCGCGAAGCGATTGATACGCTTAAAGGCGAAGGTCCCGAAGATTTAACGGAGCTTTGTATTGCTTTGGGCGCGCATATGGTTGTATTAGGCGGCAAAGCCGCTGCGCTTGACGAAGCGAAGCAACTTTTGCGCAAACAATTGGAAAACGGCGAGGCTTTGGCCAAGTTTAAAGCTTTCATCGAGGCTCAAGGCGGAGACGGCAGCATTGTCGATTCCCCGGAGCGGCTTCCTGCCGCACCGGTTACACTTGAAGTGAAAGCGGAGCAAGCCGGGTTCGTAAATGCGATTGAGGCGGAGCAGCTTGGGCTGGCGGCGATGATTTTGGGTGCCGGCAGAGCGACGAAAGAAGCTGTTATCGACTATTCGGTTGGGCTTGTCCTTCGCAAAAAGGTTGGAGATAAAGTAGCTGCGGGCGATACGATTGCCGTGCTTCATGCAAGCAGCGAAAACGACAGCACAACCCAAGAAGTGATCGAGCGCGTCCGCTCCGCTTATACCATTCAACCGGAGCGGTCGTCCGTAAGGCCGTTGCTATTGTCGGTTGTAACCGAGGATGGAATAGACAGGTTAGCTGAATAGAGAGCTCAAACGTTGCCTAATTGGGATAGTTCACCATAAGCAAGCGATATAGAAAGACCAGCAGAGATTTTCTCCGCTGGTCTTTTTTTTGTTTCGCTAGAGGACATTTCTCGCATAAAGGAATAATTTCCATTTCTAGCGTCAACAATGGGAAGGAATATATAGCTAGATTCCAATCACTTGTATGGACCAGGAGGGACATTCCGTTGAAGATCCGAGTTACTTCTCTAATCGTATTAACATTGCTAGTTTCACTTGTATTCCCGCTTGCCGCATTTGCGGAAGAAAAAGCGCCCGTTGCCAACAACAGCGCTCAACCGACAGGGGACCTTGCGCCTTCGGCGCGTTCCGCCGTTTTGCTTGACGCTGAGAGCGGTACCGTTATTTACGAAAAAAATAGCCACGATCGACTGCCGCCAGCCAGCATCACTAAAATAATGACGCTGCTATTAATTATGGAAGCGCTCGATGATGGCAAAATCAAATTGACGGATATGGTATCCACTAGCGAATATGCCTCTTCTATGGGAGGATCGCAAATTTTTCTGGAACAAGGCGAGCAAATGTCTGTCGAAGATATGATTAAAGGAATCGCGCTTGCTTCGGGCAATGACGCCTCTGTGGCAATGGCTGAGAAGCTGGCGGGCACGGAAGCGCAATTTGTCGCCATGATGAACGCCAAAGCGCAGGAGCTAGGAATGAACGACACTCATTTTGCCAATCCGAACGGTTTGCCGACGGAAGGGCATTATTCCTCCGCGCACGATATTGCGTTAATGTCGAGGGAGCTCCTCAAACATTCCGAGGTCACACAGTATACAGGCCTCTATCAGGATTATTTGCGCAAATCGTCGGAGAAGCCGTTCTGGCTAGTCAATACGAACAAGCTGGTCCGGTTTTACAGCGGGGCAGACGGACTGAAGACCGGATTTACTAGCGAAGCGAAATATTGTTTGTCCGCTACGGCCAAACGCGACGATTTGCGGGTCATTGCCGTTGTAATGGGCGAGCCGACAACGAAGCACCGCAATAATGAAGTGTCGCAAATGTTCGATTATGCTTTTGCCCAATATATGAATTACCCCATTGTTAAAGAAGGGGACGGCTTAGGCGCAGTGCGGATTGAAAAAGGGATGGAATCCGAACTGAAGCTGGTTGCCGAGCAGCCTTACAGCATTTTGCTCAAAAAGGGCAGCGCAACAAACGACATTCGTCATGAGCTGAAGCTGAATGAAAAGCTGAAGGCTCCAATTAAGGAAGGTCAGCCGCTTGGCAAGCTTATCGTCTACCAGGGCGATGAAAAGATTAAAGAGTTTGAAATTACGTCCCCTCAGTCAATCGGCAAGGCGAATTGGTGGAAAATGCTGAAACGTTCGGCCAGCGGACTGTTTCATTAGCCTCCAGCATCGCTCGTTATTTGTCAGCTCATAGCGGTATGCTTCTAGTTTTGTCGGCGTGCAGGAATCGGTCTCCCATTCGGAGAATTGCTAGTTCTATCTCGGCATCTGTAACCATTACCCAGAAGGAGATGAACCGCATAATGAGTCTGCAAATCGAGTTGGAACATTACCGCAATGTGCTGATCGTGCGGCTGTACGGCGAGCTCGACCATCATACGGCCAACGTTGTCCGGATTAAGATGGAAGAAGCGCTCATCAGAGAGAACGTCAGCCATGTCATCCTAAGCCTAAAAGAGCTGCAATTTATGGACAGCTCAGGACTTGGCGTCATTCTGGGCCGTTACAAGCAAGTGAAGGGCAAAGGCGGCAAGATGGTCGTCTGCGACGTCAATCCGGGCGTCCATCGTTTGTTTGAATTGTCGGGACTGTTTAAAATTATTTCGGTCCACGACAGTGAGCGCAGCGCGATTACGAGTTTGGAGGTGGTCTCATGACAGACCATAACGAAATGAAGCTAACGTTCAGCGCAAGATCCGAAAACGAAGCGTTCGCGCGGATCGCTGTCGCAGCTTTTGTATCCCAGCTCGATCCTACGCTCGAGGAATTAAACGATCTCAAAACGGCAGTATCGGAAGCGGTCACGAATGCGATTATTCACGGCTATGAAAGCGACTCTTCCAAGCAAGTTGCCGTTATGGCCGCCATACATGGCGACACCGTATCGATTGTAATTGAAGATGAAGGCCGCGGCATTGAAGATGTGGAATTGGCTCGCCAGCCGCTTTTTACGTCCAAGCCGGAGCTGGAGAGAAGTGGCATGGGCTTTACGATTATGGAAAACTTTATGGACCGTTTTGAAGTCAGCAGCACAATCGGCGGCGGAACATGCGTCAGTATGCAGAAGAGAATCGAGTCAAAAAAAGCGCTCTATAACTAGAGCATAGGGGTTGAGCCTCATGGATGTCGGTTTGAAGCAAACAGCCCAGCCTTACTTGGACGACGCGGAAGTGAAGCGTCTTATCGCCCTCAGCCAGTCCGGCGATGCGATGGCAAGGGACACGCTGGTCAACTGCAACATACGGCTTGTCTGGTCGGTCGTTCAGCGTTTCATCAACCGGGGTTACGAGCCGGAAGACTTGTTCCAAATCGGCTGCATCGGACTGCTTAAGTCCGTCGATAAATTCGATTTATCCTACGACGTCAAGTTTTCGACTTATGCGGTTCCTATGATTATCGGTGAAATTCAGCGCTTTCTGCGGGATGACGGCACGCTTAAAGTAAGCCGCTCTCTCAAAGAGACGGCGAACAAAGTGCGCAAAATGAAGGATGAGCTGTCCAAAACGCTCGGCCGCCTTCCGACGATTTCCGAAGTGGCGGAGCGTCTCGGCATTACGCCGGAGGACGTCGTTTTTGCCCAGGAGGCCAACAAGCCTCCAACATCGATCCATGAGACCGTATTCGAAAATGACGGCGATCCCATCACGCTGATGGATCAGATCGCCGATGAGTCGCAGGAGCGCTGGTTCGATAAGCTTGCGCTTGTCGAGGCGATCGAAGGACTGAGCGAGCGCGAGAGACTAATCGTTTATTTGCGCTACTACCGGGACAAGACGCAATCCGAAGTCGCAAGCAGGCTGGGAATATCGCAAGTGCAAGTGTCGCGTTTGGAGAAAAAAATATTGCAGTCCATTAGGGACCAAATCGCTCAATAAGCGGTTTGGTTTCTTTTTTTACAATAAATTGGCTGATTATCCTAATCCTCCTCGTCTCATACTAACATCTGAAACCGACTACCCATAATAGGGGAAGGATGATGACAGATGGGCGAATCCGGCCATTCGGTTCTCTATCTGCGGCTCAAAAAAAGAATATATATTAAGCCCGGGCACACGGTCACGCTAGGACAGGTGGCGCGGCTATTGACAGAGGATGAGGCAAGCGAAGACGCGCTGAAGAGCTTGAAGCTTTATACACACCAAAAAGCGGACGGCAATCGGGTGGTCGTCGATCTGCTGCAAATCGTCAAAGCGATCCGGCATTCTTTTCCGAACATAACCATCGAAGCTTACGGGGACCCTCAAGTGCTGCTGATGGTGTCCGATAAGCCGGTTAAGCCGAGATATGCTGTTTTGGTTCTAGCTTGGCTGCTGCTGTTTTTTGGGGCGGGGCTCGCCATTATGAACTTCCATACCGACGTCAGCATGAAGGAAGTACATATTCGTATTGTGGAGCTGATTACGGGGAAGCGGACGGACCATCCGCTCTGGTTCCAAATCCCGTATTCGCTCGGAATCGGATTCGGCATGGTTTTGTTTTTTAACCATATTTTCCGAAAACGATTCAACGAAGAGCCTAATCCGCTGGAAGTCGAGCTTTATATGTATCAAGAAAACTTAAACGATTACGTCATCGCCGATGAAATGCGCAAAAAGTCGGACTATGATCAAATTCACGGCGATCGTCATGATTGAGCTATTGGTCAACTTGTTTATTGCGGTGCTAGGTCTTGCAGGGGGGCTTGCGGTCGGAAGCGGTCTGGTGGCGCTTTTAATCGTATTTGACTTGATTCCGAGATTGGCCCAGCTCGCCCGCGCGTTTCGTTCCTCCATTTGGTTTGAGACGGCCATTATTAGCGGATCTCTGTACTGGACATTCGCCGATTTTATGGATTGGAAGCTGCGGCTGCCGCATGCCTTTGCGCTCTCCGGCGCGGGGTTTCTCGATGGCATCTTTGTCGGGATGCTTGCGGCGGCATTGACGGAAGTGATGAATGTGCTGCCCATCCTGGCCAAGCGGATGAATTTGTCGCGGTTTATGGTGGGTCTGGTCATGGCTATGGTGCTTGGCAAGACGGTTGGCTCGCTGTTTGATTGGCTTGTTTTTCAATGGTAGATCCAGACGATACGAGGTGACGAAAGATGACGGATAGACATCGCGAAAACGAGGAGCAGCAATACGGCGGGGAGGAAGAGCAGGACTTTTACGGAATGGAAGAGGAAGATGAGGGAAGCGGGGAAGGAGAGAGTCCGTATACGGAACCGAATTCGGCGCTGCAAACAAAGGAAGAGCTGAGCGGAACGACTTATCCGACGGGCTCAGGCGATAAGAAAAAGAAAAAAACGCCGATTCCGTCCTCGCTTGACGATGTGCTTTTGAAGCTGGAGGATGTGGGCTACAAAGTTAGTTTCGACATTGTTGTGCGCGAGATGACGTTTGGGGAGAAACGAACGGCGCTGTTTTGCATGAACGGGCTGGTGAAAGACGAAATTTTGACGGAAGTGCTAAAGAGGCTGACTTATTTGCAGGCGGATGATCTGAGCAGCGATGCGTTGGAATCCTTCTTGAATTTGTATGTTCCCGCCGCTCAGGTGGCGTCGGAAGACGACTGGGAAATGCTTATGTATTGCGTCTTTTCTGGGGGAACGGCTCTATTTATCGACGGGGAAGAAAAAGCGATCAAGCTCGACGCCAAAAACTTTCCTTCCAGAGGGCTGGAAGAGCCGTCGCTGGAGAAGGTGGTTCGCGGTTCCCGGGACGGCTTTATTGAAACGCTTATGGTTAACATCTCGCTCGTTCGAAGACGGCTCCGCGATACGAAGCTGCGTTATGAGCTCGTTCAAGTCGGCGAACGGACAAAAACGGATGTGTGTATCGCTTATATCGACGATATTACGGACAAAGAGCTGCTCAAGTCGATTAAAGATAAAATTTCGATGATCGAAGTGGACGGACTTCCTCTTGCCGACAAGCAGCTGGAAGAGGCGACGATCAAAAGAGGGTGGAGCCCGTTCCCGCTTGTCCGCTACTCCGAGCGTCCGGATACGGTAGCCGCTCATTTGCTTGAAGGAGCCGTGGCGATATTCGTCGACACATCCCCAAGCGTCATGACGCTGCCGACTTCCTACACCGACTTGCTGCAACACGCGGAGGAAAACCGGCAGACGCCGATGATCGGCACTTATTTGCGCTGGGTAAGGTTTATCGGGGTGTTTGCGTCGCTATTTATGCTGCCGTTGTGGCTTCTTTTTGTATTGCATCCCGAATACAAACCGCCGTTCCTCGACTTTATCGGTCCGAGCAAAACAGGCAAGCTTCCGCTTTTTGTTCAATTTCTGCTGGCGGAAATCGGGGTCGATTTGCTCCGGATGGCTTCCGTCCATACGCCAAAATCGTTAGCGACGGCAATGTCGCTTGTCGCCGCCATCTTGATCGGGGACATAGCGGTCAAAACAGGCGTATTTATTAACGAAGTAATATTGTATATGGCGATTGCCGCCATCGGGATGTTTGCGACGCCAAGCTACGAGCTCGGTCTGGCCAACCGGGTCGTGAGGCTTATTTTGCTCATAGCGGTTGCGGCGTTTAAATTGCCGGGTCTTGTCATCGCTACCACGATTCTCATCATTTTCCTCGTGTGCGAGCGCTCGATGAACCGTCCTTATATGTGGCCGATCATCCCGTTCGACGCGCGCGCGCTGCTGAGCATCATTATCCGGCAGCCTCTGCTATACAACCGGACAAGGCCGAATATTTTGCGTGCGCAGCAGCGGGACAAGATGCCGGAAAAAAAGTAAAGCAACGCAAAAATACAAATGAAATGTGATTTTATCCATTTCGAACGCACCCCTCATACGGTATACTGTTCCTATAGATGCAAACTAATTGTGTTCTATCCGAAGGGGATAGAGGAAGGCGAGGGGTAGCAATGTATCTGCATGGAACTGGCAAAATAAATGCAAACGGCCATCTAGAAATCGGCGGTTGTGACGTAACCGACTTGGCTCAGCAATTCGGCACGCCGTTATATATTGTGGACGAAACGCTTGTGCGTCAACGCGCGAGTGAATATGTGGAGGCGTTTAAAGCTTCCGGATTGAAGTTCCAAGTCGCTTACGCGAGCAAGGCTTTCAGCGTTATGGCTATGTGCGCGATTGCCGAGCAGGAAGGGCTGTCGCTGGACGTTGTGTCCGACGGCGAGCTTTATACCGCTTTGCAAGCCGGATTCCCGGTAGAGCGAATCCATTTCCACGGCAACAACAAAACTCCGGATGAAATCAACATGGCGCTTGACGCAGGCATCGGCTGTTTCGTTGTGGACAACTTCCACGAGCTTGCGCTACTTAACGCTCTTGCTGGCGACAAGGGCAAAAAGGTGAACATTTTGCTGCGCATTACGCCTGGCGTAGAGGCGCATACGCATGATTATATTTCGACAGGCCAGCAAGATTCCAAGTTCGGTTTCGACCTTGGCAACGGCTCTGCGAAGCAAGCTATTGAAGAGGCTTTGAACCTTCCGAACTTGATCGTTCTGGGCGTTCACTCCCATATCGGCTCGCAAATTTTTGAGGTGGAAGGTTTCCGCATGGCGGTTGACAAAGTAGCCGGTTTTGCGATTTCGATCCGCAACGAGCTTGGCCTCACGTTTAAGGTGCTGAACCTTGGCGGCGGCTTCGGCATTCGTTATGTCGACGGCGACACTCCGCTTCCAATCAGCCAATACGTGGAAGCGATCACGGGCGCTATCAAAGCGAATTTCACGGGCACAGATTTCCCTATGCCGGAAATTTGGGTTGAGCCGGGCCGCAGCATGGTTGGCGATGCAGGAACAACGCTTTACACCGTTGGGACAAGCAAAAACATTCCAGGCGTGCGCAAATATTTGGCCGTCGACGGCGGCATGACAGACAATCCGCGTCCCGCTCTGTACCAATCCCGATACGAAGCGATTTTGGCTAACCGTGCAAACGACGCAGCGGAAGAAACCGTTTCGATCGCAGGCAAATGCTGTGAAAGCGGCGATATGCTCATTTGGGATTTGGAATTGCCAAAAGCGGAAAGCGGCGATTTGCTGGCTGTATTTTGCACAGGCGCATACAACTACGCGATGGCGAGCAACTACAACCGCATTCGCCGTCCGGCAGTCGTTTTTGTGAAAGACGGCTCCGCAGACCTCGCGGTAAAACGCGAATCGCTGGACAATATTGTATGCAATGACGTAATTCCGGCAAGACTTCAGAAATCTGCCCTTGCGAAATAAGGTCAGAATTGGTAACGTAGTCTTATTCGGATATAGAAAGGTAGATGTTTGAAATGGCAAAACAAGCAAAAATTAAATTGGCTAACGGCGGAGAGGTTCATCTTGAGCTATTCGACCAAGACGCTCCTAATACAGTAGCAAACTTTGAAAAGCTGGCTAACGACGGCTTTTACAACGGTCTAACTTTCCATCGCGTTATTCAGGGCTTTGTCGCTCAAGGCGGTTGTCCAACTGGCAACGGCACTGGCGGTCCTGGATACAAAATCGATTGCGAAATCAACCCGAACAAGCATGAGCGCGGAACGCTTGCAATGGCTCACGCGGGTCGCAATACAGGCGGCAGCCAGTTCTACATTTGCTACCAGCCGCAGCCGCATCTAGATGGCGGTCACACTGTTTTCGGCAAAGTGACAAAAGGCATGGAGTTTGTTGACGCTCTTAAAGGCGGAGACAAAATGGAGAAGGTAGAAGTTACAGAAGCGTAATGAACCTTTAATCCTTCAGTCATTCTTGAAAAGGTAAAGCCCGGTTCCTATTTGGAAACCGGGCTTTTTGGGTTGCTGCGGATCAGCCATTGTGCTGTTGCGTTTGATTAGCATTTCCCGTCGTTGCGTTTGGTGCAGCCATTGCACTTTCCATGTACGTTTTATGGCAAGGCATATTGGAGATCCGAGGGATGGAGACGCTGGTTCCGGGCGATAGCTGGTGTGGATTGCTAATATGAGGATTGGCTTCCTCCAAAATCGGATACGGAATATTGTACATATGGGCTACTTTATGCAACGTGTCTCCTGATTTCGATTGATGATGGGCAAAATAGACTTCATTGTTGTTCCCGGCTCCTTCTTCATTGCGGAATGGGAAAAAAAACGGCGAAAAGAAAAAAAACGGGAATAAAAAGCGGTCTGGAAAAAACGGATGCGGAAACGGTCTGAACGGCCGGCGGAAGCCGGGGCCTCCGTGGTGGAAAAACGCTCGATCCATCAAGAAACCTCCTAAATGATTTGGGGATTAGGGTCATTTGTCTATATAGACTATGTACCGTGGGAAAAAGGGTGACAGCCGCCCATAAAATAAGGCAAGGCATTCACTATAAAAACGAAAGTGCTTGCATTTTACGATGCAGGGTGGTAACATTTCATCAAAGTTAATGATGAGGTTACACATTAACGGACACCAATAAAATGAATAAGCTTTCCTTCGGGGTAGGGTGCAAGTCCCAACCGGCGGTGATCGGGAGATGCAGGTAGAGCGGGAATCCGCATGAATGCACATCCCGTCAGTCCGTGACCCGGGCTAATGACTTTCAAGTGGAGCGCATGGCGCTTTTGAGGGCGTTGGAACGGTGGACCTGGTGCAAATCCGGGACCGACAGTATAGTCTGGATGGGAGAAGGAGAAGCTCGGCAGCAGCGAAGTGCGTTATGATGACGCTTCTTTTGTGCATGATTTCACAAGGGAAGTCGTTTAATGGACAACTTCGTGAATGAATAGGTTCTGACCGCATAACCGCGGTCTATTTGGGAGCGGCTAATAAGCGCAATTTTTAGTAAACGCCCGTTATAGCGGGTGTTAAACGGCGCATTTTGGCGACAGGTCTCTTTGTTAGAACGTATTTGCCGAAGTTTCCTTGTACTTTCATCCCCCTGACGGTAAGCAGCCGGTTAGGGGGATTTTTTGCGTGCTTGACGTATTAAACGATGAATATTACATGTCGCTTGCGCTCGATATGGCGGAGAAAGCGAAGGGTCAGACGGGCATTAACCCCGTTGTGGGATGTGTCGTTGTCAAAGACGGGCGCATCGTCGGACTCGGCGCTCATTTGAAGCGAGGCGAAGGCCATGCGGAGGTACATGCTTTAGCTATGGCTGGCGGGGAAGCGGAAGGCGCGACGGTTTATGTGACGCTGGAGCCGTGCAGTCATTTTGGCAAAACTCCTCCTTGCTGCAATAGAATCATCGATGCCAAAGCGGCGCGTGTAGTCGTTGCAGCGCTCGATCCCAATCCGGTTGTAGCCGGCAACGGCATTTCCAGACTGAGGGAGCATGGCATAGAGGTTGAGGTTGGCCTTTTGGAAAAAAGGTCACGGAAAATGAATGAAAAGTTTAATAAGTTTATAACGACTCGCCTTCCGTTTGTTACTTTGAAAACAGCCAGTACATTGGACGGAAAAATTGCTGCGGAATCGGGGCATAGCCAGTGGGTGACAGGAGCTGTGGCTCGTGAGCAAACTCATGCGCTCAGACATCAGCATGAAGCGATCATGGTGGGGATCGGCACGGTATTGGCGGATGATCCTCTGCTAACGACAAGAGCTGCGGTGCCGGCTATCCATCCGAAACGAATCATCGTAGATTCCAAGCTGAAATTGCCGCTTCATGCTCGTGTTGTTACCGATCGGACAGTGGAAACGATTGTATTGACAACAGTGGGTGCCGATGAAGCAAAATGGAAAGCGCTGGAGGAAGCGGGTGTTACCGTCATCCCTTGCGGCGATGGATCAACTGTTGATTTGATGCTCGCTATGGCACAATTAGGGGAAAAAGAAATCGGTTCGATATTGCTGGAGGGCGGAGGCAAGTTGAACGGGGCGATGCTCGATGCGGGCTTGATCGACAAAATACATCTGTATTTCGCTCCCAAATTGATAGGGGGGGCGGAAGCTCCGCAAAACTTTTCGTTTCCGGGCCGTCAGCTAATGTCCGAAGCTATTGCAATTAACGAGATGACCGCCGAAATGGCTGGCAACGATATTTGCGTTACGGGTTATCCCGTTTATGAATAGAAGCAAGGAGAGGAGGAAATCCGATGTTTACCGGTTTAGTGGAAGAAGTGGGGCATTTAAAATCGGTTTTTAAGCAAGGGGAAGCTATGATTTTGAACATAGCGGCGAGTCTGGTAACCAAAGATGCGAAGCTTGGCGACAGCATCTCGGTTAACGGCGTTTGCTTGACCGTCACTTCTTACGACTCCGGTTCGTTTACGGCTGATGTGATGCCGGAAACTTATCGAAAGTCGAGCCTTCATCGGCTGAAGCCGGGAGAGTCCGTCAACTTGGAGAGGGCCATGCAAGCAGGAGCTCGATTTGGCGGGCATATCGTACAGGGCCATGTGGACGGAACGGGTGCCATCGTATCCCGGAGAGCGGATGCCAATGCGGTTGTGTTTGACATCCGTCTGGACGATTCTGACCAGCTGCGGTATGTGATCCCGAAAGGATCCGTTACGGTCGACGGCATTAGCCTTACGGTTGTAGATACAAGCGATGACGGTTTTACGATATCCATCATCCCGCTTACGCTGGCCGAAACGGCGCTTAAAGGCAAGCAACTAGGGTCCATTGTCAATATTGAGACCGACATTATAGGCAAATATGTCGATCATTTGCTCCATTTCCGAAGCGGCGGCGACAGACATAAGGAAACTTCAAAGCTTTCGACGGCCTACTTGGCTGAACACGGTTTTTTGTAAAAGAGAGAAGGAGGGAAAGGCCATGAATGCAAACGAACAAGCGGCAGATGTATTTGATACAATCGAGGATGCTCTGCGAGATTTGATGCAAGGCCGGCCTGTTATTGTTGTCGATGACGAGGACCGGGAGAACGAGGGCGACTTAATTGCTCTTGCCGAAGAAACGACGCCAGAAGTCATCAACTTTATGATTTCGGAAGCAAGAGGGCTCGTATGCGTCCCGATTACACAAGAGAGGGCGGAGCAGCTTGACTTGCCCCCTATGGTGTCTCACAATACGGACTATCACGGAACGGCTTTTACCGTTTCTGTCGACCACGTATCCACCACAACGGGTATTTCGGCTTATGAGCGTTCCGTTACGGTTAAAGCGCTCATTGACCCCGATGCCAAGGCCGCCGATTTCCGCAGACCCGGACATATCTTCCCGCTAATTGCAAAAGAAGGCGGAGTACTGCGCCGCGCAGGTCATACGGAAGCTGCGATCGATCTTGCCAATCTTTGCGGGTCAAAGCCAGCCGGCGTTATCTGCGAAATTATAAAAGAAGACGGCACTATGGCGAGATTGCCCGATTTAGTCGAATTTAAAAAGAAACATGGATTAAAGCTGATTACGATTGAGGAACTGATTCGTTATCGCAACGCCAAGGAAAAATTGGTCGAGCGTGCAGTGGAAGTGAATATGCCAACCGATTTTGGCCAGTTTAAAGCGATCGCTTATACGAATCAGATCGATCAAAAGGAACATGTCGCTATGGTAAAAGGCGAGATCAATCCCGCTGAACCGACGCTCGTCCGCGTCCATTCGGAATGTTTGACCGGCGACATTTTCCACTCCCACCGCTGCGATTGCGGGCCTCAGCTGGAAGCCGCGCTAAGACAAATCGATGAGGCGGGAAGCGGAGTTTTGCTGTATATGCGTCAAGAGGGAAGAGGCATCGGCCTTATTAACAAGTTGAAGGCTTACGAGCTGCAAGAGCAGGGATTCGACACCGTCGAAGCGAATATTAAACTTGGGTTTGCTCCCGACTTGCGCGAATATGGCATTGGCGCTCAAATTTTGAAGGATCTTGGCGTTACCCAAATGAGGCTGCTGACCAACAATCCCCGCAAAATTAAAGGACTTGAAGGTTACGGGCTTGAAGTGGTGGAGCGAGTTGCTATTCAAATGGAAGCCAATGACAACAACCGCAATTATTT
Organism: Paenibacillus sp. GCM10027627; assembly: GCF_042675505.1. Lineage (NCBI taxonomy): Bacteria > Bacillati > Bacillota > Bacilli > Caryophanales > Paenibacillaceae > Paenibacillus > Paenibacillus sp. GCM10027627. The sequence continues at coordinate 538,299 of NZ_JBHTHB010000001.1, forward strand.
GCGCACCAAAAGAACGAAGCTTGGCCATCTGCTTACGCCGGAAGGACTGGAATCAGCGGCAGCCACTGCAAAGCGGGAACAATAAAAAAATAAATACCCCATAAAAAGGAGCCATTAACATGACAAAAGTATATGAAGGACATTTAGTATCGGAAGGTTTAAAATATGGAGTTGTCGTAGGACGTTTCAATGAGTTTATTTCCGGAAAGCTGCTGAGCGGCGCGCTTGACGCCTTCAAACGCCATGGGGCCGATTCCTCCGATGTAGAAGTTGCATGGGTGCCGGGAGCGTTTGAAATTCCTTTGATCGCGCAAAAAATGGCCGAAAGCGGCAAGTATGACGCGGTTATTACGCTTGGCGCCGTCATTCGCGGATCAACTCCGCATTTTGATTATGTATGCAACGAAGCTGCAAAAGGCGTGTCGGCAGTTGCGCTGAAAACAGGCGTACCCACGATTTTTGGCGTTTTGACGGTTGACTCGATCGAGCAGGCCATTGAGCGTGCCGGAACAAAGGCTGGAAATAAAGGATACGAAGCGGCTGCGACTGCAATTGAGATGGCCAACTTGACAAAACAGCTTCAGGGATAATAACCTATCTCCAGTTGAAGTACGCGGGAGGTTGCGATAGTGTCGGTGCTTTACAAGCTGGAGACGTTCGAAGGTCCGCTTGATTTATTGCTCCATTTGATCGATAAATCAGAGATCGATATTCACGAAGTATCGATCAGCGAAATTACGATGCAGTATTTGGAATATTTGGACGCCATGAAAGAATTGGAGCTTGAAGTAACAAGCGAGTTTCTTGTTATGGCAGCAACGCTGCTCGCCATTAAGAGCAAGCAGCTGCTGCCGAAGCCTCCTATATTTGAAGATATTTACGACGATTGGGTAGACGATGACGGCCTCGATCCTCGCGACGAGCTCATTCAAAGGCTGATCGAATACCGGAAGTTTAAAGGGATTGCGGAGCAGCTGCGCGAGAAGGAAATTGAAAGAAGTTTGGTTTTTTCCCGGGAACCGGAAGATATGACTCCTTATTTGGTGGAGGAGAAGGTAAACCCGGTAGAAGGACTGCATATTTCCGATTTGGTCGCCGCCTTCCAGAAGGCGCTTAGAAGAGCAGCCAGACGGGACATTATTGCGACGGTTCAGCGCGATGAAATTTCGGTCAAAGACCGGATCAACGATATCGTCGATGTGCTGAAGCAATTTGAGACGGTGCGGTTTTCCAAGCTGATTCGCGAAAATATGGACAAGCATGAAATCGTAGTTACTTTTTTGGCGATTTTGGAGCTCATGAAAATGAAGCATATTCGTTGCTTTCAGCATTCGCTCTTTGACGATATCGTCATTCATTGGAGAGGAGAATCTGAAAGCGATGGATTATCAGAAGTTGAAATCGATTATTGAAGGTTTATTGTTTATGGCGGGTGACGAAGGTCTGACAAAGCGGCAGCTCGCCGATATTTTGCAAACAAGTCCCGACTTTGCTTCTGAGTTGGTATACGATTTGCACAGAGATTTGGAGCGGGAAGAAAGAGGAGTTCAAATTACGGAAATTGCGTCGGCTTATCGGATGACGACTCATCCCGACCATGCTCCTTATTTTGAGAGAATGGCTTATACGCCTACTCGAGCTCAGCTGTCGCAAGCCGCTCTTGAGACGTTATCCATTGTCGCTTATCGCCAGCCTATGACCCGGATCGATATTGAGGAAATTAGAGGAGTGAAGAGCGATAGAGCGATTCAATCTCTGGTGTCCAAAGATTTGATTGAGGAGGTGGGCCGTGCTGATGCTATCGGACGCCCTATTCTTTACGGAACGACCAAATCCTTTTTAGAGTATTTCGGTTTGGCTTCAATCAAAGAGCTGCCTGAGCCTAAACATGTGGATGCCGACGACGCTTTGGATGAGCAGACGAAATTGCTGTTTGAAAAGCTGGACGGTCGTCAAATGACATTTGATGAAATAAAAGAATGAGATTTAGCCGCTAGGCCATACTAATTTCAACCTATATAAGGGAAACGGAGGAAGCATGAGGATGCTCGGTTACCCATACGGTTGGATAGTGGCCGGCGGCTTTTTTTTGCTGATTTGCGCTGTCGTTGCGGCTTTGGCTTCTCCTATTGTTGTGCATGGCTACGTTCGAAAAGTCGGCGACAAAGAAGATGCGGAGCTGAGCGTCAAAGCATTGTTCGGCCTTATCCGATACCGATTTGAAATACCGTTTATGCGCTTTACAGGCACATCGCTTAAGGTGGAGGAAAAAATCAGCTCCTCCGGGGCGGGTCTGAACTCATGGAAAGATTTCAATGACGAAATCGATGCCGAAAAGGTTGAAAGCGCGATAGACAAATACAAGCAAATATTGCATTTGATCAAAGATTTGAGGGGCTGGATAAGAGGAACGCTCGCCAGAGTCAAACTGACCGATTGGCAGTGGACAACATCGCTTGGCACGGGAGACGCCATGTGGACGGCGATGGCGACAGGGGCGGTATGGTCCGTGAAAACCTCTATTGTTGGAGTGCTGTCGCAAATGGTCAGTCTGAAAAGCCAGCCGATAATGTCGGTTAATGCCAACTTTCAGAATCCTTCTTTTACAACGGAATGGTCGTGCATAGCCCAAATCCGCTTCGGATATGCTATCCTTGCCGGACTGCAGCTTTTGGTTCGCATGAAGAAATGGAAGGGAGGCGTCAAAGCATGGCAGAACATCCTATTCAAGGCCTAATGCAAACCGCAATGGAAAACATCAAGGAAATGGTTGACGTAAATACAATTGTTGGCGATCCGGTTCAGACGCCGGACGGCAGCGTTATTATGCCTATTTCTAAAGTAGGCTTCGGCTTTGTTGCCGGAGGCAGCGACATTCGGACCGATGGAGCCGACAAGCATAGTCATGGGCATGGAAACGGCAACGGCCAGTCCTCCTCAAAATCCGATGCGCAGCACGCTCATGTTTCGCTGCCGTTTGGCGGCGGCAGCGGCGGCGGCGTATCCATTACGCCGATCGCGTTCCTTGTTGTCGGTACGCAAGGGGTCAAAATCGTTCCGCTTGACAATCAGACCCATCTGATGGAAAAGGTGATCGATTCCGCCCCGAAAGTATTCGATAAAATTCAGTCGATGATCAAAAGCAATTCGTCCCACGATTCCGATTATGTGGAAACGACTACGACCACCATTATTGACGGTCACGTATCCGATGAGACGCAGCACAACTAGTTGCGGATAATAAAAACGTCTATGGTACAGAAAACTGCCTCGAATTCGAGGCAGTTTTTCATTTTTTTAGTTGATAAAAGCTCGTCTACACTCTCCAGCATGAGCATATACTAAGGCGAGATGCCATTATTAACGCTACGCACCGAGAGGAGTTCACACAACATGAAAGTGGCTAAGCTATGGAAACTGAAGCGTCTTAAGCTGTGGACGTGCAGGATCGCTCTTGCCGGCATTTGCTTTATGCTGGCGCTTGTCCCGGCAATAGCCGAAGCTGCGCCTCCCGCCATAGGGACAAACGCCAAAGGCGCTGCGCTTATTGATGTAGAATCGGGCCGTTTGCTTTATAGCAGCAATGGGGATACTCCCATGCGTATAGCAAGCTTGACTAAAATTATGACGGCGATTGTCGCAATTGAGCATGGAAATTTATCCGATATGGTCAAAACGTCAGGACGAGCCGTCGGCAAAGAAGGTTCCTCCATTTATTTGCAATTGGACGAGGAAATGAGTTTGTCCAATATGCTGTATGGACTTATGCTTCGATCTGGCAATGATGCGGCAACGGCAATCGCTGAACATGTAGGAGGATCCGAAGAAGGGTTTGTATACCTTATGAATGCCAAGGCAGAGCAAATCGGGCTTGCCAATTCCCATTTTATGAATCCGCACGGGCTGGATGCGGAAGGACACTATTCTTCGGCCAATGATTTGGCCAAGCTCACCGCTTATGCTTTAAAAAACGAGGCTTTTGCTCAAATTGTCGGCACTAAAGTAAAAACCGCTCCAAATCCCCATGAGCAATGGGAGTATAAATGGCAGAACAAAAATAAAATGCTGTCTATGTATGAAGGTGCAGACGGAGTCAAAACGGGCTATACAAAAAAAGCTTTGCGCTGCTTGGTCAGCTCTGCGACGCGTAACGGCCAGAAGCTTGCCGCTGTTACGATCAACGACAGCGATGATTGGGCAGATCACCGTAATCTGCTTGATTTTGGCTTTGCCAACTATCCTCTGCAAACAATAGCGGATAAAGGCAAAGAACTGACGGACTATCCGTATGCACTTGGACAAAGCTTCCGCTATCCTCTGCTTGCGGAAGAGCAAGGCCGCATTCATACAAAGCTGCTTCTGCAAGACATGTCCACAACGGCTTATGCGTTAGGAGAGCGGGGCAACTTGGAGTTTTATTTGGACGAGGAATGGATCGGCTCCGTACCGGTTTACGACATTGGAAGTCCAAGGCTGCAAATGAATTAAATTGTTGATAACGTCATTCTTTTTGGGAGAGAAGAGCGGCGTTTACAGGTTTTGGGGGAGGCTGAAGTGATGGTCAACTGGATATGGCTGTTCTTTATCGTCATAAGCGTTGCGGTAGCGGCGTTTACGGGCAAGATGGATACGGTGACTCAGGCCGCCTTCGAGGGGGCAAAATCTGGCGTCACCGTAAGCTTTGGCTTAATTAGCATTATGGTGTTTTGGCTGGGCATGATGCGAATTGCCGAAGACGCTGATCTTTTGAAAAAGCTCGCTCGTTTGTTAAGGCCGCTTGTGCGCTGGCTTTTTCCCGATGTGCCGAAGGATCATCCCGCCATGGGTTATATTATGAGCAATTTAAGCGCCAATCTGTTTGGTCTTGGCAATGCTGCAACTCCGATGGGAATCAAAGCGATGCAAGAGCTTCAAAAGCTGAATCCGGATAAGGAAACGGCAACGCCGGCCATGTGTACTCTTCTTGCGCTTAATACGTCAAGCATAACGATCGTCCCAACGACTCTGATCGCAATACGAATGAACTACGGCTCTGCCAACCCAGCCGAAATTATCGGGACGACGCTAGCAGCTACCTTTGTTGCAACCGCAGCGGCCATTCTGGCCGACAGATGGTACCGAAGCCGTTCTGCTCCTCCTTCCACTCCAAAGCCCGCTTTGCCGCCTGTAACAAAAGGGCATAGCGACTTCTCGTCGGGAGGTGGCGAGTTTGTATGATTTGTTTTCCAAATTTTCGATTTGGCTTATTCCCGCCATTATTGTATTTATTCCGCTATACGCCATGCTCCGCAAAAAAATTCCCGTCTATGAAACGTTTGTTGAAGGGGCAAAAGACGGATTCGGCACGGCGATCAGCATAATTCCGCATCTTGTGGGAATGATGGTTGCCATAAGCATGTTCCGGGCTTCGGGTGCCATGGAACTTATGCTTTCGGCCTTCAGGCCCGCGTTTGATTGGATGGGTATCCCGAGCGAAGTGCTTCCGCTTGGCATTCTGAGGCCGCTGACCGGAGCGGGCTCTCTGGCGTTTACAGCGGATTTGATCAGCACCTATGGGCCGGATTCTATGATCGGCCGAATCGCTTCTACGATTCAAGGGAGCACCGATACAACGTTGTATGTGCTGACCGTTTATTTTGGGGCAGTAGCAGTTAGAAGGACCCGTTATGCGCTGAAAGTGGGCTTGTTTTCCGATTTGGTCGGTTTTTTTGCTGCGATTGCGATTTGTTTATACATATTTAGGTAGGGAAGCTTGTGCTTTACTCTCGATATCGTTATGATGGAGAGTGAGGTGAAAGCATTGGAACGTTTACAGAAAATATTGGCGCAAGCAGGCGTCGCATCTCGCAGGAAGTGCGAAGAACTCATTTTGTCCGGTGCGGTTGAAGTGAACGGGGAGAAAGTGACGACGCTTGGCGTAAAAGCCGATCCTGCGGTTGACGTCATTGCCGTGAATGGAAAGCCGATCAAAGGCGAAAAAAAGATTTATCTGATGATGAACAAAGTAAAGGGCGTTATTACGAGCGCCAAAGATCCGCAAGGACGCAAAATCGTAACCGACTTTTTGCCGGGAATCAAAGAAAGAGTATATCCGGTAGGCCGGCTTGACTATGATACGGAAGGTTTGCTCATCCTTACGAATGATGGGGAGTTCGCAAATCTGCTCACGCATCCTAGTCATCATGTGCCGAAAACCTATCACGCTACTGTAAAAGGAATCCCGCATGGCAGTGCTCTGGAACAGCTGCAAAAGGGGATTAAGCTGGAGGACGGCATGACGGCGCCAGCGGAAGTAGAATACCACGACGTCGATACGGAAAATAAAGTAGCAACCATCTCCATCACGATTTACGAGGGACGTAACCGCCAGGTTAGAAGAATGTTCGAGGCCATCAATCACAAAGTGACCCGTTTGAAACGGATTAAATTTGGCGATTTGGGCTTGCAGCAGCTTGGACGGGGCAAGTTCAGACATCTTACGCCGCAGGAAGTTCAAGAGCTTTTGGCATCTGCGCGCAAGACACATAAAGTTCATAAAAAGTAATCGGCGGCGGCAGTTATTGCCGTCGACTTTTCGTTATAATGAAGCTGAATGCATATGCGCTTGTGGAATTGGGTGGTGAATACATAGTGGGCAAATCGCGAAAGACGGTTCAAATTATTATTTTGCTTGCCGTAATCGTTATTGGCGGGTATGCAATCGGGACGGCCATCTTTAAAAAAGATCCATCCGGAACGTTAAAAGTAGGACAAGAACCGCCGAACTTTACGTTGGCTGACTTAAACGGCGGGACGACCAACCTCTCGGATTTTAAAGGGAAGCCGGTCGTCATTAACTTCTGGGGAACGTTCTGCGAGCCTTGCGTCAGAGAAATGCCGGAGTTCGAAAGGCAATATGTAAAGTGGAAGGATCGCGGACTTGTCATCCTCGCCATCAATTTGAGCGAAGATACGCTTACCGTCAACAATTTTGTAAAACGCTTTAATTTGACCTATCCCATCCTTCGGGATCAAAACCGCAAAACGGAACGAAGCTACAGCCTCAGACAATATCCGACTACGTTTTTTGTAAAGCCAGACGGGACGCTGATGGAAGTGTACGTGGGCGGTATGCTCGAAGAGGATATTAACGAACGGGTTGAGAGATTGCTTGAGCTGTAGGAGGTCATCACGTGTTAACGATAGAAAATACGAAATGCGAATGCGGCCATCAAAACGCGGTCGGCACCGTATTGTGCGAATCTTGCGGCAAGCCGCTGCTGAAAGATATGCAGCAGTCTGAAGAGCCTCTGGAAATGCGCTATGATGGCGTTGCCCGCCGATCGCAAAAAAGCAATCCGTCGCTGATTGATAAGGTTTGGAGCTTTTTTTCATCGGTCAAGATAGCGATTTATTTGATTGTCATTACGTTTTTGACGGCTATGCTGGGAACGATTTACCCTCAAGAAACGACTTTTATCAACAACTTTGATGCATCTACATATTATGGGGACACATACGGTCTGCCAGGTAAAATCTATTATGCTCTCGGACTTAGCAACACGTATGAAAGCTGGTGGTTTATCGGCTTGCTTGTCATGATCGGCACATCGCTGGTCATTTGCAGCTTGGACCGGGTACTGCCGCTCTACCGGGCGCTTAATAAGCAACAAATTCGCAAGCATCATCAATTTATTTTGCGCCAAAAAGCGGTTTATAAAGGGATGATCGAAGGCGATTCGAAAACATGGGTGGAAGGTTTCGGCCAGCAGTTGAAACGCAGAGGCTATCGGATCCATATCGAAGAAGGGACGGGCACAGCGCTCCTTGCGGAGAAGCAGCGGTTCAGCCGCTGGGGTCCCTATATTAATCATATAGGCCTTATTTTGTTTCTGCTGGCTATACTCGCAAGAAGCATTCCAGGCTGGCAAATGGACAGCTACGTCAGTGTGCCGGACGGCGACACGGTTCATATTGCCGATACGAACTACTACATCAAAAGCGAAAAGTTTGTTGTAGAGTTTTATAAAGACGAGGAATTGCCGCAGGAACTAAAGGGGACCACACGGGCGAAAAAATACGAGACGCAAGCCGTTCTGTACGAATGCGTCAGCCAGTGCAGCGATCCGATAAAAGAGCCGGTGCTAAAAGAGGTTAAGAAGCACAATATCATTGTGAACGAACCTCTGAAGTATAAAGGACTAAAACTGTATCAATTTGATTTTGATCTGAAGCCAAGGCTCAATTCCGTCGATCCGATGTTGGTGGACAAGCGGACCGGTGAAAGCTATGGGCCGTTCCATTTGCCGATGAAAGACGCTGGTCTTCATCATAAGCTGGGGCCATTTACGCTAGACCTGTATGCGAACTACATGGAATTTGCGCTCGACAGCGAAGGCAAGCCGACAACGTTGTCGAGGGAGCCTAATGCGCCGGCCTTTATATTTACAGTGAAGGGGCCTGGACTTGCGGAGGAAGGCGAACCTTATATCTACTTCCCGATGCAGAAAGATAAAGTGAAGTTTTCACAAGAGACAATCAATCGGGAGCTGGCGGATAAGATCGAAATCCGTGTAGATGGAATGGAGAACGTCAATTTCTCAGAAGCAACGACCCATCTTAACGTCCGTATGGACAAGGCGCTTCCGTATTTGTGGGTTGGAGCCGTATTTTCCATGGTCGGTCTAATTATGGGCTCTTACTGGCAGCATCGCAGAATATGGATTCGTATTGACGATGGAGAGCTTGCTCTTGGGGGCCATACGAACAAAAACTGGTTTGGCATGCGTGCGGATATCGCGGCCGCTTTGAAAAAGACGGGCATCGAAGTTGATCCGAAAACGCTAGATAACGGAGGGAAAAACGCGTGAGCCTTTTAGACTTCAGCAGTGATGCCTTTATAGTGGCATTTTTCCTATACTGCTTCGCATTTTTATTTTACGTAATCGCGATTGCGGGCAAAAAATGGAGCAACCGCGATCCGCTAGAGCATGAGAAGCGCTGGGGCAAAATTGCTTTTGCCGTCTCAAGCCTCGGCCTTGCCGCTCATTTGACTTTTTTCTTTACACGCTGGATCGGCAGTCCGCTTAAGCAGATTCCGACGAGCAACATGTATGAGTTTATGACGTTTTTGGGCATGGCGATTATGGTGGCCTTTACGATTGTACACTTTATGTACAAAAAACCGCTGCTTGGCATGTTCGCTTTGCCGCTGACGGTCATTATTATCGCTTATGCGTCCGTTTTCCCGCAGGAAGTTCAACCGCTCATTCCGGCGCTGAATTCCATCTGGCTGAAAGTGCATGTCACAACCGCCGCTTTGGGCGAAGCCTTTTTTGCGGTTGGATTTGCGGCTGGTTTAATGTATTTGCTGCGCGTCGTCAACTTTACGGATACGTCTAAAGCGGCAAGAAGATCGCAGTTTTGGGTCGAATTTACGCTGTACTCCATTATAGTTATCATTGGCTTTATTATTGCAGTATTCGGCTTCCGTGCCGCAGGCTACCAAGCTGAGTTTACTCAGGAGAAAATTACAATCGATAGCCAAGGCAACCAAAAATCATCGGTAAGCAATGTAACATACTTTTTACCGCCGATTGTTAAGCCATACAACAGCACGGTCGTTTCTGTGGAACCTTTTATCGGTATGGACAAGCCATTGTTCGAAAGTCCATCTTGGATGAACGGTGTTAATGCAGGCCGCAAGTTCAATACCGTTATTTGGTCGATCATCGCGGGAACGCTGCTTTACGGCTTGCTTCGCCTCGTATTCCGCAAGCGCCTCGGCGCTGTTATTCATCCAGTTATGGATGGTATCGATCCGGAGGATCTGGACGAAATCAGCTATCGCGCCATTGCGATCGGCTTCCCGATCTTTACACTCGGTGCGCTCATCTTCGCGATGATATGGGCGGAAATTGCATGGGGCAGGTTTTGGGGATGGGACCCCAAAGAAGTTTGGGCGCTCATTACGTGGCTGTTCTACAGCGCATATTTGCATTTCCGCTTGTCGAGAGGCTGGCAGGGGCTTCGTTCCTCTTGGCTTGCCGTTATCGGGTTTGTCATCGTATTGTTTACGTTGATTGGGGTAAACCTGATCATCGCGGGTCTACATTCCTATTCAGGAACATAATGTTGCGATTGAAAGGAGCTGCTTAGAGCATGACCGACTACGGTAACCGAATATTGGTAGTGGACGATGAAGAAAGAATTCGCCGCTTGCTCAAAATGTATTTGGAGAAGGAAGGCTACACCATAGATGAAGCGGAAGATGGGGAGACGGCGCTGAGACTGGCATCGAATACGGACTACGCTCTCATTTTGCTTGATGTTATGCTTCCCGGTATCGACGGGGTAGAGGTTTGCTCCCGACTTCGCCAAGTGAAAGCAACTCCGGTCATTATGCTCACGGCCAAGGGTGAAGAAATGAATCGGGTGCAAGGTTTCGAAGTGGGAGCGGACGATTATGTCGTAAAGCCGTTTAGCCCTCGCGAAGTCATTTACCGGGTAAAAGCGATTTTGAGACGTTCCTCGGCGACGGCGTTTTTGACCAAAGAATTAAATACGAGCAACAACATTGTATTTCCGCATTTGGTTATTGAGCATGATGCGCACCGGGTAACGGCTGGCGGGCAAGAGGTCAGTCTGACGCCAAAGGAGTACGAGCTGCTTCATTATTTGGCCGTGTCTCCAGATAAAGTGTTTTCTCGCGAGGAATTGCTTAAGGACGTTTGGAACTATGAGTTTTTTGGCGACCTTCGAACGGTCGATACGCATGTGAAGCGGCTGCGCGAGAAGCTGAACAAGGTTTCGTCCGAAGCCGCATCGATGATAACGACGGTATGGGGCGTCGGCTACAAGCTTGAGGTGCCGAAATAAATGAAAGTATGGGATAGACTTGCCCGTTTGCTTTGGCACAGTGTAGTCGGCAAGCTGTGGGCGACCATTATGCTTTTGGTCGCCGTCGTGCTTTTAATATTGGGTGTGTTTTTGCTCCAATATATCGATATTTGGTTTGACGATAATTCATCGCATGATATAAAAGTATTGTTTGTCATTACAGCCATTATCGGCTTTCTGTTGTCGACGTTTTTTGCCTTTTTTCTGTCGGCCAAAATTCAGCAGCCGCTTCTTCAACTGAAGAATGCGGCTGATTCCGTCTCCCAAGGCAATTACAACACACGGGTGGACATTCAATCTTCGGATGAAATCGGCCAGCTTGCCAATACGTTCAATCATATGACGGAGCAGCTCGATAAGCTCATTCACGATCTAAATCATGAAAAGAATCATCTGGCCAGCGTTCTGCGAAGCATGGGCGACTCTGTCATTACATTTGATGCCGAAGGCCAAGTCATTTTAACGAATCCGAGCGGTCATTTGCTTATTAAAGGTTGGGCTTCTCTTGAATACGCTTGGGAGGAAGAGCAGCAAGAGGATGCCCCCTTTTTCCCAAGTGTTCCGATGCCGCTGCGCGAGCTCTATCAAAGCGTCATGAAAGAAGGGCGGGACCAAACCGGAAAAGTCCATGTGCATAGCAGCGTATGGTCGGTTGTAATGGCGCCGCTTCAATCGGGAGAAATTGTACGAGGTGCGGTCGCGGTTATCCGTAACGTGACGGAAGAGCATAAGCTGGACAAATTGAGACGCGATTTTGTAGCGAATATTTCGCATGAAATTCGGACTCCGTTGTCCATGCTCCAAGGGTACAGCGAAGCTTTGCTGGACGATATCGTCGCATCGCCGGAGGAGCGCAAGGAGCTCGTTCAAGTTATTTACGACGAATCGCTTAGAATGGGCAGGCTCGTCAACGATTTTCTCGATATCGCGCGAATGGAAGCCGGACATGTCGATATGCACTTTCAAGAGGTTGATTTGCGCAATGTGCTGAAGCGGGTTCATCGGAAATTTCAGGTTTATGCGAAGGAGCGGGAAGTTGCTTTGCTAGTAGAACTTCCTGTCGATCAGCCGCTCATTATGAGCCAAGCGGATGAAGACCGACTGGAGCAGGTGTTGACCAACTTGATGGACAATGCGCTTAGACATACACCGGCAGGGAAGGCTATTACGCTGTCGGGGGAAAACCAGTTGCTTAGCGGTAAATCCTTTATCCAACTGAAGGTGCAGGATGAAGGGGTAGGCATTCCTCAAGAGGATGTTCCTTATATTTTCGAGAGGTTCTACAAAGCGGACAAAGCGAGAACAAGAGGATCATCGGTGGGCACCGGTCTTGGACTGGCCATCGTAAAAAATTTAATTGACCTCCATCGCGGAAAAATTGTGGTGGACAGCTTCCCCGGCGCGGGTACTGCGTTTACGCTGTTATTGCCTGTCGAAGCTCATGACTAATTGTCAACCCGGCTTTCATCTTGTCCCAATAAGGGGAATAAACCGAAAGCGTCCTGCTAACAGGACGCTTTTTTTGTTGAAGGGGGCCGATTAATCTTGTTCATCGTGAAACAATAAGAGCCGTCGGAGTAAATTCCGACGGCTCTTGCGATATATTGTATCCTATTATGGCAAAATAATTTCTTTTGCGGTATTGAGCTCAGGCATGCTGATCAGCTTAGCCAGCACTTCTTTTGGCGTGCCTTTGTCTACACGAAGCACCATAATGGCGGAACCGCCGACAAGCTGACGACCTACTTGCATCGTTGCGATATTGACATCGTTGTCGCCAAGCAGCGTGCCGACACGGCCGATAATGCCCGGTTTATCGTTGTGCGAAATAAGAATCAAGTTGCCTTCAGGCGTAACGTCAACCGGGAACTTGTCGATTTGCACAATGCGATGTCCGTATCCAGTAAGCAGCGTTCCGGCTACCACATTCTCTTCCTTCTTCGTACGAAGCGTTACCGTAACAAGGTTTGTAAAGTCTTTGGACGTATTCGATTTCTGAACGACGATGTTAACGTCGCGGATTTTGGCAAGATGCAAGGAGTTGACCACATTAACTTGCTCTTGGCCCAAGTGGTGGGACAATACTCCGCGAACGACGTAACGAGTAAGAGGCTGAGTGTCGAGCTCGGCCAATTCGCCGGAATAGCTGACCACAATTTCTTGTACTGCGCCTTCCGTTGATTGAGCAATGAAGCTTCCAAGCTTTTCTCCAAGTGCGAAATAAGGCTGAAGCTTATTTTGAAGATTGGCCGGAATCGGCGGCATATTAACTGCGTTTACGAACGGCTCATCGCGTAAAATGTGCAGCACTTGCTCGGAAACGTCGATAGCGACATTTTCTTGAGCTTCTACTGTGGATGCGCCAAGATGAGGCGTGACAATAATTTTAGGGTGAGTCAGGAACGGGTGATCTTGAGCAGGAGGCTCTACTTCAAATACGTCAAAAGCAGCGCCCGCTACAATGCCTTGATCGATGGCGTCAACCAAAGCGATTTCGTCGATAATGCCGCCGCGTGCGCAGTTTACGATGCGCATGCCGGGTTTCATTACGGCAAATTGGGCTTTTCCAATCATATGGCGAGTTTCTGCCGTAAGTGGAGTATGAACGGTCATAAAATCGGCATTACGCACGATTTCATCTACGGAAGCAAGCTTGATGCCTAGCTTCTCGGCACGTTCTTCCGTCATAAACGGATCGTAGCCCATAATGTTCATGCCGAATGCTTTGGCGCGTTTCGCCACTTCGCTTCCGATACGTCCCATACCGAGTACGCCAAGCGTTTTGTTGCGCAGCTCGACGCCAAGGAACGATTTGCGGTCCCATGTACCGGCTACCGTTTTCATATATGCTTGTGGAATATGTCTTGCTACCGCCATCATCATCGCGAAAGTATGCTCGCAAGTGGTAATGGTGTTGCCGTCCGGTGCGTTAATGACAATAATGCCTCTTTGCGTAGCTGCTTCGAGATCGATATTGTCGACGCCTACGCCAGCTCGTCCAACCACTTTCAGCCGCTTGCCGGCTTCCATCACTTTAGCCGTAACGCGCGTTTGGCTTCTGACTAGCAGGGCATCGTATTCGCCGATGATGGCAACTAATTCGTCTTCACTAAGCCCAGGATTTTTGTCGACCGCTACATCTGCCGCTTCGACAAGCTGTTGGATCCCCAGATCGCTGATGGGATCGGATACTAGCACTTTGTACATGTAAAACAGGCCTCCTAGTTTTGGCGTCGCAAGAGTGCTCCGCTGAGATATGAACAGAAAAACCCTCTCCCCGCGCCGCTTGGCGGCAACCGGGTCGAGAGTTCAATCCACGAACGAATCAGACTTTACTATTTTATAGCATTACAGCGACGGATTGCAATGCCGAAACTTGCTCATTTGTGAAAATTTCGTTATGATTCTAGCACAATGTTCGTATTATCGATAGATTTGTCATTTCGGATAGAAAAATGGCAGTTGAGGGAGCGTTTCCGATTCATACAGCCTGCCTTTAATAGCGCTGAAGTCCTCGGGATCGACCGCCCGCGTATTCATCAACAGATCGATAATGGCGTTTGCCGTTTGCAGCTTCATTTTGGAAGCTTGCCCGGACTGGATAAAATCGTCGACTCGGCTGGTCAAGTCATGCGGATAAAACTCGTATAGCTCGTTACGTTCTTTTAAATAGTTGACCACGATCGAATTTTTGACGGTCAAAGGAAGCCCTTTCCATTTGTCTGCGCTAAGCGGACCCGACGCTTTGTACGTATTTGGAACTTTGGGATCGACTGTGGCCGCCCATTGCTGCATCGCATGGTAATAGTCCTTTTGGGCTTCCAGCGCTTCTTTTACGGCCGCTTTGTAATTGCTGTCGGCAAGCACGTTTTTGTAGATCGCGGCCTTGTCTTTCGTTTTTGCTGCGGCTGCTTTGGTTGCGGCATCCTTGAACAGCTTGAGGCTGCGGACATACGCAATTTGCGCTTCGCCGAGCAATGGAGATTTTTGCATATTAAAGGAAGCCGATTCTTCAACTTTTTTGTCTGCCAGCTTCGCTAAGCTTTTGAAGGCTGCTTCCGCATCGAGGTTGCCGCCGCGGGACAGCGCGTCCATGTCGCTTAGCCACTTGCTTTGAAATTCACGATAAGGCGAAAATACGGTAAGATAAAAAGAGACGAGATCCTGCTGCTGATAGGGAGTGGCGCTTTCACTGATTCCGCCTTCCGCTTCTTTGGCCGCAGCGTATTTGGCTTCAATCTTTTCGGAGCCGATTTGCACACCGTAGAAAAAGGCCCCTACCGCGCATACAAGCATGAATAGAAAGCCTACACTGAATAGCATAGCTGTGGTCGTTAGTCGTTTTTCCATCGTAATCTCCTTCTTATGTATAAAGATATAATACTTAATTATTTTGGCAGAGGGGCACGCAGCAATGAAAAAATTCGATATTCGCAAAATACGGGTTCGCAAGGTCAATGTTGACGAGATTGACGACCGTATGCTACTTATAAATTTGTACGCCACCCAAGCTCTTACTCTTATTATCGGTATCATATGGGTATTATTTCAGCGTCAAAATATTTTGCATCTATTCGCCATTCCGGACAATCTTCAGTTTCTATGGTGGGGGGCCGGATTCGCGGCGGCGGTCATTGTCGTTGACCTGGTCATCTCCCGCTTCGTACCGGAAGAAGCGGCTGATGACGGCGGCGTTAATGAACGCATTTTCAGGAACAGGCCGATATGGCATATCGCCGCTTTGTCTCTTGTTGTCGCCGTTTGCGAAGAGCTGCTGTTCCGGGGAGCCATTCAGCACGCTATCGGCCCTTATTGGACAAGTATTATTTTTGCAGCGATCCATGTCAGGTACTTAAAGCACTGGATACCGACAGGCCTTGTGTTTTCTATCAGCTACGGGCTTGGCTGGATTTATGAACAAAGCGGCACCATCTGGGCACCGATAATCGCCCATTTTGTGATCGATTTGGTAATGGGCTTGATCATTCGTTTTAGGAGGGAGCCATGAGCAGAAAAGACAGACACAGCCGTTCCTCGAAAAAGATAGAAACAGAAAAGGTAGGTGAATTTACGAGCTTGACGGAGGAAGGGGAAACGAATCAACTGCCTCCGCGGCGCAAAAAGTTTCCTTCCAGCCTTAACAAAGTGCATAAATGGTATTACAATCTGTTGTTTATTTTGTTTGTTTGCCTAGTTGTTTTCTTGTTTTGGTACGGAAATAAATTCAGTTCATGAGCCGAATTGTTCCAGGATCGATAAATGTATAACCTTCGGTCTCTATATTGTCCATCAACGTATCCAAGGCATCCGCGGTCCATTGCAATTCATGCATCAAAATGTTAGCGCCGGGATGAAGCTGATCCATTACATTTTGGATAACAACCTCCGGTTTGTTTTTGGCTGAGGCATCCCAGTCCAAAGAACCGTTAGACCACGTCATGTACAACATGCCGTGGTTTTTTGCTGCCGCTTTGACTGTATCGTTTCCCTCGCCATACGGCGGCCGGAAAAAGACGGGCTCGGAACCGATCAGCGATTTTACCGATTGCTGAACTTTGCCGATTTGCGATTCAACCGTCGCTTCATCTTCTTTTTTCAGGTTGATATGATCAAAGGAATGGTTGCCGATCATTTGTCCTCTTTCATGAATTAGCTTCAGCAATTCCGGATTTTGCTCCACCCGATAGCCGTTCACGAAAAAAATCGCTTTTGCTTTATGCTTGTCAAGCGTATCCAGAAGGCTGCGAATCGTTTTTTCATCTTTGGGGCCGTCATCAAACGTCAATAGGACCGCCTTTTCCGGCACCCGTTCGTTTAACGGCACAAACCGAAACGCTTTGTTCATTTCATACAGCGGCTCCGCTGCTTTTTCCGTTTCAGCAGTTGGTGGCGGAGAAGATTTTGCGGAAGAAGGCGTATTGGAAGGGATGCTGACAGGAGCAGTTTCCGTTTGGGCCGGTACGACGGCTGCAGGCGCTGCGGCCTGCTCGACGGCGGCATTCCCGCATCCAGATAGCTGCAAAACGAGAGCCAGTGCGAAAAATGCGGCATACCATTTTTTGTTCATGGGAAGAGCCTCCGTTTCCTTTTGCCTAGTTTATGCCAGTTCAAGCTCGACAACATTGTACCATATTGCGACATAAATCGAGGGTGGCGATTTCCTGTATTTATATAGGATGGCGGACCCGCCGCGAGGCACACTAAAGACGGAAGCAAGAAGCATGAAAAAGAGGTGTTAACAAAGATGAGGTTAAGCGGTCTTTTGTTCGGCGGTTTGCTTGGAGCCGCGGCTACACTGTATATTTCCCACAAACGGCCTGGTGCAGTAGTTTGGGCTTCCGGGGCGCTTTCAGAGATGTGCTCGTCGATGGCGGGCAAAGCGATGACGAAGATGATCCATGGCGATTGGAAAAGGGAGGCGGCGAAAGCAGCCCCAAAGCCTTCAGACGGTACCGCCGCAGGTTCCGAAGCCGCTAAGGCGCAAATTGAGGCGATTTTGGAATCCGACCCTTCCCTACAAGCGGAAGTCAGTAAAATTAAAGCGGAATCGTCTTCTCTTTCTCATTAAGCCAAACCGTAAGCCAAAATTGTCCGTTCCAAAAAAAGAGTCGGTCATCGTTCTTTCTAATCAGAAAGGCGATGACCGATTCTTTTTTTCGTTGGAGATTAGTGCATTCGCGCTGCAGACATGATAAAGTAAAGGCATAGCTGGTATGAGTCCATTTTATTCACATTGATGCAATAGATTCATACTCTATTACGACAGATGCTGCAAAGGAGGATCCTATCATGAAAATCGAACGGATTAGCGGGGACAAGATACGGATTTTCCTGACGTTCGACGATTTGTTGGAGCGTGGGATCCATAAAGACGATATGTGGCGCGAGCCGCCTAAGCTTCATGAGCTGTTTCTGGAAATGATGGAACAGGCTTATACAGAGCTTGGTTTTGACGCCAGCGGTCCGCTCGCGGTCGAGGTGCTGGCTATGCCTGCACAGGGAATGGTAATTAACATCACGCGCGGCAGACGCAATCATGCGGCGGATGACCGTTCGAGAGAAGATGACGACATGGATGACGACATATACGATATGGAAGTGACGATGGAGCAAAGCGACGTTGTCATGTATGCATTTCGCGATTTTGAGGATGTCATATCTGCGGCAGGCCAGTTGCAATCATCCGGAATGACGGAAAGCGGCAAGCTTTATTCGTATAACGGAAAGTGGATATTGGCGCTGGAACCTTCACAGATTGATTCTTCCAAGCACCAAGCCGTAATTGCCCTGCTTGCTGAATACGGAGAGGCAACTTCGGTCACGTATGCAATGCTGGAGGAATATGGCAAAGTGATTATGGCTGAATCCGCTGTTAAGGAAATCTGCAGTCATTTCCGTTTTTAGTCCCAACAAAATTGCAAATGACATCGCTTGGCCGAGTTTGCCTTGTGATGTTCTTTTTTTGTTAGTGAGAGTGCTAAAGAGGGCATGGAATAGCTATTGCGCGTAGAGTTCATATTAGTGGTAGACAATGGAGAAAAGACAGGACGGGTGACCTTATGAGTGATGTACTGCACGCAACACAGGTTGTAATTGAACAAGCCCTTCGCAGACTTGGATATAACGATGATATGATTGAGCTGCTTAAAGAGCCGATGAGGCTGCTAACCGTTCGTATTCCGGTACGGATGGATGACGGAACAACTCAGGTGTTTACGGGATACCGTTCCCAGCATAACGACGCCGTTGGCCCGACAAAAGGCGGTGTGCGGTTCCATCCTGGCGTATCGGAGAAGGAAGTTAAAGCTTTGTCCATTTGGATGAGCCTAAAATGCGGAATCGCCGATCTTCCGTACGGAGGAGGGAAAGGCGGCATTATTTGCGACCCTCGCAAAATGTCGTTCCGGGAGCTTGAGCGCCTTAGCCGCGGTTATGTGCGGGCGATCAGCCAATTGGTCGGCCCGACGAAAGATATTCCAGCGCCGGATGTCATGACGAACTCGCAAATTATGGCTTGGATGATGGACGAGTATAGCCGGATTCGCGAATTTGACTCCCCTGGTTTTATTACGGGCAAGCCTATCGTGCTTGGCGGGTCCAAAGGCCGGGAAACCGCAACTGCGCGCGGCGTTGTTATTATGATTCAGGAAGCGCTCCGTATAAAAGGCATACCGCTTGAAGGCGCGAGAATCGTCATTCAAGGTTTCGGCAATGCGGGAAGCTATCTTGCCAAATTTATGTATGAAGCAGGAGCGCGGGTCATTGGCATTTCCGATGTGAACGGAGCATTGTATAATAAAGATGGTTTAGATATTCCGCATTTGCTGGATCGCCGCGATTCTTTCGGCAATGTAACCAATTTGTTCCCGACGACCATTTCCAATGAAGATCTGCTGGAATTGGATTGCGATGTGCTCGTGCCGGCCGCAATCGAGAATCAAATTACGGAACAAAATGCTTCAAAGCTGAAGGCTTCTATCATCGTGGAGGCGGCAAACGGGCCAACGACGCTGGAAGCGACTCGTATCGTGTCCGAACGCGGCATTCTTCTTATTCCTGATGTGCTTGCAAGCGCTGGAGGCGTTATCGTTTCCTATTTCGAATGGGTTCAAAACAATCAGGGTTATTATTGGGATGAAGACGAAATTGACGGCAAGCTCAAATCAATGATGATAAGGGGCTTCGAGAACGTTTACGACATTCATCAGACCCGCAAAGTCGACATGCGGCTTGCCGCTTATATGGCAGGCGTGCGCAAGATGGCGGAAGCTGTCAGATTCCGCGGGTGGGTGTAAGAAAGCAGGGGGAAAATGCTTTTATTTTCCGTTTTAACGGCAGCGGTGGCGCCTGGCTTGTCGCTCCTAATCTATTTATATTTAAGGGACAGGTACGAAGCCGAGCCGATTCATATGGTGCTGCGTCTATTTGTCCTTGGCATATTAATCGTTGTACCGATTATGGTTCTTCAGCGCGGGCTGCAGCTTTGGCTTGGAGAAGACCCGTTTGTATCCGCGTTTATCCATTCAGCCGGCATTGAAGAACTGGTCAAATGGTTTGTGCTTTATCATGTTATTTACAATCATATGGAATTCGACGAGCCCTATGACGGCATCGTTTATGCAGCTTCCATTTCTCTTGGCTTTGCCACTTTGGAAAATGTTCTGTATGCCATCTATTCGCCGTCCTCATTCGGGACGCTTGTGCTAAGAGCATTGCTTCCGGTATCCGGTCACGCCTTGTTTGGCGTCATGATGGGCTATTATATGGGCAAAGCGAAGTTTTCGTCCGGTTCCAGAAAAAAATACTTGATCATTTCGTTGCTCCTGCCGTTTGCGCTGCATGGGCTGTACGACTGGATTATTCTTGCGACAAAACATGACTGGATGTGGTTTATCGTTCCGTTTATGGCGGCTCTGTGGATGTGGGGCCTTCGCAAGATGAGCAGCGCGAACGCCAAGTCCCCCTTCCGTTTCATGAGCAGGGAGGACGAGGTTAAGCTGTAAAAAAACGGTCTATACTGTCCCTATAAGGAATTGTAGGGGGTACGTATGGAAGCGGCTCGAATCAAAGTGACAATTCGCTGCAACGTATGCGGTGAAAAGTTTGTTTTAAGAGGTCGAAGGGACAAAGATTTTATCGACACGGGATTTAAGCAATGCATCTGCAATAATAGCAACGATCTGGATATTGAAGAACATCCCGTATGAACATGCATAAAGCTCCTTTCGAAAATCCAAACTAATTTCAGGTTTGGTATAAGAAAGGAGCTTTTTGTATGTACCGGAGACTCAGCTCGATTATGTTCCCTATTGTGACCATTGTGCTAATCGGCGCAATTTATTGGGGTTATCAAGAGCATCAAGAAAAAAATTCAATTTTGATCAAAGCGGAAAACCAGTATCAGCGCTCCTTCCACGATTTGACCCTACATGTGGAGAAGCTTCATGAACAGCTTGGCAATACGCTTGCCGTCAATTCAGCTTCTAGCGGCTTTCACCGAAAAGGGTTAGTGAACGCATGGCGCCTAACCAGCGAAGCGCAAAACGAAATCAGCCAATTGCCGCTCAGCTATTTGCCGTTTTCGGAAGCGGAAAACTTTTTATCCCATATCTCCAATTTTGCATACAAAACTGCGGTAAGGGATTTGACGAAGCAGCCGCTAACGGGCGAGGAATTCAAAACGCTTCAGACGCTGTATGAGAAATCAGACGAAATTGCGAAAGACCTCCATAAAATGCAGCAAGACGTGCTTAGCAATCAGCTGCGCTGGATGGACGTCGAACTCGCGATTGCTGCGGATCAAGCTCAGGCCCAAAGCCCCAATGCCATTGTAGACGGACTTCGATCGGTAGACAAAAAAGTCGGCTCGTATCCCGAATTGAACTGGGGGCCTTCCGTCAGCAGCATGTATCAAAAACGGACGATCAAAATGCTGGGCGGCGAGATCGTCAATGCGGAAGGGATTCAAAAGAAAGCGGCGGAGTTTTTGAAGGTGGATCCTTCGCATGTTAAAGTAACGGAAAATGCAAAAGGAACGGAATATGCTTCTTTTTCCACGGTTGTATCGGACGGAAAAGGATTTCGGGACGTACAGCTCGATTTTACGCAAAAAGGCGGGCAGCTCGTTTCGTTCTTCAATCCAAGGGAGCTCGGAGAGAAAAAAATAACGTTCGAAGCTGCAAAAGATGCTGCAGACCGCTTTTTGGATGAACACGGCTTTAAAGATATGCGGGCAATCAGCTACGATTCCTACAACAATTCAGGCACCTTTACGTACGTAGGAACACAAAATGGAGTGCTGATCTACCCGGAGAAGATGACGGTAAAGGTCGCCTTGGACAATGGCGAGGCCGTTGGCTTGCAAGCCGCAGATTACGTGTACGAGCATCATAAAAGGGATCTTCCGAGTCCCATTATGACAACGGCCGAAGCTAAAAAGGCGATTAATCTCGGCATGAAAATTACGAAGGAGCAGCTTGCTTTAATTGACAGCGAGCAAGGCGAGGAAGTGCTCTGCTACGAATATACGGGGGCAATTAACGGCTCTGTATACCGGATTTATATAAATGCGGAAACGGGCATTGAAGAAACGATTGAAGAAGTAAGCTCCGAAGACAAAGAAGCTGCCGCAAAATAAGGGTTTTTTAGGGAAAGTTCGATATAGCTCCCCTCCATTCGACATGCTATAATGTCTGGTATATGGGAGGGGAGCTATTTTGTTGCCAAAGGTCAATCATATGCTATTTTTTCAAATCGCTTCTTCCGACGAGGTGGAAGCGGCGATTGAATACAGAGCTAGAATCGCCGACGAGGAAGAGGGAGCCTTGCTGGTGGAATACCCGATAAGCGAAAGGACAGGCCGCCCGAAGAGGCTTTTTTTAGGCGATGAGCTGGCGGTTTATTTTGTAGCCGGAGACGGAGTCAAACATTATTTCGATTCGCATGTTATCGGCTTTAAAGAGGATGGAGTCCGCCTCGTCAAAATTATGAAGCCCGATCCCGAGCATATGACCAAAGTGCAACGCAGAAGCTTCCTGCGCGTGCCGGCTGAGCTTGAGCTTGCCGTTAAGATGTCAAGCCACGAGCGGTTTGTGTGTTTGACAGACGATGTCGGCGGCGGCGGAATTTCATTTATTTGCGAAGGAAAATGGCCGCTTCAAAGCGAGCAACTGCTGGATTGCTGGCTGCTCGTGCCTTACAAAAATGGCTCAATTGAGCATGTTCCGTTTCAAGCGGAAGTGGTAAGGGTCAATTTGCTTGATACCGGGCGCAAGCAAGTTATGATCAAATTTGCCAGCATCAGCGATTCCGATCGTGGGAAAATTATCCGTTTCTGCTTTGAAAAACAGTTGGAATACCGTAACAGGTAAAAGATGTATAATAATCGTCCAATACGGAAAGCTATCCTCTAAAGAAAGGGGAGTTTTTTATGTTTGGGCGGATGCGGCGATACAAGTTTCCCCAGCGAAAGCGGGATTTTTTAAGGCTTGCGGACAATTTGAGCAAAGCATTGCTAAAAACCGTTTTCGTATTGCTTGTTCTCGTATTATTGATGCAGATGGCGTTGCAAAACGACTTTATTAGGAGCAACTTGGCAAGCGCGGATCGGTGGGAGGGAACTCGCCTGAACTAGCGCTTCTCTTTTGCATCCGAGGGCGTTCTGTGGTATAATTTTCACGTTCGCAGGCAATGCCTGCTTTTTCTTTGAAATGAAAGCAGTTGTTCATTTTTGGGGAAGAGAGGCCGCCTTGATTTAAAGGGGGTTGACTGTACGTGGCATTGCAAGAAGGTGACAGCGACCGAATCAATATCGCGATTGACGGGCCGGCAGGCGCCGGAAAAAGCACGGTTGCAAGAATGGTCGCCGGACAATTGGGGTACGTATACATCGATACTGGCGCGATGTATAGAGCTGTAACGCTTAGCGCTCAGCGCTTATCGATTACGGCCGAGCAAGAAGTGGAGCTGGCGGGAATGCTTCGCTCCATGAAGATCGAATTGGAACCCGGTGAAACGGGCCAGGCCATTTATGTAAATGGCGAAGATGTAACGGATTTGATCCGGTCTAGAGAAGTGACGCGCAGTGTATCTTATTTCGCAGCAAGCGCTATCGTTCGTGAAGTGTTGAGCTCCATGCAACGGGAGCTGGCGGCCCGCAAGGGCGTCGTCATGGACGGAAGGGACATTGGCTCGCATGTGCTGCCGGATGCGGAGCTTAAAGTATTTTTGACGGCTTCGGTTCAAGTTCGGGCGGCCAGAAGGTTTCAGGAGCTTACCGGCGATAATGTCATATCGCTTGCGCAGCTGGAGAAGGAAATTGCCGAACGCGACCGCTTGGACGAGCAACGGGACATTTCTCCGCTGATTCGCGCTGTAGATGCTATCGAAATGGATAGCAGCGACATGACCATTGAAGAGGTCGTCGGCGCAATCGTAAATTTAAGTCGAACCAAATTGGCGGAGGCGAAGTAAACTATGTCATACGTCATATTCCGGTTTCTGCTTAGAGTCCTTTATAGGTTGCTGTTCCGCTTGGAGGCGAGGGGTGTCCATCATATACCTGCCGAAGGGCCCGTTATTTTGGCCTCGAATCATATCAGCAATTTCGATCCACCGACCATCGGCGTTTTAGTTCCTCGCAAAGTGCATTTTATGGCCAAGGAGGAGCTGTTCAAAATCCCGGTGCTTGGAATGCTTATCCGCTCTTTCGGAGCTTTCCCGGTCAAACGGGGAGGAGTAAGCAAAGATGCAATCAAATCCGCCATCACGCTGCTTAAATCCGGCGAGGTGATGGGCATATTCCCGGAAGGGTCGCGCAGCAATGCGGGAGCCGCCAAAAAGGGTGCGGCTATGATCGCATTTAGAAGCGGCGCAACGATTGTTCCCGTGGCGATCGTCGGCAGCTACAAGCTTTTCCGTAAAACGCTCGTATGTTACGGGGAACCGATTATTCTTTCTGAAATTATCGATGAATCATCGCCAGATGTGCTGGAGCAAGTGACCGAGATCGTGATGTCTCGCATTAACGAGCTTGCGGCAAAGCAATACTAAATGTTGTTTTAAATGCCGTGCGGCCAAGTGGCCAATCGGGTTTAAATAAAGTTGGGGTAAGAACTGAGGAGGTTATTTCAATGTCAGAAGAGATCAATGTGCAAGAAAACGTGGCGGAGGAAGTAAGCCAAGACGCTATGGATAATTTCGTTTCTTTGAAGAAAGGCGACTCCGTTAAAGGTACAATCGTCAAAATCGAAGATAACCAAGCTTACGTAAGCCTTGGATATAAATATGACGGTGTCATTCCGCTTCGCGAGCTATCTTCCGTTCAGCTTGAGAACGCTTCGGATGCGGTTCAAGTTGGTCAAGAAGTAGAATTAAAAGTTGTCAGCATCGACGACAACAAAGAAAGCCTTGTTCTTTCGAAACGTCTTGTTGACGGCGCAAAAGCTTGGGAAGAGCTTCAAGCCCGCTTTGAAAGCGGCGAAGTGTTCGAAGTTGCGGTTGCAGACGTTGTTAAAGGCGGTCTTGTAGCGGACGTTGGCGTTCGCGGCTTCATTCCGGCTTCGATGGTAGAGCGTCATTTCGTAGAAGATTTCAGCAACTACAAAGGCCGCACTCTTCGCGTTAAAGTGAAAGAGCTTGACCTTGAAAACAAAAAAGTGATTCTTTCCCAAAAAGAAGTTTTGGATGCTGAATTTGAGCAAAGCAAACAGCAAGTAATGGCTTCGCTGCAAGCTGGTCAAGAGCTGGAAGGAACGGTTCAACGCTTGACTCCATTTGGAGCTTTTGTTGATATCGGCGGCGTAGACGGTCTCGTTCACGTATCCGAATTGTCCTGGCAGCATGTCGCTCATCCTAAGGATGTTGTATCCGAAGGTCAAGCGGTTCGCGTAAAAGTACTTAAAGTTGATCCGGCAATCGGCAAAATCAGCCTGAGTATCAAAGCGGCTCAGCCTGGTCCTTGGGATTCCGCAGCTGGCAGCTTCAACATTGGCGATGTTGTAACAGGTACTGTTCGCCGCATCGTTACTTTCGGAGCTTTTATCGAAATCGCTCCGGGCGTAGAAGGACTTGTTCACATTTCCCAAATCGCTCATCGTCATATCGCTACTCCTCATGAAGTATTGAAGGAAGGCCAAGAAGTTCAAGCTAAAGTTTTGGACTTCAACGCGGCTGAAAAGCGTGTATCCTTGAGCATTAAGGAAACAGAAGAAGCTCCAGAGAAGCCAGAACCGGCTCAAAGATCGGAGCGTGCTCCTCGCGCGCCAAAAATCGAAGAAATCAACAATCCGAACGTAAGCTTGAACAGCTCCAGCATGAGCTATTCCCTAGCTGAGCGTTTTGGCGACAAACTTAGCAAATTGAAATAAGCTATTTTTTAATAAGGCTATTCCTGCAACCTGGTTGCGGGAATAGCCTTTTTTTGTTGGCGCATAATAGGAAATACACGAGGTGAGAAGAGATGAATGCTGGTTATTTGACTGCCCTATTGTTTCTGGTTGCATTTATATTGCTTGGAACGGGATGGAAGCCTTTGCTTGCCCCGTCAATTAGCGGGGGTTATGCTTACGGGTTGCTTGGAGCGATCGGAGTAGCCCTCTTTTTGCCGATTTGGCTTACTCCTTTTGGCGCCTTTGCGGATATTCGGCTGCATGTCTCCGTATGTCTGCTGCTTGCTATCACTTTATATTCTTGGGTTGCGGAACAGAGCGGCAATCGGGGGTATGTGCTCATCTGCGCATTACTGATTGGAATCGTCTGGGGCTGCGCCAGAAGCCTGTATGCCCAAGAGTCGATGTTTTATTGGCTAAACCCGGACTTTGACGCTCCGCTTTTGGCTGGGCTGTTATGCGGAGCTTTTGTTTCAGATTTGAAGCAGCAAATGATTTTGTCCGCATGGGGCGCGGCATTAGGAAAAGGGGTTCAAGTTTTTTTTCGCGATGATCATTTCCAGCTGTCGTTTGGCACGATGTATGACTGGGATGGCATTGCTTTGGCGATGGTTGCCGCATGTTCTCTTACAGTTACGCTTAAAATACTGCGCCAGTTGAAAAGCAAGCTGGAAGCGGCATGGTTTCAATTAAAAGGGGGAAAGCAGCCGTGATCGCATCGTTTTTAAAGGAGAATCATACTTTAGTCGGCGTTGTACTAGGGATGTTATTTGGCGTGATATCCCGTTTCCTCATGTTAAAAACGGATTACCGCCAATATCCGACATATCCTCATGGCCGCATCATTCATGTTTCGTTAGGCGTTATAGCCGCCGCGCTAGGCGCTGTTGCTATCCCGGCATTAGTAAAAAAAGACTATACGGCGATTACGTTTCTTACCCTCGCGGCGCAGCAGTTTCGGGATGTGCGAAAAATGGAAAGGGAAACCCTTACAAAAATCGACAGTCTTGAATTGGTCAGCAGGGGAGCTACTTACATAGAAGGAATTGCGATGGTGTTTGAAGGGCGCAACTATTTGGTTATTATGTCGGCGCTGCTGACCAGTCTTTTTGCCATCCTTTTAAATGTATGGTATGGAATTGGCGCAGGCGTTCTCAGTCTTGCTATTGTAGAGTGGCTGAAATCCGGAAAATCGATTTCGCATATTGCCGAGGTGGAGCCGGCGGAAGTTAAAATCGATGGGCCAGACCTGTTTGTGTCGGACATCTATATCATGAACGTGGGCCTTAAATCCAATCAGGACATTATCGCCAAACGAGGAATGGGATATATTTTAAAACCGACCAACCCTAACAGTAAAGTGACGCTCAGCAATTTGGGGCAGCGCCAGGCGATTTTATACGATTTGGCTACCATTTTGGGCGTGTACCGCGACGATGGCGAACCCGCGTTAATTCCGATGGCCAAACTGGATATGAACGACGGAAGGCTTGCTGTTTTTTTGCTGCCGCAAGAGATGGATCAAGAAAAAGGTAAACAGGTTATATTAAGGGTGCCGATTTTGGAATCGGCCGTAAGGATGCCTACCGAAGCTCCTGTCAACCAGAAAGGAGCGAATTAAGATGGCGACGATTGTAGCCGTTGTCTCCATCCACCCGGACGAAGTAACGGGCGGAGCACCCATTTTTATTGCAAAAAATGAAACCAAGCTGGAGGAAATTTCATTCCTGCTGGAGAAAATAATGGATGCCAGCGCACATGATCTAAAGAATGGCACGATTGTTATTGTAAGCCATCATTAATATGAAAAGTTAGCCAAGATCGCTCTTTTTTGCTATGATGGGTAACGTGATCATTTTTGAAGGAGTGAAAAACCAACTATGGCAAGACCCGTTATCGCCATTGTCGGTCGTCCGAACGTGGGGAAGTCTACCATTTTTAATCGGGTAATCGGCGATCGGCTGGCAATCGTTGAAGATAAACCGGGAGTGACCCGCGACCGTTTATACGGTACAGGGGAATGGAACGGAAAGCCATTTAGCATTATCGATACTGGCGGTATTGAGATCGATGGCGAAGATGAAATTATGAAATCAGTCCGCATGCAGGCGGAGCTCGCAGTAGAAGAGGCGGATGTCATTATTTTTATGGTTGACGCCAAAACAGGTTTAACCCATGCCGATGACGAAGTGGCGCAAATGCTGTTCCGCTCGCGCAAGCCCGTCGTTGTGGCCGTAAACAAAGTCGACAATGAAAACCGTATGGATGAGGTTTACGAGTTTTACGGCCTCGGCTTTGGTCAGCCGATCGCGATATCCGGCTCGCATGGCCTTGGCATCGGCGATCTGCTCGACGCGACTACTGTTTTGCTGCCGGAAATCGAGGATGACGGCTACGATGATGATGTCATTCGCGTTGCTTTGATTGGCCGTCCAAATGTCGGCAAGTCTTCTCTTGTGAATGCACTGCTTGGAGAGGACCGCGTCATTGTAAGCAATGTGGCCGGTACGACGCGCGACGCAATCGATACTCCGTTTGAGCATGATGGACAGCGGTATGTTTTGATTGACACAGCCGGCATGAGAAAACGGGGCAAAGTGTACGAGTCAACGGAGAAATACAGCGTTATGCGCGCCATGAAGGCGATTGAACGAGCTGATGTTGTACTTGTGCTTATTAACGGCGAGGAAGGCATTATCGAGCAGGATAAACATATTGCAGGCTACGCGCATGAAGCGGGCAAAGCGTCCATATTTGTCGTTAATAAATGGGATGTCGTGGACAAGGACGATAAAACGATGGCCCACTTTACGGCTAAAATTCGCGACCATTTCTTGTTTATGACGTATGCGCCTGTCGCCTATTTGTCCGCACTTACGAAGCAGCGGCTGCATAAGCTGCTGCCGGTCGTCAATCATGTATCGGAACAACATTCGATGCGCATTCAGACGCATCTGCTTAACGATGTCATTTCGGATGCGGTAGCGATTAATCCGCCGCCTTCGGACAAAGGAAAACGTCTACGCATCAACTATGTAACTCAGGTTGCGACCAAGCCGCCTACGATCGTATGTTTCGTTAACGATCCGGACCTTATGCACTTCTCGTATGAGCGGTATTTGGAAAACAAAATTCGCGCGGCGTTTGACTTCGAGGGCACGCCACTTCGAATCTTTACAAGGCGCAAATCCGACGAGGACTAGGGGAGAGGAAGTTTGTTGCTGGATATAGTCGCGGTTGCGCTCAGTTATTTAATCGGATCCATTTCATTTAGCATTGTTATTGCCAAATGGGTAAAAGGAATCGATATCAGACAGCATGGAAGCGGCAATGCGGGAGCGACCAACACGCTGCGCGTTCTCGGAAAAGGGCCCGCATTATTCGTCTTTTTATTGGATATTGCCAAAGGGGTTGGGGCTATCTATTTGGGTCATGCGATTAGTGACAACGAATGGATCCCTGTCCTCTGCGGACTTGCCGCGATTATTGGCCACAACTGGCCCGTCTGGTTTAAATTCAAGGGAGGCAAAGGAATTGCGACAACGGTTGGCGTTATTGCCACGTTGGCGTTTTTCCCGGCGCTGACCGCAGGCATTGTTGCCGTTGTCGCTATTGCGGCAACGAGATACGTTTCACTCGGATCGCTTGTATTTGCGGCGCTAACCCCGGTCTTTATTATTCTTTTTCAATTTTCCGTTCCGCTGCTCGTTGGTTCGTTAGTCCTATGCGCTTTTGCATTTATCCGGCATAGATCTAATATTGTAAAGCTGATGCAAGGGACGGAGAATAAGCTCGGCGCCAAGAAGGGAGCGTAAAGATTGATGACAAAATTGGAAGCGGAATTGCAGCGCCGCGCAGCAGTGCTAGTTGCTGGAAGCTGGGGCACCGCGCTTGCGTCGGTGCTGGCCGACAACGGATTTTTGGTACATATGTGGACCAGAAGCGCTGCGCAGGCTGAAGAAATCAATACAACGCGGCAAAACAGCCGATTTTTGCCAGGCAACAAACTATCGGAGCGGATTATCGCAACGACGGATATGGAGCAGGCATTAAGCGGGGCTGAACTTGCATTGTTCGTTGCTCCGTCGGGCGCTATGCGTGAGGTGGCCAAAGCGGCAGCGCCTTATATTGCGGCTGATACGCTATGCGTGCATGCCACAAAAGGGTTTGAAGCGGAAACTCTGAAGCGGATGTCTTTGGTGCTTGCCGAGGAATTGAACCGTCCGCAATCCTCTATAGCTGTATTGTCTGGTCCAAGCCATGCGGAAGAAGTCATTCAGAAGCAGCCAACAACGGTTGTTGTCGCTTCGGAAGATAAGGCCGCGGCGGAGAAAGCGCAGGACGCCCTTATTAACGGTTCGTTCCGGGTATATACGAATCGTGACGTTGTCGGAGCCGAAGTAGCGGGCGCTATCAAAAATATTATTGCGCTTGGCGCCGGATTAAACGACGGACTCGGTTTTGGCGATAACGCCAAAGCGGCGCTTCTAACGCGCGGCCTTGCCGAAATTGGCCGACTTGGAGCCGCTATGGGCGCAAGCCCTATGACTTTTGCCGGTTTGTCCGGGGTCGGTGACCTCGTCGCAACTTGTACAAGCAAGCACAGCCGTAATTGGAGAGCGGGATATATGCTCGCCGACGGCACTCCGCTTCAGGAAGTGCTGGACAAAATGGGAATGGTCGTGGAAGGCGTGAGAACGACGCAGGCGGCATACGAGCTTGCAGGCCGATTCGATGTCGAGATGCCGATCACGACTCAACTATACGAGGTATTGTTTAAGGGGAAAACCCCTAAAGAAGCTGTCGAGGATTTGATGGGAAGACTCAAAACGCATGAAATTGAGCCTGTTGGCTAACGATATGCGCCTACACCAAAGGGAACCGCTCCTCATATGATGCTAGAAGCTCAGACTTGAGGAGGGTGAACATAGTGTCAAAGGGCTTACCCAAAGACGTACTAGGCGCAATCAACAAAAAAACGGGCAAAAACATTTCCGAAAATGCCGTCAAAAAGTTGGCGAGCGGAGTGGATGCCAGTACCCTGCAAAATGAAGCGGAGCTTCGTAAGCTGATCAAGCAGGTGTCGGATATGGCGAAGATTAAAGTGCCGGACTCGACTGTCAATGATATCGTAAAAGCGGTTAAAGCGAGCGGGATGAATCAGTCGAGCTTAGAAACGCTGGTCAAAATGATGATTAAACGATAAAAGGAATCGGCAAAAGCTAGCGAGGCTTCGAAAGAAGCGCGTCTAAAGACGCAATCGCGATTCGCTTTTGTCCTTTTTTTTGCCTAGTGCTATAATGGTTGAGAACTTATTTTGATACAGATTAGGAGAATGGAACTGCGATGGACGCAATGACGAAGATGTGGATTTCTTTTCTCGGCATTGGCTTAATGGCGATTGCTGCGTTTCTGATTACGTTTGCCCGGTTAAAAACAAAAGGCATTGTCAAGTTTATTCTTTCTTTTATTGCCTTTGTATTATTGGTTTTTGGTTTCATATACGGATTTTTCTCCATTTTATAGCGACTTCTACATAAGAAAGAAAAGGGGAACGATGGTCAAATGATTGAGCTGACAGGAAGAACAAAAACAGAAATCGTAGAAGCGGAAGGCGGCCTAACGCTGCTGGATCACGCCATTAAACATAAAATCGATTTCAGTTTCTCTTGTACAAGAGGTACATGCGCTCGCTGCCGTTGCCTGGTGACGGAGGGTGCGGAGTTTTTGGAAGAGATCACCGATGAAGAGTGGGACAGGCTTGAACCGGAAGAATTTGAGGAAGGCTACAGGCTTGGCTGCCAGGCTGTCGTCAAAGAAGGTGCAGGTCGTATCGCAGCGGTGAACAAGACTTATTTTTAATGTTAAAGGAAGTGCCGGCATGTTGAGGGATGAAAGAAGCATTCATGGGGCTCTGGCGGTTATTATAAATTCAGCGGGTCAAGCGGGCTGGGTGCTCGGCGGCAGTTCCGGCCTTATGCTTCGAGGATTGGCTTTAGACATCCCGCCGCGCGATATCGATTTGTATTGCGACGATCAAGAAGCGGAGGCGATTCATCGTTCCCTTAGCGGCTATGCGACGGATGAGCCTGTCATAAGCGAAACGGATATTTATCGTTCAAGGCTGAGCCATTATTCCATTGGCGGCGTATCCGTCGAATTGGTCGGCGGATTTCAGGTGGCTGCCTCGGGATGCTTTTATAAGGTAGAGGTAAAAAAGGTTTTGATTCCTTACGGCGAACAAATGGCCATTCAAGCCTGCGACGGACAGGACGGGCTGCGGATGAGAGTGGTGCCGCTCGCCCATGAGCTTTGGTTTAATGCGCTAAGAGGCAGAGAGGATCGGGTGGAGCTTGTTGCCGGAGCTATGGCGCATGATCCAGCCTCGCATGCCGAAGCGCTGGCTGCCATCGAACAAGGCAATGAGTTTAGCCTGGAAATGAAAGAGAGTGTACATCGGCGGCTTAAGCATTTGAAGGAAGGTGTGCGGATTGGACGCTGAAGTTGTCTTTTGGCCGGGGGGCCGCTCCGCCAGAGTAAGAAAGGGAACGACGGTTTTGGACGCCGCAAGGCGTGCGGGAGTTTCCATCCAGACGCGTTGCGGCGGAAAGGCCGCGTGTTATATGTGCAAAGTGACGGTAAAGCCTGGAAGCGAGCTTCTGCCTATGGGAGATGAGGAGCGCCGCAAGCTTGCCGGTCAAGAGGAAAAAGGCATTCGGCTGTCCTGCCAGACAAGGGTGTCCGGCAAGGTGGAGGTCGAACTGCCGCCAGATCCGCTCCGAGCCGCAGTTGCGAAAGCTCTTGCGAAGCAAAAGGAGCAGGATGAAGGGCTTTGGTAAAGAAATGGAGGATTGGATCACGCAATGATGACCCTTTTAAAATCGGGAGCATTCACAGGGAGATCGGCTAGACCCGCTGTTTTTGCACTCGTTGCCGTTATGCTGCTTACGCTTACGGGCTGCTTATATCCAAAAGATAAGTTGATGGACGTTCCGCCCAAAGAAGCGGTGCGCAATGTACAAGCGGCGATTGATCAATATTTTGCCGAAAAAAGCTTGCTGCCAATTGTAAACAGCTCTCAGGAAGTTTCGAAGTATGAGAAATACAAAATCAATTTTCAGAAGCTGACCTCAACAGGTTATTTGAGCTCAATTCCGACGGCTGCGTTTGAAAACGGCGGAAATTATTATTTTATTATAATTGATGAAGAGACGGATCCGCGCGTTAAGCTGATGGATATCGTCACCTTTCAAAAAATAAACGACATTCAAAATTGGGTTAAGCTGCATATGGCTGAGGGCGGCGCGCTGCCGAAAAAAGAAGCGATGTATCCCGGATTTTATGCTGTTGACTATGAGGCGATGAACAAAAAGGCGCCCGTTATCAAAAGCGTCTATTCCGGAGGAACTCTGTCCGCTCTTGTAGACGATAAGGGTCAGGTTTATACCGACTATGGTCTCGACATTATGCAATTGATTCAAAAAAACGGCACGGCGGAGCTTGAAAAGGATGCGGATCTCAGAGCATTGCTTGTCGATTCCGCAGACTTCGTTCCGGTGAAAGCGCCCGAGTATCGTCTTGTGGACGGAGAACCGGTTGCGATAGCCGCAAAATAACGATTATCCAAAATCCTTTCCTAAACACAGGAGAGGATTTTTTTATTTTTGTGCGCTGTCCGCGTCATAGAGAAGGGCTTTCTTTCATATATTTCAATCTTGGAAGGGAAGCTTAGAAAATCGGTAGAAAAAAAGTTTTCCTAGAGGGAACCGTCATAATTGGACAGTCTGAACATAAGATGTTACTAGTCCAAAAAGCATGTACGAGTTGCGTCGCTGGCCTGCCCTTTTGTCCGGTGGATGGCGGCGAACCGGAAATCAATTGGGAGGGGATATTCAGTGGAGAAAGTAGATATTTTCAAGGACATAGCCGAACGTACCGGCGGGGATATTTACCTCGGAGTCGTTGGAGCGGTCCGGACGGGCAAATCGACGTTTATTAAACGGTTTATGGAGACGGTCGTACTTCCTAATATCGCAAACGAGGCGGATCGCATTAGAGCTGTCGATGAATTGCCTCAAAGCGCCGCTGGCAAAACGATTATGACAACCGAGCCCAAGTTTGTGCCGAACCAAGCCGTTCAGCTTAAAGTAGCCGAGGGACTTGATGTGAACGTCAGACTGGTGGATTGCGTTGGCTATGCCGTCGAAGGCGCTAAAGGCTATGAGGATGAAAACGGCCCGCGTATGATTACGACGCCATGGTTTGACGACCCGATCCCGTTCCAGGAAGCGGCGGAGATTGGGACGAGAAAAGTGATACAAGAGCATTCCACGCTTGGCGTCGTCGTGACGACGGACGGAACGATCGCAGAAATTCCGAGAAGCTCCTATGTCGTTGCGGAAGAGAGAGTCATTGATGAGCTGAAAGAGGTTGGCAAACCTTTTGTGCTAGTCATCAACTCAACGCGGCCCAAAAGCGATGAGGCGCAGCAGCTGAGAAGCGAGCTGCAAGCGAAATACGATATTCCGGTTATGACGCTCAGCGTTGCGACGATGGGCGAAGAAGAGGTTATGTCGGTGCTGCGCGAGGTGCTCTACGAGTTCCCTGTGCATGAAGTCAACGTTAACCTTCCGAGCTGGGTCATGGTTCTGAACGACAACCACTGGCTGCGCAACAACTATGAAAACTCGGTGCGCGATACCGTTAAGGATATCCGCCGTTTAAGAGACGTGGAGCGGGTTGTCGCCCAGTTTATGGACTACGACTTTATTGCGAGAGCCGGCCTTAGCGGCATGAACATGGGGCAAGGCGTAGCGGAAATTGATCTGTACGCTCCCGACGAGCTGTATGACCGCATCTTAATGGAAGTGGTCGGCGTTGAAATTAGAGGCAAAGACCATTTGCTTCAGCTCATGCAGGAGTTTTCTCATGCGAAGCGAGAATACGACCGCTTTGCGGAGGCGCTCGAAATGGTCAAGACGACGGGCTACGGTATAGCGGCTCCTTCACTGGCCGAGATGGCTCTAGACGAGCCGGAGCTCATACGCCAAGGCTCCAGATTCGGCGTGCGGTTAAAGGCGACAGCGCCTTCTATCCATATGATTCGCGTCGACGTAGAATCCGAGTTTGCTCCGATTATCGGAACGGAGAAACAAAGCGAGGAACTGGTTCGTTACTTGATGCAAGATTTTGAAAACGATCCTATTAAAATTTGGGAGTCCGACATTTTCGGCCGTTCGCTCCATTCCATCGTTAGAGAGGGCATCCAAGGAAAAATCGCCATGATGCCGGACAATGCGCGCTATAAGCTGCAAGAAACGCTTGGCCGCATCATTAACGAAGGTTCGGGCGGTCTCATCGCTATCATTTTGTAACCGAATCCTGAATCCCGAAAAAGGCTGCCAGGGAGGCGCGCTTGCGTCTTCCGTGTCAGTCTTTTCTTATTGTACGCCGTCTCATCCACCGTTTTACCCCAATGCTATTATGAAAATTCCCTACTTTTGCCAATGTTGAGCAGGAATGCACTTGAAATTGCCATTCCGCTGTATTACTATAGGTTTGTTCGGTCAAAAGGTATATATTTGAAGTTTTCGGTAAATAAGAGGGATAAGAGGAATTGCAAAGCAAATGTTTAAGGAGGTGAAATCATGAATAAAACCGATCTGATCGCAAAGGTGGCTGAATTGACGGAGCTGTCCAAAAAGGACGCAACAAAAGCGGTAGACGCCGTTTTTGAAGCAATCTCCGATGCGCTGCAAAGCGGCGACAAGGTACAGTTGGTAGGCTTCGGCAACTTTGAGGTTCGCGAGCGTCAAGCACGCAAGGGCCGCAACCCGCAAACGGGCGAGGAGATTGATATTGCCGCTAGCAAGATGCCAGCATTCAAACCGGGCAAATCTCTTAAGGACCTAGTATCCAATTAACGTATATGCATCAGCGAAACGCTCGAACGTATTTTGGTTTGAGCGTTTTTGTATGTAATGGGGACGATCGGGGAGAGGTCATTGCACAAACGTGCGACTTCCACTATAATTCACATGGATGGCTTGGAACGACAAATGCGGAGGGATCACCATGGAGCCTACGGTTGGCGATTATATTGTAGTGAAAGCGAAGGACCAAGGCGTGCAAGTTATCGGCTTGACCCGCGGTCAAGACACCCGGTTTCATCATACGGAAAAGTTGGACAAAAACGAAGTATTGATCTGCCAGTTTACGGATCACACCTCTGCTATTAAGATTAGAGGCAAAGCGATTGTCATGACGAAATACGGTACGGTGGAGACAGATCAATAAGGCTTTACGCAAAGCAGGCGCAGCCTGCTTTTTGTTGTTTTTTCAGGCCGAAGTAAATAAGGACAACATTCGAATAATCAAACTTTCCCGCTCGTACAATGATGTAGAGCCTAAAGACGGTATGAGTCGAGTTTGGAATGACCAGACTTAATTTTAGGACCGTTATTCTATAAACGGACGGGAGAGTGTTTTGAATGCGCTTTGGCAGGACGGTTGCAATCGCTTGTTCGATGACGCTGGCCATTATGCTGGTCTTTTTGGGAGTAATGAAGGCGATAGGCGAGCGGGAGCCAACTGGCAAGGAAATAACCGTATTTCGGAATGAGCCGATATCTCATTTGACCAGCGGAAATATCGTTGACGTTTTGAGCGTCGTTTCGCTGCATGAACGGCTTGGCCGGGCAGAATGGAGGGGCTCTGTCCTAGCGGTGGATTTGCTGGTCATGGCGGACAAGGGACGGCCGGAAGCTTGGTTTCAAGACATAGAGACGCTGATTGGCGTTTCGTTCCGTCAGCTAGACAATGTGAAACGGCTGCTCATCCATATTGTTGAAAACGGCGAGTCGGAACAAAAGTTGATGGCGGCAGTCGATATAAGAAGCACAGATGAATGGCTTGCGGAGAGCGGGAAGGAGCCGCGCATCGCAAATCCCGTGCACGACAACCTGTGGAGAGAAAGGCTTAGGCTGAGCTTTACTACGGCGTGGATCAATCGGTTTGGCCCTCCGGAGGGCTACTCGGCGCAATCGACGACGGGCATGTGAGAAAGCGCTGCAAGGATGTTGCGAAATGGTGAACATAAGGAGCGCAGTCGTATGCGCTAATGTAAAGTTGTGCTATAATAGTTTAGATTATTGAGCGGCAACCCCTGCTACTTTAGTTCGGAGGCTTTTATCATGACAACTTACCGCATTCCAGAATTGTCGCATCATTATGCGAAGCACGATATGATTCAAGCTCATACGGAGCTGCCTCCGCTCGCGGATCCAAGAGCCCGGATGCTATTTGCTTTTTTGAATCAACAAGGCAAGGCGCCGGACAAAAGCGAGCTTTATACGCTGGTTGTGGCGCTTGTTCAGCTTGGTCTGGATACGCATGACTTGCTGGATACGGAGACGGCTCAGCGAACGGAGCGAGAGATGCGGTCGAGGCAATTGAAGGTGCTGGCCGGCGATTTTTTTAGCGCCCGCTTCTACCAACTGCTGGCCGCTGCCGGTCAAATCGAGATGATTACCCGGATTAGCAATGCCGTATGCGAAGTCAATCGGCTGAAAGTAAACCTGTACGTCCGGATGAGGTCGCAGCGCTTGGCTGCGGATGACTATTTCAACGGGGCTGTCCAGTTAAAAGGCGAGTTGTTCCATCATTTTTCGGAAATGCTCGAAGGCGCAGCGTCAAGGCTCTGGCCGGAACTGCTCCAAGGCGTCAGCCGCTGCGAGGTTGCGATGGAGGAGCTCGACAGATGCGACGATTGGAACCGATTTGAAAAGGGATGGGCGTATTGGCATCTGCTTCAAGCCGGAACGGAAGAGGAACGGCAGCGGATTCTGTCTACGCCGGCTGATGGCGGCTTTATCCGCACGTTGATCCATAAATATGATATCAAAAGCCAATTGGCCGCCAAAGCAAAACAAGCGGCGGATTCCGTCATCGGCGCGGCAGGCAAGCTGGAATCGGACTTGTTAATCCGTGAACTGTCCAGCATCGTCGGGAATTTAACGGGCAAGCTGGCCGGAAATATACCGGCGCTGAATGAAACGAGGTGAAACTAAAGTGGATAACACCAATTCAAAAAGCCATGTGCACGCATTGTTTGAAACGATTGCTCCAAAATACGATCTGATGAACGATATTATAAGCTTCCGAAGACATAAGGCATGGCGCAAATATACGATGGATCGGATGAATGTGCAAAAGGGTCAGACCGCACTCGATATTTGCTGCGGCACTTGCGATTGGACAATCGATCTGGCGAGGGCGAGCGATTCGGGCGAAATTGTCGGCCTGGATTTCAGTCAAAACATGCTGGACGTCGGAGCGGTCAAAGTGGACAAGCAAGGCCTTGGCAAGCAAATTCGGCTTGTGCAAGGCAATGCCATGTCGCTGCCTTTCGAGGACAACAGCTTTGATTATGTGACCATCGGCTTCGGCCTCCGCAACGTACCAGACTATTTGCAGGTGCTCAGCGAGATGCAGCGCGTCGTGAAGCCAGGCGGAAAGGTCGTTTGCCTGGAGCTGTCCAAGCCGACCTGGCAGCCGTTCAAAGGCATTTATTATTTGTATTTTGAGCGGATTATGCCTCTTTTCGGCAAGATGTTCGCAGGCCGCATGAAAGAGTACCAGTGGCTTCCGGCTTCGCTTAAGCTGTTTCCGGATTCCAAAGGACTGACGAAACTATATAGACAAGCCGGACTTGCGGACGTGGACGTTCGTCTCTTCTTCGGGGGAATTGCCGCCTTGCATATAGGCACGAAGGGAAAGAATAGCCAGCCATGATTCGCAAACTGCGCATTATTTTAGAAATGATTAAATTTGAGCATACCGTATTCGCTTTGCCGTTTGCGTTTATGGGAGCTTTGCTAGGCGCCATTGTCATGGAAAACCGGCTGCCGTCTTGGGCGGAAATCGGATGGGTCGCGCTAGCGATGTTTGGAGCTAGAAGCGCCGCCATGAGCTTGAACAGGTTGATCGACAAGGCAATCGATTTTGGCAACCCGAGGACAAAAGAGCGCGCTTTGCCTGCGGGACTGTTGAAATCGGCTGAAGTATTGCTTTTTATTATCGTATCTTTCGGTTTGCTGCTGCTTGCGGCAGCCAATTTGGATCCTATTGCTATGAAGCTTATGCCTGTAGCGGTCTTTTTTCTTGTCATTTATTCCTACACAAAGAGATTTACATGGCTGTGCCATATCGTTCTGGGTCTTACAATCGCCCTTTCTCCGCTCGGAGGCTGGGTTGCCGTTACGGGACAATTTGACGCCGCGGCTTGGCTGTTGTTTGGCACTGTAGCCTTATGGATTGCTGGATTTGATATCGTTTACGCAACGCAAGACTTTGAGTATGACCGCAATGCCGGACTGCATTCCATTCCTGCCCGGTTTGGCATTGCCGGCGCTTTGTGGATTGCCCGCTCGCTGCATATCGCAACGGCGGTCGGATTTATCGCCCTGTTTTGGGTCACGGAGCTAGGCTGGATGTATTTGCTCGGCACGCTGTTGTCGATCGGACTTCTTTTTTATCAGCACTGGATGGTGAAGCCAAACGACTTGTCTCGTGTGCAGACTGCCTTTTTTGGCATGAACGGAACGTTAAGCGTTATTCTGTTCCTGTTTACGATTGTTGATTTGGCGGTGCTTCGTTCATGGTAAGGGAGGAGGAGCGAGGCATGGTAAGGAAAACCGCGGCAAAAAACCGCTGGGTCGTCGGCATTACGGGCGCAAGCGGAGCGATATACGGCGTAAGGCTGATTGAAGAGCTGCTGAGCGGCGGTTTTGAAGTTCATTTAGTTGTGACAGAGGCCGGTTGGCGGGTCATAAAAGAAGAACTGGGCTGGGAAACAACACGAAGAGCGGATACGCTGGAACGCGCGTTCCCTGGAAGCATAGGAGAGGGCAAGCTCATTTACCATCCGAACGGAGATATCGGCGCCTCTATTGCCAGCGGCTCTTTCCGGGTGGAAGGGATGCTGATTATGCCTTGTTCTATGGGGACGCTTGCTTCTATCGCGCATGGTTCCTCAAACAA
The DNA here is from genome assembly GCF_042675505.1 of Paenibacillus sp. GCM10027627. Lineage (NCBI taxonomy): Bacteria > Bacillati > Bacillota > Bacilli > Caryophanales > Paenibacillaceae > Paenibacillus > Paenibacillus sp. GCM10027627. Next base: position 578,105 of record NZ_JBHTHB010000001.1, read on the forward strand.
TCTGCTTGCTAGAGCGGCGGATGTGATGTTGAAGGAAGGGCGCAAGCTGCTGCTAGTCCCGAGAGAAACTCCGCTTCATGCAATTCATTTGGAAAATATGCTGACACTCGCCAGACTGGGAGTCAAAATCGTTCCGGCTATGCCCGCATTTTATTTTAAGCCGCAATCGATGGATGAAATGGTTAATTTCCTTGTAGGGAAAGTACTGGACAACGTAGATATCGAACATGATTTGTACAGAAGATGGGGAGATGAGCACAATGGGCCACCTTCGCCCGATCACCATCGGTGAAATTGATTACGCCAACGCTTGGCCGCTGTTTCAAAACTTTGAAAAGCACGCAGCGGGGATGGATTACGAGATGGTATCCAAAGTACCGTCCGAGCTGAATCGCTTGCTCAGCATAGGAGAGCTCGATTTATCGGCTATTTCTTCGTTTTCGTATGGCCAGTACAGCCGCGACTATGTGCTGCTGCCGGAGTTGTCGGTCGGGTCTACCGGCCGCGTCCATTCCATATTGCTTTTTCTAAAGCATTCGATCGAGGAGAAGAAGCCACGCAAAATTACGGTGACGAACGCTTCGGAAACATCGGTTAATTTATTGAAAATTATTATGGCAAAACGGTTCAATTGCGAGCCTGAATATGTCGCTGCCGAGCCGAACCTGAATGAAATGCTGCAGGATGCGGATGCCGCGCTGCTCATCGGCGATCCCGCAATCGCTGCGTCATGGAGAAACAGCGGCCTCAACATTCTCGATTTGGGAGAGCTGTGGCGGGATTGGACAGGCCTTGGCATGACCTATGCGGTCGTTGCGGCGCGAAAGTCAGCGATTCGGAGCAACGCGAAGGAAATTGGCCTTTTGTACGAAGCTTTGTTAGCCTCCAAAAATGAAAATTTAAGCCGGCCCGACCGTTTGATCGCGCGTGCATGCCAGCGACTTGGCGGCGATCCCGACTATTGGGCCACTTATTTTAAGTCTCTGCAGTACGATTTTGGGAAAAGCCTTCAAGAAGGTCTTTCGTTGTATTTCCGGTATGCAAGAGAGCTTGGTCTACTGAAAGACGACGTAGAGATGACGTTTTTTGAAGGACAATCCCTCCAAAAGGTGAACGAATGAAACTATTAGATTTGTACGCGAAGATGAAAGGCGATTTGAATCAAATCGAAAAGGAACTTGAGCGGAGCGTCACGGACGACCATGCGCTGCTGAGCGAGACGTCTACTCACTTGCTGAAAGCGGGCGGGAAGCGCATTCGTCCTGTTTTTGTTCTGCTCGCCGGCAAATTCGGCGATTACAAGCTGGATGTGCTGAAGCGGGTTGCGGTGCCTCTTGAGCTCATTCATATGGCTTCGCTCGTTCACGACGATGTCATTGATGACGCGGAAACGAGGCGGGGACAGCTGACGGTCAAGTCCAAATGGGACAACCGAATCGCTATGTATACGGGAGACTATATTCATGGCAAGGCATTGTCGATCGCTACAAGCTTGCCGAACCCGCATATTCACCAGGTGCTCTCTCACGCCCTCGTTCAAATGTGCATCGGGGAGATGGAGCAAATTCGCGACTTCTTCAATACGGAGCAAACGATCCGCAATTATTTGCTTCGCATTCGCAGAAAGACGGCTTTGCTTATTGCGATCAGCTGCCAGCTTGGCGCGGTGGCGGCGGGCACGGATCGGGCAACGGCGAGCCGCCTGTACCGGTTCGGTTACAATGTCGGCATGGCGTTCCAAATCCGCGACGATTTGCTCGATTTATATGGCACCGAAAAGCAAATCGGCAAGCCGCCAGGCTCCGATATGCGGCAGGGCAATATAACGCTGCCCGTTATTTTGGCTCTGCAGGATGAAGATGTGCGCGGCAAACTGCTGGAGGAAATCAGCAAAATTAGGGTGAATGAAGGATTTGCGGATACGAAACGAGCCATACAGCTCATAAGAGGAAGCGCCGGTGGCGAACTGGCGGATCATTTGGCCAATCGATACATACAAAAAGCTTTGCACGCTTTAGAGGGATTGCCCGATATCGCGGCGAAAAAGAATTTAACCGACATCGCGCATTTTGTCGGGAAACGCAACTATTAATTCATTCAAGGGATTGAAAGGAATGGTTTGCAGATGGAAAGAACGTTTCTGATGATCAAGCCTGACGGCGTTCAGCGCGGACTGATCGGTGAAATCGTGTCGCGTTTCGAGAGAAAAGGGCTGCAGTTGTCGGGCGCAAAGTTCATGCGGGTTACGCGCGAGCTTGCTGAGATCCATTATGCCGAGCATAAAGGCAAGTCATTCTATGAACCGCTTCTGGAGTTCATTTCTTCAGGTCCCGTATTTGCGATGGTTTGGAGCGGCGACAATGTCATTGCGCTCGCCCGCGCCCTAATTGGAAAAACGGATGCTCTCGATGCCGCGCCTGGCACTATTCGTTCCGATTTTGCTGTACATACCAATTTTAATTTAATACATGGTTCCGATTCTCCCGCCAATGCGGAAAGGGAAATCGGCATCTTTTTCTCCGCCGAAGAGCTCGTCGACTACGAGCATACCATTCAGCGCTGGGTCTAATGTAGATTACTAAGCCATACATCATGGAGGTCGCTATGTCTGAGGATCTGGACTTTTCTAATTTCATTACCCGAATCAAGCGTAAAACAGACATTGACTTATCTCAGTACAAAGAAGCGCAGATGAAACGAAGGCTGACGACGCTTCGGCTCAAAAACGGGTTTACGACTTTTGAGCAGTACGGTCAGGCGATGGAGCAAAACCGTGCGCTGCTGTTCGAGTTTTTGGATCGGATGACGATCAATGTTTCGGAGTTTTGGCGCAATCCGGCCAGATGGGAAGTGCTGCAAAAGCGTTATCTCCCCGAACTAATGGCGTCAAGCCCCCGGCTGAAAGTATGGAGCGCAGCTTGTTCGACGGGGGAGGAGCCTTATACGCTCGCGATGATCTTAACGGAGATTGGGGCGATAGGGAAAACGTCGCTGCTTGCCACCGATTTGGATCATAATGTGCTTGAGAAGGCGAAGGAGGGCATCTATTTGGAGCGGTCGCTCCGGGATGTGCCGCCGGCATGCCGATCGAAATATTTTGCTCCGGTGGACGGCGCGTTTCAGGTAACGGATTCGCTCAAAAAGGGAATTTCCTTTAAACAGGGCAATCTGCTCCATGATACTTTTGAAAGCGGTTTTGATTTGATCGTTTGCCGCAATGTTATGATTTATTTTACAGAGGAAGCAAAGCATGGATTGTATCATAAGTTCGCTGCGGCTTTGAAGCCCGGCGGCCTATTGTTTGTCGGAAGCACGGAACAAATTTTCAGCCCTTCTCAATATGGCTTTGAGACGGCGGATACCTTTTTCTATCGGCGCGTGTAGATCCTTTTTTGGAATGCGTGCAAAAGCTTGAGGTTAGGGCTTAAGCCGGGATATTCCCCAAAGCAGCAAATGGGGGGGGATCCCGGCTTTTTCTATTTTACGGGCTGCGATGCCCCTTTGGCGGAAGATGAGATTTCTTGTCAAACCAGCAACGCTGTACTATAATGAGCAAAGATGTTTCGGGCACTACATGAGAGCTGCCGGGTAAAGGCATGCGTTGAAGGAGGAGCTTAAGCTTGAGTTTACGTTATTTGACAGCTGGAGAAACCCATGGTCCACAATTGACCGCCATTATAGAGGGTCTGCCAAGCAACTTGAAAATTGATTTCGAGGAATTGAACTTCCAGCTCCACCGCCGTCAAAAAGGCCATGGCCGAGGCAGAAGAATGCAAATTGAGAAGGATACGGCCGACATTGTAGGCGGCGTGCGCCACGGCAAAACGACGGGTGCGCCGGTTGCGGTAATCGTCAAAAATAACGACTGGAAGCATTGGACTTCCGTTATGAATATTGAGCCGATTGAAGGCAGCGACGAAGAAAAGCGCAGAGTTCACCGCCCGCGTCCTGGACATGCGGATTTGAACGGCGGCTTGAAATATAACTTAAAGGATTTGCGCAACGTATTGGAGCGCTCCAGCGCCCGCGAGACGGCTGCACGTGTAGCGGTCGGCGGCATTGCCCGCCAGCTGCTTGCTGAATTTGGCATTAAAGTGGCCGGTCAAGTCATTCGTATCGGGGAAATTGAAGCTCCAGCGAACCAGCTTCCGGTGGATGAGCTTATCCGTTTGACAGAGGAATCTTCCGTTCGCGTCGTCGACAAAGAGACGGAAAAAAGAATGGAAGAGTACATCGATCAAATTAAGGCGGAAGGCGATTCGATCGGCGGCATCGTAGAATGTGTCATCGAAGGAGTGCCGATCGGGCTCGGCAGCCACGTACAGTGGGACCGGAAGCTGGACGGACGAATTGCGCAAGCGGTCGTTTCGATCAATGCCTTTAAGGGCTGCGAAATCGGCATCGGCTTTGAGGCGGCGAAGTTAAGAGGCTCTCAAGTGCATGATGAAATTTTGTACGAAAAAGAGAAGGGCTATCATCGTGCGACAAACCGTCTCGGCGGTTTTGAAGGCGGGATGACAAACGGCGAGCAAATCGTTGTACGCGGTGTGATGAAGCCGATTCCGACCTTGTACAAGCCCCTGCGCAGCGTTGACATCGATACTAAGGAGCCGTTTACCGCACAAGTAGAGCGTTCCGACAGCTGCGCCGTACCTGCTGCCAGCGTTGTTATGGAGCATGTAGTCGCTTGGGAAGTGGCAAAAGCATTTTTGGAAAAGTTCGGCGGAGACTCCATTGAAGAAATTCGCGCAAACGTAAACAGCTATCTTGAGCAATTGGATCGGTACTAAGCTATGCGCGAGCTGACGGTGGATTTAGGCGATCGTTCTTATCCTATTTATATTGGGGAAGGGCTGCTGGAGCAGGCAGCCTCTTTTTTCGAAAAACATGGAGTGGGGAAAAAATCCCCGCTTATGATCATAACCGACGCTAATGTTTCAAGGCATCATCTGCCAAAGCTTGAAGAAGCATTGCGAAACGGCGGATATATTGTCCATAGCGAGATTGTTCCAGCGGGCGAAAGCTCCAAATCGCTATCGGTGCTCGGCGAGCTTGTCGGGAAAGCGCTGGATGCGGGGTTGGACCGAAAATCTACTATTGTGGCGCTTGGCGGCGGAGTTGTAGGAGATTTGGCCGGTTTTGTCGCAGCTTCGTATATGCGCGGCGTCAAGTTTGTTCAAATTCCAACAACGATTCTTGCGCATGACAGCAGCGTTGGGGGAAAAGTAGCCGTCAATCATCCCCAAGCCAAAAATATTATCGGGGCGTTTCATCAGCCGGAATTTGTTCTTTACGATTTGTTGACGCTGCAAACATTGCCCCCGCGCGATATTAGTTCGGGCTTGTCTGAAGTGGTGAAGCACGGCTTGATTAAAGATGCCGGATTTGTCGATTGGTGCGATCAGAATGCGGAAAATATGTTGGCTCTGGATGCGGATGCATTAGGGTATGCGCTATATAACGGATGCAGCGTCAAAGCGGCTGTCGTCTCCGAAGACGAACGCGAAAACGGCCTGCGGGCGATATTGAATTTGGGGCATACGATCGGTCATGCGCTGGAAGCGGTAGCTGGCTACAACGAACTTCAACACGGTGAAGCGATAGCGATTGGCATGATCGGCTCCGCCAGGCTTGGATTGCGCTACGGCGCACCGCAAGAGGTATATACAACGACGAAGCGGGTGCTGGCGAAGTGCGGCTTGCCTGTCTCGCTGCCGAAACATTTTGATATAGACGCTGTAATGGCTGCTATGATGCACGACAAAAAGTTTGCCGAAGGTACGATGGTATTTATTGTTCCGACGTCGATCGGAGAGGTTGAAATTAAACCGAATGTTCCGGTGGAGTGGATACGCGAAATAGTGGAAGAACTAAAATTGGAGGCTGAGGGGCCATGAGTGTACGCGGAATTCGAGGCGCGATCACTGTCGAAGCAAATGAGCGCGAGCAGATTGCGGGCGCCACGCTGCAAATGGTAAATGAGGTTGTTGCCCAAAACGAGCTGGACCCGGCCGATATTTGCAGCGTGCTGATTACGGTGACGGGCGATCTGGATGAGACGTTCCCGGCACAATCGATTAGACAGCTACCAGGCTGGGAGCTTGTGCCTCTTATGTGCGCAATGGAGGTTCCGGTCAAAGGAAGTTTGGAGAAATGCATCCGGTTAATGGCTTTGGTCAATACGGACAAAAAACAAAATGAGATTCGTCACGTTTATTTGGGCGGCGCGGAGGCGCTTCGTCCCGATTTGTCCAAAAGCAAATAACGGTTGACGGGTACAAACTTCATGCAGTATATTTAGAAACAAAGATGAGATGAGTGCTAGTAGGTTTTTAGCCGAGATGAGATGAGAACAGTTGAGTAAAATACCATAACCCGGCCGTCACCTGATGGCGATGCTTGCCGCTCTTTTGCAGAGGTGGAGCGAGGAAGGGAATTTATTATCCCTTGGCTCTTTCACTTTACCGCATTGCAGTGAGGCGAGTTGTTAAGGTATCGTTCACAAATCTCAAATGACGGCCCCTGCTACGGCAGGGGCTTTTTATATGTTCATCCACATCGGCAGTCATTGGCGGCAATACGGACTGACCTGACTGAAAATTGTGATTATGAGAGATGGGGGTCGTTTAAAATGACGAATGAGCTGAGCAGAGTGATACAACAAGCAGGATCATACAATTTAATTCCAATCGTCCGTTCCGTAATGGCGGATACAGAAACGCCGATTAGACTGTTCCAGCATTTTGCTAAAGAAGAACATGCCTTTTTGCTGGAGAGTGTTGAAGGAGGAGCCAAATGGGCTAGATATTCCTTTATCGGCACGGATCCTTTCATGAAGCTGTATGGAAAAAACGGCGAGATGGTATTGGAGATCAAAGGGGAGAAAACAGTACTTCGCGAGAAGCCGATTGAGCTGCTCAAAGCGAAGCTGCGTTCTTACCGGAGCCCTTCTTCTAGCGAGTTGCCGCCATTTACGGGCGGGGCAATCGGATTTTTTGGGTATGACTTGCTTCAATATTACGAAAAGCTGCCGGCTCATCGGATCGATGATTTGAAGATGAACGACCTTCAATTTATGTTTTGCGATCAAGTCATCGTGTTCGATCATTTTAAGCAGCATTTGCAAATTATCGGCAATGTGCATATCGGGCAAGGCGCAACGGATAGCGAAATCGCGATTGCTTATGAAGCTGCCCTTACGAAAATTGAAGCGACCATCGAACGGCTGCGGCAGCCGGTAGCGGCAGCGGCACCAGTTAACGCGATCCCTGCCGACCCGGAGCTTGGCGAAGTCCAGTCCAATTTAACGAAAGAACAATTTATTGCGAACGTGGAGCAAGCCAAAGAATATATCCGCTCCGGAGATATTTTTCAAGTCGTATTGTCGCAGCGGTTCAGTATCGAAACGGATGTTGATCCGCTTCATGTGTACCGGGTGCTGCGGACGATGAATCCGTCGCCATACATGTATTATTTGAAAATGGGAGAAGAAGTGATTGTCGGAACATCCCCGGAGGCGCTTGTCAAAGTAACGGACGGCAGAGTGGAAACACGGCCGATAGCGGGCACTCGCCCGCGAGGCGCAACGCCGGAGGAAGACAAGGCGCTGGAGGTGGAATTGCTGGCGGATGAGAAAGAGCGGGCGGAGCATCTCATGCTGGTCGATTTGGGCCGCAACGACATTGGGCGCGTGTCGGAATTCGGCTCTGTTCGTTGCGACTCGTACATGGAGATCGAGCGATATTCCCACGTTATGCATATCGTGTCCAACGTTTCCGGAAAGCTTCGCCAGGATAAAGATTTTTTCGACGCATTTGTATCGTGCCTTCCTGCCGGAACGGTATCGGGAGCGCCGAAGCTGCGGGCTATGGAGATCATTGCCGAGCTTGAGAATGAAGCGCGCGGTGCCTATGCAGGCGCAATCGGATATTTGGGCTTTGGCGGATCGATGGATACATGCATTACGATTCGAACGATTATTTTCAAAAACGGTAAGGCGTATGTACAAAGCGGAGCTGGAATTGTATGGGATTCCGTACCTGAGAGCGAATATATCGAAACGGTCAACAAAGCAAAAGGAATGCTGAAATCGATCCGGGCAGCCGAATTGAGTTTTGGGAAAGGAACAGCTGCCAAGGAACAGCAGTCTGTTCAGGATAATGAAGGAGTAATCGAAAAGGCTGCACCGGCAGCCGTAAATGCGGATTACGACACTTTCGTCAGGGGGCGCGGAAGATGAACGAAACCATTACAATTCAGTCGGCGTTAAATAAAGTGATGGGCGGCGCTCATCTGACGCGCGCTGAAGCCGGTACGGTTATGAATACGATTATGAACGGAGAAGCGACGGGAGCCCAAATTGGCGCAATTGCTACGGCGCTTCGTATGAAAGGTGAAACGAAAGAGGAAATTACCGGTTTCGCCGAAGCAATGCGCGCGCATTCAAGCCATGTAAAAGCGGAGCAGGAAGGACTGCTCGACACTTGCGGCACCGGCGGATCGGGCATCCACAAGTTTAACATTTCAACCGCCTCCTCCATCATTGCATCGGCTGCGGGCATCCGCGTCGCCAAGCACGGAAACCGCGCTATGTCTGGCAAGACGGGGAGCGCAGATGTGCTGGAGGCGCTCGGCGTCAATATTACGCTTTCCCCCGAGCAGGCGGCGTCTTGCCTGCGCGATATCGGCATTTGCTTTATGTTTGCTCAAATCTATCATCCTTCCATGCGGCATGCGGCAGGACCGCGCAGAGAGCTTGGCATCCGAACCATTTTTAATATGCTGGGGCCTCTGACGAACCCGGCGGGAGCGGATCGCCAATTGCTCGGTTTATACGACCGCTCTCGTACCGCAACAATAGCGGAGGTACTTGGAGAGCTGGGGCTTAAACGGGCGATGGTCGTCAGCAGCCACGACGGGCTAGATGAAATTAGCATCTCCGCTCCGACGCAAATTTCCGAGCTGAAGGACGGGGCAGTCGTCACTTACGATCTTGACCCAGAGGAGCTCGGTCTAACCCGGCGTCCGATCGACGAAGTAAAGGGCGGCGAGCCGGAAGTAAACGCTTCTTTGATCCGGGCTATTTTTACAGGAGAACAGAAGGAAGCTTACCGTGATATTGTGCTTGCCAATGCGGGTGCTTGCATCTATGTCGGCGGGCTGGCGAGTTCGATCAAAGAGGGAGCAGCGATTGCTGCGGAAGTAATCGATTCCGGCAAAGCCTATGCGAAACTGAATGAGCTTATTAATACGACAGGAGAGTTGACGCATGTTTCTTGACAAAATTGTAGCTACCAAGCGGGCCGAAGTAGATTCGCTTGCCGCAACCTTTCATCTATCGGAGTATGAAGAAAAAATAGCGAAGCTACCGCCATGTAAAGGCTTCGAAGCGGCACTGCTTCATGGCAACAGACGCCGCAGCATGGGTCTAATCGCCGAGGTGAAAAAAGCGTCTCCGTCCAAAGGGCTTATCCGACCGGATTTCGACCCTGTCAAGCTGGCTAAAGCTTATGAGTCTGCCGGAGCGGACTGTATTTCGGTGTTGACGGATCGCGATTATTTTCAAGGGTCCAACGATTATTTGACGAAGGTGAGAGAAGCCGTTCGGGTTCCGCTGCTCAGAAAGGACTTTACAACCGATTTCCGGCAAATTTACGAAGCGCGCGTTATTGGAGCGGATGCGATTTTGCTGATTGCGGCTATTTTGAGCAAATCCGAGCTTGCAGAGTATCATGAGCTTGCGAAGTCTCTTGGCATGGACGTGCTGGTAGAGGTACATGACGCGGAAGAATTGCATACGGTGCTGGACATGGGCAAAGCGACGCTCATCGGAATCAACAACCGGGACTTGCGTTCATTTGTCACCGATTTGAAAACGACGGAGCAACTGATTGGCCTTATTCCAGATCATGTAACGGTTATTAGCGAGAGCGGAATTGCCGGCAATGCGGATATGGACTATTTGCAGTCGATTGGCGCCCACGGTGTTCTCATTGGCGAACATTTCATGAGAAAAGACGACGTGGAAGCCGCTGTCATTAGCTTGCTTGGCGCTGCACGGTCATGAGCGCGCGGATTAAAATTTGCGGCTTGCGAGACGTTCAAACGGTAGAGCTGCTGGACGGCTTGCCTATTCGCGAGATCGGACTTGTTTTTGCTCCGAGCAAAAGACAAGTGGATAAAGAGACGGCAGCGCGCCTCGTCCGCGCCATTCGCAAGCTGACGACGGCGTATGGTGCAAGCCCCCGTGCGGTAGGCGTTTTTGTCAATGCGTCGCTTAAGGAAATCGACGAATTGATGGAGGAAGCGCCGCTGGACGTGGCACAGCTGCATGGGGATGAATCTCCCGAGTTTTGCGCGCAGCTGCGCCTAAACCATCCGGAGCTTCATATTTGGCGAGTTTTGTCCATGAAGGGTAAGGGCGACATTTCGGATGAGCCGTTATTGGCGAATGAAGCCAAAGAGTCGGTTGAACCTTATTCGGGTTTGGTAGACGCTATATTGATAGATGCACCAGGCGGAGGCACGGGACAGCCGTTTAACTGGTCGCTAATCGACGCTTACAAAAAGGCGGCCGCAGCCAAAGGACTTCCGCTATATGTAGCAGGAGGCCTCACGCCGGACAACGTTCAAGAGCTGCTGCGCACTTACGCGCCTGACGGAATCGATGTTTCCAGCGGAGTGGAGACGGAGGGCCAGAAGGACATCGAGAAAATTAGATTATTTGTCAGAAGGGTGATGGAAGCATGATACAAGTACCAGATGCGAACGGCCGATTCGGCAAGTTCGGCGGCCGTTATGTGCCGGAGACGCTTATGAACGCATTGCTAGAGCTGGAGGAGGCTTACGCTCATTATTCCAAGGACCCCGATTTCCAAAACGAAGTAAAGGAGCTCCTTTATAAATATTCGGGAAGGCCGACATCGCTTTATTATGCCAAAAGACTAAGCGAGCATTTGGGCGGCGCCAAAGTTTATCTCAAAAGAGAAGATTTGAATCATACGGGCGCTCATAAAATCAACAACACGATCGGACAAGGCGTACTCGCCAAACGAATGGGCAAAACGAAAATTATTGCGGAAACCGGGGCGGGCCAGCACGGCGTCGCATCGGCAACGATTGCCGCTTTGCTTGGACTCGAATGCAAAGTGTTTATGGGCGAAGAAGATATGAAGCGCCAGCAATTGAACGTATTCCGCATGAACCTGCTTGGCTCCGAAGTTGTGCCGGTCACTTCGGGTACAAGAACGCTTAAAGATGCTTGCAACGAAACGCTTCGTTATTGGGTAAGCCATGTGACGGATACGTATTATATTTTGGGATCGGTAACAGGTCCGCATCCGTATCCGATGATGGTTCGCGATTTTCAGCGGATTATTGGAGACGAGGCGAGAGCGCAAATCTTGACGGAGGAAGGCCGCTTGCCGGATTACGTAGTTGCAGCCGTTGGCGGAGGCAGCAACGCCATGGGTATCTTTTACCCGTTTGTGCAGGATGAAGGTGTCAAGCTGCTAGGGGTCGAGGCGGCTGGACATGGCGTGGATACGGCTGAGCATGCGGCTACAATGACAAAAGGCAAACATGGCGTATTCCAAGGCTCGCTCAGCTATGTTTTGCAGGACGAGCATGGACAAGTTTTACCGGCCCATTCCATCTCTGCCGGACTTGATTATCCCGGCATCGGTCCCGAACATTCCTACTTGAAGGATTCCGGACGTGCGGAGTACGTGCCGGTTACGGATGCGGAGGCGTTGGAGGCGCTGCAGCTGCTGTCCCGCACCGAAGGCATTATTCCGGCCTTGGAGTCCGCCCATGCCATTGCCCAAACGATTAAGCTTGCTCCGACTCTTGATTCGGACAAAATTGTCGTGGTCAGTTTGTCCGGCCGCGGCGACAAGGATGTTGAAGCTATCATGGGCTACTTGGGAGGTCAAAACAAATGAATCTCATCGATCAATCATTTGCAAGGCTGAGAGCGGAAGGACGCACGGCTCTAATTCCGTTTGTAACGGTAGGGGATCCTGATTTGGACACTTCGCTGGCCATCGTCAAAAGGTTGGAGCGGGCAGGCGCCGATATGATCGAGCTAGGCGTCCCTTATTCCGATCCTCTTGCCGACGGTCCCGTCATTCAAAAAGCGTCGGAACGCGCATTAATAAACAAGATTACGCTTAAAGACTGCATCACGCTTGCGGAGCGGGCCAAGGAAGAGGGCGTAACGATTCCGCTTATTTTGTTCACCTACTTTAATCCTGTGCTTCAATTCGGGCTAAACGACTTTTTCGAATTGATTCGCTCGAAGGGGTTAAGCGGCCTTATCATTCCCGACTTGCCTATTGAAGAGGACGAAGAGGTGCGGACGCTTGCCGAAGCGCATGGCATTCATTTAATCCCTCTTGTGGCGCCGACTTCAAGAGACCGCGTTACCCGTATTTCGGGCAAAGCCCGCGGTTTTGTTTACTGCGTATCGTCGCTTGGCGTTACCGGGGTCCGGACGGACTTTCATTCCGATATCGACGAATTTTTGGCGACGGTCAGATCGGCTACAGATTTGCCGATCGGCATCGGCTTTGGCATCTCCAGCAGGGCGCAGGTAGAACGCTTTGAAGGACAATGCGACGCGGTCATCGTCGGAAGCGCCATTGTAAGGAAAATCGAAGAGGCGTTGCCGCTGCTGGCGAATGAATCTTCAAGAGAAGAAGGTCTGGCCGGCATCGAGCGGTTCGTCGCGTCGTTGAAAGGCAACTAACCCCCGGCAGTCAGGCAAGCAAGGATCGCAGAGGCCTTCCAAAACTGGAAGCCTCTTCTTTTTTGTTAAAACTACTTTAAAAGAAAATAGAGATGTGAGACAATGAGTGACAGTACATTAACACTTCAATACTTAGAAGAGGTGAAGTCCCATGCAACCGAAGTCCAATATATTGCATCTTCCCGTTTATAATCCAGGCAAGCCAGTGGAAGATGTAAAGAGAGAGCTAGGCCTCACGGAGGTCATTAAACTAGCTTCCAATGAAAATCCTTACGGCTTTTCGAATGAGGCGAAGTCCGCCATGATCGAAGAGATGTCCAATAGCCATATTTATCCCGATGGGGCAAGTATTGAGTTGACAGCCGCTGTTGCCGCAAAGTTTGGCGTGTCCGCAAACCAGCTTATTTTTGGAACGGGCTCCAGCGACATTATTTTGATGACTGCGCGCGCGTTTTTGGTACCGGGCGACGAGACGGTAATGGCGGATGAGACGTTTTCGCAATACAAGCATAATGCGGAGATTGAAAATGCCACAATCGTAGAAGTGCCACTGAAGGACGGGAAACACGATTTGCCGGCAATGCTTGCAAGCATTACGGAAGCGACAAAAGTGGTATGGCTTTGCAATCCAAACAATCCGACAGGAACGATCGTGAGTGACAGCGAACTCGCTGCATTCCTTGACGCCGTTCCGAACCATGTGCTGGTTGTACTGGACGAGGCTTACCGAGAGTTTGTCGACGATGCGGACTACAGCGACGGCGTCGAGCTGTTGAAAAAACACAATAACTTACTCGTGCTGCGGACCTTCTCGAAGGTTTACGGTTTGGCATCGCTTAGAATCGGCTACGGTGTTGGCCATCCCGATGTCATCCGGGTTATTAATCAAGTACGCGAGCCGTTCAATACAACAAGATTGGCTCAGGCAGCGGCGAAAGCGGCACTCGCGGACGATGCGTTTATCGCTTTTTGCAAAGAGCAGAACCGGAAGGGCATCTCCTACATGGGCAAAGAATTTGACCGGCTTGGCCTTTCTTATTTTCCGGCGCATGGCAATTTTATTTTGGTCGATGCGAAGCGGCCTTCGGGGGATGTGTTTGAGGCTCTAATGCGCCGCGGCGTTATTGTTAAAGGTCGTTGGGCGAAATACCCGACTTACATTCGAGTATCGGTCGGCACCCCGGAACAAAACGAAAAATTCGTTAAAGCTTTGGAGCAAGTTTTACAGGAAGTGACGGTGTAAATTACAAGATATGATCAAAGTTGCGATTTTTGGAGTGGGACTCATTGGAGGATCCATTGCGCTGTGCCTAAAAGGCAAGCCTGGTATTGAGGTAGTCGGATTTTCCAATCGGGAAAGCTCCGTAACGAAATATGTGCAGCGAGGAGTAGTCGATGTCGGGACTACTTCCTTGGAAGAGGCTGCCGAAGGTGCCGACTTTATTTTTTTGTGCGTTCCCGTCGGGAATTTGCAAGAGTACTTGGATCAAATTAGCAAATGCCATTTGAAAGAGGGCTGCATCATTACGGACGTCGGCAGCACCAAATCGTCGGTGGCCTCGTTTGCCCGTTCGCTTCGGCTGAAAAACGCTACGTTTATCGGCGGACATCCGATGGCCGGTTCGGAAAGATCGGGCGTGGAAGCGGCCTCCTCTCATTTGCTGGAGAACGCTTATTATGTGCTGACACCGGATGAGTCGACGCCGCCTGAAGCGGTGGAGAAGCTGTCCGAGCTGCTTTCGCATACAAAAGCAAACATCGTAAAGGTGGATGCCGACTCGCATGATGACATTGTTGGCGCAATCAGCCATTTGCCTCATATGATCGCGGTAGCGCTTGTTAATCAGGTGCGCGGCTATAATGAGCGCGACGGACTTTACGAATCGCTGGCGGCGGGGGGCTTTCGCGATATTACGCGTATCGCTTCCGGGGATCCTGCCCTATGGCGCGACATATTGCTCGACAACCGGGCCGTGCTGCTAAGGCTTATTCGCGACTGGAATAAGGGAATGGAAGCATTTGCTCACATGCTGGTGGCTGAAGACGGCGAAAAAATCGAAACGGCGTTTCAAACGGCCGGAGAATTTCGCAGCCGGATGCCGGAGCGCCGCAAAGGGATGATTCATTCGGTTTACGACTGCTATGTCGACGTGCCGGATCATCCGGGCATTATCGGTAAAATTGCAAGCGAGCTAGGCAATCATCGAATCAATTTAAGCAATCTGCACATTATTGAGAGCAGGGAAGACGTGCCGGGAGTGCTAAGGCTCTCTTTCCGCACTCAGGAGTATTTGGATCAGGCGATTATTTTGCTTGAGGAAAAAGGGTATTCGGTGCATCTATAAGAGGTTTTGAGCGTTTTCATTGAAAAAGATATAAAATGAAAACGCTTGTTGACAAAATGGAAGCGTATACATATAATAAAAGTACAGTATGGTTTCTCTCCACTCCTATCCAATAACTGTACCGTTCTAAGTAACGGTAACCACTCCTCGGAGTGGTTTTTTTTTTGCCCATTTCCAGGTGTATTCCCATAGGGAAAAATAGGTTTATTATCCTTTTTGTCGAAATAAGCAGGAATTTGCTCTTCAAACTCGAATAGTTAACTACTGCTTTTAAGTTGACGAATTTAGAAATACGGCCGCAACTTTTTGTTCTCGGATCGGTACAATGTATCAGAAGATCCGGGAATAATCTGCAGGTGGAGGAGGCTCGCCTGTCATGACTGATTCCCAATTAATCCGTGAAATAAAGGACGGCAATATTGAGCTGTACTCCGAACTGATGCGGCGGTACCAGCGTAAAATATTGGCCTTTATTTTTCATATGCTGAAGAGCGCAAAGCTGGAGCTGATGGCGGAAGATTTGTGCTCGGAAACGTTTTATAAAGCTTATCGCAGCCTTCATTCCTTCCGGGAAATGGACGCTTCTTTCTCTACGTGGCTCTACACGATTGCCCGCAATACGGTGCTTAGCGAGCTGCGCAAGGGGAAAGCGGCAAACGTGTCGCTGGATGAAGCGGGGTTTGAACCTGTAGCCGCTGCGGAAGGGGCTCCGGAGCAGCAATTGCTCCGCAATGAGAGAATGGCTATGGTGCGTGAGGCGATTAACAATTTGCCGGAGAAGCAGCGCTCGGCGCTTATTCTTAGGGAATATGACGGGATGGATTATCAAGAAATCGCGAATATTCTTGGTCAGTCTGTCAGTTCCGTCAAGTCTTTGTTGTTCCGGGCTAGAGCGAGCGTAAAGACGCAGCTGGAGCCTTATTTCGGAGCGATGCCGATGGCGGAGCCTTTCGAGAGGATGAATACTTGATGAATTGCGAGGACGTGCAAAATAAG
Organism: Paenibacillus sp. GCM10027627; assembly: GCF_042675505.1. Lineage (NCBI taxonomy): Bacteria > Bacillati > Bacillota > Bacilli > Caryophanales > Paenibacillaceae > Paenibacillus > Paenibacillus sp. GCM10027627. Next base: position 594,194 of record NZ_JBHTHB010000001.1, read on the forward strand.
CTAAGCGAATACTGGGATATGTCCGAAGACGATGCGGAAAGAATAGAACTGGAGGCTCACATGCTGGAATGCGCCGAATGTACGGAGCAATTCGGTTTCTGGCAGGAGAGTGAAGAGTTTATCCGCGGGTTGACGGAAGAGCCTGATTTGATCGGTCCCTCCGAACATATTAACCGTACCGTTATGGAGCGTATTTATTTGGATCAATCCTGGTATATGCCTGTGCCAAGCAAAAGCTATCATTTTTCCAAATCGTTCAGAAGGAATGTCGCGATTTTGCTGGCGGGCTGCATGGCCATGTTTGCATGCGCCTTTTTCGTTTTTATTGTCGATTACAGCGAAGTGTCTACTGAGGAGATGCAGCAGATGACAGGGCTGATTGAAGCAGCCAACGCCTCGGTGGACAACGCGTTTATGACAACTGGATTATATGCGGAGGTGCCGGTTGCAAGCATAAGCGAACCTTTTGTGCTGGAAGTGGTTCCTGCATTTCCTCAATATTATGTAGCTTTATCGGTTCTTGGACTGGTAGTCGCTCTGCTTATTTTAAACTGGCTGGCCAGAACGAGAAGCTGAGGATAGACTCTCAAAGGAATACAGATATGAAGGGAGCTGGAACGGAATGTTGATCGGCCTTATCAGACATGGGAAAACAGATTGGAACTTGAAGGGCATTATACAGGGCCAAACCGACATTCCGTTAAATGAAGAAGGAATTATGCAGGCGCGTGCGCTTGCGCGGAGGTTGCAGGAAGAAACGAAAATTTGGGATCTGGTCGTGTCCAGCGACTTGGGGCGGGCCCAGCATACGGCGGCCATAATTGCAGAAGCGCTTCAAATTTCGGTGCTTGATCCCGATCCGCGCCTAAGGGAACGGTTTTTTGGCGAGGTGGAAGGGACGACGGAGGAAGAACGCATCCAGCGTTGGGGGCCGGATTGGCGTGAAAGCGGCGTGCAGCAGCTTGGCATGGAATCCGACGAAGCGGTTCGGGCTCGCGGGAAGGAAGCGATAGCGGATATGATGAAGCTGCATCCGGATCAAAATATACTTCTTGTTTCCCACGGAAGCTTCCTGGCTCAAATGTTGCAGGAGCTTTGCTCCGATCTGACGGATACGCGAATCGGCAATTTATCCTATTCCGTATTGAGCCTTGGGGAACAGGGCTGGCAGCCTGTCCTTCATAATTGCACGAGACATTTGGAAACCATTAAATAAGAATCGTCAATACCGCTCTACCAAAGGCGGGAAAGTGAAGCATTTGCGCTTCGCTTTCCCGCCTTTTTGCGCTAAAAGGCACTTTCTTTCGTCGAACCATAGGCTTCTATTTGTGGATAATGGGTATGAAATAAGAGAAATGTCCAATAATGATAGTAAAAACTTCGCTTTGGATACAGACGGAACCGGAATTTTGCGGAAAGGAGAGCGCTATGAACCTATCGGATATGCTGAGCTATGCGGATATTGGACAGCTTTGCAAAATTGCCGGAGTTTATCGATGCGAATGCAACGGAAATTCCAAAAACGAGTTGATTCAGTCGATCTTGTCCCAAGTAAGCCGTCATGACGTGTTCGAGGAGCAAATTAGCGGAATGAAGATTGAGGATATTCGCTTTTTGAACACGCTGTTGTTTGAATCAAGGCCATCTTACAGCATGGAAGATTTAGTCGCCAGAGTTCAGCAAAGCAGGTTTGGAGAAGAGGCGAAAGAACCGGAAGCGGAAAAGGCCGTAAAAAAGGGGAAGAAAAAGGCGGTTGTCCCGCCGTCGCCCCCTAGCCCAAGGGACATCATCATCCGCTTTAAGCATCAAGGCTGGCTGTTTAACGGCTATACCGGTCCGGGACGATATCTGTTTCAAGTGCCAAATGATTTAAAAGCCCGATTCCGCGAAACGCTGCAAAGAAAATTTGCAGAACAATTGCAATATACGGATGAACCGCCGATTTACCGTGACGAGCAAGGGCTTATACTGGAGGACGCTAAACAACTGCTGTATTATGTTGCCCAAAATGAAGTTCAGCTGACGAACGACGGGTCGATGTACAAACGATTTTTGGGACAATTAATGGATCGGATGGGCATCTCGGAAGAAATGCCTGCGAAGGGGACCTGGCGTTTCGGATACGGGCGTCACTTCCACTATTACCCTGATCGGCTGAGCTTGCTCTATGACTACATGCGCCAAGCGAAATATATTGCGGAAGACAATGAAGCGTTGACCGTAACGGATACAGGCGCGGAGTGGATAAAAAAGCCGCTTGCTTCCGAAGTCGACAAGCTGTTTCGGTTTTGGCTGAAGCTGTACAAAACGCCTGTCCCGAACCTTCTGTCGCTGGTGCACTGGATTCATGCCCTCTCGGAGGAGTGGGTGACGGTCGAATCGGTCAAAAGAGTGCTGCTGCCGTTAACCAAATCGTTTTATTATGACGATGCCAATGCGATTTTGGAGAAGCGGGTTATGAAAATGATGATGCATATGGGATTGCTGCGCATTGGCGAACATCCCGTATACGGAACGGTCATTCGGATGACAAAAGCGGGCAACGCCGTTGTGTCCGGCAATGGACTCTCTTTGGACGGGCAATCGGCAGTCCGTCATTGACTTTGGCGCAGACGCTTGATAGAATCTCCCCAACGTAAATGGAGTAGACACTTTAGAATGGGAGATGATGGGCAATGCTGCTGCCATACAAAGGAATTTTGCCGGCTGTTCATGCCAGCTGCTATATCGCTGAAGGGGTTAAGCTAATCGGGGATGTATCGATTGGCGAAAACAGTACAGTTTGGTTTAATGCCGTGCTCAGGGGGGACCTTGCCCCTATCCGGATCGGAACATCCTGCAATATTCAGGATGGAGTAGTCGGTCATGTAAATACGGACCAGCCGCTTCTTGTAGAAGAAGAAGTTTCAGTCGGTCACGGCGCGATCATTCATGGCTGCCGGCTGGGCAAAGGCACATTAATTGGAATGGGGGCAATCGTACTTAACGGCGCCGATGTTGGTGAATATGCTTTAATAGGAGCCGGTTCGATTGTTACAGAGAATAAGAAAATACCATCCTATACGCTTTCTCTCGGATCACCTGCCAAAGTCGTAAGAGAGTTGACAGAGGATGATTTGCAGCGGATGAAAAGAACGATGGAGAGCTATGTGACGAAAGGAATCGAATATAGGATCTCGTAAGCGCCGGTGTGGAGGTGTATCCTATGGACAAAATGAAAGTAACGTACGAGGCGATGCTGGGGCTTGCGGCTGAGCTTGTTTTGGATGAGGCGGTTCTCAAATTTCAAACGGAGCAGTTGAACAGCGCGATTGACCAAGCGCTGGCTTCGGGAGATGAGGATACGTTTCATCGTCTCGTCAAGCAATTGAATGAATTAAAACATTAACACGGATTAAGAAGCTTCCATGCGGATGGCGAACCCTGTTTCGTCTCTAGCAATTGGAGGCTTTCTTTTGTAAAATGGAAGGGTTCAGCATTTCGACCGAGGGGAAAAGGGGAAGCAGGATGAAATTTAGCGAGATCAGCAAGGAGCAATGGGACGAGCTTCAGCCTTATTTGGACACTTGCCTGTTGCCCGTAACGGGGATGAACGGGACCGAGACGCCTTATGAGGCAACGGAGAAGCTGGAGAAGCTTCGCGATATGATGGATATGGTGGAAGGTCCGTTTAAGGGGAGAGTCGTCACCTATCCAGCATGCCATTATGCGACAGGAGAAAGCAGCATGGGAAGGGAGCTCGATGTCTGGTGCGCGAGACTGAAGGCAGCGGGATTCAAATACATCATCCTCATTACGGCCGACTGGGCCTTGTCGTTTCAATCTCCTCTTGCCGATCTGGTATTGCAGCCGAAGAACGAGGAAGAATGGCCGGATGCTCGGGAAGTTTCGTCACAAATTAGAGCGTTATGGGAGCGTAAATCTCCTTAAATATGGTTGATCTTCCGTATAATTAGAGCGTAATGTGGGAAATCATATGCCAAGGCAGGTCAATTGTGACAAATTGATAACAAATTATTGAACGTCATTTCCATATTGACGCAAATATCGGGCCATATTCTTGACGCTCCCAAACACCTAGGCTATTATAAGTTATGTCCTAGTTCGTCATGTGTTTTTGCCGTGCGGCAAGACGCGAGATATGGTTGGCAAAGGGGGTTAGAACAGAAGATGAGTAATCATGAACAACACGAGACGGCGCATCGTCCGGTTCAGCGCAAAGAAATGTCCCGGCGTCAATTTTTGTCGTATACGCTTGGTGGCACAACGGCCTTTATGATGGGCGGCGCGGTATTGCCGATGGTACGCTTTGCGGTAGACCCGCTTCTTATTAAAAAGAGCGGTAGCGACCTAGTTAAAGTTGTTGAAGAGAGTAAAATTACGGCGGAACCGCAAGAATTCAAATTCAAAATCCATCAGATTGACGGATGGTACGAAAGCGAACCCGAGCTTGTGGCATGGATTTCGAAGGGACAAGACGGCAAAATTTTTGCCTTATCCCCAATTTGCAAACACTTGGGCTGCACGATTTTCTGGAATACAAAAGGCAAAAGCGAATACGATTGCCCTTGTCACGACGCCCGCTATTCGAAAGACGGGAAAAACTTGGCTGTTGCCAATTCCCCGCTTGACGAATACGAAGCGGAAGTGAGAGACGGATTCGTTTATTTGGGACCTATTATTCCAAACACAAGAACCTAAGGAGGGCGTATGGCAGATGTTTAAAAGCGTATACAACTGGATCGATGAACGTCTTGACATTACGCCGCTTTGGAGAGATGTGGCTGACCATGAAGTGCCGGAGCACGTTAACCCCGCTCATCACTTCTCCGCATTTGTCTATTGCTTCGGTGGCTTGACGTTTTTTATTACGGTTATCCAGATTTTGTCGGGGATGTTCCTGACGTTGTATTATGTGCCGGATATTATTAACGCTTATGCAAGCGTTGACTTCCTGCAACACCAAGTTGCTTTCGGACAAATTGTTCGCGGCATGCACCATTTCGGAGCGAGCTTGGTCATAGTAATGATGTTCCTACATACTCTGCGCGTTTTCTTTACGGGTTCCTATAAAGCTCCGCGCGAAATGAACTGGGTTGTCGGAATGCTTATCTTCTTCATCATGTTAGGCCTTGGATTCACGGGATACCTGCTTCCTTGGGATAACAAAGCTTACTACGCTACAAAAGTAGGGGTTGAAATCGCGGCATCCGTACCGGTAATCGGCTCTTACATCGCCGACTTCCTTTACGGCGGCGATATCGTAGGCGCCCAGACGTTGACTCGCTTCTTTGCGATTCACGTATTCTTCTTGCCTGGCGCGTTAATTGCGATGCTTGCAGCGCATTTCATGATGATTCGAAAGCAAGGCATTTCAGGACCACTTTAAGCGAAGGGAGGCTCACTTATGGCTCACGGACACAAATCGAACGAAAAAGTGGTTTATGTCGGCGACTCCCGCGTCAAAAAAGCGGGCATGTTTCAAACTCCGCCAGACTATACCGCTTTTCCGGGAAAGTCAGAGGCTTTCATTCCGAACTTCTTGCTTAAGGAATGGATGGTCGGCTGCGTGGTGCTAGTCGGCTTCCTGGTGTGGGTAATTGCCGAGCCGGCTCCGCTAGGTTATCCTGCGGATCCGACTAATGGGGCATTTATACCGATGCCTGACTGGTACTTCTTGTTCTTGTATCAATTTTTGAAATATCCATATGTAGCAGAAAAGTATGTCCTTCTGGGAACGATGGGCGTACCTGCCGTCATGTTTGGAGCGTTATTGCTTGCTCCATTTTTGGACACTGGCAAGGAGCGCCGCTTCTACCGTCGTCCAATCGCATCATCGTTGATGCTCGTGTCTCTTGTGGCATGTATTTACTTGACTGTTGTTTCTTGGGATCATTACCAGCATATGCTGGAGAAAAACGGACAAACGCCTGAGCATCACGAACGTGAACAAAAGGTTGAGGAAGCGATTAAGGAAGGCAAACCGCGTCCAAACTTTATGAAAAAAGCGGCTGCTGTTATTGAGCCGGAAGATCCTGCAATGACAATCGCACAACAGGCGCAATGTCTTGGCTGTCACGCTGCAGACCTTAGCGGTTCCGCAGCGCCTGCATTGATCGGCGTAGGCAATCGCTTATCCAAAGAAGAGATTGTAGAGACCATTACTAAAGGTCGTGGGGGCGGCGCGATGCCGTCATACGAGGGACAATTGTCCACGGAAGAAATCGACCAGCTTGCCACTTGGCTTGCCAAGCAGAAGCAAGAATAGCGGGATCGCATCTCTAAAGAAAAACCTGATCGTATTATACGGTCAGGTTTTTTTTCGAAAGGAGCATTACGTTGAATATCCACTTTTTTTGGAGCCGCAGCTTCTTGCTGAACCGAAATCTGTTATGGCTCCTTTTTATCGTGAATTTGGCGGGAACGCTTTACGGTTATATATGGTACGAAAATCAGCTAATCTGGACGATGGACAACAAACCGGCTTGGATGCTTCCCTTTGTGCCGGATTCGCCGACTTCCAGTTTGTTTTTTACGATTTCGCTGCTTTATTTACTGTTTCCGCCGAAACGTCCGACTAAATTAGCTCAGGTCGGCAGAAGCGCTATCGAGGCATTAGCAGTCGTTTGCTCTGTGAAATATGGCATTTGGGCCGTTGCGATGATTGTAGCGGGAGCGTCGCAAGGCGACGTATTGAGCTGGCAACACTACATGCTGATTGCCTCTCATTTGGCTATGGCGGTGGAGACGCTGCTTTATTTCCGTTTTATGAAAGCGAGGGCATTTGCCCTGTTGTTTGGGCTTGGCTGGCTGCTGCTCAACGATACGATCGATTATACGTACGGTATTTTTCCTTGGTTGCCTGCGGAGCTGGAAGATGATCTTGGAGCCGTAAAATGGTTTACGTACGGGCTTTCACTCGCCAGCTTTGCGGCGGCATTCGCCGTCCTGCCGTTTAGAAAACAGGAATAAAGATGGACATCCCCTCATAGATTGCTCTATGGGGGGATGTCCATGAAATCGCGATTTTGGATTCCGTTCGTTGTTTGCTTGGTTCTAACGTTCGGATCGGCGGGAATCGTTTGGGGTGGCGCGATCCCCAGCGGAAACAACAGTTTTCTGTTTACTGATAGGCCATACGAAGAGCTGTTTCGGATGGATGAGACGGCGACGGCTTTATATACGGCTGCCAATACGAACAACAGACAGCTTGCTTTTGCCGAATTGCAAAAGTTAAAACGGCATTTTAACAATGAAATGTTGAGAGGGTACGGGACTTTGCCGGGCTGGCTTGCGCTGGAGCAGGAATGGAACGCAATCGAGCATGCGTTGGCCAGCGGAGTCAAGCATTCGCTGTGGATTGAGCATGCCGTTCGCATTCGGCTCGGTACAGATTCCCTGATCGCAGGAAATCAAGCGTTATGGCTGCAATACGAGAAGCTGCTGCTTGACGATATAGCCAACGTTAGGCAAACGTGGAGAGCGCAATCGTCGGACCCGGCGTTAGCCTCTGCCGCCATGCTCCAAGGTCTTGAGATGCATGCTACAAGAATAGAAGCAGCCGCCTCTTTTTCGGGAGATACGCTTCGAATGGAAGAGCTTAGTGAGCGAATCCGCTATACAAAGCAGCTTTTATTAAGCAAAAATAAAATGGCGAGAGCCAATAACGGGGCAGCGGTGGAGTCTTCCATTCATGCAATGGAAAATGCGATTAACGGAATTTTTTCCAATGCGCAGGCAGTGTCGGTTGAGCCTATTGTGACGACAGCCGCCTTTTTCAGTCCTGTGAAGTGGGCCTTTTTCCTCGGCACGTTTATTTCAGCCGTGCTTTCTTGGACCGGCTGGCGGAAATATAAACAAAGGCCCTATGGGATCAAAAAAACTAAACGAGATTAATGCAACCACAGCAGCAATCCTGAGGTACAGTTTTGGACGGCGTCAAACAAGCTTTTGCTTGCATGACGGCGTCTTTTTTTGGCTTTTTTAGCCTGTTCAAAAAACATTGATTTTAGCGATGCCAATACGGTAACATAGTAACGTATAGCTAATAATGGAAGGGAAGCTTGCCATGTCAGAGAAATCATTATCGGATATACAGCGGGAAGTGGACGAATACATTTCACAGTTTAAAGAGGGTTATTTTAGTCCGCTTGCTCTGATGGCCAGAATGTCGGAGGAAGTTGGCGAGCTGGCGCGGGAAATTAATCATTACTATGGCGAAAAGCCGAAAAAGCCGGACGAAGCCGACAATTCGGTGGAAATGGAACTGGGCGACATTTTGTTTCTGCTGTCCTGCTTTGCCAATTCGCTTGGCATTGATTTGACGGAAGCGCATGACAAAGTGATGAATAAGTTTAATACGCGCGACGCAAATCGCTGGACGAAGAAAAACGGCGAACTGTAAGCAAGCTACCTACATATGCTGTACCATCGATCCTTGTGCAAGGAGGATGGGCAGATGGATGGGGAAAGCTGCATTAAGAAAGCTTACGAGTTTATTTTCCAAAGCGATTTTGAAGGAGCGATCTATTGGTTCGAGCAGGCGATTGCCGCCGACCCGGAGAACGCAGGCTATTATCATAAATGTGCGGTTTCCTGTGCTCGCAGCGGCAAATGGTCCAAGGCCAAAATATATGCGGATGTCGCCGAGAAGCTTGAGCCGGGCAACGAGGAGTATCGCTACCACTCTCAATTAATTCAGTCACAGCTTTTGCTCGCAGAGGCGAAAGGATTAGTAGCGTCAACCCCTCCTGATTTAAAGGAGGCGGCAGAATTGCTGAGGCATGCGGCGACGCTTGATCCGCTCAGCTTTGAAGCGTTTTATTTGCTTGGAATGGTTTGTTTGACAGAAGGAAGACTGGATGAAGCCATTATCCATGCAAGAGAAGCGCTCCGGCTTGATCCGCAGCATTCTTCCGCGAGGCGTTTGTTTGCGGATATTAACCGCAAGCGAAGGATGGAGCGAATTCGTTCGACAATGAGAAGAAAATAAGGATAAGGTGATGGGATATGACGACTGGGCGGATTAGAGTGGCTGTAACGGGCGCCGGCGGCAGAATGGGCCGTGAAGTAGTAAAAATGGTGCTGGAAGATGAAGCGTTGCAATTGGTCGGAGCGGTCGATCCATCTTCGGGGCAGATCGATGCCGGTATTTTTGCAGGGGGCAAGGAAACAGGAGTCATTGTCAGTTCAACTCTTGAAGAAGCATTAAGTAACGCTAAAGCGGATGTGCTTGTAGATTTTACGGTGCCGCAAGCCGCTTATGGTAATACAAGAACGGCTATTGAGTATGGCGTTCGTCCCGTCATTGGGACAACCGGCTTTACTCCGGAGCAAATCGATGAGCTGGACGAGCTTTGCAAGGAGAAAGAAATCGGCGGCTTGATCGCTCCAAACTTCTCAATCGGCGCCATTTTAATGATGAAGTTTGCGGCTCAAGCATCCAAATATTTGCCTCATGTTGAAATTATTGAATATCATGGCGATCAGAAGCTTGACGCTCCATCCGGCACATCGATCAAAACGGCGGAGCTGATCTCGCAAGTACGCCAAGAGCTGAAGCAAGGCAATCCGAAGGAAGAAGAGATTATCGAAGGCGCAAGGGGCGGCTATTATAACGGGTTCCGTATACATAGCGTCAGATTGCCGGGCGTATTTGCTCAGCAGGAAGTTATTTTTGGCGGTTACGGCCAAACGCTGAAAATTCGTCATGATTCCTATGACCGCGCTGGTTATATGCCAGGTGTAAATGTTGCCGTTAAAAAAGTAATGACGTACTCCGGTTTGATTTATGGTTTTGAACATATTATGGACTAGTCAAAGCGAAAAGAATGGACAGCGAAAGAGGGGAACGGCATGTTAAATATCGCTTTTATTGCTCATGATCGCAAGAAGGATGAGATAGTCAACTTTGTCATTGCTTACGAACATGTTTTTTTGCCGCATACTTTGTATTCTACAGGAACAACAGGCTCCCGCATTATGGAGCAGACAAGCCTTTCGATTAAACGTTTTATGTCGGGCCCGCTCGGCGGGGATCAGCAAATTGGGGCGCTTGTGGCCGAAAATCAAATGGATCTTATTATTTTCCTTCGCGATCCGCTTATGGCACAGCCGCATGAGCCCGATATTATCGCGCTCCTTCGCCTGTGCGATGTTCAAGGAATTCCAGTGGCAACGAATATTGCAACGGCTGAAGTACTTGTAAAGGCTGTGGAGCGGGGCGATTTTGCATGGAGGGAGCTTGTCCACAAATATAAGCCGGGGGCGGAAGTGTAATGGAGCCAGTAGATATCCTCGTTTTTGGCGCACATGCGGATGATGCGGAGATCGGTATGGGCGGCACGATCGCCAAACATACCGAAGCAGGTTACCGCGTAGCCATATGCGATTTGACCGAGGCGGAGATGTCCTCTAACGGCACCGTAGAACTGCGGCGGCAGGAAGCTGCCGCAGCATCTGCGGTGCTTGGTTTATGTGAGAGGTCGAATTTGCGTCTTCCAGATCGGGGCCTTGCGACTGAGCGGGTACAAATAGAAGCGATTGTAGCGGAAATTAGACGTCTGCGGCCTCGTATCGTGTTTGCGCCCTATTGGGTGGACCGTCATCCCGATCATGTACAATGCAGCAAACTGATTGAGGAAGCGGTTTTTAACGCCAAGCTGCGCAACTATTTGCCAGATTTTTCCCCCGTTCAAGTCGAGAGCCTTATGTATTATTATATTAATGATGTAGAATCGGTTTCTTTGGTTGTGGATATAACGTCGTCTTATGAGGCGAAGCGCAAAGCGCTTCGTGCTTACCGTTCCCAGTTCGATCTTGCGGCCAGCCCCGGTTCCGTCGCTACTCCGCTCACAAACGGTTATTTGGAGCGGGTGGAGGCAAGGGATTCGTTGCTTGCGCAAGGGAGAGGCTGGAGCTATGCGGAAGGATTTGCGATTAAGCGTCCTTTTGGCGTTTCACTCTTTTGACAAGACGTACAGCCCATAAGGAATAAGATAGAGATAAGCCACTTGAGTGGGAGGTGCATCCTGAATGACTCGTAAACTAAAAATCGGCATCACCTGTTACCCAACGCTAGGAGGATCGGGTGTTGTCGCCACGGAACTTGGCAAGCTGCTTGCCGAGCGCGGCCATGAAATTCATTTTATTACGCACAGCATTCCGTTTCGGCTGGGCAAGTTTCATAAAAACATTTTTTTCCACGAGGTGGAAGTAAACGACTATTATGTGTTCCGTTATCCGCCGTATGATTTATCATTAGCGAGCAAAATGGCTCAAGTCGCCAAGATGCAGCAGCTCGATTTGCTTCATGTTCATTATGCGGTGCCTCATGCGGTGTGTGCGCATCTAGCGAAGCAGATGATTGGAGACGGCCTCAAAACGGTGACCACGCTTCATGGCACAGACATTACCGTTTTGGCGCAGGATGAATCGCTTAAAGATTTGATTCGGCTTGCCATTCATAAAAGCGATGCCGTTACGGCTGTTTCCAACGATTTGATCAAGGAAACAAGAAATTTGCTTGATATTATGACGCCAATTGATCTAACGTACAACTTCGTAGACAAACGGGTTTATTATCCGCGGGAAGTTACGTCTCTACGCGCGGATTTTGCCGAGCCGCATGAAAAGATTTTGATGCATATTTCCAACTTTAGGCCGGTCAAGCGGGTTGGAGATGTCATTGACATATTTGAGAGAGTTTCGAAACAAATTCCTGCCAAGCTATTGCTGGTTGGAGAAGGACCTGAATTGTCAAAGACACAATATAAGATTAATAGTATGGGATTGCAGGATCGGGTTCATTTTTTAGGAAAACAAGAGGATGTGGCGCAAGTCATTTCTCTTGCCGATGTGCTGCTGCTTCCTTCTGAGAAGGAAAGCTTCGGTCTGGTTGCGCTGGAAGCGATGGCTTGCGGAGTGCCGACGATTGGCTCCAATGCCGGAGGCATTCCTGAGCTTATTACTCACGGAGAGACGGGGTATCTGTCTCCGATTGGCGATGTGGAGCAAATGTCTGACTATGCAATCACATTGCTCACTGACGATGAATTGCGCGAAAAAGTAAGAGAGGCTTGTTTGCACCGGGCACGCCATGATTTTTGCAATGATTATATAACGGATCAGTATGAGCGTATCTATTACCGTGTACTCGGTATTGATGCTGAGCTTCCTGTATCTGTATGCGATTAATTCGACTACGGGGGATGCAGGATGAGGCTTGAGTGGACACCCGAAATGAATGAAGCGCTGCCGCTGCTCCAAACCTTTCGGGAACATGGACATATAGCTGTTATTGTCGGAGGGGCCGTGCGCGATGCTGTCCTTGGTTTGCCGGTCAACGATATCGATATCGCTACTTCCGCACTGCCCGGCGAAACGATGGAGCGGTTCCCCCGCTGCATAGCAACGGGGCTGCAACATGGCACGGTGACGGTCATCTATCGGGATACTCCGTATGAAGTGACGACGTTTAGAACGGAGTCGAAGTATGAAAATCATCGCAAGCCGGCAGAAGTTACGTTTGTCTCTAGCTTGGATGATGATTTGCTGAGACGGGATTTTACGATGAACGCAATGGCCATTTCGGGGGACGGAGAGTTGTATGATCCTTATGGCGGACAATCTGACTTGGCCCGTTCTGTGCTTCGCTGCGTCGGCGAGGCGGATGACCGATTTCAGGAAGATGCCCTCCGGATGGTTAGAGCGGTTCGCTTCCTGGGAGCATACTCCTTAAAGCCGGCATTATCGACTTGGAGAGCGCTTAAACGGCATGCTCCGCTTTTGCGGTTTGTTGCGATGGAGCGTGTTTTTGCCGAACTGGACAAGATGATGGGAAGCAGCTATCCGGAACGGTCTATGGTTTGGCTGGCTGCAAGCGGGTTAATCCATCATGTGAAAGAACCGTTGACCGATCATAACCTTAATCTTGTTAATGGGGAGCCCTTAGTCGATTTAAAGCGGCTTGCAGACAAGGATGAGCGCTGGGCCGCTTTGCTCATTGCGCTCAAGTTTGACGAGCATGATGTCAACAGATTGACGAGTTCGCTTCGTCTGCCCAATAAACGGGCCGCTTTTTTGCAATCGATGCTCCTCCTTCATTCAAAGATGTCAACCGTCAAAAGCGGTACATTGAGCGAGGAACAAAGAGAACGGGCTTGGGTGGAGACGGTTGTACAATTCGGAGATGGGCATGCAGCGCATTGGCTGAATATTGTTTCGGCTTTGCCTGATCTGGCAGAACAATGGTCTTCCGAAACTATTGAGAAGCTTAGAGAAGAAATAAGCGCGATGCCGGTTAAGTCGCTGAAAGAGCTTAATGTTGGCGGAGCCGACATTCAGAGGCGGCTACAACGGCCACCTGGACCTTGGCTTGCCGCTTTGCTGCAAGTTTTGCTTATAGAGGCGGCATTGGGCCGAGTTCCAAACCTGAAAGAGCCGCTCCTTGAGCTTGCGGAAATATGGAATGATGAGGGACAAAATGATGAGTAGCCACGCTTTGCTGGAGCTTTTCCGGCAATACCCGGATCAATATGTTTCAGGTGCATTAATGAGTCAAGAGCTTGGCGTAAGCCGTACCGCGATCTGGAAGCAAATTCGCAAGCTGGAGGGGCTCGGATATGAATTCGAAGCATCCACAAAGCTTGGATACAGGCTCGTTTACGAACCGGAGCTGTTAAGTCAGAATCGATTGTCGGAAAAGCTAGCGACAGAGCAATTTGGCCACAGAGCGGTTTTTATGGATTCGGTCAAATCGACGCAAAATCTGGCCAGAGAGCTGGCGGAGAGCGGTGCCGAGGAGGGGACGATGGTTGTTGCCGAGGAGCAGCTCGGAGGCCGCGGCCGAATGGGACGGAGCTGGGTTTCCCCCAAAGGGAAAGGCATTTGGATGAGCCTTGTGCTTCGTCCTGAGGTCCCTATCCATTGCGCGCCTCAGCTTACGCTTTTGACGGCTGTAGCCCTATGCAGAAGTTTAAGACGGACGACGGAACTTCCAATCGGTATTAAATGGCCGAACGATCTATTAATCGATGGTAAAAAAATTAGCGGCATTTTGCTGGAGTCGGCAGCCGAAGACGAAAGAATTAAACATATTGTTGCCGGAGTAGGCATTAGCGTTAACTTAACCGAAAAGGACTACACGGAAGCTCTGCTGCAAAAAGCGACGTCGCTTCGCATTGCGGGCGATCGTTCGTTTGACCGTACGGAATTGCTTGCCGAGTTTTTGAAGGAGTGGGAAACGCTATATCGGCTTTTTCAGCAAGAGGGCTTTGGCGTGATCGCTACGTTGTGGGAATCTCTTTCGGTTTCTTTAGGAAAACCGGTCAAGCTTACGACACCTCAAGGAGAATGGGTTGGGGTGCCGATTGGACTTGATGAAAGCGGGGCTATTCGAATCGAGCTTGAGGACGGCAGCCAAAAGAATATTTTTTCAGCCGAGATGGGAGAGCCGCTTTAACACGATTTACGAATGCGGATTTATTTGGTACACTACAACTATCAGGCGGTATTCTTTAGAAGCTGCACTGATAGTTGCAGATGGTTGTAAGTGTCAATGATTGGTGTTGCACACTCTGCTCTGAGCCGTAGGGACCGAGACAGAAGGAAGCACAACAAGGAAATGTTTCCTTTTCTCTTTGGGAACCTTTTTAGCAGCGGCTAAAAGGTTTTTTTGTGTTTAAAATAGCCTAAAAGGGGATGAAGCACATGAGGAAACGACTGACGATTTCCGCTCTTCAAAAGATGAAGAGGGAACGCAATGCGATTTCCGTGGTGACGGCGTATGATTACCCGTCCGCAAAGCTTTCGGAAGAAGCTGGAATTGACGTTATTTTGGTAGGAGATTCGCTTGGGAATGTCGTATTGGGTTATGAAACGACGATTCCTGTGACGATCGACGATATCGTTTATCATACAAGATCGGTTGCCAGAGCGGCTACTCATACGTTTATCGTAGCGGATATGCCGTTTATGACTTATGGCGCAAGCCGCGAAGCAACATTGCTGAATGCCGCAAAAATTATGCAGCAAGGTTTAGCGCAAGCCGTTAAGCTAGAGGGCGGAGCGGAAATCGCTGACGATGTAGAGGCGCTAGTAAAGGCAGGTATTCCGGTTATGGGCCATATCGGCTTGACGCCGCAATCGGTGCATCAGCTTAGCGGATATAAGGTTCAAGGCAAGCTGCCAAAGGAAGCTCAGCGTTTATTGGATGACGCGCTTGCTTTGGAGCGCGCAGGGGCATTTTCTATCGTGCTTGAGCTAGTGACGGAGCCGATTGCAAAGGCGATCAGCGAAGCGCTCTCGATACCGACGATTGGAATCGGCGCAGGCCGTGGATGCGACGGGCAGGTGCTCGTTTATCATGATTTGCTGCAATATTCGTCTCCGTATTTTGAGAAAAAATTTGTGAAAACGTATGCCGACATTGGCACAACGATTCGGGACGCTATCCAGACTTACGTAGATGAAGTGAAAAACGGTCAATTTCCGGCGCAAGAACATGTTTTTGAAGCGGACGCTTCTTTTAATACTTTGTATGGCGGCGAGGCAAAAGCTGTAGAAGCAGCGAAGCAAGGAGCCGAAGGACGGGAAGGGGTTCCGCAGGGATGAAAGTTTGCCGGACCATTGCCGAGCTGAAGAGCTCGTTGCAAGAAGCACGGGAAAATGGCGCTTCCGTAGGTTTTGTTCCTACGATGGGCTATTTGCACGAAGGGCATGGCAGCTTGTTGCGGGAAGCGAAAGCGGGCAACGATATTGCTGTGTTAAGTATTTTTGTTAATCCGATGCAATTTGGACCCAACGAAGATTTAGACCGCTATCCAAAGGATGAAGAGCGGGATTTGGCGCTCGCCTTGGAATGTGGAATCGATATCGTGTTTATGCCGTCGGTACAAGAAATGTATCCGAAGCAGCCGAAAACATCTGTGTTGGTAAGCGGATTGACAAGCCGTTTGTGCGGCGCGTCAAGGCCGGGCCATTTCGACGGAGTTGGACTTGTCGTCAGCAAGCTGTTCCATCTAGTAAAGCCGGACAAAGCTTATTTCGGAATGAAGGATGCCCAGCAAGTGGCGGTTATTGAGCAAATGGTATCCGATTTGAATTTGGATTTGGAAATTGTTCCTTGCCCGACAGTTAGAGAACCTGACGGCCTTGCCTTAAGCTCGCGGAATGTATATTTATCCGCTGAGCAACGGAAGGATGCCGTCGTTTTGTCCCAGGCGCTAACTTTGGCCAAAACTTGGATAAGAGAAGAAGGAATGACGGCGGAGCAAATGGTGCAGCGCGTAATTTCCCATATTCATGGGGCAAACAATGCTGTCATTGATTACGTTGAACTGCTGCATTATCCATCGCTGGAAACGATTGATTCGGAAATGGAAATGAACCGTATTTCTACTCCTGTCATTTTAGCCTTAGCGGTTAAATTCGGCACGACACGCTTAATCGACAACCAATTGTATCAACCGGTCGGAGGGATTTACGATGTTTAGAACAATGATGAAATCAAAGCTTCACCGCGCGACGGTCACGGAAGCTAATTTAAACTATGTTGGCAGCATTACGATTGACGAGGATTTAATGGATGCGGCCGATTTGCTGGAAAATGAAAAGGTGCAAATCGTAAACAACAACAATGGTGCACGATTTGAAACTTATGTCATTACCGGAGCCAGAGGATCGGGTGTCATTTGCCTTAACGGGGCGGCTGCCAGGCTTGTTCAACCTGGAGATAAAGTCATTATTATTTCTTATGGCATGATGACAAGCGAAGAAGCAAAAACGCATAAGCCGATTATTACAATTTTGGATGACAGCAACAAGCCGCTTAAAGTGTTGACGGAAGAGCTTCACGCCACTATTCTGTAAATAAAGAAGCGGGCAAGGGGCAACATCCCTGTCTTATGTAACGCTTGGGATGCTGTATGAAAAGGCTGCTGCAAACAAAAAATGACCGTATCACTCCTTAACCTAAAGCAAAGGCGGGATGCGGCATGTTTCAGCATATGTTCACTTCGATGAGTGAAACCCTTGACGGGATTATGGAGCAATATGATCAAGCAGGCGATCAAGAGCGGCTTGAGTTGCAACAGCAGGTATGCCAGATGAAGCAAATGAGCGACAGTTTTATCGAGCAATGGCTGGAGTTCGAGGAAAAGGTCGCCGATTTTCAAGAAGGCTGCTCCAGCAAGCAAAAGTTGTCTGAAGCGTCTTATGGGTTTCAATCCGTATCAACATGCCAGATGTCCGACTTGGTTATTCCTGACGAAGCCGCAGAAATCGTTAACAAAGGTCAAGGCTATTATAAATTGTTTATGTTTGACGAAGCAGCCGAGTTGTTCCAAGAAGCGGTCACCATGGCGCCGGAATGCAATTTAGCCAGACTTTTTTTGGGCATGAGCCAAATGCATAGAAAAAATTGGCATGAAGCTCAACGACAGTTTCAATTGCTTATTGTTTTATCGGACTTTCCGAAATGGCTTGCTTTAGGCTATAATGCCCTTGGGTGCATTCAAGCGGTGCATATGAACATGGCTCATGCCGAAAAGCTGTTCAGAAAAGCATACGAGGTGTATCCAAGCTTTACGGACTCATTAAATAATTTAAAGTCATGTCAAGAAACTCCTGGGCAGTTGTCGTTATATTTTGGAAGCACGGAGTTGTGCTGTTTGTAAGAGAGGATCGGGGAATGATGAATTATGCAGTTTTGGATTTAGAAACGACTGGACATAGCGCCGAAGATGATCTTTTACAGGTGGGGCTTGTCATCGTTTCCGATGAGCTCGAAATAATAGGAACCTACAGCGCTTTTGTCAAGCCGACTATTCCAATTCCCCCCTTTATTACGGGATTGACGGGAATTAATGAAGAGATGGTAAAGGATGCGCCAGAGCTTAGTGAAGTTTTGCTTCAGCTTATTCCTTTGCTTGATGAAACCGTACTTGTCGCTCATAATGTCGGTTTCGACGCCGGATTTTTGAACGGAGCGCTTGATCGTTGCGGCTACATGCCTTTTACGGGAAGAAGGCTGGATACCATTGAGCTGTTGCGCATTTTGTATCCATCCATTACTACTTATCAGCTCGGAGCCGTTGCCGAGTTATTCGGGGTTCCTCACTTGAATCATCATCAAGCCGACAGCGATGCTATGGCAACGGCTTTAATTTTTATTGAAATGGTCAAAAAATTGCGCTCGATGCCGCTGCTTACTGTGCAGCGGCTATCTGCATTGATCGATGAAAGCAAGGATTTGCATTGGTATTTGAAACAAAATGAGCGGATAATCGAACAACAAACCGTGTTTGATTCGGCGGAGTTTGATTATTATCGGCAATTTGCGTTAAAAGCGAAAGAGTGGAGCGAAGAGAAGCCACCA
The DNA here is from genome assembly GCF_042675505.1 of Paenibacillus sp. GCM10027627. NCBI lineage: Bacteria > Bacillati > Bacillota > Bacilli > Caryophanales > Paenibacillaceae > Paenibacillus > Paenibacillus sp. GCM10027627. The sequence continues at coordinate 612,570 of NZ_JBHTHB010000001.1, forward strand.
AGGCAAAACGAAGCTGGAGAAGAGCAAAATAATAGCTTGTCCGGCGTCACTTTCGACGATTATTTATCTCAAGTTAGAGAACGCTTTCAGCAAAAGTTTGATCATTATGAAGAACGTCAAGCCCAAACTGCGATGTTCCATGAAGTTTATGAATCGTTGTCCCAAGATAAGCATCTTCTTATTGAAGCTGGCACGGGCACAGGCAAATCGATGGGTTACTTGATTCCAGCCTTGTACTACAGCATTCAAAGCAAAAGCAAAATAGTGGTCAGCACTCATACCATTAATTTGCAAGAGCAGCTTAGACATCGCGATTTGCCGCTGCTTGGGGAAGTGCTCCCGTTTCCGTTCAAAGCGGCGATTTTTAAAGGCAGAGGCAATTATTTATGTTTAAGAAAATTTGAAGGCAAATTGAATACAGGAGATATGTCTTCTCCTATCGAAGATGGAATGACGGCAGCTCAAATGGTCGTATGGCTCAGTGAAACGGAAACGGGTGATCAAGAGGAACTTAATTTCGGCAGCCGAGGCGCCGATTTTTGGTCGACGGTGGCAAGCGATGCCGATTCCTGTTTAAACAGGGCTTGTCCTTGGTTTAAGCGATGCTATTATCACCGTGCCAAACACGAAGCCAATATCGCTGATGTTTGCATTACAAACCATTCGATGCTGTTTACGGACGTTCAGGCGGATCATCGCTTGCTTCCGACCTACAGTCATTTAATTATCGATGAGGCCCATCATGTAGAAGAGGTAGCGGGAAAACATCTAGGCATTGGCGTTCATTATCTTTCGATGATACAAGCGGTGCAGCGGCTTTATAAAGACCATCGTTCTGGTTTGCTTCCTTCGCTGAAATTCAAGCTTCAAAACGAAGATGACGAGCATTCCTCTGCTTGGGTGGAGACCATTGATACGGTTATTCCGATTTTTCAAGAAATCAAGGAAAATTGGGACAAGCTGTTTGAGCTTCTATACGGCTTTGCCGCTCAATCAGCGGACAGCTTGGGAGAAAATGGCGCGCTCGTAAAGCGAATTAGCAAAGACGAGGTTCCGCAGGGCTGGGACGATGCTTTGACGGCGGAAAACAATGTACATGTGGAATTGATGCGCGTCGTTAAAACGGTCGAGAAGCTAGTCAACGATGTGAAGGACAGAGTCGATGATTTGTCCGTTCAAGCGGCGATTACCGATTTGAACGGAGCTTTGCGCGATTTGAATCGGATCAAGGAAGAATTGAGGCTGTTTGCCAAGCTGGAAGATCAGGACTTTGTTTATTGGATGGAAGCCAGCACGGCATACCGATCTCGTTCTATGCAGCTTTATGCGGCCCCCGTTGATGTGAGCGGACAGCTTCGAAAATTTTTCTTTGACGTAAAAGACAGCATCGTAATGACATCTGCCACTCTTACAGTACAAAAAAGCTTCCAATATGCAGAGGAGCAGCTTGGTCTTCGTGGCTATGAAGAACAAGGACGATTGCGCAGCGTGCTGCTGCCGTCCCCGTTTCATTATCGCGAGCAGGCGCTTGTCGTCATTCCGCGCGATTTTCCGGTATTGAAAGGCGCTTCGGTCGATGACGACTATTTGGAAAAACTGGTGCAGTCCCTCTCTGATGCGGCAGTGCAGACAAAGGGCAGAATGCTTGTATTGTTTACATCCTACAAAATGTTGAGGCAAGTATACGACCCGCTTAAGCTGAAGCTTGACGAAGCAGGGATTGGCTTGCTAGGCCAAGGGATCGACAGCAGCAATCGGACTAAGCTGACACGGCGTTTCCTTCAGCAGCCGGAGACGGTGCTGCTTGGGACGAGCAGCTTTTGGGAAGGAGTCGATATTCCTGGCGAAGGGTTGATCTGCCTTGCGATTGTCAGGCTGCCATTCCAGCCGCCTAATCACCCGCTCCTCGAAGCGAAAGCGGAGCTGCTTCAACGGCAGAAGCAAAATCCGTTTATGAAGCTTTCCATTCCGCAAGCCGTCATCCGTTTTAAACAAGGGTTTGGCAGATTGGTTCGGACGGCGAAAGATAAAGGAATTGTCATCATTTACGATACCAGAGTTATCGATACTTATTATGGTAAACATTTTCTTTATTCGCTGCCCGGACCCAAAATCGAAACGATGCATACGGCGCAAATGGTATCGCGGATGAAAGAATGGCTTGCAGAGACGGCAGCGGAAACGGGCAATGAAAAACGGCTTGCGACTTTGGTGGAGGAGGAATAGATATTCATGAAGCATGCAAAAATATCGGAGGCCGTTGTCAGACGCCTCCCCATCTACCTGCAGGTGCTTAACGAGCTGTATGCTCGCGAAATTCAGACGGTTTCCTCTCAAGAGCTTGGCTTAAAGCTGGATTTAAATCCGGCGCAAATCCGCAAGGATCTTGCCTATTTTGGAGAATTTGGCCGCAAGGGGATCGGCTATGACGTTGTTTACCTGATTGAAAAAATTCGGCAAATTTTAAAAGTGAATCAAACCATTAAAGTGGCGCTTGTTGGTGCCGGTAACTTAGGACTAGCTTTGTGCAATTACAATAAGTATTCCAAGGACAACATGCAAATATCGGCGGTGTTCGATGTTCACCCTGGCAAAGTGGGCTCCCAGATCAACAATTTGATTGTACAGCCGATGAGCCGCTTGACCCAAGTGGTGAAGGAGCAAAATATTCGAATCGGAATCATTACCGTCCCGGCCTTTGAAGCGCAAAACGTAGCCAATCAATTTGTGGAAGCAGGCGTGGAAGGCATTCTTAACTTTGCTCCGGCTATTTTGCGCGTACCGGACGATGTCCGCATTCAAAATGCCGATTTTACTCGCGAGTTGCTTAGCTTGGCCTACTACTTGAATCATGAAGGAGATGGAACGGATGAAACAGCTGTGGATTAAAAACGGTTTGTTCGTAACCATGAACGACGCGGCGAAAACCTTTAAAGGTCATATGATCGTTACGGGGGACCGAATTACATACATAGGCGAGCAGGAGCCGCAGCAAGTGAACGCTGATGCGGAAATTGTGGACGGCAGCCGACTTGTCTTTATGCCCGGACTAATTAATACGCATGGTCACGCGGCGATGACGCTGCTGCGCGGATTTTCCGACGATCAGAACCTGCAAGTTTGGCTGGAGCAAAAAATGTGGCCGATGGAGGCCAAATACGTCAATGCCGACACAAGAGCAGGTAGCGCGCTTGCCATTATTGAAATGCTTCGCAGCGGAACGACCGCTTTTGTAGACATGTACGACCGCATGGATCAAGTGGCGCAAATGACGGAGCAGTCCGGCATTCGCGGTATTTTGACGCGCGGAGTAATCGGTTTGTGCTCGGAACAGGAGCAAAAGGCGAAGCTGAACGACGCCATCTCTTTCGCACGCGACTGGCATGGCAAAGCGGATGGCCGAATTTCCGCGATGCTGTCGCCGCATGCGCCTTATACTTGCCCGCCAGCTTATATCGAGGAGTTTGTAAAAGCGGCGCATGATCTAAATTTGCCTTTGCATACGCATATGTCGGAGACAAAAGCCGAAGTGGAGCAAAACGTGCGCGATTACGGAGTAAGGCCTGTGGAGCATCTTGACCGTCTAGGCTTTTTCTCCCGTCCTGCGCTTGTCGCCCATGCGGTTCATTTGACGGACGAAGAAATTGCGCTGCTGGCGGACCGCGGCGTATCCGTTTCTCATAATCCGGTAAGCAATTTGAAGCTGGCAAGCGGCATAGCGAGAGTGCCGGAGCTATTGAAGGCTGGAGTTAAAGTGTCTTTAGGCACAGACAGCGTAGCCAGCAACAATAACTTGGATTTGTTTGAAGAAATTCGTTTTTCAGCTTTGCTGCACAAAGGCATCTCCGGCGATCCGACGGCAATTCCGGCTTGGGAAGCTTTGAAGCTGGGAACGGCTTATGGAGCGGAAGCGATCTGGCAGGCGGAATCCATCGGACAACTAAAAGAAGGTATGAAAGCCGATTTTATTGCCATCGATTTGGATCAGCCACATTTTTATCCGCTAACGGACATCGTGTCGCATCTCGTTTATTCCGGTTCCGGACGCGACGTCAAGCATGTATGGGTAGACGGGCGTCAAGTGTTGAAGAACGGTCAATGCACGTTTATGGATGAAGAAAAAATTCGTTATGATGCGCAAGCAAGCTTTGAGCGTCTATTGAGGGGCTAAATGCGCGCGGTCGAAAAGAAACGTCCTCCGTTTATGACGCCTAAACGCTGGATTTGGCTGAGCGTTGCCATTTTCGTTACATTAGCCGTATGGTTTGGCCTCTATTTCAGAGATATTCAATCGCCAAGGTGGTCGGAGTTCGAAACGGCGCGCCAAAACGCTTTAGATTCGGGCGAACTTGCTTCTATAGAAGAAATGTATAAGCATGTGTGGGAGAAAACGACTTGGATTGCCGAAGGTTCAAGCGAAGACGGGAACCTCGCTTATTTGTTCCAAGATGAAGAGAAAAAAGTGCTGGCCGTCGTAGACGGACAATCCGTCGCTTCTAAAGAAGCGTTGGAAGCCAAATTTAAAGCGGATCATCCCGATGCCGAATTGCTTCGGATTAGTCCGGGAATGTTCCGCGAAGCTCCGGTATGGGAAGTTTATTATCGTTTTCCGGATAACGGGAACAGACGGCATGCCTATAACTTTTATACGTTTGACGCCAAAGCGGATTTGCTGGAAACCTATAAGCTTACAACCAAAACGGGACCATAATGGTCCCGTTTCCTGTTTTTACACCGACAAATGAACGTTCTAACATGATATACTATCGTATAGCAAATGATATATACATTCATATAGATTATAAAACAGGAGGGAATCATCTAATGAGAAAGCCTCGTGTTATTCCTATAGTTGTCACCATAGTTGTATCTGCGGCCGCATTGTTTGGCGGATGGACGGTTTATAAGCAAGCGGCCGTGGCGGCGCCTTTGTCGGATGCTCTGCAAAACGTTCCGGGTGTTGTAAAAGCGGAGAAACCGGCAATCAGTCAAGATAAAGTGCAGGTGTCGGTTGAGCTTTCCCAGGAAGCTAGTTTAAAGGAAGTTTACGCAGCGATAGGCAAAAAGAGCAATGAGGTTGCAGCGGGCAAGCAGCTGGCTGTAGACATTAAGTCGAAAGAGGACAAACGGTTGGACGGACTATGGCAAAAAGCGCTGTTTGAAGTAGCCGAAGCGATGGAAACTAAGACGTATTCGGACATTCCAAAAACGATGGATCGAGTGGTTGCCGGACAAGCTGGCGTACAAGCTAAGACGGAAATGGACGAAACGAATGTGTACATCACACTTGTGAGCGGTCAAGACGCAAAGTTTATTGTTTTGCCAAGAACACCGAACAAACTGGGGGTGTGGGGCAATGCGTAAGTACGGACTTGAAATGGCGATCGGATTCGTTCCGGTACTGCTTTTGTTTTTGCTTGTTTTAGGCGTTAACGTATTGCCGGTTTTATTTTTGGCCGCGATCGGAGGCGCCGTTTTTTATACGGCAAGAGGGAGAGGCAAACTTGCCGCGTTTCCCGGTGGCAAAGGGAGAAACGAAGTCGCTCCCACCTCTTTTACGTTTGAACAAATTGGCGGTCAAGAGCGAGCCAAAGGGGAGCTTGTTGAGGCGCTAGATTTTTTGGTGAAGCGGGAGCAAATTGAAAAGCTGGGGATTCGGCCTCTCAAAGGCATTTTGCTGGCGGGACCTCCGGGAACCGGGAAAACGCTGCTTGCCAAAGCGGCTGCGCAATATACAGACTCCGTCTATTTGGCGGCATCCGGCAGCGAATTTGTGGAAATGTACGTTGGCGTCGGCGCGGGCCGCATTCGCGATTTGTTTAAAGAGGCGCGCACAAAAGCGAAAAAATTGGGCAAAAGCAGCGCAGTTATTTTTATCGATGAGATTGAAGTGATCGGGGGCAAACGGGACGGCGGCCAGCATCGCGAGTACGATCAGACGCTGAATCAACTGCTTACAGAAATGGACGGCATACACGCAAACGAATCGCCGCGTATATTGATTATCGCCGCAACCAACCGCAAGGAAATGCTCGATAGCGCGCTGCTTCGTCCAGGGCGGTTCGATCGGCATATCGGCGTTGACTTGCCGGACAAAAAAGGACGCCTCCATATTTTGAACATACATGCGGACAATAAGCCGATTGCACAGTCAGTAAATCTGGAGCGGATTGCCGAGCAGACGTACAGCTTCTCAGGCGCTCAGCTGGAGTCGGTAATGAACGAGGCGGCGATTTATGCGCTGCGGGAACAGTCGGCCGAAATCGGGGAGCGTCATATGACGATGGCGATTGACAAAGTGATGCTGGGAGAAAAGACTGATCGGGAAACGACGCAGGAGGAGCGTGAGCGGGTCGCGCTGCATGAACTGGGTCACGCCATTATGGCAGAGCTTGTAAGGCCGGGAAGCGTCTCTCAGGTCGCTCTCTCGCCGCGAGGCGGGGCGCTGGGGTACGTCAGGCATCAGCCAGCCAAAGATCACTATTTGTATACGACTCCGTTTCTCCATGGTCAAATTATGATCGCGCTGGGCGGAGCGGCAGCGGAAGAGTTATTTTACGGCAACCGCAGCACAGGTTCCAGAGGAGATTTCGAGCAGGCGGTAGGCATCGTTAAAACGCTTGTGGAATCCGGGCTTACTCCGCTCGGCATTATCGATGCATCTATGATGACTCCGGATAAATGGGCGGACATTACGAAGTCCGTGCTGGATGAATTAATGGAGAAGACGGGTGGCATGCTGAAAGAGAAAAAAGCATTGTTCGAATCGTCGCTTGCTATTTTACTGAAGGAAGAAAGTTTGGACGGAGAATCGTTTAGAGCTTTGATGAAAGGGCATGAAGCGGCCTGAATTCGTGTCAACAATATTACAATTTAAAGGCGGACCCCGCGTCCGCCTTCTCTTTTGCCTCAAAAACGTTATAATAAGATTTGAAACTATCTAGAGGGAGCAATTGCATCAATGATTAAGAAAGTTGGAGTTATCGGTATTGGTACTATGGGACAAGGCATTGCAGAGATGCTTGCATCGAAAGGGCTGGATGTCTATGTGCTAGAGCGTTCCGAGGAGCGTCTTGCCTACGGATTGCAAATGATTGAAGTAAGTTTGGATAAACAAATCGAAAAATGGGCTCTGACCGGAGCCGAAAAGAAACTGATTCAATCCAAAATTCACGAGACGAGAGAGTATAAGGAACTTGCGGACTGCGAGCTCATTATCGAGACGATCTCGGAAGATTTGGATGCAAAAAAAGAAGTGTTCCAGCAATTGGACGCCATTTGCGGAGAAAACACGATTCTTGCGAGCAACACGTCGACGCTCAGCTTGACAGAGCTGGCCAGCGTAACGAGTGTGCCTGATCGTGTAATCGGCCTTCATTTTATATATCCGGTTTTCAAAATCGATTTGGTTGAAATCGTTCGCGGGCTGAAGACATCCGACGATACGTTCAAGAAGACAAACCATTTTGTTGAAGAAACGATTCAGAAAAAAGGCGTTATGGTTTTCGAATCGCCAGGTTTTGTAACGACCCGTCTGATCTGCCTGTTTATTAACGAGGCGCTGCATGTTTTGGAAGAAGGCGTCGCATCTGCAGAAGACATCGACAACGCAATGCGGATCGGCTACTCGTTCCAGCATGGGCCGTTCGAAATGGCTGACCGCTTCGGACTTGATTCGGTGCTTGCCGCGCTGGAGCGCATGTTCCGCGAATATGGAGAATTGAAATACCGTCCATCCATCGTGTTGAAAAAAATGGTACGCGCTGGTCACTTAGGCGCCAAAACGGGAGTCGGCTTTTTCCAATACGATAAGGATGGGGATCGGATCTAATGAAAGTTCTAGTTATTAATGCAGGAAGTTCGTCTTTGAAATATCAGCTTTATGACATGAGAAACGAAAGCGTGCTTGCGAGCGGCCGTGTCGAAAGAATCGGCATGGATTCCTCTATTGTGACGCATGAGCCGGCGGGCAAACCGGAAGTTAGCAATGTTAGCGAAATTTTGGAGCATGTAACCGCCGTTAAGCGCGTTATTGACATGCTGACACATAAAGAACATGGCGTGCTGGAATCGATGAGCGAAATTGATGCGGTTGGACATCGAATCGTTCATGGCGGCGAGGTGTTTAAAGGTTCAGTACTTGTGACACAGGAAGTGAAGCAGGAAATTCGCCGTTTGTTCGATCTTGCGCCTCTGCATAACCCGGCGCATATGATGGGCATTTCCGCGGTTGAAGCCAATATGCCTGGCGTTCCGCAGGTCGTTGTATTTGATACGGCATTCCATCAGACGATGCCTAATACGTCTTATTTGTACCCGATTCCGACTGTGCTTTATCGCCGCCACAAAATTCGCCGCTACGGCTTCCATGGCACCTCGCATGCTTATGTAAGCGACAAGGCGGCGCGTTATTTGGGCAAACCTTTGGAGTCGCTGAAGATGGTGACTTGCCATATCGGCAATGGCGCAAGCTGCGCAGCTATTTTGGATGGCAAATCGTTCGACACGAGCATGGGCATGACGCCTCTTGAAGGGTTAATGATGGGAACGCGAAGCGGTGATATCGACCCTGCGATTGTACCGTTTGTCATGAACAAAGAAGAGCTTACGCTTGGCGAAGTCAACTCTATGCTTAACAAGCATAGCGGCATGCTGGCCATTTCCGGCATCAGCAGCGATATGCGCGAAGTGACGGAAGCGATGAACGATGGCGACAAAAATGCCAAGCTGGCATTTGACATGTACACCTATCGTCTTAGAAAATATGTCGGCGCTTATGCCGCTGGAATGAACGGCATTGATGTTATCGTATTTACGGCAGGCGTAGGGGAGAACGCCCCGATTGTGCGTCAAGCGGTATGCGAGGGCCTGTCCTTCCTCGGAATAGAGATCGACAACGAGCTGAATGCGCAAAGAAGCAAAGAAGCAAGAGAAATTTCAACGCCGGCATCCCGCGTGAAAGTGCTGGTTGTTCCAACAAACGAAGAGCTGCTTATTGCACGGGATACGTATTCCATCGTTAATGCCGCCGCTTCTAAGGAAGTTTAATATCGTTTTTTATAGATGAGGGGAGAGGCCTGGTTTGAACGACGAGATTTGGAAGGCGTATTCGCACGGAATGGCTGCGGCATACGGCGAAGGCGGCGTTTACATTCCGGGCCTTTTGCTGCGCTGCTACAACAGCTTGGGGCTTTCGGATTCGGAAGCCCTGTTGCTTTTGAACATTATGCAGTATGCGCAAAACGAGCGGAACGACTTCCCGACGCCGGAGGAATTGGCAGGGAGAATGGGAGTAACCGTCCGTCAGGTCGGAGGATGGCTGGGCCGGCTCATGAAGGAAGGTTATTTAACCATCGACGATTATGTGGATGAGGTGACCGGTCTTCAAGCTGAACGCTACAATTGGAACGGCTGGCTCATGAAGGCGGCCGAATGGCTGGCAGCATCGAAGCGCGAAGCCAAAAAGGCGGGAAAGCAGTCGGAGCCAGCAGCTCCCAAATTATCGGCGATAAGCTTATTCACCGTATTCGAACAGGAATTTGGGAGATTGCTTTCGCCGATGGAATGCGAAACGATTACGATATGGCTTGATCAGGACGGCTATACCGAAGAAATCATTTTATTCGCATTAAAGGAAGCTGTATTCGCGGGCAAGCTAAGCTTGCGCTATATCGACCGCATCTTGTATGACTGGAGCCGCAACCGGATTACGAACGCGGAAGAGGCAAGAGCTCATTCCCAGCGTTTTTACGGCGGGCAGTCATAAGTTGGTTTGAAAGCATAATGAAGGGGATGTCCACGGGACCGCATGTAGTAGCGGCCTTTGGGACATCCCCTTCATCTATTTAGATGATGATGGCTGATTTAATAAATTCGTTTTAGAAGCTCATAAACCTCTTCAATCGTGAGACCAAACGATTTGTAAAAGGCGGTATCGACGGCCATCTGCTGAAGAATCATTTCATTACGTTTATGAAGCATTTGTTCGGCCGTTAAATCAGCGACAAAACATCCTTTGCCGGTTACCGTATAAATCAATCCGTGACGTTCGAGTTCCTCCCATGCCTTTTTGACGGTAATAATACTAATGCGAAGCTCGGTTGCCGCCTGACGGATCGGGGGCAGACTATACCCGCTTTCAAGCTCGCCATTTAAAATTTGGGAACTGATTTGTTCAAAAAGCTGCTGATAAATAGGTTTATCAGAATTATTCAAAATTGCAATGTCCATTATATTTCCACTTTCTGAAACCGTTTGATGGCAATATAATACGCGATTATCGTAAATATCGCAAATATGGCGATGCCGGCTGCCAGAATAGGAAGATGGACCGCTAAATTATCCATACCGCTTCCTTTAAATAGATCAAACACTTTTGAGTTTTGCAAGCCGATCCATTCTGCTCCCCCAGCAAACAATATAGCAGCTGTAATGGATGCGCCTGCTGCCACGCCGTATTTATACGCTGTCTTGTAGTACATCGTTATGAAAACAAGGTTGAAAATCGCGAGCATGACGAACGTGAGTCCCCAAAAACCGAAAGAGGGGGCGAAAAAAGTATAATCTAAATTGGGATACAAGCGCAGCGATATTAGGCCAAAGATGATAGCAACACCAATGTGCAGTAATTCCAAAAGGACGATAAAGACCACTCTTGCTTTTACAAAGTCTTTTTTAGTAATGGGCAGAATGCTTGAAAAAATTAAGTCATTATGTGATTTATAGCCTGCAAACATGTTCGGTATCGTAATAAAACAAAAGTAGAGGGTAACGAGGAAATAGAGCCAAGAAGGAATGAGCATTAAAGCGCCTGTTAAAAAAGGCATAATAAAAAAGAAAGGGTGGACTCCCAGCTTTAACTCTTTAACTAACAAGTTATACATAATGATCCTCCTTTTTCGAGCAATAAATCATAATCTCTTCTAGATTCGGAACGGTTGATTTTATATCTAGAGATGGATCAAAGTCTTTGGTATGAATTAAGCCCGAAAAGCCAAAAGAGCTTGTTTTGTAAGAGATTAACTGGTTTTTAACGGAATCTAATTGTTCTTTCCTGCCATTAAGCAAGCGATACGTATCGATAAAATCTTCTTTTTCCGCACTATTGATAATTTGACCATTATGGATGTAGGTAATATAATCCGCACATTTTTCCAAGTCGCTCGTGATGTGGGTGGAAAACAGGATACTAATTTCTCCGTCTTGCACCAGCTCCCGAAAAATATCAAGCAAATTGTCTCTGGCAACGGGATCAAGCCCGCTTGTCGGTTCGTCCAAAATAAGCAGTTTTGCGCCATGTGACAAAGCAATAGCCAAGCTGTATTTGACTTTCATGCCGGTAGATAATTCGTTGATTTTTTTGTCTTCAATCAGGCTGAATTTTTTTAAATACTTGTAGTAAATATCATCATCCCAATTGGTGTAAAATCTTTTGATCACGCTTGTTAATGTTTTGATTTTGCTGCGGGTATAGAAATTGATATCTCCAAATGCCGAGCCCATTTCTTGCTTCAATTGGAGCTCTTGCTCAGCCATACTTTTGCCTAAAATGTGAATTTCTCCGCTGTCCACATGAATTAAATTCAAAATGGACTTGATGGTCGTTGTTTTCCCAGCGCCATTGGCTCCGATAAACCCCATAATATAGCCCTTCTCGAGTTGAAATGATACGTTCTTAAGATGAAAATGCTCATATTTTTTGCTTATATTTTTAATATCTAAAGCCAGCATATCGTTTCCTCCACTCTCAAATTGTGTATGTTGTGTATGCACAATATAACATTGCGTTTACTGTATGTCAATTCCTTTTTAGGGATTCGAATTTGCGTTTCAAGTCATGATTATTTTTGAAAGATTTAAAAGTGATATGATATGATATAGTGCTTTGAAATGTAGATAAAGATTTGGGTTGGGAGGACCTTGCATGTACCGGGTAGCGGTTTGCGATGACGAGGAAAAACAAAGAGAGCTTGTGAAAAGTATGTTAATTGCATTATCGGTAAAGGCAAATATCGATTTTGAAATTCAATTATTCAGCTCGGGTGAGCAGCTCTTATCCCACTATGAGCAAGGGGAGCCTTCATTCCATATTTTGATTTTAGATATCGAAATGAGCGGAATAAACGGGATTCAAACCGCTCGAAAAATTAGAGGCTTAAAAAAACTGGATGAAGGAATCATTTTTTTGACCAGCTATCCTGAATATATGGTGGAAAGTTTTGATGTGATGACCTTTCAATATTTGATTAAGCCTGTTGCTCCTTCCGTTATGGAGGAGAAGATCATTAAGCTCTGCCAATATTTTAAGTCTCTTGATAAAAAATTTATGATCATTAAATCGGGCTATGATGAAGTCGTCCTTAAGCATGATGACCTCATTTGCATTGAAGCGGCCAAAAGCTTAACGATGAAAAGCAAACTCATTTTTACGGCAACTAATGGAACCTATGAAAGCAAAGGGATTATTTCTGAATATGCATCGGCCTTGAGGGACCATAGCTTTTTGCAAATTCATCGGTCTATCATTATCAATCTGCTTCATGTTAGGAAGTTTTCCAGCGGAGAGGTGCATATGGCGAGTGGATTGGAATTGCCGATCGGCCGATCCAAAATAAAAGAGGTCAAAGATGTTTACACCAAATATATGATCATGAAGGTCGGTAGCTATGATTCAAAATAATTGGCCTATTGTCCTTTTCGTAGTGCTTGTAATGGGCGTTCAGTTAAATTTTTATTTTAATTCGGTGTTCGGCAAATTCGCTCAAAAGAGGAATCGATTTATTTATTTTGCCATTTTCGGATTGATCGATTATATCTATTTGACGACGACTGCTTTCAGCCCCGTCCTTTCATCGTTAATCACTATTATTATGATTATTAGTGTTGCGCAATCTTATCTAGTTGAGATGAAATTAAAAATTGTTTTTTCTATATTGTTTGCTGTTTTATTTACTATCGTAAATTTTATTTCCGTTTATATGATTCATACTTTCGATTCTGTCGACTTCAGCATTCTTAAACCTATTAAGGAGCAAGTGCAAATTGCTCATACAAAAGCGATCATTCTCGATTGTCTGATCATGTTTCCTGTCATTCAGATCATAAGACTCGTTAAAAAACGTAGAAGTATTACTTTGCCTTATCGATACTACGCGTTATTTTTGGTCATTCCCGCTATGAGTATTTACCAGCTAAGTATTATAACTTACATGAATTTTTATTATTTTATCTCTAGCATAACATTTCTTTTTTTAAATATTATGATTGTTTATCTTTTTGATTCGATTATTGACAAGTTTCAATTCATGCATGAAAATGATCGGCTTCAAAAGCAAATGGACTACCAGGATGCGAATTATGAAAAGGTTGTTCATAGCTTTAAATCGATTAAAAGAATTATTCATGATACGAATCAACAGTTTTTGTATATTGAAGAATGTATTAGAAGAAATGAGCTGGTATCCGCAGTTGAACATATTAAAACGACATTAAATAAAGTCGAAGACGCCTATCAACGAGTGAATACTGGGAATCTGGTCATTGATGCTCTTGTCACCAATACGCTGAACATCGGACAAGCCAACGGCATTAAAATAGATACCAAGTTGAGTTTAAACGTACATCCAATTGCTATCGACCGTTATGACTTATGCGTTGTAATTGGAAATATGCTGGACAACGCAATGGAAGCTTCCAAAAGGGTGAAAATTGCGGAAGACAGGTATATTCTTATCAAGATACACTCTACCGAGTCGAGTCTTCTCATTCAAATCTTAAATCGGACGGATCATGAAGAAACTCAACTGCGCAGCGAAAAGCCAGAACCGGAGTTTCACGGAATCGGTTTAACCAATATAGCTAGAATTTGCGACAAATATGGCGGACATATGAAAATTGAAACGAACCATAAACAATTTAACAACATGGTTCTTCTTCCGTTTAACGAAACAATCCTTACACAGCAGCATGCTGTTTAGGGATTGTTTTTTTCGTTTCAGGCCGTTTTTCTATAAAAGCGTCTATTTCTTTGTATGCTTTATTCAGCACTTTCAAGCAATCTATTTAATGGAGGTAGAATTTATGAGAAAAAAGATTTTAGGGTTTATGAGCGCTTTGCTTATCGCCATTCCGGTCATTCCGGCGTCTGCTGAGCCGGCCTCTTCCTCGGTCGAACAAAAGGCAAAGGTGTTGGCCTCGAAAATGGTGTCCGATTATGGTGTAAGCGGGATTCAGTACGCAATCCGGGATCACGGGTCCATCGTTTTATCTGGCAGCGCCGGTGTAAAAGACAAAGCGACTAAGGCGCCGATAACGAAAGACACGATGTTTGGAATTGGTTCAACGAGCAAAATGTACGTGACGGCCGCAGCGATGAAACTGGCCGATGCCAAAAAAATTGATATCGATAAGCCGCTCACTACGTACTTAAAAGATTTTAAAATGGCGGATGAACGGTACAAAAAAATTACGCCGCGCATGTTGATGAATCATTCATCCGGATTGTACGGAAGTTCCTTTGAAGGCAGCTTTTTGTTCAATGACAATGATACGAGAGCTCATGATGGCCTGTTAAACAGGCTGAAGTCAGCGCGATTAAAGGCGGAACCAGGAGAATTTTCGGTATATGCGAATGACGGCTTTCAGTTGCTTGAAATTTTGGTTGAACGAGTAAGCGGGTTAAGCTACAGCAAGTTTCTTCAAGTACATTTTTATAACCCGCTTGCTCTAAAATCTACTAAAACTCCATTAGATTCTTTTGATAGAAGCAGGCTTGCAAAGACGTATGTGCCAGAGTTCCAGCAGGCTTTGCCTGTTGAAAATATTAACGTCATCGGGACGGGTGGACTTTATTCGACTGCTGAGGAAGTCACCAAGTTTGCGGAAGTGCTCATCGGGAACCGGACCGATCTTTTATCCGAAAAGTCGGTTAAGGCTATGCAAAGCCATGAATACAAAAAGGGAGTGTGGATAGAGGAGGAGTCCAATTCCTTTAATTACGGCCTAGGCTGGGATGCCGTTAGGCAGGCTCCGTTTGACGAATACGGCATTACGGCCTTATCCAAAGGCGGGGATACGATTTTGTATCATGCAAGTCTGATTTCGCTGCCCCAATATAATATTTCGATGGCCGTGCTTTCTTCAGGGGGAGCTTCTTTCTCAAATAATCTGTTGGCGTCAAAAGTTTTACTGGAGTACTTGAAAGCAAAAGGCAGCGTGAAGGAGATTTTGCCTGATCGTACGTTTGAGCCGGCGGTTCCGGCGGAAATGCCGGCAGAAATGGAAGGTTACTCTGGAATATATGGTTCCCCAAGCGGCACAGTTCATTTGGAAATCAAAAATGGAGAAATATTTCCGGAGCTTAGTACCGCTATGGGGCCACCCCAAAAATTTGTTTATACAGGCAACGGGCAGTTCAAAAACAAGGACGGAAGTGTAGTTGTCAGCTTTGACCGTGCGAAAAACGGAAAGACCTATATTAAGTATTACGGCTATCAATCCTACCCAGGGTTAGGCCAAATGTTGATGGGCGTATATATTTATCAAAAATTGGATCGCAACCCGCTTGATCAAAACATACAAAAGGCATGGGAGCAAAGGAACGGTAAAACGTATTATCGTTTGGACGAAAAAATCAGCTCAGTGGGTTACCTGTGGCCAGTATTATTGAGTAAAAAAATATCCTTTGATGCCGGCAGCGGTTACGCATTTGGCGCTAAAATTGTAAGTGCGAATAAAGCAGTCAATGAGGTCCAAATTCCCATTATGTTCGGTAGGGATACGTTTGATTTGAGTTTTTACAAAAAGAAACAAACGGAGTATTTAACGATTAACGGAGAAACCTATTTGAGCGAAGATGGAATCAAACCGTTTCCAGAGGGAACTTCCTCGGTCCGCATAAACAATGGCGAGGCAGTCTGGTACAAAATTGACAAAAAAACGGCGAACAAGGTGTTGACGGTAAAATCGCCTGCAAGTGGGGGATTTGCGGTTTATGATGCCAAAGGAGCCGTTGTCCATTTTTCAAAGATCGGGAGCAAAAATTCGGTTGCCCTTCCTGAAGGCGGAATGATCGTATTTGGCGGGGAAAAAGGCGATGTATTAAAAACAGAATGGCAATCGAAGCGCTGACCGTTCTCTTACGTGGATGGATTCAGATGTTTGGGGTATGAGCCTGTTGCATGACAGTCCGGCGATAAATTCATCAAGGACCTGAACACGCCGGACTTGAGACTTACGGCTTGGCTGCGAACAGCAGCCGAATAGGATCATGTATTGTTTCGACGACAACGGAATATGATTTGGCCTGAAGCCACTCGATAAGTTCGGTGAGCAGGGAGGCCGTCAGCCCACCGCTTGAAAGGGGAGCGGCACCTTCAAACGTTGCGCTGTGGGCGAGGCTGTTGCTATCGGTCATCCAGCCGGTCAACACGAGCCTGCCGCCGGGGCGAAGCGCCCGATCCATTTCGGCCAGCGTAAGCAATTGGCCGGATGGAGTAAGATGCTGCAAAGCGAATGTACAGGCTATAAAATCGAAGCTTTGGTCCGATACGGGGAGAGCGAGCAAGTTGCCTTGTCTGGAATCGGCGGTTGGCAGCCGCTCCCGCAGCAGTGACACCATTTCGCCGGATTGCTCGACAGCCGTTATACGAGCACCAGACTGCTGCAGCAAAACGGTCAAATTGCCGCTCCCGGCTCCGGCGTCCAGCCCTTCCTCATCAGCGGATGGATCGATCCAATCTGCCGTTCGCCTGAGCGCCCTTTCATAAAGCTGGGGAGTTAAATAAGGCGACAACGCAACAAGAGGACCGTTTTGCCCATGCTGAACTGCCATTCCGTCATAGTTCCACTCGTCCTTCCAAGCGGAGCGCAAGGAACGGTTCTGCTTCATTTGGTGCGCGGCCAGCTCAGCTTGCTCAAGCTCTGGGCGGTCGCTGCCCCGCCAAGCGCTCAGCGTATCGTCAAAGGCCCGCAAGGCTTCAGTAGCGCTTATCATCTCTTCGTAAAGCTGGGCACGTACGCCATCCATTTTTTTGAAAAAAAGCTCCTTATGAGAAAGAAGAGGAATGAGCTCGTAAATTCGGGCGATCGGTATGCCAAGCTCTCTGAGCGAAATGGCCCAGCGCAAGGCGATCAAATCTTCCTCCGAATAGCTTCGATATCCGTTTTCAATTTCTTTTTGCGGAGCGACAAGCCCTTTTTCTTCGTAAAAACGCAGCGTTCGCGGCGTCACGCCGAGAAGCCTCGCGGCTTCATGCACTTTCATGGCGTCTCACTCCTGTGTTTGCTGGATTTATCTCTTCATTATGAACGTTGACGCAGCGTCAAAGTCAATCTTAAATGGAAATTAAACAAGCTGACCCCGATGAAATATCGGAGCCAGCTTGTTGCTTTGTTTTCAAAATCTACTGAAAGGGAGCTTGATGACACGCCTACTGGCGCTCGAACAAGGTCCACTTGCACGTTCCTACAGTCCGCCGCCCCGTTTTAGAAGCTCCAAACGATACACATATTCGAATATAAACTCGAATGCTTCCAAATGACGCTTAGCCTCGAATGCATTAGCACCCCAAGCGTAAATGCCATGCTTGCGAAGAATGACGCCTGGAATTTCCTTAACGATTCGTTCCGTAATTTCCGGCACGATGGAAGGGATATGGGCGAAGTTGGACACGATCGGAATATCGATATGTTTTTCCTCTTCCCACAAGTTAAAGCCTTTTATCAACTCGACGCCATCCACGGGAACCGACTTCCGATCCCAAAAATATTCCGAGATGACGTTATTAAATACAGTATGGACGTGGAAAATAGCTCCCGCACCAGTCAAACGGTAAATTTCACAGTGGATCAGCGTTTCCGCCGAAGGCTTCAGCGAGGTGGACTCGCAAGGTTTGCCATCTTGGTCGACGAACAAATAATCTTCAGGCGTATGCACCGTTTTGTCTTTGCCGCTTGCCGTGATGGCGAACTGGAATTGCTCCGGCGTATAGTCGCCGACACGGACGGAGAGGTTACCGCTAGTGCCAGGAAACCAGCCCCGCGAAGCAAACAGTTCCTTTACTTCCCTTAATTCGGACAAGGCTTGCTGCTTGTCCTCGGTTCTAATGTTGCTAAAGCTCATGCACAGTCTTCCTTTCTTGATTCATGGCGGCGATGATATCGTGGAACGTTTCGTATTCGGTATGAGCGAGTCCCAGCTCACGGCACTTGGTCGTCAAGTGGGAGCGGGAATAAACGGCATTCGCAAGCTTCGCCCCTTCAAAGTCGGTTACGCTGTCGCCAATAATAATACGATGATATTCCGATTCTGGAAAACGACGCATAATCGTCGTTTTGCACATGCCGCATTTGTTCGTGCAATGCTCATCGCAAGGATGCGGCCATTGGATTTCAATGCGCTGTCCTGAAAAGTCGCTGCCGTTGCAAAAAATATGGTCTTTTGCGATATTGAATTGCTCCAGTACGGGATAAACAAAAAAGTCGATGCCACCGCTGGTCACGTAAAATTCAATGTCATTTTCCTTGCAGTAGTCTAGAAACTGCCCAAATCCTTCTCGGATGCGAACGTTGGAGACGCCATAAGAGACGACCTCTTCCTGCTTAGAAGAAGGGAGGAGGTGGAACAGAGCTCCGACTCCTTCTTGAATGGACAGTTCGGTTGAAATGGTTCTCTCCGCTATCGATTCCCAGCCCTCGGGATTAAAGTGTTTAATGATGGCGATGATGTTGTCGTTAACGGTAATCGTCCCGTCGAAATCGCAAAAGACGATCGTTTTTTTGGCGTTTCCATTGTGTGAGTTCTGTGCTGTCGTCATGCTTCTCTAATCCCCCAAGCTTGAATTGCGGCGTGAAGAGCTTCATTGCCCGCTTGTGCCGCAGCTTCTTGAAGCGGAATGCCGTTTGCCGCTGCGTCAATAGCTTGGCGGAACGCTTGTCCGCCTGCGGCGGTGCCCATCGAATGGCCGTGAATACCGCCCCCGGCATTCACTACGACATCAGTGCCGAAATCTTTCAGAATAAGCGGCACCAATCCGGGATGGATGCCTGCGGAAGGCACCGGGAAGCTGGATTTAAGTCCATGGAACGGCTGCATAAGAGCGTCCTTGACAGCCAAGTTTTCTTCTTTCGGCATCACGACGGAGCCGTAAGGCGATGGGAAAAGAACAAGGTCGGCGCCGGACAGCCGCATGAGCTTGCCAAGCAATAAAGAAGCGCTGATTCCGTAATGAGGCGATGGATAGATCGCTCCCGCCATAGCCGGATGCGCGGCGATTGGCACACGAATGGTCGGGTCGCTGCTGAGCTCATGAAGCACATCGAAGCCGTAAGCAAGCACATTAAACAATAAAGCGTTGGCGCCAGCGTCAATCGCTTTGCGCGCATTGGCGGCAAGCTGCGAGGTTGGACCCGTCAAATTGACGGCGTAAAGCAGCTTCTGACCCGTTTCTTGTTGTGCTTTGCGTGCCGCTTCCATACAGGCTTCAACACGCTTCTCCAAAGGAGTGAGCGGATTTTCGAACAATATTTCATCATCTTTGATCAGGTCGACTCCGCCAAGCGCTTGCTTGTAAAATTGCTCTTGCAAGTTCGGCAGATCATGGCCGACAACCGATTTGAAAATGCTCATAAGCAGAGGGCGGTCATCGACGCCAAGCAGCTCCCTAACCCCTTGCAAGCCGAATTTCGGACCTGGGAAGGCGGATGCGAACGACTCTGAAAAATCAAGATCGAGCAGCTTGATGCGTCCGTCCATGGACAGCTTGCCAAACACTGTAACGAGCAGGGCAGGAAGGTCGCGGCTGAAATTGATGTCTGGATACGCAATTGTGATATCTGCAAAACGTTCTCCCGGTAGGCTGGACTCATGCGCGTCGACGGACAACACTTTGCCGAGATGCTTTTCCATGTCGGCCTTTTGCGCTTCCGGCAGCTCCGTCCAGCTGCCGACGGTCAAACCGACCGCAATGGACAATGCTTTTTTATGAAAATCGGCCTTATCGTCGTAGGAACGGTAAGTGGCAATACATACTTGGCTCATTCCGCAAGACTCCTTTCGATAGCGGCTCCGATTTCTCCGGCGCGTTCGGCGGAACGGCGCATTCCTTTTATAAGCGCCTCCGGCAATCCCGCCTCAGCCATCGTTTCGATAGCGGCTTGCGTTGTTCCATTAGGCGACGTCACTTTGCGGCGCAGCTGTTCCGGGCTTTCGCCAGTCTGTTTGACCATCTGTGCCGCGCCCAAAACGGTTTGAACGACAAGCTCTTTGGCCATATCGGGAGCAAGCCCCATCTCATCAGCCGCTTTCAGCATCGCTTCCATAACGAAATAAACATAGGCAGGTCCGCTTCCAGACACGCCGGTGATCGACTCCTGCAGGGGCTCATCTATGACGGCGTTAATGCCGATTGATTGGAACATCGCCTCCGCTATGAGGCGATGGGTTGGCGTAACATGCTTCGAGTAGCTGATGCCGGTTGCGCCTAGTCCTATCGTGCTGGACGTATTGGGCATGGAACGAACGATCGGCTGGTTTTCCCCAAGCAACCGTTCCATAGAGGCAATAGACAATCCAGCAATGACAGAAACGATGAGCTGATTCGGCTTAAGCATCGGACCGAGATAGGCTAGCGCCTCCGCAGCGTCTTTTGGTTTCATGGCGAGAAAAATAATGTCGGCTTCCTGCAGGAAGTTTTCATTGGATGAACCTTGAATGACGGTTTGAACGCCATACCTCTCATGCAGCTCCGCTAGACGGTCTTTATTGCTACGGTTAAGCATTGAGATTTTTCCCGGCTCAACGAGCTTCTCGGAAATGAGGCCGCGAGCGATGGCTTCCGCCATGGAACCTGCTCCATAGAAGCAGATAGCCATGGATGCGATGCCGGTTTGTGTAAGTGTAGTCATGGTTCCATTCCTCCTAAAACAATTATCCTCTAATTTGTCCGTTTCCATAGATCCGGTATTTGGTCGAAGTGAGCGCCGGCAATCCCATTGGCCCGCGAGCGTGAAGCTTTTGCGTGCTGATGCCGATTTCTGCGCCGAAGCCGAACTCGAAGCCGTCGGTGAAGCGGGTGGAAACGTTATGATAGACTGCGGCAGCATCGACCTCTTGCAAAAAGCGCTCCGCATGGTCGGCAGTCTCCGTTACGATGCACTCGGAATGTTTGGTGCCGTACCGCCGGATGTGAGCAAGCGCTTCGTCAAAGGAATCTACTATTTTCACATTTAAAATATAGTCGTTGTATTCTGTGGCGAAATCTTCTTCAGTTGCAGGCGCAATGCCTTCCACTAGCGTACGAGTTCGCTCGCAGCCTCTTATTTCAACCGATGCGCCATACTGCGGCGCAAGAAGTTCGGCAAGATGCGCTTCGGCTACGGTTTTGTGAAGGAGCAAAGTTTCCATTGAGTTGCATACGGAAGGGCGCTGTACCTTCGCATTAAAGGCGATAGAGGCGGCCATTGCAATGTCGGCTGTATCGTCAACGAACACATGGCAAATTCCGGCTCCGGTTTCAATAACGGGTACAGTCGCATTTTCGACGACATTGCGGATAAGAGCCGCTCCGCCGCGAGGGATGACGACATCAAGCAAGCCGTTAAGCTTCAGCATCTCATTAACGGAAGCCCGATCGCCATCCTCAATCAATTGAATGGCATCTGGAGGCAAGGCGGTATTTCGGACGGCGTCTCTTAGCACTTCAACGATTTTGCGGTTCGACGAAATGGCGGCAGAGCCTCCCCGCAATACAACGCAGTTGCCTGTTTTGAGGCAGAGGCCAGCAGCGTCGACGGTTACGTTAGGACGCGCCTCGTAAATCATGCCGATCACTCCGAGCGGAACGCGTATTTTCTCCACTTTCATGCCGTTTGGCCGCTCAAACGATTCCAGCAGCTCGCCGACGGGATCGGGCAATGCGACGATTTGACTAAGGCCCTCCGCGATGCCTTCCATCCGTTCGCTGTTTAAAGCCAAACGGTCGAGCAGGGAAGGGCTTGTGCCAAGCTCTTTCCCGCGGCGCAAATCTTCCGCATTCGCTTCGATAATTTCTTCCTTTCGGGCCAATAGCGCATTCGCCATCGCCGTCAAAGCTTCATTTTTTTGCTCCGTCGTCAACTTGTTCATGGCAGCGGCCGCTTCCCCGGCCAAAGCCGCCTTTTCTCTCACTTCGCTTATCATACCAGTTCCCTCCCGTTTCATCCTAGTTTCGATCCCTTATTTCAGCGTAATCCATTCATCCCGGTGAATCACTTCGATGCGGGTCACGTCGACGCGGCGCGCTACCTCTTCCGTGCCGAGCCCAGCTGCCGCTTGCAGCTGCCAAGAGGCGTAATTGACGACGCCGCGCCCCAAAATCTCGTTTTGCCGGTTGATGACTTCGACTACATCGCCAGGGTGAAAGTCGCCCTCGCTGAGAGTGACGCCAGCAGGAAGGAGGCTTTTGCCCCCGATAAGCAATGCGCTGACGGCGCCGTCGTCGACTGTAATTTTTCCTTGCGGCATGGAATGAAAGCCAAGCCACTGCTTCTTCATTGGGAGACTGTGCAGCTTAGTATCAAAATAAGTGCCTCTTCCCGTGCCTTCTACAGCGCTGCTTAAATCTCCATCCTGCTGCACTTTCCCGATAAATGCACGAACCCCACCGCGCATGGCGATTCGGGCCGCTTCTATTTTGGAGCGCATGCCGCCCGTTCCGACGGCAGAACCCGCACCGCCAGCCAGCTTCATAATCTCCTCGGAAATTTGATCGACGCGTTCTATTTTTACAGCCTGCGGATTTTTTCTTGGGTCCTCGGTGTACAGGCCGTCCATATCCGTAATAATAACGAGTTTTGCGGCTTTCGTCATCGCTGCGACGAGCGCGGACAAGTTGTCGTTGTCGCCAAATTTGAGAACGAGTTCATCGGTCGCCACCGTGTCGTTTTCATTAATGATAGGAATAATGCGTTGTTTGAGCAGCTCTTCAATGGTCATTAACGCATTTTGGATTCGTCTCCGGTTGGAGAAATCCGCTCGCGTGAGCAAAATTTGCGCCGCTACGATGCCGTACTGGCTAAGAGCTTCCTGATACGCTTGCATGAGCAGGGCTTGACCGACGGCGGCCGCCGCTTGCTTTTCGTGAACGGCTTTTGGCCTTGCCGTATAGCCGATTTGCCGGAAGCCCGCCGCTACCGCACCTGATGTAACGAGCATGACAGCTTCGCCCTGCGAATGTCTGGACGCCAGCTCTGATGCGAAAAAACGAATTCGTTCCCGGTTGAGCCCACCTTCCTCGGAGGTGAGGGAGCTGCTCCCGATTTTCACTACGATACGTTCCGACATGTTCCACCCATCCTATCCCAAATTCGTGACAACAAAAAAGACTTCCGTCCATAAAGGACGAAAGTCTAATGCTTCCGCGGTACCACCTTCGTTGACAACCGCTCTTGCGATAAAAGCGGACTGTCCATCTTTGACCCTCGTAACAGGAGGAGCTGTCCGGCTTGTCGCCGGCCGTTCGGAGGTAGGTTCGTCAGGGGCCAACCGTAAATTCTTTCAGCCGATGGAATTTACTCTCTGGAGGAGGCCTGTTCTGCTTACTGGTCCCGTCATCACGTTTCAAATATATACTAAATTAAGGATAACATGATCGCACTGCTCTGTAAAGAAAGGCAAACCACCATTGTGATGCGCAAAAGCTTTAAAAAAGGCCTAAGTTTCCGATTCTTCGAACAGCCTCTTGGAGCCTTGCCTCGTCTGACAAAAGGCCAAGCCGCACGTACCCTTCGCCATGAGTGCCAAAGCCGACGCCAGGCGCTACGACGACATCTGCTTCAAGAAGCACTTTGTCGGCAAACGATTCCGAGGTGTAGCCCGCAGGGACGGGAAGCCAGCAGAAGAAGGAGCCGCCTGGACGGGAAGCCTTCCAGCCAATCTCGTCCAGCGCGGCAAATAAAGCTTCGCGGCGGCGTTCGTATGTAGCTGACAGCTCCGTTACACATTGCTGAGGTCCGGTCAATGCTAGCGCCGCTGCTTCCTGAATGCCGCCAAACAGGCTGCAATAGTAATGATCCTGAATCAAGTTGATCATAGCTACGATATCGCGGTTTCCAAGAGCAAAGCCTACGCGCCAGCCTGCCATGTTGTAAGATTTCGACAACGTATAAAACTCCACTCCAACCTCTTTGGCGCCAGGTGTCTGCAAGAAGCTGATCGGCTTCGCGCCGTCGAAGCCGATGGCGCCGTATGCGAAATCGCTAGCGGCAACGATTCCGTGTTTCTCCGCAAAGCGAACCGCCTCAGCGTAAAACTCCGCATTGGCAACGGCGCCAGTCGGATTGTTGGGATAATTCATAAACATCAGCTTGGCCCGCTCGGCAATGGAAGGATCGATCGCCTTCAGATCGGGTAAATAGCCGTTTTCTTCCTTAAGCGGCATAAAGGACATTTCCGCTCCCGCCAAAGCGACGCCCGACCAATAATCGGGATAGCCAGGATCGGGTACAAGGCAGACATCGCCCGGATTGAGAAGACATTGGCTTATTTCGACCAATCCGGTTTTTCCGCCGAACAAAATCGCGACCTCAGTCGCCGGGTCCAAATCAACATTGTAGTCTTCCTTGTATCTCGCTGCCACAGCTTCTTTAAGAAAGGCAAAGCCGCTAAAAGGCGGGTACTTATGGTATAACGGGTTAGCGGCTGCTTCTTGCAGACGGGTTACAATGTGGGGAGGGGTAGGCTGATCGGGATTGCCTTGTCCCAAATTAATGACGTCCCGTCCTTTCGCAATTTGCGCATTCGCTTTTGCAACCAGCCTCGCAAAAAATTGCGTCGGCAATCCTTGCATCCGCTGCGCGGGCTGAATGCGCCCTTTTTGTGTTCCTGCTTCCATTTCATCACGCTCCGAATCGCTTGGCTAAAACGCTATTTGTCAGTCGTTATCGAATAGACATTAGCAATAATGTAGCACGAATGGGCGGAGAATTGAAGAACATTGCGTATTTCAAGGGCGGACGGGATTTTAGGGCAAACCGACCTTTTTCAGAAAGGGAGCTATATC
Source organism: Paenibacillus sp. GCM10027627 (assembly GCF_042675505.1). NCBI lineage: Bacteria > Bacillati > Bacillota > Bacilli > Caryophanales > Paenibacillaceae > Paenibacillus > Paenibacillus sp. GCM10027627. The sequence goes on from NZ_JBHTHB010000001.1 coordinate 637,607, forward strand.
GGCGTTAAACAGGAACAAATACGGCTTGTGGCCGTTGTCGAATGCCAATAAAAGAGGCGGCTCCTCCTTGCAATAAAAAAGGAACAGCTCGTTTGCCGTTACCGAGTGGTTTCCTGTCGTCAGAACCGCGTCCCTCGCGAGCGGAATGCGATATACGTAAGTGCAGCTTCTATCCGCCGTCAGCTGAGGGGCAAGCCCGGTAACGGAAGCGGCCATTTCCGTCGCCATCTTTTGAAACTGTTCATCGTTGGGCATCGCTTTGACAACTTTTCCGGCCGCAATTTCAAACACTTGAATCGGTCCCGCGGCATGCTCCGCTGGACTTGGTTTTGCATCAAAAGTAGAAGCCGAAGTATGGAGAGGGGCGCCAAGCAGCGACAATACCGCGATAAAGGCGGCGATTAATAAAGGAAATCTTTTGCCATACAGGGATTTCATAAATCCAAAACTCCTTTGTCGGGTAATCGGGTACGCTTTCTTCTTCATTAAATTACCCATCTTGACAGGGAACCATGAAAAGTTATCATTAGTGAAATAAAACATTCAGGGAGGCATGGCCGATATGTCCAAGCGATTGCGGATTGCGCTGCTGCAAATGCACATCGAGGCGGGAAAGCCGGAAGTTAATAAAGCCAAATTAAAGGCGATGCTCGAACAATCCATTGTGTCAGAGGGAGGCAAACCCGACGTTATCGTATTGCCCGAGATGTGGAACACGGGTTACGCCCTAACGGAAATTCGGCAATTGGCTGATCGAAACGGGGAAGAAACAAGGGCGCTGTTATCCGATTTCAGCAAAACAAATGGAGTCAGCATCGTTGGCGGCTCGATTGCGGAGACAAAAACGGACGGCGTATACAATACGATTTATGCTTTTGACCGCGAGGGGAAAGAAATTGGAAATTATTCCAAAATTCATTTGTTCCGGTTGATGGATGAAGAAAAATATTTAAAAGCGGGAGACAAGCCAGGGGGCTTGCAAATCGAAGGAGAGCAGGCCGGCATGATGATCTGCTACGACATTCGGTTTCCGGAGCTTGCCCGCACTTTAGCGCTTCAAGGAGCCAAGATGCTGTTTGTGCCGGCGGAATGGCCGAATCCGAGGCTGCATCATTGGCGCACGCTGCTTACGGCAAGAGCGATTGAAAATCAAATGTATGTCATCGCCTGCAACCGGATGGGACAAAGCTGCGAAACGACCTTTTTCGGACATTCGCTCATCATCGATCCATGGGGTGAAGTGGTGGCGGAGGCCGGTGAAGAAGAAACGATCCTTTATGGAGAAATCGATCTGGAACTGGTTGAGCAGGTGCGCTCCAAAATCCCGGTTTTCGAAGATCGCCGTCCCGGCCTGTACTCATTAGAATAAGCCACGCCTATTTAATTTTTGTAAGCGAATCTTTGTATACGGCTATCGTGTCATTTAAGGTTGAAATAAAAGCTTGCGCCGCCTTGGACAAGTAGCGGCCTTTCCGGCTGGCGACAACAAGCGTCCGGGTAGGCTTTGAGGAAAGTTTCAAATAGACGGGGGCAAAGCCGTCCCCTCTGGTTCTGGTCAGCATTTGAGGGACAAAAGCGATGCCCATCCCGCCTGCCACAAGCGATTGTACCGTTTCAATGTTGCTGCTTTCAAACACGATTCGCGGCGTAAAGCCCTTTTGCTCGCAAAGCTCTACCGTAATTTGCCGGAAGCCTTGGCCTCGCTTAAGCCCGATAAACGGCTCCTGCGCAAGCTCGCCGATCGCAATGGGATCCTTGCGTGTTGCAAACGGGTGCTGGGGCGGAACGGCCAAACATATTTCTTCCTCCAAATAAGGCTCCCACGATAAAGAGGTGTCGATCAGCGGCAGCGAAAGAAGGCTTAAGTCAGTTCCTCCGCTTGCGGTTAATTGCTCTAGCTTTGCGGTCGTCTCTTCTACAAGCACGACTTCAATCTGCGGGTAATGTTCGCCGAAAGCGGGCAGGACAAGGGGGAGAACATGCGAGCCTGTGATGGGAAGGGTGCCGACGACCAATTTTCCCCGTCTCATTTGCGCCATGTCGTCCATTTCTTGCTTCAACTGCTCAACGGCGTCCAAAATGGTTTGCGACTTTGCAACGAAAACTTGTCCCGCCTGCGTCAGCTCGACGGAGTTGGTCGTCCTTCTAAACAGAAGTACGCCAAGCTCCTGCTCAAGCTTGGAAAGCTGCTGGCTTAGCGAAGGCTGGGCAATATGCAGCTTGTCCGCCGCCCGGGAAAAGTTTTTTTCATTTGCAATTTGAATGACATAGCCGAGTTGTCTTAGTTCCATATGATAGTTCTCCTTCCGAGCCATTTGTAGGATAATGAAATGAAGAGAGACGACGCTCTCTATCATTTATAGCCTATAGTGCTTTGCTTTATAGTTATTACCTATAGTCATTATAGATATTATATCTTAGATGAATGAAGAATGACATGGTATGATAAAAACAATTAATTTTGGCTGGCTAATGCGGCAAGCAACAATGAATAGATGGGGTGAACGCAATGACGAAAAAGACAATGTTTGAGAAAATTTGGGACAATCACGTCATTCATCAAGAGGAAGGAAAACCAAGCGTTATCTATATCGACCTGCAGCTTGTGCACGAGGTAACTTCGCCTCAGGCATTTGAAGGTCTTCGCCTCTCCGGCCGTCCAGTCCGCCGCCCGGACTTGACTTTTGCAACGATGGACCACAACGTGCCGACGAAAGACCGTTTTAACATTAAAGACCCGATTTCGAAGCAGCAGATCGACACGCTTACACAAAACTGCAAAGACTTCGGCGTTACTCTATTTGATCTTGACAGCGTAGATCAAGGCGTCGTTCACGTTATGGGACCGGAGCTTGGCCTTACGCATCCTGGCAAAACGATCGTTTGCGGCGACAGCCATACGTCCACTCACGGAGCGTTCGGCGCTTTGGCATTCGGCATCGGCACAAGCGAAGTAGAGCACGTGCTGGCGACTCAATGCTTGCAGCAATCGAAAGCCAAAACGATGGAAGTTCGTTTTATCGGCTCGCGCAAACCGGGCGTAACGGCGAAAGACTTGATTCTTGGCGTCATTGCGAAATACGGCACTGATTTTGCGACAGGCTACGTTATCGAATATACGGGCGATGCGATCACAAGCTTGACGATGGAAGAGCGGATGACAGTTTGCAACATGTCCATCGAAGGCGGCGCTCGCGCCGGTCTAATAGCTCCAGACGCAACAACGTTTAATTATCTTCGCGGTCGCCAGTACGCTCCGGCCGACTTCGATGCCGCAGTAGAGGCATGGTCGCAGCTGACGACGGATGAAGGCGCAGAATACGACACGGTCGTTGATTTCGACGTTGACTCGCTCATCCCGCAAGTAACATGGGGCACAAGCCCAGGCATGGGTACGGACATTACATCCAAAGTGCCGAATCCTGCTGATCTTCCTACGGAAAACGAGCGCAAGGCAGCGGAAAAAGCGCTTGAATATATGGATCTGAAGCCGGGTACGCCAATGAACGAAATCGAAATCGATTATGTGTTCATCGGATCCTGCACAAACGGCCGGATTGAGGACTTGCGCGCTGCAGCTGAAATCGCTAGAGGCTACCAAGTAAGCGAGAAAGTAACGGCAATTGTCGTTCCAGGCTCTGGACGCGTAAAAATTCAGGCGGAAAAAGAAGGCTTGGACAAAATCTTTACAGATGCAGGCTTTGAGTGGCGCGATGCGGGCTGTTCCATGTGTCTTGCGATGAATCCGGACGTACTGGAGCCGGGTCAGCGCTGCGCATCGACTTCGAACCGCAACTTTGAGGGCCGTCAAGGACGCGGTGGAAGAACGCATCTCGTTTCTCCGGCAATGGCGGTAGCCGCAGCGGTGAACGGACGCTTCACGGACGTACGCGAATGGGAAATCAAAACGGAAGTGCTGAACTAGGCAACCTGCCTTGAGGAGAGGGGAATAACCGAATATGGAACCATTTAAACAGCTAACAGGAATCGTAGCTCCGGTTGACCGGGTCAATGTAGATACAGACGCCATTATTCCAAAACAATTTCTTAAGCGCATCGAGCGCAGCGGATTCGGACAATTTCTATTTTTCGAATGGCGCTTTCATGAAAATGGAGACATAAATGCGGATTTTGAGCCAAACAAGCCGCGTTATCAAGGCGCTTCCGTTCTCATTTCGAGAGCAAACTTTGGTTGCGGCTCCTCCCGTGAGCATGCGCCTTGGGCTATTTTGGACTATGGCTACCAAGTTGTCATTGCTCCGTCTTATGCGGATATTTTCTACAATAACTGTTTCAAAAACGGCATTTTGCCGATCAAGCTTAGCGAAGAGCAAGTGGAGGATTTGTTCCAGCGCACAGCTAAGCACGAAGGCTACAAATTGAGCGTAGACCTTGAGAACAAAAAGCTGACCGACGAGTATGGCTTGGATCTAGCTTTTGATCTCGACGAGCATCGCCGTCAGTTTCTGCTATTGGGGTTGGACGATATCGGTCTTACTTTGCAACACGAGGACAAAATCGCCGCCTACGAGCAAAAACACGTCGCAAGATTGGTATAATGCATTCAACGAAGAGGACATCCGACCATTGTGTGGGCTGTCCTCTTTTTTCCTCTATACGCAACTTTTTCTGACAGAATGCGTCTATAGATTTGTCCAGCATGTCGAATGTGCGTATTCGGATGGGGGACAATTCAGTCATCGAGGTGGGAAATGAAAAAATCTGTATCCATTATGCTGTTAATGTCATTGTTGTTCTCCGTGTTCGCTTCGGTAGGACATGCCGCTGGAGTGCCTCCCAAACTATTTCTGAACGGGAAGCAGCTTATTTCGGATGTTGAACCGAAGATCGAAAACGGTTCCACGTTTGTTCCGCTAGCCATATTGTCTGAAGGCCTCGGCTATAAGGTGGAGTGGGAGCCAGTCGCCAAAAAGGTGACCGTCAAAAACGACAGTACTGTTATTGAGCTGATTATTGGCGATTCCAAAGTCAAAGTCAATGACACGGTAATGGAGACAACGACGGCTCCTAAGCTCATTAACCAAAGAACAATGGTGCCCGTAAGGTTCGTAGGGGAACTGCTTGGACTGAAGTTTGAATGGAAAGAAGCCGAGCGAGAAGTACATATGAGTAACGAGACGACCCCGCCCGTAGAGCCAGAGAAACCGGTAGATCCGGTGGCGCCTAAGCCGACAGGATACATTAACGGGATCGCGATGGACGAGCAGTCGATTATTACAATTACGCACACAGGCGTTCAGAAGCCGGGAAAACCAATGTTGTTAAGCAATCCGAAGCGACTCGTTTTCGATTTTGCCTTTACGGCCTTTGTGCCGGAGCTTTCGAGTCAATTTGTAAATGGAGAAACAACGGTTTCAGTCGCGGATAATGCGCTGCTTACCGGTTATCGTTTTGCGCAATTCAAAAACGATCCTCTCATCGCACGATTGGTTATTATGGTTGGCGACGATACGGGATATGTGCTCACAGAAAAGGAAAATGCGTTTAGCATTGCTTTAATGCCATCTGCGCAGGTGCCGCCGGAACCCGAAGTTCCAGTCGATCCGGTCGATCCGACAAAACCTGTTGATCCAACGAATCCAACAAATCCAACTAACCCGACAAATCCAACAAAGCCGGTTGATCCTAAGCCTCCAGTAAACAACGATGTGTTTGATATCGTGATCGATGCGGGACATGGCGCGAAGGACCCGGGAGCTTTCAGCAAAACGGCGAAACGTTCGGAGAAAGAGTTTAATCTTAGCGCTGCGCTAAAGCTGAAAGCCGAACTGGAGAAGGACAAGCGTATCCGGGTACATATGACACGTTCCAACGATACGTTTCTTGAACTTGCGGACCGGGTTAAATTTGCCGAAAATGCAAAAGCGGACTTATTTATTTCCTTACATGCTAACAGCTATGACAAGACGAGCGTAAACGGTTCCGAAACGTATTACTACAAGGAAAACAGTAAGGCGCTTGCCAACTTCCTTCATAAATATGTAGTCGCTGGAACGGGGCTTAACGATCGCGGCGTCAGAAAAGCGGGTTTTAAAGTGATTAAAGAAACGACTATGCCTGCCGTATTGATTGAAGCTGGCTATCTGTCTAGCGCAATCGATTCTCAAGCGCTATTCAAAGACAGCGTCCAAAATAAATTCGCGGCTGAGTTGTCGAAAGGGATTAAAGCGTATTTGAATCTGAAGTAGAAGGCGGGATACCAAGCTTATGCTTAAGACCAAACATAGCTTTCAAATGATGCTAGCTTCGCTCTTGCTCGTGACTGTGCTAGCGGGCTGCGGCGCAGAGACAAAAGGCGGACCGGAATCCGGTTCGTCCGTGCAACCTAGCGCTGCTGTTACAGCTACACCTAGTGACAATGGAAGTACAGGCGGTACTGGGGGGGAGACCCGGCCTGAGACCTCAAATGCCCCGACTGAAGAGCAAAGGGATGCCATTATTTATAGCTCAAGTTCAGAGCTTGAAGGAATGGTGGAGCGCACAGTGACGTTAAAGGGCACAACCGATGAGGACTTCGTCAAGGCGGCTTTTGCCGAATTGCAGAAAGAAGTGGACGGCAGCGGCGTTTCGTTGTGGAAGGGTGTGCACGTATTATCCTCCGAACTGAAAGAAGGCAAGTTTACGGTTGATCTTCATATTCCGGATGAAGCCCGTTTGGGAGCGCCGGGAGAGCTGCAAATGATAGAGACGATGAAAAGTACGATTTTCCAATTTCCATTTGTAGAAGAAATCGAATTGCTTGTCGTAGGCGAAGCGGTAGAAAGCTTGATGGGCCATGTAGAGCTGGATCATCCTATCAAAAGATAATTTTCAACATGTATGCTTCAAATAGAAGGAGACTACTATAATGCCGATAGATTCTAATACGTGGAAAAAGCTTCTTACTGGAGCGTTAGCCATTACGCTGGTGACAGGAAGCGGAACGGCTGTCCTGTCTTCGCCAGTTGCCGTAAGAGCGGAAGCGCTTGTGTCGACTACGCCGTTTACCGACGTTGCTCCGGGCCATTGGGCGGAGAAGCATATCGCTAAGCTCTATTTGCAAAAGGTGATCACAGGCTACGAAGTAAACGGAAAAGTAACCTTTGCACCTGAAAAAAACGTTTCGCAACAAGAAGCTGTATTATTAGCTTTAAAATTCTCTGGATTAGTAAGTCAAGCGGACGACAGTTCGATTATTGTATTTGATAAATCGTTTGTCGTTACCGACTTTTACAAAAAGTATGTGGAACTGGCATTTACAAAAGGATTGCTGGACCGCGAAGAGGAGTATAAGCTGGCCTCCGCAGACAAAGCGAATACTTGGGGAACGAAGCCTGCGAGCCGCGAATGGGTAACGAAGCTGATTGTAAAGGCGATTGGTCAAGGGGCTGTAGCAGAGCAGCTCAAAAATACGCCGTCAAGCTTTAAGGACGCAGCGGAAATTGACGCCATTTACAAAGGTTACGTTAATGCAGCGGTGCAGCTTGGTCTAGTAAAAGGGATGGATCAATATACGTTTGCTCCTAACAAGTCCGTTACCCGCGCTAGCTTAGCGACCTTGTTTAGCAGAGCGCAAGCTGCCTATCCGGTCAATTATGAAGGGCAGACGGCCGGCATCGTTTCTGATCTCGCAGAAAACGCTCTGACTCTTTACAAGGATGATAAAGAAACAACGTATACATTGGATGCCAATACGCTCTACTATCACTACAATACGGAGAAGCCAATCAAAAAGGACCAGCTTCTGGAATATGGGGATGCCACCGTTATTGCTAAGGATGGAAAGGCACTTTATGTCGAGGTAAAGGGCGACGTTCAGCATGTTGAAACGATTACGGGCACTTATGCCAGATATAATGCTGAAGAGAGCATCATTTACGTATGGATTAAAGACAAGCCGGTTGCCATCAACTATAACAAAAATCTCATTATTGAAAACTCGGATGGCAAAGCCATCTCCATCTTGGATTTGAAGCCGAACGCTCAGATTTCTGTCATCCAAGATAAATTCCGCTCCAAGCCGGTAGCGATTAAAATTGTTGCGGCGGCAGCGCCGGTTCAAACACAACTGTCTGGCGAGCTCGTATCGGCCGATCAAAAAGTTGTTACGATTAAAACAAAAGAGAAAGAACTTATCTCGAAATATGTCGCGCCGGGTGCTACTGTTGAAATTAGCGGTTTGATCAATGCTACTTTTGACGATCTGATTAAAACCGGGGATCATATCGATCAAGTGGAAGTTACTTTAAATGACAAGGATCAAGTAACAAAAGTTAAAGTTACTAACCGTGACATTAAAGTGCTGGCAGGAGCGGCGATTACATCATTCGATGAAGCCCGCAAAATTATTTTAGTGGTAGATTCCAATAATGAGCCTGTAGCGCTCAAACTAACGGATAAAACTAAATTTGATTATATGGGCACAGCGATGGATTTAACTTCAGCTATGACGATGGCGAAACAAAACGTTCACGTGGTTTTAAGATATACGGGCAATAGCGTTGTTTCATTAAGGTTTGTTCTTAACTACACGGGAACGATTACGGAAATCGACGTCAAAAACAAATCGATCACCCTCATGACAACCGAAGGCGTACCTGTAAAACTGCCGTATACGAATACGTCGATAGGACTTTTAGACAAACCTTCGGCTACTCACCTTGATTTGAAAACAGGAGACGTCGTTACGCTTGTATTAAATCTTAACAAAATGGAAGCTTTGTCGATCCAAGTTCACCGCACAGACCGATATGAGCTTGTATCTGTCGATGTATTGAACAAAAAAGTAAAAATCAAAACTGCGGTCAACGACACCTATGATATTTTAGTTGCAAACGCCGAAGTCATTTTGGCTAACGGAACCAAAGGCACTTTAGGACAACTTATTGCAGGAAATGCGATTCAAGTATCGTACGTTGGCACAACAGCGGTGAAAGTGCAAGTGATGAGCAACGCCTCGAACGGTTAATATGAGCATCCTGCCTCATCTATCCGAAAAGCAGGAACGTTTTGTGAAAAAACTGCCCTTCCGGGCAGTTTTTTCATGAATAATAAGGATTAAAGGTTGCGAACCGATGCAATTTTCGCTACACTTTGAACGATAGTGATGAAGTGGGGGCTTGCCATGAATGCAAAGCAAAAGATGCGTCATATATTGGATACCATCGCCGATATGTTTCCGGATGCGCATTGCGAACTGATCCATGACAATCCTTTTGAATTAACGATCGCCGTTTTGTTGTCGGCGCAATGTACAGACGAAACTGTAAATAAAGTTACGGCAACGCTTTTTCAAAAGTATAAGACTCCTGAAGATTATTTGGCGGTGCCTTTGGAGGAACTGGAAAACGATATTAGACGAATTGGCCTGTTTAGGAGCAAAGCGTCCAATATTCAAAAGTTGTCCCGCATTTTAATCGACAAATACGATGGAGAAGTGCCGGAGAGTCACGAGGGGCTGACAGAGCTGCCCGGCGTTGGCCGCAAGACGGCAAATGTGGTCATGTCAAACGCTTTTGGCGTACCTGCGATCGCGGTGGATACTCATGTTGACCGGGTATCAAAGCGACTCGGCGTTGCCAAAGCGGAAGATTCCGTTTTAGCTGTAGAACAGAAGCTCATGAAGCTTGTTCCGAAGGATGAATGGACGATCACGCACCATCGGCTTATCTTTTTTGGACGTTATCATTGCAAAGCACAAAATCCGCAATGTCCAATTTGCCCCTTGCTGGATGGCTGCAAGGAAGGCAAGGTACGTATGAAGCCGGCGGTTAAAACCAAAAATAAAGCAATAAAAACCAAAATAGCGAACGAAGGATGATGAATATGAAATGTATTTCCGTGTATACCAATAATTTTGAGCTTTTTTCCGACATTTACGAGCAAGTGTTGCAATCCCCTCCAGCGGAAAATGAGGATATTGTTATTGAAGGCATTACAGTAAGCGGATCGGGAGACGTGCCGGACCAATATATCGAACGTATGCGGATTAAGCCGGAAGTTGTTGTGATGAAAGAAAAAGAGCGTAACATCATGATCTTGCAGCATGGCAATGTATTCGAAATTTGCTTGCCTTCTGACGAAGAGGAAGCCGTTTAGGAGAACATCAGGAGATGACAGTGATGACGGTACAGGGCATAGCGGAAGCTATACAGGCGGCAGCCGCTGCGATGACCGATGCTGGAGATCATACCCGCGGGCGGCAAGCGCGCGAGCTGAACAGTAAGCTGACCGAAGGTCGGCTTACTGTCGCTTTATGCGGACATTTTTCGGCGGGCAAATCGACATTGGTCAATCAATTATGCGGAGCAAAACTGCTTCCTTCAAGTCCTATCCCCACAAGCGCGAATGTCGTTTCGATTCGCGGCGGCGAGAGGGCTTATGCGGCAGTAGTAAAGGTAGCGGAAAACGGCAAGACGATTCAGGCAGAAGTCCCGATTGACGAGTTGGATCAATATTGCGTAGACGGCGAGCGTTACTTATCTGTGTCGATTGTTTATCCGAGCGAAACGCTTGGTTCTGACATCGTACTTCTTGATACGCCGGGCATTGATTCGACCGATGACGCTCATCGGATGTCGACGGAGTCGGCGCTTCATTTGGCGGATGTCGTCTTCTATGTAATGGATTACAATCATGTCCAGTCCGAAATTAATTTTGCGTTTGCAAAAGAATTAAAGGATTGGGGAAAGCCCTTATATTTTATCGTAAATCAGATTGATAAACATCGCGATCGCGAGCTTAGTTTCGACGCCTATCGGAGGAGTGTGGAGGAAGCGTTTCAAGCCTGGCATTTGGAGCCGGCAGGGATCGTTTATTTGTCGCTCCGGCATCCGCAGCATCCTCATCACGAATGGGATAAGCTGGCCGGGTTATTAAAGACGCTTGCTACAATGAGGCAGGAGCTTTGCGTCTATAGCGTCGATGCTTCCCTTCGTCATCTATTGGAATCTCATTTGAAATGGGCCGATGATTTGGAGCAGCCGGAACGCGACCGTTTGCTGGAAGAGGCCGGAGGAGAAGAGACAGCCAAAAAAGTGGCGGAGGAAAGAGCGCGCTTGCAAGCTTCGCTTAGCCGGTTGTCTTCCGAGCGGGACAATTACCGAGGGAAGCTTCGTCTGGAATTGCAATCGATTCTGGACAATGCCAATATTACGCCTGCGGGTTTGCGAGATTTGGCTCATCAGTTTTTGGAAAGCCGAAAGCCGGGTTTTAAAACGGGTTTGTTGTTTTCTGGCGCCAAAACCGCCGCAGAGCAGGAGCGTCGTGCAAACGCGTTTCTTGGCGAGCTGAGCGCCTTAATCGGCGCAGCAATCGAATGGCATGTCAAGCAGTTGCTTCGCAACGCAGGCTCAGCGATTCGATATCCATCCGAAAAAATGGAGGAGAGGCTTGCCGCGCATTTATCGTGGCTTCCCGACTCTAGCTGGATGATCGCGCGCGTAAAGCAAGGCGCTGTCATGGGCAATGAATACACAATGATCTACAGCAAAGAATTGGCTGCAGATATTAAAGGCGTATACAGGCAACACGGGCTCGATGTCATCGACGAGCTTACATCCTTTGCATCCGTTGCCAGCGAAAAGGAATCCGAACAAATATCGCAAGAGCTGGCTTCTTTGACGGAACAGGCAGGCGCTCTTGAACGGCTCACGGCCATGGAGTCTAATGCCGATAAACGGGCGGAGAAGCTGCGCAGCTTTTTGCCGGAGCCGGCAGCTGTACCTTCTTTGCCGGAGCCGGCTTCAAACGATTCAGCAAGCATCGGGACAAGTGCCCACCCTATACGCGAGGCAAGTGCGGTAAGCGATGCAAAAGCTGACGGATCGGCGTCTGCCGAAACAGCTGGGCTGGAAGCAGCGCAGCAGCGGGCGCTTGCGACAAACAACGTTGCCGCGATAGATTCCGGTTTTGGCACGGAGGGCAAACCTGCTTTGTCCGCGCAAAGGCAAGCGGCTGCACGGTTGCTTGAAGCAGCAGAAATGCTGGAGCCGCATCCGACGCTTCGTTCCGCTGCTTCAGCCATGAAAGAAAAAGCAGCGCGGTTGCAAAGCAGCAAATTTACAATCGCTTTGTTTGGCGCCTTTAGTGCGGGCAAATCGTCGCTCGCCAACGCGTTAATAGGAGACTCCGTTCTTCCTGTGTCTCCTAACCCGACTACAGCAGCCATTAACCGCTTGATGCCCTCCAACGAGCATTACGCGCATGGGGAAGCGCGCGTAGTGATGAAATCGAAAGAGGCGGTATTGGCGGATTTGCGTTATTCATTATCGCTGCTGGGCGAACAGGCGACAGAGCAGCATTTGCCGGATGCCAGCGCATTGATGAAGGCGATCGACCGTCTTACGCCGCAATCGATTGGAGCGGGAGGGCGGCCTCATTACAGCTTTTTGCGTGCGGCACGAGCAGGCTGGCAGGAGCATGAGCAGTTGCTTGGCAAGGAGTTAAAATGCGGGCGCGAGGAATATGTCCGTTATGTCGCAGAGGAGTCTCGTTCTTGTTTTGTTAGCGAAATCGACTTCCACTATGATTGTCCGTTAACAAGAGAGGGTATTGTGCTTGTCGATACGCCGGGAGCCGATTCCGTCAATGCGCGGCATACGGGAGTTGCTTTCAACTATATTAAAAATGCCGATGCCGTTTTGTTCGTGACGTATTACAACCATGCCTTTTCCCAAGCGGACCGTCAATTTTTGGATCAGCTTGGCCGGGTGAAGGACCAGTTTGAGCTAGATAAAATGTTTTTTATCGTCAACGCGGCCGATTTGGCTTCGGATGAAGAGGAGCTTCAAGGTGTTCTGCGACATGTAGAGAGCAACCTGCTGCAACATTCCATTCGTTCGCCTCGCTTATTCCCGGTTTCCAGCATTCAAGCGCTGGATGGCAAAATGGACGGAAACGAGAAGCTGCTGGAGCAGTCCCGGATGCTTGAGTTTCAACATTCTTTCCTTTCCTTTATTCAAAATGATCTTGGCCGGCTTGCCGTAGAATCCGCTCATTTGGAGCTGGGGCGCGCAATCGAGCGGGTTGGAGGCTGGCTTCGCGGAGCCGAAGGCGACGCTTCTGTGCGGGAGAAGGAACTAGTTGAACTGGAACAATCGCTTCGGCGTGCAGAGCTTCCGCTTGAAGAGCTGAAGGGCGGATCGTTGCCGGAAGGCATGAAGCAAGAAGCTCAGGAACTTTTATATTACGTCATCCAAAGGCTGCAATACCGATTCGGAGACTTTTACCACTTGGCTTTTAACCCCTCTACGCTTCAGGATGATGGCAGAGAGCTGCGCCGCGTCATTTGGACGGCTTGGCTAGAGCTGCAGCGGTTGATGCAAAGGGAGCTTTCACAAGAGCTACTTGCGACGACACTTCGAATGGAGCGGGCGATTGTCGCTTCTTTAAAGCAACAGTACGAACGGTGCTGTGAAACGGTTGAATCGTATGTGGCGGAGTACTCGGCGTTGCCATTTTCCATCCAGAGCTTGATTGCGCCTGAAGAGGCAAAAGATTGGGAAGCGGAGGGCATCGACGCCAAATGGCTGTGGGGCCGATTTAAATCGCCAAGGCAATTTTTTGAAGGCGATGGCAAAACGCTGCTCCGCAAAGAGCTGGAAGCTCTCCTTGCTCCTGCTTTGCAGCAATGGACGGGGAACGTAGCGGTTATGTGGACCCATCACTACGAACAAGAATGGGAGAAGGCGGCCCTTCAAGCAAAAACAGAGCTGCACCAAGATTTAACCGCCTATGCGGACGGGAAACGGACTTCGCTTACGGATCATACTCAGTTGGATCAGATGAAGCAGCTTCACGATAAGCTAATTCATCTATAATCGGCTTAGGAACGTCCTCCTATGATCGCAAAAATCGCTAAATGCTTATACCAGGCATGTATTGCCTGTTATAAGCATTTTTTATTATTAGTGTGTTTTTGTGCAAAAACGGAGTAATACGCACATTTTGGCAACGATTTAAGACGATTAGAAAGCATAAGCGCTGCTCCGTTTCCATATTGGCAGTTTAAGCGGTTTCACTTAAAAATTCGCAAAATTTTCGAATTTGATCCGCTAAACCGATGCTGATACGATTCTTTCATACTAAAAAAGAGAGAGGGAGCTGGCCGAGTTGGACGTACTGAAGCAGTTGAAAGCATTTTATATGCCGGAGAGAAAGTTTTTGATCCTATCCATCTTATTTTTAATGTGCGCGACTGCGTTAGGACTTGTTTATCCGAATTTGCTTCGATATTTGATTGACGATGTCATTCGTCCGGAACGCTTCGATCTTGTGCCGCAGCTGGCGCTCGTTGTCATTGGCGTCATTACTTTAAAAGCGTTCAATCAATTTCTGCATGGTTTTTTTGGCGGAAGACTGGGCAACAGGGTCGCATTTCGGATGCGAAACGCCCTCTATGACAAGCTTCAAACGTTATCCGCACAATACTATGACAAAGCCAAAACGGGCGATTTAATGTCGAGGTTGACGGCCGATTTGGAGGCGATCCGCAACTTTATCGGATTCGGCTTTGCACAAATTTTAAACATGGCGCTTATGGTCGTATTTGGCGGAGCGATGATGCTTTATTTGAACTGGCAGCTCACTCTCATTACGCTAGCGACGATTCCGGTGCTTGTATTTTTGGCTTTGCGGTTTGAAAAGCTGATCCATCCCGCCTTCCGAGAAATGCGGCAGGCGATGAGCAACCTCACGACAGCGGTTCAGGAAAATATTACGGGCGTCCGCACGGTCAAATCTTTTGCAAGGGAAAGCCATGAAGTGTCCAAATTTTCCGTTAGAAGCGAAGAGTACAAAAACAATCAAGTTGGCGCCGCGCTGCTCTGGGCCAAGTATTTTCCAGCGATGGAGCTTGCAGCCAATATAAGCGCCGTTATTTTGCTCGTAGCCGGAGGAGCGATGGTTATGAACGAATCGCTTCAGCTCGGCGAATTTGTCGCTTTTTTCAGTCTTATTTGGTACATTATCGGCCCGATGTGGGGACTTGGCTTTCATATCAACAACTACACGCAGTTTAAAGCATCCGGTGAAAGAGTGCTAGGGCTGCTGGGCGAGCCCGTCCATGTCAAAAATGAGGAAGCGGCGATAGAGCTTGATGCGGCAACCGTAAAGGGCGATATCCGCTTTCAAAACGTCACGTTCCATTATCCGGACAAATCGGCGGCACTAACGAATATTAACATTCACGCACCGAGCGGCTCCGTCATCGGCTTGCTTGGCAGCACCGGTTCAGGCAAATCAACGATCATTCAACTGCTTATGAGGACGTACAATACGAAGCAAGGCAGTATTACGCTAGACGGCATCGAGATCGGCCAGCTGGATGTAGCTTCGCTGCGCCGTTGCATAGCTCCGGTATTTCAAGAAACCTTTCTGTTTTCCGCCTCTATTCGCGACAACATTTCCTATGGCGTTAAGGATGCTACTGACGAGGGAATTGTGCATGCGGCGAAACTGGCCAAAGCGCATGATTTTATTATGGAGCTGCCGCTTGGCTACGACACAGTGGTGGGAGAGCGCGGCATGGGACTTTCAGGGGGACAAAAGCAGCGGATTGCCATCGCGAGAGCGCTAATTAAAAATCCGCGTATTTTACTATTGGACGATGCGACAAGCGCCGTCGATATGGAAACGGAGCATGAGATTCAAGCCGGGTTTAAACAATTGATGGCCGGCAGAACGACCTTTATTATTGCTCACCGGATTTCTTCGCTGCGCCATGCGGATGAAATTTTTGTACTGGATCAAGGCCGGATCGTCCAAAGCGGCACTCATTCGGAACTTATTTCGCAAGATGGGCCTTACCGGGACACATATCTTATTCAATACGGCGATTATTCGGCATTTGAACCAGTGGATGCAGCCACAGTCATTGCGCCACTGAGGGGAGAAGCCGGAATATGAGTGCCAGCAAAAAGACGTTAAAGGGCCGCAGTCGACATGAACGGTTTGTTTACCAAGACGACGATGCCATCGAGAAACCGTTTAACTGGGAGCAGCTGCGCCGATTGTTTTCCTATATGAAGCCGTACAAAAAGGAAATGACGCCCGTTATTTTGATGATGATCATCGGAACGCTCACAAGATTGGCGGTTCCTTCGCTTATGATCGTCGTGATCGACCGGATCGTGGACCCGGATAAGGGCTCCGGCAGCATGGGCGCGCTTCTTTTGACGGGCGCTTGTATGCTGTTGTTGTATGTCGTGCAGTGGATTGCAAATACATACCGGATTAAATATACGAACATCATCGGGCAAAAAGTGATCTACGATCTTCGGAATCATTTGTTCCGCCATATTCAAAAACTTAGCTTCCGCTTCTATGACAAGAGGCCGGCTGGCTCCGTGCTCGTTCGGGTGACTAACGATGTCAACGCCTTGCAAGACTTGTTTACGAACGGCGTCGTCAATTTGCTTATGGATTGTATTCAGCTTGCTGGCATAGTCGTTATTTTGCTGGCGTTCAACTGGAAACTCGGGTTGGCGGTTATGATTACCGTACCTGTTATGTTTTTGGTTTCGGCCTCGCTGCGCAAAAAAATCCGCTTTGCCTGGCAGGACGTTCGGATGAAGCAATCTCGCATCAACGCGCATTTGAATGAAAGCATTCAAGGGATGAGAGTAACTCAGGCCTATGTGCAGGAAAAGGACAATATGGCCTTTTTTAACCATATGAATACGGACAATATGAAATCGTGGAACAAAGCTTCGGCGCTTAATCAATCGTTTGGTCCCGTCATTGACGTTACGGCTGCAATTGGAACATGCATTCTGTTCTGGTATGGCTCCTTTTTGATTCAAAGCGGCGCTATCACGGTCGGACTGCTCGTCGCCTATGCCAACTATATCGGAAACTTTTGGGACCCCATCAACCGGCTCGGCCAAATGTACTCTCAGCTTCTTATTGCTATGGCATCGTCTGAGCGCATATTTGAATTTATCGACGAAGAGACCACAGTCGCGGAGTCGGAGAGAGCAGGGGAGCTGCCGTCCATTAAAGGCGATGTGTCTTTCCAAAATATCGTATTTGAATATGAAAAGAACCGGCCTGCTTTAAAAGGGATAAGCATAGAGGTCAAAGCCGGACAGTCCATTGCTCTAGTCGGCCATACCGGTTCCGGGAAAAGCACGATCATTAATTTATTGTGCCGGTTTTACGATCCCGTCCAAGGCAGCGTCAAAATTGACGGAGTCGACATACGCGACGTCACCATTGAAAGCTTGCGCTCGCAGGTCGGTATCGTCCTACAGGATACATTTATTTTTGCGGGCTCGATTCGCGATAATATTCGGTACGGACGATTGAACGCAACCGATGACGAGGTCATGAAAGCGGCAAAAGCGGTGTATGCCCACGATTTCATAATGTCGCTGCCGGACGGCTATAACACTCAGGTAGAGGAACGAGGAAATGTCCTTTCGATGGGACAGCGCCAGCTGCTATCCTTTGCCCGGGCATTGCTCGCGGATCCGAAGCTATTGATTTTGGACGAGGCGACGGCAAGCATCGATACAGAAACGGAGCTGAGCATACAGGAAGCTTTAAAAACGCTGCTGGCGGGACGAACTTCATTTATAATTGCGCACCGCCTCTCTACTATCCGTCATGCGGACGACATCATCGTTTTAGATCACGGCAAAATTGTAGAACAAGGAAATCATGAGGCGCTAATTGCGAAAAAAGGCATGTATAACGGCTTGATTGAAGCGCAATACCGTTTTTTATAGTCTAATTCCGAACAATTTAGAGTCGTGATCCGAAAATATATTGATTTTTGCGAAGGGAACCTCCACAATGGAAATAAAAAAGGTTTGTCGATTGCTTCAGGTCGGCAGACGTTCCAGGAGGTTCTTATTTTTATGTATGGATCACCGCTTACTGCTCATGCTCGCAAAGTGCTTTTATTAGGTTCCGGAGAACTCGGAAAAGAAGTGATAGTGGAGGCGCAACGTCTCGGCGTAGAAACCATTGCCGTTGACCGTTACGATCAAGCGCCGGCAATGCAAGTGGCGCATCGCAGCTATACAGTAGATATGTTGGACGGAGCTGCTATTCGTGGCATTATTGAACGGGAGCGCCCGGATTATATCGTGCCGGAAATCGAGGCGATTGCGACCGAAACGCTGCTGGAGCTAGAGGCGGAAGGTTATAATGTCATTCCGACCGCAAGGGCGGCGCGTCTGACGATGGACCGGGAAGGCATTCGACGTTTAGCGGCTGAGACGCTTGGACTTCCGACCGCGCCTTACCAGTTTGCTGACTCTTTCCAAGAGCTTAAGGAAGCGGCGGAACAACTGGGCTATCCATGCGTCATTAAACCGATTATGAGCTCCTCAGGCAAAGGGCAAAGCGTCTGCCGTTCCGAGTCGGAGCTTGAGGGTTGTTGGAATTACGCGATGGAAGGCGGCCGCGCCAAAAAGCAGCGTATTATTGTGGAAGGCTTTGTTACTTTTGAATCGGAAATTACGCTGCTAACGGTTCGTTCCGTTTCCGGCACAAGTTTCTGTGCTCCAATCGGTCACGTTCAGAAGGATGGAGATTATATTGAGTCTTGGCAGCCGCATGAGATGACAGAGGAGCAAATTAGGCAAGCGGAAGCGATTGCTCTGCAAATAACGGACGAACTGGGCGGTTTCGGCATTTATGGCGTAGAGCTGTTTATTACGCCGGAAGGCGTATTGTTCAGCGAAGTTTCGCCAAGACCTCATGATACAGGGATGGTGACGATGGCGACTCAGGACTTGTCGGAATTCGCTCTTCATATAAGAGCGATACTAGGCTTTCCGATTCCGGGCATTCGTTTGCTAACTCCGGGCGCATCGCATACACTAAAAGCCGACCGCAATTCGCAATCTTTCCGTATTGGCGGATTAGAACAAGCTTTGTCCGTTCCGAATACAGCGGTTCGCGTGTTCGGCAAGCCCGAGACCAAGCCAGGCAGACGGATGGCTGTGGCGCTTAGCTCCGCGGCCGACGCGGAATCCGCCAGAGCGCTTGCAAGAACGGCCGCAGAATCGCTTTATATTGAATATGACAACGAGTAGGTGCAAAACATGGCAAAAAAATCAAAGGGCGGCGCTCCCAAAAGGCCTCAGCAGCAGACAGAAGCTGTTGAACAAGGTGCAACGCTGAAAGAGCGTCTAGGCGCGGATATATTAAGCAAGCTCAAAGCACAGGCCGAGCAGCTTAAGGCTGAGGAAAACGATAAGAAGGAGCTTCAGAAGAAACAAGCGGATGAAGCGAAAAAGCTGGAGCAGAAGCAAAAGGAAAACGACTTTTCCTATTTGCTCGACAACAGCGATTCAAATTGGAGCAAATACAAATAAACAACGATGGGGCATCCGTTAACGGGATGCCTTTCTTTTTTAACATGAATTGCAAGGAAAGGCCATATCATTAACACGATATCATTTGTTTGATCGAAATATGAAAGCGGATTGGCTGCGATGATTCCCCCTCTCGGCAGGAAATAGGAAGGAGGCGAATGCAGAATGCAAATTACAGTTCGCCCCGGCGATACTCTTTGGGGCTACAGTATTCTCTTCGGGGTTCCTTTTCCATTAATTGCGGACTCCAATCCGGGCATTAATGCGAACACTTTGACCGTAGGGCAACAGATGCAAATTCCCGGATATGTATGGGCGGATTATACGGTCAAAGCGGGCGACAGCGTTTGGAGAATTGCCAAAGCAAACGGAATATCCCCGGATCTTTTGATTCGAAGCAATCCGGGCTTGCAGCTCCATTCCTTGCAAATCGGAGCCAATATCCGCGTACCGCAGCGAATCGAGACGCTCGTTGTCCAAACGGACCGTATATACGGTTATAAAGCTTTGCAGGAGGATTTGGAGCGTTTGCTCGGCATCTATCCTTTTTTGCAAAGGCGGTCGATCGGAAATTCGGTGATGGGCAAAGCCATTCCTGAAATCCGGATTGGCCGCGGCCCCGGAATCGTCCATTTTAATGCTGCGATCCACGCCAATGAATGGATAACCGCGCCGCTGCTCGTCCGCTTTATGAATGAATATGCCCTCGCTTTAACGAATAGCCTTGATTTAAAAGGCGAGCCCTCCTATCCGCTTTATTTTGATGCGGTTTTATCGATTGTGCCTATGCTGAACCCGGACGGTGTCGAGCTTGTGGCAGAGGGTCTCCCTAGGGAAGAGCCTTATCGGCAAAATGTACTGGATATCAATGACGGGAGCACCGATTTTAACGGATGGAAAGCGAACATTCGCGGGGTCGACTTGAACAAGCAATTTCCGGCTTTATGGGAAAGGGATGCGGTTAATGGACCTCAGGAGCCGTCTCCGCGAGATTATTCCGGATCGGCGCCCTTAACGGAACCTGAAGTTCAGGCGCTTGCAAAGCTTACGCGAGAAAGCAGCTTTTTGCGGGTGCTTGCCTTTCATACGCAAGGCGAAGTTATTTTTTGGGGATTTGAAGGGTTGGAGCCTCCGGAATCGGAGAATCTGGCCAATGAGCTATCGAACGCAAGCGGCTACCGGGCGGTACGCTATGTCGATAGCACGGCGGGATACAAAGATTGGTTTATTCAGAATTGGAGACGCCCCGGCTTTACGGTAGAGTTTGGTCTCGGCGTTAATCCGCTTCCGCTCGGCCAATTGAATGACATGTATGAAGCGGCATTAAGCATCATTTTGACAGCTATATCTAAATAAGCCAAGGAGGGGGAGCGCTGAGCGCTCTCTTTTTTTTCGTTTTGGGCATAAGCGAAGACGGAAATGCAAACCATGGTAACAACTGACACTTGCTTAATAACGACCACATTCCCAAGAGGAGCGATATCTCTATGAAACAGCGGTCGATATGGCCTTTGCTCGCTGCGGCCTCGCTTTTGGCTTCCTTAACGCTTATTGCCGGCTTTGGACTAGTGGTAAAAGAGATGTGGCTGCCCAGTTCAACCGCGAGTGGCGAAACGGTTAAATCTCCACCGTCAACGACTAAAGCGACTCCGCTTGAAGAGGCGAATGAAATCCGCATTGTCGCTTTAGGCGATTCATTGACAAAAGGAACGGGGGATTCAAGTGGCAAAGGTTACGTAACGAGACTTGCGGAGGGGCTGAACAAAAGAGCGGACAAGCCCGCAAAAGTATTGAACAATCTGGCAGTTGGAGGCATGCGGGCAAGCGAGCTCAGCGAAAGGTTGGCGAAGGATAACGGTTACCGTATGGCGGTCGAGGAAGCAAATCTGATTGTGTTCACGATAGGCGGCAACGACTTGTTTATGTCTGCACGAGCGAAAATGGGGAAGCGCGAGCTAAAGGCGGTAAGCGTTGAAGAGCTGACGGTAGATATGGATGTTGCACTGGACCGGTTTCGAGGAGTGGTTCGGCTGTTGCATGAGCTCAATCCTGCGGCGACGATTGTTTATATGGGATTGTACAACCCTTTTTACGATATCGAAGGGTTAAGGGACATTAGCTTAAAGATACAAGTTTGGAACAAGGAAGCTTATGAGACGCTTCATGCTTACCCGAACATGTTAATGGTGCCTACCTTTGATTTATTTGAGGGCAAAATCGGCGATTATTTGTCTTCGGATCATTTTCATCCCGGCGATGTGGGGTACGAACGGATAGCTTCCCGGATGCTGGAATCTTTGAAATAGCATGGAATGGAGGATCGATTTTCATGAATGAGACGGTTTTGAACGTTAGTGACCTAAGCAAAAGCATACGCGGAAAAATGATTGTAGAAAACATCAATTTTCGTATTCAAGAGGGAGAAATCGTCGGATTTCTCGGCCCGAACGGCGCTGGGAAAACAACGACGATCCGAATGCTGGTCGATCTTATTAAGCCTTCCTCCGGCGAGGTAAACATTTGCGGTTATTCCGTTGCGAAGCGGCCGGAGCAAGCTTTGCGGCATGTCGGGTGTATCGTGGAAAATCCGGAAATGTACAGCTACATGACGGGATGGCAAAATCTAGAGCATTTTGCTAGAATGCTGGACGGAATCGGGCATAACCGGCTGAAAGAAGTTGCAAGCATCGTTCAGCTCGACGATCGAATTCATGACAAAGTCAAGACGTATTCGCTCGGAATGCGGCAGCGGCTCGGCATCGCACAAGCTTTGCTTGGTCGGCCCAAACTCCTCATTTTGGATGAGCCAACCAATGGGCTTGACCCAAAAGGAATCAAAGAGCTGCGGGCTTTCGTGCGGAAGCTGGCGGACGATGGACTGAGTCTGCTCGTTTCAAGCCATTTGCTCAGTGAAATTCAGTGGCTTTGCGACCGGGTTGTCATTATTGACGGCGGCAAAATAGTGGCGGAAGGACATGTGGAGCAATTGATCCATCATGCGAGAAGCTATGTCCATTGGCGTCTTGCGCCGTTGGAAGCGGGCAGAGACATGCTGCGCTCTGATCCCATGATACGGGTAGAAGAGCAAGTGCCCGGCAACGGGGCTTTAGAGGGGATCATAGCTGCTGTTATGGCGGATGAGCATATTCCGAACGTGGTTGAACGGCTTGTACGGGGCGGCATCCAGGTATTGTCCGTTTGCAGATCGGAGCCAACGCTTGAGGATCTGTTTCTTGCGCTTACGGAGGGGGAAAGCACTTGGGCAAATTAGGAGCGCTTATTCAAAATGAAACAATGAAATTGTGGCTGAAGCGGCGTTTTTTAGTCATTGTTCTTATTTTATTTGTCCTTATTCCTGTCTTTACCTATGCGGAGCTGAAGCTGGCTAGAAATAACGCCGAACATTTTTCCGATTGGCGAAATCAGACGTTGCAGCAAATTGCGGATTTGGAAAACACTCTGGCAAGTGATAGAATTCCGGAGGAATGGAAGCGAAGCAGACGTATTGCGGTTAAACAGCTTCAATATTATTTGGATCATGACGTGAACCCGCATGCGCCGAGCGGAGTTCAATTTACGCGGCATTTTCTCGGAAATGCGACTTCCTTGCTTTTTCCTATGCTGGTGCTGGCTATCGGCTCCGATATTGTCTCCGGCGAGCGAACGGCCGGAACGATCAAAATGCTGCTCACAAGGCCGGTCAAGCGGTGGAAAATATTGCTGAGCAAGCTTTGCGCTTTAGCGTTATATGTCTCCTTGACCATTGCGGTTACGATCATATTGTGTTACCTTATATCCGGCTTTGTTTTTGGATATGGGGAATGGAGCGCACCCGTTCTCGGCGGATTTAAAATTACAGGATCGACGATAGACAGTACGGGTGTCTATGCGATGCCGCAATGGCGGTTTTTGCTTATGCAAGCGGGTCTTTGCTGGTTTTCCGCCATGACGGTGGCGACGCTTGGGTTAATGGTCAGCGTGCTGATCCGAAGCACGGCGGCAAGCATGGTTACGATGATGGCGGCTATTATAGCGGGTACGATATTATCGTCAATGTCGTCCTCATGGACAAGCGCCAAATATTTATTTTCCGTCAATTTGAAACTGACCGGTTTTTTGGAAGGAGCGCCGCCTCCAATAGAAGGAATGACGCTTCCGTTTTCCCTTGCGGTGCTTGCGATGTGGGGAATTGTGGGGGTTGGCGTTTCATTCCGCGTCTTTACGAAAGGGGATATCTTGAATTAAAATAGCTTGAAGATACGAGAAGTACGATTTTGGATTGGGGGAAGCTCATGGCTGAGCATATAGATCTATTCACAAGTACAGCGGCCGGGGACCGGAATTACGAGGCCGATGACATACAAGTGCTAGAGGGACTGACCGCCGTTCGCAAACGGCCGGGCATGTACATTGGCAGCACAAGCACCTCGGGACTGCATCATTTGGTATGGGAAATCGTCGATAACGCAGTGGACGAGCATTTGGCAAAATTTTGTTCCGCTATCGAAGTGACGCTGCACAAAAACGGCTCCATCACCGTTCATGACAACGGTCGCGGCATACCAACCGGCATGCACAAAACGGGTATTCCTACGCCGCAGGTCGTTTATACGATACTTCATGCGGGCGGAAAATTTGGCGGCGGCGGCTATAAGAAGTCCGGCGGTTTGCACGGCGTTGGCGCTTCCGTTACGAACGCGCTGTCCGAGTGGCTCGAAGTGGAAATTTTCCGCGACGGCAAAATACATAAAATGAGATTCGAATATTGGGTCGACAATGCCGGCAAAGAGCATGTCGGCGAACCTGTAACCGGACTTGAGATTACAGGCAATACGAACCGGACCGGAACGAAAGTAACGTTTAAGCCGGACGGCCGCGTTTTCCAAAACGGAACTTCGTTCAACTACGATACGCTGGCGGAGCGGCTGCAAGAAATCGCCTTTCTGAATTCAGGCTTGAAAGTGACGATTAAAGACGATCGTAGCGGCAAAGCGGATGTGTTTCATTACGAGGGCGGAGCCAGCCAATTTGTGCAATATTTGAATGAAGACAAATCGGTGCTGCATGACGTCATCCATTTTGCCGGAGAACGGGACGATATCGAAGTGGAAGTCGCGTTGCAGTACAATGACGGCTATACGGAAACGATAGCTTCTTTTGTCAATTCCATTCCGACGCGAGGCGGCGGCACGCATGAGACGGGCTTCAAAACGGCCTATACTCGGGTCATGAACGATTACGCGCGCAAAACGGCATTGCTGAAGGAAAAGGACAAAAATTTGGAGGGCAACGATCTTCGCGAAGGCATGATGTCGGTTATCAACATCAAAATGTCCGAAGTGGAATTTGTCGGCCAAACGAAAGACCAGCTCGGAAGCGCATCCGCCCGCAGTGCGGTTGATGCCGTAGTGACGGAAAAAATGCAAGTGTTTCTGGAGGAAAACCCGCAAGTGGCGCAAACGCTGCTCAAAAAGGCGATTCAAGCGTCCAGAGCACGCGAAGCGGCGCGCAAAGCGCGGGAAGAAATTCGCAGCGGCAAGAAAAAAAGCGAAAGCTCCAATCTTGGCGGCAAGCTGACGCCCGCCCAGTCGAAGGATTATGCCCGCAACGAGCTGTTTATTGTAGAGGGCGACTCCGCAGGCGGTTCGGCCAAGCAAGGCCGCGACTCCAAGCATCAGGCGATTTTGCCGCTTAAAGGGAAGCCGATGAATCCGGAGAAGGCCAAGCTCGTCGACATTTTGAAAAACGACGAATACAAGGCCATTATTTCCGCGATTGGCGCCGGAGTAGGCTCCGAGTTTGAAGCGGAAGAAAGCAATTACAACAAAATTATTATTATGACGGATGCGGATACGGACGGCGCGCATATCCAAGTGCTGCTGCTGACGTTTTTCTATCGGTATATGAAGCCGCTTATCGACAGCGGACGGATTTATATCGCTCAGCCTCCTCTATATAAAATTACGAGAAAATCGGGCAAGCTGGAAACGATGCGGTACGCTTGGACGGACGAGCAGCTGCAAAATTATTTGAAGGAATACGGAAAAGGCTACGAGCTTCAACGCTATAAGGGACTTGGCGAAATGAACCCGGATCAGCTGTGGGATACGACGATGAACCCGGAATCCCGTACGCTGCTGCAAGTTCAGATCGAGGATGCCGCCAAAGCGGAGCGCCGTGTATCCACTCTTATGGGAGATAAGGTGGATCCCCGCAAGCGCTGGATTATCGAAAATGTGGACTTTACGGAATACGAGGAATAGGGGGGAGCAAACATGAGTATGCTGGAGCAATTTCTGCCGGCGTTTCTGGAGGAGGTCGTTGGAGACCGCTTCGGACGCTATTCAAAATATATTATTCAAGACCGTGCGATCCCCGATGTCCGCGACGGACTGAAACCGGTGCAGCGCCGCATTTTGTATGCTATGTACGATGCCGGAAATACGCCGGACAAGCCGTACCGAAAGTCGGCCAAAACGGTGGGCGACGTGATGGGCAACTACCATCCCCATGGAGACTCGTCGATTTACGAAGGTATGGTGAGGATGGCACAGCCTTGGAAAATGGGGCATCCGCTCGTTGATGGCCATGGCAACTGGGGCTCTCAGGACGATGACCCGGCTGCTGCAATGCGGTATACCGAAGCGCGGTTGTCCAAAATTGCGATGGAGCTTCTAAGAGATATCGAGAAGCGGACGGTTCAATTCAAAGACAACTTTGACAATACGACAAAAGAGCCGGTTGTGCTGCCTTCACGGTATCCTAATTTGCTCGTAAATGGCGTCAGCGGCATTTCGTCCGGATTTGCGACAGAAATACCGCCGCATAATTTGCGCGAAGTGGTGGACGCCTGTATCGCCTATATGGCGAAGCCCGACATGCCGCTGGAAGAGTTGATGACGATTGTAAAAGGACCGGATTTCCCGACGGGCGGTCTCATCATGGGCGAAGAAGGGATTCGCGAAGCTTATTCAACGGGCAAAGGCCGCATTCATATCCGCTCCAAAACGTCTATCGAGGATATGCGCGGCGGCAAACAGCAAATCGTCATTACGGAAATTCCGTACCAAGTAGTGAAATCGAGACTAGTGACGGCGATGGAGACGATTCGTCTTGAGAAAAAAGTAGAAGGCATTGCGGAAGTGCGGGACGAGAGCGGTCGCGCGGGCCTCAGAATCGTCATCGAGCTCAAAAAGGATGCCGATGCAAACGGTATTTTGGCTTACTTGTTGAAAAAGACGGATTTGCAAGTGACCTATAACTTTAATATGGTCGCTATCGTCAACAAGGCGCCGCAGCAGCTTGGACTGATTCCAATGCTTGCCGCATATATCGATCACCAAAAAGAAGTGGTGACCCACCGGACGAAATATGAGCTGGAAAAAGCCGAAGACCGGGCTCATGTTGTAGAGGGTCTAGTGAAGGCGCTAAACATTTTGGACGACGTCATTGCAGCGATC
The DNA here is from genome assembly GCF_042675505.1 of Paenibacillus sp. GCM10027627. Taxonomy (NCBI): domain Bacteria; kingdom Bacillati; phylum Bacillota; class Bacilli; order Caryophanales; family Paenibacillaceae; genus Paenibacillus; species Paenibacillus sp. GCM10027627. The sequence goes on from NZ_JBHTHB010000001.1 coordinate 664,395, forward strand.
AAAGCTTCCAAAAATCGTGGCGATGCCCAAAACAATTTAATGGCCAAATTTGCGTTTACGGAGCGTCAAGCGGACGCTATTCTTACTTTGCAGCTTTACCGGCTTACGAATTTGGAAATTACGTCGCTGGAGAAAGAATGGAAAGAAACGCAAAAGCGGATTGCCTACTTGCGCTCCATTCTAGAAAGCGAAAAGAAGCTGATCGGCGTCATTAAAGATGAAATGACGGAAATTCGCGATCAATACGGAATTGATCGCAGATCCGATATTCAAGGCGAAGTTGAGGAACTGAAGGTCAATCTGGAGGTGCTTGTTACTCCGGAGGATGTTCTGGTTACACTCAGCCAAGACGGTTACGTTAAGCGGACGAGCATGCTTTCGTTTACCCGTTCGGGAGGCGAGGTGGAAAGCGCCGGCGTAAAAGAAGGAGATATTGTCCGCGAGCTGCTACAGGTCAATACCATTGACAACTTGCTGCTCTTCACTAAAAAAGGACAATATTATTTGCTGCCTGTCCATCAAATTCCGGAGTTCAAGTGGAAAGATACGGGAACGGCTATTGTCAATATTGTCCCTCTGCCAAAGGACGATGCCATCGTAAGCGTCATTCCGATCAAAGATTTGCAGGAGTCGGGCTTGTCGCTTGTGTTTGTAACGAGGCGGGGACAAGTCAAACGGACTGAGCTGAAGGAATACGCCACCACGCGTTCGACTGCCGTTGCGGCTTGCAAAGTGGCGGATGGAGACGAAGTCATCAATGTCACGGTAAGCGACGGGTTCAAACATATTTTGCTTGTCTCCAAAAACGGAATGAGCATTCGTTTTACGGAATCCGAAGTGAATGCAATGGGAAGAGTGGCCGCCGGCGTAAGAGGCATGCAATTGAAGGACGACGATGAGTTGGTAGCGGCCTTATGGGTGGCCGATGACGAAGGGGAAGTGCTCGTCATCTCGGAAATCGGCTATGCGAAACGTTCGCTCCTGCTTGACTATCCGATTCAAGGGCGCGGCGGGCGCGGCGTACAAACGTTTGAGTTCAAAGAAGGAAAGCGTGTGCGCTCCAACGGGGAACGGCTTGTTGCGGCTTATTACTGCCGAAAGCCGATCGAGATCGTGGCGCTCACATCGGGCGGCTCCAAACTGGTTTGCGACTCCGAAAAAGCTCCAATCGACGAGCGCAAATCGGTAGGCAAAGGACTTTTTTCCGTCGAAAAAAATGAATCGATCATCGCTTCTTTTATTCGCAGCGTCCCAGACCTCAATCAAAAGGCTGATTAGGCGGATCAAAACGTTCAATTAGCTCAATCAAAGCATCCAGCATGACCCACAATGGCACGAGCTCATCCGGGCGATCAAGCCATTGCGGGTCTTTTAATATGCCATACATTCGGATACGTTTAATGGTTTCCGCTTTTTTCACGTCCATGGGATCACTCTCCTTCAGTCATTGGCGACGGCAACATTCATCAAGCGCATAGTATGGGCTGACGCCTCATTATATGTCTATTGCTGTCAAACGGTTCAGGATAATAGCGATTAATCGCGCAAACTATTAATTCCGTTAATCTTTTATTCGACATTAGCAATTGTTATAATATTCATATAGTAGCGAAATTGGATAGGAAGCGGGTGGAGGGTTTGATTTCTGAAGATTTTACTCGATTGTGGACAAAGCTGTCGCGCGAGTGGAAGATGAACTTGGAGCAATCGCTTGCTCCATTAACAGAAGGACAACTGAATGTGCTAGAATTGCTGCTGGAATCCCAGACGATGAAGCCCTCTGATCTCATTCAGCATTTATCAACGACGCCAGCTGCAATTACGACGCTGCTGGATCGGATGGAGCGAAACGAGCTGATCGCCCGAACAAGAGACGATCAGGACCGAAGAATTGTGTGGATTACCGTTTCGGATAAGGGGAAATCGGAAACGGAGAGAGGCAGAACGATTCGCAGTCAATTGATCGAGCAATCGCTAGACCGCATTTCTTCCCACAATCAACAGCTTCTTGTATATTTGCTGGGCAAGGTAGCTAACGCTTAAATGTGAAACGGCCGCACGTCTCTTACAGAGACGGCGGCCGTTTCTTGCTGCTAGAGTTCTATTTCATAGAATCCAGTCGCGTGACAAGCATGTCGTAATCGTTTTGCATCGTTTCGTAGTCGCCCGCCTTCAGCAATTTATCATTTTTGGCGGCGAGCGTTTCTTTGATCGGCAATATCCGGTAGCGGAATGAGCGATCCGGCTTGTAACGGTGAACCCAAGTCGGGATCGCTTCCACCTCGGTCACCGTTGCCGTTCCCGCGGTGCTGTTTTTGCGGATGCCCACTTTAAAAATAACGCCGTAATCTTTGGAGTCGCCACGTTGATTTGAAATAAAATTGCCCATTGAATAAATGATCAATGACCGTTTAACCTCTCCGTTCGCATCCGTCGTTTCGATGACCTCGTAAGGCTGAACGACATGGGGATGTGAGCCGGCAATAATGTCCGCTCCGGCTGCGACGAGCGATCTGGCCAGCTTTTTTTGCTCTTCGCTTGGCTCTGTCTGATATTCGTTACCAAAATGAAGCGAGACAGATACGAGATCGGCACCGGATTGTTTTAATGTCTGGATATCGGCTATTATTTTGACTTCGTCTATCATATTGACTAAATAAGGTTTTCCCTCGGGAATAGGAATGCCGTTTGTCCCGTAAGTGTAAGCGAGAAATCCCATTTTAATCCCGTTTTTTTCCACAATGACGGGTTTAGCCGCTTCTTCCTGAGAGGCCGCTGTGCCAACGGCTTGAAGCCCCAGTCCTTTTAAATGATCGAGTGTTTTGAGCAGCCCTTGTTCTCTTTTATCAAGCGAATGATTGTTTGCTGTGGAGAGAAGATTGAAACCGGCGTCTTTCAGCGCTTCCGCAAGCTCAATCGGAGCATTGAAGGTAGGGTAGCCGGTATAGCCAAAGTCGGGGCCTGCGATTGGCGTCTCCAAATTGGCCATTATCCAGTCGCCGCCAGAGAGTACTGGCTTTACATGTTCAAAATACGGCTTAAAATTGTACGTTTTTGTTTGGGCATCGTATGCGCCCGGTAGCTGGGGGGAATGGCTCATAATATCGCCAACGCCAATCCAAACCGCTTCCGTATAAACCGGCTCAGCCGGAGTCGGCTCCGGCGTTGGCGTTGCTGAAGCGATGGCCGTTTCGGTTGAGCTGTTTTTTGCTCCGAGTCCCGTTGAGCTTTGCCCATTGCCGCCGGATTCCCCGCCGAAAAGAGGCTGAATCCACAAATAAGCCAGTCCGACAGTAAGCAGACTTAGCACAGTAAAGGCGGTAATCCATGTTTTTTTGCGTCGCATAGCGGCCGTTCGTCCTCTCGTAGTCTGTCAGGCAAGCAATTAGGAAGCTTAATCTAACCGCCTTGCCTGACAGAGTGCATTAGGTAAAATGTTTCGAAGCTGCCTCAAGGTCATCGGCTGGCCACCAAGTCCACGGGGCTGCGCCTCCTGGAACAGAGCGGAAAACGAGAGTCTCTTTCGAAACAGGGTGAGAAAGGGATACAGATGTCGACCATAAAGCGATATCCGAAATTCCGGTTAGCTTGGCAGCGCCATATTTTAAATCCGCAACAAGCGGATGTCCGATATGAGCCATCTGTGCCCGAATTTGATGCGGCCTTCCTGTATGAAGCTGAACGGCGACAAGGCTGTAACGATCCATTGCAGCCGCAACCGAAAACGTTAAAATCGCTTCTTTAGCATCGTCAGTAGGGCGATCAAACACCGTTACTTGATTCCTTTTGTTATCTTTGCGGATATAGTGCGTCAAACGGGCGCTTTGCCTCGCTGGAACCCCTTGTACAACGCAGAGATAGGTTTTACCGAAGCTGCGGCTGCGGATCGCCTCAGACAGCCTGGAGGCGGCTTTCGACGTTTTGGCAAACAGCATAGCGCCTCCAACTGGCCGATCCAGCCGATGTACCAATCCAAGAAACACATTGCCTGGTTTGTTATGGCGCTCTTTCAAATCGGCTTTCAACAAAGTCAGCATATCTGCATCGCCGGTTTCATCCTCTTGAGAAGGAATGCCGGGCGGTTTGACAACGGCAAGCAAATGATTGTCCTCATACAAAATGTCGATCGACATTACTCCGACTCCCAGCGGCCGAGAATGCCGCAAGGAAGGTGAAGCCCCGATTTCGTAATCGGCAGTCCGATTTCTCCGCAATGAATGTTTCCGCCGTATTTTGGCTTCATCGCCATATGCAGCAGGTTGTGGAGAACGGTAGGCGACAGTCCGGTTGTGTAAGAGTTGATTAGCATAAACAGCGGATTGTCAGATAGTATTGTCGTGCAGGTTTGCAAAAACGGATACAAGTTTTCTTCCAGCTTCCAAGTTTCTCCGTTAGGCCCGCGTCCATAGGACGGAGGGTCCATAATGATTGCATCGTATTGGCGGCCGCGCCGCTGCTCGCGCTGCACAAATTTGAACACATCGTCGGTAATGTAGCGGATAGGCGCCGATTCGAGACCAGACAGCTGGGCGTTTTCTTTGGCCCATTGGACCATTCCTTTAGCTGCATCGACATGGCATACCTCTGCGCCGGCTGCAGCCGCGGCTACCGTTGCGCCGCCAGAGTAAGCAAATAGGTTCAGCACGCGAATAGGACGTCCTGCGGAGCGGATTTTGTCCATCATCCAGCTCCAGTTGACCGCTTGCTCCGGAAATAGGCCCGTATGCTTGAAATTGGTCGGTTTAATGTGGAAAGACAGCTCCCCATAGGAGATCGTCCATCTCTCTGGCAAGTTAGGAGAAAACTCCCATTGCCCGCCGCCGGACGTACTGCGATGATAGTAGCCATCCGGTTTTTTCCATTCTTTTGTTTCGCTTGTGATAGGCCAAATAATTTGTGGATCGGGACGTCTTAATGTATAGGCCCCCCAACGTTCAAGCTTATCCCCCTCGCCCGTGTCTATTACTTCGTAATCGGTCCATTTATCTGCCAAATACATCATTCAAACTCCTTTTGCGACATCAGTCTTGTCATGAAATAATATCATCGCTTATTATAACGAAGCGAGGAAAACTAAGCAATGAAACTTGTATATAATAAAGAAGGGAAAATGCTAAATGATGCATATTGAATGTGAATGCGGCAACCGCACCCCATTATTTGCGACTGGCGACCGTGATGAGCATGGAAGAGAATTTATTGAGTTTGAGGACGAAGACCGCTTTACGTTTCAAATAGGGGAGGGCAACGTTGTGTTTCGTTGTTCCTTTTGCGGGTATCGATACAAACTGCAGCAATATGATTCGTCCATTTGACATTGATAATCGTTATCGATAAAATGGAAAGGAATGGACAACGGTAAAGGAGTGGAATCGTATTGCTTATCCAACTTAGAACTATAGTCGTGGAACCGGGTTACGCGGAGCAACTGGCGGAAAGTTTCAGAGAGCCGGGCCACATCGATACAATGCCAGGATTAATTGACCGTACCGTTATGATTAGCCGCGGCAAAGGCGAGTCTGAGGAAGTGATTTCCATGATCAGATGGGAGTCGGAAGACGCATGGAAAAATTGGGAGAAGGACCCTGTGCATCTAGCTGGACATCGGGAGAAGCGCACTGAGGAACCGCCAAGCTATATCATTACCTCCTCGGTTAACATGTACAATGCTCAAAAAGTAGTCCCTGCTGCGGGAGTAATTGCCTAATAAAGGGGAAAAAGGACTGATGAAGCGGACGTTTCCGCTTCACCAGTCCTTTTTTTTTTAATACCCGTAATACTTGTCCCATATTTTTTTGGATTCTGTCCAGCAATCGTCGTCGTCATCATCATCGTCATCGTCGTCGTCCCAATCATCGTCATCATCATCGTCGTCATCGTCCCACCAGTCGTCATCGTCGAACCAGTCGTCCCACCATTTGTCTTTTTTCTTCCCGCCCTTTTTATCGTCCTTGTCTTTATTGCCACCTTTTGTCGAGCTGGAACTTTTGCTGTCGTCGTGCTTGTCCTTGTCCCCCTTGTTGGACGAGAATCCGAGAAAAGAGAAGACGGAGGAAAAAAATCCTTTGTTCTTCTGTTCCTCATATCCCGAATAGCTGGAAGCGAACGCAGATGCAGGAAAAGCCATGAGAGCAAGGAGTACGGTTAATAGTAAGACCCTTTTTGTCCTCTTCATTTGGATTCACTCCTGAATGTGCAATATAAAGAACTTAGTAGTTCTTTATAGAGAATTTTACCTTAATATGTAGGTGTTGTAAACCAAAATTTTGTCAAAAAAGGCCTATTTTTAGTCCTTAGGACGTAGGTTTAATAAATAAAAACAAGCCAGCACCGATTTGGAATCGAGGCTGGCTTGTTGGTGAGTAGGAGATAAGAGTTAAACGTAAGTGATCTTATTAAGGAATAACTTTCCAAACGTCAGCGCCAGCAGTTGTGCCTGGAGCTTGGTTTTGAGTCCACCATTTAGCTTCATAGTTTACGCCGTTATGCGTTACTTTGGCACCGCCAAGGTAAGCAGTGGTAGCGTTCCAAGCAGGGTATGTCGTTGTGTTGGAAGCTGTAGTAACGGTCAGCGCATTGCTTGCTGCGGATACGTTGCCTGCAGCGTCGATCGCTTTAATCGTGAATGTATAAGCTGTGTTTGCAGTTAGTCCAGTCACTGTGTAGGCCAGCGTGTTGGCCGGTACTGTAGTGACCAAAGTCGTTCCGCGGAATACTTGGTAGCCAGTTACCGCTACGTTGTCAGTCGAAGCGCTCCACATTAATGGAACGGAAGTTTGAGTAATCGTTCCCATGTAGTGCAGGCCTGCAGGTGCAGTTGGAGCTACAGTGTCAGGACCAACTACAACAGCCGTTGTGAAGGATACAGCGTTGCTGGCTGCGGACAGGTTGCCTGCAGCATCAATTGCTTTTACCGTAATGTTGTAAGCTGTATTGGATACCAGTCCTGTCAGGTTAACCGTAGTTGCGCCGCTAGTTACAGCGATTTGGTTAGCGCCGTTGTAGATACGGTAGCCAGTTACGCCTACGTTATCCGTGGAAGCGTTCCAGGAAACAGTAGCTGTAGTCGTGCCAATGTTCGAAACCGCAGCACTGGATGGAGCTGTTGGTGCTGTTGGGTCAGTGGATGGTCCCAATTGAACGTCGATTGTATTGTAGAATGCGTTTACAGTATTGTCGACATCCCATACAGCCAGGATAACATGGTAGCCTGTGCGGTCAGTTGGAACGTTGCAAGTGTGGGAATAAGACATTGGAGGCTGAGCGCCACCGTAGTTTACAGTACAGAAAGGAGTGGACTCGAACTGAGCGCGAGTAAGCGGTTGGTTCGGGTTCCAGTTGGACTTTGTGATGTAGTAGTGGAACTTTGTGGAAGCGTGGTTAGCTGTAAACTTCCATGTAAACGTTTGCGTACCGCCGGACAATGCTACTTTGCTCCAGCGTGTGCTAGTTTGCTCGTCAAGTTTAGGGAAGATGCCGCCAGCGCTTGCAATTTTGCCGTCGGCAGGACCAGCTGCCGGATAGCCTTTAAGCGTTTCCAAGCTTTGTGGCTCGTACACAACCGCGCCGCAATCTGTATTTACGCCTTGTTTACAAAGAATCGATCTGCTTGCAGGAGATTCTACGTAACCGTGAGCGGAAGCTCTGTCGGCCATAATAGTCATAATAGCTATCAATACTAACATAAATCCTGCTGCTACTAGTGCTTTAACCATAATTTGACGCGGGTTCTGAAGCAATGTCATAAATAAATAACCTCCTAAAATGTAGTGGTAAATTCATGATAACGCTTACTTGTCCGAAAATTGAAAAAACGTACGCCGTGTTCTCCTTTCTGACGGGATAGATGCTGCAGCTAGTCAAACGTAAGTTTCGCGGTAATGCGGAAAAAACGGCCTCCTTCCATGAGAAATCAAATTTATATAAACTCAATTGAGCCTATACACGAGGGTCGAAAAACGTAAGTTTTTGTAGGGGCAATGATGTAAGTGAGAAAAGAGTGCTGTCGAAAGACTGGATATGGAGTAGGTGAAAATCGAATAAAGGCGAGTGATGAAACGAGTATGTCATGTTAATTGCCATTAACACATGTTGTGGATGTGTTTAGTATAGAGGAAGTTGATATGGCTGTGGAGGGGGAATTATTTTATTAATTGAAATTTATCCCTCTAAATAACATTTATAACAAATGTGAACATGATAGATTATTTTTATCGAAAGTAACTATTGACAGAAAATAAACCCCTCAAAAACAAATAAAAAAGGCCAGTTACGGCCTTTTTTCCACCCTGTAAAAAAAATTTGGCGATGCGATTGTATCGGAATAGCTTTTATGATAAATAGGCGTCGTGGCGGGGGAGAGCGGGGGGACTAGCCAAGACCAGCGGCCTGTCGCATTCCGTCCCTCGGCTTCTTCATTTTTTTCAAACCGCATAAACTGCTGGGCGGCCGTATGATGATCAACTATCGTGACGCCTCTTTCTTTAAACGAATGCAACACAGCGATATTTAGCTCAACTAGCGCTCTATCCTTCCAAAGCGACGATGCTTTGGACGTATCGAGCTCCATTAAGCGGGCAATTTGCGGGAGCATATTGTAGCGCTGCTCGTCCGCCAAATTTCTGGCCCCAATCTCAGTTCCCATGTACCAGCCGTTAAAAGGCGCGGCGGAGTAATGGACCCCGCCAATCTCCAGACGCATATCCGAAACAAAGGGAACCGCATACCATTGCAACCCGAGATCACGGATGCCCGGAATGTCGGGATGGGAGATCGGGACCTCCAAAATGAGTTCAGGCGGAATAGGGAACCATTCGGGATGCCCGTCTTTTATGCTGATTACAAGCGGCAGCACATCAAACGGCGTTCCGCCCCCTTGCCAGCCAAGCTTTTGGCAGAAGTCCGTAAAGGAAACGGAATGGGGATCGCCTACAACTCCGCCGTCAGCGGTATTATATCCTGCATATCGAACAAGCTGATGGTTCCAAATGCATGGCCCTGTAAAATCGTCTTTGGAATCGGCTTGTGGAAAAATGGTCATGACAGGACGGATTTTGCCGTCGTTTGTGGCCAATTTAATATGTTCAAACAAAGCTTCCGCCATCGCCGTAGTCGTGTGGACATGCCTGGCGTCAAGGACGGACAGACTTTCCCAAAACAGCCGCCCTATACAGCGATTGCTGTTGCGCCAAGCGAGCTTTGCGCCATGCTGCAATTCTTCCGCCGTGTGTGTGTAAGTTGCTGTAGCCGCTATTTCTGCTTCTATATCTAATAATCGCATTTGAATGTCATAGTCGGTTTTTCCTAATTCCGTATAGGCTAGTTGAATGAAATTTGCTGCTTCCTCGAGCAGCAGCGGCTTATCCACAGTGTTCATATGAAATCGTCTCCAGAAAGAAGTAGTTGTTGGCCTTATTATAGCAAGAGAGCGACTTCTTCAATCCTGCAAGTTGTGAACAATCTATGTAGCGTAGAGTGATGCAACGCCACAAGCGGCAAGCCGCTCACTGCAGCGTAGTTTTTTTCATTCCGAGAAAAGTCCATTCTCCGTCGCCGTTTTGCTTAAAAGGGTATTCCAGTTGATAAAGAGTGTGGTGAAATCGAGTAGCCGTGATCGGATAAAACGGATTTACTTCGCGATCGTTCCAAATAAAAAACTTCTCGCCATTTTGTTGGGCCACTTCCGCCTTGCAGCCGTACCCTTCATATATTCCTGCGAGCTGTTCATATTCATCATCCGACATTGGATGGACTTGTGGAAAAACCGGTATCTCCACCGCTTCACCCGACAAAAGACCCCCCTAGCGCATCGGCAATTTTGGTAACTGGGATGTAGTCGTAATTCGTCAACAGGATAATCGTCGCATTCTCTTCAGGGAACCGGTGCAACTCGCTGCGATAGCCCCGATATGCGCCCCCATGAAAGATTCTTTTTTTCCCGAATTTGCTGTCCTGAAACCAGCCAAGACCGTAGCCTTCCGTCTCCAGATCCAGCCAATAGGAAAGCTTGTCGGCCGCAAGCAGTTGTCCCGTATAAAACGATTGATCCCATTTCAACAAATCTTGGGCAGTGGAATACATGCCGCCGGCGGCGGAGACGGTGCTCATCTCGACAAATTCACATGGCCTAGGCTCCCCTCCTGAAGCTTGATAAGGAGAAGCGAGCCCAGTAATGACCGTTTTTCCGTCGTTTACGCCAGTATCCTTCATCTCAAGCGGATCTAGAATTCGACGCTGAACAAATTGGTGGAACGGTTCGCCGGAAACCATTTCAATAATTTTACCAAGTAAGTAATAACCCGTGTTGTTGTAAGAAAAGGCTGTTCCGGGGGAGAAGTGAAGCGGCTTGTCGTCGAGCAATTGTAGCCACTTGTCCGGCGCCAGCGTCCACTTGTTCCACATGCTGTTAAATTCCGGGAGGCTAGTAAAATTGGGCATTCCCGAAGTATGCTGCATGAGCTGCCTGATCGTTATAGGCTCGTATCGTTTAAACGATGGGATATAATCGCTGAGGTGGTCATCGAGCCGCAAACGCTTGTTTTCCTCCAGCAGTGCTAATGACATAGCGGTGAACGATTTTGTAATCGACCAGATGCCAAATTTCGTTGAAGGACGGTTAGCAATCGCATGCTCTAGGTTGGCATAGCCCAAACTTTTTTCAAATACGATTTCGCCGTTTTGTGCGATTAACACATTTCCGCTGAGTGGCCAGTTTTGCTCATATTGATCCAAGTAAGCAATGGCTCTCTCTATAGTTGCATTCATGTTGAATCCCTCCTTGAACACTTAGTTTAACACATTGTGGTGCGGGTGAAAGGTTGGACTACCCCTTTTAGAAGCGGAATTTGACAAAAAACCGTCCAGACGGTATAGTAAATAAAAAAACCGTCCAGACGGTATAGTAAAGGAGTGAAAACATTGGATTCAAAAGCGAACGCAACTCGTAAAATGATCTTTAAAGCAGCTATAAAACTGCTTACGGACGGCAACATTCAATCGTTGACGCTGGAAGCCGCAGCCAAAGAAGCGGGGGTGAGCAAAGGAGGACTTCTGTATCACTTTGCGAACAAAGAGGAACTGCTTCAAGAGTTGGCGCTTCACATATTTGATGACTTTTCGGAAATGTTTTACCGCTTTGCAAATGACGATTCGATAGAGAAAGGGAAATGGTGCCGTGCCTATATTCGAGCTTCGGATTACGATCTTAAAAACAATGGATTGCTTGATATAAGTCTTATGTCTGCGGCGCTTACCAGTTCGGCATTTGTGACGACAATGTCTCAAAGCTGCCAGCAGATGTTTGAAAAAATGTTAGATGACGGACTGGACGCCACAACGGCAAGCATCATCCGGCTGACGATTGACGGATTTTATTACGGGCTGCACTATAACATTCCGCCTTTGCAGGATGCGGTGAGGGAAGAAGTTATTGGACGTTTAATGAAAATGACGGAATAGGAGATTGCATATGAACCCTTATTTTATGCTGGCATTTGCCATTGTAAGTGAAGTATTCGGGAGTACGATGCTGAAGCTGTCGAAAGGATTTACGAAGAAGCTGCCGGCAATCGGCGTGCTGATTGGTATGGGAACGGCGTTTTACCTCATGTCGCAAACTCTTCAAACGTTGCCGCTTGGAACGGTGTACGCGATCTGGTCCGGTGCCGGTACGGCGCTTACCGCTACTATAGGAATCGTAGTATGGAAGGAACATCTAGATTGGAAAAAAGCGCTAGGGCTTGTTTGTATTATTGCCGGGGTAGTCGTGATGAAGCTTGCATCTGACGGCTCTCATTAAAGGAGGATTCAACTATGAATAAAGGATATCTTGCTTTGTCCGTGTCGATTGCGTCCGAAGTTTTTGGGACAACGATGTTAAAGCTTTCGGAGGGGTTTACGAACCTCGTTCCCTCGCTAGGCGTTGTGGTTGGGTTTGTCATTGCCTTTTATTTTTTATCGATTTCGTTAAAGTCGGTACCTTTAAGTTTGGCCTATGCCATTTGGTCCGGTGTTGGAACGGCTTTGACCGCACTAATCGGCATTTTGGTATGGAGCGAGCCTTTTGATGCGACTACGCTAATGGGTCTTGTGCTTATTATTGGCGGTGTGACACTCTTGAATATTTCTAATGGGAAGGGAGAGCAAGGGGCTGAAAAGGCGAGTTCCGCCGTATAAAAAAACCCGCCATATAAGCGGGTCCCTTTGTTTAAACTCGTATATCGAGACTGTGGCCTAGGTTTGGGTTCAAGTTAGCGGTATCCATTAGCTTCACCAAATTTTGACCTTGCTGCTCTGCTTGCGACTTAGCCATACTCAAAACCTGGATTCCGACGGACTGGGATAGCGATACCTGGCTTAAAGATGTCGATAGTGCTGCTATATCCAATAAAATCACCTCCTTGCTATAAATATCGGCGGCGGGTTATCATTAATGAATGCAAATCAACAAGACGGGAGAGAGAAGAGCATGAGACCGCAAATTACCGTAATTACGATTATGACGGACGATGTCGCTCATTTGACGGCGTTTTATAGAGATGTTCTAGGATTTGAACCGCTCGTCGAATCGGAAACTTATACAGAGTTCAAAAACGAGGGCGTGCGGTTTTCGATCTGTGCAAGAAGTGTGATGTTTGAGCAAACAGACGGACATTCTTCCTACCATACACCTTTCCGCGGACAAGCTCTTGAATTGTGTTTTCCATGCGACTCCCCTGAAGAGGTAGCAGCCACATATGAGCGAATCGTCCTAGCCGGTGCCACTCCAATCAAAGGGCCATCACTCATGACGTGGGGGCATACGACCGCTTTTTTTGCAGATCCAGAAGGGCATATTCATTCTATTTATTCAGAATAGCAAATGGGGCCGTCTATAGGCATTGGACATTCTGGTTGCTATGTAATAGTAAACATATACATAGAAAGGTTTATTTGGCTGTTTGCTCATGCATGCGGCTTTTTTTTGTTAGAAAAGAGGCTTTTTATAGGTTGACTCTGTTCCTAGGTACAGACTTTAAGATAGGGTTTAAGGAGGTCAAGTTGATGGGGTTAACGATTAGTCAAGTCGCGGCTGGAGCCCAAGTGCCAATAGAGACCGTTCGCTATTATGAAAAAAGAGGGCTCATCGAAAAGCCGCCGCGCAGCGATGCCGGCTATCGCATGTTCCCGAGGTCGGCCGTTCATGATATCCGTTTCATTAAAGAAGCGCAAACGATCGGTTTTACACTCGCGGAAATTAAACAGTTGCTCGCTTTGTACAAAATGGAAGACCCGCTGCCGGCGGAAGAAATGAAACGTTATGCTCTGGCTAAAATCGCCGTTATCGAAGAACAAATGATTCGGCTTGCAGCATTTAAAGCGTTGCTTGAGCAAGTGTCTGGGCAGCCCAATAATAGCCAGCCGGTTGCTAAATCGGAATGCCCCATTATACAAAGGTGCATAGGGGAGGAGGAGGAAAGATGGGAGCCATTATAGAGGTGTTTGTGGATGGAAGCCTAGAAAGTAATGAACTTATCCATAAAGTACGGAAAATTGCTTGCCATAAATGTAAAATCGTCGTGTATGATCGGAACAGGACGGAGGATTCCGAATTTGCACAAAGGTTGAAGGAGCGCGGTATTGAACTCATTCCATCAGTCACACTAAACGGAAAGGTTGTCCCGATAGAAAAATTGAAGCTTTGAATGATATATTCCAAATAATGATGATGAAAAAAAATTATGCAATAGACCGCGAAATGCGGTCTTTTTTTATTGTCGCTGAGTATCTGTCGTTAAGCTCCGAGCTTATTTAAGAATAGGCTTTGGCAAGGAAAGCCATATTAACCTGAAAGTGCATGTCCACTCGCTGCAAGGCGAAGGGCAAAGGTTGGAGGGGTTATAGTGGATTCAGTGGGTTGGAGTCGCGGGTTAACGGAAATGACTCTGGCGTTTCATATTTTATTTGCGACGGTAGGGGTCGGCATACCTATCTTTATTTCAATTGCGGAATGGATCGGGATCAGAAAAAAAGACCCTCATTACACGCTGATGGCGCGCCGCTGGACTCGCGGTTATGTCATTACAGTGGCGGTAGGTGTAGTGACGGGAACTTGCATCGGTCTCCAGCTTAGCTTGCTGTGGCCTGAATTTATGCATTTTGCGGGCAACGTCATCAGTTTGCCGTTATTTTTGGAGACGTTCGCTTTCTTTTTTGAAGCGATCTTTTTGGGAATCTATTTGTATACGTGGAATCGGTTCTCCAATCCTTATTTGCACTGGCTGCTCACTTTGCCTATCGTTCTTGGGGCATCGGCCTCTGCGTTGTTTATTACGATGGTGAACGCTTTTATGAATACTCCACAAGGCTTTACGCTTGAAAATGGCGTGCTTACGCATCTTGACCCGCTTGCGGCGATGTTTAATCCCGCCACTCCGTCCAAAGCGGGGCATGTGCTGTCATCCGCCTATTTGACAGCGGCCTTCGTACTGGCAATGATAGCGGCATTCTCCATGCTGCGCGGACGCAAAAACGAATACAATCAAAAGGCGATTCGTCTCACCATGATTTCCGGATTGATCATGGCGGCGGCAACGATTGGGATAGGCGATCTTTCTGCAAAGTTTCTGGCCGAAGTCCAGCCCGAGAAGCTGGCGGCAGCGGAGTGGCACTTTGAGACCGGGAGTCGGGCGCCTCTTATTCTTGGGGGACGCATCGACCCCGAAACACTCGAAATTAAGCGCGCTATCGAAATTCCATGGGTGCTGAGCATTCTGGCTACGAACGACCCGGATGGCACCGTCATTGGCTTAAACGAGTTTCCGAAAGAGGACTGGCCGCCGCTGTATGTCCATTATTTGTTCGACGCCATGGCAGGCATCGGGTTTTATTTGCTTGCGGTTCCCATTTTTTTCCTTCTTTTTAGCTGGGTTAAAAAGTGGAACGCATACAACAAGTGGATTCTTGCGGCCATTGTGGCGGGCGGTCCATTTTCATTAATGGCGATTGAACTGGGCTGGTTTTATGCGGAGGTTGGCAGGCAGCCGTGGATTTTGAGGGGCTATATGAGGGTGTCCGAGGCGGCGACGACGAACCCCAACGTTCAGTTCACCTTCTGGCTATTTGCCGCTTTATACTTGTTGCTTGGCATCGTCTGTCTGCTTGTGCTTAGCCGATTGTTCCGCAACAAGCCGGCGGAAATGGAGCTTGAAGAGAGACGCATCATTTTATAGGAGGGCTCGGCCATGTCGCTAGAACAAATCGGGATTGCCGTCTTATGGACGTTTCTATACGGTTACTTGATCGTCGCTTCCATCGATTTCGGGGCTGGGTTTTATGCGTATTACGGCAAAGTGATCGGAATTGAAACGGTGATCGGGCCGGTCATCTCCAGATATTTGTCGCCTGTATGGGAAGTGACGAACGTATTTCTCGTCTTCTTTTTTGTCGGCATCGTCGGCTTTTTTCCGGAGACGGCTTATTATTACGGGACTGCACTGCTAATCCCCGGCAGTATCGCGCTTGTATTGCTTGCCATTCGCGGTTCCTTCTACGCATTTTCCAATTACGGAGCACGAAAAAGCCATCTTTATTTGCTTGCCTATGGAGCAACGGGACTGCTTATTCCAGCGGCGCTGTCCACCGTATTTACTATTTCGGAAGGCGGCTTTTTGTCCGTGAGCGGCAAAACGATTACCCTCCACATGGACGAGCTGTTTTTCAGCACCTACTCCTGGGCGGTCGTTCTTTTGGCTATTTCCAGCGTACTGTTTATCAGCTCGACTTTTCTCGCTTATTACGCCGCTCATGCCAAAGACCAAAGAGCGCTGGAATGGCTTCGGTCGTTTGCGCTTTGGGGAGGTGTTCCAACGATTATTTCGAGCCTGTTTGTTTTTATCGCTCTTCGCAATCACAATTTGGAGCATTTCGAAAACACGCTCGACTTATGGTGGATGTTCGGGCTGTCGCTTCTTAGTTTTGTCATCGCCGTCTGGCTCATTTGGAAAAAACGGAACTACGGAACGGCGTTTATTTTCGTCATGCTGCAGTTTGCGTTTGCTTTTTTCGGGTACGGCAGCTCGCACTTGCCCTATTTGCTGTACCCCTACTTGACGTTGTCCGGCAGCATTACGAACCCAGTGATGGGGAGGACGCTTGTCGTGACGTTTGTAGCGGGGCTTGTGCTGCTTGTTCCGGCCCTATATTTGCTGCTTCGCCTATTTTTGTTTAATGCCAAATATGTAAGGGGAGAAGCGTC
This sequence comes from Paenibacillus sp. GCM10027627, assembly GCF_042675505.1. NCBI lineage: Bacteria > Bacillati > Bacillota > Bacilli > Caryophanales > Paenibacillaceae > Paenibacillus > Paenibacillus sp. GCM10027627. The sequence goes on from NZ_JBHTHB010000001.1 coordinate 680,629, forward strand.
GTGAACCGGTTTGACCGCCACGATTTGTGGCTGATGAGACTTTGCTTTGCAATTGGCGTGATTATGCTGCTGTCGGCTGTTAGATACATTCTATAGTGTGAAAATAAAAAAATGTAACAAAACACCTCCGTTATTTGTCATAGAGACAAAAATAGGAGGTGTTTTATTATGCAAACAGAAAAAACAACGTATGACGCCGTTGTCATTGGCGGCGGTTTGGCGGGTCTTACAGCCGCTATCTATATCGCTAATGCAGGTTTATCTGTGTTGCTAGCCGAAAAGGCGAGTCGTCTAGGCGGCAGGGCTATGACGGCTAAGAAGCAAGGCGCTTATCTTAATTTGGGCGTTCATGCCTTTTATCAAGGCGGGAAAGGCGAAGAAGTTTTGAAGGAGCTTGGAGTGGAGCTAAAAGGGGGCAATCCTTCAGCCCATGCGGTTGCCGTATGGAATGATAAGGTGTTTCCGCTGCCTGCCAGCCCGGTTCAACTTCTGAGCTCTCGCCTATTATCATTATCGGGAAAGGTAGAGTTGGCGAAGTTTATGGGGCAGCTTGGCAAGCTCGATACAGCCAAACTGAGCGGAATATCGTTGCGGGAATGGGCGGAGCAAGAAATTCGCGATCCGATGATTCGGCATATCGTCTATTCGCTTTGCCGGACCAACACGTTTGTGCCGCATCCTGAGCTACAAGTAGCCGCTTCAGCTGTCAGGCAGTTGCAGAGGACGTTTGGCGGAAAAGCGTTTTATATGGAGAAGGGGTGGTCCACTTTAGTGGACGATTTGCGGGAGGAGTCGGAGCGGGCCGGTGTAACAATCGCAACGGGATGTTCTGCCATTGAGCTTGCTTCGGAAGGGAGCCTCTTTTCTATTCGTTTTGCAGATGGAGAGCAGATAAAGGCTTCGAGCGTTGTTGTCGCAACACCGCTCGCAGACGCAAGCAAGCTTGTTAAAGAAGGGGCCCGAATTGCAAAATGGAGGGCTGAAGCGCATCCCATAAAAGCGGCCTGCCTTGATCTCGTACTGCGCCGTCTGCCGAATCCCAAATCAACTTTTATAGCCGGATTTTGGCTTGACGCGCCGATCTTTTACAACAACCCGACTTCCGTTGCAAAATATAACGACGACAGCAGTTCAATCGTTATCCATATGACGAAACAGCTCGGGGAAAATCCAAGCGATCCTAAAGAAGATGAACGGCAATTGGAACGGGCGCTGGATGTAGTCCAGCCGGGGTGGCGCAAACAAGAAGTCGCCCGTCAGTTTCTCCCGAGCATAATGGTCGCCAGCGATTTTGGCTCAATTGACAAGCGGGGCGGCCATGCCGGACCGGAAATTCCGGACATCCCGGGACTTTATGCAGCAGGGGATTGGTGCGGCCGCGGAGAAGAAACATTGGCAGACGCTGTGCTTGCCAGCGCAAAAAGAGCCGCAGACGCCGTCATAGCCCAATTTCAAACTCAGAAACGGAATGGTTAATGTGGATATAGAAAAACTGTACATCGAGTTAAAGCCGTTATTGTTTTCTCTTGCGTATCAAATGCTGGGCAGCGTTGCGGATGCGGAAGACATTGTCCAGGAGTCTTTTATAACGTTGCAGGAAAATCGGCCGGATTCTATCCAGTTTATGAAAGCTTATATGTGTAAAACCGTTACGAATAAATGTTTGAACAGCTTAAAGTCGAGCAGCAGGCGGCGGGAAATGTATGTGGGACCTTGGCTGCCGGAGCCGCTTGATACAGGTGCCGGGCTCGGCAGCGACCCGCTCGATAAGTACATTTTCAAAGAATCGTTAACCGTTGCCTACTTGCTGTTATTGCAGCAGTTAACCGCAGTGGAGCGTGTCGTTTTTCTGCTGCGCGAGCTGTTTCAATATCCTTTTCAGGACATAGCCGAAATGCTTGGCAAAAGCAGCGGAAATTGCCGGCAAATTTATTACAGGGCAAAAATGAGTATCGGTTCCGCATCAAATCGCAATATAGCGCCAAAAGAAACAGCGGCTCCCATGGCAGAACATTTTGTAAATGCAATTATGTCGGGCAATTTCGATCAGCTGCTTGCCATTTTCTCTGCCGAAACGGTCATGTACACGGACGGAGGCGGCCAAATAAAAACGGCGTTGCGTCCGATTGTCGGCTCCACTCTTATTGTTCGTTTTTTCACTGCGTTAAGACCGCAAGTGCCCGCCATTTTCAGTTGCGAAATATGTGAGTTGAACGGCAATCCCGGCATTGTTATGAAAACAGGAGAGTATACCTTCTCCGTCATCTCTTTCCGGTATGGGAAACATGCAATAGAAGAGCTTTATATTATGCTAAATCCCGAAAAGCTGCAGCATTTCAACCAATCGCCGCCAATTGAAGGATGATGCGCAAGGGTTCGCTATTCAGAATCTATTTTGCCGTGGAGCAGGTCGTAATCGACCCTTGCTTTTTTTACATCGGCATAGTGGCTGTTTGCCCATTGCTTGAGCTCCCTCAAAGGCAGAAGAAGCGTTTCGCCCAAAGGAGTGAGCGTGTATTGTGTGATAGGAGGGACGGAAGCATGGAGCTCGCGCCAGATCAAGCCGTCGCGCTCCAATTGCCGCAGCGTCTGAGTCAGCATCTTTTTGGAAATGCCTTCAATTCTCCTTTGGATATCGCCATAGCGGATCGTTCCGTCTTCAAGCGCGTAGATTACTAACGCAGACCATTTGCTCGAAATGATATCCAAAACCTTGCTATAGCTGCACACTGTTACCGAAATATCTGGCTGTGTTTGTTTTTTCAAAGGGGTCATCTCTCAAGCCTCCTTGCACCTTTTTGTTCCTTGGATACTTTAAAGTGCCTACTTACCTAATTTTAGTTTATATATTATCGTATGTCTATTCCATCCGGCAGAGGAGTGATAGACATGAAAGCAATCGTCATTGAAAATGGATTTGGGCTGGAGCATTTGAAAGTGAAAGAAAAGGAGATGCCGTTACCGGGTCCTTCGGAAGTTCTTGTAAAGCTGAGGGCAGTTTCGCTGAATTCCCGTGATTTAGGCGTCATTAACGGATTTTATTTTCCCGATTTGTCCGAGCCGTTAATCCCCGTATCGGATGGCGTCGGAGAAGTGGTTGCGGTAGGGGACCAAGTGACGAGGTTTCAGCTCGGCGATCGGGTTAACGGTATTTTTACACAAAAGTGGATAAGCGGAGAGGCGACGAAACAAACGGCTGAAAGCACGCTTGGCGGACCGCTTCCAGGTTTGCTTGCGGAATACGCGGTATTGCCGGAAACGGGATTGGTCGGTGTACCGGACTATTTAACCGATGAAGAAGCGGCGACTCTTCCTTGTGCGGGAGTGACGGCGTGGCACGCTATTGTAGAACAAGGCAAGGTGAAGGCAGGCGATACGGTCGTTGTGCAAGGAACGGGCGGCGTTTCTTTGTTTGCGCTGCAATTTGCCAAACTTCATGGAGCAAAAGTGATCATTACATCCAGCAGCAATGATAAGCTTGTCCGTGCCAAAAGCTTGGGGGCGGATCACGGCATTAACTACAAGGAAAATCCGAATTGGGAGAAGGAAGTGCTGAAGCTGACCGGAGAACGAGGTGCGGATCATATTGTCGAGCTGGGCGGGGCAGCGACTCTTAACCAATCGGTAGAATGCTTGCGCGTAGGCGGGAAAATTAGTTTGATCGGCGGACTGTCGGGTTTTGAGGTAGGGGGCTTTCAAATTGTTCCGGCTATCGTAAGAAGAGCGGCCTTGCAAGCGATCAATGTAGGGAGCCGGGATATGTTTGAGGCGATGAATCGGGCACTTGAAGCCGGTCAGCTTCATCCGGTGGTGGATCGGGTGTTTTCGTTTCATGAAGCGCTGGATGCTTTCCATTCCTTTGCCGCAGGTTCTTATTTCGGTAAAATCGTCATTTCATTTCAAAAATAAACGATACTGAAAAGCTTTTAATTAAAAAGCCTTCCAGCCATGGAGCTTATGAACCGTAAGTGGATACTTGCGGATCAAGCTTTCACATGTTAGCTGAAAGGCTTTTACAATTATCTGGCCTGTAACATTTTTGTCCACAGCTCGGAATCTTCATAGCCTAAACGCCATGCGGCAACGCCGGCAAGATCGTATTTTTTGGCAATGTTGATCCGTGCCAGAACGGTATCATGAGTTTCTGCCCAAAACACATGCGTGTAGCCGTCTTTGCTGTACGAATATTTCCATTGCCCGGATTCCGGGTCAAATACGCCTTTGGCTTTATTTTCGGCAATGATTCGAGGTACTTCTTTCATTAAGATAGCGCGGTTATCGACCAGCTTGCCATCCACTCCGATGCGCCATTCCCTGACGTAAAATGGAATGCCCAGCATCAGCTTGCTGCGTGGAATGCCATAGTCGAGAAATTGTTTGACGCCATCCTCGGCCCATTTTAGACCGGCGACGGAACCCGGCTCCTCGCTGCCCTTCCAGTGTTCGTCATAAGCCATAATGATGACGGTATCAACAATTGCTCCAATGGCGGCATGATCGTAAGCCGTCAAATGGTTCCAGCTCACGCTGCCCCTTGGCAAATCGATGGACAGCTTGAGCTTTTTGGCATGGGCGGCTGTCGTCAGTTTTTTGACAAAAGCGGTATAAGCGGCACGATCCGCTCCAGCCACCTCTTCAAAATCAAGATTAATGCCGTAGACGCCAAGCTCGGCAGAGCGGTTAACGAGCGCATTAATGAATTTGGTTTGCGCTGCCTCGTCTTTCAGAAACGCTGTAGTCATAGCACGGTTAAAGCCGTTGTGTACAAGCGGCGTAACTGCAACTCCTTTTTCCTTCAACGTTTTCACGATAGCAGGGTCGGACATATCTTTAAGTGTGCCGTCCGCCGCCGTCAGCTCAAACCAGGTAGGAGAATCGATGGACAGGCCTTGCGTATTGGCAACATGGCTCAAAATGGTAGAGCTGTTGCTGCTCCCGTTCCATCCCAAAAACTGCAGCGTTTTGACATTGCTCCAAACTGCTCGGCCATCCAACATCCGAACAGAGCTGTTTGCAAATCCTTTTGCATAGGATAAGGCCGTACTTAGTTTGTGGTAGGTTTTAATTTTTTTGTCGCCTTGGTAAACCTCTAAATAAGGATAGCTGGACCAAAGCGCCGCGCCGTCTTTTAACACTTCGGCATTGGCCAATGTTTTGGCGTAATTGACGGCAGAGTTAAGTCCGATGTAGCTTTTGATCAACTTGCCGTTTTGACGCACTTCATAAGATGGTACGTTCGAATAAACAATGGTGCCCGTAGCCGTATTCAGCACTTCGCTGCCCGCCAGCTTTTGCGAGGCTTGAACGGCGGTTTTCAAGAAGGAAGAGGGCTGTTTGCCTGCGACTGCTTCACCGTTTACAACGAGCTGATAAACGGCTTTGGCAGAGCTTTGCGCTTTTATTTGGGACGCCGTCAAGTTATCCCAAACCCAAGAGTTGCTGCTTAGTTCGATAATGTGGGCATTGCCCCATTTTTTCGCTTCTTTTTTTGCCTCGTCCAGCGTTCGGAACGACCAGCCGGGCATCGTTTTGTCGCCTTGGTACAGTTGGTATTTGCTGAAGGATTCATAAGCCCATCCCACCGTCTCCAAGTCGCGAATATGTACATTTTTCATCGTTTTGGCAATGGCTAAAGCGCCGTTGTAATCTCGGAACTCCCATTTAGCCGTTGACTTTCCGTTTTGATACACCTTGTAGCGAGGGAAATTGTCCCATAGCCATTTGCGGTCCGCAATTTGCTCGACATGGCTGTAGCCGAATCCTTGCGCGTACCGAATCGCATCGGCTTCTTTCACAAATTCTTTCAGCGCTTTGTCGTTTTGATAGACGCGATACTTTGTCATCCCTGCTTGTGATGCTGCCGATACGCTTGCACCTGTGGCGGCAAAGGCTTGCACCAACAGGAGAATAGCTACAAGCAGGCTCCATTTTTTGTTCATCGTTTTCATGATCACTCTCCTCTAGAAATCTACTCTATTAGACGCAAATTAAATGGGAGAGTTGCTGGAAAAAAAGAATGTAAAAAGTGGAAGCGGCATATAGACAAAAAAATATCCCCTTCCGGTAAGGAAGAGGATATTTTAGAGATAAAGCGTTAGGCTTGAATTTCGGCCCAAAATTCGCCGGTTTCTTCATCTGCGTCAAGCTTGATGTCGGAGCGGAATACGCGACAATTGTATTGAGTAAACATGTACTGCTCAATGGATTCCAGCAAGTTGGCTTCAATAATATATTGGCTGCGGCCGTTTACCCATAGCTCTGCGGTAAAACCGTATTCTTCGTCCCATGCGAGCTGGACTTCAACATCCGTCGGCTGAACGCCGCGGCGCTCCGCGATATGATAGCATACCGCATTTATTATTTCATCCGTATAGATTCTCACGATTAGTAAGGTCTCCGGTTATCTGGCGTTTGCTTCTTTTTGTTTTTGAGATACACCCATGCGACGCGGATGAACATAATAATCGCAAAGATGGCAAGCAAGTTAACCATCAGTCCCAAAATTTCACCGAAGGCACCCATGTTTGCAAAAATACCGCCGAACAACAAGCCCGCCAAACCGCCGATCATAAGACCTTTCATCAAGCTGCCGCCAAAGCTTTTTGGCTTTGCCGTTGTGCCAGGCGTTGCTTTGGAGCCGGGATTCGTTTGGTTTACGTTATCCGTTTTCTTCGGTTGCGTGATGCTTTGCTTAGGCGACTTGATGCCACCGCCGCCGCCACGCTTGGCATCCGCGACTTGTCCAAAACCAAAGGCGAGGAATAGTGTGAGCGCCATCATTACGAGTAATCCTTTTTTCATGCTAATCTTTCTCCTCCTGCTATATGTTTTGCAATGTTTGCTATCATCCTAGAATACGGCTAAGATGAAGGAAGGTTTCAAAAATATGAATAGATCATGGATTCATTTTGATACATTGGGGGCAGACATGACCTTATACCCTGACGCTTATATTGCGTATTTAGTGGAATTTCATGCAACACGCGATTATTTTGAATGCCACGAGCTGCTGGAGGAGTATTGGAAAGAGAATCCCGAGGACGGTCTCGGAGAGGCTTGGGTTGGACTTATACAACTTGCGGTTGGACAATACCATGAAAGAAGAGGCAATAGGAGAGGCGCTGCCATGATGTACAGCCAAGCGGAGTCCAGACTGGGCGGCGCGGATCTTTCCGGTTTTGGGCTAGACGGGCCATCGTTGCTTAATCAAATTTCCCAACGAAAATTAGCCGCGGAAGCGGGGGAGAGCGATTACGAGGATATCCAGATCCGTATCGTTGATTCGAAGCTGTTGGACCAATGCTTGGAATTATGCGGTCAGCGTTCCCTCATATGGGGAGCTGCCAGTCCAATGCACCTGGAGTCCATTATCCATCGGCATAAGCTTAGAGACCGATCGGACGTGATTGCTGCGAGAGCGGAAGCGCTGCGTGAAAAAGGAGAAAGGAACGACCGCTAAACGGTTCGTTCCTTTATTTGTGTCTATTAAAGGTTAACCAGCCGGATCGACCAGTTCCAGCTCTCCCGTATCGGGATCGATAATAAGTCCATGTACAAGGATGTCAGCTGGCAGCAGGGGATGATTGCGAATAATGCCGACGCTGTTCACGACACTGTCGCGTACATTGTCAAAGCCGGTCAGCCATCTCATCAAATTGAGACCGGAATGCTTGAGCGTTTCGATGGTCGATTCAGGGACGCCGCGTTCTTTCATATGCTGCACCATTTCTTGAGGATTAAGGCCTGTCATCCCGCAATTATGATGGCCAATGACAAAAACCTCATCCGCCTGCAGCTCATAGAGCGCCACAAGCACGCTTCGCATAATGTTGCCGAACGGCTGAGTAATAATGCCGCCTGCCGTTTTAATAATTTTGGCGTCGCCGTTTTTCAAATTCATCGATTTTGGCAAAAGCTCAGTCAGACGAGTATCCATACATGTCAAAATGACCATTCGCTTGTCCGGAAAACGGCTTGTTGCGTATTGCTCATAACCTTTGGTTGCAACAAAGTCCTTGTTGTAGGATAAGATATCGCTTAACGTACTCAATCAAACAACCTCCTATGTATGGTTAGACACATTCGAAATAAAACGAAGATGCGTCGTATAAATTTGGCTGTCGCTCTTTAGAGTAAAGCTGCCCAATGCGGCATTGTAATCAATTTTCATTTTAGACTCGTAAAATACTTCATGTCTAGGCTCATAATAAAAGAAGAACGGATCGCCTTCCGCTTTTGCATCGTCGACGGACGGCTCCTTAATTAATTGTAGGGCGGGCACTCCGCTCATCACGCAGCCGCAGCCTTCCGTATCATGCAGCAGCTTCAGCTTTGCGCTCCCGTCTTTCAAATAAGGAGTCAATTTCTGTACAGCGGATGCCGTAAATGTAATATGCAAGGTGATTTCACTCCTTTTGGTGTTGCGATTGCCGGTCTCGCAGGTTTAAGATGATTATAAGGAGTGAAATCCTCAAGATCAAGGCTCTATGGTGAAAGAAAGGCTTATAAGAGAAAGGTGGCATCCCCATGTCAGAAACGAAACAAACGGTGTTGGAGCAATTTAAAGGAACGATACATAAGATCAAAAGCTACGAAGAATCGCTAGGCCTTCTCTATTGGGATCTTCGTACGGGAGCGCCCCGTAAAGGGATGGACGTCAGATCGGAAGCGATCGGCGTTTTGTCCGGCGATATGTTCAAAGTGTCTACGTCTCCGGAGCTAGGGGAACAGCTCGCGCAATTGGAGCAGAAGGAGCAGTTCCAAAAGCTGACTGAAATCGACCAAAGACTTGTTACGGAGACTAGAAAAGAATACGACAGAAGCGTTAAAATTCCTCCAAAGCTGTATCAGGAATATGTAGTTCTCGCTGCCCAGTCGGAAAACAAATGGGAGGAAGCCAAGGCAAACAACGATTATGCCGGATTCCAGCCTTATTTGGACAAAGTGATTTCCTATACGAATCAGTTTATCGACTTATGGGGAGCGAAGGAAACGAGATACGATACGCTGCTCGATCAATATGAGCCGGGGATGACGGTTGCCCAGCTAGACAAAGTGTTTAGCGGACTGCGTGATCAGCTTGTTCCGCTGGCTGCGGCCATTGCGGCTTCGCCTCATCAGCCGGATACTTCTTTCCTGCGTCAAACCTTTGACAAAGCGGCACAGAAGGAATTCAGCCTCTATATTTTGGAGCAAATGGGCTACGATTTCGAAGCGGGAAGACTTGATGAGAGCGCTCATCCTTTCGCGACGGGGCTGAATCCGGGCGACGTACGGATTACGACTCGTTATTTGGAGGATGACGTCACAAGCGCTTTGTTCGGTACGATTCACGAAGGCGGACACGCTTTGTACGAGCAAAATATTATGCCGGAGCTGACATTTACAACGCTGTGCACCGGTACTTCGATGGGCATTCATGAGTCGCAATCCCGCTTCTGGGAAAATGTGATCGGTCGCAGCCGTCCGTTCTGGGATCGTTATTTCCCCGAGCTGCAAAAGAAATTCCCCGGCCAGCTCGATATGCCGGTCGATACTTTCTATCGTGGCAACAATACCGTTCAGCCCTCGCTTATTCGGATTGAAGCGGATGAGCTGACTTACAATTTGCATATCATTATTCGTTATGAGATGGAGAAGCTGATCTTTAACGAAGGAGCCAAAGCATCCGATTTGCCTGCTCTGTGGAACGACAAGTACAAAGAGTATTTAGGGATTGTTCCTCCTAACGATGCGGAAGGCGTATTGCAAGACGTTCATTGGTCAGGCGGAGCGTTCGGCTATTTCCCTTCATATTCGCTTGGCAATATGTACGCGGCTCAAATTGCGGATACGATGGAGAAGGAGCTTTCGGGTATGTGGTCATTAGTTGGAAATGGGGAGCTGCATCCGATCAAGGACTGGCTGAAAGAACGCATTTACCGTTACGGAAAATTGCGCTCCCCGTCCGAGCTGATCCAGTCCATTACCGGAAAGCCGCTTGATCCGCAGCATTTGGTTCACTATTTGACGAAAAAATACAGCGATATTTATAAGCTGTAGTCATAGAGACGGCGTGGCCGTGCTTTAAACATTTTCGGATGTTTGAGGCACGGCCTTTTTTTGTAGACAAAACCATTTTCCTCACTTTCAATGCGTCCGCCGCATAGGCTATGGTACATCAATTTATGCCTATCGGCAGGAGGTATGGAAAATGAGCAGACGTATCGTTGGAACGCTACTGCTGGTAGCTGCGCTGACAGCGACAACGGCGCTTGCAGGCTGCGGCAAAGGCGACTCGGATAAGAAGCTGGTTCGAATTGGAGAAGTAACGAGATCTTTGTTTTATGCGCCGCAATATGTAGCGATTGAAAAAGGTTTTTTTAAAGAAGAGGGACTCGACATTGAGCTGACGACCACTCCGGGCGGGGACAAAACGATGACGGCGCTGTTGTCAGGCGTAGTGGACGTTGCGCTCGTCGGTTCCGAGACATCGATTTACGTTCATCAGCAGGGCGCAGACGATCCCATCATCAATTTTGCCCAGCTTACGCAAACGGACGGTACTTTTTTAGTTGCAAGAAATAAAGAGGAGCCGTTCAATTGGAATTCGCTCAAAGGGAGCACTTTTTTGGGCCAAAGAAAAGGCGGAATGCCGCAAATGGCTGGGGAATTCGCCTTAAAGAAAAAAGGACTGGACCCCCATGCCGATATGACATTAATTCAAAATGTCGATTTTGCCAACATTGCGCCCGCTTTTTCGTCCGGGACGGGCGATTACGTGCAGCTGTTCGAACCGACGGCGTCCATTTTTGAAAAGGAAGGCCGAGGATACGTTGTCGCTTCATTTGGCACGGAAAGCGGACATTTGCCTTATACGGTGTACATGGCGAAAAACAGCTTTATCAACAAAAACGAAAAAACGGTGCAGTCGTTTACAAATGCGATTTATAAAGCGCAGCGCTGGGTCGAGGACAACAGCGCGGAGGCGATTGCCGATACGGTGCTGCCTTATTTTGAAAACGTCGACCGCGACATTTTGATCAGCTCCATCGACAGGTACAAATCGCAAGGCTCCTTCGCTTCCAATCCCGTTATTGATGAGAGCGAATGGAACAATTTGCTGGACGTGATCCAATCGGCAGGTGAATTGAAAGAACGGACGGAGCATCATGCTCTGGTTAACGTTGATTTTGCAAATCAAGCGATAGATACGGTCAAATGAACGAAGGGCTGATGGAGGAGGGGGCGTTAAGATGACAGAGACTTCGGCGCTCGCGCTGCACGGCCTCTCTCATGTATATGTTAATGATAAAGGCGCTTCGCTTGCGGTGGAAGGGATTGAGCTTGCGGTTGCCAGGGGGGAGTTCGTCAGTCTGGTCGGACCAAGCGGCTGCGGCAAGACGACTTTGCTAAGCTTGCTTGCCGGTTTGTTCCCTCCGACGAGTGGCCAAGTGTTGCTTGCAGGAGAAGTTGTGACCGGTCCTTCCGCCAAAGTTGGTTATATGCTGCAACAAGACTTTTTGTTTCCATGGCGGACGATTAGAGACAATGCGGCTGTCGGCCTTGAAATAAGCGGAACAAAAACGAGGGCTGCGATGGATTCTGTGGAACAGTGGCTGACCGAGCTGGGGCTTGAAGGATTCGGGGGGCGGTATCCCCATGAACTATCGGGAGGCATGCGCCAAAGGGTCGCGCTTGTGCGGACACTTGTAACGGAGCCGGAGGTACTTCTGCTCGATGAACCGTTTTCGGCGCTTGATCTTCAAATTAAGCTTCAATTGGAAGTGCTCGTTTGCCGGACGCTTCAGCGACTCGGTAAAACAGCTGTGCTTGTCACGCATGATTTGGCCGAAGCTGCTGCGATGAGCGATCGTGTCATCGTGCTGGGACGGAATCCCGGCCATATTCGCAAAGAAATACGAATTCCCGATGAAATCAGGCTGGCGGACCCGATGACGGCTCGAAAATTACCCGGCTTCCAGCCGCTGTTTGAGGAGCTATGGGCTGAACTGGGTCCAGACGGCGAGGAAGGAGGTATTCCTTTTGACTAGCGGAGGAGACGGCAGACAAGATTGGGAGCGTGAGCTGCTTGCGGGAGCGGAAACAGCGGAAATAGCAGAATTGCGTGAAGATAGGGCAGAGTTGCCTGATGGAGCCGAAATGGCTGAAATATCCGGGCTACGTGAAGATAGGACAGAGCTGCTGGATCGGTTGTACGGCAAACATAAACGCCGGTCCCGACGAGTTTCAGGAGCGGTGACCGCTACACAAATTACGATTCTCGCGTTGTTTATCGGCTGGTGGGAGGCGGCTGGCCGCAATAAATGGATTGATCCTCTGTTATTCAGCTATCCGACCAAGCTGTTCCGCCAGCTTTGGACTACGATGCTGGACGGCTCCATTTGGCCGCATGTCGGAGCGACGGTCACGGAGACGGTAGCGGGTTTTGCGCTAGGTACGCTGCTTGGCACTTTGCTTGCGGCAGCGCTGTGGTGGTTTCCTTTTTTATCGCGTGTCTTTGATCCGTATCTCGTCGTCCTGAACAGTATGCCGAAGGTTGCGCTCGGCCCCATTTTTATTGTAGGCCTTGGTCCCGGATTTATGTCGATTGTAGCGATCACCCTATCGGTTACCGTTATTATTACGACTATAAACATTTATAACCGGTTTAGAGAAATCGACAGCGGATACATTAAAGTGGTTCGACTGTTTGGGGCATCGCGTTGGCAGCTGTTTCAGCTCGTCATTTTGCCGGGCTCGTTTCCCGTCATTATCGCGACTCTTAAGGTCAATGTCGGACTCGCGTGGGTAGGCGTCATTGTCGGCGAATTTCTAGTGGCGCGAATCGGGCTCGGCTACCAAATTATTTACGGGTTCCAAGTGTTCAATTTTACGCTTGTTTTGTCCAGCCTTGTCGTCATTGCCATTGTGGCGACGGTCATGTATCAGCTAGTGTCGGCGCTTGAGAGAAGGTTGACGGAGGGCTGGAGGGAGCGGTAGGATGATGGAAGGACATCATCTTACTGGAGCTGAGACAGATATTATGGGAATTCGGGTCATCAAAACGGCGGCTGCCGCCATTGCGGCTATTTATGCCGCGATTTATTTAGGGCTTGAGCCGCCTTTATCGGCGGGCATTTTGGCTATACTCGGCGTGGAAGTGACGCGGATGAAAGGGCTGAAGAGCGCTTCCGTCCGCTTTGTCGCATCTGTGCTGGGTCTTTTTTTCGCTTCGCTTATTTTTACGGTATTCGGTTTCCACCACTGGGTAGTGGCTATTTTTATTTTGATCACATTCCCGATCTTGTCGAGATTCCAATTGAAGGACGGCATCATTACGAGTTCGGTCATCGTTTTTCATTTGTTCGATTACAAAATGGTGACGGTCGATTTTATCGTCAATGAAGTGCTGCTGCTGTTAGTGGGTCTAGGCAGCGCTACCATCATTAACTTCATCTATATGCCGAGGGAAGAAGCGGGGCTGTTGTCGATCAGATCCCGCCTGGAGGAGGATTTCAGCTCGATTTTTCGCGAGATGGCCTTTACTTTGCGTAATCCCAGCCATCTTTGGAACGGCGCTGAATTGCTGGATGCCCATGTCATCATGGAGGAAGGAACGAGGCTGTCTGTGCGCAATCGCGAAAATCGGATCAGAAGCTCGCATTCCTACTGGTCGACATATTTCGAAATGCGGCGCCAGCAGCTGTACTGCATCCAGCAAATGATGGCGGAGCTTGCCCTCGTCTACGAAAAATGGCCGCAAGGAGAGCTGATTGCGGAATTGCTGGATCAATTGTCGGACGACGTCAAATCGGATGTATACCGGGGACAATCGGAGAAAAAGGTGTTCGAGCTTATGAGATCGTTCCGAGAAATGGAGCTGCCGCAAACGCGCGAGGAGTTTGAAATTCGGGCTGCGCTATACACGCTTCTGCATGAGGTTGACCGTTATTTGGCCATTGCCAAGCGGCTTAAGAAAAAGCCGGAGGAATCGGCCTCCGCTGCAGTTTAGCGGTGCGGGAAACAACTAAAAGCGCGGCTGGGCGCCTTTGGGATGGTGTAGTGGTGTGAGAAACAACTAAATTATAGCTGGGCAGTGTTTGGGTGGTTTAATTGTGTGAGAAACAACTAAAAGCACAACTGGGCAGTGTTTGGGTGGTTTAGTTGTGTGAGAAACAACTAAAAGTATGGCTGGGCAGCGTTTGGGTGGTTTAGTGTTGTGAGAAATAACTAGAAGCACAGCTGGGCGCCTTTTAGGTCATGTAGTGGTGTGAGAAACAACTAAGTGATAGGGGTTCCCTCCCGTACCAGTTAGATGTACGATAATTCGTTAATTAACGGGTTGAGCGCGGCTCGAAATAGTTAGAGGCAGCGAAAGCCATTATTTTTCCGGGGGGAGTCAGTTTACACAAGCAGCTAGTTTAGTTACATACACAACTTTCTATACGCACGGTTACATATTAGACTGGTCTATACCTTTGATGGATAGGCCAGTTTTTTATATGGATACATTAAACTTGATGGTTGAAATCGCAATGCTAGATTGTTTGAAATATTTCATATTCAATAAGCGGAGCGAATATAGATGAATCAAGAGGGATGAACTGACGGCCGCTGCTATCGTTTCCTGCGGGGAATGGGGATTGCGGCAGGGGGGCATGTAAAATAAATTTGTTTGTTTAGACTTGTTTTATCAACAAACGCCTATGACCTGCATACACTTTAAATGAATGATTGTGTGGAGGAGGTTAAATCAATGGCTAATGCAGATAAACAGCTCCAATACAGAGAAATTATTACAAAAGCTGTCTGCGGCAAAGGTCGTAAGTTTTCCACTGTAACCCATACCGTTACGCCGCCTCATCATCCGACCAGTATACTGGGAGCGTGGGTCATCAACCATCAGTATGAAGCGGTCCGCTCGGGCGACGGTATTGAGGTGATCGGTACTTACGATATCAACGTTTGGTATTCGTATAACAAAAACTCGCAAACCGACGTAGCAAAAGAATCTGTACAATTCGTCGAAAATGTACCGCTCTCGTATGTAGATCCTAAACATAGGGCTTCAACGGAGGAAGTGGCCGCGGAAGTGCTTCAGGAGCCGAATGCGATCGAAGCGAATATTTCGACAAACGGCGCAAGCGTTATTGTTCGGGTGGAGCGCGAGTTCGCGGTTGAAATGGTTGCCGAGACGAAAGTTTGCGTAGCGGTCCTTCCAGGCGGCTGCAACGACCTGGACGACAAGGATTTAGACTTCAGCCTCGGCGATGATGACGGCGATTACGAGGATTTGGATCCCGATTTGCTCGACGACGAGTTGTAAGGAACTGTGGTCCGCTTCAGGGGCGGATAACGCATTATATGCCGGGCGTACGGCAAAATCGAGGGCGAAAGCCCTCCTTTTTTTTCGAAATATTTCGGTGTAGGCGAAAAGAGGCGGTTAATCATGGCTTTCACCTGGATATGGCGGGGGCCGGGAAAAAGTCCGATTTTGGCGGACAAGTCAGCATCCGCTGCTCACAAGAGACCGCAAGCCGGAGATGCGATCATTGCGGGAGTGCCGCAAACGGATGTTGTGCCCCACTTAGGGCAGGGAATATGGGTTTTAAATGAAGGGGCAGCAAATGCACAGCGCATCGGCCTTTCTGGGCGATCCGAACTGTGGCGGCGCGGGGGGCTCAGGACAGGCGTGACGGAAGGGGTAAGTGGACGAACCTTTCGTATTATGACCGCGATGCTTGAGCCTTATCGAATCGGCAGAATTGAGGAGGCGAACGCGTCTGGCAAAAGCTGGCGCGCAAGCCGCTATTTAATCGGCCAGTCAGCGCTTGCTTCCGGCGAGGCCGCTGTCCTTGGCGGCGGCTCCATCAGCTTGGCGGCTGCTGAGCAAAACGCCAGTTTGAGGCGCGCGGCGAATATGGCCGTCAAAGCGCTCTATATTCTCGGCCTCGATATCGGGGAGGCCGATATTTGGGTCGGCGACAACGGCAAAGTCGCCGTCATCGACGCTTGGCCGCTGCAGCCGGGGACGCGGCAAGGCGCGGAAGCGCTGGAGCGGTTCGCCGGGAGCTATGCCGCGGCGATAGCCCGCACTCAGGATCGGCGCGGCATATTGCTCGGCGCCGATCCTGAGTTTGCGCTGCTGACGCTAGAGGGCAAGCTTGCCCTGGCGTCGCGCTTTTTTGGCGAGGGCGCCGGGGGAGCTGCCGGCGCCGACGCCATGCTTGTGGGGCGACGGGTGTTATACCCCGTCGCCGAGATCAGGCCCGAGCCGGCGGCGACGCCCGCCGCTCTGGCCGCGAACGTGCGGCGGCTATTGCACGCCGCCGCAGCCCAAATTGGCGATCCCAAGCTGCGCTGGGTCGCCGGGGCAATGCCCTTGCCGGGGCTGGCGCTCGGCGGGCACATCCATATAAGCGGAGCGCCGCTGACGGGGCGCTTGCTCCGCATGCTGGACAGCTGCGCGGCATATCCGCTCGCGCTAGTAGAGGATCCCGCCGGGCGGGGTCGGCGTCCCCGTTACGGCAGTCTCGGGGACTTTCGCCGGCAGCCGTATGGCGGGTTTGAATATCGAACGCTGCCAAGCTGGCTTGTTTCGCCGGCAGCGGCCAAAGCTGCTTTCGCGCTTGCTCTGTTATGCGCGCGTGAAGCTCATCGCATCGACCGAATTCCTGCTCGCGAGGAACGGTTTGCTGCGGCCTATTACGCTGGAGACCGCACAGAGCTTGCCGCCAGTCTTGACCCTATTGCAGAGGCGTTGACTTCATTAGAGGGCTACGAGGAGCAAGCCCGCTATATCGAGCCCCTTTTTGAAGCGGCTAGGCAAGGAAAAACATGGGACGAACGCTCCGATATCCGTCAGAAATGGCGCATCACCATGAAAAATTAGCCTCTTTCTAAGTACTGCTATAAAAATGTCCGCCATTCGTAACAACTTTAAATGCC
This sequence comes from Paenibacillus sp. GCM10027627, assembly GCF_042675505.1. NCBI lineage: Bacteria > Bacillati > Bacillota > Bacilli > Caryophanales > Paenibacillaceae > Paenibacillus > Paenibacillus sp. GCM10027627. Next base: position 697,558 of record NZ_JBHTHB010000001.1, read on the forward strand.
TATGAATCCACATCTAATTTAAAAACATCGTCTCTAATCAAATCGAAATTTCGGTGATTCACATCTATTTTTCAATCCATCACTTATAACCATTTGAAATATTCGCAATCCACATCTATCTTCACTTTCCGTCAACCACATTGCATCCCACTGACACTCCCAACTCGACTTTTGTCCCAACAACCTTCTCTTCAGTCAAACCGAAGCGTGCCGCTGCTAGGTTTAGGTTATAGCGCACATCTGTTCCTCTTGGTATAATGGTATGATGATGTTTTTTATGGGAGGATTCAGTCCGATCGAGGCTGATTCCTATTATATACATACCGGGAGGAAACAAGATGGCCGGCTATACTCCGATGATTCAGCAATATTTATCGATAAAAGAAGAAGCGAAAGATGCTTTTCTGTTTTTTCGCTTAGGCGATTTTTATGAAATGTTTTTTGACGATGCCATTCAGGCTTCTAGAGAGCTGGAGATTACACTGACGGGCAGGGAAGGCGGAGGCGACGCCAAAATTCCGATGTGCGGCATTCCTTATCATTCTGCCGAAAACTATATCGCGAGACTGATCGACAAAGGCTACAAAGTGGCGATTTGCGAGCAGGTAGAGGACCCTGCCGCTGCCAAAGGCGTCGTTCGCCGGGAAATTGTCCGTATCGTTACGCCCGGCACGGTTATGGAAACCAAGTCGCTTGAAAGCCGCGCCAACAATTTTATTGCATCCGCCGTTCTATCGGGCGGAATGGCCGCCCTCGCTGCCTGCGATCTGTCGACCGGGGAGCTTTATGTCACTTCTTTTCCGGTGTCGATTGAATCGCTGATGGATGAGCTGAATGTGTATTCGCCTTCCGAGCTGGTAGGTGATGCCGATTTGCTGGAGAAGCTGAAAACATCCGCCGCGTGGAGCAGAAACATCCCATTGACGGCACGCGAGCCATTATCCGCTCAAAGGCTGACCGAGCAGTTTGATTCAATAGAGTTGGAAAAGCTGACGGAAGCGCGACTAAAAGCGGTTAGCGTGTTGACGGGTTATTTGGCCGAGACGCAAAAGCGCTCTTTGGCCCATGTTAGAGCCATTCGGGCTTACGAGCCTAACCAATATATGATTTTGGATCATTATACGCGAAGGAACCTAGAACTGACGGAAACGGTGCGGGACCGCAGCAAAAAAGGTTCTTTACTTTGGCTGCTCGATCGGACAGGCACTTCCATGGGGGCCAGATTGCTGCGCCGCTGGATCGACAAACCGCTGCTTAGCAGCGCGGCCATCGAGAGAAGGCTTGATGCGGTTGACACTTTGCACCGCAACTTGATTTTGCGCGAGGATGTGCGTACGGAGCTTCAGCCGATTTACGATTTGGAAAGGCTCGTAGGCCGAGTCGCTTACGGAAATGCAAACGGCCGTGATCTTCATGCGCTCAAGCTTTCGCTTCGCCGAATTCCGGCACTAACGTCGCTATGCGAGAACTCCGGATCGGATGTGCTTCGGGAGCTAGTAAGCGGCAGCGACGATTGCTCCGACCTAGCGGATATGATCGATACGGTTCTGGTTGAAGAGCCTCCGGTTTCCATTCGCGAGGGCGGACTTATTAAAAACGGATATGAGGACTACCTCGACCAGTTGCGCGAAGCGAGCACGAATGGGAAGAAATGGCTTGCAGAGCTTGAGCGCGCCGAACGGGAATCGACGGGCATCCGATCGCTGAAAATCGGCTTCAACAAAGTATTCGGCTATTATCTCGAAGTATCCAAATCCAATTTGTCGATGCTGCCTGAAGGGCGTTACGAGCGCAAGCAAACTTTAGCGAATGCGGAACGTTTTGTTACTCCGGAGCTTAAAGAGAAGGAACGTCTTATTTTGGAAGCCGAGGACAAAATGGTCGATTTGGAATACGCCCGATTTTTGGAGCTAAGAGACCATATTGCGCTTCATTTGCACCGCTTGCAGAAAGCGGCGGCGATCATTGCGGAGCTGGACGTATACCAATCGCTTGCAACAGTAAGCGCCGAACGCCGCCTTGTTCGCCCTGTCGTTACGGAATCGTTTGATATGACCGTAACAGAGGCGAGGCATCCGGTCGTTGAAGCGATGATGGACGGCGTCCCTTTTATAGCCAACGATACGGTTCTGCGTAAGGATGAACAGCGGATTTTGCTTATTACAGGACCGAATATGGCGGGCAAAAGCACTTACATGCGTCAAGCCGCGCTTGTAAGCGTAATGGCGCAAATCGGCTGCTTTGTACCGGCGAAATCGGCTTCCGTCCCGCTGATCGACCGTATTTTTACGCGCATCGGCGCAGCGGATGATTTGATTGGCGGCCAAAGCACATTTATGGTAGAGATGAAAGATATTCAAATCATGACGGAAAAAGCGACCGCTAACAGTCTAGTCATTATCGACGAGCTTGGCAGAGGCACTTCAACTGCGGAAGGAATGGCAATTGCGCAAGCGGTGATCGAATATGTTCATCACCATATCGGCTGCAAGGCGCTAGTCTCGACGCATTTCCACGAGCTTGCCCATTTGGAGCAATCGCTGCCGTCGCTATCCAATGCTAGAATGGCTGTTGAGGAAAGCGGGGATGATGTTACGTTTCTGCGAAAACTGGTCTCCGGCGCAGCCAGCACAAGTTACGGCATCTATTGCGCGCAGTTGGCAGGATTGCCTGAATCCATTATTGGACGGGCTTACGAATTGTTGGAAGAGCCAAGCGAAGAAGAGCGGATAGCAAAGGCTGTGCCGATTAGGCCGCGAAGCGATAGCCGTTGGGCTGTTCAGGAGACGGCTGCGGCAAGCGGATATGACGCGTTTGACGAAAGTGTGGACACGGTCAACACTGCTGGCGCTGTCTCGGTTGCCACAGCTGAACAATCGTTAATGCCAGAGGCAACGGAAACCGCGGCGAATGGCAACCCAATCGTACAACTTTCCATGTTTGATGAGCCCGCCCGCGCTTCTGAGCCGTCCAAGGTCAAAAAAGCTTCGCCAAAAGCGGAGCAGCTTGCAGAGGAGCTGCGAAAGCTCGATTTATTTAATATGACGCCTATGATGGCGATGCAATGGATTAACGATATGAAGAGTAAATTAAGAGATTGATACGGCGGAAGGAGTGAGGCGTCTTGTCGAAAATTAAAGTGCTTGACGAGCAGCTAGCCAACCAAATTGCGGCGGGTGAAGTGGTGGAGCGGCCCGCTTCCGTCGTCAAAGAGCTAGTTGAAAACGCGGTGGATGCAGGAAGCACAACGATCGATATTACAATCGAGGAAGGCGGACTGATGCTCATTCGGGTTTCGGACAATGGCGGTGGAATCGAAGCAGGCGACATGAGGACGGCATTTCAGCGGCATGCCACGAGCAAAATATCGTCCGGCAGCGATTTGTTCCGTATTGCGAGCCTTGGGTTTAGAGGAGAAGCGCTGCCCAGCATAGCGGCCGTTTCCAGGTTGCAATGCGTATCGGCGGATTCCGGCGGCGGACTTGCCCGCAAATTGCTGATCGAGGGCGGTACTGTGACGGCGGATGAGCCGACGAGTTCCCCACAAGGAACGGACATGACCGTCAAAGATTTGTTTTATAATACGCCGGCCAGGTTAAAGTATATGAAATCGATTCAAACAGAGCTTGGCCATATATCGGATTATATTAATAGAATTGCGCTTGCCCATCCCGGCATTGCCTTTACATTAAAGCATAATGGAAACACGCTGCTGCGAACGCTCGGAACGGGAGACCGGCTGCAAGTCATTGCGGCGGTTTACGGCACCAGCACGGCGAAGGTTATGATTCCCGTTGAAGCGTCGGATTCCGATTATGAGATTTCAGGTTATGTCTCAAAGCCTGAACTGACAAGAGCGAACCGAAACGGAATAACGGTTATTGTCAACGGGCGTTATATTCGCAGCCACGCCGTCAATCAAGCGCTAATGCAAGCCTACCATACGCTGCTGCCCATCAACCGGTTTCCGCTTGCCGTCTTGGAAATCGGCATGCATCCAAGCCTTCTCGACGTCAACGTCCATCCTTCCAAAATGGAGGTTCGTTTCAGCAAAGAAGCGGAATTAAAAGCTTTATTGGAAGGCGCCGTGAAAACGGCTCTTGGAAAGCAGCGCCACATTCCGGGACCGGATTCAGCAAGGCGGGGAGAGAGGTCAAAGCCGCTGTACGTGCAGGACTCCATCTCTTTTCATATGGCGGATAGATTGGGAGACAAGCCTGCGGAACGCCCGGCGCCTCGTCCCAGCGATACGCGGGAGAATGTACAGAGGACGCAGGCCAGCTCTTTTAACTACTCCTCCAGACCTGTAGGCATGCCGGCGCAAACCGACCGTGAATACGTTCCTAGAGATGCGACGGAGCGAATATACGGCTTGGCTGAAGGGCGATCGTTGAAGGAGACTTCAACCGCTCCAGCAGTCCAACGAGAATCTGACATGACCTATCCATTACGTGCGGGAAGCGAAGCTCCGGCAGTTAGGGAGACGGTCTCTCCATCGGACCAAGTGAAGGATACCCGTTATGATTCGGAGTCAAAAGAGACTCTTATGCATAAGGCGGAGTCTGGACTAAAGTCGGAATCTGAGATGCCGACGTCCCAAGACGTACGCAGAACGGATACTCCTTCCTTTCCGGATTTGCATTGGATTGGCCAACATCATGGCACCTATATTGTAGCGCAGTCCGAGGACGGGCTTTATTTAATCGACCAGCATGCGGCTCATGAAAGAATTAACTATGAGTATTTCCTTCATAAATTTGGGAATCCTGTTGCGGCAAGTCAAGGCCTTCTTGTGCCTTTAACGCTTGAGTTTACGCCGGGAGAGGCTGCTCAGCTTCGGGAGATGACAGGTTTATTCCAGGAAGCGGGTGTGGAAATTGAGCCGTTTGGTTCGCAAACGTTTATTGTGCGGGCCTACCCCGAATGGATGCCTGCGGGAGAAGAGCAGGCGCTGCTGGAAGAAATGGCGGAGCTTCTTATTCAAGAGCGGAAATCAATTAATCTTGCAAAGCTTCGGGAAAAGGCGGCCATTATGTGCGCCTGCAAAGCGTCTATTAAAGCAAACGACCGAATGAACCGTGAGGAAGGCGAGACGCTGCTTGCAAGGCTGTCGCTTTGCGATCAACCGTATACTTGCCCGCACGGTCGTCCTATTATTGTTCATTTGTCTACCTATCAGCTTGAAAAAATGTTTAAACGGGTGATGTCATGATTATTACGACCGCTCCGCGCCCAACGGAGAAGGTTTGGCAGCAGGCCAAAAGGTTGGGAGAGCAATTGTCGGCAGCGGTACGGCCCCGCAAGGGAATGTCAATCGGCAAACTTCTTGCCTCAAGCGTTGACGGGCGCGTCATCATCGTAACGGAAACGGAAACGAGATATTATGAGGATGCGGAGCAGCCCCCGCTTTTTTTCCATCCCAGCATGGCGTATGTAAGGGTAAAGCGGATGCGAAAAGGGGAAAGTGACCCGCTCATCCAGCTTTCCGGCTGCGGGCCGGGCGATCGCGTCATAGACTGCACGGCGGGAATGGCTTCCGATTCGTTGGTGTTTTCGTATGCGGTAGGGAGCGCTGGCCATGTGACGGCGATCGAAAGCGAGCCGGTGTTATGCGCGCTGGTCCAAAGCGGTCTTGCGGAATACAAGTCCGGATTGCCGGAGGTGGACGAGGCTATGCGCAGAATAGAGCTGCTTTGCGAAAATAATGTGAGCTATTTGAAGAAACTTCCAGACAATAGCGTAGATATCGTTTATTTTGATCCGATGTTCAGACAGCCCATTTTGGAATCCGCCGCAATCGGAGCGTTCCGTACGCTCGCGAACACGGATGCTTTGTCGGAAGAAGCCATCTGGCATGCGAAGCGTGTCGCACGGAAAACGGTTATAATGAAGGAAAACCAAGATAGCGGAGAATTTGAACGGTTAGGATTCGTTCGAAGCCGGATCAACTCTTCCAAAATTGCATATGGAGTGATACATGTTGGCTGAACAGCAAGGCGAGAAGATAGAGAAGCCTTCCGATATTTCCGGCCGCAAGCAGCCGCTGCTTGTTCTCGTCGGACCGACGGCAGTCGGGAAAACCGCTTTAAGTCTCAGCCTCGCAAAGGCGTGGAATGCGGAAATCATTTCCGGAGATTCCATGCAGGTGTACACGGGGATGGATATTGGCACGGCAAAAATCAAGGAAAGCGAAAGGGAAGGCATTCCGCATCACCTAATTGATATTTGCGAGCCGGAGGAAGCTTATTCTGCGGCTGATTTTCAAGCCGGGGCTAAGGAAAAAATTCTCGAAATTGCAAGTAGAGGCAAACTGCCGTTTATCGTCGGGGGAACGGGCCTGTACGTAGAATCGTTGTGCTACAATTATCAATTTGCAGATCACGGTTCGGACGAGCCGTTTCGCAGGGAGCAGGAAGCTTATGCAGCCGAGCATGGCGCTGAAGCGCTGCACCGCAAGCTAGAGGCGGTTGATACCATCGCGGCGGGCAGGCTTCATCCAAACGATACGCGCCGGGTCATTCGGGCCCTTGAAGTTTATCATATGACCGGGCAGACGTTTACAGAGCAGCAAGCCGGACAAAAAAAAGAATCTCCTTACGAACTATGTATCATCGGACTTACGATGGATCGGGCGGAGCTTTACCGCAGAATTGAGCAGCGCATTGACCTCATGCTGGAAGAAGGGCTTTTGGAGGAAGTGAAACGTCTGCTTGGCCGAGAGCTTCCGCCAAATTCAGTTCCTATGCAGGCGTTAGGCTATAAGGAACTTGCACTTTATTTGCGGGGGGAATGCAGCTACGATGCGGCGGTGGAGCTGCTGAAACGGGATACGAGAAGGTTTGCCAAGCGGCAGTTGTCCTGGTTCCGTCATATGGAAGACATTCACTGGATTGATATGGGGGAAAATTTTCACAACAATTTAAGTCTAATTCATGGTATAATAGCAGGAAAGTTTCAAGATCATCTTGAATATACTTCTAATCAATCTTTTTAGACGGGGGTTAGCCATATGAACAAATCAATTAATATTCAAGATACGTTCCTGAACCAGTTGCGCAAGGATAACATTCCGGTTACCGTTTTTTTGATGAATGGATTTCAAATAAGAGGTGTTATTAAAGCCTTTGATAATTTCACAATCATTATCGACAGCGAAGGGCGCCAGCAAATGGTGTACAAGCATGCCATTTCGACCTTTGTACCGCAGCGTAACGTTTCCTTAATGCAGCAGGACAATAACCCGCCTGAGGTCTAGTCAGAAGATGAGGTTGAAACTTTCTTATAGAGCTTCTCGTTTAACTAGATAGCGGCATGCAAGGGCAACCCGCTCTTAAGCTGGGTTGCCTTTGTCATTTCGAGGTAATGCTAGAATAAAAACGAAAGCTTGAAAGAGCAGGAGGGGGAGACATCATGAACGAACAACCTAAGAGAAGGCCATCAACGACAGCCAAAACAAAAACAAAAAAGAAAAAGAGGATATCCGGCAAAGCGTGGTTTTACGGTTTGTTTTTTACAGTCGTGATCGGCATCGTATGCGGCATTATCGGATATTTGCTTATTATAGTTAATGGAGAAAGACTGCTTGCAGAACATGGAAGCAAGCTGGAATTCGGAGAGGCGTCCATCATATACGACGCGGAGGGACAAGAAATTTCAAGGCTTTACGATGTGCTTGACCACCGCGAAGTAGCGGAGTTTTCTGAAATACCGAAGGAGATGCTGGAAGCGATTGTCGCAACGGAGGATCAGCGGTTTTATACACACTCCGGGCTCGATTTCTGGGCGATCGGCCGCGCCGTTGTGAAAGACGTCATTGCAAGAAGCGCGGTAGAGGGCGGCAGTACCATCACCCAGCAGCTCGCGAAAAACGTATTTTTGTCCGCTGACAAAACGTTTTTCCGCAAAGCGACGGAAGCGTCCATTGCCGTTGCGCTGGAGCAGGATATGACGAAAGACGAAATTTTGACGATGTATTTGAACCGGATTTATTTCGGCAAAGGTATCCACGGTGTAAAAGCTGCGGCCGAATATTATTTTGGAGCAGAGCTGTCGGAGCTGGAGTTATGGCAAGCGGCCACGCTCGCAGCTATGCCGAAAGCGCCAAACCGTTACAACCCGCTGAACAATCCTGAGGAGTCGGCCAATCGCAGAGCGGTTGTGCTGAAGCTGATGTACGACCAAGGTTATATAACGGAACCTGAGATGAAAGAAGCGCAAGCGGTTGTCTACACGCCGCCGGCCAATAACGAAGAGATGAAATCCGGTTCCTACCATGCATTTGTTGATTTTGTCATCGAAGAAGCGATGCAAAAAACGAACATGACCGAAGAAGAGCTTCGTGTCAGCGGTCTGCATATTTACACAACGCTGAACCAGCAGGCTCAGAAATCGATGGACAAAGAATTCGCCGACGCAAACAATTTTGAGAAAAGCGTTGACGAGCAAATTGTCCAAGGCTCAATGATTATTATCGATCACCGCAACGGAGAAATTAAAGCTCTTTCCGGCGGACGCGATTATGAGAAGAAGGGCTGGAACCGCGTTGACAAGCTGCGTCAGCCAGGTTCCGCAATCAAGCCGATAATGTCTTTTGGACCTGCGCTTGAATCTGGAAAGTATTTACCGGGGACAACACTCAAAAACGATCAAAAATGTTTTTCGAACTACTGTCCTACCGATAGATGGGGAGCAGTTCCCGTTACAATGACTCAAGCGATGAAGGACTCCCGTAACCTTGCCGCCGTTTGGCTGTTGAATGAAGTGGGCATTAGGCAGGCGAGCGCATTCGCGGAGAAATTGGGCATCAAGCTTGAAAAAGAAGATCAAAACCTTGCTGCGGCGCTTGGCGGATTGACCCGGGGAACTTCGCCTCTTCAAATGGCGACAGCGTACAGCATTATGGCTAACGGAGGAAAATCCGTCGACCCGCATACGATTACTCGTATCGAAGGGAAACGGAAATATACGTACAACCCGCCTGCGTCGAAGCAGCTTATATCGTCTGAGACGGCATGGTATTTGACCGAGATGATGCAAACCGTCGTACAAAAAGGCGGCACAGGTGTACGAGCGGCCATTGATCGTCCGGTAGCCGGCAAAACAGGTACAACGCAGCATGGCATTAAAGATTATAATGGCAGAGGAATAAAGGATGCCTGGTTTGTAGGCTATACGCCAGAGTGGACAGCAGCTGTATGGATGGGCTACGATAAAACGGATGTAAAACATGTTTTGAAAAAGGGCGGGGGCGAGTCCGCCGCTATGTTTGCCAAAGTCATGCGTCCTGCAATGAAAGGCGTAGAAAAAGGAAGCTTTAAACGTCCAGGCGGGGTTAAAGAAGAAAAACCGCCAATGCAAATTTTGAACTTTAATGCCGCTTTTGTGGAAGCGGAGGGTAAAGTGCATCTGAGCTGGGATCCAGTAAAAGAGCAGGGAGTCACCTATGAAGTTTTCCGTAAGGAAAGCGGAGCGGCGGATTTCACCCATTTCAGCGATGCGGCCAGCCCTTCCCTCGACGATTTCAGCGCATTCCCGGGCATGAGCTATGAGTATTATGTCGTAGCATATGACGCAGCAAACGACCAAAGAAGCGAACCGACGAAAGCGATAACGGTCACGATTCCCGAAGTGGAAATCGAAACACCGGATATCCCGCTTGAGCCGACGCCAACACCTACGCTGCCGCCAACGACCGATCCAGGTACGGGCAACGGAGGCGACGGCGGACAGCCTAGCGAATCGGTGCCTCCAACTGAAACGCAGCCGCCAGGCGGAGAGGTAACTCCTTCGCCGGAGACGACTTCCATTCCTCCGGAAGCGGCAGGTGGAGAAATGTTCGGTCAAGCTGGGAACTGAGCTGCGATACCGGGCCAATAAAGCGACACTGTTCTAGAATAGGTGGTTGGATATGACAAGTGGAAGGATAAAGGTTTACCGCAGTGTTATCGTTCTTATGTCGCTTCTCATTTTCCTTGCCGGCTGCGGCAAGGGAAATGGTGGCAACGGCAGCAATATGGACGGAAAATCTACATCTTCGGCCAAAACGATTAGCTGGAACAAAATGCCGGAGATGTCGATCGATCTGGACAAGCGGTATGAAGCGACTATTCGGACAACAAAAGGCGTTTTTACAATGGAGCTGTTTTCCGACAAAGCGCCTGTCACAGTCAACAACTTTGTATTTTTAGCGAAGCAAGGTTTTTATGAAGGGCTGACCTTCCATTCCGTTATCGAGTCTTTTATGATTCAAACCGGAGATCCGAAAGGAAATGGAACAGGCACGGCGGGCTATCGTATCCCAGACGAGCTCGATTCGGAGGACAAATATACGGAGGGCACCGTTGCTATGTTTAATGCGGGTTCGCCCAACTCGGGCAGCAGCCAATTTTTTATTTGTACAGGCCCTGATGCGGCCAATTTGAATCAGCAGCCGAACTATACGATTTTCGGAAAAGTGAACAGTGGCATGGAAATTGTGAAAGCCATCGCTTCTACACCAGTCAAAGACGGGGCACCGCTTACGCCTGTCGTTGTGGAATCCATTACAATTAAAGAAAGCTGATGCGCAAGGCGGCTCCAGGCAGTTTGAACTGTCCGATGAGCCGCCTTTCGTCTCATTCATGTACAAGTCCAAATGGCAAGTTGCTGGACGAGGCGTCCTTTTTATTTTTTTCGTTCGCTGGAGATGGACGTTAAGATATGGTAATCTTTTTCTATAGGGAATTCCAATTGAACGGAAAGGTACGTTCCGTATGAAAAGAAAATTTTCTGACCGCGCAAATTGGCGCCGCATATTGCGAAGAAGCTACTCCTGCTTAGCGCTTGACGGCGATGAATTCAGGGGCCTCGTTACATTTTACCGAATACATGAGCTTCGGGAGCCGCTCTGGAAAGAGTATGACGGTCGCAAGTTGTGTTTGGCAGACCGTGGATATCTTTGGATGCAGCATTTTCCGAAAGGCGAGCACTTTGTTGTCACAACAATGTTTGACGATAAGGGAAGAGTCGTTCAATGGTATATTGATATTTGCAAAACGCAAGGGCTGACGGATCAACAGGTGCCATGGTTTGACGATTTGTATTTGGATGTTGTCGTGCTTCCAAGCGGCGAAGTTTATTTAATGGATGAAGATGAGCTGGAAGAGGCGGTTAGACAAGGCGATGTGAGCAACAAAGATGCCGCGCTGGCGAGAAAAACGGCGGGCCGACTGCTGTCGAGCATACGCAATGGAAGGTTCCGCTATTTTACACTTAGCCTAAAGCACAAAAAAAGTTTGGTACAGCGAACAGGGGAGCTTAGCGAATCATGAAAACCCAATCGCAGAGAAGGAGCAGCCCGCGGAGACGGAAGACCGTTGTTCGACCTTGGCTGCTCTTATTTCGTTCCGCACTGTGGCTCTTGGCGGCGGCTATTTTATGGTGCGGCTACTTGTTTTGGCTCATTAACGGCTACAGCGAAAAAGACAGTTATCCACAAGCGGACGCCGGAATCATTCTCGGAGCTGCGTTATGGAACGATCAGCCAAGTCCAGCGCTGCGGGAACGGCTCGATTTTGCCGCAAAGCTGCTCGAAAATGGAACGGTCAAAGCGCTTATTTTGTCCGGCGGACACGGCGGACGTTCTTCTACGCTTACGGAAGCGGAAGGGATGCGCAACTATTTAACGGCCAAGGGCATTTCGGAGGACAGGTTGTTGCTAGAGACAAAAGCGGCGAGCACGTATCAAAATTTGTTGTTCAGTCAGCAGCTCGGACAAGCCGAAGGCTTCCGTACTTATATAATTATTACGCATGATTACCATGCCGCGCGGGCAAAAGAAATGGCGGACTATGCGGAAATAAACGCTGTTGCGGCGGCCGGCGTTCAATCGACCGTACTAAACGAGTTTTATAACGATTCCCGTGAAGTGCTGGCGTTTACGAAGTGGAAACTGGACTGGCTGTCGCTCGTTCTAGGTATTCGCTCTCCCGAATCCTTGCTGTAAATCTGCTAATATGCGGCTGCAAGATAGAATAAGCTTGTAGTGCGAGCAGCTTTATGTACAAAGGAATGGTGATGCGTCAGATGAACGGACATGTCATATCGGGACCAGGCAACGGAACGACAAGACCTTCTCGTCAAATTAATGTGGTGCTTCGCAGTCATGAAACGTTTGGGAGCACATCTTCCGCACATGCGCTAGAAGCTGAGCCATTGCCGGCCGTTAAGCCGCTTCCAGGAGTAGACCATTTTGCCGATATCCAGAAAGAGCTGGAGCCGATGGTCGGAATGGAAAATGTAAAGTCGCTGATCTATGAGATTTACGCCCTTCTGTATATTAGCCGAATGAGAACGGAAGCGGGACTATATGGCGGCTCTCAGGTGTACCACATGATTTTTAGAGGCAACCCGGGGACTGGGAAAACGACCATAGCGCGTATTGTAGCGAAGCTGTTCCAAAAGATGGGGGTATTGTCCAAAGGCCATCTAATTGAAGTAGAACGTGCCGATCTTGTTGGCGAATATATTGGACATACCGCTCAAAAAACAAGAGACCTGGTGCGGAAAGCGATGGGCGGCGTTTTATTCGTAGATGAAGCCTATAGTTTGGCGCGCGGCGGGGAAAAGGATTTTGGGAAAGAAGCGATTGATACGCTTGTAAAAGCTATGGAAGACCATAAAAATGGATTTGTGCTTATTTTGGCAGGTTATCCGCTTGAAATTGAGCAGTTTTTGCAGACGAATCCGGGGCTTCCTTCCCGATTTCCGATCCAGATTGAATTTCCCGACTACTCCGTTGACCAATTGATGCAAATCGGGGAGCTGATGGTGAAAGAGCGGGATTATGTCATGCTGCCTCAAACGCTTTTTAAGCTGCGCCAATCTCTAATGCAAGAAAAAATAAACGAAATGTTTTCGTTCAGCAACGCCAGATTTGTTCGCAACACAATTGAAAAGGCAATCCGCCATCAGGCGGTCAGGTTGATAGGCCAATATTCGAGCTCAGTTCCCGGTAGAGGTGAGCTGATGTCGATCAGGCCGGAAGACCTTAAAATGTAATGAAGAGGTACTGAAGCAAACGACGCAGAAGGAGAATGGAAATGAATAACGGGCAACAAGAGCATACACAATTATGGGATCATTTGCTGGAGCTTGCTGACTCCGCTGAGGAAGTGGCGGCGGAGGCGTTCAAAAAAATCGACAAAACCGCTGAACGCAATCAATGGAAAGTCATTGAAGCCTTTAAACGTCACGGGGTAAGCGATTATCATTTTGCCGGGTCAACGGGCTACGGCTACAATGATCGCGGCAGGGAAGTGCTTGATCTGGTTTATGCGGATGTATTCGGTGCAGAGGCTGCTTTGGTACGGCCACATTTTGCATCGGGCACGCATACGATCAGCTGCGCTTTGTTTGGCGTGCTGCGCCCTGGCGATGAGCTGCTGTATGTAACGGGCAAACCTTACGATACGCTGCACAAAGTGATTGGCAAGCCGGGTGACGGCAAAGGTTCGCTGCGCGATTGGGGCGTCGATTATTCCGAAGTATCCTTATTGCCGGAAGGTGGGCTAGACTGGAATGCCATTGAAGCGGCCATTACGGACAAAACAAAAGTCATCGGCGTACAGCGGTCACGGGGATATGACTGGAGAGCTTCCTTCACCGTTGCGGAGATTGCGGAAATCGTGGAAAGAATTAGAGCGATTAGAGAAGACCTGATTATTTTTGTAGACAACTGTTATGGCGAATTTACGGAACTGCTGGAACCGACGCAAGTAGGTGTAGACTTGATGGCAGGTTCCTTGATTAAAAACCCCGGCGGAGGCCTCGCGGAAACAGGAGGTTACATCGCCGGGAAGCGTTTTGCCGTGGAGGCGGCAGCTTACCGTCTCACGGCGCCGGGCATTGGCGGAGAAGTAGGGGCAATGTTAGGAACGTTGCGCTCTATGTACCAAGGATTGTTCCTTTCCCCTCATATCGTTGGACAAGCTGTCAAAGGCAGTGTGCTGGCCGCTGCTTTGTTCGAGCGGCTGGGCTTTGAGTCTAAGCCGAAATGGCATGAGCCGCGCACCGATTTGATTCAAGCGGTGAAGTTCAAGAGCGCGGAGCATTTGATCGCTTTTGTTCAAGGCATTCAGCAAGCGGCCGCGGTTGACGCGCATGTCGTTCCGGAACCGTGGGACATGCCTGGTTATGAAAATCCGGTCATTATGGCAGCCGGAACCTTTATTCAGGGGGGAAGTTTGGAACTGTCCGCTGACGCCCCTATCCGTGAGCCTTACATCGCTTATATGCAGGGAGGACTTACTTATTCGCATGCGAAGTATGGCGTTTTGACCGCTTTGAAAAAAATGGTCGATAAAGGGTTGGTTGTAACCAAACCTCACATAACTTGACACCTTTCAGGGGCGACGATACAATGTAGCTATAAATGAGCAACTGGAAGGTTGATGCGACATGGCTGATGAAATTCGCAGAAATATGGCCTTATTTCCTATTGGTATCGTAATGAAACTGACGGATTTAACGGCCAGACAAATCCGTTATTATGAGCAGCATGAGCTGATCGTTCCCGCCCGCACGGCGGGTAACCAGAGATTGTTTTCTTTCAACGATGTAGAACGTTTGTTGGAAATTAAGTCTCTGATTGAGAAGGGTGTCAACATAGCCGGCATTAAGCAGGTCATGAATCCGGTTTCGAAGGAATCCGACGATGCAACGATTGTAAGCGAGCAGTCTGAAGTGAAAAGACGCGAATTGTCGGATCAACAGTTGCATCGCATGCTGAAGCAGCAGTTGCTGGAGAAGAGACCAGGTCAAGCGTCGCTCATTCAAGGTCAGCTAACCCGATTTTTGAACAAACGGTAATGATATAAGACAAGAGGAGATGATTCTGTGAGTTACACAAAAGAGGACATCAAAAGAATAACGCAAGAGCAAAACGTGCGGTTCATTCGCCTGCAATTTACCGATTTGCTTGGCACTATTAAAAATGTGGAAATTCCAGTGAGTCAACTCGATAAAGCCCTTGACAATAAAATGATGTTTGACGGTTCTTCCATCGAAGGTTATGTTCGAATTGAAGAGTCGGATATGTACTTATATCCCGATCTGGATACGTGGGTCGTCTTTCCATGGGTTGCACAAGATCGCGTAGCCAGATTGATTTGCGATATTTATATGCCGGACGGAACTCCGTTTGCGGGAGATCCGCGCGGTATTTTGAAACGTGCGCTTAAAGAAGCGGAAGAGCTCGGCTATACGGCGATGAATGTAGGTCCGGAACCGGAATTTTTCTTGTTCAAGACGGACGAAAGAGGAGAACCGACGACAGAGCTTAATGACCAAGGCGGTTATTTCGATTTGGCGCCAATGGACCTCGGTGAAAACTGCCGCCGCGAAATCGTGTTGACGCTGGAGGAAATGGGCTTTGAAATCGAAGCCTCCCATCACGAGGTTGCCCCGGGTCAGCATGAGATTGATTTCAAATACGCCGATGCCATTAAAGCGGCGGACCAAATTCAAACGTTTAAGCTTGTTGTCAAAACGATTGCACGCGTTCACGGGCTGCATGCTTCTTTTATGCCAAAACCGCTGTTTGGTGTAAACGGTTCCGGCATGCACTGTCACCAGTCGTTATTCCAAGGCAGCACCAACGCTTTTTACGAAGAAAAGGACAAACTGGGTCTTAGCCCGACAGCTCGTTATTACATGGCTGGTATTTTGAAGCATGCAAGAGCGATGGCGGCGATCACGAACCCGACGGTCAACTCCTACAAACGTCTGGTGCCTGGTTATGAGGCGCCATGTTATGTAGCCTGGTCGGCCAGCAACCGTTCCCCGATGATCCGTATTCCGGCTTCGCGCGGATTATCAACTCGCGTAGAAGTACGTAATCCTGATCCAGCGGCGAATCCGTATTTGGCGCTTGCAGTCATGCTTAAGGCTGGGCTCGACGGCATTCAAAACAAGCTTCCTCTGCCGGCTCCAACGGATCGCAACATTTACATCATGACGGAAGAAGAGCGTTTGGACGCAGGCATTCCAAGCTTGCCAGTCGATTTGAAGGAAGCGCTGGATGAAATGCTGAGAAGCGACATCATTTGCGAGGCGCTAGGCGATCACGCTTTGGCCCATTTCTATGAGCTGAAAGAAATCGAATGGGATATGTACAGAACCCAAGTGCATCAATGGGAAAGAGATCAGTATTTGACTCTTTATTAATAAAGAATATAGCTACAATATATAAACCGGGCCAACCGTAGAAGTTTTTCACTTCATCGGTTGGCCCGGTATTTTTATTTCGTATCGTTTCAGAGGAAGATTTTTGGGGGGAAATACATAGCGTCATTTTTGATCGGGATCAAAATGTATTGGGCAAACTCGCTACTTCAATCGCATAGTAGCCGTTACCGGATTATGGTCGCTGACTGTAAACTTTTGATCGTGGCCTGCAACGACAGCGACATCAATGTTAGGCGAAACGAGGAAGCCGTCTATTACAGCAAGGAAGTTTGTTCCTTCCTTGTAGGGCCTATCTAAAGTGCGGACGGTAGGGATACTGGGATCGACTACCCAATTAAAGCCCTCTGGCGTAAATGCTTCCGGGAAAGGTTGCAGCCATTCCGGCCATTCTTGTTCAGAAGGGAACGCTGCTGGATCAGTTTCGGGTAAGGAGTGATTCCAGTCTCCACCTATGACTATGTAATTTTCTTTTTTCATTTCTTGTTCGATATAGGAGGACAAAAAATTCAGCTGTTTTTTCCGAATAGCGCCACCCTTGTCAAAAGCGGACAGATGCAGATTGACAATAATAAGCTCTTTGCCGTTGCTGACGGGAATTCGGGTTTCAATAAAAGCACGGTCAAGCTCCATTTGCTGAACAGGCCAACTTTCTTTGCCTGGCAAATCATAACGCGTATGGTTGGAGCCGACGCTAAGCTTTGATGAAGTCATCAATCCGCTATGTACCTTTCCCATTGGCTTAAAGACAGGAACCGGAACCCAAGGAACACGATAATTTGCCGCGAAAACATGCTCATAATGGGGTAAAAACTGACTTAGATAGTCGACCTCGTCAATCCCATAACTGCGTGAAGAATTTTTGTCGACTTCTTGCAACAGGTAAATGTCAGAACCGGTTGTCTTAAGAAAATCTGCCATTATGGATAGATTTCGATCGGTCTGTCCTTGGCTGCTAGACCGCGACATGGAGCCGCCATCCATGAAAAAATCTTGGCCTTGATCGTTCCCGGCATAACCAATATTATAGGTCGTAATTGTAAAAGAAGTGTTTGCGTCTAATGGATCAGCGCTTTTCGGACCAACCGAAAGCAGCTCCACCTTAGCTGCAGGTTTATAGTCCATGACGGTAATGTAAATAAGAAAAGCGGCCAAAAAGGCAAGCGGTATTGCTGCTGCACTCCCAATTCGTTTCAACCATTTATATCGATTCGGTCGTTTTACTGTCCCTATTTCCATGGTAAAAACCCCTCTCGGATCTGCTTTATAAAAATGGATTATATTTCTGCCCATACAATTATATAACACAAGGCACTCTATGAAAATGTGCATCAACCTTTCCATTTCATCCATTCCAACGAATTTGCTCGTACATATCATATTAAGTAGCAAAATAAAGGAGGATGATGAAGCAATGAGCAAGGAAGTAGAAGTATCGCAATCGTTTCCCAGGCTGACGGTTTATTCCGATGAAAATTTCCGAGGACGCCGGAGAATATTAAGAGGCAATCTTGGCATTCGGAATACGGATTTGATTTTGGACGGAATTGAAAGCTTGAAATTCTTTTCTCCAAGAGCAGGCGCAACTTTAGTTGTGTTTTCCAGAACGAGATTCCGTGGAGCCTTTAGAGTGTTTCGCGGCAACACGAATCTTCGCATCCTGGACAATCTGATTCGCGGCGGCGACGTGGAGTCAATAATTTCTTCGGACCGCTTCTTATCCGAACGCGAAATTCGCCGTATTCGCGCTACCGGCATTTTGCCTATCGGGTTTCGCCGTATTTAATCTCAGGCTAATAGAAAAAGCAGGGTGTTTCGCCGACTTCAGTCTGCGGAACACCCTGCTTTTGTCTGTGCTAATGAAAATCGCGAAAAAGGCCGATGACTTTGCCCAAAATCGTAACATTATGCAGCCGGATCGGCTCCATAGTAGAGTTTTCGGGTTGAAGCCGAATGTGATCTTTTTCTTTGTAAAAGGTTTTAACAGTGGCTTCGTCATCTTCCGTCATCGCTACAACAATATCTCCGTTGTTCGCGGATTGCTGCTGGCGGACAATGACGTAATCGCCGTTATGGATACCGGCCTCGATCATGCTCTCTCCAATGACGTTAAGAATAAATACATTGTTGTCGCCAACGAAGTGAGAAGGAAGAGGGAAATAATCTTCTATGTTTTCCGTCGCCGTAATCGGTACGCCGGCCGTAACCTTGCCTACAATCGGCACTTGTGCGACTGGGAATGGAATAACGTTGTCTTCGCCATCGCCATCTTGGCTTAATATTTCAATGGCCCGCGGTTTGGTCGGGTCCCGACGAATAAATCCCTTTTTCTCCAGACGGTCCAGATGTCCGTGAACAGTAGAGCTGGACAGCAAGCCTACGGCTTCCGCGATTTCCCGAACGGAGGGCGGATAACCCTTCTCCCGAACTTCCAGCTTAATAAATTCAAGAATCGAATTTTGCCGTTTGGACAGCTTCGACACTAGTATCAACTCCATTCGTATAGTTGTGTCAAATTATAACACAGAACCGCCGTTCGTACAAACATAAGTTCTGAGCACAAATGTTCGTATTTAAGATTGACTGCAAACATTTGTTCGTGTTATTGTAATAGCAGAACAAATGTTTGGGGTGCTGAATATGATGATGATAAATGAAAGCTCGTACCGTTCAATACATAATAACAACAGCAGAGAGCATAGACCTAATATAGCCATGCATTTTATTCGTCATTTAAAGAGGAATGGGGCAAAAGTCATTGCCAGCCTATTGTTGGCTGCGTTATTGTTTTCAAGCTTTCTATTAATAGGTATTAACGCTTCGGGATCAAACGTGCTTCATGAAAACGAAAGCATCGTAACCGTAAAGAGCGGGGACACCTTGTGGGGGATTGCCAACCAACTCGCCAGTAAGGGCAATGATACCGGTTATCTGGTTTTTATGATAAAGAACCGGAACAACTTAGAAGACGCAACGATTAAGCCGGGGCAGAAGCTCATTATTCCGGACTTTTGACTTACTTTTCAAGTGGAATAATTCATTGAATTTATGAATAGAGGGATGCAGTCCAATAATGGGCTGTCTCGCTCTATTTTTTATTGCCTATTTGTTCCGCTTGTCCGCTGCGATACCTTGACAATGCATCCTTTAAAAAGTCAAAATAGGGAGTAGCGTGTTTGCAGCTAGAGAGGAGTGGAAACAGAAGTGGATATCGACAAAATAATCGCGCGAATTAACGAGCTGTCGCGGAAAAATAAAACGGTTGGCCTTACAGATGAGGAAACAAAGGAACGGGATGATCTTAGGCAGCAATATCTAAACAATTTTAAGCGCAACTTTAGGCAACAGTTGGACACTATCAAATATGTCGAGGACGAAGAGGACAATATAAAGCACTAAGCTATGTGTTCGTCTAGTTGTTATTACAAGGAGGAAAAGATATTGTCACGTTCATGGGAACGCAAAGTTCGCAAAAATATGAGCAAAGTGAACCACACTCGCAAAAAGCAGGGAGGCGGGCAACTTGTTTTTAACGCCGAGAAGTCTGCCCGGTTTACCGGGAGAAATTTTGTTTTCCCGATTCTATTGATTATGTTTATTGTGGCTTACATTTTCATCTCTCAAACGAGCCCCAAATTTGAAACCGGGACGATGTACTGGGTGACGATTGGCGCCTATTTCCTGCTTGCTCTAATCTTCTTTTTGCGCAAGCCTTATTTGACCATCGGCAAAGACTATGTGCAAACCCGTCGTTTTTCAGGAGACAGAAGGCTTAGCGCTGATGCAATTAAAGCGATTCGTGTTCAAGACGGATATGTGACGGTAATGCCGAATAAAGGCGCGGGCTGGACGTTTTCTAGATTGCTGAACCGTTTCCAAACGGATGAAATGGCGGAGAAGCTGAAGGGTTTTGCCGCAGCAAACGGCATTTCCTTCGAAGAGAAATAACATAAATAAGGGAGAGTCGAAACCAAGATGGCCAAGCAAGCGGTTTTATTCGATCTAGACGATACTTTGCTGTGGGATGACCGCAGCGTGAAGGAAGCGTTCGAAACGACTTGCCTAGCGGGTGCGCAGGCGGCAGGCGTCGACGCGGAGGAGCTGGAGCAAGCTGTACGCAAGGAAGCGAGAGCGCTTTACGAATCGTACGAAACCTTTCCGTTTACGAAAATGATCGGCATTAACCCTTTTGAGGGGCTATGGGCTCATTTCTCCGGCGGAGAGCAAGAAGAGTTCCGCAAGCTTCAGAAGCTTGCCCCGGAATACCGCAAGGCGGCATGGACCCAAGGATTAAAAGCGCTAGGCGTAGACAATGAAGAGCTTGGCGCCAAGCTGGCGGAGCAATTTCCTGCTGAAAGACGCTCTAGACCATTTGTTTACGATGAAACGTTTGCTGTCTTGGACAAGCTGAAGGGCAAATATAAACTTCTTTTGCTGACGAACGGCTCGCCTGACTTGCAAAAGGAAAAGCTGGATGGCGTGCCTGCACTGATCCCTTATTTTGACCACATTATTATCTCCGGAGAGTTTGGCCAAGGCAAACCTGCCGCTCCTATATTCCAGCATGCATTGGACAAGCTTGGAATCGAGCCCGAGCATGGCATTATGGTTGGCGACAAGCTGACTACCGATATTTTGGGAGCCAATACGATCGGCATGACATCGGTCTGGATAAACCGTCATGACATGGTTCGTGACGACGAAATTGTGCCGACATTTGAAATTTCCAACTTAAACGAGCTGCTTCAGCTTTTGGAACAGTAGAACAAAAAAAGCCCCTCGTCAGGCGCTTTTGCGCGATTTCGAGGGGCTTTCGCTTTATTTCGATTGGAATGCGGCGTCAGCGAAAGGATGTGCAATCCAGCCTTCTGTTTCAATAAAGAGGCGAACGGCCACAATTTGACGATTTTCCATAAGCGTAAAGAAATGCGGCTTATGTTCTGGCACGGAAATGACGTCTCCAGCTTCCAATTCTACGTCGAAGTAACCGACATCGTCTGTTCCTTTAATAATAAAAATGCCGCGTCCGGCTGTAATCGCACGTACTTCGTCTTCGGTATGTGTATGGACATTTTCGAACTTTTTAAGTAATTCATCCAAATTCGGAGTGGCATCGGACAATGCGACGATATCCCATGTGCGGTAGCCGCGGCGTTCTGCCAGATCACGAATTTCCGCGTCGAACGTAGACAAAATTTGTCCCTTTTCTTCATCGGACAATACAAATTTATCTTTCAAATCCTCGGAAAGCTTGCTAGGATTCCAATGTTCGTAAAGTACTTCCTGGCTCTCCAAAAATGCGCGGACATTTTGTTCTCCTTGAATCCGTTCCTCGGTATTGCGAATTCTAATTTCAGCCATGATCATTCCCTCTTTTCCAATAGAAATTAAATGATATAATAATTATAAATCAAATGAGTTCCAATGTCGATGGATCTTCCTTTTCAGCGCATAACGATTCTGATAAACTATTTTGTAACGATTTCGGGAAGGGTGTAGCAAATTGTCGAAAGCGACTTTACAGCAGCTGCTCCAGGAGCGCATTCTTATTTTGGACGGCGCCATGGGCACTATGATTCAGCAGGCTAATTTAACGGAGGATGATTTCGGAGGACCGGAACTAGACGGATGCAACGAGATGCTCGTTCTTACACGTCCGGATGTCATTCAAACGATACATGAGCAATACTTGGAAGCTGGAGCCGATATTTTGGAAACGAATACGTTCGGTGCGACCAGCGTCGTTCTGGCGGATTACGACATTCCGGAGAAAGCGCGGGAAATCAATTTGGCTGCGGCTAAGCTTGCGAGAGTGGCGGCAGATAAATATAGCACTCCAGACAGACCGAGATTTGTTGCGGGGGCGCTTGGCCCAACGACCAAGACGTTGTCCGTTACCGGCGGCGTTACATTCGACGAGTTGGTCGAAAGTTATTACGAGCAGGCGCTTGCGCTAATTGAGGCTGATGTTGACGCGCTGCTGCTGGAAACCTCGCAAGATACGCTTAATGTAAAAGCGGGCAGCATCGGGATACGAAACGCTTTTGAAACGCTGGGCAAAGAGCTGCCGATTATGATTTCCGGCACGATTGAGCCGATGGGAACAACGCTCGCTGGACAAACGATCGAATCTTTTTATATTTCGCTTGAGCATTTGAAGCCGATATCCATTGGCCTGAACTGCGCGACCGGTCCAGAATTTATGCGCGACCATATTCGGACGTTAAGCGAAATTGCCGATACTTCCGTCAGTTGTTATCCCAATGCGGGATTGCCCGATGAAAACGGCCATTATCACGAATCGCCAGAATCGCTCGCTGCCAAATTAGCCGCTTTTGCAGAGCAGGGCTGGTTGAACATCGCAGGCGGCTGCTGCGGCACGACGCCGGAACATATTCGCAAAATGGCCGAGACGATGGCGAAGTATGCGCCGCGTACGCAAATGGGAAGCCATTCTGATGCGGTATCGGGCATTGATACCGTGTTTATTGAAGCCGACAACCGCCCGATTATGATCGGGGAGAGAACTAACATTTCCGGCTCGCGGAAATTCAAGCGCCTCATTAAGGAAGAAAAGTTCGACGAGGCATCGGAAATCGCCCGTTCACAAGTGAAGGGAGGCGCGCATGTTATCGATATCAACTTGCAGGACACCGATATCGACGAAGCGTATGCCGTCCATCAATTTTTGCCGCAAGTCGTTAAAAAAATTAAAGCTCCTTTAATGTTGGATTCGACCTATGATCATATCATTGAACTCGGTTTAAAATATTCGCAAGGAAAAGCCATTATCAACTCGATTAATTTAGAGGACGGCGAATCAAAGTTTGAACAAATCGTTCCGCTCATTCACCGTTATGGCGCAGCAGTCGTCATGATTCTGATTGACGAGAGAGGGCAGGCCGTCTCCCGCGAGGCCAAACTGGAAGTAGCGGAGAGGTCCTACAACCTGCTTGTGAACAAATACGGCATTAATGCTGAAGATATTATTTTTGACCCGAATATGTTTCCTGTCGGCTCCGGCGATCCACAGTATATTGGTTCCGCGGTTGAGACGCTCGAAGGTATACGGATGATTAAAGAGAAGTTTCCAAAAACAAAAACGATTCTTGGCCTTAGCAACATCTCGTTCGGTTTGCCGGATGCGGGCCGGGAAGTGCTGAATTCCGTTTATTTGTACCATGCGACCAAAGCGGGATTGGATTACGCTATCGTAAATACGGAGAAGCTGGAAAGATACGCATCTATTCCCGATGAGGAGCGTAAGCTGGCGGAAGAACTGATTTACAATACGACCGACGACACGCTCGCGGCGTTTGTAGCGGCGTTCCGTAATAAGAAGGTAGAAAAGAAAGAAAAAATTTCGAACCTGACGCTGGAGGAGCGGCTCGCTTCCTATATTATTGAAGGAACCAAAGAAGGATTGATTCCCGATTTGGATGAAGCGCTCAATAAATATGCTCCGCTCGAAGTCATTAACGGGCCGTTGATGAAAGGCATGGAGGAAGTTGGCCGACTGTTCAACAATAATGAATTGATCGTAGCGGAAGTGCTTCAAAGCGCCGAAGTAATGAAAGCTTCCGTTACTCATTTGGAACAGTTTATGGAAAAGAACGAATCCTCGGTTAAAGGGAAAATTATTTTGGCAACCGTAAAAGGCGACGTTCATGACATCGGCAAAAATTTGGTGGAAATTATTCTTTCGAATAACGGATACAAAATTATTAATCTTGGCATTAAAGTTCCGCCGGAGCAGCTCATTGAGGCTTACCGCAACGAAAAGGTCGATGCGATCGGCTTGTCCGGCCTGCTGGTCAAATCGGCGCAGCAGATGGTCATTACAGCTCAAGATATGAGAAACGCAGGCATCGACGTGCCGATTCTCGTTGGCGGGGCTGCGTTGACTCGCAAATTTACAAAAACAAGGATCGGACCCGAATACGACGGCCTTGTTTTGTACGCCAAAGATGCGATGGACGGTCTTGATATCGCAAACAAGCTGATGGACCCTGAGCATCGCCAGCGGCTGGAGGAAGAGCTTGCAGCTTACAAAGCAGCGGGAGCTGCTGAAGAGGAAGTCAGCAAGCCGTTGCCGCAATTGACAAGAGCGGTTCGCTCCAACATTAATCCGGATGCGCCGGTATTTATGCCGCCGGATTTAGAGCGGCGCGTGCTGCGCGACGTTCCGATTCCGCAGATTATACCGTATGTCAATATGCAGATGCTGCTGGGACATCATCTTGGCTTGAAGGGAACGGTTGAAAAGCTGCTCGCGGAAGGCAACGAAAAGGCTGTTCATTTGAAAGAAACCGTTGACTCCATTATGCGTGAAGGGGCAGCGGAAGGATATTTGAAAGCTCAGGCGATGTATCGTTTCTTCCCGGCCCAATCTTCCGGAAACGATGTTATTATTTACGATCCGGCCGATCATTCGAAAGAGCTCAAACGTTTTACGTTCCCGCGGCAAAACGTGGAACCTTATCTCTGCTTGGCGGATTTCTTGAAATCGGTGGAAAGCGGAGTTATGGACTATGTCGGTTTCCTGGTCGTGACGGCGGGTCAAGGCATTCGCGATCTTGCTAATAAGTGGAAGGATGATGGGGATTATTTGCGCTCTCATGCGCTGCAATCTGTCGCGCTTGAAGTGGCGGAAGGGCTTGCTGAGCGAGTCCACCATATGATGCGCGATATATGCGGATATCCCGACCCTGTGGAAATGACGATGAAGCAGCGTCTTGGTGCGCGTTATCAAGGCATTCGCGTGTCGTTCGGCTATCCGGCCTGCCCTAACCTGGAAGATCAGGAGCCGTTGTTCGAACTGATGAAACCGCAAGATATCGGTGTCGAGCTTACGGAAGGGTGTATGATGGAGCCGGAGGCTTCCGTTTCGGCCATGGTATTTGCGCATCCTGAAGCGCAATATTTTAATGTAGAAAAAGTGTAAATATTTGCGCGGCGAGCCTTCCGTTATTCGTTGGATCATCCCATCGTATACGGAAGGCTCCTTCATATCGTAAACAATTGCAAGCCAGAGGCAGAGGGAGTCGAAAGGGATGAAAATGTGGTTTTTGGGAACAGGGGCGGGCAGACCCAACAAACATCGGAATGTAACCGCAATGGCTTTGCAATTGCCTGAACCGATGCCGGGATGGTGGCTGTTCGATGCGGGCGAAGGAACTCAGCATCAGCTCATGAAGCTGCCGCTTAAATTCAGCAAGCTGGAAGCGATCTTTATTACGCATTTGCACGGGGATCATTTATACGGTTTGCCGGGCTTGCTGAGCAGCCGCTCGTTCGATGGCGGAGTGACTCCTGTAACGGTTTATGGACCAATCGGCTTAAAAAAATATATCGAAACTACGTTTGAGCTAACTGGAACCTTTTTGGACTATGAGCTGAATATTCAAGAATTGCCGGAGGAGCCGACTGTCGTTATGGATAACGGCCGCCTCAAAATAACGGCTATGCCGCTGCAGCATCGGGTACCTTGCTTTGGCTACAGAGTAGAGGAAGCGGATATGCCGGGCAAGCTGCAAGCGGACAAGCTGCGTGCGCTAGGCGTAAAGGAAGGGCCGCTTTTTGGCAAGCTGAAAAACGGAGAAAGCGTCGTACTGGCGGATGGAAGAACGATTAGTCCAGAAATGGTAACGGACGGCGTCACCCGAGGACGAGTAGTTGCGGTGCTTGGCGATACAAGCCCTTGCGATGCCGTTCTTGAGCTGGGCAAAGACGCGGATTTGCTAATTCACGAAGCTACCTTCGCAACCGGAATGGAAGAAAAGGCCCATGAGTTCGGGCACAGCACGACGGTGGAAGCGGCGCTTGCCGCAAGCAAGTCGGGGGCGAAACAGCTTGCGATGACCCATTTCAGCGGGCGGTACGGCAATGAGGAGCTGATCCTGCTCACCGAGGAGGCTCAATCCGTTTTTCCTGACACGTTAGCGGCACAAGATTTGATGATGGTGGAAATTAAGCGTCGTCATCCCTGAAAATGTAATTGATTAGCGAACATGCATTCTGTAAAATGAGAAGATAATGAATAAAAGAACAATAGCGTAGTTGGAAGGCACGGCTAAGGAGTGACGGTATGAATCGATGGACAGGCAGAGCGGAGGACTTGTCGGAGTGGCTCGCCCATTTTCGATCCAATAAGGAGTTTATGGCGAACGTGACCCATTGGCAAACGGTCGCGCCTCGCGATGCAAGAAGCGTGCCTCTTCCCGAGAGCTTGCATCCAGCCTGGAGGGAAGCTTTGCGCTTGCGCGGTATTGATGGGCTTTATGTGCATCAAGCGGAAGCGTATGCCGCTTCAAGGAGCGGCAATCATGTCGTTGCCGTCACCCCAACGGCTTCCGGGAAGACGTTATGCTACAATTTGCCCGTCATGCAGAGCCTGCTGGAAAATGAAGAGGGACGAGCGCTTTATTTGTTCCCTACTAAAGCTTTGGCTCAAGATCAAGTGGCCGAGCTGCAAGCTGTAGCAGATTTGATGGATAGCGGAATTAAAACTCATACATACGATGGAGATACGCCTCCTGCCGTACGAACGGCTATCCGCAATGCGGGCCATATTGTGGTCACAAATCCCGATATGCTCCATTCCGCGATACTCCCTCATCATACGAAGTGGGTCAAACTATTTGAAAATATTAAATTTATCGTCATTGATGAGGTACATGCCTACCGTGGAGTTTTTGGCAGCCATGTGGCAAATGTGATCCGCAGATTAAAGAGGATATGCCGCTTCTACGGCTCTAATCCACAATTTATTTGCGCATCGGCCACGATAGACAATCCAAAAGAGCATGCGGAGCGCCTAATTGGAGAAACGGTGAAGCTGATCGACAACAACGGGGCGCCAATGGGCGAAAAACATATCGTATTTTATAATCCTCCCGTCGTTAACAAGCAGCTTGGCATTCGGCGCAGCAGCGTGCTGGAGACGCAAAAGCTGGCCGCTATGCTGCTTAAGCAAGGCGTTCAAACGATTGTTTTTGCCCGGAGCAGAGTACGGGTTGAACTGCTGCTTACTTATTTGCAGGAGCTGACCCGCGGCAAGCTGGACGGCAAAACGATACGCGGCTACAGGGGCGGCTATTTGCCCAAGCTGCGGCGGGAAATTGAAAAAGGACTAAGAAGCGGGGAAATTCGGGGGGTTGTCAGTACGAACGCGCTTGAGCTGGGCATCGATATCGGTCAGCTGCAAGCCTGCGTATTGAACGGCTATCCGGGAACGATCGCCAGTACGTGGCAGCAATCGGGTCGGGCGGGCAGAAGGCAGGAAAGCTCCGTCACTTTTCTTGTGGCAAGCAGCAATCCGCTCGATCAATATTTGATTCAGAACCCGGAATATTTTTTTAATCGGCCGCCAGAGAGAGCACTTATTCATCCCGACAATTTATTGATTTTAATTGATCATGTCAAATGCGCGGCATACGAGCTCCCGTTTCAAAAAGGGGATACGTTCGGTTCGGAGCGGCTGGAAGATATGATGGAATTTCTCGTCGAGGAAAAAGTTTTGCATCATGCGGGAGACCGCTGGTTTTGGATGGAGCAGTCTTTTCCCGCGCACAATATTTCGCTTCGCTCCGCCGCACAAGAAAACTTTGTCATTATCGATATCACCACGGCGACTCATAGGGTGCTTGGAGAGGTTGACCGGTTCAGCGCTCCTACTTTAATTCATGAGGAAGCTATTTATATCCATGAGGGCATCCAATTTCAGGTGGAAAAGCTTGATTTTGAAGAGAAAAAGGCGTATGTCCGTGAAGTGGACGTTGATTATTATACAGATGCGAATATGGCAGTAGAGCTTAAGGTGCTTCATGTGGACAAAGAAGCGGCTTCGGGCGAATTGCTGCGGCAATACGGAGAACTGACGCTTAACGCAAAAGCGACTATTTTCAAAAAAATTAAGCTGCGCACGCATGAAAATATCGGTTCGGGGCCTATCCATTTACCTGAGGAAGAGCTTCATACGAGCGGGTATTGGTTTTCATTCAGCGAAGAGGCGGCCGCACGCAAAAGCAAAAACGAGATGCAGTTCGCGCTGCTCGGCATTGCAAACGTGCTTGTGCATATCGCGCCGCTCTATCTCATGTGCGATCCGTACGACATCCGGGTAGTGCCGCAAGTAAAAGCCGTTCATACGGAGCGGCCGACCATTTATTTTTACGACCGTTATCCGGGCGGAATTGGTCTAAGCGAGAGGCTATATGAAGTTCACGATGAGTTGATCCGGCACGCCCAGTCTATGATTCAATCCTGTGGCTGCTTAAGCGGCTGTCCTGCTTGCGTAGGCCCTATCGAGGAAGTTGGTTTGATGGGGAAATTGCAGGCGCTGGAGCTTCTGAAGGAAGCGGAGGGTAAACGATGAGCCGATTAAAAGAAAGGATGGGCCGGCTGCGGGGCAGCAGCGTATCCGCAAGTGGAAACAGCGCTAGTTTGAATGAAGGATCGGGGCACATCGAGGAGGCTTTGGCGGATTCTCAACGGGATGAGGCAACGAGTCAAGAAGGCCACGATTTTATAGAGTCAAACGATACGGAAATGCTGCATCCTGCCTGGTCCGGCTTTGGCGTGAAGCTGGCGCAAAACGAATGGGGACAATATTTGGTTCGGAAAACAGCTTATCCGCTTGCCCATTGCCATGGCACGCATGCGATAGGAGAGCTGACTGCGGCCGCATCTGGACTCATTGAATTTCATCCAAATGAAGAGGGAGTTGCGCCGGAAGGGGTACTTTATTTGGATCTGGAAACGACGGGGCTTGGCGTGGGTGCGGGCAACGTTCCTTTTATGATCGGAATTGGATATTTGGAAGGAGATTTTTTCGTAATCGAGCAGACGCTCATCCGGCATCCCGCAGAGGAATACGCCATGCTGCATGATTTGCGCCGCAAACTTCGCAATTATACGTTTCTTGCTACATATAATGGAAAGACGTTTGATTGGCCGCTCGTGCAAAACCGCTTTATTATGAACGGGATTGACAGAAAGCCGTGGCAGCCTCTGCATCTCGATTTTTTGCATCCGTCGCGGTCGATATGGAGAAATACTCTCACCTCGTGCAAATTAAGCCACATAGAAGAAGAGCGGCTAGGCATAAGCCGGGAAGACGATGTGCCGGGTTCGCTTGCGCCGCAGCTTTATTTTCAGTTTTTGGCGGATGGCGATCCGTCGCCGCTTGAAGGCGTATTCAAGCATAATGAAAGCGACTTGCTTTCACTCGCTTGTTTGTCTATTCGGTTTGGATATTTGCTCCAGGAGGGGATATTTGACCGGATTCCATATCCGACTGAAGCGGAAGAGCTGGTGCGTACCGGATTATGGCTGGAAAAAATGGGAAAGGGCCGTTTATCTGAGCTTCTGTTTGCTCTCGTTTGCAAAATGGAAGATGCGGATCCATCTCCCCTGCTAAGGCTCGCCTCTAGAGACAAGAAGGCTGGCAATTGGGAACGGGCTGTGTTATTGTGGCAGAAAGCCGACTTGTTGTCACGGGGGCATCCCGCTTCCGAGGCGAAGGAGGCTTGTATTGAACTAGCTATGTATTATGAGCATCGAATAAAAGATTTGCCCCAAGCACTGGCATATGCGACTGAAGCATTGCAATTGTCGGAAAGCGCTTATGCATATCAGCGCATAGACAAGAAGCAAAGGACGGAGCAAGAAGGAATGCGCAATCGGGTAATGCGGCTGCGCCGCAAATTGGAAAAACAACGCGATAAAGGGATGTAGCAATGAGCAAAAATCTTCAAAAGCCAAAAGGATTGCTTATAGATTTGGACGGTACGTTATATCACGGCTCTAGCAAAATAGAGGGGGCCGATCGCTTAATTGCCTCATTACGGGAAAGAGGTTACCCTTACCTGTTTGTGACGAACAATTCCGCTTCATCACCTGAAGAGGTTGCAGAGCGGCTTCGGGGGATGGGGATTCCGGCTGAAGCGCATGAAGTATGCACGTCGGCTCAAGCGACTGCCGGATACGCGGCGGAGGAATACGGCGCTTCATCCGTGTTTGTCATCGGGGAATCCGGTTTGCGTGAACAGCTCCAGCTTGCAGGACACCGATTAACGGAGGAAGCGCCGGAGCTTGTCGTGCAAGGTATTGATCGCGAGGTCACATATGAACGGTTAGCGAAGGCTGTTCAATATATACGTGGCGGCGCAGTTTATCTGTTGACGAATCCCGATTTGCTGTTGCCGTCTACTAACGGTCTTATTCCTGGCGCAGGCTCCATTGGCGCTATGCTCAAGGCGGCATCGGGCTGCGAGCCTATATTGATCGGGAAACCTTCTCCGATCTTGATGAATTATGCGCTTGAGCGGCTTGGAGTTGCAGCGGGAGACACTTGGGTGGTAGGCGACAATATCGCAACCGACATTGCTGCGGGAATAGCAGCGGGCTGCACGACCGTGCTTGTGCTTACGGGACTGACAAATAGCGATAATTACGAATTATACGCGCAACAAGCCGGCTGCAAGCCGGACGCCGTATGCGGCACATTATACGATTTTATTTCATACCTATAAGGCTGCTATTAATGAAGTACGCCATTTGAATAGAGCGCAGGGAGGATTAGAGCTTAGATGCAGGAGTTGCCGGAGTTGGAAATATACCGGGCGGTACTCGCGGAGAGATTCGCCGGAGCGTTAATTACAAAAGTGGCTGTTAAACAGGAGAAGTTGATTCAAGAGGAAGACTTTACCCTTCTCGAAAATGAAATCGTCGGCAAAACGGTGTGGTTTGTCGAAAGAAGAGCGCAGCATCTTATTTTTCATTTGGATAATGGAAAAAGATTGCTCGTTTTGGTTTCCAATTCTGCATATGTCTATTGTTCGCAACCGGAGGAGCAGGAGAAGGCGGACGCTTCCTTAACGTTGCATTTTGACGGAAGACGATTATCCTTTTTTGGACTTAAAGCTGGCGATATCGCCATTATGACTGTAAAAGCTGTGGAGCAGTATATGAAAGACCGAGGGCTCGACCCACTGGACAAAAGGTTTTCTTTAATCCGGCTAAAGGAGCAGTTTGCCAAAAAGAAAAGCTCACTCAAAACCGCACTGATGGATGAGAAGCTATTGTCTGGCATCGGTCCTGTATATTCGGATGAAATTGCGTTTGCGGCTGGATTGGCGCCTGATACAAAAGTGGCGTCTTTTGACGAGAAGCAATGGGAGAAGCTGCATCATGCTTTGGGCAGCGTGCTGCGTGATTCAATCTCTCATGGGGGCGCCGGGGAGCGCCCATTGTTTGCTGGCGATATTTTTACAGGCGGATTTAAGGAGCGGCTCCAGGTTTACAACCGTGAAGGGGAAACTTGCACACGTTGCGGAGGAGAAATAAAAAGAGGAATTGCCGGCAATCGCAAAACATTTGCATGCGGCGCCTGTCAAAAGGGAGAATAAGTAGGCCAAGCGGGAGATTGGAGGAAATAACCGGATGATTCATGTCTATTTGGACGATTTCCGCAAATGTCCGGACGGATTTGTATTAGCCCAAACGGCAGAACAATGCAAATGGCTGATCGATGGAGAGAGCATCGATATTTTGTCGCTGGATTATGATTTGGGCTGGGGGCAGCCGACTGGTTATGAAGCGGTGCTCCATTTGGTTCAAAGCGGAAAATTTCCTAAACGAATTTATTTGCATACATCAAGCGAGTCCGGCAAAATGCAAATGTATCATCTGCTATCGGCACATCTTCCCGCAGAGGTTATGCTGCATGGCGGGCCGATGCCGCAAAGCTTGCTGGACGAGGTTGCAAGCGCCGCGAACGGCTAGAGCAGGCGCAGCAGCTCCCACTACCTAATGAAAGAGGCAACTGATAACGTGAGTCAATGGATTGGAACGGCAAATCAAACTTATGCACCTTATGCGATGGAAGAGCTTCGCAGGCTGCTGCCCGGCATTCGGTTTACTCAGCTGGCACCTGGAGAGGTGTTCTTGATGGAGGCCGAAGGTGAACCTCACATTGTATTGGATGCTATTCACAGGCAAGAACCTATTTTTTTGCGGCATATTCAGTCTGTGGATCGAACGCTCGCCATAACAGGCAGCGCCAATGATCTGGAAGGGCTGTCTGACATGATACGAAATGCCCGCAACATTTTTGCGGACAAGCGGACGGCTGTCCATATCCGCCGCACTTCTAAGACGCTTTTTCCTTACTCATCTTCGGATACAAAAGCGGTGTTGGATGCGGTTTTGGAGGAAGTCGACGCCGAACCTGCCGTGCAAAATCCCGAAGTCATCGTGTCCATTTATGCTGGGGAGAACACACTGTACGCGGGTTTCGGCCATCCTAAAGACATGCTTTCGGACTGGCCTGGTGGAGCTGTTCGCTTTCAGCGGGAGGAAGGGCAGGTGTCCAGAGCCAAATTTAAGCTGCTTGAGGCGGAGCGGGCTTTTGGCTTGCACTATTCGGACTACCGTCAAGCACTGGACGTTGGAGCGGCACCCGGGGGTTGGAGCTCGTTGCTTTTGGAAAGAGGGCTGCGCGTAACGGCTATCGATCCTGCGGACATGCATCCTACTCTATTTCAATACGGGTCGTCCTTTACCCATTTGAAATGCAATGCGGCGGAAGCGAAGCTTGCGACTGGCGCATTCGATTTGATCGTTTGCGATATGAGCTGGAGTCCGATGATGATGGCTAGGCTGGTTTTGGATTTAAAAGTGGCGTTAAAGGAAGACGCGACTGCGATTATTACCGTGAAGCTGATGCACCGCAAGCCTATGCAAACGATACGAGAAGTAACGGAGCGGCTGGAAACAGCGTTTACCGTTTTGAAAGCGAAGCAGCTGTTCCACAATCGAGAAGAGATTACTCTTTATTTGAGGAAAAAGTAAACCGCTTCATCAAATACGCATTGTAGCCTTTAGAGCGGCTATGATACAATAATTACAATTATATATCTGTCAGGGAAAGCATCCCGAAAACGTCTGCTTGCGGCAGTCATTTTCGGGATGTTTTTTTTCGTCAATTCGCGAGGAGGAATAGGGATGGAGAAGCAAGAGAATGGACTCCACGATATAGAAAAAGGGTCGATCATTGGGGGAAGATACAAAGTTATTCGTACTCTTGGGCAAGGAGGGATGGGTGTCGTTTATGCTGTAGAAGATTTGAAGCTTGAGGGTACTTTGAGAGCTATGAAAGTAACGGAAGCCAAATGGGGAGAAGGCGCTTATTCGGAAGAATCGACTACGTTAATGAAACTAAGCCATCCTTATTTGCCGTTAATTACGGATTATTTCACCGCGGATCATCAAGGCGGTAAAGAAGCGCTCGTCATGGATTACGTAGAAGGGGATACGATTGGTTCTATGCTAGCGCATTCCATGGCGGGATTCACGTTCTCGGAAATGCTTCATATCGGCTTGCAGCTATGCTCCGCACTTTCTTATTTACATACTCTTCCATCGCCAATTATTCACCGGGATGTAAAGCCGTCCAATGTCATGATAGACCGCAAAGGCCACGCCAAGCTGATCGATTTTGGAATTTCGAGAAAATTCAAAGAAGGCCAAAGTTCAGACACGGTCAGGCTAGGTACAAAAGGATTTGCGGCGCCTGAGCAGCTAAGCGGAAGACAAACCGATGCACGAACGGATATTTATGGACTTGGCGCGCTGCTGTATTGCATGGCGTCAAACGGGACAGGCTTTTCAGAGCTGCTGGATCCGGCCATTCGAAAATCATCGATTCTTCCACTTCCGAAACATGTGCCGAGATCGTTTGGCATGGTGCTGGAAAGAATGATTCAGCCAAAGCCCGAGCATCGTTATCAAACGATGAAAGAAGTGGAACAGGCGCTGCTCGCATTTGTATCTCAAGCACCGCTGCTGGAGGATGAGCCGAAACGTTGGGATATCCATATGAATCAAACAAAGCCGCCGCTCGTCAGCGTTGTATCTTTATCTCCTGGCTCTGGAGCCACGCTGCTGTCGATTACGCTTGCCATGATGATGGGCCGAAGAGACTGCTCCGTAACCGCTGCCGAATATTACGGCGCCTCCCCGGAATGGATAGAATTGCTGCCCTCCAAATCGAAAAAAGAAGCTTCGGAGGATGATGGAATCATTAGTTTTACAGATCGCTTTGTACGCCGGAGGGATGGAAGCAGCGGAATTAACTGGCTTGCTGTCAATAGCCATAATTTTTCCGAACGGTTGCAGGATGAGCGCATTTTTGAGCAAAAGCTGAGAGATTACGGCAGCGACGTCAATGTAATCGACTTTTCCAGCCGTTGGCAAGATCCTCATGCCATGTACTGGCTGAATGAATCCCGTCATGTTGTCGTAGTTGGAGATCCCTTTATTGCCAAATGGCAGGTCGGTCATGTGCAGAAGCTGGTCAAGCTTGGAAAAGAGCTCAAATCAAAAGGCAACCATCTTCATTGGATTGCCAATAAGGACGTAAGGTTTCGCGGCAGAAGAGAGTGGCTTTCTTTATTTCCCGACAATCCGTTATGCGCGGTGCCGCTTCTACCGCAAGATGCCGTCCTCAACGCCTTATGGAGCAGCAAATGGATTACGGACAATACCGTGCTGGATTACAGAGTTTCGAGGGCTCTTATGCCATTATGCGAGCTTATTTTAAGCGATCTTGGATCCAAGCAAAACGGGCTATGAAGATAGCTTTTTTCCCTGCTTCTAAAGCGCCTTTTCACTTCCAACCTACTTCCAGCGCATAGTAGACGGCTTGCAATTCAACCTCCCCTTCTTTATGATGATAGTATTATTCTGAAGAAGAGGAAGGTGCCCGGAGTATGAACGAGCGCGTTCTCGTTGTTGAAGACGAAGCGGGAATTGCCCGCATTTTGCAGCTTGAATTGGAGCACGAAGGTTATATCGTTGGGGTAGCCCCTGACGGACGCAAAGGCTATGAAATGGCTTCTTCCGGTGAATGGCAGCTTATCCTTTTGGATGTGATGCTCCCGGAGATGAGCGGAATTGAAGTGTTGAGATTGATTAGACAAGCCGGCAATCCTGTTCCGATCATTTTGCTGACGGCCAGAGACACGGTTCCCGATAAAGTTAGCGGATTTGAGCATGGAGCAAACGATTATATTACGAAACCATTCGCCATGGAGGAGCTGCTGGCTCGTGTGCGCAACATTTTGCGTATTTTTCAGCAATATCCAAAAGAAGCGGAAGGCTCCGATATTATTAAGCTAGGAGACCTCACCATTGAATTGCGGACTAGAAAAGTATACCGCAAAGATATTTTAATCGAGCTGACTCCTCGCGAATTTGAGCTGCTCGTTTATTTGGTGGAAAATCGGAATGAAGAAAAGTCTAGGGAAGATATTTTATCCGAGGTATGGGGTTACGATTTTATCGGGGAGACGAATCTGGTGGATGTCTATATTCGATATTTGCGGCAGAAGCTGGATAAAGGCTACCGCCATAAGCTGATTCATACGGTTCGCGGAGTCGGTTATATGATTAAGGAGCCGGATGCATGACACTGCGTAAACGGTTTACGCTTTTTACAATTTTTTGGCTTATTTTGATTCTTATCTTCTTTAATATTTTCGTTTATTTCTACGTCATCAAAATTACGACGGAAAGCGAAGAAGAAGTCATTACGACCAAAATCAATTTAATATTGGAAAATCCGAGAATTCAGAGCTTACGGGGCATCAGCTCAGGGGAGTTGCTGGAGGAGTTTCGCAACATTAATGAAATGGTGCGGATTATCGCGCCTAACAACCGGGTTGTCAACATCGGAATGGCCGATTCTTCCGTCGCTCACCCGATCTTGCAGGAGCTGCCTGCCGAATTCCTTCCTTACCACCAGTCTGGAATGATTACAAAAGGCGGAGAGAGAATTATTTACATGCGCGTGCCTTTGTACGACAACAGTACCGGCAGCGTAAAATATATGCTGGAATTCACACGCGTGTTGGATGAGCTCAACAACTATTTGCAAGTGTTGGTAGCGGCGCTTAGCGTAACGAGCGGGGGAGCCATCTTGTTTGCTATTTTCGGCACCTACTGGTTCACATCTAGACTTACCGCTCCGATTCAGCAAATGGTCAATACGATGCGGGAAATTGATCGAAGCGGCAAGCTAAGAAAAATTGAAATGGGAAATCGCGAGGAATCTGCCGAGCTGCAGCAGTTGTTAAGAGCATTTAATCAAATGATTGAGCGGCTGGACCGCACCTTTGCCAGACAGAAGCAATTTGTGGCGGACGCTTCCCACGAGCTGAAAACGCCGCTTACCGTTATTAGCAGCTATGCGGGCATGTTGAAGCGTTGGGGAAGAGATGACGAAAGCTTGAGAGATGAAGCGATTGAAGCGATCTCGAAGGAAGCGACCCGTCTGCAAAATTTGACGAAATCGATGCTTATGCTGGCTGAAGCGGAGCAAGAGGATTGGCTGAGGCTGGAAATGTTTGACGTAGTGCAGGTGGTAGACGAGCTTTCAACGATGTTGCAGACAACGTTCCAACGATCCATTCGGGTGAAGGCGCTCTCTAAATCGGTTCGGATGACCGGAGACAAAGATAAAATCAGACAGCTTCTGGTCATTCTTTTGGACAACGCTATCAAATATTCCAAAGACCCCATCGATATTTCAATTACTTTAATGAAAAACAATATCGTTAAAATTGAAGTAAAAGATAAAGGCATGGGTATTCCAGAAAATGAAATTCCGCATCTGTTCGAGCGGTTTTACCGGGTGGACGGAGCAAGAAGCCGTTCGACTGGCGGCGTAGGACTAGGCTTGTCCATTGCGAAGCGAATTGTGGATTTGCACGAAGGAAAAATTGATGTGTTCAGCTTGCCCAATTTGGGGACGACGATTACGCTTCAGTTCAAACAAAGAAAATAAAGCGGGCAATTGCATCATGAGAGGGTGTAGGAGAGATGAAATACCGGGTTGCGGCCGTTCAGTATCATCTAGCGGATATTTCTTCATTTCAACAATTTGAGGAGCAAGTATCCCATTATGTTCGCAACGCTTCGGAGTATGGCGTTCAATTTTTGCTGTTTCCGGAGTTTATGACGACTCAGTTGCTGTCGATTGGGGATGAAAACGGGGAACCGCTAACAATCGATGGGCTGCCAAGTTTTACAGATGCTTATTTGAAGCTGTTTCGCGGGTTGGCAGAGCAATACGGCATGTATTTGATTGGCGGAACGCATATCGTTGAAATGGAGGACGGGAAACGCCGCAATGCGGCTCATCTTTTTCACCCGGATGGGCGGGTGGATGTCCAGCACAAAATCCATTTGACGCCAACCGAAGTGACGGAATGGGACATGTCTCCGGGCGATGGAGTGGAAGTATTCCAAACTCCGTTTGGAACGATCGCGATGTTAACCTGTTACGATATTGAATTTCCTGAAATCGTTAGGATGGCGAGAGCAAAAGGGGCCGATGTTATTTTCTGTCCTTCTTGTACGGATGACCGTCATGGCTTCCACCGCGTGCGGTATTGCTGCCATGCCCGAACGATTGAAAACCAAATCTATGTCGTCACAACAGGAACGGTAGGATCGCTGCGCAAGGTAGACTTTATGCGCGCCAACTACGGTCAAGCCGCTATTATTGCCCCGAACGACATTCCGTTTCCTCCCGGCGGCATCATTGCCGAAGGAGTGGTTAACAACGATATGCTGGTCGTAGGCGATCTTGATCTTAGTCTTCTGGAAGACGTGAGAAAGAACGGCTCTGTCATGACTTGGCGAGACAGAAGAGTCGATCTTTATACGGATTGGAGTTAATCCATACTTTTTCGGTAAGCAGAAGGGCGGGGTCGTGATGCACAAGGAGCTTTATATTGCTCATAATGGCAAGCCGTTGCATACGGTCATAAGACCTTATACCAAAGCCGATTTTAAAGCATTGATAGACGTCCAGCGAGCCAGCTTCCCGCCTCCATTTCCCGAAGAACTTTTATGGAACAAGGAACAGCTTTCGGAGCATGTGTCAAGATTTCCTGAGGGGGCTCTTTGCGCAGTGGCAGATGGAGCTATCGTTGGCTCTATGACGGGACTTATTGTAAAAATGAGCGATTTCGGCGGCTCGCATAATTGGGAAACCATTACGGATGCCGGATATATCCGCAATCATCGACCAGACGGGGAAACTCTTTATGTGGTCGACATTTGCGTCGTCCCGGAATATAGAAAATCAGGAATCGGAAAATGGCTGATGCAGACCATGTATGAGACGGTCGTCCATATGAAATTGGCCAGACTGCTTGGCGGGGCGAGGATGCCAGGGTATTCGTCTAAAGCGGCGGAGGCCACTCCGCAGCAATATTTGGACAACATTATGTCGGGAGAGTGGAGCGATCCCGTCGTTTCCTTTCTGTTGCGCTGCGGCAGAGTGCCGATAGGCATTGCTGAGCATTATTTGGAAGATGAGGAATCGCATCATAATGCCGTTTTGATGGAATGGCGCAATCCGTTTACAGTGTTTCAAAACTACTGAAAGGGTGGTATATATGTTAGGCTACCATCGAATTACTTCAATTGACGATCCTTATTTTAAACCGCTGCATCAATTGCTAGGTTCGATTTTTCCACCGGAAGAAGTGCTCGCTTATGAATTGTGGGAGGAACCTCTTAAGGACGACGGCATTCATGTTTATGTCGCTTTACATAACGGTGAAGTTGTAGGTTCAACGGAGTATCGCTATTATCCACAGCTAAAAGTAGCGATGACTGATTTTACGATTATAGGAAAACCTTCTTTGGGGGTAGGCAGGTTTCTATTGCGTCAGAGAGAGGAGGATTTAGCAAGGCTGGCTGAACAGTCCGGCACGAAACCGATTGGCATGTTCGCGGAAATTTATGATCCTTACCGGGCAGCTTCCCATGAAT
Source organism: Paenibacillus sp. GCM10027627 (assembly GCF_042675505.1). Classification (NCBI taxonomy): domain Bacteria; kingdom Bacillati; phylum Bacillota; class Bacilli; order Caryophanales; family Paenibacillaceae; genus Paenibacillus; species Paenibacillus sp. GCM10027627. The sequence goes on from NZ_JBHTHB010000001.1 coordinate 736,627, forward strand.
TCGGCGGAGTATCTCCAATGAATCCTTTTGTCAGAAGGGAAGTTCTTTCTCATATCGGCTATATGAAGCTGGATCTCCCTTATGTACACCCATCCTGGGATCATGAAGGGGCAGCGGTAACTGAGCTTGATCTGGGCTTTTTGCCTAAAGATGAAACATTATTAGAGCTTGATGCTATAATTGTTGCACGTTTTCTAGAAGGTTATTATGCTGCGCTTCCAAATAAACCAGACGCGTGGCATGAGATGATAAGGGGACTCAAAGCAAAAGAAACGGTTGCTTTGCTGCCACTATAATTGCTTTTAAAAACGAAGGGCAGTGCAGCCGGTGTAAAATTTGCTGCATTGCCCTATATTTATTGCCGTATTCGGAAATGCTATGGCATAAAAAGGAGTGTGTACCATGGTTTTCTGGATATCCATTGTCATTATCGGTTTTTTTGTAATATGGGGGGCTCTTTTGCCCGATCAGTTCGCAAGCGTTGTAGGTGCTGTTTATGATATTGCGATCGAAAAATTCGGTTGGTTTTATTTGCTTACGATGTTTGGCATTCTTGTATTTGCTTTTATATTGGCATTCGGCAAATACGGAAGCATCAAATTGGGCGGAGATGATGATGAACCGGAGTATGGGCTATTCCCGTGGTTTGCCATGCTGTTTAGTACGGGGATGGGAATAGGTTTAGTTTTCTGGGGAGTTGCCGAGCCGCTTTCTCATTATTTAACGCCTCCTGAAGGAGTAACAGGGGGGACGCCGGAAGCGGCGCGTGTGGCGATGCGTTATTCCTTCTTCCATTGGGGCCTTCATCCTTGGGCCATATATACCATCGTGGGTTTAGTTTTGGCCTACCATCAATTCCGTAAAGGACGTAAAGCATTAATTAGCTCAACGTTTTACCCGTTGCTTGGCGAACGAGTAAACGGACCTATCGGAAAAGGAATAGATACATTGGCAGTTATTGCAACTGCTTTTGGAGTTGCAACCTCTTTAGGCCTTGGCGCGCTGCAAATCGGAGGAGGTTTGCAGTCGCTTTTTGGAATGGAGAATACAACAACGCTGCAGATTTGGATTATTGCGATTGTAACGGTTCTTTTTATGGGCTCGGCGCTTAGTGGACTGGATAAGGGCATTAAATTGTTAAGTTCCACTAATCTAATTATTGCGTTTTTACTGTTGTTGTTTGTTTTTTTAACAGGACCTACTGCATTTTTGATGGATATGCTGACCAATACGTTCGGATCATACACCCAAAACATTATTGGAATGAGTCTTAGGCTGACGCCGTTTTCCCAAAGCGAATGGATCGGAAATTGGACGTTGTTTTATTGGGCTTGGTGGATCGCATGGGCACCGTTTGTCGGCACTTTTATCGCAAGAGTGTCGCGGGGGCGTACGATCAAAGAATTTATCCTCGGCGTCTTAATCGTTCCAAGCCTGCTCGGCTTCATTTGGTTTTCGGTATTCGGAGGAACGGGTTTGCATATGGAATTGATGAAACATATACCGCTTGCGGAGGCAGCCAAAGAGGATGTCACTTCTGTATTGTTTTTAATGCTGGAGCAGCTTCCACTAGGCCTTATTGCCGGCGCAGTTTCCACTTTGCTTATTGTTATATTTTTTATTACTTCTGCCGATTCGGCTACTTTTGTACTTGGGATGCTTTCGGAGGATGGGAATCCAAATCCAAAAGCAAAAACAAAGATAACATGGGGTTTGCTGCAGTCTACTATTGCGATCGTTTTGCTCATTAGTGGAGGTTTATCGGGTTTGCAAACCGCTTCAATAATCACCTCGCTCCCGTTTGCCGTTATTATTGTCGGCATGTGCGCTGCCTTGCTCAGAAGTTTGCGCGAGGAGGATCGTGCCAAACGAAAAATAGAAAGAAAACGCCAGAAAAAGCTCGATGAGCTTATTGAGGAAATGTAGTTATTGGCCCCTGGGGTTGACGATTCAGTTTTGATTCGGTAATATTATCGTTGAGTGTATAGCAAAGGGGAAATTTTAATGATTAATGGTGTTCTTAACTCGTAATTGGATATGATCAGAGCGAATGGCTTAGCCTTTTCTATGCTTTTAGAAGCATTGAAGGAAGGTTTATTTCGTGAACTGATCCCATGAGTTGAGAACATGAGGATTTCCGCCTGCATGCTTTGTAGATGAGGCCCAATCACCGTGCTCACGCAGCGCGGTTTTTTTATACCCTTTTTTAAGCATACAAATGTACTTTATGCGTAGAAAGGGGATTGGGCAATCATCAATCGAGACAGGAATGGAACGCGCCCGCGTTTTCATTTCTGTCTTTTTTTATTTTATTTTTAGGAGGACGAAAGAAATGAATGAAACGACAATGAGAAAACTGGAATTTGACCGAATTAAAGGGATGACCGCTGAGTTTACGGTATCGCCGGGTGGAAGGACGCTGGCCGAACGAATGAGCCCAAGCGTCTCGCTGAAACAAATTTCATCATGGCTGCAAGAAACGGAGGAAGCGTCAGCGTTGCTGGCCAGCGGAGCGAGCATACCTTTGTCTGCAATGGAAGGAATCGATCCGTTTCTGTCGCTGCTTGGCAAAGGGAGAATTTATGTTGAAGGAGAGCTGGAGCAGCTGGCCGTTTGGCTAACTTCCGTAGCACAGATGAAAAAGTATATGCGGGGCAAAGCGCATATTGCGCCTACAATAGCCGGCTACGCAGAATCAATGAATGAATGCCAGCCGCTCCGGGATGAGCTGAATCGATGTATTCGGTTCGGAAATTTGCTTGACGACGCCAGCCCGAATTTAGCATACATCAGAAGGCATATAATTGGGGCGGAAGACAAAATCGAGCGAAAAATGAACCAAGCGTTAAATAAATATCGCAGCTTTTTGCAGGAGACGGTTATTAGCAAAAGAAGAAACCGATTTGTCCTTGCAGTAAAACGCGAGCTTCGCAAACAAGTGCCCGGAACAGTGCTGGACGAATCTTCAAGCGGCCAAACCTTGTTTGTGGAACCAAACGATGTTGCCGAGTTGCAGCTTGAACTGCTGGAATGGCGCTCTGCCGAAGAAAGAGAAAGGACGGTTGTACTGGCCGGATTGTCCGAACTCGCTGCTTCCTATGGGAGTATGCTGACGCTAAATGTCCAGGCAATGGCCAGCTTCGATTTTATTGCTGCGAGAGGAAAGTTGTCCCGAAGTTACAACGGCAGGAGAATAGCGCTAAGCGACAAGCCTGTTCTTAAGTTAGAGGGAGCGCGGCATCCTCTCATTGGGGCCGCTTCTATGCCTCTCGATATCGAACTGGGAATGCGGTGGAAACAGCTTATGATTACCGGCCCTAATACCGGAGGGAAAACGGTGGCGCTCAAAACGATGGGGCTGCTGGCGCTTATGACGCAATGCGGTTTGCTCATTCCGGTGGAAAGAGGAGAAATAGGCATTTTTCGTCATATTATTGCCGACTTGGGAGACGGACAGAGCTTGGAGCATTCGCTCAGCACGTTTTCGTCCCACATCTCTGTCCTGAAGGAAATGATGGACTTAGCCGATGAGCGGTCTTTGCTCCTGCTTGACGAACTTGCTGCCGGTACCGATCCGTCGGAAGGGATCGCCCTGTCGATCGCGGTGCTGGAGATTCTTTTGGAGAAAAAATCGTTAGTTGCGGCAACCACTCACTTTAACGAGATTAAAATTTTCGCTTCACGCACACCAGGCTGCCAAAACGGCAGAATGGCCTTTGATCCTGAAACGCTGCGGCCGCTTTACCGTTTGGAAATCGGGGAAGCCGGAGACAGCCACGCTTTTGCGATAGCCAGAAGATTCGGATTGCCAGAGACGGTCATGTCAAGAGCGGAGCAATTGCTTGAGCAGAAGAAGGGAACTAGACAACAATATGTTGCCGATCAAGGGGAAAGAGCAACGGAAAGCGATGAATTTCACCGTGAGGAAGAAGTGCGACGAGAGGAAAAGGTTCTAATCGAGAAAGAAATTGTCCCAAAAATTACCGAATCGGAAAAAGAAGAACAGCCGGCACGGAGCAAACCGAAGCAATTGCTGCAAGTAGGCGACTCCGTTTGGATTTATCCGCTAAAAAGGGCAGGAGTCGTATTTCGGACAGCGGATGAGCGGGGAAATGTCATCGTTCAAGTAAAAGGGGAGAAGCTGAGCTTCAACCAGAAGCGATTGAAGCTCTATATTGAAAAAGAGAAACTGTACCCGGGACAGTCGTACGATTTGGATATTGTGTTCGAATCGAAGGATAACAGGAAGGCGCGTCATCAAATGAATCGCAAGCATGTGGAAGGGCTGCAAATTGTCACTCCTGCTGATGAATAGCCGTTAATCACGACTGCGCATAACGAGCAGCTTGCCTCCGGTCAGCTCTATCGTTCCTTCGTCGCCTAGAAGAACATTGCTGATCCCGAGCGACATGCCTATTTTTAGAGTGGCGTTAGTGAGCGGATATTGGAATCCGGTTAGTGTAATGCCGGTTGCTTGTTCCGTCAGAGGAAGCAGCGAAACTTGCCGATGACCCGCTCCCCGAATAATAGAAGTCGAAGAAATAAGCATAATGACGTTACGCTCGTCGATGATAGATGCGGCCACTCCGTTTTCATCCGCCAAAGCAAGCAGATGCACATTGGAGAGGGAGTGGTCGAATCTTGTTCCGAGCCCGCCAAGCAATATCAGTTCGTCAGGTTTCATATCAAGGGCCAGTCGAAATGCCATTTCCGTATCTGTATAATTTTTATCGATTGGATCGCAGCTTATCGTTTTACCGCTATGTTTGCGAATCGTTGCCATTTCCATAACGCTGACGGAATCAAAATCGCCGATGGAAATATCGGGGGCGAGGCCGTTTTGAATGAGAAAGCTGGCGCCACTGTCTGCGCCGATTAACATATCATCGGGAGCAATATGGCCGAGCGCCCAATCGCCTAGCGTGCCTCCCGAACAAATGACGATACGATGATGCATATGGAGTCTAACCTCCTGAGTGAATTGGTTTCTTTTGCAAAAACGAATAAAGCATGAGTATCAGTATAACTTTTCTGCGAAATTTGGGCAATGTTCCGGAAATTTGTCGTTGCGCTTATGCTTGGGCGACGCTAAAATTGGGAAGGGATGTTTCAATCTTGCCTGAACAATACGTACGGGAAGCGGGGATACAGACGGTGAGTATGGATATCTTTAATATATTCAGCCTTATCGGGACGATTGCTTTTGCAGTGAGTGGAGCTGTCGTAGCAATGGAGGAAGAATATGATATTTTGGGAGTGTACGTCCTTGGGCTGGTAACGGCGTTTGGCGGAGGCGTTGTTCGTAACTTGCTTATCGGTATGCCGGTGACGATGTTATGGAGTCAGGGCTATTTGCTAAAAATAGCATTGATCGCAATGACGATCGCCTTTTTGCTACCGGTGAGATGGATATTGCGCTGGCGGCGCAGCGAAGCTTTATTTGACGCGATTGGCCTGTCGGCCTTTGCCATTCAAGGCGCCTTGTATGCAACCAAGATGGGGCATCCGCTTAGCGCGGTACTTGTAGCGGCGATGATGACCGGCATTGGCGGCGGCATTATTCGCGATGTGCTCGCAGGAAGAAAACCGCTTGTTCTTAAAGATGAAATTTATGCGGTATGGGCGATGCTTGCGGGTCTCGCGATCGGTCTTGGCTGGTTCAAGTCGACGACTGAGCTGCTCATTCTGTTTGTCATTATTATTACATTCCGCATGTTGTCTGTTTATTTCAAATGGAAGCTGCCGCGCCGATCTTTAAAAGGTGCGTTTGCCGTTCCGGCATCAAATTCAGTGCCGGTAAAAGGCAAACAGGAAAGCCAATAAGGAGGTGCCCGGATGGAAGCAAAAGTGAAAGTCTTGTTCGTTTGTTTAGGAAATATATGCCGTTCGCCGATGGCGGAAGCGGTGATGAGAAATGTAGTTGCTGCCGAAGGGTTGGAAAAGGCCATTGAAGTCGATTCGGCAGGTACGGGCGATTGGCATTTAGGCAAGCCGCCGCATGAAGGAACGCGTAAAGTTCTAGACGAGCATGGCATCTCTTATGCCGGGATGAGGGCCCGCCTTGTGCAAGCTGCCGATTATGGACAATTCCAATATATAGTGGCGATGGATCGTAAAAATTTGCGGGACATAACCGAAATGTTCGCTAAACAGGGGAACGAAGGAGAGCATCGGGCTGAAGTGTTTCCGTTTATGGAGCTTACGCCGGAAAAAGGCGTTTTGGACGTTCCAGACCCTTATTATGAAGGGAATTTCCCTTACGTGTACGAATTGGTGGAGGAAGGCTGTAAAGCGCTTCTGAAACGGATAAAGACCGACTTGGCTCTGAGTTAATCAGGGCTAAGCCGGTCTTTTCTTTTACTCCACTTCGATAAAATAACGCAGCGCCTGCGGAACTTCCATTTGCCAAAAGCCCCATTGATGTTTGCCGTCTTTTTCTTCATAAAAGATGTTGGCGTTTTTATGCTGGAGCAAAGCGCGCGCGTTGCGGTTAAGCGCCACGAAGTCATAAACGCCGCGATCCGTTTCGTAGTCGTTCTCTTGAAGGCCTACGATCATATAGATCGAAAGCCAGCTTAAATCTTCGCTGTTACCGATGATGTTTTGCGAGCTGGCATAAAACGCGCCCGACAGCGACATGACTCTGGTGAACAACTGCGGATACTGGAGCGCCAAATGCAGGGAAACCGTTCCGCCCAAAGAGTCGCCAGCGAGAAGTCTGTGCTCCGGCTCGCGTCTGACCGGATATTTTTCTTCTATAAAAGGAAGCAGCTCTTCTGCAAAAAAACGCAAATACGAAACATGTCTCGAACCATCGGGCGCATATTCTTCTGTCCGCACTTTTTTGTCGACATCTACCCCTACAATAATAAAGGGTTCTAGCCCCTCGTCCAAAATGAGCTTGGTCGCTGTTGTAGCAATTCGGCCGAAATTAAAAAAATCTTCCCCGTCTTGACAATAGACGACAGGGTAGCTGAGCACTTCATTATAGCCTGGAGGGAGGAAAACACGGAGATTTCTTTCCCCTTCTGGCAAATAGCGGCTGTTTACCGTTTCTTTCAAAATGGTTCGTTTTAAATACTTGGCTTCAGTCAACGTTAAAACTCCTTTCAACCATTGCATGGAATGCGCGGGATGTGGGTAAACAATAGTAAGGTGAAGAAGGAAATGGTGCGTCCTTTTGTTTGTTGTATTATGCTGTTACAGTGAAAAAATGAAGCTGTAGCATATACAATTTCTTAACAGAAAGATTAGAATTGGCGAAAAAACAACGGTTTTTTTGTTTTTTGCTTTGACCATTTTCGTGAAACAGGGTTATAATAATTCTATAACAGAGGTACACGTTTTTCAAATATTTCGATTGAGGTGAGCGTTCAAAATGAGCAAATTGCCATACGAAGTTCAAACAGAACCGGTCACGCCGCTATCTGTATTGTCACTCGATGGGGACGTAATTAACCAGGACCTAATGCCGGATTTAACGGATGATCAACTAAAAGAGATTATGTATCGCATGGTATTTACCCGCACATGGGACGAGCGTGCCGTTAACTTGGGCCGCCAAGGCCGTCTTGGCTTCTACGCTCCGGTTTCCGGACAAGAAGCTTCCATGATCGGCAGTGAATATGCGCTAAATAAAGATGACTTTATTTGCCCGGGCTACCGCGACATGCCACAGCTTGTATGGCACGGATTGCCGCTGTACCAGGCGTTTCTATACTCCAGAGGCCATCAGCATGGCGGCCAAATTCCTGAAGACGTACATGTTCTTATGCCGCAAATTATTATTGGCGCACAAATTTTGCACGCGACAGGCGTTGCAATGGCATTTAAGAAAAAAGGCGAAAAACGCGTAGCCATTACGTACACAGGCGACGGCGGTTCGTCGGAAGGCGACTTCTACGAAGGTATGAACTTTGCAGGCGTTTATAAACTGCCTGTTATTTATGCCGTTCAGAACAATGGCTATGCGATTACAACTCCATTCTCCAAGCAAACGGCTTCGTTGTCCATCGCTCATAAAGCGGTTGCTGCAGGCATTAAAGGCTTGCAAGTAGACGGAATGGACGTTCTTGCCGTTATTAAAGCGGTAAGAGACGCAGCTGAGCGCGGCCGCAATGGCGAAGGCGCTACTTTGATCGAGATGTTGACGTACCGTTTCCGCCCGCATTCCATGGCGGACGATGCTACGAAATACCGTACAAAAGATGAAGAAGCAGAATGGGCTCTTAAAGATCCGCTTATCCGTTTCGGCAAGTTTCTGGAGAAAAAAGGCTTGTGGTCTGAAGAGGATACGAATCGCGTGAAGGAAGAAGCGAAAGCGGTCGTTACTGAAAACATCAAAAAAGCTGAAGCAGTTGAAAAAATGACTGTTGCCGGCTTGATCGACACGATGTTCGAAACGACACCGCAATACTTGGAAGAGCAAAAGGCTGATTTTCAATAGAAGGGGAGGTAAATACGATCATGGCTCAAATGAATATGCTTGAAGCGATTCGCGATGCGATGCGCGTAGAACTGAAACGTGACTCAAATGTACTCATCTTCGGTGAGGACGCAGGTAAAGTAGGCGGTGTATTCCGCGTAACGGAAGGTTTGCAGGAAGAGTTCGGCGAAGACCGCGTATTCGATACTCCGCTTGCGGAATCCGCAATTGGGGGCCTCGCGGTAGGCATGGGTCTTCAAGGATTCCGTCCGATTGCCGAAATACAATTTGTAGGCTTTATTTATGAAGCGATGGACCAAATGTTCATCCAAGCGGCTCGTATGCGCTACCGTTCCGGCGGACGCTACAACTCGCCAATCGTTTTCCGTACGCCTTTCGGCGGCGGCGTTAAAGCGGCTGAACTTCATACGGATTCCCTTGAAGGTTTGGCTGTTCAAACTCCGGGTATTAAAGTAGTAATCCCATCTAACCCATACGACGCAAAAGGCCTTATGATTTCCGCTATTCGCGATAACGATCCAGTGTTCTTCATGGAACATTTGAACCTGTACCGCGCATTCAAGGCAGACGTTCCTGAGGGAGAATACACGGTTGAAATCGGTAAAGCTAACGTTGTTCGCGAAGGCAGCGACGTAACGATCATCGCTTACGGCATGATGGTTCACACAGCGGTTAAAGCGGCGGATGAGCTGGAGAAACAAGGCATCAAAGCTGAGATCATCGACCTTCGTTCCCTTGTTCCACTCGATATCGACACGATCGTCGCGTCCATCAAGAAAACGAACCGTGCGATTGTGGTACAGGAAGCGCAAAAAACTTCAGGCATAGCAGCCGAAGTAATCGCTCAAATCAACGAAAAAGCAATTCTTCATTTGGAAGCACCGGTTCTTCGCGTTGCGGGCCCGGACACGGTTTATCCTTTTGCTCAAATCGAAGACGCATGGCTTCCATCGCCAGCCCGCATCGTAGCGTCAGCGCAAAAAGTTATTCAGTTTTAATTGAACTTGGATTAGGCTCGCCGCTCCCTCGCGGGCGGTGAGAACAGATATATTTTTAAGGAGGTTACCATCGGTGGCTAAATTCGAATATCGATTCCCGGAGCTGGGCGAAGGTTTGCACGAAGGCGAAATCATTAAAGTGCTGATTCAGCCGGGCGCTACAGTGACGGACGATGATATTATTATGGAAGTGCAAAACGATAAAGCTATCGTTGAAGTGCCTTGCCCGGTTAACGGCAAAGTGCTGGAAGTATTGGTGAAGGACGGACAGGTATGCCATGTTGGCGAACTTGTTGCCGTCATTGAAGCGGAAGGCGACATTCCTGAGCAAGCGGCGGCTCCTGCTGCGGATGAAGCGAAGAAAGAAGAAGCTCCTGCACAGGCGGCAGCAAGCGAAGCTTCGGCAGCTCCTGCTGTGGCAGCAAAACCTTCTAACGAGCTTGTTCTTGCTACGCCAAGCGTGCGCAAGTTTGCTCGCGAGCAGGGAGTAGACCTGACGCAAGTGACTGGATCCGGCAAAAACGGACGTATTACTCGCGAAGACGTTAGCGGCTTTGGCGGCGCACCTGCTGCACAAGCACAAACGTCAGCTCCTGCGGCTGATGCGGCACCAACTGAAGCTGCTGCGAAGAGCGAAGCGAAATCGTCCGCACCTGCTGCTGCTTCTGGTACAGCTTACCGTCCGGAAGAGCGCGTAGCGTTCAAAGGCATCCGCAAAGCGATTGCAAATGCAATGGTTAAATCGGTATACACAGCTCCGCACGTTACAATTATGGACGAAGTGGACGTAACCGAGCTTGTTGCACTACGCTCCAAGTATAAGCCATATGCAGAGAAAAAAGGTTCCAAGCTCACTTACTTGCCGTTTATCGTGAAGGCGCTTGTTGCGGCTTGCCGCCAGTTCCCGATCATGAACTCCACGCTGGATGAGCAAAACCAAGAAATCGTGTACAAAAAGTACTACAACATCGGTATCGCAACCGATACGGACAACGGCTTGATCGTTCCTGTTATCGAAGACGCCGACCGCAAAAACTTGTTTATGGTTGCCGATTCCATCCGCGATCTGGCTGTACGCGGCCGCGACGGAAAATTGACAGCAAACGAGCTAAGAGGCAGCACGATTACAATTTCCAACATCGGCTCCGCTGGCGGCATGTTCTTTACGCCTGTCATCAACTTCCCAGAAGTAGCCATCTTGGGCACAGGCCGTATTTCGGAAAAACCTGTCGTTCGCAACGGCGAGATCGTAGCCGCTCCGGTTATGGCTTTGTCGCTTAGCTTCGACCACCGTCTCATCGACGGCGCAACAGCTCAAAACTTTATGAACTATATCAAACAGCTTCTGGCACAGCCGGAACTGTTCATAATGGAGGTCTAACAAATGGTAGTTGGAGATGCTTCCTTGGATATTGATACTCTAGTTGTCGGTGCAGGTCCCGGCGGTTACGTAGCTGCTATTCGCGCAGCTCAGCTTGGACAAAGTGTTTTGGTTGTAGACAAAGAGCATGTTGGCGGCGTTTGCTTGAACGTAGGCTGTATTCCGTCCAAAGCGCTAATTTCCGCTTCGCATCAATACGAGGCTATAAGCCACGCTTCGGCATTCGGCATTGAAGTGGGAGAAGCGAAAGTTAACTTCAGCAAAGTGCAAGAGTTCAAAAACGGCATCGTGAAAAAGCTGACAGGCGGCGTTGCATCGCTGCTTAAAGCTAACAAAGTGCAATATTTCCACGGTGAAGTGATGTTCATCAACGAAAACGAAGCACGCGTCTTCAACGATCAAGAAGCGCCGCGCTACCGTTTCAAAAACTGCATTATCGCAACGGGCTCCCGTCCAATCGAGTTGAAGGCGTTCCCTTACAGCGGACGCATCGTATCTTCGACTGGCGCATTGTCCTTGCCTGAAGTTCCGAAAAGCCTTGTCGTAATCGGCGGCGGCTACATCGGCATCGAGCTTGGCCAAATGTACTCCAAATTCGGCACTAAAGTAACGGTTATCGAGGGCTCCGACTCCATTTTGCCAGGCTTCGACAAAGACATGTCATCCATCGTTGCGAAGAAGCTGAAAGGCACTAACGTGGACATCGTAACTGGCGCACAAGCAAAAAGCGCTGAGCAAACGGACAAAGACGTTACAGTGACTTATACTGTAGGCGACAAAGAAGAAAAAGTGACAGCTGACTACTTGCTCGTAACAGTTGGCCGTCGTCCAAATACAGACGGAGAGCTTGGGCTTGACCTGATCGGCGTAAAAACGACTGACCGCGGTCTCGTGGAAGTTGATCATCAATGCCGCACAAGCATCCCGCACATTTACGCAATCGGCGACATCATCGCTGGCCCTGCGCTCGCTCACAAAGCGATGTACGAAGGCCGCGTTGCTGCGGAAGCGATCTCCGGTCTGCCAAGCGTAATCGACTACAAATGCGTTCCAGCGGTTTGCTTCTCCGATCCGGAGTGCGCAAGCGTTGGTCTCAGCGAAAAAGAAGCTAAAGAGCAAGGCCACAACGTTAAAGTGGGCAAATTCCCATTTGCAATCAACGGCCGCGCTATGTCGCTTAATGCGAACGAAGGTTTCGTGAAACTGGTTGGAGATGCTGACACGGGTCTTCTGCTGGGCGCGCACATCGTTGGCATAGAAGCTTCCAACATGATCGCCGAGCTTGCTCTGGCAATCGAGATGGGCGCTACGCTTGAAGATATCGCACTGACTATTCACGCTCACCCGACTTTGGGCGAAATCGTGCTTGACGCTGCGGAAGTAGCGCTAGGCCATCCTATCCACACATTTGTGAAGTAATCGTTCAGTTCAGTTATATAGCGCTGAAAGGAGAGAGGTCACGACGGTTTTGTACAGCCGTCGAGGCCTCTTTTCGCATATGATAACGATTTTCATTTAAAAAGGGGGCACCTATTCGTGGAAGAAGCGCCAACAAAACGGGCAAGCGAATCCAAAACGTTAATGACGCAGCTCATTTTTCCGCTCGACACCAATCATTACGATACGATGTTTGGCGGCAAGCTGATGGAGTATATGGACAAGGTTGCGGCCATTGCCGCTATGCGCCATGCCAGATCGCGGGTCGTGACGGCTTCGACGGACAGCCTTGACTTTTTGGCGCCGATTCGCGTCGGAGAGGTGATCGAGGTGGAGGCTTTTGTAACTTGGACGCATAGAAGTTCTATGGAAATTTATGTGTCGGTTACATCCGAAAACTTATACACAGGAAATCGTGCTGTTATGGTTACTGCTTTCTTCACGTTTGTTGCACTCGACGAAAATGGCAAACCTTCGCCCGTTCCGGCTGTCCTGCCGGAAAGCGAACTGGAGCGCGAACTGTTCGACACCGCGCCGGAACGCCATCAGTTGCGCAAAAAACGGAAGCAAAACAGGCTAGGAAATTAAACGCAGCTAGTGTTATAATTAGAGTTATTTTGCACAAATGAGTTTACATAAGCCTTGTGCTTAAAGATAGAGGAGGAACTGAAATGAGTACAAGCGAACAGGCTTATTTGCAGCTGCTCCGGGATGTATTGAACAAGGGTACTAAAAAAGGGGATCGGACAGGCACGGGGACCATCTCAACCTTCGGGTATCAAATGAGGTTTCCGCTTGAAGAAGGTTTTCCGCTCCTGACGACAAAACGTGTGCCGTTCCGTTTGGTGGCAAGCGAGTTGTTATGGTTTATAAAAGGGGACACCAACATCCGCTATTTGTTGCAAAACAATAATCATATTTGGAATGAATGGGCGTTCAAAAAGTGGGTGGAAAGCGATGTTTATGAAGGGCCGGATATGACCCATTTCGGCTTACGCTCCCAAACCGACGAGACATTCGCCAAACAATACGATGAACAAATGGAGCTGTTTAAAGCGAAAGTGCTGAGCGACGATGCTTTTGCAGCTGAATTTGGCGAGCTAGGCAACGTATACGGCAAACAGTGGCGAGCTTGGAAAACGTCGCAGGGTGAGACAATGGATCAATTGAAGGATGTTATTACCGCTATCAAAACGAATCCTGAGTCTAGACGGCATATTGTATCCGCTTGGAATCCGGAGGATGTGCCAACGAATATGGCACTTCCACCTTGCCATACGATGTTTCAATTTTATGTGTCGGAAGGCAAGCTGTCTTGTCAGCTCTACCAGCGCAGCGCCGACATTTTCCTCGGCATCCCGTTTAACATTGCGAGCTATGCTCTGCTTACCCATCTGATCGCTCACGAATGCGGACTAGGCGTAGGCGATTTTGTTCATACCCTTGGAGATGCGCATATTTATTCCAATCATTTAGAGCAGATTGAAATTCAGCTGGAACGCGAGCCGAAACAGTTGCCGAAGCTTATTTTGAACAAGGACAAAACATCCGTTTTTGATTTCGAACTATCGGATTTAACTATAGAGGGCTATAATCCTCATCCTTCTATTAAGGCTCCAGTCGCCGTTTAAGAGAAGGACATTCGCAAGCGCAGCTGTTCAAAGGAGGAAATGAGATGGCGATCGCAATGATTGCGGCCATGGACCGGAACCGGACAATCGGCATCGGGAATAAGATGCCATGGCATCTGCCCGCCGAACTGGCTTATTTTAAAGCTAATACAACGGGGAAAACGGTGCTGATGGGGCGCAAGACGTTCCAATCTCTTGGAAAGCCGCTGCCAAACCGCAAAAATGTCGTTTTGACCCGGCAGCGCGGTCTGGAACTGGCTGGCTGTGAAGTTATCCATACCGTCGAAGAAGCTTTGGAGCAGCACGGGAGCGAAGAGCTGATGATTATCGGCGGCGCCGAAATCTATGAGCTTTTTTTGCCGTACGCGGACACAATTCTATTAACTGATGTTGAAGTAGAGGTTTCTGGCGGCGACGCTTTTTTCCCTGAAATGGACGCGGAAGAGTGGAAGCTCACGGAAAGCGAACATAGAGAACGCGATGAAAAAAATCCATTCGCCTTTACCTTTCAAACGTATAAGAGAGTCTAGACATAAGCCCGTCTGGCGAGAATGACGATTTAACGAACAATTCGTCATAAAGTGCAAATCATTGTCCGGTTAATCCATTAACGCGCTAAACAAAGGAATGTTAGCATGTTATAATATAGTTAGCGGATTTGAAAGCGAAGTTTATGGTTGAATAATATATGGATTCCCGATATAGTTTGAAAGAGAATCGTTTCAGCAGCACCGGGAAACAGGGATGGGGGAAATTCGATCATGTCTACACCAACTGGTTTTATGGAATATCAGCGCGAATTGCCGGCCGATCGCGACCCGCTTGAGCGCATCAAGGATTGGAATGAATTTCATAAGCATTTGTCAGACGAGCAGCTTCGTACGCAAGGCTCCCGTTGTATGGACTGCGGCACGCCGTATTGCCACACGGGCATAGAGCTGACAGGCGGAACTTCGGGTTGCCCCGTCAACAATCTCATTCCAGAATGGAATAATTTGATTTATAGAGGATTATGGAGAGAGGCGCTTGAGCGGCTTCATAAGACGAATAACTTCCCTGAATTTACTGGCCGCGTCTGTCCGGCGCCGTGTGAAGGTTCTTGTACGGTTGGCCTGATTGGCGATGCGGTTACTATTAAAACAATCGAACATGCCATTATCGAACGCGGCTTTGAAGAGGGCTGGGTTGTACCGCAGCCTCCGAAAGTGCGTACTGGCAAACGTGTTGCCGTTGTAGGCTCTGGTCCTGCAGGACTTGCTACAGCTGCTCAATTGAACAAAGCTGGTCATACTGTTACCGTATACGAGCGCGCTGATCGGATTGGCGGCTTGCTGACGTACGGCATTCCGACGATGAAGCTGGAGAAACATGTCGTTCAGCGCCGTGTCGATTTGATGACTGAAGAAGGCATTCAGTTTGTGACGAACACGGAAATCGGCAAAGACATTTCCGCTTCCGAGCTTTTGGAGCAGTTTGACGCAGTTGTATTGTGCGGAGGAGCTACTCGTGCTCGTGACGTTGAAATGGAAGGCCGTCATTTGAATGGCGTCCATATGGCGATGGACTATTTGAACGGCACGATTAAAAGCTATCTGGATTCCAATCTTGAAGACGGCCAATATATTTCGGCAAAAGGAAAAGACGTCATTGTCATTGGCGGCGGCGATACCGGTACGGACTGCGTAGCTACAGCTTTGCGCCACGGCTGCAAATCGGTAACCCAATTTGGCACGCATGCCAAAGCCCCTTTGCAAAGGGATTCCATAAACAATCCTTGGCCGCAATTCCCGAACGTGTACACGTTGGACTACGCGCAAGAAGAGGCGAAAGCTTTGTACGGCGAAGACCCGCGCGCATTTTCGGTGCTGACAAAGAAATTTGTCGGTGATGAAAACGGCAACTTGAAAGAGCTTCACACGGTGCAAATCGAACGTACCGTCGATGAAACGGGACGTAGAATTTATACCGAGATTGCAGGAACGGAAAAAGTATGGCCTGCCGATCTCGTATTTATTGCAGTAGGCTTTGAAGGACCGGAATCGACATTGATCGAAAACCTGGGTCTTGAGCAGGACCGCCGTTCCAATGTTAAAGCGACATACGGCAAATATATTACAAACGTAGAAAAAGTGTTTGCAGCGGGCGACATGCGCCGTGGGCAAAGCTTGGTCGTTTGGGCGATCAACGAGGGCCGTGAGGCAGCTCGCGAGGTCGACAAATATTTGATGGGATCGTCTATGCTCCCTTAACGCTAGCAAGCAGCCAAAGCGCCTACGGGCGCTTTTCTTGCTTCTAAGGAGAGAACGGGTACAGATTGGACAAGTTCACATTACTGGAGGGAAATAAAGATGATAAAGTATGGTTTGGACCGGGTCATGGAGCTGAAGTTTGTTGAGTTCCGGCCAGTCATTGAAAAAAGAGATGAACAGTGGATCGATATTGTATTGCATCCCGTTTTGGATAAAGCAACGCCTATTCCGGATGATCTTATTCAATTTTCTGCGCTCGTTATTTGCACGCTGGACGGCACAGTTGTCCAAATGGTGCCTCAGGATGAAGATTGCGACTGTGAATATCAATTTACTTTCAGCGAAAAGGAACAAATCAAATCATTTGTGGAAAGCGAAGAAATTCAGCAGGCGATTCAAAATCTGTCCTCCCCGGTCTAGGAAAGTTGTGGTAAAATCGGTTTGAGATGACGTGAAGGGAGAACAAGTCATGCATGCCGATCATGCTTATGTACTGACGCCAAGAGACGTCCGCAATATACGAAGCTATGTGCAAGCCAAGTATGCGGCGATGCCGCATGAGAAAAGGGCGGAAATCGTTGCGGATGCCGTCACGCGCATTATTCATAAGCAGCTGCCTGACTTTGACGATGCCTTGAAACGCCAATTAACGGGCACTCTTATCCGGACTACGGTACTGGATCAGCAGAGGGCTGTTACGGCGGACGATATTTATTGCTTATGTATGGATCTTGATCATACGGACGAAGGAATATCCCTTCCATTGCAAAAGTGGGTTCGCAATTCCAGTGCATTTCTCTCATCTGATCACGCTTCTCGAAAAGTCGATATCGAGCTAAACGAATCGAATGAAGCGGCTTTAGAGCTTTCTATAGCCGGAGAAGCTTTTATTCGTAAAAATAATAGAAAAAAAGCCTACTTATATGGAGGCTTATCTCTCTGCCTGACGGCGGTTTCGCTATTGTACGGCTGGTCGTTAATGACGGTGGGGCAAACTCCGCAGCCGGACAAGCTTAAAGCCGTGCAACAGCAAGTTGCGCCGGTCAAACCTTTGGGGGACCTTAATGGACTTTCAGCAGAACTGCGGTATGCTGGGGTCGATCGGGAGAAGCTGGTTGCTTATTTGAACAGCAAGGACTCTATTTTGGCGGAGCCCCTCTATTTGGATGCTATTTTTCAAGCCGCGAAGCAATTTGATATTCATCCCGTTTTGCTTGTTGCTATTACAGGCCAAGAGCAAGCCTTTGTCCCGAGATCGCATGAGAAGGCGAAGGAAATCGCCAACAATCCTTTTAACGTGTTCCATAGCTGGCAGGAATTTAACACGACGATAGAGCAATCGTCTGAAATAGCGGCACGTACCATTGCTCGTTTAAGCAAAAATAA
The DNA here is from genome assembly GCF_042675505.1 of Paenibacillus sp. GCM10027627. Lineage (NCBI taxonomy): Bacteria > Bacillati > Bacillota > Bacilli > Caryophanales > Paenibacillaceae > Paenibacillus > Paenibacillus sp. GCM10027627. Next base: position 754,155 of record NZ_JBHTHB010000001.1, read on the forward strand.
GCCGGATTCCGTTGATCCCATCACTTGGATTAATCGAGAATATGCCGAGGACCCTAACTGGTCCAAGGGAGTCCGGTCTATTTTTGCCCGCATTGAGCAACATTTGAATGAGCCCAATAAAAAATAAACTTGAAGTTAAGCGTCTATATCAACAATGAGCACCCAAAAAACAATACCTGCTAATAGCTATGTAAGGAGAGCAAGTGTTGTAAAATGTTTATTCCTTACATGAATGGCGCGCAGTGTAAAGAGAGAAAAACAAAAAAATATAGCCAAAATGGAAAATGCGAAAATATCCAACCTACCAGTTCCTCATGAGTGAGACATAGAAAGACAGAGTAAATCCGTTTTGCATACTAGTATTTGTTTTAGCTTCAGTTGCTGAATTCAGTCTTCATATGTATAGGCATTGCCGGTCATGTTAAACCCGGTAAATCCGTATGTTTCTTTGTGCACGGCGGATTGATATTTTCGAGCTAGTTAAATAAAATAAGCTTTTACCCAAACTCATTTACAAAGCGGAAGAACGGAAAGGTGGTCGACCATCCTATGGGAAAAATATTAATTGTGGCGGAAAAGCCTGACATGGGTCGCAACATTGCCGCCGCTATCGATCCAAAGGCCAAAAATTTCCGCACTTATATAGAAGGCGAGCAATATATCATTACTTGGGCGATTGGGCATTTGATCGGACTTGCCGAACCAGATGCCTATGATGAACGCTACAAAAAATGGAATATTCAAGATTTGCCGATTATCCCGACTAAGTTTAAGCTTGTGCCGAATAAAAAGACGGCCGATCAGCTTAAAGTGATTGGTCAATTGGCGGGGCGCTGCCACTCTCTAATCAACTGCTGCGATGCCGGGAGAGAAGGGCAATATATTTTTTCGCTTATTCAAAGGCATCTAAAGCTGAATCAGCCTGTTAAACGGCTATGGATTTCCGACCTGACGCCGGAGACGATTCGCAGAGGTTTTGCAGAGCTGAAGGATGGATCGGAATACGATAATTTGACAAAAGCGGCTACTGCGCGAAGCGAAGCGGACTGGCTCATAGGCATGAACGGTTCGCGGGCGTTCACAACGAAACATAATGTGCTGTTGTCGGTCGGCCGTGTCCAGACGCCGGTGCTTGCGCTTATTTACGATCGGCAAAAGCTGATCGAAACCTTTGATTCGTTAACCTATTTTGAAGTGGAGGGCCATTTCACCCAAGGGGAGACAAGCTATCGCGGACTTTGGCAAGGAGAACGGATAACGGACAAAAAGCAGGCGGAATCAATAGTCGCCAAGGTGAAGGACAAGAGGGGGCAAATTACTTCATATGAAGTTAAGGATGTTAAAGAATATCCTTACAAATTGTACGATCTGACGTTGCTTCAACGGGAAGCAAACGGGAAATACGGTTTTTCGGCGAAGAAAACGCTGGATACAGCGCAAGCCCTTTATGAAAAGCATAAAGTGATTTCTTATCCGAGAACGAACTCCAACTATGTCACAGAACAAAATATCGCCGAAATGCACAAGACGCTAAATGCCCTTCATGGAACGCAATATGACGAATGGGCCAAAGGCGCCAACAAAAGCTTGGTCCACAAGGGCAACAAGTTTGTTTGCAATCCCGCCAAAGTGGAAGACCATCATGCGATATTGCCTACCTATCGAAAAGCGAGCGGCTTATCGGCCGATGAGCAGAAGCTGTACGATTTAATTGTTCGCCGTTTTTTGGCGCAATTTTATGCGGCGGCAGAATATAAATCCCATACTGTTCTGACGGTAGTTGAAGGGGAAACGTTTAAAACCTCTGTCAAACAGCTGCTGAGCTTAGGGTGGAAAGTTTTATACGCCGATCAAAAGAAGGAAAAAACGAAATCCAGCAAAAAAGAGGAAGAGGCGGACGAAGAGGAAGAAGTAACAGAGCCTTTCCGTGTTGTAGCAAACGCCGCTGCCCTTTGCGATAACGCTTTGGTGAAGGAAAAAGATACGCAGCCGCCTAAACATTTTACAGAAGGCACGCTGCTCAAAGCGATGGAAAGCGCAGGGAAGCAAATCGAAGACGAGGAAGTGCGGGACGCGATGAAGGATTCCGGCCTCGGAACGCCGGCCACGCGCGCCGCCACGATCGAACGGTTAAAAAACGTCGGATATGTAGATATGCAAGGAAAACGGATTATGATTACACAAAAGGGGCGTACCGCCATCGATCTCATTCGCGCAGCGGGAGTCGAATTGTTGACGTCGCCTGAAATGACAGGAATGTGGGAGCGACGGCTGACGGAAATTTCGAGAGGCACTGCTTCCCACGCTCAGTTTATGGAAAATGTCAAAAAGTTTGCAACGATGATTGTCGATAAAGTCAAGCAGCAGTCGAGAGCCGATAAAACCTCATTTGAGGGGGATGCTGCGCCTGCCAGAGGCCGCGGCAAAACGACTAGAGGTAGCGGAGGCTCGCAATCACGCGCAAGCGGCAGCAAATCAAGAGTGGCAACTGCGGCAAAACAAGTTTCGGCCACGGGGGCATCGGCTGCGCCTTCGGTCATTGCCGCTTGTCCGCGCCCAGGCTGCGGAGGCCACCTTTTTATGGGGAAAAAGGGATATGGCTGCTCCAACTACCGGTCAGGCTGCGGTTTTGTCATTTGGAAAGAAAGCTTCGGCCGCAGCTTGTCGGATGCACAGGTTAAAGCATTGGCTGAAAAAGGAAAAACCGCCAAGCTAAAGCTTAAGCGGCAAGATGGCACAACTTCGGATGGACGCATTGTCCTTCGCAACCCGAACACGGGTGAGCTTTCAATCGAGCAATAGCGCCTGGCATACACTAGCTGCGGTTTAAATAGTCCTGAATGGCGGGTGGGACATCCTGTAGCTGATCCAGTGTAAAGAAGGCTCCTTTGGGCTGAACGTCGATTTGAATGACATTGTAATGCCATTCTTGATGGGTTCTCATATGAATGGCATGGATGCCTGCCGTCAGGGCAGGAACAACATCCGTCCTAATGGAATTGCCGATCATCCAAGTACGGGAGCGGTCGAAAGGGCCAGTAGACAAAATTTGCTCCAAAGCATCGTAATTTTTTAATTGCCGAATATAGATTCGCGATTCGAAATAACGCGTAAGGCCCATATGATCGATTTTGCGCTGCTGAATAAGTGCTTCTCCGCCTGTATAGAGATGAAGCTCATGACCTGCTTCGGCAAGAGTATCGAGGGTACGCTCCATGTTTGGATACGGTTCCGTATCATGCTCGTAAACGCCAATGCCAAGTTTCCATAAAAATTGCTCTTCCGATGCAGAGCGTTTTTTACCGGTTAAATCGCAGTAATAATGGTATGTATCAACAAAAGATTGCGGAAAATGTTCGCTTTTAAAGCCCGTGTTCCCAATCAAGGCTATGTCCCGCTCCATTTGCTTGTCCCGGATCCCTTCAGCCGTAACCAAAGATGATCCGCCAAACCAAGTTGTCATGGAGTCGATAAATTGATCAATCACGAAAAAAAAGTATTTATTGCAATAAATTAAAGTGTCGTCCAGGTCAAACATAATTTGTTGCTTCATACGTGTAAAATCTCCTTTGTGGCAGTCATGGCTATTGTATGACCAATCTACCGCAAATGACGGCATGAAGTCAATGTATGGATGTCTGAGGGCACTTTTGCAAAGCGTCTTCCAAGCTTATAGGCATCAACAAGGGACAATCCTAAGAGGTTGCGTTAGGCAACAAAAGAAGAGGTGTAGAACATATGTTCTACACCTCTTCCATTAGGCATATTTTAATTGGGATTCGACCAATTGATTCTTAATAAAAGCGATCCGTTGACGAACATAAAAATCTCGGCTATCTGCCCTTAAATCTTTAGGCCTGACCACCTCCTCCGTGGCATTATCGATAATGACAAGCTTTCCGTCCTTATAAAACTTAAAAGTTAAATCTCGATAAGGGCGTATCTTCTCAACAAAACGGAAATTTTCACAGTTGGATTTCATGGTGATCTAGCCTCCTTCTTTATATGGGGATTAGAGATCATAGAGAACGTTTGTTCTTATTTCCATTATAGCAAACATTTGTTCGTATGGAAAGTGTTTTTTATTTACCGTAAACTAGATTAATAGAAGCGTTTACAGGCGAGCAGAAGGAGAGCGGAACATGCTTAGAATTAAAGGGTTGACCAAACGGATTCCCGGCGGTCCAAAAGTGCTGAACGATATTAGTTTTGAAGCTTATGAGGGCGATTTTATAGCGGTTAAAGGAAGCAGTGGAAGCGGCAAGTCGATGCTGCTGAAATGTTTGGCTCTGCAAGAGGGATGGAGCTCCGGAGCGTTTCAATTCAACGGAAAAGATGTCCTCAAAAAGAGCTGGTTCGGAAAGCTGAAGGTAAGGAGCCAAATTGCTTATTTGGAAGAAAAGCCTTTTTTATACCCCAATAAAAGCGGGCTTAAAAATGTGATCATCGGTTCTGTCAGCCAAACTCCGGCTTGGCGCAGATGGACGGGCATGGTTCGCAGCGACGATTATATGGGCGCGATGGATCTGATCGAAAAAAGAGGGCTGCTGGACAAAGCGCATGTGCATGCCAGACATTTAAGCGGCGGCGAACGCCAGAGGATGGCTATTGCAAGAGCGCTTGTCCATGGCGCGAAGGTCATTGTCGCCGACGAGCCTGTATCGGGCCTAGATCCGCATGCGGCGGACGCGGTGCTTGCGGAGCTTAAATCCCTTTGCAAAAATGAAGGGATCATCGTCATTGCGGTGCTTCATCAAGGGGATTGGGCAGAGAGATACGCGGATCGCATTTTAGGATTAAATAAAGGAAATCTAGTTTTGGACGTGTACGGCAGAAGGCTGACGGAGCGAGAGAAGCAATTGTTGTAGTTATAACTGGGCGAGGGTGAATGGGAAAAGCCGGTTGACTCATACAATGTACCATCAAGCCGGATGGGGTGGTGGATGGTTCGATGGCTGTATCTTCTCCTCTCGTTGTCCAAACGGCAAAAGCCGTTTTTCCGAAGGCTCATTTGGCGATCCCTCATGCCAGTGGAGGGGTCAGCGCGGATGCGGACCGCAAAATAAACAACTCCATAGTCGCTCATGCGCAGAAGCTAGTTAACAGCCAAGGCAGTCTGGAGGATCCGAGGGCGGAGATGATTGGCTATTATGAGCTGAAAACGAATGAAAAGGATGTGCTCAGCCTCTCTTTATACAATTACGCTTACACGGGCGGAGCGCATGGCATGACTCTTCAGCAATCGTTAACGTTCAAAGCGTCTACCGGTCAAGCCTATGCGTTAAAAGATCTGTTCAAGCCGGGGAGCGACTATGTTGCACGTATCAGCCGCATCGTGTCGGAGCAAATCAAGCAGCGAGGTATTGAAACGTTGGAGCCGTTTAAGGCGATTTCTCCGGAGCAGTCTTTTTACATTGCCGATCGCTCGCTCGTCGTCTATTTTCAGCTGTATGAGCTGGCTGCGTATGTATACGGATTTCTCTATTTTCCGATATCGGTTTATGACCTGCAAAATATTATCCGCGAGGACGGCCCGCTTGGACCGATGATCGTAAACGACTAACATTGGGGCTCTTCTAACTTGCCGATTGGCAAGGCTAGAGGGCTTTTTTGCATTGGCGGCGGTTATGGAGGAAGCAGTCCATACATAGATTTACTTTATGGAGGTGGGAGCTTGACGGCAATCTATTTAGGCATGCTGCTCGCTGCTGGCGTTTGCGCATTCGCTATCGCGGTAGCCTGGAAGGCGCAGCAAGGGCTGCATATTACAGGTTATCAAAGCATGGCGCATTACGGAGAGGACACGCAATTGCTCCAAGACAAGCAGGAACTCAATCGGCTAGGGCTGGAGCAGCTGCTCAAAAGAAACGGAGGCGGCATTTCCGCTCTAAGCGCGTCGTTTAATTCAATGGGGTTAGTCGGAGCCGCTGCCTTGCTGTTTGGTCCGGCTTTGCAGCATGGCGGTTTTTCCGTAGTCGGCTTCGGGCTGCCTATATTGGCTTTGTTCTATATTTGCGTTAGCGCGGGTCTTGCTGAACTTTCTTCAGCTATTCCTACCGCGGGCAGCTTGTCGCATGCCGCCAAGCTGTTTGGCGGCAAAAGGTGGGCGCTGCACACAGGCTGGTTTCACGCTGCCGGCAACTTGTGCATGACGGCTCTGATGATAGGAGGCTGCGCATATTTGGCTGACAGCATCGCCTCATGGAAATGGGGGTATGCTCCTACCTGGATCAGCTTTTGGAGCATGGTTGCCATCGTTGCCGGCTCGCAAGCCGCATTTAATTATTGGGGCGCGAAATGGAAGCCATGGGCGGGAACGGTAGGGTTGTGGCTGCAACTGATGACGATCGCGCTTATCCTCGGGGGACTGGCATGGATGTTTTGGCCAGGAACTTATTCTCCTGCGGTACTATATCAATTTCAAGGGCTGGGGTTGGAAGGCGGCGTAGAGCCGGGTATGTATGTAACGGGATTGTTGCTGCTTATGAAGCTGTTTTTAGGAATGGACGGGGCCGCTTTGCAGTCCGAGGAAACGGTGGAGCCTAGAGTCCGAACGCCATGGGGCATTTATTTGTCTACCAGCTATACGTATATCGCAGCATTGGTATTGTTGACGTTTATGGCTCTGACAGCCGGAATTTACATGGGAGGCCCCCAATTCTCGTCTTCCGCTATACCGGGATTGCAAGGCGATCAGCTTTTTATTCAAGGCGCCTTGTCGGGATGGGGAGGATCAGGTTTTGTTGTGCTCCTCGTCTTGGCTTCACTTTGGTGGAGCGGCTTGCAAGCGATGGCGGGCAGCTCTAGGGCGCTTTTTAGCTTAGGCAGAGATAAGCTGGTTCCGTTCGCCCATGCAGCTGTACAGGTGGCGCCAAGCGGCAGAAGTCCACATGCTGCACTTTGGTTTAGCGCGGGCTTCTCCGTCGCTTTGCTCTTAGCGGTGCAACTTTTTCGCCCGGAAGGGATGTTTATTTTACTTGTAGCGGCTGCTGTGGTGCTGCTGCATCTCGCGTATGCCATCCCGCTAGGCCTCAGGCTTAGGCAATGGAGGTTAGAGAAGCGATCCCGCATCCATTCGCGCATTGGGAGCGGGGCTGCCGTTTTCCGAGATGCGCCTTGGCACCTTGGAAGCTGGAGCAAAACGATTCATGTTGTTGCTTTAATCTGGCTGGCAGCCGGTATTGTAATGGTTGCGTTGTTTTTAGATTTTATCGCCATAGCGGTAGCGGGAGTTCTTTGGATAGCAGCGGCGGCTTATGGGTTAGCAATAAGAAATAAGAGGGGGGGGGTTGGGAAATGAATATTTCCTTCGTGATCATTTCCCGGGGAAGCGCAATAAGGGACATAAAATGTAACAGTTTCGACATGCCGGGGCGAGGTGAGAGAAAAGCTGTCGAAATCCGAACATTAACCCCGTTAAATAGAAACAAAAAATCGTGTGCGCCGCAATCGCGGCATTTTTTTTGCCAACATCTCCCTACCACGTTTATAATGGAAAAGAATAGAATCTAGAAAGCGGGAGAATCCATATTCATGATAGTAAAACAGATCGAAGCTAAGCTTGCCTCGCTGCAAGTGGGCGAACCTCAAATGATTAAGCATGGCTCCAAAGAGGTGCTGAGCGGCATTTTTAAACAGGCTTCAGAGGAGGCCCGCTTTGTCGGCACGCTTGGCGTTCAGGGCGACGGGCAAGGCGATACGATCCATCATGGCGGCCCCGACAAAGCGGTTTGCGCTTATTTTGAAGCACGGTATCCCTATTGGACGACCCTTATGGGGAAACCGATGACAAACGGCGCTTTCGGGGAAAATTTCACGCTTTCAGAGTGGACCGAAGAAGATGTGTGCATCGGCGACATTTTGACGGTCGGAGAAACGACGCTTCAAGTGAGTCAGCCGCGCCAGCCTTGCTTCAAGCTTGGTCTTCGCAACGATTGGCCGATGCTGCCGGCACTGGCTCAGGAAACGGGCTATACCGGGTTTTATTTTAGAGTATTGGTAGAAGGTTTTGTGAAGCAGGGAGACGCCGTTAAACTGGAAGAGCGCCATCCTTCAAGGCTGACCCTAGCGGAAGCGAACCGAGTTATGTATATCGAAAAAGAAAATATAAAAGAAATAGAGAGGCTGCTTAGCGTGAGGGAGCTGGCCGAAAGCTGGCAAAGTCAGCTGGAGAAACGGCTAATGAAGCTGCGGTCCTAGCATTTTTATAATAGAGCATGGAGGGATAAGAAATGAGTTTGGCTAAAGCGTTGGGGTACAAGGAAGAGGATCGTTTGCTGCTCGTAAATGCGGATGATTATGGACTGTGCCATTCGGTAAATAAAGGCGTGCAGAACCTGCTGCAAGAGGAAGTGATCAGTTCGGCAACGCTTATGCCGCCATGCGGCTGGTCGAGAGAAGCGGCGCTATGGAGCGCGCAAAATCCGCAGTACGACGTCGGCGTTCATTTTACGTTTACAAGCGAATGGGATGCCTACAAATGGGGCCCGATTTCGGCCGGAGCCGACGTCTCTTCTTTAGTAACGGAGGAAGGTTATTTTCATCAAGGAACATTGGCTTTTGAGCAAAATGCCACTTCGGAGCACGTTAAGCTGGAATTGATCAGTCAACTGGATAGAGCGCTGAAGCTTGGCATGAAGCCAACGCATGCGGACAATCATATGGGCAGCTTGTACGGCTTGCAGACAGGCAATCACTTTATGGTTGAAGTGATGGACGTATGCGCCGCTTATGGCTTGCCGTTCCGTTTGCCGCGTTATGTCAGCGCAGAGCACGGGGCCGCGCCTCCGGAAATGCAAGAGAGAGCAAATGCAATCGCAGCTCTTGCGGACTCCAAAGGAGTCGTCATTTTGGATTATTTGGTCAGCTATCCGTTCCAGCTGCAAGCCGGCGAAACATTTGATTCTTTAAAGTCGGATGTGCAGAGCTTGCTTCGTTCGTTAAAGGCTGGGGTGACGGAGCTGTTCATCCACCCGGCGTTATTGACGGATGAGCTTAAAGCTTTTCATTTCGAACCGGAGAAACGGGCGATGGAGCTTGAGCTGTTCCGCGATGCGGATGTGCGCCAAACGTTGGAGGATGAAGGAATTAAGCTGATTAGATGGCGCGAGCTGCAAAATCTTCAAAGAAACCGGGCGAAGGTATAAGCCTAAGCGAATAAAAAGGGGAAGCAACTATGACATTTCAAGCGATACGGGAACTGGCGCATGCGGTTAAAGCCAATGTGGGCAAAGTCATTGTAGGCAAAGAAGAAGTTGTGGACTTATTGTTAACGGGATTAATTACATCAGGGCATGTGCTGCTTGAGGATGTGCCGGGTACTGGGAAAACATTGCTGGCCAAATCGTTTGCGAGGTCGCTTAGTCTGGATTTTAAAAGGGTTCAATTTACGCCTGACCTGCTGCCTTCCGATTTGAGCGGCATTCATTTTTATAATCAGAAGGAAGGCGATTTTCAGTTCCGCCCTGGCCCGTTGTTTACTCATTTGCTGCTCGCCGATGAAATCAACCGCGCGACGCCGCGAACGCAATCGAGCTTGCTGGAATGTATGGAGGAGAGGCAAGTCAGCATCGACGGGGAAACAAAAGGGCTAAGCTCCCCTTTTATGGTCATTGCCACACAAAATCCGGTTGAGCAGCACGGAACGTTTCCGCTGCCGGAAGCGCAGCTCGACCGCTTTTTGTTCAAAATTAAAATGGGCTACCCGACCACGGAAGAAAGCTTGCAATTGCTCAGACGGTTTAAAGAACATGATCCGCTTGCCGAGCTGCGTCCCGTTGCGGACGCGGGCGCCATAGAGGCGGCGAAAAAAGCTTATCCTCTTGTCGCGATTTCGGATGAAGTGCTCCGGTATTTATTGACGATTGTGGAACGGACAAGAGCGCGGGATGAAGTGGCCATTGGCGTAAGCCCGCGTGGAAGTCAGGCTTTGCTGCGGGCGGCGCAAGTGCATGCGGTTTTGAAAGGGCGAGACTATGTGACGCCTGATGATATTAAGGCGATGGCGGTGCCTGTTATGTCCCATCGGATTTCGATGAAAGGACTTGCCAGAACGTCTGGTGGAGCCGAAAGGGTGCTGGAGCTTATTTTGTCCGAAATCGCCGTGCCGGCCGAAGCCGGTGTGACGGCGGGGTAGGAGCCGCTCATGTTTATTTTTTGGTTTGCCTTGTTTGCATTAATGCTTTTGTACGGTCAAGTTCTACTGTTCAGAAGGTTTATTTTTCACCAGTTGGAATACAGCCGCGCTTTTAAACAAACGGTTTGCTTTCGCGGAGACGAAATTGAGCTGGTGGAACGGCTGGACAACAAAAAACGGCTGCCAATTCCGTGGCTCCGGGTCGAATCGCAGCTTTCTTCGCAACTGGCTTTTCGCAAAGGTGAAAACTTTGACGTTAGCAGCGGCGAAGTCTATCAAAATCATCGCAGCTTGTTCAGCTTGGGCGGTTATACGAGACTGACGCGGACCCATACGATTCGTCCGATGCGAAGAGGGGTTTACGAGCTTAACTCGGTCACGATGACGGGCGGAGATTTGTTTGGCCATACGCATGTATGCATGCAAATTCCGTTGAACGACAGACTGGTCGTATATCCAAAGCCGGCAGATGTGCCGTTTGATGAGCTGCCCTCATGCAGTTGGCAAGGCGATCATTCCGTGCGTCGGTTTATCGTGCCGGATCCTTTTGTTGTAGCCGGAGCAAGAGCTTACAGCGCTGGCGATTCCATGAAACAAATCAACTGGAAGGCGACGGCGCGCAGAGGTGAGCTGCAAGTACACAAATACGATTTTACAGCTGATCGCAAGCTGCTTATTTGCCTTAATGGGGAAGATGGCGAACAGATGTGGAAATCCATCTCCAACGAAAAGCTGATTGAGCACGGAATCGAGTGGGCTGCAGGAGTGGCGGAAAGAGCCGTCGCTCAAAGTATGGAGGTCGGATTTTGCACCAATATGCCGATGGATCCATCGCGGCAAAGCGTTTCGGTGGAGCCGGGCCGGGGCCAAGAGCATCTAGTGTTGATCTATGAAACGTTGGCAAGACTTATATTGGAGCGGACGGAGTCGTTTAAGGAGCTGCTGGAAACAGAAAGCTTGAAAGCGTATTCCAATTGCGATGTGCTTGTCATTTCGGCCTATTGGAACGATGAGCTGGAGCTTTCGGCGAATAGGCTTCGCGCAAAGGGTAATTCCGTATCCGTTTGGCAGCTGAACGAGCTGACAGACGACGAACCGATTGGCAACAGGGAGACTACAACTGGCCAAGTGGAAGGGAGGGGCGCGTGAAGATGGACACGGGTGCTCCTTTTTGGAAAACGATAGGTAGAAGCTGGCTCGAACTCGTTTTTTATTTTCCGTTTTTGGTTGCGGCAGCCGTTTATTTTGTCCCTGAACCTTCGATTTTGTGGTGGGTGTTCACCTTGCCGCTTATTTATATTGGATCTGGAGTTTGGCGGCCTAGCCAAATGGCAGCACGCAATATATCCCGCTATACAATGTCGCTTTTGCTGGCGTTTGTACATTCTTTTGCGGTCATTATGGCAGGGGGGGCGGCTTCGCTTAATCCGGTTAAGCTCGTTCCACTCGTCTTGCTTGGAGCTTTTTTTGCCGATCGGGGCTATCTTCAAAAGCAGGGCTGGGAGGGTTCTTTCCACTCCGTCCATATGTTTGTCGGCATTATGGGCTATATCGTCCTTCTACCGCTAAAAGTGCTATTGCTTGAGAAGCTGCTCGATTACGAGCTGATGTTAAATGCAGGCGGAGTTGCCGCTATTCTTTTATTTTTTATTATGATTAATGAAAGACTTGTGTGGAAGGAGACGATCGATAAGCGGTCTACTCCGGCGTTACGCAGTTCCCGCAAGCAAAATCGCGCTTTAATGGGTATTCTGCTTGGAATTATGATTGGTTTTCTCGCTTTTGGAGAAGTTCGGCAATGGCTTGAAGAAAAGCTTCGTGCTCTACTTAGAGCCCTTTTCTCTAGAAATAGCAGCGAGCAGGCGCCTTTGCCGGAACAAACGGCACAGCCGTCAGAATGGCCGGAATGGATGTCGGAACCAAAAGACAATGTCTTTATGGAAGTGTTGGAACGGATCATCGTTGTGGCGGCTTCGATCGCAGCGGTTGTTGCAGGAGTTTTCGCTCTTTATTTCCTAATTAAAAAATCAAAGGGCCTTCTGCAAGCGATTTGGGACAAGCTGTTATTTAAACGGGATATAGAAGAAATAGGCGAAGAAAGTTACCGGGACGAGACGGAGAAGCTTCAAAAAAGCAATTTGCGCCTAAGGAAACGGAGCGGAAAAGAGGATAGCCTTCAGCGGGAGATGAAATGGGAGCAGCTTCAATCCAACGGTGAGAGGATACGTTATTTATACCGTCTGTTGCTTCGTGAAAATGTGCGCTCTGGCTATAAGCACAAGGAGCATTTGACTCCAAGAGAAACGGCTGGACAATGGGCGACGTCCGTTCCCTTTGGCGAGACGGATCGCGACAAACTAGATTCATTCGTCTCCCTATATGAAGATACGCGTTACGGGGGAAAGGAGCCTGCCAATCAAGAATTGGATGAGCAAAAAGCATGGGTAGACAGCCGGCGCAGTAAGCGGTAACGAAGGGAAAGCAATTTAAATGTGAATAGGCCGGAAGCAAAAAGGTTCATGTCCCCATGAACCTTTTTGCTCCCAGCCGCATTTTTTATAGCTAGGTTTCGCTATTCGTCTCCTTCATTCGCTCCGTCATATGGGCGGCGATTTTGCGGCCGTGATAACGTCCCGTTTCAATAAAAATTTCGTTGGCTTCATGTTTGGAAGCGACAACGCCAGCCAAATAGATTCCGCTCACATTAGTTTCCATCGTTTCTTCGCAGAACGTCGGGTAACCTTCTTCTTCGATCGTAACGCCGGATTGCGTCAAAAACTGCCGATCGGGGTGGAAGCCGGTTAAGGCGAGCACAAAGTCATTGGGGAGCTCAACCGTTTCATCCCCGTTTTCGACTACAATATGCCGGGGATGAATTTCAATAACCTTCGAGGAAAAACGGAATCCAATCAAGCCTTTCGATACTTTGCTTTCGAGCATAGGCCGAACCCAAGGCTTAATGCTCCTCGAGTAATCGGCGCCTCTATAAACGATTGTCACTTTGGCGCCAATTCTCTCCAGTTCCAAAGCTGCATCAATTGCCGAATTGCTGCCACCGATAATAGCGACGTTCATACCGGCGTAAGGATGGGCTTCGCGAAAAAAATGGCTGACCTTATCCGACTCTTCGCCCGGTATGCCTAGTCTGTTAGGATGATCGAAATATCCGGTCGCAATAATGACATGGCGGCAAGTTCTTTCGATAGGCTCTCCAAATCGGTCGTGGCTGGACAGCTTAAACAAGCCGTTCGCTTCCCGTACGATTCCGGTTACCGTTTCATAAGGCTGAATGCGGACGTTATGCCGCTGGGCGGCGGTACGGTAGTAGTTCAACGCTTCAAGCCTGGATGGCTTGTCATTGGCCGTTGTGAACGGAATGTCGCCAATTTCAAGCAACTCGGGCGAGCTGAAAAAGTGCATGTACGTCGGGTATTGGGAAATGGAATAAACGATATTGCGTTTTTCAATGATAAGCGGCGAAACGCTGATGCTTTGCAGCTCGATAGCAGCAGCCAGCCCGCATGGACCTGCGCCGATAATAATCGTATGTTCAATTTGCAACGGAATGTCCTCCTAAAACCCCAATAATAGGTCGTGAATCGATTTTCTAAAAGTCAATGCCATTGTACTTCGTGTTAAAGCGGCTTGGCAAATTTGCGGCAATGCCCATCTTGTACCGCGTTTGGTTTATTGTATAATAGTAGGGTAGCGCAGCCAAAAGCAGTTTAAAAATAGGGGGGTGAGACCATGCGTCGACGTTTTGTAATCGAGGCCGTGATGGTAGCTACGTATGGACATCTTCTGGTGCCAAGCCGTCCGGTCGATTACGTTGTCCCGTATTCCTCTATTGCAGAGCTTTACGATATGAGGGACGGCTCCGATCCCGTAATGGATGATCCCGATGACGATGGACACGTAAAAGAGAAAATCAATGAATTAATTGCCTTTTTTGAAGATTCCTTAAACCGCAAAAAAATCGAAAAAGCGCTGCAAGTCCCTTGGCGGGAAAGCTCCGCGCTTTTGCTCAGCAATCAAATTCAATTTACTGTCGTCCACGCCGTAGACAATGCTCAATACGGAGAACTGTTCGACCCGATTGAAACGGAGCTGCTGCTCACCGGGCTAAAGCTGAATATTCCATTGCTTTCGGATCAGTTCGAGTTTCAGGATAAATTGATTGAAGCGGAAGTGCCTGTTCAAGTATACGACATTGAAGATTTTGAATTTGCAGTGGAAGAGGGCATCTCTCCGGTTGATATGGAATTGTAAACAGCTTCTAGCGTTCTTCGTCTTCGCCGTTTTCTTTTTTCCGGCGATCAATCGCCTCAGACATCGTTTTGTCGGTTAGATGAGCATAAATTTGCGTCGTCTCCGGGGATGCGTGGCCAAGCTGCTCTTGCGTTTTGTAAATATCGTTTTGCAAGTAATAGTCGGTGGCGAAAGAATGCCTTAACTTATGGACGGACAAATACGGTTTGCCAAACCGTTTCGCATATTTTAATACCATAGCTTGAATGGCTCGCTTCGTCATGCGCGAGCCTTCTTTATTTCCGTTGGCTATAGCGAGAAACAGCGCTTTTTCCCGTTTCGGAGCCTTGTACCTGGAATCTCTCATTTCCAGATAGGCAGTTAAATCGTCTACTGCATCTTGCCGGAAATAAACGGGCGTTTTGAACGTATCGTCGTTTTTGCCTTTGCGGTACACGTAACAAAGCCTTTTTTTCAAATCGAGGTCTTCGACGTTTAAGTTGACGAGTTCCGATACGCGCAGACCGGAATGGAGAATCAAGCTAATAATGCATGCATCTCTCATACGATTAAGCCCGTAGGAATAGCTTGCTTGCTTGTTGGCTGCCACTTCTTCTCCATAATAGACTTTGATGTACGATAGAAACTCCGTTATTTCCTCCTCTTGCAGCAGCTTGCCTTCTAGCTTGGCGGCTGTATCCTTCGGCTTGTGTGTACGCTTAATCGCCACCTTCGCCATCACGTTCCTTTTCAGCAATGGATAAAAATCGTCATCTTCCGCAATTTGGCTCAAATAGTGAAAGAGCGAGCGCAAAGAGGAGAGCTTTCTTGTAATCGTAGTCCGATTGTTTCGTTCAGGCTTGTAGGTAGAGAGAAACATCCGATAATTGTCGATGCTCTCCATCCTCAGCGTCTCCAGTTCCAGCAGCGTAACCTCTTTCACCTTGGCACCTTGCGTCAAGCCCTCCATCATCATCCACTTCATAAACGTCTCATAATCTCTAATGTATTCTACGAGTGTCGAAGGAGACAGATCGGGCAGCTTATAATTGATGAATTGCTCGATATACCACGGCATGGAAGGCAGCTTGGCATCCAATTCCTGTCGGTCTTTCATTTTGATGACATTCATACGTTGTTGCTCCTTCAATATGTGTTATAATCATTTTTTATTGTTTTCAATTATTGTATCAATGGAATACATGGGGTACAATATGTTAGATTTATAGAGGATTCAATATTTTGGAAGGTGTGAATTGATTATGGAAGTAACGAAGGAAGAGCTGGCCGGCAAACGGTTGAGGCAGAATGAAAATGTGCTGACTCTTCTTATAGTTCAAATGAGACCGAAGCAATGGACCAAAAATTTGCTTTTGTTTGCTGCGCTCCTGTTTTCTTTCCAGCAGGCGGAGCGGATGGATGTGCTCCTGTCGGTTCTAGGATTTATCCTATTTTGTTTTGTAGCGGGCTCCGTCTATATTTTGAACGACTACGTAGACAGGGAGAAGGACAAGCTGCACGAAACGAAAAAGTATCGGCCTATGGCATCCGGAAAGCTTCAGCCGCAAGCGGCGCTTAGCTTCGGACTGATCGTTTTGATCGTATCTTTGACGATCGCTTTTTTGGTTCAGCCATTGTTCGGAACGGTGCTTCTCGTCTATTTTTTAATAAACCTGCTTTATTCCTTTTATTTAAAAAGTGTCGTCATTATCGACGTGATGATTATTGCCGCTTGTTTTGTGCTCCGCGCTCTTGCGGGGGGGCTTATCATTGAAGTGGAGTTTACCCCTTGGTTTTTGCTATGTACGATGCTGTTATCGCTGTTTTTGGCGGTAGGCAAACGGAGGCATGAGCTGCTCGTAATGGAAGGGGAAGGAGCATCGCATCGCAAAGTGCTTGGTCAATATTCGCTTGCTTTGTTGGACCAGCTAATGGGCATTGTGGCCGCCGCTACCATTATATGCTATTCGTTGTTTACCTTTACTTCGGGAAGAACGGTACATTTGATGTGGACCATTCCGCTTGTCGTATATGGCATATTCCGTTATTTATATTTGGTTCATATGGAGCAAAAGGGCGGGTCGCCAGACAAGGTTTTGCTGGAGGACAAGCCTATTTTGATTACTGTATTGCTTTATGGGATCGTCGTTGTGCTCATCATGGCTTTATTTGAATAAGGAAAACAGACAGGTGGTAGAAACATGTACGCAAGCAGCAATACGGTGAAATGGGCGGGAGCCAAAGAAACTTTTGCCGGCTATCTCTTTCATAACCGCAGAGACAATATGCAAGCATTGTGCTTGTTTATCGGATTTTCCGTCTTTTATTTTTTTATAAATATGCCGTTTATTTCTTACATGAAGGAAAATGCGGAGACGCTGCTTAAGCTGAGTCCGTTTTATGGGGTTCCGTTTTCACTCAATTTATTCAATTTCGACCCCTCCTTTTATTATGGCTATTTAAACATGACAGTCACTCATCCCTATTTAAGTTTTGTGGCGGGGGCGCTTGGCGAACTGTCTAAGTCTTTGGGCGGCAATGCGATGTTTCTGTTTTTGCAAAGCGCTCTGAACGGATTATCGGTAGCGGCCATCTTTTATTATTTAAAAAGGAAAGAAGAACGCAAAGCGGAAGGAACGAGCTTCATCCCGCTGTTGTTTGCCGCTTTTTTCGGATTTAGCTCTTATTCCATTTTTTCATCGCTCATTCCGGATTCTTATGTGTATGCTCAGTTTGTTCTTGTGCTGTCTTTTGTTTATTTGGCATACAGCTCGGAGAGGGGAGAGGCGCGGCTTTGGCCTTCCGCGATATTGGGATTTTTTCATTTTGCGATTACGTCCACAAATATTATTCCCTATATGGCGGCTTTATTTATTGCAAACGTAAATGGCAAGCACAAGGCGCTCATTCGCCGCTGGCTGCTGGCCGGTGCCATCATCGTATTGTTTATCATTCTGTTTGGCTTGATTCAAATGGCCGCGTTTGACGGGAAAGCTTGGTTTACCAGCTGGCAAAAAGGCATTGAAAACGGCGGCTTTTCTTATGTGGCGCCTTTCTCCTTCAGCGCGCATTGGAAGTCGGTTTATTTAATGTTTATTAACCCGGTGCTTACGCCTGACATCGTGCTCGTGAGCCCTGGTATTGTGGCGTTTGCGAGCAGCCTTAGTATTCCATATCCATTGTATGTAAACATTATCGGCTTTTCTTTGCTGGCGCTTGCAATTGCGGGGTTCATTCGCGGCATTAAGACGAAGGAAGCATGGATGCTGGTCATGTATGTGGGAGCGGGCATTGGGCTGCATCTGGTGATTGGTTTTGGTTTAGCCGTTTTTCAAAACGATTTGTACATGTATGCGGGACATTTCTTGTTCGCACCGTTTTTGCTTGCGGCATCTTTTATCATTGGACTCCGAAAAGGTTTGCTCAAAACAATCGGCTGTATCGTCATCCTCATTTTCACGTTGACAACGGCTGGGCATAATATTGTTAAACATACTCAAAGTCTGGATTTCATAAAAGATTCTTATGTGCAGTTGGAGCAAACGCAAGCTCAAGCAAAATGAATAACGGTACCTAGTAAATATATGTAATGATTAAAAATGAATTACAATTGAATTCCCTCTATGGTACACTTCAACGAGTCGTTTGGCGACGACAAATCCACTCAGGGAGGCACTCGCCAAAATGAACAAAACACTTGTTGCTATTACATTTACATTATTGCAAGGGATGTCGGCCTGGTTCGGCAATTCAGCTCCTGCCGCTTATGCGGCAGCTTCAAATACATTCATGCAACGGGAGGACGCATTCGACGCTCAAAATCGTCCTTCATCGCTTCATCACTTTGACGCTAGCGTAGCCACTTATTTGGGGCCGACCACTAAAAAAGCGGTGCTTCAGCTTCAAGAAGAGTATGATATGAGCATGGACGACGCTTCGGGCCATTTGTCATGGGCAACGATCAAACAGATTTATCGCCATGAATTGGAGCTGCTCGCCAAAATTATACACGCAGAGTCAAGAGGCGAACCCTACGAAGGACAGGTTGCCGTCGGTGCGGTTGTGTTGAACCGGCTCGATTCTACAGCTTTTCCCGATACGGTCAAGGGTGTTATTGAACAGCCGCGGGCTTTCACTGCTGTCGACGACGGGCAATACAGCCTTAAACCGGACAAAAAGGCTTACCGAGCAGCAATGGATGCGATGCGGGGTATCGATCCGACAAACGGTGCTATGTATTACTTTAACCCGAAGACGGCTACGTCTTCATGGATATGGTCCAGACAGCAGACGGGGAAAATTGGAAGACATCTTTTTGCAGTATAAACGTATGAACATGCCTTGCGACGGCCGCTTGGCATGTTTTTTTTGCATGCAATCGCTGACAATATTCGTTCTCTCCGATCGTTCATGCTATAATGAGAATCTGATTATGCATACGGGGGGTGTACCAATCGTGAAGGTGGAAATTTGGTCCGATTTTGTTTGTCCATTTTGCTACATTGGCAAAAGAAAATTTGAAGACGCATTGTCTCAATTTGCGAATAGAGAGCATGTCGTTACGGAATTCAGAAGTTTTGAGCTTAATCCGAATGCGGATTCAGAGGCTAAAATCAGCACTCATGACATGTTATCGAAAAAATACGGCATGAGCCCAGAGCAAGCAAAAGCGACGAGCGCAGGCGTAGCGGAGCAAGCTGCGGCTGTCGGCCTGGAATTCGTGTTTGACGGTATGCTGGAGCAAAATACGTTCCATGCTCACCGGTTAACTCAGTTTGCGGCACAGGAAGGCAAAGGGGCTGCGATGGCGGAACGACTGTTTCGCGCTTATTTTACCGATACCGACAACATTTCGGATTACAATCGGCTAGCGGAGCTTGCCGAAGAAGCCGGACTTCAGAAAGAGGCCGCTTTGGAAGTGCTTCAAACGGGCCGTTTTGCCGATGTGGTAAGAGGGCAGGAGGATGAAGGCAGCAAGCTTGGCATTCGCGGCGTTCCGTTTTTGGTCATTGACCGGAAATATGCAATATCGGGAGCGCAATCACCCGCTGTTTTTTTAGATACGCTGAACAAAGCATGGGGTGAGTTATACCCTTCGCTCCAGCAAGTTGGAGAAGATCAAGGGGATGGCGTTTGCGGAGACGGTTATTGCGTTCCGGGGGAGCAGAAATAAAGTGATGGAGGGTAAGCCAGTGTCGGAAAAAGAAAACCGTTTGCTTGTATTTGTCGGCTCTTATTCGGAGGCTGATCAAGAAGGACTTCATGTCTTTGAACTGGACGAGCAATCCGGACAATTATCGGGATTATCCCATTACGCCGGACTAAAAAATCCGACTTTCCTAAATGTGGATGCGGACAAAGGCGTTTTGTACGCCATTGCGGAGACAACGAACGAGGCCGGTAATCGGGTTGGCTCGGCGGCGGCATACCGGATTGACGCTAGTGCTGGGACGCTGGCTTCAATCAACAGCAAGACCACGGTCGAAAGCTCGACCTGTCATATTCAGCGGGATAAAGAAGGTCGTTACGCTATCGTTGCGAGCTATCACGGAGGGATGATCGGGCTCATTAGCTTGCTGCCGGATGGCGGCATCGGAGAGCTTCTCGACGTTCAGCAGCATGAAGGCGGCAGCTTAGTTGATCCTGAAGTTCAGGACAGACCTCATCCGCATTCCAGCTTTTTCAGCCACGATGAGCGCTTTTTGCTCGTTCAGGATCTTGGCAAGGATCAAATTATTGTATATCGTTTTGATCCGGAGAACGGCAAGCTGATTCTTCATAGCGCAGCTGATCTTCCGCCGGGGGCGGGGCCTCGCCATTTGACGTTCCATCCGAATGGAAAATTTGTTTATGCCATTAACGAATTAAAATCATCCGTATCCGCATTTTCGTTTGATTCGGTGGAAGGCAAGCTTGAACCGATTGAAACGGTAAGCACACTGCCGGAAACCTTCGAAGGGGAAAGCTACACAGCGGAAATCGCGATTTCGAAGGATGGCCGGTTCGTTTACGGCTCCAACCGAGGCCACGACAGCATCGTCGTCTTTTCCGTCGATACCGAATCGGGAAAACTGGCGCCTATTCAGCATATTTCGGTTGAAGGCGGGCATCCGAGACATTTTGCATTGACGCCAAACGGCAATTATTTAATTGCGGCGAATCGTGACGGCAACAACCTTGTGACGTTCCGAATCGATGGGGAGCAGGGAACTCTGGAGTCGACTGGATATCATGCTCAGGTTTCCAAACCGGTTTGCGTTGTTCCGACTTATTTTTCTGTTTAACGGCTTAAATAATTAACTACATTAACAATAGGCAGATATGCTTGAAAGGAATCATCAAATAAGTGACTACAAACAGCGATACGACTTCAAATTTAAAACCAACAAAGATATGGAAATGCAAAAACGCGGATTGCAAGGCATGGGTGCGGGATGAGTTCGCCGCTACTGAACAAAGCTGTCCCATTTGCAAAGGTCCTATGCACCGAAGCATGAGACATTTGCCTCCCGTTCAAAATAAACCGAAACCTCAGCCGCGCAAGCCAAAATCGCAGTTTTAGTTATAAAAAAGAGTTGTCTAAGGAGCCCTATAGCGGCTGCCACGACAACTCTTTTTTTAAGGTAGGCTATTCAATCAGCTTTAATCCGATGACAGCGCCTAAAACGAGCGCGATAAAGACCATGCGCATCAGGCTGCGGGGCTCTTTAAAAAACAAGATGCCGACAACTGCGCTTCCCACTGTGCCGATTCCGGTCCAAACGGCATAGGCCGTTCCCATCGCCATGTCTTTCATGGCCAGCGATAGAAAGAGGAAGCTGATGGTAAAGCCGCCGGCCATCATCAAAATATTGCGGGCGGAAGCTTTTTTATTGATTTGGGCAATGCCCGCAACGCCAACGACTTCAAACAATCCTGCCAAAATGACGAACAACCAGCTCATGCGGGTTCACCTCGCTTATCCGAATGCTGCTCTTCCGGCTCATGAGTGACCATCTTGAGGCCAATGATGCCGGTCAGCAATAGACCGACCAACAGCACTTTCGCCCAACTGAACGGAACTCCAAATACCGTCATTTCCACAATGACCGTGCCGACCGTTCCTAGCCCTACGAATACGGCGTAGGCCGTACTGGTGGGCAGCTTTTTGGCTGTATAAATCAACAATAGAAAACTGATCATAATGGCCACAATCGTCAACGCCCAAAAGCCGATGGAATCGGCATGTTTAAGCCCCATGACCCAAACGACTTCAAAACAGGCAGCCACCACGACAAGCAGCCAATATTTATTTTGACTTTGCCCCATAAACGCTCACTCCTTTTCTCTTTGTAGCTTTTGAAACAGGCACTTCTCTCATTCACCATAAAGGAACAAACTTTGCTTTTTCCTGCCGGCAAGGAAAAAAAGCAAATAAAAAAAGCCCTGGAAGCATCTCTCGATGTTCTCCCGGGCTTTTGTCCCTCCGTGTGTCCGCGACGACTGTCGCGTGTCTTCCCTCGGACCAGTCCGGCATAAGCCGCGGAACCCTAGAAGACCGTTTTTGATGAAGTTTCGTTTGATTATATACCATCCCCATCAAGGGGTCAAGTGCATGGGGGCTGAGAATATGATAGGATAAGAGGAGAGGTTGAAAACGAAGGAGATGAAGAGGATGGAGGGCCCTGCCAAATCGATCGTTCTCATCGACGGAGAATGCCAAATGTGCCAAACCATTACCCGTTTTCTGGTGAAACATGACCGGCATTTTCGGTTTGCGTTTGCAGCGCTTCAGTCCGAGGCAGGACAAAACCTGCTTCAGCATCATGGACTGAACCAGGCCGTTTGGGATTCCTTTGTTTTAATCGAAAATGGGGGATTGCATATCAAGTCCGGAGCAGCGCTGCGAGTTGCGAAGCGACTTGGCGGCTGGTGGAGCTTCCTGTATGTTTTTATAATTGTCCCGGCTCCCATTCGAGATTATGTGTATGAGTGGGTTGCGCGCAATCGTTACCGCTGGTTTGGGCGCACTGACGCTTGCTTGATGCCTACAAAAGAAGTGATGTCCCGTTTTTTGAAAGACGGATACGGCACGAATACTAGATAAAGAACGGTGGAGCATAAAGTGAAGAGATTTAAAAAGTTTTATATCGAAACAACAAGCATTTGCAACCTGTCTTGTTATTTTTGCCCGCCGACCCAGCGCGCTAAAGGGTTTGTATCCGTTGAAGATTTTAAAAAAACATTGGATCAAATTAAACCGCATACGGACTATATATATTTTCATGTTAAGGGCGAACCGCTGCTGCATCCTAAAATAGACGAGCTGCTCGATATTAGCCACGAAAAAGGATTTAAAGTCAATATTACGACCAACGGCACACTCATCACAAAAAATAAAGCGAAGCTGCTCGGCAAGCCGGCGCTGCGGCAAATTAATTTTTCGCTGCACAGCTTTGATGGACATCCCGGTTCCAAGGACAAAGCGGGTTATTTAGCTGAAATCTTATCCTTTGTCAGAGAGGCCACGGCAGCAAGCAATGTTATTATTTCATTCCGGCTTTGGAATTTGGAAATGGATAACGAAGCGAATATTCAAAAAGAAAAAAACCGTGAGCTGCTTGCAATGATTGAAGAGGCATTCGGATTGGATTATCGGATCGAGGAAAAATTTAAACCCGGTACCGGGGTGAAAATTGCGGAACGCATCTATTTGAATCAAGATCCGGAGTTTAAATGGCCCGATTTGAACGAGCCTGAGGACGATGGCAGAGGGTTCTGCCATGCGCTGCGCAACCAGGCCGGCGTTTTGATCGATGGTACCGTTATTCCGTGCTGCCTAGACGGCGAAGGAGTAATTAAGCTAGGCAATATTCATGAAAGTCATTTTTCAGATATTGTTGAAGGGGAAAGGGCTAATCGGCTCTATGACGGCTTCTCGAATAGACAAGCCGTCGAAGAGCTATGCAGAAAATGCGGCTATCGCAAACGTTTTGGCACGTAGAATCGAATATGGGATTCATAAATGGTGGAGCGGCCGGAAACGAATGTACTGACAAGGCAAGCGAGCAATATAAAAAAGGCGCCTTGAACCCCGAATAATTCCAGTCCGAGAATGGTGCAGGCAAACGGTGTTTTGGAAGCTGCACCGAACACGGCAGCAAGTCCCAAAGCCGCCAAAAAAGAAGCAGGCAGCGCCAAGGCGGGAGAAAGCGCGCTCCCAAGCGTTGACCCGATGACAAATAAAGGGGTTACTTCTCCGCCAACAAAGCCTGAACCAAGCGTCATCGCAGTAAACATCGTTTTAAGCAGCGGAACAACAGGGGAGACCGCCTCGTGGAAAGCCTGTTCCATAAGCGGAAGACCAAGGCCTAGATATTGTCTGGTACCTAGCGTATATACGAAGGCAATGATTGCAATACCGCCGATAAAGCTGCGGTGCAGAGGATTCGACATCCAACGCGCCAGCAGCTTTTTGATTGCGGCAACAGACAGGACAAATAGTTTCGCCGCTAGTCCAAACGCTATCGCGGCCAATATAACTTTCCCAATGACGTTGAAACTGAAGGCGGGTACTGTTCCCATGTGAAAATGGGTATGTTTGGCTCCCCATAGGATAGTGACGTAGTGCCCGGTGTAGCTCGCTGCAAGGCATGGAATGAGCGCTCTGAATTTCATTGCGCCGCGTGCGCTCGCTTCGATGCCAAATGCGGTTCCTGCAAGCGGAGTGCCGAATACCGAACCGAAGCCTGCGGCAAGCCCGCATAACAGCGCCATTCTCCGTTCGTCAGAGTTAAGCTTGAAGAGGCGGGTAAGACCAGAGGTTAGACTGCCGCCCATTTGGACGGCAGTACCTTCCCTGCCAGCAGAACCTCCAAACAAATGCGTAATGAGAGTGCCGATCAAGACAAGCGGAGCCATGCGCAGTGGAACTGAGCCGTCGCCGTCGTGGATTTGCTCCAATACAAGATTGTTGCCGCGTACGGTATTTTGCCCATATTTGATATAAAGCCATTGAACCGATACCCCGCCTAGCGGGAGCAGCCAAAGCAGCCAGTGATACGAAGTTTGCAGTGCGGTTGCCACATCTAACGAATATAAAAAGAAGGCGGAAGCGGTACCTGCCGCAGCTCCGATCAATAGACAAAGAAGCAGCCACTTGAACAATGGTTTCAAAGATACAAGCCTCCTTACAAGCATAATATCGTATAAAATGGCTGGCTCCGCTAAAAAATAAACGGATCAGATTAGGTTAGTATACTATGGAAGCACAAGACACAAAAAGAAAAAACTTAACCGCTGCCGAAGCGACGATTAAGCTTTATGTTAGTGCTGCTCGACCAATATTTTTTGTCTCCGCTCTTCACGCTCGGCGGGGAGCATTTGAGGACAATTGTAGCATTTTGTTCCTTCTTCCCGGCGGTCGTACATGCAGCAAGACGAACGAATGATAAGCTGTCCGTCCGGCGGCGACCAAGGATTGTCGATATAACGAGGCTTATGTACATACGGATTGCGTCTGCGCTTAAAGACTTCGGCCGGCAATGCCTCAATGATTTTAAAATCAGCTTCAATAAGATCGATTAGACCGGGGACTTGAAGCTCGTCCCGCACATAGGCCAGCACAGAGTGAGTGGCAGCGCCAAATTGGTTCCAGATAATATCGGGTTTCAGTTCAGCTGCTTCCGCAAGAGCGTCAAACGCGGGAATAACGGTCTCTCCAATAAATTCGGACCATTCGTTAGCTATTACGGACGCTCTTTCAACCGGATCGGTCGGGATATCGACCGTTTGCAGTTCATTGATTTTAAAGCCGATATGAACATGATCATTGTGATTTTCCAATTGCAGAGTTAACGCGCTGAGCGGCAGTTTTATAAACTGATTGTATTGAGCGCTGAACAGCAAATTCATCAGTCCTAAATAAAAAAAGGGAATCCCCGTAAAAGAAACGGGCAGCTCCATGCCAATCGCTTTCCAACTAGCTCCTTTTTTCGCGAGCGCTTCAAGCGCATAGTTTCTCTCTAGAAGCTGAGCTGCCGGAAGCTCGTAAAAAGGGGCGTCCGCTCCTTCAGGAGAAATATGATAATATGATTTAACCAGACTGAAATCAAGCATCTCTGACTTAGGCATGGAATGCCTCCTCGTTGTTGTGATAATCATTATCGCTCCAATGAACTAGAGCTATTATAGAGCCGGATTGAAAAGGTTGTCAATCAATGGGGAAAAAGAAGGCCATCGTCGAAAAATGATTGATTTTGGCAATTGGGACGCAGGCGCATTATAATAGATAGGGAAATGATGAAAGGAGTGGCGGCGGCCATGTTGACACCGATAAGAATTGAACATGAAGAACAACTAAAAGAGGCGTACCGCATTCGAACGGAAGTATTCGTTCACGAGCAAGGCGTTCCGCAGGAGCTTGAAATTGACGACAACGAAGCGGTGTCGAGCCACGTTCTTGTTTTGTATAACGGAGAACCGGCGGGAGCTGGCAGAATGCGCGAGGTGGACGGCATTGCGAAGCTGGAGAGGATTTGTGTGCTAGCCTCTCATCGCAAGCATCGGGTAGGGGCAGCAATCATGAAGGAGCTGGAAGCTCTTGCACTAGACAAAGGACTTGCGAAGGCGAAGCTGCATGCCCAGACGCATGCGGCCGGTTTTTACGAGAAGCTGGGCTATAGCGTTGATTCCGAAACGTTTATGGAAGAAGGAATTCCGCATATTCGCATGATCAAAAAGCTGGTTCCTTAATAAAAGCCCATCATACGCATTTAGCGAAAGAAGGTTGTATCGTTGATTTTTTCTACATACACGTTTATCTTTATGTTTTTGCCGATTACTTTTTTAGGTTATCGGCTGCTGACTTTATTTAAAAATCCGAATATATCGAAGCTGTGGCTCGTCATGGCTTCCATTTATTTTTATGCGCAGGGCAGCGGCAACTTTGTCGTTTTGTTCATTGCGGATATTTTGATCAACTTTACAATCGGCAGCATGATTATGAAAGCAAACAAAAACGGGGCGGTCTGGCTCAAAAGGTTGTTGCTTACGATCGGGTTGCTGCTTAACATCGCTTTTCTCGGCTATTACAAATACGCCAACTTTGCCATTGAAAATATTAATTTAATTAGCGGACAAGCATTCCCTCTATTGGAAATTGCGCTGCCGCTAGGCATCTCGTTTTATACTTTTCAGCTCATCGCCTTTTTGGTGGACTGCTACAGAGGGTATACAAAAGATACGCCGATCATCGACTTTTTGGTATTCATTACGTTTTTCCCGCAGCTTATTGTAGGCCCGATTGTGCATCACGCCGACATTATGCCGCAAGTGCAGGACAAAAAAATGCGGTTGTTCAATTCTGCAAACCTGATGCTGGGGATGTTTTTGTTTTCGATAGGCTGCGCCAAAAAAATTATGCTCGCCGATCCGCTGACCGGCTACGCGGCTTCTTTTTATGCCGATCCCGCAATTGGCGACACGCTGTCGGCTTGGCTTGCTTCCCTCGGCTATACGATTTCGTATTATTTTGATCTATCCGGTTATGCAGACATGGCGCTTGGCCTGGCGCTATTGTTCAATATTCGCTTGCCGCATAATTTCAACTCGCCTTACAAAGCAAGAAACTTCAGAGAATATTGGCAGCGCTGGCATATGACGTTGTCCAAGTTTTTGTCTGATTATGTTTTTCGCAGCTTCTACAAGAAAGGAAGCGGCAGCTTCAACTTTTATTTTGCCGTCATGATGACCTTTTTTGTGTCGGGCTTCTGGCATGGGGCAGGCTGGCAATTTATCGTATGGGGGCTCATTAACGGACTGTTTGTGTGCGCGTCTCATTTCATGTACCGCAACAAGCTCAAGCTCCCGTTTTTGCTCGCCTGGTGTTTGACGTTTGCCGGCGTGATCGCCACGAGAGTTTTGTTTGTGTCAGACACGATGGGAGAGGCATGGCATGTTCTAACAAAAATGGTCAGCACGGCCGACTTTACCGGAATAGGAGCTGCGGCCGTCATCGACAAGCTTACCGCTTTTGCCGCCTATAACGCCTATACGATTGTATTGCTGCTAATCGGCATGGGCATTTCCTTTTTTGGAAAAAATACGATGCAGATTACGCAAGATTTTAAGCCAACCGTTCGACATGCCGTGGCTGCCGCTTTTCTGCTAGGCGTTTCTTTGACGCAAATGACATCCGTATCCAATTTTCTATACTTCCAATTTTGAGGTGGCAAAATGACTTTGCGCAAATGGCTGATCGCCTTTATCGCTTCCCTTGCGCTTGCTGCGACAGTAGTGGCGAGCTTCAATGTGATCGTCGATCCATTCGGCGTGTTCGGCGACAAAGTGCTAAAATGGCATTCTTATAATATGGTCAACAATCCGCGGGTAGCGAAAATCGCTTATCTCGACCAGAACCATGAACGCTATAATTCCTACATTATCGGGGGCTCCAAGTCGAGCTCCATTTCTCCTGAGCTTTTGAACAAGTATTATGGAGATGATGCGAAGTTTTACAGCATGCTTATGTATGGAGGAGATTTCCATGATTATGAAAAAACGTTATACTATATCATGGATCAATATAAGCCCAAAAATATCGTCCTTCATATGAGTCTCCAAGAAATCAGCCATTTTAACGAACAACCGACCGATTTTAAGCAATCGCTTCATGCGAAGGTGTCTGGCGAATCGAAGCTATCCTTTTATTTGGATTATTTGAAGCTGAATCCTTCTTATAGCTACGATAAACTTGAAGGACTTGCCAAACGCTCGGTCGATTCCTTTGAATATTCGCAATTTGTTCCCGAAACGGGCGTTTACAACAAGGTAAAGCGGGATGCGGAGAAAATCGACAATCTGGAAGCTTACATGGAAGCCAACAAAGCGGCTTTTGCTCCGTTTGGAAAGCTGGAAGCGGTGGCGCTGGACAAAAACGTGGAAGCTTTGAAGCGGATAAAGGAATACGCTGAAAATAACGGAGCGACATTCCGGCTCATAACCGGAGCCACGTCACAGCAGGAGCTTCAAAGCTACGATATGAATGCGCTAAAGGAGTATTGGGCTAAAATTGCCGAAGTAACGGATTTTTGGGATTTTACCGGCTATACGAATGTAAGCGGTGATCCGCGTTATTTCTATGATACGATGCATTACCGCAATACGCTTGGCAAAATGATGCTTGGATTTGTTTTTGAAGATCCGGAGGTGTATGTTCCGAAGCAATTCGGTCATTATACGACAAAGGCAAATGTACGCGAGCATGCTGAGCGTGTCTTTACAAAGCCTCCATCGCCTTCCAAAGATACGGTCGACATTCCGATTCTCGTCTACCATCATATCGACGACGATCCGTATGAGCCTAATTCGCTCATTACGCCTCCGTCCAAATTTAAGGCCGATATGGAAGCGGTGAAAGCTGCGGGCTTTAACGCCATTCTTGTGCGTGATCTAATCGATTACGTAGACGGAAAGAAGGAGCTGCCGCCAAATCCGGTGGCCATTACGTTTGACGACGGTTATTACAGCAATTATGAATATGCTTACCCTGTACTAAAAGAGCTTGGCATGAACGCCACCATCTCCATCATAGGCTGGTCGGTCGGCTTAGAGGAGCACCGCATTCCAGGCAAGCAGTTTTATCCGCATTTTACATGGGCGGAGGCGAGAGAAATGCAAAATTCCGGTGTGATCGATATTCAAAACCACAGTTTTGATATGCATGAATCGAACCCCGACGATCCGAGCGTTCGCAGCGGCGTTTTGCGCAAGGAGAAGGAAAGCGACGGTCAATACAGCCGTCAATTTCAAGCCGATATTGGCAAGATGGAGGACATGATTGAATCCCGGCTTGGCAATACGGTCGACGTATTTACGTATCCATTCGGCTTTTATTCGCATTTGTCTGAGCAGATGCTTAAAGATATGGGTTATCGCATCACGCTCTCAACTACTTCCGGCATCAGCACGATCGTAAAAGGAGATCAGGACAGCTTGTTTGCATTAAAGCGGATAAATGGCGGTCCAGAAGTTGCTAGCGATGTTTTGGTTCAAAAACTGAAAGGAAAGTAGGCGGGGAAATTGGTAATGAAGGCGATAGCGCAACAGGCTCCAGGAGGTCCGGACAAGCTCCAATTGGAGCAGCTGGCCATTCCGAAGCCGGGACCCGGCGAGCTGTTGATTGAGGTTTATGCGGCGGGATTAAATCCTGTCGATTACAAGGTAATGGCGGGCGGTCATCCCGATTGGACGTATCCGCATGTTCCCGGCGTTGACGCAGCTGGGATCGTTGCTGAGGTTGGCGAGGGCGTAACGGGATGGTCGCCTGGCGATCGGGCGGTATTTCATGCCGACTTCGCTAAGCAAGGCGTTTGTGCGGAGTTTGCCGTGACGAGCGCCCATACGGCAGCCAAAATGCTCGAAGGGCTGACATTTGAGGAAGCGGCAACGTTTCCGTGCGCAGGTCTTACAGCTTATCAAGCCCTCCTTAAAAAAATGAATCTTCAGCAGGGTCAGCGTATTCTAATTCATGCCGGAGCGGGTGGAGTTGGCGGATATGCGATCCAGCTGGCTAAGGCATTGGGCGCAGGAATGATTGCGGCAACCGCATCCTCCGGCAATGCGGAATATGTAAAATCGCTTGGAGCAGATCATGTCATCGATTATTCGACCGAAGATGTGCTGGAGCGCTCGCTTGAATTGACGGACGGGTTTGGCTTTGACCTTATTTTAAATACAGTGGACCGGAAGACATCACAGATTGATTTAAGCGCTCTGTCGTTTGGAGGACAGCTCGTTTGTATTGCCGGAGCGCCTGAGACGGTGGCTGATTTTCAGCCCGCCTCCAAATCATTTACGATTCATAAGCTGATGCTTGGCGGCGCATACCGTTCAGGCAGTCGCCAGGTGGAAGAAGAGCTTGCGGCGATGGCTGATCAGTTTATGAGATATATGCAAGAAGGAAAGATTCGGACGCCTCAAGTGGAACTCATTTCGCTTGAGGAAGTGCCAGACGCTCTGCGCAGACTTTCGGAACGCCACGTGCGCGGCAAAATCGTCGTATCCATTAAAAAATAAAGCTAATGAAGGCGGCTGTCCCATGTTATGACGGGAGAGCCGCTTCGTTTGAAGCTTTAGCTTTAGCCGGTAGAGGGGCTATTCGGGACATGTCCTTTTTGATTGCGGTTTTTCGTAACTGAAGCCGCGGTTTGATTTTCGGCTTGTCTGGATCGATATTCGTAAGACTGATCCGTAGCTTGTTTTTTCGAACCATGCTTATGATGAGCCATGTAAACCCTCCTTGCCGGAAATGGATTTATAAATGCTTATGTAGTTTTCCCACGGAAAACAAGCTCTAGTGAGGAGAACGACAGGGAAAGTTGTCCAGCATGGTGCAAAGGAGAGCTGGGCTGTTGTAAAACCTACGTATAGGAGGATTCCCAAATGAAACCGCATGTTTTTGCAGACCGCAGCATCCCGCCCGAAGCAAGAGCTTATTTGGAACAGCATTGCTCGCTTGATGTATGGGAAGAGGAGGATACGATTCCAAGAGGGGAGTTGTATAACCGGCTTTCGAAAGCCGATGGTTATTTGACGGTTGGCCGCAGAGTGGATGGAGCTTTGCTGGATGCGGCTCCAGGGCTGAAAGCCGTCAGCACCGTTACAGTCGGATACAATCACTTTGATCTCGCCGAAATGAAAAAAAGAAACGTAATCGGCACTCATACTCCAGGAGTGCTCGATGAGACGGTAGCCGATTTGGTTTTTGCGCTCATGCTAGGAACGGCAAGACGAGTTGCCGAGCTTGATCGTTACGTTCGGGACGGACAATGGAAGCGCAGCGACGGAGATCAACTGTTCGGCGTGGATGTTCATCATGCCACGGTAGGGATTATTGGAATGGGACGGATCGGGGAAGCGATTGCACGAAGAGCGTCATTAGGTTTTGGCATGAAGGTGCTGTACCATAATCGGAACCGCAGAGTCGAGGCCGAGGAGAAGTATGACGCCCAATATCGGGGGCTAGAGGAACTGCTGTCCCAGTCGGATTTTGTCGTTCTGATGACACCGCTGACGGAAGAGACTAAAGCGCTTATGGGGAAAAAGCAATTTTCCTTAATGAAATCATCTGCTATTTTCATTAACGCTTCTAGAGGGGCCACCGTAGATGAAGAGGCATTGATCGAAGCGTTGCGCGAAGGTACCATTAGAGGAGCCGGACTGGATGTATTTCAAACAGAGCCATTGCCGGAAAATCATCCCTTGTTCCGATTGCCGAACACGGTGCTGCTTCCTCACATAGGTTCGGCTACGGCCAAAACACGCGACGACATGGCTGTGCTTGCGGCCCGCAACCTTGTGGCTGCTTTAAAAGGGGAGCAGCCTGCACATGTGGTGCCGGAGCTTAAAGGTTAATGTGGTTAATTAAGGGCTGCCAATAAAATGTTCAGCAAATGAAGGTATGGATGAACCGAAGAAGAAGTTACTGCGAAAAAAAGGGCAAGCGGACCATCGTCCGCTTGCCCTTTTTATTATTAATGCCCCATCATCATAGACATTTCGGCTTTTTCACCGGCTCCGTCCCCTTGCTCCTGCTGCTTCGGCTTGCGAAGCAATAAAGCGACCACTATGCCGAAGATGCCGATAAGCATCAACGCATGGAAAGCATCGCCAAAGGACAAGTAAGGAATGTCAGGTCCAGGGTTTGTTGCAGAATAGTGTTTAACTCTGCTGGCGAGCAAAGTCGAAAGGCCCGCAATTGCAAACGAGCTCATCACTTGCTGCGCCGCACTAGTCAGCGACGTAACGCGTCCGACCAATTCTCTTGGCGCAGACTGTATAATATGTGTATTCAGCGGCATCATGGAGAAGCCCATGCCGGAGCCAAGCAACACAAGCGGAATCATAATTTCCGGAATGCTTGTGCTTGCCGAGATGTTGGAGAGCAAATAAGCTCCTGTAGAAACAAGCAACAGACCGAAAATAACGACTGGGCGGGCCCCGAATTTATCAAACAGCTTCCCGCCAATCGGCATAAATATGCCAGCAGACAACGCTTGCGGCAATAAAATAAGGCCCGTCTCAAAGGCGCTGTAGCCTTTTGCTTGAATTAAGAAAACAGGAATTAGGAATAAGGTGCCGAACAGAGCAATCTGAACGATCCATTGCAAAATAATGCCGCGCGTGAAGTCGCTCGATTTGAATACCCGAAGCTCAAGCAAAGGCTGCTTGCGGTTAAGCTCTACAATAATAAAGACGATAAGAGCGATCCCGCCTACAATTAAGCCGATCAACGTTTCGGGAGCCGTCCAGCCGCTGCCAGCGCCATGTTCTCCGCCAGCCGAGCTGATGCCGTAAGCCAGTGCGGCAAAGGCGATTGGAGCAAAGATCATGCCGAGTAGATCAAGCGTTGGAACGGTTTGACGTCCCAAATTAGGAAGGGTGCGAATGCCGATAATAACGGCAATGATTCCGATTGGCAAGTTGATCAAAAAGATCCAGTGCCAAGTGGCGTAATCGACGAGCCAGCCTGCAACTACAGGGCCCAGCGCGGGAGCAAGCAGCATCGGAATGCCGATCATGCCCATAACGGCTCCTTGTTTGCCCGGAGGACTAAGCCGGTAAGTAAAGGCCATTGCAATAGGAGCGACCATTCCGCCGCCTAAGCCTTGGATAATACGATACACAATTAATTGCTCTACCGTTCCGGCGAGCGCACAAAGCACGGAGCCGATTGTAAACATAACGATAGAAATTAAAAATACGCGTTTCGCTCCAAAGCGATCGGACAGCCATCCCGCGAGCGGAATAACGGCTGCTTGAGCAAGCGCATACCCCGTAACGGTCCATTGGACTAAATTAAAGCTGCTGCCGAAATCCTCCATAAACTGGTTCAGCGCGACATTCATCGCCGTTCCGTCCAAAATAACCATAAACATGCCTACAATAATAGCGAGCAAAGGCAGCATGATCGACTTGATCGAAAGCGCCTCGTCTTTACCGCCTTGATGTGCTACGGATGACATTTAATTTCCTCCTATCCCTGTAAGGGTACTCTCTCTTTGAATCATTGACCTTCCGCACCGCCACAGCTACAATAGTAGTGTTGTGTGCATACAGCGGACAATTGTCCGCATTACTGAATCATAATGAGCTTAACAGTAAAAGTCAAACTAATTTTTTGTTTAAACGTGAGGGGATACGCAAATGACACCTCCAGACCAAAACCGTTCAAAGGAAGAGCTTAGCAGCGCGATTTTGCAAACAGCCAGCAGGCTGTTTAACGAATACGGAGTGGAAGCGGTCAGCATGCATCAAATTGCCAAGTCCGCAGGGGTTGGCCAAGGGACGCTTTACCGCCGTTACGCCAACAAAGCGGATTTATGCATGGGGCTTATGCAAAACAACTTCGACCAGTTTCGCTGCCGCGTTTCCGACTTCTTAGAGTCGAATGCCCATCAGTCCGCCCAATTCAGGCTGCGGGGCTTGCTCGCTATCATCATAGACTTTTTAGATGAAAAATTAAAAGTGCTAGGGGTCATTCAAGCTCAACAGCTGATGGAGAAAAAGAGAGAAGATTTTTTCAGTTCGCCGCCGTATCAATATTTGCACGGGATTTTAAGCGGCTTGCTTGCCAGTGCGGACAGCGAGTGCCTGACTCAGAGGATCGACCCGGAATTTTTGGCGCATACGTACATTGCCACCATATCGCCGCATACGTATTGCCATTTGGTCAATACAAAAGGGTATACGAAAAAAGAAGTGCATGACCGCTTTTGCAGCTTTTATATCGACACTTTATTTAAAGAGAAGCCGGAGGTATAGACGGTTTAGCAAAGACGTTATCCGTTTGTTTATCCCAATGGATTAGCGGGCAAGGTTGTGGTATAATTTTGTATTGCTATGTTGTTAGATTGTAAAGTTACTCAGCTTCTGAGTTACCCATAAAGGACGTGAGATAAAAAATGAGTAAGGAGACTTATCCGTCGCAAAGCGCAACTTCCAAGGGCAAAAGCGATAAGGACTACTCCAAATATTTTGATTTCAGCGACGCCAAAATACTCCGTGAGGAAGACGGCGTGACCACGATGAGAATAAAAGGCCGCACAATTCAGCTCAGCTCTGCGCCATCTTACAAGGATGAGAAAAAACGCGGCAAAGAATCGATCGAGGTTCATTACGACTTTTCGATTCCGGAAGAGCTGCGCACAATGGGGATCGGCAAACATTATTTGATTCAAACATACGGATGCCAAATGAACGAGCATGACACGGAAGTGATGAAGGGCATGTTCGAGGAGATGGGCTATGCGCCAACGGAAGACCGCAGGCTTGCCGACGTCATTTTGCTTAACACTTGCGCCATTCGCGAAAATGCGGAAGACAAAGTGTTCGGAGAGCTCGGCCATCTGAAAGTGTTAAAAACCGAAAAGCCGGATTTGGTGCTCGGCGTGTGCGGCTGTATGTCGCAGGAGGAGTCTGTCGTTAACCGAATTTTGAACAAACACTCCTTTGTCGACATCATTTTTGGCACACATAATATTCACCGTCTGCCTAACCTTTTGCAAAACGCATACTTCAGCAAAGAGCTTGTTGTGGAGGTATGGTCGAAGGAAGGCGACATTATCGAAAATATGCCCAAGAAGCGCGACGGCTTGCGTGCTTGGGTCAATATCATGTACGGCTGCGACAAGTTTTGCACGTATTGCATCGTGCCGTATACGAGAGGCAAGGAACGCAGCAGAAGGCCGGAAGACGTTATTGCCGAAGTTCGGGAGCTGGCTAGGCAAGGATACAAAGAGGTTACGCTGCTCGGCCAAAACGTCAACGCTTACGGGAAAGATTTTGAAGACCGGGAATATCGTTTTGGCGACTTGATGCATGATATGTCCACAATCGATATCCCTCGCGTTCGGTTTACGACCAGTCATCCGCGCGACTTTGACGATCATCTGATCGAAGTGCTTTCCCAGGGCGGCAATCTCGTTGAGCATGTCCATTTGCCGGTTCAATCGGGCAGCACGGAGGTGCTGAAGCGGATGAGCCGCAAATATTCGCGAGAAACGTATTTGAATTTGGTAGCTAAGCTGAAAGCCGCAGTTCCGGATGTCGTGTTGACTACGGATATTATAGTAGGGTTTCCCGGCGAGACGGACGAGCAGTTCGAAGATACGCTTTCTCTTGTCCGTGAAGTGGAGTTTCATTTCGCTTATTCCTTTATCTATTCTCCTAGAGAAGGAACTCCGGCAGCCGAGATGGAAGACAATGTACCGATGGAAACGAAAAAACGCAGGCTGAAGCAATTAAACGATCTCCTTGCTGACATTGCAAAACAGAAAAACGAAGACATGATGGGCAAGGTCATTGAAGTGCTGGTGGAAGGCGAAAGCAAAAACAATGCCCATGTGCTTTCCGGACGTACCCGCGGCAATAAGCTTGTTCATTTGGAAGGCCCCAAAGAATGGATCGGGGAGTTAGTGCAAGCCCGCGTCGTAGACGCGCAAACCTGGTATATCAAAGCGGAGCCGATCGATTCGGCCTTAGACGAAGCCGTAAGCTGATGACGGCATAATAGGAGAGAATAGCAAATGGGACATAACCATGACCACGAAAACGGAGTAGCTTGCAGCTTTCATAACGGAACAACAGATATGCCGTCGTTCCATACCCGCGATTTGATCGTGAAAGAAGATATTATGGCCAAAACGAAAGAGCTTGCGGAAGTCATTTTCCACTCCGACGAGGTTCAACAATACCGCCGTGCGGAACAGCAAATTAACACAAACGAGCGCGTACAGGTGTTAATTAACCAGATTAAGAAAAAGCAAAAAGAAGTTGTGGCGTTCGAAACGACGTTCAAAAATCCGGACATGGTCAAAAAGATCGAGACGGAAATGGAGACGCTGCAAGATGAGCTGGACAATATCCCGCTTGTTAGCCAGTTCCAGCAAAGCCAATCCGACATCAACTACTTGCTCCAGCTAGTCGTTACGATTATTCGCGACACCGTTTCCGACCGAATCAATGTACAGGACGCAAGCGAGCCTGCTCCTGAAAACTGCAGCGACTAATGAAAAAAAACAATGCCCGCAAGCGTCCAAAAGCGCTTGCGGGCATTGTTTGCGTCGTCTTCTTTAACCTTGGAAAGTGATTCCCTTTTGTTTCTTCTTAATCGTAGAAGTGCGAATATGCTGAACGTAAGAGGCAAGCGACAAAGTAATGATTACGCCTACCGCCGATTTGATTGCATCGCCAAGCAGGAACGGGTAGAAGCCTTCTTTCAGCGCTTTGTCTAGCGGCCATTCCAGCACATGCATCATCCAAGGCACGCCCGGCACATAAGACAGCAGCGAGCTGAACAGTTCGAAAATGATGAATAAAAGGATGGCTGCAAGCGGCTTGTTACGCATGATGTCATTTTTGTAAAGCGCCTTAACCGACAAGCTGATGAGCAGGGCGCAGAACGGGAAGGCCATAATAAAGCCGCCCGTATATCCGATTAAATGAGAAATGCCTCCTTTGCCGCCAAAGAGGGGCAAGCCAAACGCGGCTAATACAATGACGATTAAAATGCTGGCAAACGCTTGTTTCGGCCGGAGAAAGACGCCCGCCAAAATAACGGCTAATGTTTGCAGTGTAATAGGAACCGGAGTAAACGTTAATTTAAGCTGCTGTAAGCTTAAAACGATAAACAACGCGGCGAATAATGCGGTAAACACAAGCGAACGGATATTGACGGTTTGCATGATGACGACTCCTTTATGTAGTTGCTTTTTTATTGTTAACCTCCTATCATTATTCAAGGTTAACAAATCGAATTGTAGCATAGTCATTAGGACATGGGAAGAGGCAGGGTGAATGATTTTGGAGGAACAGCTAGAGTTGATCGTTCAAGAGCTTGTTGTAGCGATTCCTTCCGTGACCGGTCTGGGGGAAACAACCCTCATAAAGCCGACCTCGTTTACCGTGCAAAAAGGGGAATGGATCAGTCTCATTGGAGCAAATGGCAGCGGAAAAAGCACGTTGCTGAAAGCGATTGCGGGCATGCCGGTAAACGGTGCGCAAGGCCGCGTCCACTATACGGGACGCAAGTCTACTGATGGGGCTGTCGTTCCTATTGTGATGCAGCAGCCGGAGGGCGGCATTATTGGCGCGACGCCATGGGAAGACGTTGTGGCGATGCTGGAGAAAAACTCGGAAGAGGGCGGTACGATTGCCGCGCAGGCAGAAGAGGCGCTTCGGGCTGTAGGGCTCGGCGATCGGATGCATCAGCCGGTCGAAACGTTGTCCGGCGGG
The DNA here is from genome assembly GCF_042675505.1 of Paenibacillus sp. GCM10027627. Classification (NCBI taxonomy): domain Bacteria; kingdom Bacillati; phylum Bacillota; class Bacilli; order Caryophanales; family Paenibacillaceae; genus Paenibacillus; species Paenibacillus sp. GCM10027627. Next base: position 791,812 of record NZ_JBHTHB010000001.1, read on the forward strand.
CAGAAGCAGCTTGTGGCGATAGCCGCCTGCTTGGCTGTAAATTCGTCGCTTCTGCTGCTCGACGAAATAACTTCGATGCTTGATCCGTTAATGTCTATAGAGGTGTTGGAACAGGCAAGGTCGCTGCATGCCTCTGGCACAGCCGTCATTTGGGTGACGCAAAATATGGACGAGCTTCGTCCGCAAGATCGGTTATTCGTCATTGATGACGGTTGCTTGTCATTCGACGATACAGCCGAGAAGTTGTTCCGCCGTGGCGATGGGCAATCCGCCTCGCTAAGCGCCGCGGAGCAGTTCGGTTTTACCGCTCCCTACTCCGTGCAAGTCGCCTGGGAGCTGGAGAAAAGCGGCATTAAGCTGTCGCAGCTTCCCTTTACGCCGGAGGAATTGGCAGAGGCGGTGACGCGTCATGGCCGATAACTGGATACTGGATCGTCTTGCCGTCGGGCCAACTGGACAAAAGCAGGAAGGGACCCTACTGCTGGAAGACGTATCGCTTTCATTTGCTGCGGGAACGATTACGCTGCTGATCGGACACAACGGCTCGGGAAAATCGACTTTGCTGGAGTCGATGGCGGGACTTCGAGAACTTCAATCGGGCCATATAAGCTTGGGAGAAGATCCGCTATGGATTCGTAAAAGAAGAAAGAAGCTTAACCGCAACGTGCTTCTTCAGCTTGGCATTTCAATGCAGCAATCGGAGTCTCAATGGTTTTCCTCCACGGTATATGAAGAAATGCTCTATTCCATGCGGCCATATAAGCTGGAACCCGGCGAGAGGGAGCGCCGAACTTACGAGGCGCTCGGGGCGGTGGGGCTCCATCCGGACATGATGGAGCGCAATCCTTGGACGCTGAGCGGCGGCCAGCAGCGTCGACTTGCATTAGCCTGTCTGCTCGCGTGCGAGCCGGACTGGCTGCTGCTGGATGAGCCGACAGCGGGACTTGACGCTGGCGGCATCAGCCGATTATGCGCGGTGCTTGCCGCGCATAGAGAGGCAGGGCGCGGAGCGGTCGTGGCTACGCACGACCTCGAGGCGCTGCTGCCGCTCGCGGACGCTGTCGTCGTCGTCCGCGACGGCAAAGTCCGCGAAGCGGCTCCGGCCGAGGCGGCGGAGACGCTCGGTCCGGCTGCGCCGCAGGCGCTACGCGCGGGAGCTTTGCTCCGCGAGGCGGCGGCTTTGCCGCCGGAGGCTGCCGCGGGCCGAGGCGGCGGCGCGTTGTGGCAATCGCCGCAGGAGATGGCTGCGGCGATTGCCGCGAATATAAGCCATTCAGAGCAGAGCGAACATCCGGCAGCTGATGTTAAGCGGCGGGGAACCGTTGACCGTGCTGCTCAGGAACAGTTCAAGCCAGCAGCGGGGCAGGTGAAATCGGAGAGGAAGCCATGGCTCCGCTCCGATCACTATGATCCAAGAGCGCTTGTTGCTGCCTATTTCATGCTGACGGCGTCTATTTTATGGCTGGGCAGCATCGCGGGATTAGGACTTTCCGCTTTCGTTGTTGCTGCGGCAATAGCTCCTTTTTGGCCGCTTGTGCGCGGCATGGCTGGCATTATTAGAGGATTTGCCATCATTACGGCTATTTTGATCGCCATCGGAGGAACGTCCTTGTCTCCGCTTCAGTTTCAATGGTCGAGCGCGGAGCCAACCGCCATCCGGCTGCTGCAATTGCTGCTTATTATGGTTGCGGGGATGCCGATGCTTGCGTTGATGACCCCGCTCAGATTGCAAAGGGCGATCCAGCAAACATTCGGATGGACGGCAAGGTTTGGTTTGCCGATTCATACATTTGGATTGTTAATCACATTAATATTCCGCTTTATTCCGCTTTTATCGCGAGAATGGGGCCGATTTTCCAAAATCGCCCATGCAAGAGGAAAATCGGCAGCCCGTATCGGTGCTATTCCGATTCCCATGCTTCGTATTATATTTATTCCTTTTATAAGAGCGATTTTGCGTATGGCGGAAGGGATGGCCGACGCGCTTGAGGCAAGGGGTTACGGCAGCATGCCGCGTAAAGCGACGTACGGATTTCGCGTACGCTTTCGGAAGCAGGACTTTCTGCTCATAGTAGCGGCTGGATGCGGCGGCCTGCTCATTCTAGCTTTTGGTTCGTTCCTTTAGCCTTGTCCGAGCCAATTGGCTGCAAAGCGGGTCCATTGCCCCTCTTCATCCGCAACCAAGACGTCCCAGCCGACCGACATCGCTTGAACTAGGTTTTTAGGCTGGTCGTCTACAAATAAGACGTGGGAACCAAGCGGCAGCGCAGCCGCGACATGCTCATATACAAGCTTGTCCGGCTTGCGCATGCCAACTTTGCTAGAGATGAAAACTTCCGACAAATAGGGACGCAGCGGCCTTAAAACAGGCTCTACCCAAGTTTCCACATGGTTGCTTAAAATATGAATGTCTGCGCGTTTGCTCCATTCCGGAATCATTTGCAGCGCAGGCAGAGGCTGGAGGCTCTGGGCCAAAATCGCTTTGCCCAATCTCTCATTTACAGTCGTTTCGCGCTCCATCCATTGCCAAAATTGTTCCTCCGTCGCCGTTCCAGTCCAAAGAGCATGGCTTAGCTCTTGTTTATACTTTGCATATAGCCTATCAATCGGTATAGAACCTGCTTCACTAACTTTGTTCCAAAAAAACGGCGACAAATTGGTCGCGAGCACACCGCCGATATCCAAAACAAGCTGTGGCCGCGCAATGCGTCCAGTTGCTTCTTCCCCCGCAATTTGCCCCGCAACATACTTCTTTTGTTTTTCCCCATCTGCAAACATATTGCGTCTCCTCCAAATAAGTCGGTTTTTAATAAAGTATAAAACATTTGCTTATGAGAGGCATCCAAAAGATTGGGCAAGGAAACCATATCCAGCCATTTTCGTATACACTATAGGTTAATGGACTTATTTCCCGTTCATTCAACAAATTAATCGATAATGAGGTGCGTAACTGTGAAAAAAGCGGAGAAAAAACCGGCAAACCGCTGGGTAAAAGAACTGAAAGACTGGACTTTGTCGCTCGGAATCGCAATTGTAGTCGCCTTATTGTTCCAAAACTATGTTTACGCGCAAACGGAAGTACATAACGTCTCCATGCAAAATACGCTGGTGGCTGGAGAGAGGCTCATCGAAGACAAATGGTCGTACCGCTTCCATGGTCCGGGTCAGGGCGATATCGTCATCATTAACGGCCCGCAGCATGAAGGAAGATTGGTCAAACGAGTCATTGCTTTGGAAGGACAAGTTTTGGATATAAAAGAAGGCAGCGTCTATGTAGACGGAGCCAAGCTTGAGGAAAGCTACGCTAAAGGACAAACGAATGCAGGTGGAATCGCGATGCCGTTTACCGTACCGCCAGGCCATGTATTTGTGATGGGGGACAATCGGGAAAACAGTCTGGACAGCCGTGCTTTCGGCGCAGTAGCGATAACGGATTTGGAAGGTAAAGCGGTTTGGCGCATTTGGCCTTTTAACGTATTTGGCAATCTTTAATTACGAACCTAAACTCAAAACGTAATAATTTTGTAAGAAATGATTTCAATTCCGTTTAGAATTGACCTTTATGATAAACGATAGATTCAACTAAGAAGGATTGACGGAGCGTGATGCGGTGTCGATAAAAGTTAAGCTGTATATGTCTTATCTGGCTATGGCTTTTGTCCCGGTCATCCTGTTCACGCTCTTTACGCTTTTTATCTTTTTGGCGGGAGGGCAGCAGGACGTAAGGGAGTTTTCCGAGGCGCAAAAAAACGAAAGGTTCAATCAAGCTCTCATTTATGGCGAATTGGCATACGTCCTTCGCGAAGATTCCGGGAAGCTTGAGCAGACCGAGTTTTTGGAAAGCTTGCAGGAGCGGTTGGAGGAGCAATGGGCGGGGCTTATCGTCGTACGCGATGGAGCCGTCACCAATGTTGCGGCCTTTTTGCAGCAATTGTCCCCGGAAGAAGATTGGCAACGGATTGTAAACCTTCCTGAGCAACAACAATTATCGTTTAAGCTGTTTCGTTACACCGTTCATCGCATCCCATTCTCCTACCCAGACGGCAAGGATGGGGAAGTTGTTCTTTTGCACCGAACGGAACCGGTCCCTGTGTTTTGGCACAAGCTTTCGATGATCGTTGGATTATTGTTTGTCGGGTTGACGAGCTTGCTGCTAACCTACTTTGTGTCGAGAAGCATTATTAAGCCGATTCAATCGCTTAGGACAGCTGCTTTGCGGATTAAAGGAGGAGACCTGTCGTATGAGCTTCGTACTCCGCGTCCAAGAAAAAGCGGCAGAATGGATGAAGTCGGCCAGCTTAGCTCGGCTTTTGAGGAAATGCGCATCAGACTGAAGCAGTCGATTGACCAAAGCTTGCAGTACGAGGATAACCGAAAGCTGCTTCTGTCCCACATTTCGCATGATCTAAAAACGCCAATTTCGGCTATTAAAGGGTACGTCGAAGGCATCTTGGACGGCATTGCCAATACGGACGAAAAGCGTATTCGCTACATGCACACGATTTACCGGAAAGCGACGGACATGGATCAGCTGATTGATGAATTATTTTTATTTTCCAAACTCGATTTGCAAAAAGTAAATTACGATTTCAAAGTGTTGGACGTCGGCCTATATGTAGAGCAGTTTATGGAAGAGCAGAAATTTGATCTCGAAAAATCAGGAGTGAAGCTCCAGTACTCCAAAGAGACGTTAGAGCCAGTTCCCGTCGCGGCCGATCCAGACAAGCTTAATCGGGTATTTGCCAACATGTTGAACAACAGCGTTAAGTACATGCTTCAAAATACGGGGGATCGGGAACCCATTATAGCGGTAAGCGTCGGTGAAAAAAATGGTACGGCTTTCATCGCTATTGAAGATAACGGCCCTGGAATCAGCACCGAGGATCTCCCCCACATTTTTGATGGATTTTACCGGGCAGAGCAGTCGCGCAATTCGGAGACGGGTGGAAGCGGACTTGGGCTTGCCATCGTCAAACAAATTGTTGATGGACATGGCGGCACGGTATGGGCGGAAAACCGGGAGTCGGGCGGGGCCAGATTTTGCCTGAAGCTTCCCGTGGCGAGAGGAGATAAGGCGGTGAATGAATGTGAAGAACATCCTGATCATTGAAGACGAGAAATCAATCGCCGAATTGGAACGGGATTATTTAGAAAGTCACGGCTATGGGGTTCACATAGAAGGGCGAGGCGATACTGGGCTTGCGAAGGCGCTGGAAGGATCGTTTGATCTTATTATTGTCGACGTCATGCTTCCCAAGCTGGACGGTTTTGAAATTTGTCGGGAAATTCGCAGCAAGCTGAACATTCCGATTTTGATGGTCACCTCCAAAAAAGAAGATATCGATAAAATTCGCGGACTTGGACTCGGTGCGGACGATTACATGACCAAACCGTTTAGCCCAAGCGAACTGGTCGCCCGCGTCAAGGCGCATTTGGCCAGATACGAGCGACTGACGGCGGAGAGGCCAAGCAGGGGCGACGTCGTCCATATTCGCGGATTGCAAATCGACAAGCAGGCGAGGCGCGTGACGATTCATGAGAATGAAGCGATGCTGACCTCTAAAGAATATGAGCTGCTGCTGCTGCTCGCTTCTCATCCCAATCGCGTTTTTGAAAAGGAAGAGTTGTTTGAGCGAGTATGGGGACTGGATTCCAATGGCGATGCGGCAACCGTTACCGTTCACATTCGCAGACTTAGGGAAAAAATTGAGCACGACCCATCCAACCCTCAATATATCGAAACGATCTGGGGCGTTGGGTATCGGTTTAAAGTATAAAGACATTAGAGGAGTGGAGAAGAGTGAAAGGTGTTATTCGATTTTCGCTAAACAACAAGTTTGCGCTATGGATCATTACTCTCATCGTGCTGTTCGCGGGCTTGAATGCGGGCACTAGCATGAAGATGGAGACGATTCCGGACATTACGATCCCAATCGTAAGCGTCACGACCGTTTACCCAGGCGCTGCGCCTGAAGAAGTTATGGACAAAATTACGAAGCCGATCGAGCAGCGGACCCGCAATTTAGGCGGAGTGAAAAGCGTAACCTCGACCTCGTTCGAAAATGCTTCATCCGTCGTTATCGAATATACCTATGAAACGAATATGGAAAAGGCGCAAAACGAAGTGCGCGATGCACTATCGGAGATCGGTTTCCCTGAAGGCGTTCATGATCCCGACGTATCTCGGATCAGCTTTAACGCATTTCCGGTCATTTCACTCAGCATGTCCAATGACAGCCTGAAGCTGGACCAGTTGACCAAGCAAGTAAACGACAACGTTTTGACCCGTTTGCAAGGGATTGAAGGGGTAGCCGACGTACAAGTTTCCGGTCAAAATATCGTCGAAGGCGAACTTGCTTTCAAGCCTGAAGCGCTCGCCGCAGTCAAGCTGACCGAAGACGCGGTCAGAGGCATCATTCAAGCTTCGACCATTTCCGTACCGCTTGGCATTTATGAATTTGGCGATACAGAAAAAGCGATTGTCGTTGACGGCAACGTCGTAACGGAAGAGGACCTGAAAAATTTAGTTCTGTTGCCGGGCGTCAAGCTTAGCGACGTAGCCGACTTAACGATTACAAACAAAGCAGAATCCATCTCCCGTACAAACGGGAAAGAATCGATCGGTGTCAGCATCGTCAAATCGGCGGATGCCAATACGGTAGAAGTTGTTAATGCCGTTAAGGATGAGATTAAACATTTGGAGTCCGCTAACGAAGGGCTTGCCGTAACGATCTCATTTGACCAAGGCGAACCGATTGAAGCTTCCGTCCACACGATGCTGAGCAAAGCTCTTATCGGTGCTGGCGTAGCCATCCTTATCATCTTGTTGTTCTTGCGCAACATCCGTTCGACGATCATTTCTGTCGTGTCCATTCCGCTTTCGATTTTGATTGCGATGCTTATTCTGAAGCAAATGGATATTACCCTGAACATTATGACGCTTGGAGCGATTACAGTCGCCATCGGACGTGTCATTGACGACTCCATTGTCGTTATAGAAAACGTCTATCGAAGGATGTCGCTTTCTACAGAGAAGCTCAAAGGAAGCGAGCTTATTTTGGAAGCGACGAGAGAAATGTTTGTGCCGATTATGGCTTCGACCGTCGTAACGGTTGCCGTATTCCTGCCGCTTGGCTTCGTATCGGGCATGGTTGGCGAAATCTTTATGCCATTTGCGTTAACCGTCGTATTTGCGCTTGCCGCTTCGCTCGTAGTGGCCATTACGGTCGTGCCGATGATGGCGCATATGATGTTCCGCAATGGATTGAAAGCCAACCAAATTCATGAAGAGAAACCGGGACGCTTGGCGCTCTGGTACAAAAAAGTGCTTCAGTGGACGCTTAACCATAAGTTGGTTACATTTGGTGGGGCTGTCTTGCTGCTGATTGGCAGCTTGCTGCTGGCTCCGGTCGTTGGTTTCAGCTTTATGCCGGCTGACGAGCAAAAAGCGGTGATGATCACTTACAACCCTGCGCCGGGTGAGACGCGCGAGCAAGTAGAGGCGATGGCGCTTGAAGCGGAGAAGCTTTTGCTTGAGCGTGAAGGTCTCGACATTATGCAATATGGGGTTGGCGGGCAAAACCCGATGAATCCTGGAGCTTCCAAACAAGCCTTGTTCAATTTATCCTATAACAAAGATTTTAAAGGCTTTGCCGAAGAAAAAGAAAAAATTGTACCGCTGCTGAAAGAACTTGGCGGCAAAGGCGAATGGAAAGAGCAGGACTTTGCCGGCGGCGGCCTTGGCGGTTCCGGCGTTTCAATGCTCGTATACGGCCCGGATATGGAAACTCTCCGTCCAGTCGTAAAAGACTTGACCGCAAAACTTGGCGAAAACAAAGATTTGAAAAATATCGATTCCAGCTTGTCCGAAACGTATGAGCAATACCGTTTAGTTGCGGATCGCGAGAAGCTGAGCCAATACGGTCTGACTGCTGGCCAAGTCGCAATGGCGCTAAGCCCAGTTCGCGAACGTCCTGTACTCGCAACGATTGAAAAAGAAGGCGAACAGTTTAACGTTTATGTAAAAACGGAAGCTAAAACGTATTCCACATTAGCCGATTTGGAAAATGTGAAGCTCACTTCCCCGCTTGGAATGGAAGTTGCGCTTAAAGATGTAGTTAAAATTGAAGTTGGCGAATCGCCAAATACAATTACGCGGAAGGATGACCGCATTTATGCGGAAGTATCCGCAGACGTGACAGCATCAAACGTAGGAGCTGTTTCCCAAGAGTTGCAAAAGCAAATCGATGAAATGAAGCTGCCGGACAATGTCGATATCGAAATGGGCGGCGTTACGGAGCAAATGACGGAAACGTTCACTCAGCTTGGACTTGCGATGCTAGCTGCTGTAGCCGTTGTTTATCTGGCGCTAGTTCTCACATTCGGCGGCGGTCTGACTCCGCTTACGATCTTGTTCTCTCTGCCGTTTACGGTCATTGGCGCAATGGTCGGTTTGTTGATTGCAGGCGAGACGATCAGCGCGACTGCCCTCATCGGGGCATTGATGCTAATCGGTATTGTCGTGACCAACGCGATTGTATTGATCGACCGCGTTATTCATAAAGAGAAAGAAGGTCTGACGGTACGCGAGGCGTTGCTGGAGGCTGGTGTTACGCGGCTTCGTCCGATTCTGATGACTGCTATCGCGACAGTCGGCGCTTTGTTGCCGCTCGCAGTCGGCTTCGAATCCGGCGGCGGCGGTCTAATCTCCAAAGGGATGGCGGTTACCGTTATCGGCGGTTTGACAAGCTCGACGCTTTTGACGTTAATCATCGTTCCAATCGTTTACGAATTCTTGAATCGCAAAAAGATTAAAAAGCAAGTAGCTGCAAAATAAGTTTTGATAGGGCGATCCCAAACGGGATCGTCCTTATTCTTGTTTCTATTGAAGGCAGATATCAAGTTTCTTATTCAAGGGCTATCTAAAATGACGTTTTCTTTGTAGAATAACTCCATAAGAAATAGAAATGGGAGTGACATTAAATATGACTATGACATCCAGTCAAGACATTAAAGTTGGTTTTATCGGGGTCGGCGTAATGGGCAGCAGCATGGCAAGCCATATTCAAGCAGGTGGATACGAAACTCATATTTATACGCGTACAAAATCGAAAGCGGAAGCTTTGATCGAGCAGGGCATGGTTTGGCACGATACCCCGTCCGAACTTGCGAAAGCTTGCAATATCATCATTACAATGGTCGGATATCCGTCGGATGTGGAGCAGTTATACTTTGGTGAAGGAGGATTGCTCTTCTCCGCACGCAAAGGAACTTATTTTATCGATATGACAACGTCCAGCCCCGAGCTGGCGCAACGGATTCATGCCGAAGCGCAAAGGCTGGAGCAATATGCCCTCGATGCTCCCGTTTCAGGCGGAGATGTTGGAGCGCGCAATGCGGCTCTATCCATTATGGTCGGTGGGGACAAACCGCAGTTTGAAGCTGTGCTGCCGATTTTGGAGCGCATGGGCAAACAAATTTTGCTGCAGGGCGGTCCAGGCGCGGGACAGCATACGAAAATGGCCAATCAAATCGCGATTGCATCCAATATGATCGGTGTTTGCGAAGCGCTCATTTACGCCAAACATGCCGGGCTTGATCCGGATACCGTGCTACAAAGCATTAGTACCGGAGCTGCGGGCAGCTGGTCGCTATCCAATTTGGCGCCGCGTATTGTGGCTGGCAATTTTGAGCCGGGCTTTTATGTCAAACATTTTATTAAAGATATGGGTATTGCGCTTGAGGCTTCTAAAGAGATGGGAATTGACCTCCCTGGCCTCTCGCTTGCCAAACAATTGTACGAACGTATTTCAGAAGCGGGCTTAGGGGATAAAGGCACTCACGCGCTTTATTTCGCTTGGGACTAATACGTCTTTATCCCGTCTCGTTTAAATCGTCCAAGGGTGGGATATACTAACCCTATTCACCCGGCAATTTTGGGAAAATGGAGGGCGAGTTCGCCATCATTGGACAAATAGTGGTAAAAGCGATATTTTTTTTGATGAGTATGTCTAATCCGGAAGGACTTCAGGCAATCGAATCGGCCAATGCCTTACAGGTTCAATATGCAGTACCCGGCAATGTGAAATGGGGAAAACTGGTTATGGAGGAGACGGCCAAACGCTATAATGGCGTAGACATCGTAGATTACAAATACGAAGGCCGTACCGTAAGCAGGAACGGACAAGCGGAGGAACGATTTGTGTTATGGTTGAACCGGGAAGGAAAATCGTTTGGCGTGCGAGTTACCGTTACGGTTCAGGAAAATAACGATTCGTTGGTAAGCGTTCATTTAAACGAGCTGAAATAAGTAAAAAGGACGACCCTAATATAAGCCGTCTCAGTTTTTAGCCGAAGTAAACGGCAGAACTGGGACGGTTTTCTTTTTTATAATGAAAAGACTGGGAAAAATAGCAACCAATTATTCAATATTTTCGTTAATATTAAGATGAACAAAATTATATAGAAAAGAGGATGTTGCGTGAACGCAAGGCTTATTTCTTCCAGAGGGTTGATCTCATTTATTGTTGTTTTGGCAATATGGGCAATTGCGGCGCCTCCGTTCATCCATGTACAGGCGGAGCCAAATCAAAAAGGCATTGAAATTCGTTCAGAAGTCGGTTTCCAAGGGGCTTACAAAGACACGAAGGGATTTCCAGTCAAGCTGACGCTTACGAATAAAACGGATCGGGATTTAACGGGTGAGGTTGTTCTATCCGTTTTATCCAATCATATTACGGCAACAACGGATTATATCGTTCCGCTTGAGCTGCCAATCGGCACGTCGGTTGAAACCGTCATCGGCATTAGTCAAACCAATGTGGCGAAAGGCAACAATTTGATCCGCTTTTTCGAGGGCGGACTGAATAAAGGGAACTCTATTCCAATCCTTGGAACCGATTATTTGGTTGGCCGAGCGTTGGGGACGAACTATACGATCGGTGTCGTTTCCCGCGACCCGGACACCTTTAACTTTATGCCGACACTCAACCAGAAAGGATACGGGATTGACGTCCTTCCTATAGATGAGGAGGATCTTCCGCAAGAAGCTTTCCAACTGGACATGCTGGATACGCTGGTCATCAATGATTTTGCGACTGGCAATTGGAGCAAGGAGAGGATCGCAGCCATTGAAGAATGGGTGGCAAAGGGCGGAACGTTAATCCTCTCAGGCGGCGCCGGATACGTAAAGACTGCGGAAGCGTTCCAAAACATCGCACCTTTCCAAGCGACGGGCACGACTAAGCTTCCAAGCACGGAAGCGCTTGCCTCCGCAGGCGGCACAGAGCTGAAAGCGGATTCGTCCATCACAATATCAACTGGACAAGTTGTAGAAGGAACGGTTGAAATTAGCGAGTCTGGCGTTCCGGTCGTCGTAAACAGAAGCGTTGGACTAGGAACAGTCATCTATGCTGCTTTCGATCCTTCGCTTGCGCCTATGAATACGTGGGGAGGCAACGCCCCTTTATGGGCAAATGTGCTGCAAAAATCGTTGATTCCCACTATGAATTTAGGCGCTGTTTATCCGGGCAATTACGGGAATATTTTATGGTCAATGGATCAAGCACTAGACCAATTTCCTTCGATAAAACCACCGAACTTTTGGCTGCTTGTCGTCTTGTTCGGCATTTATATGATTGTCGCTGCACCTGTCCTTTACGTTGTTTTGGCGAAAACGGACCGTAGAGAATGGGCATGGTGGATGATTCCATCGCTCTCTATTGCTATGGGAATCGTTATCTTTTATTTTGGGGCGGGAGATAAGCGTCAGCCTGCTCAGCATACGATTGAAATTGTTGAGTTTGCAGACGACGGCAAAGTGATCGTTTCGGGTGGAACAGGAATATTCAGTCCGACAGGCGGCACCGTAAAAGCTGAATTTCCGGATCAGCGTCCCTTAAAGATGTTTGCGGATAGCAATGGAATGGGTTCTCTGAATTTAAACGGCAACCACCGATTGGTAAGCCAAAGCGGCACATCGGGGGCCGAATGGCACTCAGTACCTTATTGGTCAACTCGAAAGCTGTGGATGGAAAGAAGACTCGCGAGTACCGAACAATACGGATCGTTGTCTATTGGTTACGAGCAGAAGGACGGCAAACTTACGCTTATTGTCACGAATAAAACAAATGACGATCTAACTAATGTTTCTTTGCTTATAAATGGTCAAGTTAAACCGATCGGCACAATCAAAAAAGGGGAAAGCGGGCAACTGGCAAACATCTATATGTACGGATCTGCTCTGTCGAACAACCGGGAATACGGCTCATTAATTTTCCCGCATCAATTTTATGCAGGCAAAAGAGATACAGCAAGCAGAGAACGAGAAATAACGAACGCTTATGTAAACCAGAGCAATGCCTCCTTAGTCTTGCCAACTCCAATGATTGTAGGCTATAGCATCGATCATGAACCGCAATATACGGTAAACGGCAAAAAAGTGAAAGCGGATAATTTAAAAATGTGGGTATACAAGCTGGGTACGATCGGACAAGTCGGAGGCCGTATTTTGGTGCCGCCTAACGTCATGCGACCCGTTACAGTTTCGAACACAATACAGTCTATATCCGATTATGGAAACGGAATTATGCAGGTCAGCACCGGCGAGATGATTGTGGAGTATTCCGCTCCAAAAAATAACGGGGTCAAGTACGACACCATTGATGTACAATTTCTTTTAAATAAACCAAAAGGAAGTACTGGACCAAGCTGGACCATATGGAATGCGGCAACGGGAGATTGGGTTAGCATTCCGGATAAGCCCGGCGCTGCTAAAGACTTTTTAATGAAGGATGAAAAGATCCGTTTTAAATTAGATGCGACTACGGAAGGCGAAACGTCTTATCCGAATGTTTTGCTTGAAGGGGAGGAGCAGCCATGAACGAAGTAGAAACAGAAATCCGTCCCATGATTGAAATCCGCGGACTTGCCAAGTCCTTCGGGCAGTTTCATGCTTTGAAGGGAATCGATTTGACGATTCAGAAGGGAACGGTGTTTGGGTTTGTTGGGCCTAACGGCGCCGGGAAATCAACGACGATGTCCATATTGGCCACCCTTCTTGCGCCTAGTGCAGGCTATGCTAAAGTAGATGGTTACGATGTAACAGAGCACCCGCATGAAGTTCGAAAAAAAATCGGCTATATGCCCGATTTCTTCGGCGTATACGATCAATTCAAAACGAACGAATATTTGCATTTCTATGGGGCGAGCTACGGTATTCCCAAACATGAGCGCGAGGCGTTGATTCCGCAGCTGCTGGAGCTTGTCAATTTAAGCGACAAGGTGGATGCTTATGTCGACACGCTGTCGCGGGGAATGAAGCAAAGATTATGTCTTGCCCGCTGCCTCGTCCACGATCCCGACTTACTTATTTTGGATGAACCGGCTTCCGGTCTCGATCCGCGGGCGCGGATTGAAATGCGGGAAATTTTAAAAGAGCTGAAATTGATGGGCAAAACGATTATTATTTCATCGCATATTTTGCCGGAGCTGGCGGAAATGGTCGATGAAATCGGCGTCATTGAGCATGGACAAATGGTGGCGGTCGGCAACGTCACGGATATTCAAAACCGGCTAAGGGTCAAAAGATTTCTTCATGTCCGATTGCTTGACCGTTTAGACGAAGCGGAAGCATTCCTGCGCGAACGGCCATTTGTCAATCGGCTTCATCGGGAGGAGGGGGGCCTGCATATTCATTTTGGCGGACAAGACGAAGAGCAGGCCGAGCTTTTGCATGATTTAATGGGCGCGGGTTTTCGAATTGTATCTTTTAGCGAAGCACAGACCAATTTGGAAGATGTATTTTTGGAAATTACGAGAGGGGGTGCGGAGGCCGAATGAAAAGCGGGAAGCTTGCGAAGTTAGGCGGAGATTGGAAAACCGTTTGGATTAATCCGGTGCTGAATAAGGAGATTCGGCTGCGAATGCGGTCGTCGCGCTCCATGTGGACTTTGTTTTTTTATTTGCTGGCCATTGGCCTTTTGGGATTAAGCGCCATTTATTTAACTCAGGAATTGTCAGGCAGTAACACATCTTTTAATCCAGAGCATAGTAGAGTGCTCTTTACCTTTTTAAGCATGGCGCAATTGGGGCTGATCGCTTTTATGGCTCCAGGGTTAACCGCTGGGGTCATTAGCGGCGAACGGGAGAAGCAGACGCTAAATTTGCTGCTGACGACGCAGCAAAGCTCCTCTACCATTATTATAAGCAAGCTATTGTCATCGCTTAGCTTTATGACTTTGATTGTTTTAAGCACAATTCCAATCTACAGCATGATTTTTTTATACGGCGGGGTGTCGCCAAAGCAGTTGCTGCTCGTGTTTTTGTTTTATTTGTTTATGATGCTAGTTCTTGGTTCTTTCGGCGTTATGTTTTCCACTTTGCTGAAAAAGACGATGATTTCCGTCATTTCAACGTATGGAGTAGCTTTGTTTATGTTTGTCGGGACGGCCATTTTGTATTTTGTTATGATGACCGCATACAATTCCCAGTCATACGGTAATTCGAATGCTTGGATGGGCCATATTGTAGCGTTTAACCCTGCTGCTGCGCTGTATAGCATTTTGGACCCTTCTATAACGAACGAGATTTTCGGGTATAGCCGCAGCAGCACTCACAGCGGTAGCAGCGCCCTAATGCCGTTATGGCTTGAGTTTATGCTGATCTATTTGGTATTGTCCCTACTAGCGCTTTGGCTCGCTATCCGGAATCTTCGCCCGAGGCTTAAACGCAAATAAGACGTGTTCCTAACGGAGAGGGAGGCTGATTGGATGTCGAGAGATCCGTTGACTAAATTGCTTTACCCCGTAATAAAACGGCTTATGCTGTTTCAGTTTGTGCGGTTTGCTTTGCTAGGTTTGCTCATAGGAAGCATTGCGGGAGCGATCATGCTGCTGGCCGGCTTTATTTGGCCTATTGTTTATGTCAATCAAGCTTTTGCGCTTTTTGTGGCGATGGGCTTTACGGGAGGGGTGGCAAGGGGATTTGTTACGATCGTTACTCCCAAGGATGCTGCCAGGGAAATGGATAAAGGCGGCACCAACGATGCCGTTATAACGGCAATTGACGGTCTTGAAAAATATGAAGATCGGGAAGAAGAGCCTTTAATCGTCAAGCTGCAGCGCGAAGAAGCAACAAGATCGGCGGAGCAGTATGTGGAAAAGCTTGCAGAAAAGCTTCCATGGCCGGCTTGGAGGAGCTGGCGCAGCTCCGTGCTTGGCGCTTCTGCCGTATGGCTTGTCATTTGCGCTTTGCTGCTCATCCCGAATCCGCAGCGGGACCGGGCTGAAGCTTTGGCGCAATCGAAAACGGCCATAGAGCAGTTGGAGAAGCAAGCTGAGGAACTGAGACGCGAGCTGGAGAAGCTGGAGCTTCCTCCGGGAGCGGAAGAGCAATTGCTTAAACCGCTGGAAGAGCTGAGGCAAGAGCTAAGTGAAAAAGGAATCGACTCTGCCAAAGCGCTGGAGGAGCTTGCAGAAACGATGAGAAAGCTGGAGCAAACCGCAAACGAAGCGAAGCTGGCGGCAGTGCGGCTGGAGGAGATGGCGCGTGGAATGAGCGAGGAGCAAAGTCTCGGCAAGCTCGCGGAGGCGCTGCTTGAGCGCGACCAAGCGAAAATGGGAGAAGCGATCGACGAGCTTCGATCGGAGCTTAAGAAGCTGTCGCCAGCGGAACGCGAAGCGATGGCGGCTGCCCTTGAGCGGCTGGCGCAGGAACAGCCGCGGAAGAACGGCGCCGCAGAGAAGCTCGCTGCGGCGCTTGAAGAGGCGGCGCGGCAAGCGCGCGACGCCGAAGGCGAAGGGGCGGCGGGCGAAGCCGCCCCGCAAGCTGGCAGCGACGGCCTTGCCGCGCTGCAAGAGGCTCTCGCCCGCGAAATGTCGCAGGGCGAGCTGGAGGCGCTGGCCCGGTCGATGTCGGGCCAGCTTGCCTCAAGCGGCCAGCAGCTAGCATCTGCGCTGGCCGGGCAAGGGGGCGCGATCCCGCCGGAATGGGCGGGAGCTGCGCCTGGCGGTGCGGCCGGAGGCGGAAGCTCCGGGCCCGAAGGCGGTTCCGCCGGCCAGCCGAGCGCGCCGGGCGGGAACAATGCCGGAAGCGGCAGCGAGTCTTCCGGCTCAGGAGGCAGTTCAGGCAACGGAAACGGGAATTCTTCCGGCTCAAATCCGGGCTCCGGCGGCCAAAGCGGCTCAGGCGCTGGAGGCCAAGCGTCTGGAAAAGGAAACGGCGCGGGCAGCGGTAATGGTTCCGGTTCCGGTTCAGGCTCGGGTAGCGGAAACGGGAACGGCGGCGGACAGGGAGGTTCCGGCGCTGGAACAGGAGCAGGCAGCCGCACACTAGTGACTACTCCGCGGAGTATGGCCGGAGAGGGCAGCGTCTATCAAGACGGCGGCCCTGCAACAGGCGGACAGACGGAAACGGGCGGGCAGTCGCCAATGATTGACGGAGCTACTCGTCCTTATGAGGAAGTGTACAGCGAATATGCGGCGGAAGCGAAGGAAACGTTAGACAGGTCTCCTTTGCCGGCGGGCATGCAGGAAAAAGTGAAGCAATACTTCGACGAAATACAACCGAACCGATAGAGGCGCCAGTATCCGGTTTGCCGGGGCCGGCGGAAGGAGCATAAGGATGATAGAAAGCAAAGAGCAGCTATTGGCGGCAGCGGAAAAGGCGGCTGCCCTAAAAGTAGAAATGGCAAAGGTCATCGTCGGGCAGCGGGAAGTTGTGGAGCAACTGGTATGGTGTCTTATAGCAGGAGGACATGCTCTGCTGGAGGGGATACCGGGACTTGGAAAAACGATGCTTGTGCGCACGCTGGCGGACACCGTCGACCTGCAATTTTCCCGCATCCAATTTACCCCCGATTTGATGCCGTCCGATATAACGGGCACGACATTAATGGATTTCAGCTCGCATGGCTCGGCCTCGCAGCGGTTTCAACCCGGGCCCATTTTCGGAAATTTAGTGCTTGCAGATGAAATTAACCGGGCAACGCCGAAAACGCAAAGCGCTCTTTTGGAGGCGATGCAGGAAGGTACGGTTACGGCGGGTGGGGAAACGCATCGGCTGCCGAAGCCGTTTTTTGTACTCGCTACCCAAAATCCGATTGAACAAGAAGGAACCTATCCGCTCCCGGAAGCTCAGCTTGACCGGTTTCTGCTCAAAATTGGAGTCGACTATCCGACGAAAGAGGACCTAAAGGAAATTGTCAAAAGAACGACAGCGCTGCATCAGCCCAAAAGCGGCAAGGTCATGAGCGGGGAAGACTTGATCGGTTTGCAGCGGCTGGCGAAAGAAATCATCGTGGCGGAAGATATGCTTGATCTGGCCGTACGTCTTGTATTGGCAACCCATCCGCATGAAGCGGACGCTCCAGACGATGTAAAACGGTTTTCCCGCTTTGGCGCAGGTCCAAGGGCACTTCAGGCGCTGGTCAACGTTAGCAAAGTACGGGCAATATGCGACGGGCGAATGCATGTGTCATGGAGCGACTTGCGCACGGTTGCGCTGCCGGTCCTTCGCCATCGAATCGTCTTGTCCTACGAGGCTCAAGCAGTGGGGCTGTCCACGGACCGGTTGACGGAATCTATTATTCATTCCATAGAGGCTAGCCGATGAACGGAGGCTTTCCGCAATCTAGAGCAACCGCGGACGGGCAAGGGACTGCTACCCCTGAAGGGGGGAACCCGATAAGCCGGCTTTTTCCCGATCTCTCGATTTTGGCTGCTGTTGAGAGAATGCGGCTAGCCGGGGGAAAGCGGATTAGAGGAACGCTGGCTGGCAAACGAAGGTCGCAGACGCTTGGTGGTTCCCAAGAGTTTGCGGACTATCGTCCCTATGCGCTTGGCGACGATATTAGAAAAATCGATTGGAATGTATATGGCCGGACAGGAAGAGCTTATGTCAGACAATATTGGGATGAACAGGAGCTGCACGCTCAGTTGTACGTGGATGCTTCAAAATCGATGTTTTTTTCCGGCGGAGCATCGTCAAGCAAATTTGAGTACGCGGTAAAGCTTGCTTCTTTAATCGGCTATGCATCGTTACACGGGGATGATCGAGTAGCGGTCTCTACCTTTCAATCGGAACGCGTCCGTAGTGTGACGCCAGCCCTTTACGGCAGAGCTTCATCCCTAAAGCTGTTTCGGCATATGGCTGATTTGCTGGATGAAGAAACTGCAAATCAATCAGAGACGTCTCACCCACCTTATGAACATGGAGCAGTTTCCGATCTCTCGATCCCTTTCCGGCAGCCCGGGGCGCTGCCAAGGCGTTCTGGCGCAGCATGGCTGTTTACAGATGCTATGTTTGAGCAAGGCATAGAGGAAGCTTTGCTGGCGCTGCGTGCGGCGGGGCAATCCGTCGTGTTCGTGCAACTGCTTTCGCCGGAGGAAATTAGTCCACAGCTTACCGGGGAGCTGAAGCTAATCGACAGTGAACTCGGCACAGGTAAAGAAGTGGCCGTATCCGATAGACTGCTTAAGCAATACAGGGAATCGGTGCAGCAGTATAAGGATAAGCTTCATAATATTTGCGCGGAGCAAGGCGCCGTTTATGCTTTTGTAGATACGGGAAAGCCGTTGTCTGATGCGTTGCAGGCATTATGTCTTCTCCCTGGCGCATTGAACCGATAAGCGCCATAACGGATATTTTCTCCAAATCTAATCCGAACATCGCTCTCGGCTGCCGGCTTTGAACGGCAGAGAGGAGGAAGTCAAATGCAATTTTTATCGATGGCGTCCGCCTGGTTCGCCCTTGCGCTGCCGGCTATTGCGCTTATGTATATTCTTAAAAAAACTTACAGAGACACAGAAGTATCGAGCCACCTGCTTTGGAGGAGGCTGCTTGAAGAGCAGGAAGCCAATAAGCCGTGGCAGCGCCTTCGAAGCCGCTGGCTTTTGCTTTTGCAGCTTTTTGCGGCGCTGCTTCTTGTTCTTGCGCTTATGGAACCCGTAGTGACGAAACCGCCGGGTTCGCAGAGCCATGCCGTGCTCGTCATAGACCGATCGGGCAGCATGGCTTTTGTTCCGACGTCCAACCAGTCTGACAACGGGCAAAAAACGACGTTCCAGTCCGCAGTTGCTGCGGCTAAAGAGTGGATTAACGCCAAGCCAAAGGCTCAGCCCGTTTCCATTGTCGCTTCCGGCTCAAGCCCCGAAACGTTGGCGGCCAAACTGGCGGATCGCGACAAGCTCAGCGCCCTGCTGGATGAATTGACGCCTTACTACGGGGCGACCGACAATACATCCGCTTTATCGCTCGCCGATTCGCTTCATCAAGGCGATGGCGCCGGGTATACGGTGCTGTTTACGGATGGGCGGTGGGAGGACGCTCAGGATGCGAGTTCCCTTATACTTCAAGCTCCGCTCGAACTCGTTAAGATGGGGGGAGCGGCTCCTCCCGGCAATAGCTCTATTCAAAGCTTCGGGGTGAGGGCGGACGTTAGCGATCCCGCGCTTCAGTCCATTTCCGTTACGGTCAGAAATGATTCCGGAACCGAAAAAGAGTATCGGGTGAAGATTATGGGTGGCGACGATGCGAGCAGCCTTCAGCTTTTGGACGAGCTGCAATTAACGGTTAACACTGGCGAATGGGGCAGCGCGGAGGCAAGCGGACTTGCTCCGGCCCTATTTTATAAAGCCCTCATTGTGTCTGAAGGAGACGGATACCTTGCCGATAATGCGGCTTACGCTTTCCCCTCCATACAACAAGCACGCAAAGCTCTACTTGTGACTGAAGGGAATATGTTTTTGGAAAAAGCGCTTATTCTTTCCTGGGTGCAGCCGGTCAAAACAAGTCCAGGCGGCGCGCCGCCCGCCAAGGAAATGGCTGAAGAAATCGACTGGATATTGCTGGACGGCATATCCGAGCTTCAGCTGGAAGACCCGGATTGGAAGGCGCTTCTGGATAAGAAGCCGCTATGGATCATTGATCATCCGGGACGCGGCGGTCTCGATTCGGTTGCGCCCAAACATACTGAAGTTAAGAAGAAAGAGCATTCCGTTACTTCTTACCTTTCATTTCATGATACGCATATTGGCAAAATGTCCCCTGTTGACCTGAACGACTCAAGCTGGGGAGAAGCGATTTTGACCTATGGCGACATTCCAGCCATTTATGCGGGAGAAGAAAACGGCAGGCCCAAGCTTCGTTATACGTTTAAGCTTCAAGATACGGATCTTCCGCTCAGGCCGGAATTTCCGATATTAATTTTGCAATCCGCCCAGTGGATGAACGGCGGTTCTATTGAACAGCTTGGAACGGTTACAGCGGGCGAGCCTTTCCCCATCCCGTTTTGGCCGGAAACGGCAAAAGCGGAATGGGAGGCAGTGGAACATTTATCGGCTGAGGGGAACAAGCAGCAGGGCTCTGGTTTGGGGCCACTAGCTCTTGATCCCTCATACCAAGGCGCCTCGGAAGCTCCTGCCGTTCCGGGACTTTACCGATTGCATGAATGGGATGTCGATGGCAATTCTCTTCCTGGCCGCTATTTGGCCGTAGCTGCTTATGCGGGAGAATGGGCTTTTATGGGGGAAGGGCAAGCGGATTTGCGTCTAAAAACGGCCGCCTCCGCCGAATCGGGCAATAGCGAACAGGCCCGGGATATAACTGATAGGCCTAAAACGCAGCATGCATCCTTGCAGCTATGGGCGGCTGTTTTGCTGATAGTCGTCATGGCGCTGGAGTGGGAGGTGTACCGACGTGGGCGTTCAAGCTGATTCACCGTGGCTGCTTCTGCTGCTCGTGCCATGGCTGTTCTATATCGGATGGATGGTCAAAGGAACTCCCAGGCTGAAGGGAAAACGGAAAGCGGCAGTCATTGCGACCCGCGCTCTGATTACGTTCCTCTTAATTATAATTGCAGCAGGACTTGCGCCTTATCGAACGGTTGAAGAGCGCAATCTCGTTTTTGTCGCTGATCGTTCGGCGAGCATGAAAAGCCGGGACGAAATCGGCAAGTGGATTGCGGATGCCTGGAAGAGCAAATCTACGGAGGACCAAGGAGCAATCGTCTCGACCGGATTGCATGCGGCAGCCGACCGTCCGCTTACTTCAGAATCGCTTCTTAATCAGGAGCGGTATGAATTCAAAACGGGTCTGAACGACCGTTACACCGATTTGTCCAAAGGATTGCAGCTTGCAGCGGCCATGCTTGCCGGAAGAGACGGAAGAATTGTGCTGCTGTCTGACGGGGCCCAAAATGCAGGCGATGTCATGCGTCAAGCCAAACTGTTGAAGGATGCGGGAATTGCCGTCGACGTTGTCGACATGTCCTCCGAATTGGAAAAGGACGCTGCTATCGATGAATTAATCGTGCCCAGCGTACTTAAGCAAGGAGAAACGTTCAGCTTTGAGCTGCGCATTCAAAGCACGTTTGCAGGAGATGCCGAATTAACGCTTTTTGAAGACAATCGTGAAATTAGCACGTCGAGCATTCGGCTTGAAAAAGGGGAAAATCGCTTCGCCTTGCAAAGCGTTGCTCTAGATTCCGGATTTCATCGGTTTCGTGCGGAACTGTTCCTCCCTGGAGACGGCGAGCCTGCGAACAATGCCGCCCATGCGTTCAGCCGGGTTAGCGGTCCACCGTCTGTGCTGGTCGTTGAAGGAACTCCCGGCACCTCGGGCAACATCGAGTCGGCTCTTGCTTCTTCGCTTATCCGGCATCTAACGATTAGTCCGGAGCAGCTTTCTTTAGAGCTTGCGGAGTATGCAGCTTATGACAGCATTATTTTAAACAACGTACCCGCGACTCGCATTGCCGAAAAACCGATGGAATGGCTGTCAAAGGCGGTCGGCGATTATGGAGTGGGGCTGATGATGCTGGGCGGGGACGAAAGTTTTGGACTAGGCGGCTACTTTCAAACGCCGGTTGAGGATGCGCTCCCCGTTTATATGGATCTGAAGGGAAAAAAACAAATCCCGTCTTTAGGGCTTGTTCTTGTCATTGACCGTTCAGGCAGCATGTCGGACGGGAAGCTGGAGCTTGCGAAAGAGGCGGCAATTCGCACTGTAGAGCTGCTTCGGGATGCCGACACCGTTGGAGTCGTCGCTTTTGACTCTGCACCGCAGTGGGTAGTAGAGCCGACCAAGCTGTCGGAGAGGGAGAGCATCATTCGGCAAATTCAAAGCATTCAGCCAAGCGGCGGAACCGAAATTTATACCGCTTTGGATGCGGGATATCGTGGCTTGCTCGATTTTGAAGCGCAGCGAAAACATATGATTTTGCTGACGGACGGGCAGTCCTCCACCTCTATGAACTACGCAACGATTACTGATGCAATGGTAGAAAACAACATGACGTTATCCACCGTTGCGGTTGGGGACGGCTCGGATACGGCGCTTCTGGAGTCGCTCGCCAAAAACGGGAATGGCCGATACTACTTTACAAAGGATCAAAGTACGCTGCCCGCCATATTTAGCCGTGAAACGGTGCTGATGTCGCGCACCTATATCGTGGATGGAACGATTACGCCGTCTATCGGAGCTGCGGGCGACTGGAATTCACTATGGGAAAATGGGTTGCCGCAGCTTCAAGCCTATATTGCGACCACTCCGAAAGAAATGGCGGAAACGGCGCTTTGGTCGCCGGATGGCGATCCATTGCTCGCTAGGTGGACGTACGGTTCAGGCCGATCCGTGGCGTGGACGAGCGACTTCACTGGAAAATGGGCGCCGGGCTGGACAGGCTGGAACGAATTTCCGGCCATCTTCACAGAGTGGGTCAAATGGACGTTCCCTCAGTTTGACAGCTCGCCTTACCGAATTTCGACATCGATGAACGGGCCGGACGGCAAGTTGATTGTGGAATCAACGAGCGACGATGGCGGCGCCGCGCAAGGGCTTGAAGCTGTTATTCAAAATGCGGATGGAGAAACGGTACGGAAACAATTGCTGCCGGTCGCGCCCGGCCGTTATGAAGCCGAGCTTGGCCCGATGAACCCCGGAGCCTATTTGACGGGAATCGAAACAAGCAAAAACGGGCAGTCCGGCGGCGAATTTACAGCAGGGTATGTCATTCCGTATTCGCCGGAATATCGGATCGGGGATGGCTCAGGCGCAGAGACGCTAAAACGGGTTGCGGCCTTAACGGGCGGACGCGAGCTGTCGGCTGTCTCCCCAGCGGAAGGCTATCATTTTGAGCCGTCCAAATGGAAGGAGCCTTACGATTGGACAAGAGAATGGCTTATCGCCATTCTGCTGCTTTGGCTGCTCGACATTGCTTTGCGGCGTGTTTCATTGCCATGGCAATCGATGATGGCACGGCTTGGAAAAGCGATGTCATCGCGGCACCGTCATGAACGGAACGTCGGTGCTGCAACGGCTTCCTCTATGACAACATTGTCTAAACTAAAGAAGCGAACAGAGGAGAAGAGCAGATTTTATTCGAATAACAAGGAAAAGCAAGAGAGGAAAGAGACATTAGCCAGTCCGGCTTCCGTTCAAAGAGAACCTTTATTAAGCTCTAAGCAGCTACCGATAACGGACTCGAAAAAAACGGCTCACGATTGGCCGATAACTCCGGCGGAAACAAAGCCGAACGATGAAGGCCCAAAACCAGACGACGACCATTCGACTGTCAACCGGCTGCTCGCCGCCAAAAACAAAATTCGGAGATAACAAGCCTTGTCGTAGACATTTTTCATGCAAAACGATACAATTCATTCGAATAGATTTAATTGAAACGCAGTAGAAGGGTGATGAAGCCATGTATCGCGAAATGACAGCCGCCGAGCTGCAAGAACAGCTGGAGCAAGGCGTTAAGCTTAATTTGATTGATGTGCGGGAACCTGATGAATGGATAGACGGCCATATTAAAGAGGCTAGAAGCATTCCGCTTTCCGAATTTCAAGCCCGCGCAGACGAAGTTCATTTGGTAGAAGGCGAAGTCGTTTTTATTTGCAGAAGCGGCGGCAGAAGCGGTAGAGTATGCGAGTTTTTGACGCTGCAAGGGTTTGACGTGGTCAACGTAGCGGGCGGAATGCTGGCTTGGTCCGGCAATGTTGAAACAGGCGAATAATGAAGACAAGCTGTAATAGAGCAAGTAACGGCGCGGATGCATTCCGCGCTTTTTTCTTTACCTTTAAGCCCCCGTTTAGCTAAAGTTTAGCTTGAGGTGATACCCTTTTATAAGGGAGGGGACATGATGAAGCTGCTGGAAATGGGATTGGCGCTTGCACTAGCCTTGCTGCTGGCAGGCTGTCTATTTAATCTCTGGAGTACCGCCATAAGAACGGCTGCCGCGATATCGGGCTGTCTGCTTTTATTTATCATTCACTTGACGGTTGATGGTTTCCGGATTAAAAGTGTGATGGTATACGGGATGTTGACCCTCATTGCGATCGGCTTTGCCATCGGAAGGTGGACAAGCAATACAAAATGGGGCAATGAAAAGAGAAGACGTTGTTTACGCATTTTTGCGGGAACGGCTGGGCTCGTTGGACTTGCAATATCCGTTTTTTTGCCGCTGTATCTTTTCCCTGCGGTGCAGCTTCCAACGCCAACCGGCCCTTATTCGATTGGCGTAACCGAGCTTGGCTGGACGGATGGAGAACGGGAGGAGCAGTATACGACTGATCCTGCGGACAAGAGACAAGTGCTCGCCAAAGCGTGGTACCCGGCCGATGTGACCGACGGGGAGGAAACGGCGCCATACGCTTTTACGGCAGATGAAATTCGGCTAATTGAACAGGGGAAACCGCTGCTCGTGCGTTCGCTCCTTAGCAGTTTTAAAGAGGTCCAAACTCATTCGTTTACGGAAGCTCCTATTACGCGGGAACAATCGGCTTATCCCGTTATTTTGCTCTCGCCAGCGTACGAGGCTTCTGCATTTATGTATACCAGCTTCGCAGAAAATTTGGCCAGCAACGGCTATATCGTCATAGCGCTGGAGCATCCGTACTTTTCCATCATTCCCGCTCTTTTTCCGGATGGTGTACAAGCGGTAGGAAAGGTGCAATTCAGCGATGAAATCGATTGGGAATCGGACGGACAACATATGCAAGTTTGGGTGGATGACATTTTATTTGTTCTAGAGCAACTTAAGAGGCAAAACGAAGGGGACAACGGAGGTTTAGGTTCGCTGACGGGCAAGCTTGATTTAAACCGGGTCGGCATGCTGGGCCATTCGTTTGGCGGAGCTGCAGCGGCGCAAGCCATGGCCGAGAGACCCGATTTGCTCGCCGGAGTCAATATGGACGGTTTTCCTTACGGCAAGGAGTTAACGAATGGGCTACCCAATCCTTTTTTGTACATTATTACAAGCGATACACAGCGGTTTATAGAGGGAGCGGGCGATTTTGAGTCCTATGGCTTTCAATCCAAAGAAGCTTATTTGGAAGCTGCCGGCGAACTGGATAAAAGGGTCAAAGGCATGTTAAAAAATAAAGGCCAGCAATGGGTATTTCAACATGCCCATCATTTAAGCTTCTCGGACACGATTCTTTATTCTCCTCTTTTTGGGGACGGAGGACATTCCATGTTGAATAAATTAAATAAGGGGCTGCTCCAGTTTTTTAACGAAAATGTGAAAGACAGGCCGTAACTTCCCGGATCTCCTATTCCCCGAATAAAGGTTTTCTTGAAGCGTTGCTTTAGGGAACCTTTTGTTTTGTCTTGCTGCTTTAAGCATGTAAGTTTAGATTCCGAAGTTTAGTCTTGTAAAGACTAGCCGACAATGTAAAAAAAGCATGGCCATTTGGAAATCATTCGTATTTACACCGGGCCTCTCAACGTTATATAGTAGATTTTAAAAAATTTATCCTCTGGCACGATAAACGCGGCTAGTAGATATGGGAGGAACACATCGATGAATGATCGGATATTGTCGTTGCCAAAGGTAGACTTGCATGTTCATTTGGATGGCAGCGTGCTGCCGGATACGGTTATTGATTTAGCAGAAAAAAGCGGGATTGCTTTACCGGCTTCAGACGCGGATGCCTTGCTTCCTTATATGAAAGTGGAGGGAGAATGCCTCAGTTTATCGGACTATTTAAGCAAATTTCAATTTGTCGGGCAGTTTCTTCATACTCCATACTCTCTGGAGAGAGTGGCCTATGAGTTGGTCCAGCAGGCAGCGGAGCAAAATTGCCGTTACATCGAAGTACGTTTCGCTCCCCAGCTCCATCGGCAGCAAGGGCTTTCGGTAGAGGAAGTTATCCATCATGCTGTGCTGGGGCTGCAAAGAGGCGAAGCGGAATTCGGCATTGTGGCCCGCTGCATTGCCATTTGCTTGCGCGGACATTCCGAAGAGCTGAACCGCGAAACGGTTGAAGCGGCCGCTTCTTTTTTAGGCAGAGGTGTCGTCGCCGTCGATTTGGCCGGATCGGAAGCCGCTTACCCCGCCGACCTGTACCAATCCGTATTTGAATTAGCCCGTGAGCGAGGGATTCCGATTACCATTCATGCAGGTGAAGCCGCCGGAGCCGAAAGCGTTCGCTCCGCTGTGCAAAAGCTGGGCGCCTCCCGGATCGGCCATGGTGTCCGAATGAAGGAAGATCCGGAACTTGTGGAACTGATTTTACAAAAGCGGATTCCGCTTGAGCTTTGTCCCGTCAGCAATTTGCAAACAAAAGCTTCCGAAAGCTGGGCGATGTACCCGCTGCGCGAATATTTTGAGCTGGGCGTTGTTGTAACGGTAAATACCGATAATTTGACCGTGTCCGGCACCACTATTTCGGAAGAATATCGAATCCTGCAGGAAGAATTGCATTTTACGGAGAAGGAGCTTGTTCAAATCGTCAAAAACGGTGTAGAGGCGGCGTTTCTGCAAGGAGAGGATCGCTTGAGGCTGCAATCCGACATGGAGCTGCAATTGTCCCGCTGGCTAAATTCCGGCCGTTAATCCCTATTCCTCTTGAAGAATGATATTGACTTGAAACGGGAAAAAGGATTCTAATAGAGGAGTTCGGATGATTTGTGCCAGGAGGGAACTCGATTAGATGAACATCAGAAAGCTAAGACTGTACGATACGGAAAACACACATTCCAGCGAAGATCGCGATGAATATGAAAAAGATTATGCCAGGCTTATTCAATCGCCGGCTTTTAGAAGGCTACAAGGAAAATCGCAAGTATTCGCCGCAGGGTCGGGCGATTATTATCGGACAAGGCTGACTCATTCGCTCGAAGTATCCCAAATCGCTAGGGAAGTGGCTCGCCGCTTGGGCAAAACATACCCTTTTTTGGCGGGCAACGAGCATCCCGGTTTAATGCTGGTGCCGGAAGTCGTCGAATGCGCTTCCTTGGCTCATGATTTAGGCCATCCTCCTTTCGGTCACAAAGGCGAAGAGGTTCTGGATCGTATTCTGAGAGAGCGATACGGCGTGCCCTATGAAGGAAATGCTCAAAACTTCCGCATTCTCATGTTCCTTGAGAAGAGAGCCGAAAGCGAGCGCGGGCTTGATCTTTCGGCGGCGACGCTGCTGGCGATTAACAAATATCCTTATTGCATGAACGAGCCTTCGCGAATGAAGGGCGTTTATCCGATGGAGTGGATTGGCATCCAATATTTGCGCGATTTGTGGGGCATGCCGGAAGGATGCAGCACTTTGGAAGCTCAATTAATGGATTTATGCGATGACATTGCTTATTCCACCCACGATATCGAGGACGGCATTCGTGCCGGCAAAATTATTGTGACGGAAGACTTTTTTGAAGATGACCGGCTTGTAGATGCCGTTGCGCAAGAAATTATCGACGACCCTGCGAGCATGGCCGCCGTTCAGTGGGAGCAAACCAATCTGAAAGAAATGGTTCGCAGCGTACTAGAGGACTACTATAAACAGTGGAAAACGATCTATGTGCAAAATGACAGGGAAACGTCGAGAACACGGCGCGAAATGAAAGCAAGATGGGTAAGCAAATTTGCCAGCGGCGTCGGCATTATAGACGATCCCAAAAAAGGCTGGAAGCGAGTTACCTTTGTCAAAGACGGTGCGGAAGATTTTGAACTGCTGCGGACAATGGAAATTTTGAAAAAACTCGCTTGGGTGACGCTAATTAAAGATTTTCGCGTACAAAGGCTGCAAAAGCGAAGCGAAAATATGTTGCAGCGGCTATGGGACAGCTTGGAGCAGTATGAAACCGGAAGGCTCATCTTGCCTCCAGACTGGGTTGAAAGCTATGAAAAGCATAAACACGAATGGCCTTGGGAGCGTCTCGTAGCCGATTATATCGCAGGAATGACGGACGCTTACGCTGAAAAGGTGTACACGGAACTTTTTGCGAGCCGAATCGGCTCCATCTATGAAAGAGATTAAATGATGAAGACCCGTACGTGAAAACGTGCGGGTTTTTCTATGTTAAGGACTCTGAACCTTCATCTTTTCATCAACAACCATCATGCTGTGCGATTTACGGTCATATAGTATACAGCGGCGGTACATGCCCGGTGAAAAGAAGCTTTGCGGGGATCGGAGGTAGAAGTGGATGAGCGGCGGTATTTTGGAGCTGGATTTTACGATACAAGGAATGAGCTGCGCAGCATGCGCGGCCCGGATTGAAAAAACGATTGGAAAAATGGAAGGGGTATCCGAGGTCGCGGTCAGCTTCCCGCTGCGCACGGCTTGGGTTCAAATTTATGAAGGAGCGGTTACGCAAGCGCAGCTTGCCGACAAGGTCGGGCAGCTCGGATTTTCCGCCATGACCAATGAGACGGCAAAAGAAGGGCTGCTGCGGGAGAAACGGCATCTGCGCCTGCGCTTGCTAGCTTCTATTTTGTTAACCTTGCCGCTGCTTGCCGGGATGACGGAACATTTGGCATGGTTCGCTCCCTTAGCCGATACATTGCCAAGCTGGCTGTTTCAGCCCTTCATACAACTTGCATTTGCAACGGTCATTCAATTTGTTTTGGGGATGCCGTTTTATTTTGGAGCCTACTACGCCATTCGGCAAAAAAGCGCCAATATGGATGTGCTGGTTGCCATCGGCACCACATCCGCTTACTTATATAGCCACTATGTCGTCTTTCGCGATGGGGCGGTTTTGGCCACCCAAAGCTACGATCACGGCTCGCCCCTGTATTTTGAAACCTCGGCGGTTGTCATTACAGCGATTCTTCTTGGAAAATACATCGAAACCTCCGCTTCTCTCAAAGCGCAAAACGAATCCTACGGGTTCGAGCAGCTTCGCGTCCAGAGCGCAACGGTGGAACGTGGCGGACAATTGTCTCAGATTCGGACGGAATTCGTTCGGCAGGGCGATATTGTCCATGTGGAGTCGCATGAGTTGATTCCGGTGGACGGCACCATTTTGAGCGGCGAATCGATGATCGACGAGGCGCTTGTTACAGGGGAGAGCGTTCCGGTCAGCAAGCTGCCGGGGGATACCGTTTGGGCGGGAACGCGAAACGTATACAGCAAGCTGAAAATTGTGACGCATGCAGCTGGGCACGATACGATGTTAAGCCGAATACAAGAGCTTGTTATACAGGGACAGAAGTCGAAATCATCTATTCAGAGGCAAGTGGACGCGGTTGCCGGCTGGTTTGTCCCGGCTATGTTAATGGCGGCCGCCGCCACTTTTCTCGGATGGGGGCTATGGGCCGACCCCGGAAATTGGAGCAAAGCGGCCGTCTGCGCCATTGCCGTATTGCTCGCGGCATGTCCTTGCGCATTAGGACTGGCTGCTCCTATTTCACTTGTCATTGCATCGGGCAAGCTTGCCAAACGGGGCATTGTTGCCAAAGAAGCGAGTGCGGTAGAAAAGCTGGCTGCCGTTAAAACGATAGTTTTGGATAAAACGGGAACGTTGACGGAAGGAAAGCCCAAAGTGAACTTTATGGCCGCATTTGGGATAAGCCGCTCTTATTTGCTTGGTACGGTTGCCGCTTTGGAAAAGGAATCGGATCATCCTTTGGCCCATGCGCTCCAGGCGGAAGCTGGAAAGTTCGGCCTTGTATTGCCGGCGTCTGAACGTTTAGCCTATACGCCGTCCGGAGGAGCCGAAGGATGCGTGAGAGGAGAGCATGCGGCTGTCGGAAATAAGCTCTACGTGGAGCGGATGGGTTGCCATCTCTCCAAGGAGGTTTTAAATGCTGCGGCAGAACGAGAAAAATATGGGGAAACAGTCTTATATGCCGTCATCCGAGGAAATTGCGTTGGCCTAATCGGCTTTGGAGATGCCGTTAAGCCGGAAGCAAAAGCGATGGCAGCGGAAATGCGCCGACTAAAGGTAACGCCTGTTATCGCAACGGGCGATCATTCCGCTCCGGCTTTTGCTGTGGCAAGAGCGCTCGGAATCAAAACAGCGGATGTTCATTCTTCCATGATGCCGGAATCCAAGCTGACGCTCGTTCATGAGCTGAAACGAGGGGGCGGGACAGTCGCCATGGCGGGAGACGGGTGGAACGATGCTCCGGCGCTGGCAGCTTCAGATATTGGCATTGCTATGGGAAATGGGACGTACGGCGCCTTAAATGCAGGACATGTTACGCTGCTGTTTTCGCGATTGTCGGCCATTCCGGAAGCCATTAAGCTAAGCAGACTGACGATCCGCAATATACGGCAAAATTTAGCATTCGCTTTTTTCTATAACATGGCAATTATACCGTTCGCCGCTATCGGTTTGCTCAAACCTTGGATGGCGGGAACGGCGATGGCGCTCAGTTCCGTATCTGTCGTAACAAATGCGCTGAGGCTAAAGACAAGGCTGGACCATTCAGGAGAGAAGGCTCAGCCATGACGATCGCTTGGAACAGTGTCCTCTTTATATTTCTGTCGGGCTTGTTCAGCGCCCCGCACTGCATCGGCATGTGCGGCGGTATCGTATCGACCGTTTCTTTGCAATCCGGCGTGTCGGCCAGACGGTCCATTTTATTTTATAATACAGGCCGAATAGTCTCCTATGCGTTGATGGGAGCTGCTATGGGAGCGGTAGGCTCATTTGTGGATGTGGCCGGCAAGCTGGCGGGCATACAGGGACTCGCCTCCATTGCCGGAGGCTGCTTTGTTCTTTTGTGGCTGTGGCGCAAAGTACAAATCCCTTTTTTGAGCAGGCTCTCCGGCAAGCTTCATCAAAAGCTTGCGCTAGAAGAAACGCCGCTCCCGAGCAAACAATCGGCGCATGTGCTCGCCACTGGATTTGCCTTTGGTTTTCTGCCGTGCGGGCTTACTTACGCGATGGGGATAAACGCTGCGGCAACGGGTACGCTCGGTGGAGGGGCCGCCGTTATGGCCTTATTCGGTCTTGCCACATTTCCCGCGTTGGCGGCATCGGCCTCCATTGCTGCATACGCAGGAAAGAAATGGAGAAAATTTATGCGCAAGGCAGGTACTGCGGCAGCGATTGCCGTAGGTCTTTTATCCATTTTGAAAGGGTTAGCGGCAAACGGCATCATTCCAACGGTATCTCCTTGGCTCTGGTAATTTCATGTTACTCACGTTATGGAGCCATTCAGCGTCTTCTGTCGCTTAAACTATTCAATATTAGTGAACCGCTTTTAACGTACGTACGATCTGCTGCTCGCGGCCGTCGTTTTTTAAGTTCAGGGACGCTTTCCATAAACCGGCCATAAGCGGAACTCCTTCTCCTACATACACCCCCGCGGCTGTTTCGGCCAGCTCAAAATCGTAATGACCGCAAGCCATCCCGATCATATCCAATCTTATTTTCATTTGCGCCCCCTTCACGGGAACCCCATGCTTGTCGAATAGAGTGACGGTAAACGTATTGTTTTGAAGGACAAGCGCCGGGTATTCGCTAATCGACCAAATCATTTTTCCATCCTCGACGAGATGCTCAGTCACAGCGGGATCCGCGGACGACGCTTTTTCATTAAAAAGCAAAAACCACACCGCAACAATAAGGAAGCAAAGGCCGACAATAAACAATACGAAAAAGAAGGGAGAGCGCCGGGACAGCGTCCCTTTGGCGTCATTTTCGAATTGGCTGTCATTATGATTCATTGCAATCCCTCCGTCAAGTGATGAAATTGTTGGACAAATACCGGGCTGGAGTGTATAGTTACTACTGATTATTTCATATGAACGTAAACAGGTGCCGCTGGGGTCATGTGCAATTGGCAGCAATCGTTTTGCCGATACCGCAAGATCGCAGTAGCTTAAAAGGGAAGCCGGTTCCAATCCGGCACGGACCCGCCACTGTAAGGAGAGCAGCGTATGTTTTAGCATATGCGCGCAGCCAGCGTCTAAGCAGCTTTTTCATTGGGCATACCCGCCCGCGATAACGCCGCTTGCGCAATTCCAAGTCAGAAAATCTGCCTGTTTGCTAACGCTTTAACCTACGTGGATTTAGGGAGGTGTTGGAAGGGCTTCTTCGCCGTTTATTACGGCGTGTTTATGGGCGCCTCCGGCACAGTTGCCGGAGGCGCCTTTTTTGGTGCCGCATGTTAATTGAACAAAAGACTATCTAACTTAACCGGGAGTGAAAATGAAGATGAAAGCTATGCAACTGCTCAAAATGAAGTCCATCATGTCTATCCTTCTCATTATGATGATGGTGACGCTTGCTGCCTGCGGCGTTAATACGGGTAAACCGGAAGAGGGTACGAACAAGGAACAAACGGAACAAGGTTCGGCAGCAGAGTCGGCTGCACCTTCCGCAGAGCCAACGGAACAGCCGGGGCAAACCGTTTATCCATACAAAACAACCGATGCTACAGGCACGGAACTTACGTTTGAAAAAGCGCCTCAAGCTATCGTCACGCTTGTGCCGAGCGAGACAGAAACGATTTACGCAATTGGAGCGGGGGCTCAAGTCGTCGGCGTCGACGATTGGAGCAACTATCCGCCTGAAGCGGCTTCCGTTAAAAAAATCGGAGATATGACAACGAACATTGAAGCGGTATCCGCGCTTAATCCCGATCTCATTTTAGCTTCGTCGTCCATGAATGTGGATGCCATTACCAAGCTGCGCGAGCTAGGACTGAACGTATACGCGACGGATCCAAAAACCTATGACGCGGTCATTGCCAAAGTTGAAGAAATCGGTAAAATTATGAATATGCAAGAAGGCGCGGGCAAAGTGGCCGATCATATGCGCGATGTGAAGGAAAAAGTGGCAACTGCCGTTAAAGACGCTGAGAAAAAGAAAGTGTACTTGGAGTTTTCTCCTGGCTGGACGGTAGGCTCGGGCGAATTTCTAGACGAGCTGCTCACCATCGCCGGCGGCCAAAATATTGCTGCTGCGCAAGCGGGCTGGTATGAAGTAAATGCAGAGGAAGTCGTCACGCAAAATCCTCAGCTCATTATTTATCCTGATTTTGGAGAGGAGAAAAGCTCCATTGTCGCAGCCATCGAGGCGCGTCCGGGTTGGGATACGATTGATGCGGTGAAAAACAAACAAATGGTTGCCGTTACTAACGACCCTCTAGTTCGCGTAGGACCGCGGCTGGCGGATGGATTGCTTGAGCTGGCGAAAGCCATCCATCCAGAGCTTATGAAATAATGCCAAATTTAAAACGAATCACGTATGGAGGAGCAGCTTTGCTCCTTCTTGCTGTTTCTATGATTGCAAGCTTGTCGATTGGATCGGCCGGCTTGTCGTTTGCCGATGTGTGGGGCATTCTGCTGCATCAGCTGCCATGGCTGTCGGATCGGCCCCTTCAGTGGACAAGCGGTGAAATTGCGGTAGTTACGCAGGTTCGGCTATCGCGGGTGCTGCTTGCAGTGCTAGTGGGGAGCTGTCTGGCGCTGGCAGGCGCCGGCTTTCAAGGCGTGCTGCGCAATCCGCTGGCTGAACCTTATACGCTTGGCGTCGCCTCCGGCAGTTCGGTCGGAGCCGCATTTATTATTTTGTTCGGGCTTCAACTTGCTTTAGGGCTATGGACGCTGCCAATCGTAGCTTTTTTGACGGGTATCGTTACGCTGTTTGCTGTCATTTGGCTTTCCCGCTCGCAAGGAACGATGCGAATTGAAACTGTCATTTTGTCCGGCGTCATTATCCAGTCGTTTTTGGGTGCATTTGTTTCGCTAATGGTTTCGATGTCGCAAGGAGTGGTCAACCAAATTTTGTTCTGGATTATGGGCTCGCTGGCCATGCGCAGCTGGGAGCATGTGTACATCCTGCTGCCATTTCTCGGGGTCGCTTTGCCCGTGCTGCTTTATTATGGACAAGCTCTAAATCTGTTTGCGCTTGGAGAGAGGCACGCAGCCCATATGGGCGTCCAAGTGGAACGAACGAAGCTGATCGTGATGATCGTTTCGACGCTTTTGACGGCTGCTGCCGTATCCGTCTCCGGCGTCATCGGTTTTGTAGGTCTAGTCGTTCCGCATGTCATCCGTCTTATTGCCGGACCGGATTACCGAATCGTAATTCCCCTCTCTGCTATAGGAGGAGCTACTTTTATGCTTTGGGCCGATACTCTCGCCCGCAACGTGCTCAGTCCGAAGGAGCTGCCGCTTGGCGTCGTTACGGCTTTGATCGGCGCACCGGTGTTTGCCTATTTGCTGCATCGCAAAATGAAGGCGGAAGGGGGAGAGGGGTAATGGAGCTCGAAGCCAAAAACGTTTCGGCGGTCCGGGGGAAGACTACCATTTTGCAAAATGTTTCGGTTTCTTTCCGCAGCAATCGTTTTTATGGAATTATAGGACCTAACGGCGCCGGAAAAACGACCTTGCTCCATCTGCTGTCGGGAACCGATACTCCAAACTCGGGTGAAGTACGGCTCGCAGGAAATCCCATTTCTCAAATTCCGCGGAAAGCCGTTGCTCAAAAGCTCGCGGTGCTTCAGCAAGGCGGCATTCCGCCCGTCGGCTTTACCGCTCGGGAAATCGTCTCGATGGGCCGATATCCGCATCAAAACTGGCTGGGGCATGATTCCGGGGATGCGGAAAAAATCGTGGAGGAAGCGATGCTTATAGCGGGAGTTCGTCATTTGCAGGAGCGGCGCATTCATCAGCTTAGCGGAGGAGAGCGGCAGCGAGTCGCACTGGCCAAGCTGATGGCGCAGCAGCCGGAAGTGCTGCTGCTCGATGAGCCGACGACGTATCTCGACATCGGCTTTCAAATCGAGCTGCTTGACGCCGTTCGTTCATGGCAGAAGGAAAGTGGACTGCTTGTTATTGCGGTGCTCCATGACCTAAATTTGGCGTCGCTTTATTGCGATGAGCTAATTGCAATTCAAGATGGCAAAATAGGGGCGTCCGGAACGCCGGAGCAAGTGTTGCAGGCCGAGCTAATTCAGTCCATCTATGGCGCCAAATCGACCATTGTAAAACATCCGGAATCAGGAAAGCCTCAAATTTTGCTTCATTCCGGCATTGGCGCCGAATAGAAGAGGGTACGACACCTATTCAGGAGGAACAGAGAAATGAATCATGGTAATGAGGAATTACAAGAAATCAACCAACTGGAAGCCGTCTTGAATCGAATCCCGTTATTTGACGCCGATGCTGCGCTTCGCGCCGAGCGTCATTCCGACGGATTGACGAAGCCTCCCGGAAGTCTTGGGAAGCTTGAAGCCATCGCGCGGCAATTAGCGGGAGCGACTGGAGAGCTGTGGCCAGATTTGTCCAAACGAGCGGTCATTGTGATGGCGGGCGACCATGGGGTATGCGAGGAAGGGGTAAGTGCATTCCCTCAAGCGGTAACGCCGCAAATGGTACACAACTTTTTAAATGGCGGGGCGGCTGTTAACGCCCTTGCGCGGCAAGCGGGAGCAGAAGTCGTTTGCGTCGATATCGGAGTTGCTGCCGAACTGCGGCATGAGTCGCTTCTGAGCCGCAAAGTCGTCTGGGGCACAAAAAATATGGCCAAAGGACCGGCGATGACGAAAGCGGAAGCACTCCAGGCCGTTTTGGTTGGCGTATCCGTTGTCGAAGACCAGATTAAAAAAGGATACCGATTGTTTGCGACCGGAGAGATGGGAATCGGGAATACAACGGCCAGCGCAGCGATCGCTTCCGTACTGGCCGGTTTGCCTCCCGAAGAGGCGGTGGGCCGCGGTACTGGCATTAACGATGAAGTGTTCAAACATAAAGTTGAAATTGTTAAAAAAGCGATCAGCACGAACGAACCCGATCCGCTGGACCCGCTTGATGTGCTGGCCAAAGTTGGCGGAGCGGAAATTGCCGGTCTTGTTGGCATTCTAATCGGCGCAGCGGCCAATCGGTGCCCAGTCGTTATTGACGGTTACATTTCTTCCGCTGCCGCGCTCATTGCGGCCCGGCTATCCGATAAAGTAAAGCCCTATATGTTTGCGTCCCATCTTTCTCAGGAGCAAGGCCATCTTAAACTGCTTCAGGCGATCGGACTCGAACCGTTCATCCGGCTGGATATGAGGTTGGGCGAAGGAACGGGCGCCGTTTTATGCTTCCATTTTATAGACGCGACGCTGCGGCTCATGCAAGAGATGGCGACATTTGAAAGCGCCGGAATATCCAAAGAATAAGCGGGAGGATACGTATGGCCATATTGATTACGGGCGGGGCTAGATCCGGCAAAAGCAGATTCGCCGAGCAATATGCCGCTCGCTTGGCTGCTCACGGGATGTATGTGGCGACCTGCCAAGCATTCGATAATGAAATGGATGACCGCATAAGCAAGCATAAACACGACCGCGAGGCATCCGGTTTTATCTGGGAAACGAAGGAAGAGCCGCTGGAGGCGGCTGCTGTTTTACAAGCTTATGGGGAAGGAATCCGGGCAAAGCTCTTGGCCGAGCCCACACAAAAGCCGCCTGTTGTGTTGCTGGATTGCTTAACGTTATGGCTGACCAATTGGATGTTTTATTATGAAAACGACAATCACGCAGAGCAAAAGCTTGCGGCAAAAGCCCGGGAGCTTGTGCTTGCGATTCAACAATATCCTTATCCGCTTTTAATCGTAACAAACGAGGTAGGCGATGGAATCGTCCCTGTAAATGCGCTTGCACGAGCATTCAGGGATGAGGCGGGCCGGCTCAATCAAGCTGTCGCAGCCGTGTGCGACAAGGTGTTTTTGGTGACGGCGGGTATTCCCGTCGATGTGAAGGCGCTCGCTTTCCGCTGGGAGGAGCTTACATGATTTATAGCTTTCAAGAGCTGCTTCTCCTTGTTGCCGCAGCGATTGCCATAGACTGGATCATTGGCGATCCGAAATGGCCGACTCATCCCGTCATTTGGATCGGGAGATGGATCGGTTGGCTGGAAGGCAAGCTGCACGCGGGAAAATCGACCGTTACGAGCCTTAAAACAAAATGGCTGGGCTTCTGTCTAGCTTTTCTAACCATATTCGGAAGTACTTCGGTCATGTGGATCGTCGTTTGGGCAGCCGATTCGATTCATGTTTGGCTCGGTTATGCCGTATCGGCATGGTTTATTTCGACGACCATCGCCGTCAAAGGGCTGAAAGAGGCCGCGATGCTAGTATACATACCGCTTGTTCAAGGGAATTTGAACGAAGCCCGCAAATATGTCGGCTATATCGTAGGCAGAGACACGGATTCGTTAACGGAGAAGGAAGCGGCGAGAGCTTGCGTGGAGACGGTCGCGGAAAATACGGTGGATGCGTTCATTTCTCCTATTTTGTTTGCCTTAGTTGGCGGCGCACCTCTCGCTATGCTGTACCGCTCGGTAAATACGCTGGATTCCATGGTCGGCTATCGAAATGAAAAATATATCCACTTTGGCTGGTTTTCCGCCAGATTGGACGATGCCCTCAATTATATTCCCGCAAGAATAACGGGAGTGCTGCAAGTGATCGTCGCTTCGATGTTGCCTGGGATGAATGCACGCAGCAGTTGGAGAGCTATCGGCGTGTTTGCCAAGCGGCATCCCAGCCCGAATAGCGGTATTCCGGAATCGGCGGCGGCAGGCGCGCTTGGCATCGAGCTTGGCGGGATTAACCGCTATTTTGGCGTAGAGAGCGAACGGGCGCGGATGGGCTGGCCGATACGGGCCATTGAAGCTAACGATATTTTGCAGACGGTTAGGCTTTTGTATGGCGTCAGCGTATTGATATTTTCGGGAGTGATAGCGGCATGGTTTTTAATCGAGTGAAGCTGCATGGGCAAGCTTGTTTGGCAGCTATACAATTTTTAACGAGATTTCCGGTTCCGGTGAACGTCCCTTTTGAAAAGCCGGTGCTGACTCGAAGCATTATTTATTTTCCGTTCGCTGGACTGCTGATCGGCTTTTGTCTTAGCGCCGCCGCTTGGGCGTTTGGCCTTATTTTGCCCCCATGGCCGGCTGCCGTTCTGCTGCTTGCGTTGTGGGTTGCGCTTAGCGGCGGGCTTCATCTGGACGGCTGGATGGATACGGCAGACGGCGTGCTGAGCCATAGGGACCGGGACAAAATGCTCGATATTATGAAGGACAGCAGAGTGGGCGCCATGGGCGTGCTTGCGGCTGTTCTTTTGCTGCTTTTGAAGGCATCACTGCTGGCCGAGCTTTTGAAAAACAGCGGAAGAAACGATATTCCGTTAGGGGCACTTCTAATCGGCTGCGCTTGCTTGGGCCGGGCATGGATGGCTGCGGCAATCGGAGGGTGGAAGCCGGCAAGGCCAAATGAAGGAATCGGACGTTTGTTTAATGGTGTTAATAAAATGTCGGTCATTCATTCGCTATTTGTAGCTGCCGTATTTTCTTTCACTTCGCTAATGATTAGCGGCATTAATTATAAAATATCCATACTGTTGCTCTTTTCAGCACTTGCGATTACTTTCCTATGCGGATGGGCGATGGCAAGCTGGCTGAATAAAAAGCTGGGCGGACTAACGGGCGATACGTATGGGGCTATGAATGAAGCAGTCGAAACGGCATTGCTGCTAGCCATTGTCATTTGGCAACAAACAACTGGTTAAAGATATGCCTACATAGGAGTTGAATACTTATGCTGGAACGATTCGGACATGGCGGAGATTTGCAAACGGCGGAGGAAACTTACGGTTTCATGAAGTCGGACTTTTTGGACTACAGCTCCAATATGAATCCGCTTGGTCCGCCTCCCGCCGTACGCGAAACGCTGATCCATTATGCAGACCATATTGAGCGTTATCCCGACCCGATTGCCCGCGGTCTGCGGCGGAAGCTGGCGGAACGTTACTCTGTCGATTCAAGCAGTCTGCTAGCCGGCAATGGAGGAGCGGAGTTAATTGATCTTGCCGTCAGATGGTTGAAACCCACTCGTGTTGTTACGGCGGCCCCTTGTTTTTCCGAATATGGGGATGCCGTTCGAAAGATTGGGGCGGAGCTGCTCGAAGTTCCGTTAAAGGCGTCCAGCGGCTTTCAAATAGACGAAGAGTGGATGAACGAGGCAATGAAATACGGCGGCTCCGCGCTATATATTTTAGGCTCTCCCAACAATCCGACGGGGAGGCTTGTTCATCCGGATCAAATTAGGAGGCTGCTGGAGGCGGGAGCGTTTGTCGTGCTGGACGAAGCCTTTATCGATTTTGTTGCCGAAGCGGAACGTTACAGTTTGATTCAGGAGGCATCCGCTCACAAAAGGCTGCTTGTCATTCGTTCAATGACGAAGTTTTACGCCATTCCCGGCATACGTCTCGGGTTTATTGCCGCTCATCCCGATTCGATTTCGGAGCTAAGCCGGCTTCAAGTGCCGTGGAGCGTCAATTCGCTTGCGCAGCAAATTGGCGAAGCCGTGCTTGATGATCGGGAATTCGAGGAAAAGTCGCTGACATGGCTTCATCAAGAACGGCCGAAGCTGGCAAACTCGTTATCATCGCTTGGATTTAACGTATATGAAAGCTCCGCTAATTATTTGCTCCTGCAAATGCAGGATGCGATGGGTTTTTCCGCTGGAGAGCTTCAGGAAGCAATGGGACGAAGAGGCTTTCTCATTCGCAACGCCTCATTGTTTGCCGGGCTGAATGAAAGGTATATCAGAGTGGCCGTCAAGCTTGAAGAACAGAACCGTCAATTCATTTCAAGCTTGCAAGCTTGTTTGCTGGAGAAAAGGGGGCGTTAGCTATGAACGATCATTTAAGCCGGGCTAATGGACAGTTGGAGACGGGCCGCACAATCATGGTGCAAGGCACGGCCTCCGACGCGGGCAAAAGCTTGCTTGCTGCCGCATTATGCCGAATATTTGCGCAAGACGGCTACCGTACAGCTCCATTCAAATCGCAAAATATGTCGCTGAACTCCTATGTCACTTGGGACGGGAAAGAAATCGGGCGGGCGCAAGGCATGCAAGCCGATGCATGCGGCATTTTGGCATCGACGGATATGAATCCGATTTTATTAAAGCCGACAAAAGAGATGTCCTCTCAAGTCGTCGTGCATGGCCGCCCTCTCGGAGAATGGGAGGCTAGAGCGTATCGAGAATCCTATTTGCCCAAAGCGGGCGAAATTGTGCGGCAAGCTTTAGGCAGACTGCGCGATGAATACGAAATTGTTGTGCTCGAAGGGGCCGGCAGTCCGGCGGAAATCAACTTGAAAGATCGGGATATCGTCAATATGCGCATGGCGGCTTGGGCGGATGCTCCCGTTATCCTTGTGGCGGATATCGACAGAGGAGGCGTGTTCGCTTCGATTGTCGGCACATTGGAATTGCTGGAGCCTCACGAACGGGACCGTATTTGCGGGTTTGTCATCAACAAGTTTAGAGGGGATGTCTCGCTTCTGCAGCCGGGGCTTGATTGGCTTCAAAACCGGACGGGCAAACCGGTCATCGGCGTCATGCCTTTTTTGCCCGGCTTGGAATTGGAAGACGAAGACTCTCTTTCGATGCGTACACTGGGAGAGACGCCAGCGGCAAGCGCCTCTTCCGAGCAGCCGGAGCTGGATATCGCGGTCATTCAGCTTCCTCGCATCTCCAACTTCACCGATGTCGATCCTTTGCGGCATGAAAGCGATGTCCGCCTCCGCTTCGTGGATTCACCCCGCAATTGGGGCAATCCCGACGTCGTGATTTTGCCCGGCAGCAAAAATACGATAGAAGATTTAATCTGGATTAGAGAACAAGGGCTTTCCAGCTTGCTCGAAGCGCATCTTCAAAAAGGCGGCAGAGCTGTCGGCCTATGTGGCGGTTACGAAATGTTTGGCGAAAAACTGTCCGACCCGCATGGAGTAGAATCGGCTGTTTCATCCATTCATGGCATTGGCGTATTTCCATTTGAAGTCACCTTTGCGCGGCAGAAGCGGACGGTTCGTGTTGAAGGAGAAGGAAAGCTTCATGACGACTCTCCCGTCTTCGCTATTGAGGGCTACGAGATTCATATGGGGATGTTGCATACACGGTCAGGCGAGATGAAAAGGCCGTTTTTGATCCGTGAAAAACGTTGGAATGAAGCGATGCCAGGCAAGGGGGCAAATCACTTCGCTGAGGGGGCATGTACGGCAGACGGGCGTATTTGGGGCACGTTTATCCATGGCATTTTGCACAATGATGCTTTTAGACGGAACTGGCTGAACGATATTCGCATCGAAAAAGGCCTTTCTCCTATCCACGATATAATCAACTTCCAAGAGCGCAGGGAAGCTGCTTTCGACCGATTGGCCGAGGCTGCTAGAAAACATTTGGATATTCCGTTCCTCTATCAGGTGATGGGAATGACAGAGGAGAGCGAGAAATGACGCAGCCGTTTCGTAAGGGATCGGATTATGTCTCTACCTTTTGGCCTGATTTGAAGCTTCGAATGCTGGAAGATCGCATCGAGCTGACGCTGGGTGAGGAGCTGCATACACTTAGCAGCGCGATATGGCCGGGGGGATTTTCACAGACACGGGCTTTCGTCAACTGGAAGGTTCCTCTTCATTATGACGGTAACCGCCCTATTCAGGAATTAAAAGAACGACTGGAAGGTTGGGGCTTCGCCCCCGATTCAACGGTCGGTTTTATGACGGCAGCCAAGCTCACCCATGCTTCCGTTATTGAAATCGAGGGAGAAGGTTTTCGATTGTTCTGCTGTACGACGGCAGGCACAAGAAACGCTGCCCGCGCCGGACTGCCAAGGCAAACCTATTCGGCTTATCATGCTGGAACGATTAATACCATCGTAGCGATTGACGGTGCAATGACAGATTCAGCGCTTGCAAACGCGTTTATAACGGCCACGGAAGCGAAGGCCGCTGCATTGCAGTGGCTAGAGATTAAAGAAGAAGCGAATGGTGGAATCGCCACGGGGACAACGACGGATGCGCTCGCGATTGGGGCAACCCAAAGAAAGCTTGGGGACGCCGTACATGCATACGCGGGGGCGGCAACTACAATTGGCTGCGCCATCGGAGAAGCCGTTTATAAAACCGTTCTAGAGGCGGCAGCTACGCAGCATGAAGTCTAATTGAGACTAAATTGGGCAACCTTGGAATAAAGGGGGCCGGCAGCAAGCATGAAACTGATCAGTATTAACGCAGGATTACCGAAGCCATATTCCTACCGCGGCAAAACGATCGTATCGGCCATAGACAAAACCCCTTTGTTCGGGCCTGCATTTGTAGATGAAAATGGACTGCGGGAAGACCGTCAGGCAGAGCAGACGCTTAATGGCGGATTTGACAAAGCACTGCATGCCTATTGTTTGGAGCATTATCCTTTTTGGGAAGGGCGATTGGATAGACAACTGGCTTATGGAGCTTTCGGCGAAAATTTAACGGTAGAATCCGGTTTGGAAAACGAGGCTTATATAGGCGATGTCTATTCGCTAGGGACGGCCATGCTGCAAATTAGCGAGCCAAGACAGCCTTGTTACAAACTTTCGGTTCGTTTCGGCGAAACGAAGCTTCCTTTATGGTTTAGAGAACAAAGATTTATAGGCTATTATTTTCGCGTATTAGAATCCGGCATTATTGAAGCAGGCCAATCGTTCAAGCTGGAGCAGAGGGAAACTTCCTGTATTTCCGTTCTTCATGCATACGAAGCCAGCTTTGACAGGGAAGAAGGCTGGCCTGAAAGGGCGGCTGCCGTCTTGCAATCATCGGCGCTTGGCCGGGATTGGAGAGAAGCTTTGCAAAACCGATTAAAAGGATTCGCGCCTGCAAATGGAAACTAGCATGCAACTTTTCTACTTCCTAAACGTCTATACGTGTGGGCTTGGCAGAAACGACTGCTAAGAAGTCCTATTACTTTAGAGAGATTGAGGAGTGGTAATCT
Source organism: Paenibacillus sp. GCM10027627 (assembly GCF_042675505.1). Taxonomy (NCBI): domain Bacteria; kingdom Bacillati; phylum Bacillota; class Bacilli; order Caryophanales; family Paenibacillaceae; genus Paenibacillus; species Paenibacillus sp. GCM10027627. The sequence goes on from NZ_JBHTHB010000001.1 coordinate 834,793, forward strand.
GCATGTTGCAACCAAGACAAAGCGGAAGAAAAAAAGCGGCTGCGCTTTTGCTCGCCTTAACGATGATGACGGCGCCAGTAGCTTCGGTATCGGCACTCGATGCCCCTATTACATCAGCAACCAATTATGTTGTTTTCTATATCGATAACAACGAGGCTTTTCTGAACGGCGATAAGGTGACGCTTGATTCCCCGGCTGTTATTAAAAATGGCCGCACTTATGTGCCCGCAAAATTTTTAGGCGATACATTCGGAATGAAAGTGGAATGGCAAGAGAAAACAAGAACGATTTTGATGGAAACGCCTTCTCATGAAATATTGCTCGATACGGTTAACAAACAAGCTTGGATAGACGGTTATGCGCAACCATTCGATCAGGTGGCCATGCTTTCTAAAGGAAGGCTGCTCATTAAGCTTTCATGGCTGTCCGATTATATGGGCGCTACTTATACATATAACGCCGAGCTTCGCAGAGTGGACGTGCTTCATGTCACGAAGCCGGAGGGCAATTTCAACCCCGATCTCGGAAATTCGGTTCCTGTTGCGAAATTTTCTTTAGGGAAATCCACATACCGGATTGGCGAGCCAATTAAATATATCAACTTAAGCTACGATCCCGATGCAGAAGGCGTTCAGATGGAGTGGACAGGTAAACAAGACGTCTTTTTTAAACCGGGTACTTATCCGGTGACGCTTGTTGTCAAAGATAAAAACGGCCATAAAAGCAAGCCGTATACCCGCAATGTCGTCGTAAGCGAAGATGTATATTTGACCGAGCAGGAGCATCCGATCTACACCAAGCCGGTAGGGGGCTACATTAACACCGATTGGAAGACGCTGTACGCACATTATCTTAATTTGCCTGATGTTGCAAAGACGGTAACGGAGGACAAGTCACGAACTCTTCTTGTGAGCGACAGCCCGGAGACGTTTAAAGAGCTTGGCATTTTGTATCAAGACACGATTAACGGCAAGGGACGACTGTATGCCGACCATTTGAACGGCACCACTGAAAAAGTCAGCTTCGCCATTCTGGCGACAAACAACACCGATAAGCCGGTCACCATTCGCACAACTAACAAAGGCGAGGTTTATCCTTCTATTTACGCTCATTTGATCGGCAGCGAAGCGATGGTGGACTACTTTATGCGTGATGCGGCAGAAGAAACAATGACTATTCCACCGGGCGGTACATTTGTGTATAAACAGTTCCCTGACTTTTACCCTGGTCAAGGGGTTAATCTGATGTACGACGTGGAAACGGACGGCGAGGTGCAATTCACGTTCGCGGCTGCCGATTCCGTATCGACAGATATGCTGGAAATGCCAAAGCTTGCATTTGACGGACATGTGCGCGGAACGTTCCAAATTGCCGGTTTCGACTGGAAGGTAGACTTGTCAGAAAAAGGACTGCAAAAGCCGATGAAGCTCATTTTGGGCGACGGCAAAGTAGACCCTTTTCAACAAGGATATGACCCGCAGCGCGGAACGGAAGCTGTGCTGAGCGGCAACTACGGCACCGTTTACAAAATCCATTCCGACAAGCCAAGAAAGATGGCCGTTATGATTTTGGCAAAAGGCGGACCGTTCAAAGGACCGTTTATGATCAACGGCGAAATGGTGAAAGTGCCGAATTCAGGCGTATTGACTGCGTTTGACGGCATGGTTATTTTGGCCAAAACGACGGGCAAAGAGGAAAGCTTGGACATTGAATTTAGTCCTCCGGCTGGCTCGGCTTTCCCTATTAACCTCATTTTCTACCCGCTAGATGAGCGGGCGCAATAAATAGCCAGACCATAAGGCTGACTCGCGGAGTTTATACAAGCTCTCGGGCCAGCCTTTTGTTTGGGGCGATCGCTTATTCGGAACCGTTCTTATCTTCAAGCAGAATCTAGACAAAGGGATGCTTTAAGCGTTAAAATAAATGGCTTACTAAAATGGCGAGAGTGAGGGTTGTCCATGTCAAGCGAATCGATTGCAGATTCGAAAACAGACGAAAACAAACTAAGCAAGAAACAAATAAAAGTCATTGTGGCGGTACTGGTTGCCGTGTTGGCAGTGGCGGGCCTTTTGCTCTACCTGCTCGCCGCCTCGCTCAGCAGCCGCGGATCGGCAGCGTCGCTTCACGCAATTAAAGAATATAAATATGAAACTTACAAGGCCGAAAGCGGCATGAACATTCATTGGCTCATGACGAAACCCGCTTATGTTAAACTGGAAACCGTTTTTGATAATGTGACGTTGACCGAGAAAGTTGGCATTAATGGAGGTTTCTTTTACGGCGAAACGTTGGTCAGCATGGCCGTCGTAAACGGCAGGGCGCTAAATGGGCCAATGAGTCGATATGGCAGCGGCGGCGAAAATGTGAAATACGCAAGAGGAACGCTCGTTTGGGACGGAGAGGCGGATGCTCTAAGCGTACAGGTCATCTCGAAAGCTTCAGAGCTTAAGACAAAGGATCATACCCGTTTCTGGGCTCAAGGCGGTATCAGCATGGGGCTTGGCAACGAAGACGGCTGGGCCGAGCAAGCTGCGCTTGAGAACGCGCCCTTTCCGGATGACATTAGACTGCGCTCCGGAGCGGTATATGATAAATTCGGCAACTTGTATTTGGTTGTTAGCGAAACTCCGGGATCGCTCGACACTTTCCGCAGTGCTATTTTGGAAGGAGTCGGCGGAGGTCAGTTGGTGGACGGCGTGTTTCTCGATGGAGACGGCTCTTCCCAAATGTTAAGCAAAGAAATGACGCTAGCTGGAGACGGACGCCCGGTTGTGCAAATGATACGAATTGCAAAATAAACAAAGGGACGATTCAGGCGCTGCATGCGGGAGCAACCTGAGGATGAAGGAGGAAGCCACATTGGAGAGGATGCCGATTGACGAGGTGCTGCCGGATTTGCTGCGAGCCTTAGAGCGGGGCGGCAATGCGGTTCTTGTTGCGGAGCCGGGGGCAGGCAAAACGACGCGAGTCCCGCTTTCCATCATGGAGCAAAGCTGGCTCGCCGGAAAAAGGATCATCATGCTTGAGCCGAGAAGGCTGGCCGCCCGCTCTGCTGCCGGGTATATGGCCTCGCTGCTGGGAGAGAAAGCAGGCGAGAGGGTAGGCTACCGGGTTCGGCTCGATTCCAAAGTGAGCTCCAAAACGGTCATTGAAGTGGTGACCGAAGGCGTGCTTACACGCATGCTTCAAAGCGATCCCGCGCTAGAAGGCGTTGGTGCCGTCTTGTTTGATGAATTTCACGAGAGGCATCTGCATGGCGACTTAGGCCTTGCACTTTGTTTGCAAACGCAATCGCTGCTGCGAGAAGATTTGCGAATGGTCGTAATGTCGGCAACGCTTGATGCGGAGCCTGTTGCCCGCTTGCTCGGCGATGCTCCTGTGTTTCAAAGCACTGGTCGCGCTTACCCCGTGGAAACCCGATATCGCGCGGCTAAATCGTCAGGTCCCATCGAGCCGCAGGTTGGCGAAACGGTGCTGCAAGCGCTGCGAGAAGAGACGGGTGACATGCTCGTCTTTTTGCCTGGAGTGCCGGAAATAAAAAGAACGGTGCGCTGGCTGCATGAAAAGGGGTTGCCGGGGGGGATAAAGGTACGGGAATTGCACGGCGGCATGACGCTCGAAGAGCAGTCTTCAGCTGTGGCGAAATGTGCCGCTCATGAGCGAAAAGTCGTCCTCGCAACTTCAGTAGCGGAATCTAGCTTAACGGTGGAAGGTGTCAAAATCGTGGTGGACGGCGGCCTCGCGCGCACACTCCGGTTTTCACCAAGAACCGGCCTTAGCCGGCTTGAAACGGTTCCCGTTTCCAAGGCGTCCGCAGATCAACGCCGAGGGCGGGCCGGACGGCTTGCTCCCGGCGTTTGCTACCGGATATGGACGGAGGAAGAGCAGGCTTATTTACCCGATCAAGGCAAGCCGGAAGTGCTGGAAGCCGATCTCTCCGCGCTTGCTCTGGAGCTTGCCGTGTGGGGCGTTCGCGATCCGGAGGAACTGGAATGGCTCACGCCTCCGCCGCCGTCCTCCATTGCACAAGCGAATGCGCTGCTGCGGCTGCTAAAGGCGCTGGACGAGCAAGGCCGTCCAACGGCTGACGGCATCCAAATAGCAAGACTCGGACTTCACCCGCGATTAGGCGCCATGCTGCTCGCGGCAGCCAAGACCAGTCAATCGCGCCTTGCTTGCGAACTTGCCGCTTTGCTTAGCGAGAGGGATTTATTGCCCGGCGAAAAAAACGTCGATCTTTCATTGCGGCTTAGTGTACTGCATAAAGGTTCTCCCGGCCATGTCGAATCGATATCCCGTATCCAAAAACAAGCCGCTCAGTGGGAACGGATGCTCCATGAGGGGATGAAGGGATCGGGCGGGGGCGATGAGAGGCAAAGTTCTGCCTCCCAGAAACAGCAGGCGCTCGGTTCGCTGCTCGCCACTGCGTACCCCGACAGAATCGCACAACGAAGAGCGGATGGACGTTATGTGCTCTCCGGCGGCAGAGGGGCGGTGCTGCCAGAGCTTCAACCGCTTTCTCGGTTCCCGTATTTGGTTGTATGTGAGCTGGACGACAGCGGTAAGGAAGCAACGATCCGGTCGGGGGCGGAAATCGCTCCGGCTGAGTTGGAACGACAGCTGGCAAGTCAGATTCAAACGGAAGATTCTGTGGAATGGGATGCCGGAACACAGTCGGTTCGCGCCAGGCGCAGGCTGAAGCTTGGAGCGCTGACGCTTTCCGATAAGCCGCAGGAGGGGACGGATCCGGAGGCTGTAGCGGAAGTGTGGCTAAAGACCATAAGGGAAACAGGTTTCCGGATGATCCCTCTTTCCAAATCCGCACAAACGTTGTTGCTCCGTATGAGGTTAATGGCTTTAAGCGGCGATCCAGACTGGCCGGACGTAACCGAAGAGGGACTGTTGAATCGCTTGGAGCATTGGCTGAAACCTCATTTGTACGGAGTTAAAAATATGGCGGAGTTTCAAAAGCTTCCATGGGCACAAATCATTGGCGGCGAAATGAGCTGGAAGCAATCGCAAGTGTTGGAGGATGAGGTGCCTACCCATATTACGGTGCCAAGCGGCTCTCGTCTTCCCGTTGATTACAGCGATCCCGTATCGCCTGTGCTTGCCGTTAGACTGCAAGAGCTGTTCGGCTTAAAGGAAACGCCGAAGCTCGCGAACGGGCGCTTGCCTGTCACTTTGCATTTGTTGTCGCCTTCGCAGCGCCCCGTTCAGGTGACACGAGATTTGGCCAGCTTTTGGGAAACGGCTTATTTCGAGGTCAAAAAGGATTTGAAAGGCCGCTATCCAAAACATTATTGGCCCGACAATCCATATGAGGCGGTCGCGACCAATCGGGTCCGGCCAAAGCCGCAGTCTTAAGTTAGGAGGCGAAGTGCGATGGACGGGAGCTCGACCATTGTCTACTTTTTAGCTGGATATATGATGCTCGTTAATGTTTACGGATTTTTATTGATGCACGGGGATAAAAAACGCGCCAAGCAGCGGGCAAAGCGAATCCCGGAAAAACGTTTTTTTATTGTGGCGCTGCTTGGAGGCGCAATTGGAGCCTGGTGCGGGATGAAGGTTTGGCGCCATAAAACGAAGCATCGATCTTTTACGATAGGAATGCCATGTCTTGCGGCTGTAAACGTGCTTGCCATTGTACTCATCATGCAAAATGTGGTAAATAATTGAATAGTATACAAATGATTAGCCGATCAAATAGAAGCTGAGCCGCTGCCGCGGTTCGGCTCTTTATAGTTAGGGGGAGAAGCAAATGGACGCAAATGAGATACAAAAGCAAGAGCAGGATAGATTGAATGACACTCTTTTGGATATTGAGAATCAGTTGGGGCAAATTGGCCCTCGTTATACGGGGAACGACTTTACTGAACAAATGCTGGATTTGCAACGGGAAGAAAGAAAAAGCAGGCTGGAAATCGCCCGCAAGGAGCCGTATTTTGGAAGGCTCGATTTTCAGGAGTTTGAGCAAGGCAAAGAAGTGGTAAAGGAGCTTGAGCCAAAGCCGATGTATATCGGGAAAGCCGGCGTTGCCAAAAACGGCGGAGGAAATGAGCTGCTTGTCATCGATTGGCGCGCTCCGGCAGCGAGCATGTTTTATTCCTTTACCGGCGGGGAGGCGCCCGCTGCCTATGAATCGCCTGACGGCGAAATAGCGGGTTATGTCCATCTAAAACGAAATTTTATGATTCGCCAACGGGAAATTGTGAGACTCGTGGACAGCTATGTTCGCGGTCAGGAGGAAGGAGCTGTATCGGACGAGTTTCTTCTATACCGGCTCGGAGAAAACAAAGACAACAAGCTGCGCGATATCGTCTCCACCATTCAAGGCGAGCAGGACCGGATCATCCGTGCCGAACGGAACAAAGCGCTGTTTATACAAGGGGTTGCGGGAAGCGGAAAAACGACGGTTGCGCTGCATCGCCTAGCTTTCCTTCTGTATCAATATGAGGGGCACATCCGCGCGGAGCGAATGATTATTTTTGCGCCGAACCGTATGTTTCTCGATTATATCTCGGGCGTTCTGCCTGAGCTCGGTGTTGGCGATATCGGGCAAACGACATTTGGAGACTGGGCGCTGGAGTTGCTGGAGCATACGGTGCAGCTTGCGGACCCGTCAGAGACGATGTCGTATTGGTTTGAGCAGCATCGTACGGAGGAAGAAGTGAGGAACGCTTCAGGCCGCTGGAAAGGCAGCTTGTCGTTTAAAGAAGCGATTGATCATCGATTGGATCAGTTGAAGCAAACCATTATGCCGCAAACATCCTTTGAGCCGCTGGAAGGTTTCCGCCTTACGCCAGAAATGATGCAGGGCTGGTATGATACCGATTATGGCGATGAAACCGTCATGGTCAAGCGAGACCGGTTAGCCAGCCGAATTAGGCGATGGCTGGAGTCGGAGCTGAAGCATCGCGGAGTGGCGGACAAAAAGAAGCGTACGTCCGCGATGGCGAAGCTGAACTCTTTTGTCAAAAAGATTCCTTCTTATTCGGCCGTTCAACTGTATGCGTCTCTGTTCAAAGGGAAAACGGCTTTACCGGATGTGCCCAAGGCGGTCGCCAAAGCGACTTCTGATCGGCTAGCTCAAGGCATTGCAGCGGCGGAGGACCTTGCTCCCTTGGCTTATTTGCATCTCAAGCTGTTTGGGCTTCGGTCGGCTCCGTTTGACCATATCGTCATTGACGAGGCGCAAGACTATTCTCCGTTTCAACTGGAAGCTTTGCGGCTGTGTCAGCGTACCTCATCCATGACTATTCTAGGCGATCTCCAGCAAGGGATTCATGGTTATGCGGGCATACAGTCTTGGAGAGAGCTGATGGGTTTGTTTGAGGATGGAGATACCGGATTTTTCGAATTAAATCGAAGCTACCGTTCGACGACAGAAATTATCGATTTTGCCAATTGTATTTTGGGCGGCATGACGGGCGAAGTTAAACCTGCTGTTCCCGTCTTTAGAAGCGGCGATCCCGTCACGGCAAATTCTGTGCCGGATTCGGACTGGCTTACATCGATCAGCCAAACTGTAACCGAATGGAAGGCGGGCGGCGTCTATGATACGATTTCCGTCATTGGACGAACTGCACGGGAATGCGAAACGATTTATCGCTACCTTGCCGATCAAGGCATGGACGTTTCGCTTGTGCAAGGGAAACAGCCGACTTACGGCGGAGGGCTGACCGTTGTTCCGGTCTACTTGTCGAAGGGGCTGGAGTTTGATGCCGTGCTAATCGCCGATGCGGGAGAGGAAGCATACGAGAACGTCGATGCCAAGCTGTTGTATGTAGGGTGTACGCGCGCGCTCCACAAGCTCAAGCTGTTCTACCGAGGGCCGCTCACTCCGCTGCTTGCCAGTTGGGAAAAACAATCGTAACGCAGGCGGAGATATGCTATTCTAATGGGATGAATTCTATCAAATTGGAGGACATTGAGCCGTGGATTTTAGAATGCATTATTTATCGTTTTTCGTTATCCAGACGGATGGCGAACAATCGGCCGCTTCCTCCGGAAGAAGGTTCAAGCATTACCAAACGCTTGACGGCGACGACTATGCGGACAGCGAAATTAAAAAGTTTTTGGACGATGAGTTCGTCAGAATTGTAAAGCGGAAAGTGGAGAGAAATCCGAATACGGCGGGTGCGCCGACCAAAATCGGCCGGTTTATGGTCGAGCCTGGCTACGAGCTGGGCAGCAACCAAAACTATAATTTGTTTCAGAGGCTAAGAGAAGCCGATTCGAAGGAACGGTTTCTCGGCATCGCGGATGAGCTGGTCCGTATTTATATGGATACAAGCGCGGTTCGGGGAGGAGCGTTTATCGTCGCTCTTTCTACGCTGAACACGTTTTTTAATGAACCTTTTCTGTTTTTGCTGAAATGTGATTTCGAGCCGAAAATTGCGAGAATATCGGATGAACGCAATTTGATTTCCCATGTCGAGATGGCTATTAGCGCGCGGAGCATTAAATCGATTCAATACCCGCATATGGAGCAAGAGGGCATGCTGGAGCATTGGGAGCTGAAAATTCATCAAGCATCCCATGCCCGCTACTTTGAGGATTTTCTCAAATACGTTTCTTACGAAAAGCCGCTTCCGCAAGTAATTGGCGACCAAGTGGTGGAAATGGTGCATCAATATATCGCCGACAAATGGCAGGATGAGGTTGGAACGGAGCGCAGCGAAGAGGAAAACGCCGTAGAGGTGTGGGCCGCGAGCGAAAAGCGAGAGCTTCAGGAATGGTGGTCGCAGGAGCAAGTGGCTTCGGCTTCGGCTGCGCTTGTAGAGCAAAAACCGGATTTGCCGTTTTCGTTCAAGCTGGACTCGGTAACGATAAAAGGGCTGTTGTCCGACTTCGGCGGCAGCATCCATTTTGCGAAACATAACGGAAAGTATGTAGTCGTTGTGGAGGGAGATCAATTCCAGTTCGATAAAGGCATGTCTCCTGTCGAGCTGCTCCAGCCAAACGATTTGGCCGACATCCTTCCGCTTATCGGTTTCAGCAAGCCGCCGCAAGAGGAAACTTCGGCTTATTCACAGCCGGAGGCGGGCCAGCAAGGCGAAGAGGATGACAAACCTCCCTGGTAATGGAGGGCAAGTATGAGCTTTCCAAATAAAGGTTAGGCTGTATAGGGTCGAGCTCATGCTCGGCTCTATTTGGCTTTATAGCGCATGGGAGGATTTGAAATGGCCATCAAGCTTATTTTATTTGCGCTGCTATTGTTATTTACGGCCTTCTTCGTTGCAACGGAATTTGCGATCATTCGAATGAGAGCAAGCCGAGTTCAGCAAATGGTGGACGAAGGCTACAAAAACGCCGTTTCCATTCAACGAGTAACCAAACATCTGGACGGCTACCTTTCCGCATGCCAGCTCGGCATTACGATTACGGCGCTTGGGCTTGGCTGGCTTGGAGAACCGACCGTCGAGCAGCTGCTTCATCCCTTATTCCAAAAATACGGCATACAAGGCGATATTGGCTCCGTGATTGCTTTTCTGATCGCTTTTCTTTTGGTCACCTATTTGCATGTCGTTCTGGGGGAACTGGCTCCCAAAACGGTTGCCATTTTGATGCCGGAGAAGGTGAGCCAAGCGACAACCCCGCTTATCATCGTATTTTACAAGGTGATGTATCCCTTTATTTGGCTGCTCAACGGCTCGGCGAACAAACTGGTTCGGCTGCTTGGCTTTAACCCGACAAGCGAGCATGAGGCGCATTCCGAAGAGGAAATTCGGATGATTTTGTCGGAGAGCTACGAAAGCGGCAAAATTAATAAAAGCGAGTTCGGATATGTGAATCGCATTTTCGAGTTTGACGAACGGCTGGCTCGCGAAATTATGGTTCCGCGCACCGATATGGTTTGTCTTTATACGAACCTGACAAGGGAACAAAATATCGCGATTATTCAAAATGAACAATATACAAGGTATCCCGTAGCCAAAGGAGATAAAGACAACATTATCGGCGTCGTCAATACGAAGCATCTTTGTCTGGATCATTTCGGCGGCGGGGCAACCGATGTTCGTAAACTAATGCAGCCAGTTTTGAATGTGCCCGATGGGATGCCGATCAATCAACTGCTCGTCATGATGCAGCAGGAACGAATTCATTTGGTCGTTCTTCTTGATGAATACGGCGGTACTTCGGGATTGCTCACCCTTGAAGATATCATTGAGGAAATCGTCGGCGAAATTCGCGATGAATTCGACGCTGACGAAATGCGGGATATCGAGAGGCTGGAGCAAGAGCGTTATTTGGTGGACGGCAAAACGCTTATTAGCGAGGTGAATGCGGCGGCCGGACTTCATTTGGCAAGCGATGCGGCGGATACGATTGGAGGATGGCTGCTTCAGATGCAGCCGGGTCTAGCGGAAGGGAAGAGATGGCATTATGACAACGCCACTTTTATCATTAGAGAAAGGGACGAGCATCGGATCCGGAAAATCGAAATCTACACCGATGGCGAGGAAAGCGAGGTGAGCGAATATGGGCATGCTTAGCCTCTCGCAGCGGACAACGGCTCTCTTTAAACGAAAAAGGCATTCGCAGCATCCTGGATAGGAATGGCGAATGCCTTTTTTTTGTCCAATGGAAAGAAAATTTCTATTGTTCCCCGCGAAGCAGCTTCTTGTCCAAAATGAAAGGGCCAAAAGGGAGGACCGATGCGGCGCATACGGCTAGAAACTTAAGCAGCGACCAGCGCTTCGCAATCCACACATGGACAGCCGCCAAAATGTATAGGATGAATAAAAGTCCGTGCAGGGCGCCTACTACCGCTACCGCCTGCGGAATGTCCGCCCAATACTTAAGCGGCATAGCGATTAGCAAAAGCACGAGGAAGGATAGACCTTCGTAAAAACCGATAAATCTGAGTCTGCCAATTGGCGTTTTCAACATAATGCTACCTCCAAAAATAGTGAAGGACCCGCTCTACGGTGTTCGTGGAGAAAGACCCTTCCAAAGCAATTGTACGATATCTTCAGCGGTTTGTTCCATGGATTTGGAATCGTTCACAATATGTCTACGATTTCGAACCGATAACATCGCTATAAAAACATGAGAGAGTAGGAACGGATCGCAAGTCGAAATTTCTCCCTTCTCCATAGCAAGGCGGAAAACATCGGTCAGTACCGCATGAATCGCTTGTTCCGCCTCGCGAATTCGGTTGATTTGCTCCTCCGACAAGCCTGTCGCCGCCTCGCGCATCATCGTTTCAAAATCGACATGCGCATTTTGCATATGCCGCTGAGCGACTAGAAGCAGCCTTGTTTGAAGGGGACCAGCTTCACCGAGCAGGGACGCAGTTTGTTTACGAGCGATGTTTAGCACAAACGATATGGCTTCGGTAAACAGCACGGCCTTGTTCGGAAAGTAATAGTAGACGCTGGCCTTGGTCACGCCGCAAGCATGAGCGACGCCCTCCAGCGATACTTTTTCGAAACCATGCTCCATAAAAAGAAAGGAGGCGGTCCGCAATATATGTCCCATAGTCTGAGGGGTTCCCGATGCTTTAGGCCGGCCTGGTTTGCGTTTGGGCAATTGTGGATTCAAAAATAAGCACTCTCCGTTCAAAAAATGGTCAAACCGAACGATTGAATAATTAACCTTCGGGTATATATAATTAATAAGCGCCTATTTGTATTGTAATCGAAATGATGGGCAATAGGAAATGGAGGAAGTATTGATGCTGCAAAAATTAAGCCTCGCTTTTACCGGACCGAGGGGTCGCTGGATCACTCTGGCGCTCTGGATTGCTGCTACGGTCATTTTAACGATGACGCTGCCGTCCGCTTCAGGGCAGGAGAAAAACAACGCTCCCAATTTGCCGGAGGATAGCCCGTCCGTTCAAGCGGAACAAATGATTCAGCACTATTTTCCGAAAGCGAGCGGTTTGCCGGCATTATTAGTCTGGCATCGCGAAGCTGGGTTGTCGGAGTCGGATTTTATTGTTATGCAGGAGCTATCCGATCAATTGGCGGATTCTCCACTTCCTTTACAAAGGGAAAGTATTCCGCTTCATGAAATGCCTCTTGCCGCAATAGCTGCTCTTGCATCCGAAGACGGCTCGACTCTCGTGCAGCCCATTTTGTTTGAAGAAGGCATTGAAACGGAGCTTTTGAAACAAAATCTGGAGTCGGTCAAAGAAACAGTGAGGAGTAAAGCGGGCTCCGATCCATTCGAAGCCGCGTTGGCTTCGTCCGAGCTTAGCGCAAGGGTTAGCGGTCCCGCAGGCATTTCGACAGATGCAACGGATTTGTTTAAAAACGCGGATTTTGTTCTCATGCTGGCAACCGTCCTGTTAGTGCTTGTGCTTTTGCTCCTCATCTACAGATCGCCTATTTTGGCTCTTGTCCCGCTAGTCGGAGTCGGCTTTGCTTATGCCGTTACAAGCCCTTTGCTCGGCTGGATGGCCAGGGAAGAATGGATTACGATAGATTCTCAGGCCATCGCCATTATGACTGTTCTGCTGTTTGGAGCAGGTACCGATTATTGCTTATTTTTTATATCCCGGTTCCGGCAAGAGCTGTTGCGAGAGAAAAGCCGGGCAGCCGCTTTAAAATCGGCATTTGCCGGTTCATCCGGAGCTATTGCGATGAGCGGATTTACGGTCGTTCTTTCATTGTTCGCTTTGCTAGTGGCACATTATGGCGCTTATGACCGGTTTGCCGTGCCTTTTAGTTTAGCTATCCTTGTTATGATGATTGCCAGCTTGACTTTGGTGCCAGCGCTTATGGCCATCTTCGGAAGGGCATCCTTTTTTCCTTTTATTCCGCGTACGCAAGAGATGGAGAAGGAGCTGGCGGCGAAAAAAGGGAGGCTGCCTCGTACGAGAAGAGAAGAAAATCGGATTGGCAGGAAGGTGGGCGCGCTTGTCGTCCGGAAACCGTGGACCGTTGCGATCTCATGCACGCTGGCGCTAAGCTTGCTTGCTTCCTCCGCTGCGGGGATTAAGTATACGTATGATTTGTTGTCCACCTTTCCTGAAAACATGCCTTCCCGTGAAGGTTTCGATGCGATTGCGGACGCTTTTGTCCCCGGTCAGCTCGCCCCGGCAACCGTTCTTATTCGGGATGGAGGCACGAACGACACGATCGCGCAAAAGCTGGCGCAAGTACCGAATGTACATACGGTGAGCAAGCCGGAGGGAAGCGGGATCGACTCTGCGGTTTCAGCTTATACCGTCGTTTTTTCCATCAATCCTTATTCCCCTGAAGCAATGGAGTTAATTCCGTTGCTTAGGGGAGCCGCGACGGAGTCACTTGGAGGCTCTGGCGGCGAGCAAACGGAGGAGCGCGTATGGGTTGGAGGGCAGACGGCGGCTCAATATGATGCGAAGAAAGTAACGGAGCGGGATCAACGGGTTATCATTCCGCTTGTCATTGGATTAATCGTTGTGCTGCTGCTCATCTATCTAAGATCAATTATTGCGACCATTTATTTGATTGGTACTGTGCTGCTATCCTACATAGCGGCGTTGGGACTTGGCTGGCTCGTGCTCCATTATGTAATGGGCTTCGACGCCATTCAAGGCGCGATTCCGCTTTACGCTTTTGTATTTTTAATTGCGCTTGGCGAAGACTACAACATCTTTATGATCTCAAGCATCTGGCAAAAACGTAAAACGATGCCGCTTCTGCAAGCCATTAAAGAAGGAGTCAGCGAAACGGGAGGCGTCATTACGTCGGCGGGTTTAATCCTGGCTGCAACCTTCGCGGTTTTGGCCACGCTGCCGATTCAAGTGCTTGTCCAGTTTGGACTTATAACAGCCATCGGCGTGTTGCTGGATACTTTTGTCGTTAGGCCGTTTCTGGTTCCGGCTATTACCGCCATATTAGGACAAAGAGCTTTTTGGCCAAGCAAAGCGGCAAAAGCGGAGCCTGCCCGGCAAGCGGAGGCTTAAACCTGATGGGATACAGATGCAGAAGATTATCGTTGTGAAGTATGGATTCCTGTTATGAAAAATTAGCAGCTCAAATGTAAAGAAGCCCTCGATCGTCCGATTGAACGGTGTTCCACAAGAGGGTCACCATTCATCAGCCGATTCGAGGGGCTTCTGCTACTAATTGAATATCGTCATCTTCGATTAGGTATTAAATAAACGCAATCGTATTGAAAACAGCACCTGCGTTAGGACCGGCATAGGAAGTAATCTTATATGTGCCTTGTGGCAGGTTGTAAAACGTGAAAGCAAAATCAGTATATGCGTACAATTGTCCCGATTGAACTGCACCTCTTACAAGCGTCTCTACGCCGTTAACGACACTATATACATTGATATATAATACTGGGTTTCCAGCACCGCCGAAAGTACCAGCAAGAACAAGAGTTCCTTGTCCTTGAATCGTTTCTACTTCACTGGCACTTGCGCTTAACGGCAATGCGAGCAACATGGCAACAACAACAAATAACATCAATAATTTACGAGCCTTCATTAAACACCATCTCCTCTAATTTAATTAAATAGAATATCCAACCGGACATCACTTCTGTCAGCAACTTGTTGTATTTTCCTTACTTTGCAACACATGCTGTTCTAAATGATCGATTGCACATCTCTGTTTTACGCTTAAAAGCATCTCCCCTTTTATGCATGACCTCATTAAAGCGAATACGTATCATTATACTACTTATACGTATCTAACTATAGTTTATATTTTCTCCAATATCAGTAAAGGTGTATATTTTGATTATTCGAACCGTATGAATGGAAAAATACCCCTCAAACCAGCTAGCGGCGAGAGCGGCGTTTATCATTAGATTGAAACCCCTTTTATTTCTATGCTAGATCAGCTTTATTATAAATTTTCGTAATTAGGTTAAAGGATACAAAAACCCGTTTCCGCCAAACTTTTGGGGAAAACGGGTTTTTTAGTTGTAACCTTTTACGTTGAGCAGTCGTCTCATTAAAGAATGTACTAAGGTATCGAAATGGAGGGGAACCGGAGATGAATCGTTCTAGATGGATTGGAGGCTGGCTTGCGCTAATCGTACTCGCCGGTATGTTCCTATGGTCGCCAAAGCCGGTTTACGCCTGCGACTGCGCAATTCCAACCGATGTTCAAGAAGAAAAGCTTAATCACGATGCGGTATTTGAAGGAACGGTCGCCGGCTACAAAAAACCGGGCAAGCTCTTTAACAAGTCAACGGCGGATAAAGCGACATGGACGTTTAATGTACATCAAGTATGGAAAGGCAAAGTCGCCTCCACGATTGCGGTGAAATCGGCTCTGCATAGCGCGAGCTGCGGCTATCAATTTAAAGAGGGCGACCGTTATCTCGTTTATGCCCGGAAAACGGGGGATTCATTAGAGGTAAGCCTATGCAGCAGAACGACCCTCATTAGCTCGGCAGGTCAGGATTTGGCCATTCTGGGAGCAGGCACGGTTCCTCCCGCCCAGCCATCCACCGTAAGCGGAGGATCTGCTGTCATTGCCTGGATCGTAACCGTCTTAATTGTTATTGCGCTCTCTTTCATTGTCCTCGTCAAAATAAAAGGCGGCAAAACCGCATTATTTAAATTAAGAAAATAGCAACTATCGTCGTCACTGCCAGACCAATTAGAACCGGCTTTACATTGCGTCTCGCCAGCTCGAACGGACTGACTCCGCAAATGGCGGCTGCCGGAATTAAAGCCCAAGGAATAATCGTTCCGCCGCCAACCCAAATGGCTGCCACTTGGCCTAATGCCGTCAAGGTGGCTATGCCGGTTCCAAGAGCATGGCCAAACAGTTGGGCGATCGATCCCGCAAGCGAAATGCCGGAGAAACCGGAGCCGTCAAGACCCGTTACGGCACCAACAACGGTAAGCGTAACTGCTCCCACCGTGCCGTTCAGCGGCACCTCATGCGCCAGAGCTACCCCTAAATCGTTTACAATGCCGTGTGAAGCTTCAGGCAATCGCTCGCCAAACATAGCGAAAAATCCAGAGTCCCCTAAATAAAAGAAGGCGGCTATCGGGATGACGGGACCAAATACGCGAAAGCCGAACAAAAATCCTTCAATTAAATAATCCGTTGTTTTTTCCAGACCTTTTCCCCTATGAGCCATCATCGTAACCGTCAGCATAATCAAAATAGACGTTCCGCCAATGAGAGCCGTAGCGTCACCGCCTTGCAATCGAAACGCAAACATGACCACTATATCGGCGGCATAAAGAAGAGGGATGAGGATAGCCAATGCCTTCTTCGCTCGCTTGGAAATCGTCTCGATTTCTTCGTTTGCGGACTGTTGCTGTGTAATGGGGGATTGCCCGCTAGACTCGATCAAGCCATCCCGCCATTTACCGCTTTTTTGATCTCGTTTCATCATCCAAAAAGCGGACACGGTTGTGACGGCCCCCATCACAATGACAAGCGGAATGCTAGCCTCCATCACTTCGCCTACGGATAGACCGGCCGCAGCTGCAGTTAAATTCGGTGCGCCTTGAATAATATAATCGCCAGACAGCGCAATGCCATGACCAAACAAGTTCATGGCGACGGCGGCTCCTAATGCGGGCAACCCGACCCGCAGCGCAACCGGCAGCAAGACGGCGCCTACAAGCGCGACCGCAGGGGAAGGCCAGAAGAAAAAGGACGTCGTCATCATAATGAGGCCAATTCCCCAAAAAGCCAATGAAGGCGTTCTCATAAATCGAGTTAAAGGTGCGATCATCACTTCATTGACACCTGTCCGTATAAGAATTCGGCTCATAGCGACAATGATGGAAATGATAAGAATCGTGCTTATTAATTCTTTAATGGCATAAATAAAGCTGTCGAAAATTCCGCTGACGGAACCTTCTACAGATGCGGTGGCAAACCATCCGATTCCTAAAATGCCTGCAATACAAACAAGGGTTGTATCTCTGCGCATCAGCATAAAACCAATAATGGCAACTACAAAAAACAAATAAACCCAGTGAACGGGAGCTAATGGAATGGCCATACGCGATCATCCTCCCAACTTACTCGGACAGCCTCTCTAGCAGCTATCGCCATATACTGTATGCAATCGAAGGATTAGGCGTTCGCCAAGCGCATGCGGTTGCGCGCGTTCCGCCGCTATGCTATCCTACAAAAGGAAATGGGCATAATCGCCATGACAGATCGGAAGGACGTGCATGCAAATGCTAACTATCAACATTATAGAAGCCAGTATGACGCATTCAAAGGAAAGCGGATACGTGGGAAAGGTCCACTTCAGTGTAGAGGGCCATCAAAACTTATACGAAATGGCGCTTCAGAGCAAAAGGGGCAACGATTGGGGCTACGGCTTGTTTTTCCTGCATGAATCCGGCAAGGAAGAGCAGCTTTTGGAAGTAGAGGATGAGCTGGAAGAAAACGACGAGCTATTTGAAAGACTTGTGCAAGCGGCAAAGGACAAGCTGCCAAGCTAATCCTTTTATTTTTCGACAATAAAAGCCCGTGCAGGGAAGAAGACTTCCCGCACGGGCTTTGCTGCATCTAAATCATTATTTACAATTACATTTGCTGGTCCATCGAAGATGGCTGTTTTTTCTTTTTCATGATGCGATAGGTAATGTAAGCTGCGGCCAGAATCACTAGTCCGACCAACACCCAAATGCCATAGTTGTAAATGTTATCTGACCATTCCTGAACCCGATCTCCGACAAAACTGCCAAGGATAAAATAAATTAATGTCCAAACAAAGGCCGATGGGTAAGCGAATAATGCGAATCTGCCATATTTCATCCGGTTAAGTCCCATGACATAAGGCGTGGCATGACGCAAAAACGGCAGACATAAGCTGATGCTGATTGCATATCCGCCATATTTGACGCTAAGTTCTTCCGAGCGGATAAGAAACCGGCCTATATTTTTTTTGCTGCGAAACCAATTTGAAAACTTTGCGCCCGAAAATCGTCCAATGCTGTATCCGAAGGTCATTGCTGAGCAAATGCCTAAGCAAGTCATAATAAATGCAGGAACAGGCGCCAGCGCTCCTGCGGCTGCTAATGCTCCGCCCGTCATGACGACGGCTTCGTTCGGGATGGGCAGTCCGATCAGACCAAGGCAAAGAACAAGAAACAAAGCATAGTAACCAACCTGTTCTATAATCGATAACAATAATTCATATGCCATATCTCCGACACGCTTCCTATTCTTCCAAATCTATGCAATCGAACAAGCCGACATACGATAGGGTAACACAAATCGAATTGCATGCCTACCATTTTTACGGAGAAGGCGTTCAAAAAGTTTCAGATTTAACCATTTCGTAACTATTTCTTTTGGCCGCGGCGATATAATGGGAAGCAGCTATGTGAGAAACGAAGGGACGGAATGGAAATGACACATTTCCAATACAAGGTGACTGAACTGAAAACTTGCGAATCGTTAACCTATACGATATGTTTAAATATGCTCGCAGATGAGTATGAGGCAATGGATGCCGCAAAGCAAATATTGATTGAGCTGTTTCGGGACGACGCATTTTTTGAGCAAAACGAGCTGCACCGCCAAAACGATATTTTTAAAAAATGTGTCCGCTATTGCATCGATCAAAGAAAAATGGCGGCAGCAGCCAAGCCGGCATATGTTTCGTAAAAAGCGCAACGAGATGAAAGGTATGGACTGGAGTGGGCGACGCAAACATGGATTCACTGTATCAGTTGATGAAGGATTGGAAAATAAAGTCCGTTATTGTACTCCATAAAGGAGAGCTCATGGACGAATGGCACGAAAGCGGCGAAGATCGGATCGGGCCGTTGTATTCCTGCACCAAAAGCGTTTTGTCCGCACTTATCGGAATTGCCATTGAACGTGGCTTTCTTAGCGGCGTCGATCAAAAGCTCGGCGAATTTTTTCCAAATGCATCCGAAGCCGCATCTGTAATTACGATTGAGCAGCTGCTGACCATGACACCGGGCTTCTTGTGGCCGGATTTCGATAAGCCTTACAAAGCGCTGCGGGCAGCGGCGGACCCTGTAACCTTTGCCTTGGAACCTCCTGTCGCCCATACTTCGGGAGGAGCTTTTACATACAATTCCGGAGGATCGCATTTGTTGTCGGCCATCCTTACGGCTGCGACGGGCAAATCGGCGCTTTATTTTGCTAAAGAAACGTTGTTTGAGCCGCTGCAATTTCAAGCCGCAACATGGTCGGAACGCAACGGAATAAGCGAAGGAGGGACCGGCCTCTCTTTATACGGGCATGACCTCGCAAAATTTGGCGCGCTATATATGCGAAACGGACATTGGAAGGGAGCCCAGTTGCTTTCGCAGGAATGGATTAGACGCTCCTCCTCTATGCAACATCGCGGCCTGCTTCACTACGAACCGCCCATTTATGGAGGCTACGGCTACCATTGGTGGATCACGCCAAAAGAGCATAACGGCTGCGCCGATGGTTATTTTGCATTCGGGCATGGAGGGCAGTATTTAATGAATATTCCAAGTCTAGAGCTAACGATTGTCGTACGGAAAACGATAACAAAACGGAATGACGCAATTTGGAGCAGAAAGCTTATTTTCGAACATCTTATCCCAAATATGTTGACTTGAGCTCATTTATTGCAGCATGAGCCTCTCCCACGAACTCTCCGCCATGGTGGCATAATATTCGTTCGATAGGGAGTTCTTGAAAGGTTTGAAGAGCTGTTTTGGCCAGCTCGAAATCGCTGCATGTTTCGGGATCGGGCAAATCGAGCAGGCCGTTTTCTATTCGCAAAGCGTCGCCCGCAATAAGCGTTTTCGTTTGTTTATGGTATAAACTAATATGGCCAGGCGTATGCCCCGGAGACGGGATGACGGTTATTCCGCCGCAATAAGGCAGCTCTTCAACAGAACGTACAACTTCGTCCACCTTTGCGCGTGGCGGATGTTCAAGCGTACGGCGAAAGGCGGCCTTCCATTCGGGCGCAACGTCTAGGGGCAAAGAATGTACGGCGTTATCAATCGCTTCATTCGTCAATTTAAGCAGTCTCTTTTCCCCTTCGATATACAAAACCTCCTCTTCATGAGCGAGGACCGTTATACGGTTCGGACAACTTTCGATTAGAGAAGCGGCACATCCAATGTGATCTAAATCCTGATGGGTCAGAATAAGTCGGTCAATGTTGTCCGGGTTTACTCCTGCACGAACAATTGCCTCACGCAGCAAAGGAAGCTGGCCGGGATAGGCGGTGTCAATGAGCACAACGTTTTGGTCATCCCATAACAAAGTAGGGTATACGACTACCATTTTGTTCATCATAGGTGCCGATACGGGCAAGGAATAAATATTGATGTTTTTTTCTGCGCTCAACGTTTGAACCTCCGCATTACCATTTTCCCCACAGAAAATGAGGTAAGAGTTATATTATCAGAGATCAAAACTATGGTAAATAGTAAATATTTTATCATAACACATAATTTATATTTTGTCAATGCTGAAGTATGAATACCTTTCACGTTTTCATTAAAAACACTTAACCTAGTAAATTAGTAGCAAATAGTTGCTAAAAAGAAGGGTGATTAGGTAGCATTTCCTAAATTCAGCAAAATTCGATATTAGGGCTTTCTTGTATCTGCCATAAGATGTATAATCGTGGCAAGGACTGTATTGCGATCCAACTAGGCTAGTTACATTCGTACATAAACGCCCACCCGGCCAATACCGGGTTATTTTTTTGTTCGGGCAAACATATGTTTGGTTTTCATATATTCAAATAATCATAGAAGAGCATTACTGAATTAGAAAAGGGGAGGTTAGCAGCGAACTGAATAAGTAATCAACATAACTTTTTTTATGTTAACTAAAAAGGGGTGGTTTCATGTTATCATCTCAAATCATGGTCGGACTGTTATGCTGTTTACTTGTTGCGGGCTGTTCCCATCTTGCTGATAAGCCAAAGCCTTCGGAAACGGTAAGTGCGAGTGCTACGCCAATCGCCTCGACTCCGCTGCCGCTGCTCCCGGCATTGCCGCAAGAAATTTCGTTGAGCTTTGTGCCGATTGAGCTTTCGCAATTGCCGGAAAGAGTGCCGGCCAGCCATTGGAAGCTCGAACAAACACTTAATTTCGGATATATCGGAGATCATGCTGCAACCTTGTATTTATACGTATCTACTCCGGAATTTGACGGGACAACAAGCCGGGTGCAAGGCATACTGGAAGCGGGAAACAAAAGTTATGACATACCTGAAGTTTCAGAATCCGCAATCGACCCGTTTTTTAATGGATATGAGGAGATTAGCGTCATTCAGCAATCGATAGCGGGAATGGACCGTTATTTGCTTCTTGGAAGAGTGGCCAAATGGGCGAACAGCCCGGGCTTATACCGCTACATTTTGTATGATAACGAACGGAATCAATTTTTATATTTTGACAGCTGGGGGGCAATGGTCGTAGAGGATTTGGACAAAGACGGGCTGGAGGAAATGGTTCTTGTATTTGAAGGGGCACATCAATCACAGCCGGACATCTTTTTTCTAAGAGCAAACAAAGGGGGGCTAGAGTTAAGCGAAGCATTGCTTGATAAAATAAGGAGAAACCAAGGAGATCGGGTAACGCTCGCCGCAAGAGACGGGAAAACGGTTGTCCGTATTTCAAATGTCGAATTCGAGTCGCTTTACGATGATTACTTATACGATAAGGGGGCTCTGAAAAGAGTTCCTAACATTAAACGACATTAATAACTAGTGAGGTTAATCAATGAACGCGCATGCTTTCAACTTAGAAAAAATGATCGAACTCATTGTGCCCGTCATTCAAAAAATGGTAGTTGGGAACTATGCGATCGCACTAGGCGGCTCAGTGGCAAAAGGGTACTCCGATGTCCATTCCGACCTCGACTTTTACGTCTATGCAGAGGGTGTCATCCCGTTAACAGAGCGAAAGGCATTGCTGAATGGATTAGCGGACCCACAGAGCGCTATTTATTTGGACGAGACAATAGACAGTACGATTTGGGGAGGCTCCGTCGATTTTTATTGCGATGGCGTCAAAGTGGAAACAAGCATTAAGCCGCTTGAAAAATATGAGCAATCCATTACGGAAAGTTTGGAAGGGCGCATTAACGTAGAGCCCACCTTTTGGACGATTAGCGGCTATTACCATTACATTTGCTTGTCTGAAGTCTGCTTTATCCGCCCGATAGAAGATCCTTATGGCATTATTGCCGACTGGAAAAAGCGGGCAGCCGTTTATCCTTCTAAGCTGAAGAGTGCGATTTGGAATTCCTTTTGGCCCAAATCCACGTTTTGGCTTAACAATTTTCACTATATAAGCGCTATTAATCGTTGCGATACCGTTTATGCGGCGGGCATCTCTCAACAAACTTTCCATTCGGTTGTGCAAGTTTTATTTGCCGTAAACGAAGTTTATTTTGCTGGCGACAAAAAGATAGAGAAGCAATTGCGCTCGTTGCCGTTTTGTCCGGAAGCTTTATTAAACGAGCTGGATTTTTTGCTCAGTGCGCATCGCGAGACGGCATTGTTGGAAAAGCAGCGGCAATTGTGGCTAACGATTACCGGAGAAATCTCCGCCCACAAATAGCTTTTCCTACTATTATAGTGATTGGTTTGTTGCAGTTATGGAGAATAAACCGATAAGACCAGAAAAAAATATAGCAACTGAAAACCGCCAGCGAAGCCTCATTCGTTGGCGGTTTTCAGCTTTTAGGCCACCGCATCTCTTATCGCTGCAATCATAATCACTACAGGTCAAACATAAAATGATGTCGAGTGTAGTAAGCGTCGGCTAATGGTCAACCAACCAACCGTGCAAAGGGAGATGAATCGGATGTCTATGCCCAATATTCCCGATATAAAGCCAGAAATTTTGTTAAAGCGCAAAGAGGTCATCAATTTGCTGCTTACCTCCATCGCTCTGGAGGAAATCGGTCTATCCCATATCATCAATGCGGAGGGCGAAAAAATTCAAGCCATGCTGAAAGATCATTGTGTCAATTTGGAAGACGCGCTTAGAATAAATCACAGCGTTGAGAGAATGCTGCGGAATATTATTAAAAACCAGATGCTGTTGCAGTTTAAGCTGGAAGATGTCATTTCGCTGCAGGAGTACGGCGAGGGCGATCATTCGGATGAATAAAATAGAAGAATGATTCCAGCAAAGATGGAAGGGGGAACACTGTGGTTATCAAAAAAGAGCTCTTTTACGAAGATACAAGTCCAAACCACCGGGCCGTCGCCCATCTGATCAAGGCTATCGCCCTCGAAGAAGAAGCGTTGTCCAAATTGATATTAACCGAAGCAGATAAAGCTCAAGCCTTCGTCGGTAAAAATCTTGATTTTCCTACAGGCCCCTCTTCAGCGGAAATTATTCAGTTCAATCATACGGTCATTCAGCTTCTCGACACTTTGTTGATGGCGGAATGGCTGTTGCTGAAAAAAATAGACTCCTTATCCTTTATAAAAGACATTTCTATTCCAGCCGAACCGGAAGAGCTTCATGAACAAGAATCGCATAGCGGCGACGACGGATTTGATTACTAAATTCCGATAAAAAGAGGCGTTTTGTATGCGACCGACCCCTGCAAAAGTTTTGATCCATTCTTTTTGTCGGATGGAAAACTCGCTTTTGCTCCTGATTAGAGGAATCCTTGTCAAACGAACGGGTTGCAACGAAAAGGAGCGAGCCGTATTCGAGCATTTAATTTATTCTATGTTAACGATTGTGCTGGATCTCCAGCGTTTTCAAGCGGAACGCGGAATGAAGCGGGATGAGGATCTGGATACGGAGCAGGATGGGCAGCGTAATGAAATCATGCTCGAATTGCAGCAATCCGTCCATTCAATCAAGGAAGGGCTTCGAGAGCATCCGCTTGGCAATCCGATACATATGGATGTGATATTAAGGCGCTTGAATGCGATAAAAAATGCATATGAGCCGCAGCAGCCAATAGAGAAACCAGCATTAAGCACAGCGCATTCGAGCCAAATGGATGCGTGGCAGAAAGAAGAAGAGGAATCGGAGCAAACGGAAAGCTTGGTCCTCGCGAGCGAGCAGGAGGAAGAAGGCTTCAGCAGACATACTGTACAATCTGGAAGTTTCGAAAACATCGCTCGCGTAAGGAAGAAAAAACAAACCGGCTTAATTAATTTACCTCCTTTAACCGGGTTTGTTATGGTAAAAGAGGGAGTCTTCATCAAAGGAGAATCCAATCATGGCAGAGCTAAAACTGGAGCGCATAAGCGGAAATAGCTATTTGGCTGATCTGCAAATTTCAATAGGCGTTTATTTTAATGAGCATAACCGATCAGCTGTTCTTATTGATAGCGGATCGACTGAAAAAACGGCAAAAGCAATCGAAGCAGCCGTTCAGAAAAAAGGGTACCGAATCGCCTCCATTATTGTGACTCATGGCCATGCGTCACAGCTTGGCGGCTTGCCGTATTTTAAAAGCCTTTATGCCGATCTGAACATATACGCTTCTTCCTGGACCAAACAATTTATTGAAAAACGAGCGTTGGAAAACTGGATTTCGGGTCATATTCCATGCCTGCCGAACGAGGCTGCCGACCCCGCTCAAGAGCATTTCGAAGATTGTGTCACTGATATTTTGGCTTACAGAGACCACGATTGCACAATAGAAGACGCGACGTTTTCGATAGTTGCATTGCCGGGACATTTTCCAGGCAGCATCGGAGTCATTACGCCGGATGGGGTGTTCTATTGCGGGGATGCGCTCTTTGGCCATAAAACGTTAAGCAAGCAGAAACTGTTGTATTATACCGATATACGCGGAGCCAAACAATCTCTTGAAAAAATCGAAGACTCCAAACACACCGCTTATATTTTGTGCCATGGGGGAAAACATCATCATGTGGGCTCATTAGTTCAACAGCATCTTCATTTAATCGATGAAACGTCACATTATCTATTAAATCTAATTCGCAGCCAGCCTATGACGTTGGAAGCTATTGTCCAAAAAGTGATGCAGGAATATCAGCTCAAAAGCACCGCCGGCCACCTGACGTTGGCCCACTCCATCGTGCGATCATATTTGACGGATCTAAGCCACAGCATGAAGCTGCGCGCTTCGGTAATGGACGGTCTAGTCTATTATTACGATTATTCATCTCCTATACCTGTGTAAGGATACGATACAAAGATTGCTAACGATGGTGCCTCCTGTCCAGCAGCGGGGCACTTATGTCTTTTTCGGGATAAACGCTTACCGGTGACCGAAGAGGCAAATACAACGTATAATGTACCTTCCATTTCTCTTGGATGCAGCTATGAGTTAGGAGGTATGCTTTTGAAGTTTCCGCCGCTCCCTCATGATGGGCAATTGCACGCCGACTATTTAAGTCGCCTATCCGAAAGTATTTTTGAACAGTTTAGAACAAAAGAATCCGCGACATTCCCTCAGACAGATACAGAAGAGTTGCGGGATGAACAGAATGAACAGCCGCCGACTCGTAAAGAGCCGCCGCCACTTCCTCTTATCGGCATTTTGACCGACACGGTTGCGCCTGCTTCGGCTCGTCCTTTTGGCACGCGCACTGGATTTATTAGGAAACTAATTGCGGAAGGCTCCAACCGGGGCCGCTTTATCGTCTTTTCTCCCAGCGATCTAAGGTTTTCCGAAGAAAAAGTGTTGGCTTATGTATTTGAAAATAAACACTGGGTTCGGAAACAAACTCCTTTGCCCGATGTTGTGTACAACCGCCTCTTGGACCGGAAGCTGGAGCAGTCGTCCGATCTGTTGAAGCTGAGGCTGCTTTTTATGGATAAACAAATTCCGATGTTTAATTGGAGCTATTTTAATAAAACCGATATTTACAATCTCTTCTCCATAAATTCTAAGATGAAATCGTATATCCCCGAATATGTATCCAATCCTACGACAAGCCAAGTTCGAGACATGATGACGCGCCACTCTACCCTTTATTTCAAACCGAACGCGGGCAGTATGGGAATTGGCATTTATAAAATTTCGCTCTCCTACGGACGTACTTATACGTTGCAATTCCGCACACATGGAAACAATCGAAGGATGTCGTTCCCCACACTCGACGGACTTATGTCTTTTCTTCGCAAAAGGGAAGGCAGCCGAATTCGAGCGTATTTTGTTCAGCAAGGCATTTCGTTAATTCGGATAAAGCAATGCCCGGTCGATTTCCGCTTTCATCTGCAAAAGGATGGGGGGGAGAAATGGGTTATTGCAGGAATAGGCGCAAAAAAGGCGGGCGCAGGCAGCATTACGACCCATCAGCGCAATGGAGGTGTCATCATGCTTCCAGAGAAAGCGATGAAACCGACGTTCGGTTCCTCGACCCTCCATATATTACAAAAAGCTGAGCATGCAGCCATCGAGCTTGCCAAGGAAATTGAGAAGCAGCACCCGCATATCATCGGAGAAATCGGATTCGATATCGGCATTGACGAATCTGGCGACATTTGGATGTTCGAAGCCAACTCCAAGCCGGGAAGATCGATCTTTAAGCTTCCTGATTTGAAAAACAAGGGCGAGGCTTCCATTAAATATATTGTGGACCACTGCGTTTATTTAAGCAGCATACGTCATGGTGTTCAGACTTGACAGCAAGGTAAATGAAACAGAAAAAGGAGAGATGGGAATGTCGCAAGCGAATATCCCCAATATTACACCGAATATCTCCGTCACATTGGACGATGCTCTAAACCTATTGTTATCATCTATTGCTTTGGAAGAACTGGGCCTTAGCCATATTATCAATGCGGAAGCGGAAAAAATTCAATATGTCGTCGGCACGATTCCAGGTTTATCCGTCCCTGCCACGATTAGCGACTTGCTTGCCATTGACGACAGCGTAAAATCGGTTTTGCAAGAATCCATAAAAAAAGAAATGCTGTTAAACAGTAAACTGGATACGATATTAAACTTTGTACCCGGCGGCACAGGGGCGG
Source organism: Paenibacillus sp. GCM10027627 (assembly GCF_042675505.1). Classification (NCBI taxonomy): domain Bacteria; kingdom Bacillati; phylum Bacillota; class Bacilli; order Caryophanales; family Paenibacillaceae; genus Paenibacillus; species Paenibacillus sp. GCM10027627. Next base: position 861,632 of record NZ_JBHTHB010000001.1, read on the forward strand.
GACCAACGGGAGCGACAGGTGCCACCGGCGCTACTGGCGCAACTGGACCGGCTGGTACTGGAGCGACTGGAGCAACCGGTGCTACGGGAACAACCGGTGCTACTGGAGCAACTGGAGCTACAGGTGCAACGGGAGCGGGCGGCGCCGGATCGACAGGCCCAACGGGAGCGACTGGTGCTACTGGCGCCACTGGAGCAACTGGTACTGGAGCGACTGGAGCAACCGGTGCCACAGGCACTACAGGTTCGACAGGCGCAACTGGAGCTACAGGCGTCGCGTTTGCCTCCAGCAATATTCAAGTGGCAACCATTATTCAACAAACGGCTGAGCCGGGAGATGCGTACACCTTTGAGCTTGATATTGCCAGCAACGGCGGATCGGATATTTCGCATCCCGCCGGGTCGCCGAACATTATTTTATCGCCTAATCAGACTTATTTAATCTTGAGCTATTTTGAAGGCTTCCAAATGCCATCCGAAGGAATTGGTTATGCGCTTCGATTAAACGGCGTCCCTCTTTTTGGCAGTCATGTGGGCAACGGCGGCGGGGTAGGCGTGGAGGAACAGCTTTCCGGGCATTACATTTTGTCGACGACGGCTGTGACCAACGTGCTTCAAATTTATAACGATCGGGCTTCCGATACAACAACAGCATCAGACGGAGCGGTAGGCGTATCTCTTACCATTATCCGACTGGCGTAAACACCAACTGTAATGAGGAACTCTCCAGCGTTTATGCGCCCTTGGAGGGTTCTTTTTTTATACAAATATAAAAAAAAGAGGAGGTTCAGTTGGATGAGCCTTGCAGCATACACATAGATAGAGTGCGGCGGGGGGTTCGACTGTGACAATACTTAACAATTTGTGCTTTATGAAACAGACAAAATCTAAGACTAAAAGGTTGAGGTGATCCGTACATGTCTCAAGCCAACATCCCTAATATTACTCCTACAATTACGATCACGTTTGAAGAAACGGTAAATCTGTTGCTTGCGTCCATTGCTCTTGAAGAATTGGCGCTTGCCCATATCGTCAACGCCGAGGCGGAGAAAATTCAGTATGTGCTCGGAACATTGCCGGGAACGGTGCCGCTTAGCCCTCCTGCATCGATAGCTGATCTGCTGGAAATAAACCAAAGCGTCCAAAGGACATTGCAAGATGTCATTAAGAAAGAGATGCTGCTTCAATTCAAGCTTGAAAATATCGTCGGCAGCTTAGGCTCATCCTCTTCTCCTTAAACATTTTGCGTTAACAAGCACGATACCCCGCCCGCCTTGAACGTTTTGAGTCGAACAAAACCTTCTGATAGGTTGCCAAGCGGGCAGCCTATTTGTTTTATTGCGGAGCCAAGCGACTCAGCACAAAGCCGCAACGAATGAAGCTTGCGGTGTTCGCATATACATACTTCATCTTTATGGCGGATAGAAAGGAACGGCTGCTTGAATGACAGTGCGCAAAATTATATTTATTATGTGCGTCAATGATTCTTCGCTGCGTAAGCAAGCCAAAAGGCAAATTGCCAGTTTAGCCGTTCCATCAGGGTATTCGGTCGAGATTTGCGAGATTGAAAACGCCAATGGAATGGCTAGCGGCTATAACAAATCGATAGAACTTGAAGCTGCCTATAAAGTTTACCTTCATCAAGACACTTTTTTGATTTATTCAAACGTGCTGCTTGAAATGATTGAACTGTTTGAGCGGCATCCAAGCGTTGGCATGATTGGACTTGCCGGATGCGTAAAGATGCCGGAAAGCGGAGTATGGTGGGAAGGGGAGGGGCTGGTTGGCCAAGTGATCGAGCATCGCCGCGACACCTTCAGCCTTCTTCGTTTCCCAAAGGGATGGCATGAGAGTGATGATTTGGTTGCTGTAGAAGCGATTGACGGCTTGTTTATGGCCACAAAAATCGATATCCCTTGGAGAGAGGATTTATTCGACGGGTTTCACTTTTACGATACTTCTCATTCCTTTGAAATGAGGCAAGCAGGCTATGGCGTTGCAGTTCCCGTTACTCGAAGTCCCTGGTGCATTCATTACAACGGCGATGACTTCGATGCCCTCTCTTATGAAAAATACCGTAGACGTTTTGTCCAACATTATAACAAGGAAGGATGAACGGCATGTCACTTACTCCTGCGAGCGAGCGCATCTCGTTATGCATGATCGTTAAAAACGAAGCAAAAGGAATCGCTGCATGTTTGGAGAGCGCTAAACGAGTCGTAGATGAAATTATCGTCGTAGATACCGGTTCAACGGACGACACCGTCTCGATCTGTCAATCCTATGGAGCGACCGTGCTAACGATGGAATGGAACGAAAACTTTGCGGAGGCTCGAAACTTTGGTTTGCAGTACGCTACGGGCAATTGGATATTGTGGCTCGATGCGGATGAAGTGCTCGATCGTGAAACCGCTCCTTTGCTGCGCCAAATATTAACCGAACGGGATACGGATATTGCGGTTGTCGAGCTCATTAATTATATCGGAGAAGAACCGGCCAGCGAAAGCCGGTCTTATTTGGTGCGCCATCATCGAGTATTCCGCAATCATATCGGATTCAGGTTTAATGGGGCTATCCATGAGCAGCTCAATGTGGAGGAAATACTCGGCACATCCTTTAACCTTCATACGCTGCCGGTTAAAGTTCATCATTACGGGTATATGGATGATTATGTGCAAAGCCGCAACAAAGCTGAACGAAATCAGCTGCTGCTGGAGAACGAGAGGAAAAAGGAAGACTACAGTCCATGGGTCGATTATCATTTGGCAAGCGAATATTACCGTCTAGGTCAGTATGAGAGGGCATACCATTTAGTTAACATAGCCATCAAATCATTTATTGATCTTGGAAAATTGCCGCCGTCCCTATGCTACAAACTGAAGTATGATGCCGTTATCTCCAATGGAGCCTATGACGGCGGATGGCCTTCGATTGAGCGGGCGATCCAGCTTTATCCCGATTATGTGGATCTTCATTATTATAAAGGCATTATTTTATACCATAAACAAAAATATTCGCTTGCCCTTGAAACGTTTCAGCATTGCCTTGAATTGGGAGAAGAGAATCTGCAACATTTGACGCTGCGCGGGGCGGGCAGCTTTCATGCCCATTATTTCATCGGACTTTGCCATGAGGGGCTGAAACACCATGAGGCTGCAAAAGAAGCTTACCGCAGTTGCCTTGAGCAAGATGCAGCGCATCCGGAAGCGGCAGCGGCCTTGTCACGTCTGCTTCAGCTTGAACAAAATAAAATCGCTATTAGCTTGTGCATGATCGTAAGAAATGAAGAGGATAGTTTGCCGCGTTGTTTGGACAGCGTCAAAGCATTAGTGGACGAAATCGTTATTGTAGATACGGGATCTGTCGATCGGACTAAAGAGATAGCGACTGCTTATAATGCCCGTATTTATGATTTTGTATGGATTGACGATTTTGCGGCAGCGAGAAATTTTGCATTCAGCAAGGCGACAAAGGAGTATATTTTGTGGCTGGATGCCGATGATGTGCTGGACGACAAAGCTCATGCCGCCTTTAACCAATTAAAATCGGAATTGTCCGTTGAAGTTCAAAGCGTGACCATGCCGTACATTTTGACTACGACGGAGTCTGGCGAACCGCTGTTTACGATGCGGCGCAATCGCTTAGTTCGCAGAGACGCCGGTTTTCAATGGATCGGTCCAGTGCATGAATATTTGGCGGTTGCCGGCCAACTTTATCATAGCGATATTGGCATCTATCATAAAAAAGAGAAGCAACATACAGACCGCAATTTGAACATATATGAAAACCGTCTCGCGGCAGGGGAAACGTTTTCTCCCAGAGATTTGTACTATTTCGCCAATGAGTTGAAGGATCACAGCCGATACGAAGAAGCTCTGCTTTATTATGAAAGGTTTTTGGATACAGGCGAAGGCTGGTCCGAGGATAACGTTCAAGCCTGCTTAAAAATAGAGCAGTGCTTGGTGAAGCTGAACCGTGAGGAAGAACGGCTGCCCGTACTGCTCCGTTCGTTTGATTTTGATAAGCCCCATTCCGATATTTGCTGTCAAATCGGGGAAATATGGCTTGACCGCCATCGACTGCATCAAGCCGTTTTTTGGTTTGAGCTGGCGACACAGCTTGAAATTCCGTCGGATCAACTGACGATGACACAAGCCTCGACTTGGACTTGGGTGCCGCATTTGAAGCTCGCCGTCTGCTACGATCAATTAAATGATAAAGAGAAGGCTTGCTACCATAATGAAATTGCGCTTGGATTTCTTCCGGATCATCCTAGCATGTTGTTTAACCGGGCCTATTTCAAAGAGTCGTTGGGCGACAGGTTTGAGTTTACAAAGGCAAAGGTAGCGGGGATCATTCCATGAAAACAAGCATTGTCATCTTAACCCATAATCAATTTCATCATACGGTACTTTGTTTGGAGAGCATTCGAAAGCATACGCCGGAAGAGTATGAGCTCATTTTTGTAGACAACGCATCCACCGATATGACAAAAGCTTATTTGGAGCTGCAGCCGGATGTACGTCTCATTAACAACGCAGAAAATAGAGGTTTTGCCGTCGCCTGCAATCAAGGCTTGGAAGCCGCGACTGGAGAAGCCGTCTTATTTTTGAACAACGACACGGTTGTTACGCCGGGATGGCTCGGCCATATGCTGCAAGCGCTGCAGTCTAGCCCCGATGTGGGAATGTGCGGGCCGTTTACCAATTATGCCAGTGGACATCAAGTCATAAAAGTACCCTATACGGACTTGCTGGATCTCGACTCGTTTGCTATCGAGCATGGCAGCACTTTCGAAGGGACGATTACGGAAGTGCGCAGGCTGATCGGGTTTTGTCTGCTCGTGAGGCGAAGTGTGCTCGATGAGATTGGGGGGTTCGACGAGCTTTTTGGCCTCGGCAATTTTGAAGATGACGATCTATGTCTTCGAGCTGCATTTGCCGGATACCGGTTGGTCATTGCCAATGCCAGCTTTGTTCACCATGTCGGGCATGCGACGATGAAGGAAGTTCGCGTCGACAAAACTTCGCTGCTCCTGTATCAAAATCGGTACCGCGCACTGGAGAAGTGGGGAACGGATATTTTTTCGCTATTGTACAAAAAAGACATCCGCTTGACTTGCTGCATCAAAGCTGCAAACGAAAAACAGCTGTTGGAATCGCTTCATTCCATTAGCGGACTTGCCGATGAAGTCATCGTGGTCGATTTGGAGGGACAATTTACCGATCTGTTGTTGTCCTCTGCTCATGTGCAATGCTTGAATGTGCAAAATGTAACCGACAGCACCGCACAATGGAAGCAGGCGATTGAAGCTGCCAGAGAGCCGTACCTTCTCCTTCTGGAAGCGGGGGAATCTGTATCCGATAGGACACGAAGGCAATTACGAGCTCTAAAACGAACGATTCCTCCACAAATTAAAGCTGTTGCTACGGACTGCGGTCATGAAGGCACTGAACATCCTTTACGCCAAATAAGGCTATTCCATCGCTCTTATCCCTTTACTTCCACAAACGATCATACGGAGAATGCCGAGCATGATGAGCTGCTGGAGAGCAGTGTCATGATCCTCTCGGGATTGGCTTGAATTCGGGAATCGGTTAATGGGAGGGGGGATGACAGTTGAAAATAATGATTACCGGAGCAAACGGGCAACTGGGGAAAGTCCTTGTTCATACGCTTGGAAAATACTCCATTGACGTCGTCGCCCTCGGCCGGAACGAACTCGACGTGACAAACGGAGACGAATGCAGAGGAGCCGCAAAGTTCCATCTGCCCGCTGCCATTATTCATTGCGCTGCCTATACGGCTGTGGATCAAGCGGAAAGCGAGCAGGAACTGGCGTTTCAAATAAACGGTTACGGGACACGGAATATGGCTGCGGCAGCTCAGGAGGTCGGCAGCAAGTTGTGCTATATCAGCACAGATTACGTCTTTGATGGACGCAGCGGGAAGCCGTACACAGAAGGGGACCAGCCCAACCCATTAAACCAATATGGCAAATCCAAAAGGGCAGGGGAGCTGTACGTAGAGTCCATTTGCTCCAACTTCTTCATTGTTCGAACCTCTTGGCTTTATGGAGGATACGGCAATCATTTTGTACGTACTATGCTAGATTTGGCTAGGCAAAATAAAACGATTTCCGTTGTAGACGATCAATTCGGCTCGCCGACTTATGCCGCGGATTTGGCCGAATTTTTGGTCCGTCTCGTTCAATCGAATAATTACGGCCTTTATCACGCCAGCAATTCCGGATCTTGTTCATGGCATGAATTTGCAAAAGCGATTTTTGAGCTAAGCGAGATTGATGCCGCGCTTGTTCCTTGCACCACTCAGCAATTCGTTCGTCCTGTGCTAAGACCCCGTTACTCTGTTTTGAACCATGCTGCTGCAAGAAACAATGGCTTTGCTGAATTCCGTCATTGGAGAGAGGCATTAGCCGACTATTTGAAACTTTGCTAGATTCGCGATCTATTATTGCGAACCTGCCCCCTGTATGGCAAAATGGTGAAAGAATGATAGGAAGCAGATGCCATTTTATTTTACAGGAATAGAGGAATCGCGGTGAAATTTAGACCTTGTATTGATCTGCATGACGGGAAAGTGAAACAGATTGTCGGAGAAACGCTTAACGATGCCATTATCGAAAATTTTGTATCCTCTTATGACTCCGCTTATTACGCCGAACGTTTCCGCCAAGACGAATTAACGGGAGGGCATGTCATTATGCTCGGACCGGGTAATGAAGAAGCAGCGGTGCAGGCATTGAAGCAATACCCGAACGGCCTGCAAATTGGCGGCGGCATAACGGCCGATAATGCGGCTTCTTATTTGGAGCATGGCGCCACTCATGTCATTGTCACTTCGTATATTTTCCGAGACGGTCAGCTAAACGAAAATCATTTGAACCGGATCGTATCGGAAACGGGAAAAAACAAACTAGTCATCGATCTAAGCTGTAAGGAGAAAGACGGGAAATGGTTTGTCGTCACAAATCAATGGAAGCTGTTCAGCGACTGTGAGGTTAATGAAACGAATATTCGATTGTTGGAAGGGTACTGCGACGAGTTTCTCATTCACGCCGTGGACGTAGAAGGGAAGCAAAGCGGCATTCAGCAAAAGCTGGTACGAGATTTGGCAGAGTGGGTTCAAATTCCAACGACTTATGCCGGAGGAGCCCGTTCCTTAGAGGATATGGAGCAGTTTCTCAACATTTCCAGCGGGAAGCTTGACTTGACGATCGGCAGCGCGCTCGATATTTTTGGCGGAAAGTTGTCTTATGAACAAGTAGTTGCTTACAGCAAGTCTTTACAAGCTTAAAAAAATCCCCTTTCGAAAATCCATGTAGGATAACGAAAGGGGATTTTTAATCCATTACGGTTTTTTCAACTCTTCTTTACCTTGCGGGAATTCGCTTACCGAAACGGCACTATCGGCCATATCTGGAGTGAGCGTTGCTTCAGCGTAAATGATGCCATCATACATGACATAAGCGTAAACCTTCTCTGCCAGAATGACATCTATCCAGTGACGCTGAATGTAGCTGTTGATCAATTTTGCTTTGCCTGCTTTGGATAGGCTGTTGAACAATTCAACATCTTCTTCAAATGACAAATGAATAAAATACATGGATTCGTTCTCTTTCAGGCCGAATTCATTTTGCATAAACCCGTTAATATACCCTGCATCCGAATAGCGGAGAAGTTCCTTAATGGTGGAATCTTCCGTTTGTGGAGGAGGCTCTTCGCCATAATACTCCCCATCGACATAGTAACCGATTTGGACAACTGTTTTATTGTCACCCAATTTAATAAAACCAAAGCCGTCAGGCAACGCGTTGTAAACTTCTCCGATATAACGATCGCCATCTTCCAAATAGATGATTCCAATACCAGTCAATTCATACCAGCGCACTTCTCCGCGATAAGCCAATGATCCGTCCTCGTGGTAAAGTGTACCGTAGCCATGAGGCTGATCATCGTTAAAATAACCCGTGTATTTCATGCTTCCAATGGAGCTGTCGCCATGATAACGATAGTTTTCGTACCATTCTCCTTCATATTGCAATTGCCCGTTAAAATAAAACTTGCCATATCCATGATACAAGCCGTATTTGAAGGAACCTACGTACTGGAACTTGCTGCCCATGTTGTACGTGCCTTCTCCATGCATAGTGTCAAGGCTAAATGAGCCTGTGTAAATCAACGTTCCGTCTTCGGCAACAAGCTTGCCATTGCCTTCTCTCATTCCGTTAACAAACGGGCCTTCGTAGTAGCCGCCATTGTTATAAAACAGCTTGCCATTGCCATGGAAACGATTGTTGACGAACGTTCCTTCATAATAAGAGTTGGAATCGGTCAAATCGTACATTTTCCCTTGTCCTTCAATAACTCCATTTACAAACTGGCCTTCATAGAACAGTTTTCCTTTGTAATGCAGCTTGCCTTGTCCATGAGGAAGTCCGTTCTGCTGACCTCCTGTATACTCAGTAGCGTGAGCATACAAAACTTCAAAATTGATTGAGGTGATCGTGGAGTCAATATGGATGGTGCGCACATGACCGTCCCAAATGACTCTTTTGCCTGTCGCTTCGCCAATAAAACGGAGAGGGACGAGCGTCGTGCCGTTTTTAATGGTCGGAGCGACTGGAAGACTCACTTTTTGACCGCTCACGTTTGCTGTTTTGTTATTGATGACCATTGAGATTTTAAGTTTTTCTTTTGTTCCAGTGACGGTACGCGTCTTATTATCCCAGCCGATGCTAAGGCCGAAATGTTCGAATAGCGGTCTGAACGGAACCATCGTTGTTCCATTAACGACAACCGGCGTCAGTTCAAGCTGCTCACCGTCAACAAAAACCTTAATCGGAGCCGTATATTGCTCGGATTCCGACAAATCGACAATCAATACTCCCGCTTTTTTCAGTTCGGAGATAATTCTTTGTCCTCCCTGATTCAAAGCTTTGGTATTGATGGCGAGTACGCCCAAATCGATTTCAAGCAGTGGAGAAATATCCAAGCTGCTGTTGCTTCCGCCAATAAACAAATAGTTCAAGAAAAATGCCTCTTCTAACCCAGTTAGGCTACGCACCGTTTTAGCGTCTTCGATAACTAGTCCCCTCAAAATATGAACTTCGTCCGACGTTACGGGCTCGTTGGCTTTGAGACCAAGCTCCTCGCGAATTTCTGTTTCGAGCCCCTTATCAAGCGGCGAAGAAACTTGTGCATGCGTAGTGTCTCCGGAATACCAAGTAAAGGTACCGAAGGCAATTGCAAAAGCAATTGCGATTTTACTAAGTTTTTTAAACAAGATGAATGCTTCCCCTTCCGAGTATGTATATGCAACTTTCAAATCATACGACAGACTTTTAGAAAATGCTGTCGAATAATGTCGAAATGTTAATATTTTTTATGAAATAATACCTATCGGAAGACCCTTTTTACTTTCCCTGTAATCCAAGACATTGTATAATCGGGAAAGCTGAATATGACAAACCATTTTACTCAACTAGAAGGGAACTTTCAGCATGGAACTGATTAAAGAAATATATGAATCCGATCTGGACATTAACGGGGGCAATAGCAACACGCAAAGAAGCGGCAAGCCCTTTTGGTTCCGCAGGGCGGTAAGAGCCGTCGTTTTTAACGAAAACGGTGAGGTGGCGCTTCTGCAAAGGCGAAACCAAGATTACTACAAGCTTCCCGGCGGAGAAGTGCTGGAAGGCGAGACGATGGAAGCGGCATTAAAAAGAGCGACGCTCGAAGATATTGGTGCGGATGTGGAATTAACGCATGAAGCAGGGCTTATTATAGAATATCGAGATGAACATGAGCTGCTTCAATTTTCATACGGATACATAGGAAGAGCCAAAAAGAGGCATTCTCAATCACAACAACCGGAAGAACAGCACTCTACGGCAATTCAGCCGGTCTGGCTTCCGCTTCACGACGCTATCGAACGCATGCAACAAAATAAGCCTATCACTTATATGGGGAAATTTATTCAAGTAAGGGATATATGCTTTTTGAAACAATTACAACGATGAGGGGCGAAAAGGGATGACCGCTGCACTGCTCGGCAGTTTTATTTCGGCTATGGCAACGGTGCTTGGCGCCTTGCCGTTATTGTTTGTCCGTTCTCTGTCCGAGAAATGGAAGGACATTCTTATTGCTTTTACGGCGGGGATTATGGTATCCGCTTCCACATTCGGCTTAATGCCGCAAGCATTAAAGGAATCCGGACTCATTCCGCTGACGATAGGTTTTATCATTGGAGTCGTCGTCCTTGATCTTTTGGAAAAAAACATCCCTCATATCGACGTTGAGCAAAAACGGGGCATTAGCTCGTTCGATTCCAAATCGCTGCTCGTTATTTTTGCGCTTTTTATTCACAACATACCGGAAGGCTTAAGTACCGGTTTCAGCTATGCCAGCGCAAACGAAGGTCTCGGCCCGATGGTCGCCATTGCCATTGGCGCACAAAATATGCCGGAAGGACTCGTGCTCGCGATTTTTCTGACCCAATCGAAAGTAAGCAAGCTGAAGTTGATTCTAATTGTGGCAGCTACCGGTTTAATGGAGATGCTTTCAGCTGTTGTCGGTTATTTCGCCGCCAGCTATGTCGAATCGTTAATCGGCTATGGACTTGCTTTTGCATCCGGAGCCATGCTGTTTATCGTCTACAAAGAATTGATCCCGGAGACGCACGGGCACGGCTACGAGCGGCCAGCGACTTATTCGTTCATTATTGGACTGCTCCTGATGATTTATATCAGCTATTTTTTTGGCTAAAACGATTAAACGGAGCGCTGCCTTCAGCAGGCGCGCTCCGTTTTTTTTTTTTGAAATGGACGATGGGCGCCTTGCAGAATGGAATTATAGTTCGAGGTAATAAATGACGGTAGCCTCTAATTGTCCGCTTGCGGACTGCGCAAATCGGGGAATTCGGCCAACCGTTTGATAGCCTAGCGATGAATATAAGAAATTAGAAGGATCGCCTTCTCTTGTGTCGAGGACAATGAGGCTGCGGCGTTCTTGCTTCGCCCGTTCATGGGCTGCCTGCATGAGCAAACGGGCAATCCCTTTTCTTCGATGAACCGGTGCTACGATCAGCTTGGCAATTTCCGCTCGGTGGGAAGCGTTGCGCTTTGCCGCAAGCTGAAGCTGGACGCTTCCGACGATCTCCTCTCCCAGAACTGCAATCCAAAGCACATGATCAGGCTCCAATACGCCGCTCCAATATGCAATAGCCTCATGTTCGGTCAGAGGAGGAAGAAATCCGATGGAGGCGCCGTCTTCCACAACTCCGATCAGCAAAGATGCAAGCTGCGCGAGTTGTTCTTTTGTTAGCTGATTCAATTGTACAATTTCTAACCGTTCAGTCATGGTGAATGCTCCTTTATATAAGCTGCTTATCATCATTCTGTTTAGTTTAGTGCGCCTCGCTTCGTCTGACAATGGTTGGCGGATATTTCGGCCTTTTTCGAGCCCGGCTTATGAGCCGAAGCCCATTTCCGGAAAGCCGATGGTTTTGGCTTCCGCTCAGGATGCGCGAAATCTCCTCTTTCCGCCTTGCGATTCCATTCCGCTTCACGATCCCTCCATTGCTGATGCTGCACGTATTCATTCGTTAGCATGATGATCATCTCCGTTTCTTTGTCTTACGTTCATTATGCTCTGTAAAAAGGGGACTAAAAAGAGTATAATCTGAATCATTCATTTCCCCTTTTATCCAAAAGCGTTATGATGCAGGAGGCGAGAGAGGTTGCATAGCGAAGAACGGTACTTAATGATGTATACAAAAATTGCAGGAGAAGCGGGGCCTGGCAAGCCGATTGACGTGACGCTTGACGGTCTCGCCGATGTTTGGTTTTGCACGCAGCGGAATGTAAAGCTTATTGTGCGCAAACTGGAGGAAGATGGCTTAATCCATTGGCAGGCCGGACGCGGCAGGGGACATCATTCCCGTATCACGTTCCTTGCGGCCAAAGAAAAATTGCTGCTCGATACGGCTCAAAGCCTTGCGGCAAAGGGAGAGTACCAGCAAGCCTTTGAATGGATTGATCGATTCGGGGAGGGTACTTCCGTCCGCCATCAATTTGTAGAATGGATGAATAGCCATTTCGGCTGCCGCACCGAGCTTGTAAACGATCTGGAAGCGGATTTGCTGCGGCTTCCCGTTTATCGGCCGATCCTGACCCTGGATCCAAAAGACTTGTATTACGCATTTAGCGCCCATATGATCAAGCAGTTATTTGACTGTCTTCTTCAATCGGATAGAGACACAGGCAAAATTGGTCCTTCGCTTGCTCATGCCTGGGAGCATAACGCCGACGGAACGGAATGGACGTTCTACCTTCGGAAAGGCGTTTTTTTTCATCACGGAAGAGAGCTTGTCGCGGAGGATGTTGTCTTTTCGTTGGAAAGATTGCGGGGATGTACGGCCTCTGGCTGGTTTGTTAGAACTGTAGACACGGTGGTGTCAAAAGGTCCCCGGACGGTCACGATCAAGTTGAGCTCGCCGAACTGGCTGCTCCCGCGATTCCTGTGCGCACCGGGACTTTCGATTGTGCCGCATGACTTGGTTGCGCAGGATGAGCACTTCTGGCTGCATCCCGTCGGAACGGGACCGTTCCGCTTCTTGGAATGGACCCCCGACCGTTTCACGATGGAGGCCAATCCGCATTATTTTAAAGGCCGCGCCCATCTGGACGGGGTTGTCATCGTGACCATGCCGGAGGATACCGTCGCTTATTCAAAAAGCTGGGAACAGCTCCTTGTAGACCATGACTTAAAAAACGCCCCGATGGAGCAGCATTGGCAAAAAGTCGAATATGTATGCAATGGATGCAGTATGCTCACCTGGAACAGAGGAAAAGACGGGCCTCAGCATTCAGTGGATTTTCGCAGAGCGATCGATTTGCTCATCGATAGAAGCCGGATGATTCGAGAATTGGGGGAAGACCGGATGTATCCCGCAAGCGGCTTTTACCCCTGTGAAGAATCGTATAAACGGGCGGAGCATTGGGATGTCGACATGGCATTGTCTTTGCTTGCCAAGTGCGGCTATAGGGGCGAAACCATTAAAATTGGCACCTACGGCATTCATGAAACGGATGCACAATGGCTAAAAAATGAACTCCATCGTTACGGCGTTGTCGTCGAAGTTCAAGTGGAAAGCTGGAGAAGCATTCGGGACAAAAAAGTGCTGAAGGAAGTGGACTGCCTACTCTATTGCGTCGTGTTCGCCGAAGACGAGGTGTGCATGATTGAATGTTTTGAGCAGACGGGCAACTTTTTGCGCGAGCATCTGGACCCTGAGCTTTTGACATGCATCAAAGAAAGGGTTGAGCTGGCACTCGCCTGCAAGGATGGTGCAGATAGATGGAAAGAGCTGATGGAAGTAGAGCGGATGCTGCGGGATGAGAAGCATGTTCTGTTCCTTTTGCATAAAAAGCTAAACATGTATTACAACCCTAGCATAAAAGGGGTCGGAGTAAATTCGCTTGGCTGGATCGACTTTAAAGACATTTGGCTGGATAAGCCGCAGCGGGCTAAATAGGGGAGATAATCAATTAAATGAATCTAATGGAACTGCGTTTTCCTACCGGCTTTGCAGTATGTTATAACAGGTTTTATGATGTTGAGCCAGAACCTGAAAAAGATGATTTTATTGCCAATTGGCACTATTTTACTCAAGATTTATTACAAATTCACCAAATGAAGCTTGAAGAGGGCAGTTGGCTTGTACCCAAGCAGAGAAAAGAAACGTTGCTTCTCGATTTAGGCTGGTACCCGGATTCGAGCACAGATGGAGAGTTCGTTCTTGTCGCAGTGAATGAGAACTGGGATACATTAAAAGAAAAACGATCTAGAGACCGTTTTGAAATAAAAGAAACTTTAGAAGCATGGATGGAACTCATTTATATTAAGGAATTCTCAATGGATAATAAAAAAGAGCAAAAACGGATGATTGACGAATAGACATTACATAATTATAATTATGTAAACCTTATACCCATATAAAAAGCGAAGCCTATAAAACGACTTCGCTTTTTGTTTTATTTTAGATTCAGCAAACGGGCAGGATTTATTTTCGTCATACGATCAACAGCCTCAGGGGAGAGGCCGCTGTGCAGCAAATAATCGACATAGTCCCGGATCGTATCGCGCCATGGCGGATTCTCGATCTGGCCGCTGTCCGTCGCCACAATTGTGGATTCTGGGCCAACGGCCTCAATCGCTTTTACATTTTCGAGCAGGTTGGATGTATATTTGCCGCCGCCGATGGGCTGAGCGTATGTTCGTTCCAAATAAACGCCATAGTTTTCGGTTAAATCGCGCTGTTGCGAATAGGTAAGCCGTATGAGACTAAACTCGGGATGAGTGACGACGAGCTTTTGCACACCATATTTTTTGGCCTCGTCGGCCACTTTAAATATTTCGAGAGGGGAGAGATGGCCTGTCGCTAATATAGCGTCAAACTCCGACACCAAACGGAAGATGTCAATTAAAGCGGCCGTTGTTTTGCCGTCCTGAAACAGTTCAATACCTCCGCATCCGCCTGTTTGCATACGATGATTGGCGGCATCGAGCGTTGGAAGCCATACCGTCTTAGCCCCGAGCTGCAAGGCGGCTTTGACTGCATACGGATTGATTCCGCCAACCGAATAGTTTAGGGTAACGCTTCCAAAAACGGAGACGTCCGGGAATACTTTTTGCACTAAATAAGCCCGGTCCATCGTCGGTACCAGATGGGACTTGATGACGACCGCTTTGGCGCCAATTCGAACGGCATCCTCTGCGAGTTCAAAATCGTTATGCGAGCGCTGCCTGACATCCGGTGCGGAATGGACATGCATATCAATAATACCCGTTAGCGGGTATGATTCCCTTCGAATCAACTCGTTTCCTCCTCCGGACGGCCATCATTCCGTCCCGGCTTAATGACCCAAGTGCCGCCGACTAGAAAAGCTCCGCTTAATAGAAACACGGACAGCAACCCCGTCGTTGAACCGACAATGCCGAAAAAAAGCGGCGCAGCAAGCTGTGAAGCCCGGTTGATCGTAAGACGAAGACCAAGTACTTCGCCGGTTTTCGACTTTGGCGATGCGTTGTACGTCGTTGTCATCGAAAGCGGCTGGCTGCAGCCAAGACCCGCGCCCATGCAAGCGCTCCAAATGGCGAGCAACCATACCTTTTCCGTGAACGGAACCAAAAAGAAGGAAAGGCCAGCAATAAAAATGGAAGCCATCAGTACATAATCGCGTCCAAATGCGGTTGTTAACCTCGTTAACAATAAGCGTACCGCTACCATCGTAATGCCTTGAATCGTTATGATCCAGCCGATTGTGGAGGTAGAGAAGTCCAGTTCTTTACCGTACAACGGAAAATAGGCGACGAAAATATCGCGGCTGTACAAGGCGAGAGCGCTCGAAATCATCGCTTTGCGCAGCACCGGAACTTTTAACATTTTGACAGAAGAAAGCAGGTTGGAATCGGTTTTTCCTTTTGCCCGAATAGGCGACCGCAGCTGTAGTGCGACAAAAAAAGCGGCGACGCAGACAGCAAGCGATACTGCAAAAACGGATTCGTAAGAGAGATGTTCCGCTAAATAACCTCCAGCCACCGGGCCTACAACGGCCCCGGCCGATACGGCAGTCGAAAACATGCTGAAATAATAGTCTCTTTTTTCCGGGGTTGCGGAAAGACCCATGACGCTTTGCAGCGAAATGACGATGAGCACGTGGGATATACCTATAATGACTTGCGAGACGTAGATGGACCAAATGGTGCCGAACAGGAGCGGAAAAATCATCCCGATCATACAGCCGATAAATCCGGTCAGCACCGGAATGCGGTCTCCTACCTTATCGGCGAACCTTCCGGCATGAATGGAAAACAGCAGCGGCAAGATCGCGTAAGCTGCGGTCAAATATCCGATTTCAAGCGTTGATGCACCTAAGTCAGAACTGTAAAGCGTAATAATGGGCCTGGTCATGTTCAATACAATTTGAAAGCTAAATATACAGAGAATAATGATGCGGAACACCATGATAGTCATCTCCCATCTGTCATGGTGTTCATTATAGCTTTGGCCGTTCGATTAGAAAAATAGATAAACTGGATGGTTTACGATAAAAAAATTAAATATCTATCCCCGGCTGACCGTTTCGCTTCGACTCCTGATTCAAAAAGCGGACGAACGAACGGACCGCAGACAACTCCAAAAACGCTTTTCGATAAAACATCCATGTCGTCCACAAAACAGGCTTGCCGCTTCGGTCTATCAACCGCTGGCTGTATAGCTCATCTCCTTCTTCTATTAAAATGTTCGGTACGATGGCATAACCGAGACCGTTCATAATCATCCGTTTCGCAATTTCCATATTATCGACCGACATAAAAATAGTAGGCGGCTTCCCGTACCGTTCTTTCCACCAAGTGTCGATCGTCATAATTAAAGCGGGGTCCGTCTGATAAAGAATTCTAGGCAGTGAAGGGAGGTCGTCCAAATCGATTTCCCGATTCGCCAAAATGCAAATATTTTCTTGCTCCAGTACAATCTTTTCCTCCGGCCAATGATGATCTCCGCGTACAATTCCGATATGCACGTCCTGCTTATGAACCGAAGCGATAATTTCAGGATTTAAACCCGTTTGGACTGTAAAATCGACTAGCGGGTATTGCTCGGTAAACGCTTTCAACCAAGCGGGAAGTCTATACAGAGCAATGGCTCTCGCCGTTCCGATACGAAGCGTGCCCTGCACCGTACCCCCGAGATTCCAAAGCAGCTCTTTCATGCTTTTAAGCCGAACCTGCATTTCTTTGGCATATTGGACCAAATATTCTCCTTGCTCTGTAAATTCCACTCCCCGGCGCCCCCGGTACATCAGCGTAACGCCAAATTCTTTTTCGATTTGCTGCAAGCGATAAGTAAGGGCGGGTTGAGAAGTGTACAGCCGCTCAGCCGCTCTTGTAATGTTTTTTTCTTCGAACAAAACTTCGAGTAACGTCCAATCTTTATCTTCCATAAGGATTCCTCCTGGTGACAGACGGTGCCAACTACTTTTTTATCATATCATCTTCGGTCCCATTGATCACGATTAAGCAAATAATGTTCGTTTAAATTCCGTTTAAATTGACGCGTTATATTGAGATTGCCGGGGAGAGCGGCTTCAAGACAAATTTGAGAGAGAAAGAAGGCTTAAACGATGGACGAAACCTATAGGAACAACAACAAAACAGGGACGCCAGGAAATTGGAGAGCATTGCTCGGGCTGATTAAGAGCGCAAAACCTCCTAAACTTCTGCTCGGAACGGCTTTGCTGCTCAGTTTGCTAGCAACGCTTGCTTATTTGGCGGTGCCGATGTTGACAAAGGATTTGGTAAACGGATTTTCAATTGAAAAATGGGGAGCCGGGCAAGCGGCGCTTATGGCAGCGGCCGTTATCGTTCAAGCCGCTTCGCAAAGCTTATCCGTCTTTATGTTCAGCTACAGCGGCAACAAAGTGGTCGCCTCGATTCGAGATATGCTATGGCGCAAAATATTGAAGCTGCGCATCGGATATTTTGACCAGCACGCTTCCGGGGACGTCATCAGCCGGGTGACGAACGATACGGCGGTTGTACGAGGACTGGTGGCCGAGCATTTTTCCAATATGGTGACAGGGCTCGTTTCATTAGTAGGCTCATTAGCGCTAATGCTGTACATGAGCTGGCAAATGACGCTTGTGATCATCGGGGTGTTTTTGACCTCCGCTTTGTTGCTTATCCCGCTTGGCAAAGCGATGTACACGATATCCAAAGGGATGCAGGACGAGACAGCTTCCTTTACATCCACTTTAAGCCGCGTAGTCTCCGACATTAGGCTTGTCAAAGCTTCAGGGGCTGAGCAAGCGGAATACAAAAAGGGAGGATCGGGCATCGCCAGCCTTTTCCGTTACGGCATAAAAGAAGCGCGGATTCAGGCGATTATGTCTCCTGCCGTTTCGCTTGTCATTTTGCTCATATTGGTCGGCATTATCGGGTTCGGCGGAGCGCAAATCGCTGCTGGCGTTATGACGGCAGGAGAGCTCGTCGCTTTTATTCTTTATTTGTTTCAGATCGTGTTTCCGGTGATGATGATCTCCCAGTTTTTTACCCAATACCAAAAAGCGCTAGGCGCGACGGAAAGCCTGATGGCTATATTGGCATCAGAAGAAGAGGAGGAAGGAGGCACGGAGAGTCTGCCTTCTTCAAGCCCGATTTTGCTAAACGGCCTATCGTTTGCCTACAAGGCTGATCAGCCTATTTTAAAAGAGGTGGATTTAGTCATAGAACCAGGTAAAACAACCGCTATCGTGGGTCCAAGCGGGGGCGGCAAAACGACGCTGTTTGCGCTGCTTGAGCGATTTTATAAGCCGTCGGAAGGAGCGATTTTGTTCGGGGGGCGGGACATCGGGCACTATCCGCTTCAGGCATGGCGGCGGCAAATCGGCTACGTATCGCAAGAAAGTCCGATTCTCGCCGGAACGATTCGCGACAATATTACTTACGGGCTAGAGCGGGAAGTTTCCGAGCAAGAGCTTCAGCATGCGGCGAAAATGGCCTATGCGGACGCATTTATCCGCGAGCTCCCGCAAGGCTACAATACCGAAGTAGGCGAAAGAGGAATTAAGCTGTCCGGCGGGCAACGCCAAAGAATTGCAATCGCAAGAGCGCTGCTGCGCGATCCTCAAATTTTGATGCTGGACGAAGCAACGTCCAACTTGGACAGCCAATCGGAAGAGCTTGTTCAGCAAGCGCTTCGCAATCTTATGGCAGGCCGAACAACGATTGTCATTGCACATCGCCTGGCAACCGTTGTGGATGCGCACCGGATTGTCTTTTTGGAAAAAGGCTCTGTAACGGGAAGCGGAACACATGACGAGCTTTATCAAAGTCATGAGCTGTATCGAAAATTTGCGGATCAGCAGCTGCGCGTCGATTCGGCGGCCATTTCGTCAGAAGTGATATAATAGAACCATATTGGAAAGGAAATCCGGCAAGAAAGCGGGAGACATGGGGATGAAAATGCCAACATTGCTTGTAGTGGACGACGACCCGTTTATTCGGGAGTTGGTCGCGGTCGTTCTGAAGAGGGCCGGTTTTACGGTAAAAGAAGCGGCGGATGCCCGCGAAGGAATGAACGAAATCGAGACCGGCAACGTCGATTTGGCCATATTGGACATCATGCTTCCGGGAACGGACGGCCTCGCATTATGCGCCGAAATCCGGACATTGCGCGATATACCGGTGCTTATGCTGACGGCAAAAGGAGAGACGGTTCACAAGCTAAAAGGATTTGACGCGGGGGCGGACGATTATCTCGTCAAGCCGTTTGATCCCGACGAGCTGCTCGCCCGCATCAAGGCGCTCCTGAAAAGGTACCGTCTAACAGCGATGCCGGTGCTAAGCGTCGCGGGCTTTACGCTAAGAAAGCAAAGCCTAGAGGTGGAGATGGAGTCGCGTACAGTCGCGCTCCCTCCCAAAGAGTTTGAGGTGTTATTCAAGCTTGCTGAAAATATCGGGAGAACCGTGCTGCGCGAATCGCTCATTCAGGGCATTTGGGGAATCGATTTTGACGGAAATGAACGTACGCTCGATGTGCATGTAAACCGTCTTCGCGATAAATTTGCGGAGTGGAACATTCCCGTTCGACTTCAAACGATTCGAGGGCTCGGCTACCGGTTGGAGAAGGGAGTCCCTCATGGATAGATGGAACGGTCAGCTTAGATGGATCATTATCTTTGCCGCTTTGCTCCTTTGCTGGATCGCCTCTCTGTCGCTTGCCTATGTCGGTATGTCGTTTTTGTTTCAAAAATGGGCTCCCGATGCGCCGCGTTATTGGTTCGTTATGGCTGTTGGCATGACAGGCTCCTTTATCTTCTTTTTGGGAGCTTATGCGATTGGCCATTGGATGAATCCGCGCTCTTTCCCGCTCATCGATGAGGTGAATGGGGCGATGCGCCGGATTGCTAAAGGAGATTTTGATGTTAACTTAGATCATATTGGGAAAAATGAGCCGTTTTCGGAGCTTGCGCACAATTTCCATGCCATGGCTCACGATTTGAAGCAAATGGAGCTGCTGCGCCAGCAATTTGTATCCGATGTATCACACGAGATTCAATCTCCCTTAACTTCAATCGGGGGATTTGCGAAAGTGCTGCGGACCGGCACATTGGACGAAGCTGCTCGCGACCGGTATTTAACCATTATCGAAACGGAGAGCAAACGGCTTTCCGCTCTTAGCGATAACTTGCTGAAGCTTGCTTCGCTCGATAGTGAAAGCTATCCGCTCGATCTTAAGCCTTATCGGCTCGATAGGGGACTTCGCACCGCCGCACTTGCTTTGGAGCCGCAATGGATGGGCAAAGGGCTGTCGCTTCGCGCAGAACTGCCGGAAATAACGGCTTATGCGGATGAAGAGCTGATGCAGCAGGTATGGGTGAATTTACTGACCAACAGCATTAAATTTACTCCGTCGGGCGGTGAAATTGAAATGGGCGCAGCACGCGTCGGTGAAAAGTGGCATATTTATGTTCGCGACAGCGGGGCCGGTATTCCGGAGGAGCATTTGTCCCGCATTTTCGAGCGATTTTACAAGGCCGACCGTTCGCGCAACCGGGAGCAGGGGGGCAGCGGGCTTGGCTTATCTATTGTAAAAAGAATCATCGAGCGGCACAACGGCCTTATTGAAACCGAAAGCACCGTAGGTAAAGGTACAACTATCCGTATTGTACTGCCTGAGGAAAATATGATGCCAAAATGAAAGACATTCTTTTTGCGGAACTAACTCTATTAAAATGATAAACTCAAAAATGATTACTTCGTTAGTCAGGCCGCATCGTTATGCGGCTTTTTTGCTGCATTCGGATAGGACTCTCTGCTCTGGCCTAAGGACAACGATTGCTTTTGAGCAAAAAAGAGCCATTTTTCGTTCTCTACTCATCTTGTTAAATATCCAAAAAATAGTATATTAGGAAATGCGAGATATAAAAATTAGAGAGGAGGAGTCTCAGAATAGCATTTGCTAGACTGGGAGCAGTAAACAAAAAGATAGAATCAGGGGAGAGTGAGCCTTCATGTTGAAACGATTATTATCCTTATGGGTTGCGGCCAGTGTGTTGTTTGCCGGTGCAATTCCAACCGCTTTGGCAACTAATGAGCAAGCAAACGGCGGAGCAGTTTCACCACCCGATGGACCGCAGCTTTATTTCAAAACGGGAACGATCGGATCTGCCAGTGATCCTAGCTCGTTCTTGCTTCCTCTTGGCGATGAAAACGATACGGCTCCCAAGTTGTTTGTCGTTCAATTTAACGGACCTATCGACGATTCAACTAAACAAGCATTGGCTGCCGAAGGGGCATCTGTAGAGAGCTACGTTCCAGACTTCGCCTATCTAGTCAGCATGACAGTCAAACAAGCTGAACGAATAACTAGTATTGAGGGGGTCAATCGTGTTGTTCCATATCTTCCAGAATGGAAGATTTCTCCCGACCTATCCAATAAACCACAAATAGAGACTCGCATCACTGTAGTCAAAGGCAAAGAATCCGTGGTCGCGGGAAAAATAAGCAGCGCAAGCCTTAAGGCGTTGCGAGACTCTTTTTTAGAAGCGACGTTGTCAAAAGCGGAAATCGAGGCGATCAGCCTTGATGAACATGTCATTTTTATAGAAGAGATTAGCCCTATTACTACATTTAACGCCAAAGCCGCTGAAATTGTAAAAGCAAGCACACCGGGTGGAGCTTGGGCGAACGGTTTAACGGGGCAAGGGCAAATTGTCGGAGTTATGGATTCCGGGCTCGATACGGGCGTGGCCGCTACCCTGCATCCTGACCTGCGCGATCGGCTCCAAGTTACCCCGATTGCGTACGCTAGACCGGAGTGGTCCGATCTAAGCGGACATGGCACTCATGTTGCCGGCTCCATTGTTGGCACAGGCGCACAGTCGGCCGGTGTGAACAAAGGCATAGCGCCATCGGCCAAACTTGTATTTCAGTCAGTGGGAGTAGATAGCGGAAGCGGCCTTCAAATTCCGTTCCCGTTCGACGATGCGCTTGCCACAGCAGCTTCTCATGGAGCAACGATCCACTCCAATTCATGGGGAGGCGGCAATTACTACAGCGAGCTGGCAATGGAAACGGATCAATATACGTTTGCCAACAAGCAATTTTCTGTTTTGTTTGCCGCAGGCAACGCTGGGCCGGATCCCAATACCGTTTCGGACCCCGGTCTCGCCAAAAACGCGATTACAGTTGGCGCCACGCAAAACAACCGCCCCGATGTAACGGGGCCGTGGCCTGCCAACAATCCTTCACTTGTTGCCGAATTTTCCGCTCGCGGCAGCACTGTAGACGGCAGAGTCAAGCCGGATGTCGTAGCTCCGGGAACACTTGTTCTGTCCACGCGGTCTTCACTTGCGCCTCAAGGCAAATATAAGCCGGAACTCGATGCCAACTATGGCTACAATAGCGGCACATCTATGGCTACGCCCATTGTGGCAGGATCAACTGCTCTAGTTAGACAATATTACACCGAGCAGAAAGCGATTGTCCCGTCATCCGCATTGCTGAAAGCTACTCTCATTAATGGGGCGCAGGACATCGGCTACGGCTGGATGAGTCGTGAAACGGGATGGGGACGAGTCGATTTGCAAAATTCGCTGTTCCCTAGCGGCGGCCGAAAAAACGTGTTCCTTGACGATGCCCAGAAGGTCGTTGCTACGGGCGGAAGTTCTAACTTTCAGTTTTATGCCAAAAGCGGCCAGCGTTTAAAAGTGAGCTTAGTTTGGACGGATGCGCCAAGTGCTGTATTCGTCGGCAAAAACTTGGTTAACGATTTGGATCTTCAAGTCGTCGCTCCGGACGGCACCGCTTTTAAAGGCAACTGCTTCTTAAATAATACGGCAAGCAGCTCTTGCGCAACCTTTGACCGGGTAAACAATGTGGAAAATGTATACATTGAAGCTCCTGCCGAAGGAACGTATAGCGTTCAAATAGCGGGCTACAATGTTCCAAGCGGGCCGCAGCCTTATGCGCTCGTTGTTTCAGGGAATGACGTTGCAACGGGAAGCGTGGCGCCAACGGTCGATTCCAGCAAATTTAACCCTACCGACAATTTTTATTTGCAAGGCGCCCCGGGAGCGGTCAGCTTGCCGAATGCGCGAGTGAAAGCTTATCCTTGGAGCGATTCCAACAGCAACGGCAGTGTGGAGCCGGCGGAGCTTGGCACTGCGCATGAGCTAGGCTATAGTTTGCCGAACGGGGCGGTGCGCGGTACTGGACTCTCGACCCTTGGAGTAGGCACGCACCGGTTCGTCATTACGGCCGCTAACGAATTTGGCGAGTCGGCCAAAACGACGCCTTTTACATTAACCCTTACCAAAGGCTTTAATCCAAACAGCCCTGCTGCACCTGCCCAGCCTACCGTTAACCTCCAAAACAACAACCAGGCGCTTTTGAAATGGGACCCCGTTTACGAAGCGACCAGTTACGAGGTTAAAGTATCGGAAACAACAGGCGGTCCATACACCACGATAGCCAGCGGACTCACAACGACAGAACATACGTATACGCTTCCCGCCAATCCGAAGAAAAGTTATTATTTTGTCGTTTCGGCACAATCCGGTGGAGGCAAAAGCGGCTACTCACCGGAAGCGATTGTCTGGGTACCGTCAAACATTTGGATCAAGGCGACTCCCGCAAACGGAAAAGTAGAGCTAAGCTGGACTAAAGCAAAGGGAGTCGTATCGGATTATCCTCACTATGCGATCTATCGCAAGCTGAACGGAGTTACGAGCTTAGTCATTACAAGACCTTCCTTTATGGACAGCTATATCGACACTGCCGTCACGAATGGAGTAGAGTATCAATATCAAATTGTTGTAAATGAATACCAGTTCCCTACCGAGATAAAAACGTATTCCAACTGGGTGACGGTTACGCCAAACTCAAATTTACCGGGACCATTTGCCTTATCCGTCAAACCGGTAAGCGGAGGAGCTCAGCTAACATGGTCCGCTTCATCCGGGGCGGGCAACTATACGATTATTCGAAACGGTCAAACGATTCAGACTGGCGTGACGGGAACTTCGTTTACCGACTCCAATGTTACGAACGGCACTCTTTACACCTATGAGATTATAGCTACTCATGCAAGCAACAGCAGCACACGCCGATCGGAGGCCGTTACCGTCAATCCGCATTTGCCGGAGCCTAGCCCGGTTGCATTAACAGTGACGCCGGAATCCGGGCTACTACGACTGAACTGGACCTCTTCCCATGCTACGAGCTACACCATTGAGCGGTCTACTGCGCATAATGGAACGTTTTCGGTTATCGCTACCGGCGTAACCGGCACAACCTATGGAGATTCCACAGGGATAAGCGGTGGAAGATATTATTATCGAGTTATCGCGAGCAATGCTTCTGGAAGCACCCGCTCCAATTTGGATAATGGCGTGCTAAGCGGCGCTAATACGACGATTCCTCCAGTACCTTCCCAGCTTGCTGCCACTGCCGGAAATACTAGCGTACAGCTGTCATGGTCGGCCTCTTCTGGAGCTTCTAGCTATACCGTCAAGCGAGGAACCGCTAGTTCTGGGCCATTCACAGCAATTGCCTCAGGTCTAACCTCAACCTCCTTTAACGACACGGGGGTAACGAACGGATCAACCTATTATTATGTAGTTGCAGCCAAAAATGCGGCAGGAGAGAGCGCAAATTCCGCCTCTGTCCAAGCAACGCCGATTGAAGCTCCAGCCGCTCCAGCCGGGCTAACCGCCACGGCAGGCAATGCTTCGGTTCAACTGGCTTGGCCAGCTGCCGCTAGAGCCGCAAGCTATACGGTAAAACGAGGACTGGCAGCAGCAGGGCCGTTCTCCACAGTAACAAGCGGAATAACGGCAACCTCGTATAACGATACCGGTTTAACGAATGGCACAACGTACCATTATGTTGTAACCGCGAGCAACAGCGCAGGCGAAAGCGGTCATTCTCCAGTCGCATTGGCGACTCCCGCATCACCCACTGCCGCGCCAACGGGAGTGACCGCTTCTCCGGGCGATACGAGCGTATTCGTTTCATGGACCGCTTCGGCAGGAGCAACCAGCTATACCGTCAAGCGTGGGACTGCGAGCGGAGGACCATTCACCACTGTTGCCAGCCAAGTGACGGGAACGTCCTTTTTAAACACTGGATTAACGAATGGCACAACCTATTATTATGTTGTTACGGCAAGCGGCGTCACTGGAGAGAGCGGCCCGTCAGCAGTTGTGCAAGCGAAACCGGTTGTATCGCCCGCCACTGGAGCGCCAGCTGCTCCTGCTCTGTCGCATACCAACCAAAATCAGTCCAAAAATTATTCCGTAAAATGGACGATCTGGTGGGGGAATAATGGCTCGTCCTGGAAGCTGATTGAAAACAATGTTGTCATTCATCACGCAGCTTTAACGGACAATTCGCCGCAATCGCAAACAGCAAGTTATGCTTTTACCAATAAGGCGGCCGGAACATATGTTTATAAGGTCGAAGTCACAAACAAATACGGCACGACAAGCAGCAGTACAGTAACGGTTGTCGTAAGCTGATTGCTTTAGTTACCTCTTAACGAAAAAAGCCGTTCGACTTCCTTTTATAAAGGAGCCGAACGGCTTTTTTGCATTTAATTAGCGTGATTAATCATTAACTTGATTAGTTATTGTTAGCTGGCTTCGATTTGAATCTGGCGCAAAGAAGCAATCGCCGCCCAGAAATCCGCTTCTAAGTTCCAAAGCGAATAAATGGCTGCACAGCTTTCCGCTTGATCGAATTGACCCTTGCGTGGTGCTGTATAAAATAAATCTCGAATGCCGCTCCAACCCGCTTTTACCGCCCGTATTTGCTCCAATAGCTCGGCTTGCTCTCGATCGCTTATATAATCGAAAAGTCTAAGACTTTCCACTAGCCGTTCGTTGGCGTGATGGCGGTTGATAATAATATGAATGCCAATCAGACTGTACGTAGTGTAATATTGCAGCTCGCTTTTGCCGATGGTAATGTTCCATTCCGGAAAAATGACAAGGGCGCGCAGTTCCTTCGCCAGCCGTGCGGCGTTTCTTTGTACATCATCCATTTCAAGTCGGTAGGGAGGGATTGTCGAATGAAAAATATATTCGTAGCCGTGCGGCTGCTTTTTTTCGGAATCGATCATGGAGTTGGAAGAGAAAAATGCTTTTTCAAACCTTGCTAGCGGTACCGTATGTTCTTCATAACCGTTCAAATCATCCTCCAGCACGCGGAACTCGTCGGTTTCCTCATTGTAGCCGGTAAATAAAGAATAGTGATTCCAATGATAACTTTTGTACGCGACGCTCCCAGGAATCCAGTAATACAAATCCACATTCAAGCTGAAACGTTTTCCTTCGCGCAGCATGGACACGATCTCTTCCTTGCAATGGTCCGGATCTTTGAAATAAAAGGGTTTGAGCTCTTTAATAATGGAGCATAAGGGAAAATTTTCAACGACCGTTCCTTTTCTCTCGTCAAAAAAATCGGTTTGCATCGTATGGTAGAAATACTGGAATTCGTCGCCGCCAAACCAGTGATGGTAGTAATAGTTATTGAGGTACGCACCGTACTTGTAGCTAGGTTCCAAAGAAGTTGCGATCGAGTAGGCCTGATTGAGCGCACAATTCATCCAAAATTCGTTGAAAGGCTTGATTTGATGCGAAATCCACATGTTAATCCCTCTATTCTTTGAGATAGATGATTTCTATGGAAGCGCTTGCATTTCTTCGATGCTGAAAACCTTTAAGCTGTAGTACGACGCTTTAGCTTCCATTTATCATGCATTTTACCTAAAGAAGGCTATGCTCAAAAAGGGACTTAAGTCCTTTTTTCAAAAAGAAAGAAAAGAGGAGGAGAGATACAAAGAAGACATCCCGGCTAATGGAGCCTGAATGTCTTCTTTGAGCAACTAACGTTTGAACAAACCAGCAGTCAATACCTCCGAAGTCATCCATTTCCGCAAGGCTAGAAATAGAATAAGCGCCGGCAAGCTGACAATAGCTCCTACCTGCATGACGAATGAATCAGAGATAAATGCTTCAGGGGAACTCGACATACGGCTTAATTGATATAAAATACCTGCCGGAGTCATCGTTTCGGGATTGGGCGAGTAAATAACGGAAGGCAAAAAGGCATTCCACAGTAGAATAAACTGCAATGCGCCTAGCGCAAGAAGCGGTTTCCATATGCCCGGAATAAACAAAGTGAAAAAGGTAGCTGTCTCGCTCCTATTTTCGCGTTCTGCTTGCTCCTTCAAATGACCGTACTTGCTGTTAAAGATGCTTTTCAGCGCAAAAACCGAAACGATATTTATTAAACCCATAAGCGGGTAAGGGAAATATGTGCCGATCATTTCCAAAGAGATAACTAATAAAAAATCAACAATGGCAACAGAACTCATCGTCATAACAAATAGAAGAAATAGCCGATAAATCGTCCTTCCCGGAAGCAACTTAACGGTCAACGGGTAGGCGAGAGTAACAGTGATGACCAAATGGAAGACGGCGGCAAAGATAAACAAAATGATAAAGCCAATAAGTTTGGAAAAAGGTAACACTTCACTTAACGGCATGCTGTTGTCGGAGGAAGCAAAGAAAGGTGCGATAAAAGAATAATAAAGCAACCATAGAACAAGTCCCGTACTAATGAATCCCACTAGGTAACCGATCCCTTTGGAGCCGCGGTTGATATTGCCTGTTTCGGAAAACGTACGGCTAAACAAGCTTTTGATAAAAGAACCTCTCACAATAAAGTAGGCGGCAACAACAAGAACGAATTGTATAAGGAACTGAATGGTCGAAGCGGCAGAAGCTAGACTGTATCGCATATTTGAAAACCCGATCCTGAAAATAAAGGTATCTATCGTTTCAATATGCATGGCATTAATCGGATTTAAAAACAGATAAGCCAGTTCGCGATCGGTCGAAGCTACAATGGAGAGCTGTACGAGCGTTAAAGCGGAAATAGCGCGAATAGCTGGCAGTACATTCATTTTCCAAAAACTTTCTTCGTTAATGAGGTTTCCAGACTTGTCATCCGCGTGCTTGGCCGCAATTGCTGCTAGTGCAACCACAATAGGAATGCCGCATGTTTTCACAACTTCGGTCATGAGCATAAGGAGCCGACCCGAATTTGCTGCCACTCCGATTGTTGTTTCAGGGCCAAAAAGCGACAATGCCAAATAGCCGAATAGGACAGTTGGAATGACATAAGGGATAAGCAGTCCTGTTGTCACTATACTTCTGACGACACCCGACCTAATCCCGCTAAGCGCCAACGCGACGACTAACGCCAGCACTCCACTTAAAACCAAATAAGAGAGCTTATATGTAATTGTATTGACTAACGCGTCTTGAAATCCTTCGTTTTCAAACAGAGCCTTATAGTTGTCGAGGCCAACCCATTCACTTTGAAACCAACCATGAAAAATATTGTAGTCCGTAAACGACATAAAAATGCCTTGCAGGAATGGAATAATTTTTAATCCAAAAATAAGGAATAATGCGGGCAAAACAATTAAATAATGCATTTTATACTGCCAAATACGTTCCATAACGGACTTTTTCCCAGCCTCAGTACCGGTTTCAAACGATTGTGCAACAAATGGTGACTTATCCATGAATGAATTTCCTCCCTAAATAATTGAAAATATCCATATAAATACTACCATCAACATTAGGGCTTGAATACTCATTTTTAAAAATTCACGGTGGAAGCAAATTCAGGAAATAAATGGTTGACAGCGCGGGGCGGGTTCTTCTATATTATAAATGACCGACTTGGTCAGTCATTTAATTCAAAAAGGAGTGCATTCATTTGAACAATCAATTCTTAAACAAAAACGGAACAAGAGCGTTGATCATGGGAGGGAGTATGGCCGGACTGCTGGCTGCAAAAGTTCTTTCCAATCATTACGAGGAAGTTATCATCGTAGAAAAAGATGAGCTGCCGAGCGGTCCCGTCAATCGTCCCGGTACTCCGCAAGCTTATCATCCCCACAGAGTGCTGCTTCGTGGTAAAATGATCTTCGAACGTCTATTTCCCGGATATACCGATGAATTGCTGGCGGAAGGAGCCTATTTGCGTGAAGGTAAAGCCATCCGGCTCATTTACCGCTATGGCAGCATTGAAATTCCCGATGAGAGAGATTTTGGCTGCAGCCGGGCCATGTTTGAATGGGTCATTCGCAATCGGGTTCGCCATCTCTCAAATGTAAAGATCATTTCCGGCAGTGAAGTAAGCAAGCTGGAGAGCGTCATCGGAGAAAACGGCCAACATCAAATTACAGGAGTTCAGCTGAAAGAGCGCGGATCTCACGAAAACAGACAGGCGCAAACGATTCAAGCGGACCTAGTTGTAGACGCAACCGGACGTTACTCTAAGCTAGACAAATGGCTCTCCCAACTTGGGTATGAGGTTCCGGAGCCAGAACGTCTCAAAGTATCGCTTGGCTATAGCACCTGCCATTTTAATGTGCCCGATCATTTGAAAGACAAATGGAGTACCATTCTTGTAGAGGGACACCCCGCAAAAGGTATTGGAACGGGTGTATTCAGCCCCATTGAAAACAATTTGGCGGAAGTATTAATTTTTCGAGCTGGCGGTCAATCGTATCCATCTGTACAAAGCAAAGATTATATTGGGGAAGCGGAGACGCTGCTGGACCCTGTCATTGCCGAGCTGCTAAAGCAAATGGAACCCGTAGCTTCGCCTAGAGGATTCCGGGTTGCGGAATGCGTAAGGCAGCGGTTTGATCAAATGCCCAATTGGCCGTCTGGATTGCTTGTTATGGGGGATGCTCTATGCAATTTCGATCCCGTTTACGGGCAAGGCATGACGGTAGCCGCGATCGAAGCGGAAATGCTGGAGCTATGCTTGCAAGATCGGCTGAACGGCACGCCAGTCCATTTCGAGCGAGATGTTCTTAAAAAAATGCAAGCGGCGATAGAACCGGCATGGTGGCTTAGCGCCTCATCCGATTTGCAGTGGCCAGGTGTTGAGTATTCAGGCGGCTACTCCATGGAAGGTTTCAAGTTTGCTCATCGCTTTTTCGAGGAAT
The DNA here is from genome assembly GCF_042675505.1 of Paenibacillus sp. GCM10027627. Lineage (NCBI taxonomy): Bacteria > Bacillati > Bacillota > Bacilli > Caryophanales > Paenibacillaceae > Paenibacillus > Paenibacillus sp. GCM10027627. The sequence continues at coordinate 891,757 of NZ_JBHTHB010000001.1, forward strand.
ATTTGACTCAAGCTATTGGAAAACAAAACGTCGAAATGTTTGAAACCTATATGATTATGACTTCGCTTCTTCTTGCACCAAAAGAGATTTTAAATGCAGAAACAATCCTTTCTATCCTGAAAGAAGCAACTACGGAAGAGGGGCTGCACTTATTGGCGGAGTATACCGGCGAGGCGGGCCGTGAGCAGCTAGAGAAGTTTCTGGAACGGCATATTCCGTCCTTCGCCCAAACTTATTAACTTTTAAACAAAAGGGTGAGCTTGTTGGCCAGATATAAGGAAGAGCAGTTGCATGCCATACGAGACGAACGTAGAGAACAAATTATGAGAGCCGGGTTTAAAGTTTTTGCAAGAAGAGGCATCGTCGGTACAAAAATGAGCATGGTGGCGCAAGAAGCCGGCGTGAGCAAAGGACTGCTTTATTTGTACTTTTCGTCGAAAGAAGCCTTGTTTATCGATCTAATCCGAGAAGCGATGGAAGGCGCAATGACCGCCATGACGGAGCTTGAGCAAATGCCGGGATCGGCAACCGATAAAATACGCGCTTTCACGGACGCCACTTACAACGAGAGCGATAGAAATTACTTTAGACTTGTCCATCATGCATATACAGCCGATGAAGTACCCGAAGAAGCAAAAAGCATGTTGACCGGCCAATATTCTTTATCTGCGTTTGTTGATCGACTGCAGCCGCTGTTCGCCGAAGGGCAGAGGACTGGCGAGCTCGTAGAAGGAGATACGAGGAAATTGGTTGCCGCTTATTTAACAGCGATAAACGGATTGATGTTAATTGATTTGGATGAGGGTAGCCAGTATCTGCTTCCCGATACCGATACTTTGATGCGAATGGTGACCAAACGCTCATAGTATTTAATTTTCGCTTCAGCAATGTTAATCCAGCGCTTCGGATTTGCGGTTAGTCCATTGGATTAATGAGTAAAAACATACGATCGCACGCATTTGCAGCTCAACCATTCTATCCAAATATATACGAATGCTTTCGGCTATGTGTGCAAGCGACTGCAAATCCGTATGTTCAGCTTCAGCAATCCGTTGCTTAAGCTTAACGGTTTCCTCTGAATATACGGAGCATTGCAGCGTTTGGATCAAGCTGATTTTGAGCAGCTGAGATTGGCTGTATCGCCGAAAGCGACTTTCCGCATCTCGCTCCGCCGTTATATAACCTTCTTGCTCCCAGTAACGGATCGCCGACTTGGAAACGTTAGCCCATTCCGAAGCTTCCTTGATCGTAAACCGTTTTTTATCGGTTGCAGCCTTATTATCCAATTCATATCGGTGGATCATCTGGATTAATTGATCCAGGCTTTCTTTTTCTCGATATAAACGAACTTCATTCCCCCGAATTGCCCACAACGCTTCGTGAAGCTGCCCTTGGCGGAAAGAACGAAGAGCACCCACCGTCAATTCCATTCCAAAAGCAGGAGCCATAGCTTGAATACAGGCTAGAAAAGCTTCATGCCGATCCGAATACATTCGATAGCCGCTTGGGGACCGTTCTGCAGGAGGAAGCAGCCCTTTATCTTCGTAATTGCGCAAAGTGCTTGCGCTTAGCCCGTACTTTTCCGCCAGCTTTTTGGGACTCATCTTCTGCAAGTCGTATTCCCCCTAATCATTCTTCTGCTCATAAGTTAAAGCTCTTTGTCAGCTTTTCTACAAATCTGCTTCGTTTTCCTCCTTAAATATCGTTAAACCTTCCAATTTGCTTTAATGTTTTATAATTGGGTTGAGGTTCCAAAAAGGAGGAAAAAAAGATGACGATAAAAAACTCCCCGGTTTTCCGCAACGACATGACGATTGAAGAACTGAGCCAAGAGGCCAACCGGTATCTTGAGACTGAGTGGAAGTCACTGTACGAGGTTATGTACGATGAGCTTGCGGCTGCTTTTGCGGAAATCGAAGATGCGGCATACGGACTTTATTTGGATCGGATTATGCCGCCAATATTTGATCAGTTAGAAGAAGCTGGCTTCAACACGATGGAAGAGTTGAAAGAACATGATTTTGTCATCGGCAAACGATTGATTTTCCGCAATTCCTTAGAGAAATGGGGGACGGAGGACAATCGATCAAGAATGTTCTGGAATGTAGTCCGCAATCTGGAGGGACAGCCTATCGGTACGTTGCTTACGGAAATTCCTCATTCCCATCTTGGGTTTGACATTCCTTCAGCGCCAGTTGTTTATTCGGTGAAGGTCAGTGAAAAAGGTCTTATTGTCGAGGAAATGCGACGAATAAAGGGCGAGTAAACAAAGTCGCCGAGGCTGCTCTTCTATGAAAAATTAATTATAGAATCAATCCTCCCCAAGTCCATCCAAAACATGTATAATAAGTTTAATTTGCGTATTGGAAAGGTGGGGAAGTATGATCAGCTCGGGAACTTTGCTAGCATTTGCACTTGTATCATTAGGAATGGTTTGTACGCCTGGACCAAACATGGTTTATTTAATTTCCCGCTCGATCACGCAAGGACGCGCAGCAGGAGTCATTTCTCTGCTCGGAGTCGTTTTAGGATTTGTCGTCTATATTTGCGCAACGATGCTTGGCCTCTCCATGCTGTTTGAGAATGTCCCCTATATTTATGAAGCTATTAAATGGGCAGGAGCGATCTACTTGCTTTGGCTCGCTTGGAAAGCCATTAAACCAGGGGGCGGTTCTATCTGGACAGCTCAAGGACTCACCGTTGAATCACCGAGAAAGCTGTTTCTTATGGGGTTTATGACCAATTTGTTAAATCCAAAAGCAGCCGTACTATATGTGTCGCTATTGCCGCAGTTTATTAACACTTCAAATGGTTCTGTTCTACAGCAAAGCGCCATATTGGGCGTGACTCAAATTAGCGTCAGCTTTATGGTGAACCTGCTGATCATACTTGCTGCGAGCAAAGTTGCAGCATGGTTCGGCACGCGGCCTACATGGCTTAAGATTCAACGCTGGATTATGGCAAGTGTGCTGGGTGGACTGGCCATTCGTATGGCTTTTGATAAAAGATAAAATTAATAAGGCCCGGTTGTTCTGTGCGAATTAATCCGCCGGTTGCCGGGCTATCTTTTTACAAAAAACAGTTGAGCGGAATGGGGTGCGACATGAATGAAGAGATCATCATAACAATAACAAGTAATTGGGAGAAGCTTTCTGAAGAGGAAATGAACATGGTGACCACTGTCCTGGAAATGAAGTTTAAAAGGCGCATTCATCATTTAATTATTGAGCTGCCGACATTCAATCAAGATGAGGTAATTGTCATTTCTAATGTATTAAAAGGATTATTGCTTACTAAAGAGTATGTCCCTGACATCGAAAAAGCTTATGAACAATTAAATGGCACTGATTTACCAAACAAAATCTCTTTTGGCCAAGTACGAGATGATGATTAAATATGGGAGAAGTACGAGCCAATGTACATTCGACACGGGAAGCGGTGACCCAGTGGATCAGGAGTAATGCTCATTCTATCACCACAATTGATTTTCACGCACCTTTTACTGATTTGGAGCCTTTGACGAATATGATTAGCAATACTGTTATCGGGATCGGGGAGTCAACTCGTGGTGCCCGCAGCGCTCGCCAGATATACCTCATTAAGAACCGACTTTTAAGATTCTTGGTCGAGCGTCTTGGCTTCCGTTCGCTCTTTCTGGGGACGGACTGGACTTTAGGGTTGCAACTTAATGAGTACTTGCGCACTGGCGACGGCGACCCACGAGCCTTACTAACTGGTCAGACATCATTATTCATTTTCAGGAGATTACACCTGCGTTTAAATTATCTAGATGAACACACTAGCCGTTCTGTTTCTTTCAGGAAACAGGGCGGTATTTTTGTTTCATGGCTTTCAATTGAACGGTATCACATTATGTTTTTATATTCACTGCTGAACAATGATGGGAGGGTGCTGAACCTGACCTGATCTGCAAAATGATGAAGTGGAATGTTAGTTGTCATGTGAGATTAATCGTAATTATGATAGATAGTTAAATTGGAGCAACAGCCTAAGTAATGAATAGCTGAATTAAGAAATGCAAAACTAAAGTATACAAAATAATAATTATGTAAACATTAAAGGAAACTGTAAATTTTAAGATGCCTAATCTAGATAGCCAAAGTTTTAGCAACTATAACGATCGAATTTATAATCTTTGAAGAAAACTTTATGGGTTGGTGGGGAACAATCTTTAAAAGAACAGCAAAAACAATTTAAAGGAGAAGAGTTTAATAAACGAAATCCAATGTCTAGAACACTTATGATGAACAACGGAAAATGTAAGGATTTGGGCAAAGTATTGAATTTAGATCCCGTTCCGGACAATTCCGCTTTTACTTTTACACAAAACTCGTATTTTGTACATATGTATACAAACAAGCTTTAACCCTTTATGTGATTCCGTTCTTGTATCCATTGCCAATAAAATGTTCTATACACCTTCTTCTTTTTCAACAGATTTAGATCGAGGCAATAACTCATCTAAATTCATTCTCATGAGTATATGTTCTTTTTCCTGGGAAGTCACAAGAACTTGTATCCTTAAAACAAAAAAACCGCGTTATTCGCGGTTTTTAATGGCTATATGTTCTTGTCCTCTTATATAATGTATAACATCGTTGAACTCCTAAACCTGATGTAGTTGTTACTATCTTCTTAGAGCCACATACAAATCTTATATCTCAAGTTTAAAACAAATTTCTTTTTCGGCAAACTTGCAAAACAAAAGCAGCCCGCCCTCTATTGAGATTGGACTGCTTATTTCATACTCCTATAAATATTAGAAAATATCACTAATAAAGTTATTTCTCAAACTTCGCCCAACAGTCATGCTATATCCTAACTCACGCCATGCAGTGGCCCAATTCCCTATAGTAATCCTCACCCCTTTCTTCCACATAGCACTATAAATATTTGAGAAAGGGAAGCTCACGTTATCATGGGAAGTAACAGGATGCGTAAAACTATAATCGGTTGTGCTATCGTAGGCAGAATCGTATGCATCCCATAAAGCACCTGTCACGTTTCCTTGTACATTTAGTGCCTGACTCAGGCTAGCCTGAACCCCATTGTTATAAACGAGGATAGTGGGTTCCAAGTTTTTGCTGCTGCCATTCTCGTAATAATAAATTGGACTATTCTTTGAAGCCAAGGCTACAAAGTCAGCCCATCCCTCCACAAATGCACATATATTATTGGTTATTTGGTTAACGTAATGCGGATTAGGACAACCAGTACCAGGCATAGAATTATTTCTCAACTGATACATAGCCATATGGGCTATTTCATGAGCAATGGTAGAGGTCCCCACCGCATTTTTGTTTAAGTAGATATTGGCGGAACGGGTAGGAGTCGCATGTATGAATCTTGAGCCCTCTAGATTATCAATGCTGTAATTAATGATTATCACAGTAGGGGGTTTTCCTGCATCTTCCATTAATTGTCTCGTTTGTATGGCATCTTGTAAAATGGAAAAGGCATTAGCGACATGGGTTCCTGAAGGAACTTTGACTGTTCCGATATTTCCACCGGATGGCGTAGCAGGAATAGGTACTGAAAACCTATAGTTTGCTCTAGAGTCACTTTCATTAACCTTTGCCACACTTATATAACCCAAATAACCAGGAAGATAGTTCGAATAACTGTAAGCTTCGATTTTATACATAGCGACGGGTTCAGCAGGAGGTGTAACTGTGATTGACCAATAGCCGGCTTGTGACGAAGTACCGCCGCTTGTAGCGAAATCACCTTCATAATATAGAAAAGGCTGCCAATCCGTTTCAGGAGCATTAGGTCTAAGATAGCTGAGGACTATACCTGTATTCTTAAGACCAGAGTTAGGAGCACCGGGCATATCCATAGTAAATCTTCCGGAGAAAGTGATCTTGCCAGTCGCGCTACTTGTCTTTACTTCTTTAGATTTGAGCTTGCCTGCCACAGATATATCCTCTACGTCGACGGGGGGAGCCTGAAGCGATGTGGCCGCGGGTTTAACCCAGCCCTCCTTTACGTCTGCCTCTGCTAAAGTGAACAGAAGCGATTTCGTATTGGCCGCCACATCGCCATTCTGTTCAAGGGAGGAGGCTTTAATTTTAAAGTCATATTGCCCGTCTTTCAACGAGGGCAAGGTGATGATTTGTTGTTCTTTTTTAGCTGCTTGCAGCTTCTTGGTGAACAAAACCTCGCTTGCCGTATCCAACATTGCCGTTCCGTCGTCCGAAAGCCTGCTTAGATGGTAGGATAATTTCACAGCTTCTTTCCGTTCAGCCAAGGAGATGACATCTACCCTAATCTGCACGCTCGTCTGTTGATTCTTATTCTGGCTTCCGATCAAGATGGCATCCACCTTGAAATTTTCCTTTATTGGTTCATTTGACAAACCACTGAAAGAATCAATAGAACCGATCGAATTGGCTGCATTCGAATGGATTGGGAAAGTCCCGTTTACTAACAAGCTGGCCACTAACGTAATGACCAGCAACATGACTTTACCTGGTTTTTTCATGATTACAATTCCCTCCACAGTTTTATGAATTAATAACTCGTTGTCTACATCCAGCGTGTCTTGTCAAATGAGCCAATACGGAACCGTATCTCATCGTCAGACATTTCCGAAAAGTGTACCTTGACCAATAAGCAGACGCTTAATCGTTGAAAGGAGATAGACAATTAATAACCTCAAAAAGTTCCATACGTATCTTTTTGAGGTTACTATTATCGTTGTTGTAGCTCCTTTTCGAATAAAAGACATCTGTTAAACTGCTGGAGTACGTTGATCCGTCCCTTTGAATGAAGATTAGCAGACAAAATAAATTCGCTGTTGAGGAGTGATTTATGTACTTTTCTGTAAAGTTGAAACCGCGTAGCTCAGCATTGATCTTAGTAGTTATATGTCCAAGCGTTTAAATTACTAAATGTAGTGCCCGGAGGACCGTCAACAGTGACCTTGTATACTCCTGATTGGAGATTCATTTGTCTCTGATCATATCGCGCATCACTCACACCAAAGGGTTGGCTCTGACCATTTGCAAGAACAGCGACGTGTTTCCCTTGTACACTATACCAATTACCATTGGGATCTTGCTTCCAAACGACTACATTAATATCTGAAGTATAACCACTCCAGCCAGGAACTGCATACGATGACGGGACTGTAACATTACCAGAAACCGCCATTATCGCACTATTTAGCGATAAATATCCCAAATACACTTCTGATGTGCTTCTGCCGGACGCAGAAGTCGTCGCGCTGAACGAGAACAGGAGCATCATCGTAGCCATCAGCACCAAACCTAGTTTTTTCATCGATTTTTTCATTAAATATCACCATTCCTTTAATTGAATTTTGATTGTTAGCAATATCCATGGAGTCATAAATTTTTCAATATGTCCAAAACATCTGATCTAAACTCGCTGTTCCTTCTGGAGGTAAAATCGTCCTCTCATACAGCAATTGTTCAGCATTCTGGCAAGTCTGGGACCCTTCCCCCTTTCATTAGATATCAACCTGTTCAGCCCAATTAAAAAGGTTGCAAATTGAGCATAGCGTAAACAATGGCAGAAGATAAGTACCATAAAACATAGTACCTAGTTAGCGGTATGGATATCTATCAAGTTGATTCCTCTCCTCCATCATAGGGTATCGGTATATGTTCGTTTCCTTTCGGCTAAGGATACAAGTTCTTGTCCTTTCATAGGGACAAGAACTTGTATCCTTAAAACAAAAAAACCACGTTAAACGCGGTTTCTAATGGATATATGTTCTTGTCATCTTGCATTTATATAAGTTAGTAAAAACATAACTATGTCCCTATCCTCTAATTTCTGTTTAACACATTCTGTATCGGACAAAAAAAAGAAATGCTACGAGCACATCTTTTTTAGTATCCTTTTATTTTTATCAGTTCATGAATACAATAGATATTATATTCCCTGCATTAACTTCTTCCAACCAAGGCAGAGCCGCTGCGTGAAAACGGTGTTAGTCGAAGGAAGTTCTGGAAGCAGCCATTGTATTTAAGGCGTTCTCAAAATAGCTATATACTTCATCTGCAATTCCCAGAAACTCTTCAACATGTACATTACTATCCAAGTAACAAGCATACAGATAATCAACTAAAGCGGGGTCAATCTCGCAATAGTTTAATATTGCATTTTTCATCATAATAATGTCATCTTGCCATACACCTGTATCTTCTAAAACCAAAGAGTATAATGCACGAATTAATCTCTTGGAATAACCTTTAATATATCTAGTTTTCATTGTGTTATCACTAGCATTAGAAAGTAAACTATGTATACGATCTACTTCCTCCTTGGTCTCTGTATTTAAGTCTAAAATAAACTCTGGAGAAATAATTAGCGGTGGTACTTTTTCACCAATGTCATGACCATATATGCAAACACAAATTATCTTAATCCAAAAACCCCACTCATTCGGTTTACTTAATACATCGTCAATCGAGCAAACTATCGTATCAATCTTAGTTAATACTGGATATTCTTTCAAAAGCCTGTCTTTAATATTTGACAATCTTTCGTAATCAACATCTTTGGGATTAACACATACAATAGTAAAGTCTGCATCTGACTTAAAAGGTTTAGCAGTTCCTTTTGGAATCGAGCCACACATATAAATGCTATGAATTTTACCTTTAAATTCGGTAAGTATATTATCGATATACTTATCAACAAAATCCTTATATTCACTTTGTATTACAATTCTATTTATAACTTTTTCTAATATCATACAGACTCCTCCTATTGGTCATTTAACATAATCATATTATAACAAATGTTATTTTTAATGGAAGTTTTTGATTTGTTTTGCGCTGACTAATTTCTATAGTTACCTTACACAATCGATAATTCATATATGTTTTTTTCCTCGACAACATCCATATCTTCTACCAAAAAGTTTATGACTATGACATTAATTCACACGATTCTTTTGATTAATACAAATAAAACGGACACCAATGAAAGTGTCCGTTTTTAGATATATATTTATTCGTTGAATTGCTCAAAAACATCTTTTATCCTAACTTCATTGTTGATTGCGATGCATTATTCTAGTCTAATACCATATCAGCCAGTTCAGATTTATATACAAATCAATTCTCTATACCCGCCCTAAATTCCTTTCCTCTCCCCTCATCCGGCTAAACACGAGCGTGTTTTCCAATAACCTCTAAAGGGGTGCCCTTATACAACTAGCTGCTCTGCCGTACCGAATCATTGAGTATTTATCAAACTAATTGCTTAACCTCCAGGTTCAGATAATATTGATACACTTCATTATACTCGGTGACCGAATTCCATGGCTTCTCTGGGCCAGCAAAATGGAGGAGTGAAGGATGTTGGATCGGCATACCGTGTTTCCAAAAAGCGAGTTGATAATTCCAAGCACGATCTAATTCAAGATATTTATTATTCAGTACCAAATTAAGTGCGTCTTGATCCATATATCTCAATGAAAGCTGCGAATCTAACAAAATTTCTCGAAGTTGAGAAGAAACATTATTTTTACGCCATTCCTTTAAGTTTATAACTAAAAAACCTGCGTTGAAGTATTTCGTTTCCTCGGGCACTCTTCCTTTTCTTTTTGCCCACGCATTGTTGAAATCCTCAACGGCTGCTAGGTGGTATTCGGAGAGATCGATATTCCATACTTTTCTCAAATCATCTAATACGATAATATCACAGTCCATATATATGACTTTATCGCGGTCTGGAAGGAGTTCCGGTAAAGCAATTCTATAAAATGTCTCACGGCTGATGTGTGACAGATCCGTATTTAATTTAAACCCGTTAAATTCATTGTTGTTTATTTTAATGAATGTAACGGTTGCTCCAAAAACATTAGCGAGTTCATTTATATCAGATCTCGCTGAGACCGGAATGTCTGTCTCTAAAACAACAACCGTTACGTCATTTGGCTGGCTTAGGTTGACGAACAAAGATTTCAGCATGGTATGCAAATAAACGATGTACTCACTGTTTGCGGCTATAGCAATAATCACAATTAAGCTCCTTCCTCTATTCTTAGTCTATTGTTCCTTCGTGTTACCCTTTTTTAAGTAAAGCCATAGCTTCTTCCAACTCCAGATCGCCTGTCTCCATTAACGTCAAAATATTCAAGACATCAAGCTGTGGATTGCTGACCAGGGAGCTCTTTGCCGGTGCAGCTTTAGGCTGAAGCTTATCTGTTAGAAAAGCAGAAAGCGCAGAAATAGATGGATACTTAAACAAGTCGGAAACTTTAATCACTCCGGAATAATGTTTGTTGATGGATGTCTGCATTTTAATAAGAAGCAGCGAGTTTCCGCCTATTTCAAAAAAATTGTCGTCTATATCCAACTCGCCCGGAATGACTCCAAGAAGATCAGACCATATCCCTGCAATTTGCTCTTCGACTTCATTACGAGGTACGACAACATGCGAATTCGATTTCTTGGTTATTTCCGGCTTAGGCAGCGCTTTGCGATCCACTTTGCCGTTTAGTGTCAACGGCATCTGCTCCAATCGCACAAAGTAGGACGGAATCATATACGATGGAAGTTTGGACGCCAAATAGTGCTGCAATTCTTTTGCGCTTAGCGCCTCTTTCCCGTCTATGTCAGGCTCGACGTAATACGCACAAAGCTTCGGCTCAGCATGCTGTTCTATCGCAACAATAATCGCCTCTTGCACGTCCTTATGCTCTACCAGTCGAGCCTCAATTTCCCCTAACTCAATCCGGTAACCTCGAATCTTCACTTGATGGTCGATCCGGCCCAAATACTCAATGTTTCCATCCGGCCGCCATTTCGCTAAATCCCCTGTACGATACATCCGCCCTTCCGGCTTAAACGGATTCCGAATAAATTTCTCTGCCGTCAATTCCGGCCGGTTCAAATAACCTCGTGCCAAACCGTCCCCGCTAATGCAAAGTTCCCCCGGCACACCAATCGGTTGCATGCGATTAAGTCGATCAACGATCCAAGTCTGAACATTTCCAAGCGGTTTCCCAATGGGTACATTCGCCGTCTCGCCTACTCCGGTAGTCGTTGTGGTATAACTCGTCGCATAGATGGTCGCTTCCGTCGGTCCGTATATGTTCTCCAATCTCGCTTTAAGGGGTAGCTGTCTGTATTTCTCCACTACCTTATCGGTAAGCGCCTCTCCAGCTGCGAAAATATATTTTAAAGTTCGCAGCTTAGCAAAATGGCTTTCCTCCAAACTGTTTAAAAATATACCCAGCATGGAAGGCACAAAATTGAGATGTGTAATGTGTTGTGCTTCCACTCGCTGTATGATGGATAACGGATCTTTCTCTTCACCTGGCGGTAAAATGACAAGCTTCCCTTTTCCTATAAACCAACCGAACAGCTCCGCTACAGAAACATCGAACGTATACGAGGTCTTTAGCAGAAAAGCGTCTGACGGCAACATCGGATATTCTTTTTCCAGCTGGCTTAAAATATTGACAACGGATCGATGCTCAACCAGAACTCCCTTGGGCTGACCGGTTGACCCTGACGTATAGATGACATAGATTAAATTTTTCGCTCCAGAAACGGACTCCTGATTCGTACCATCCGCATGATAGGCCTGCTCATTATCGAGCACGACGAGTTCTCCCGGAAAAAAAGTGCGTTCCCGCAAATGCCCTTGCAACAGCAGTACGTTCGCTCCCGAGTCCTCCAACATGTACTGGATTCTTTCCGTCGGAAGCAGGGGATCGATTGGGACGTATGCGCCCCCTGCTTTCATAATCGCCAGTACCCCCACAATCATTTCCAAGGAACGTTCGACCATAAGCCCTACGCGTTGATCCCAAGTTACTCCTTTCTCACGTAACGTTCTGGCCAACCGATTCGCCCGCTCGTTTAGTTCCCGATAAGTGAGCTGCTGTTCCTCGAATACAATCGCTATATTGTCCGGTGCCTGCTCTACCCGCTCCTCAAACAACTGATGGATGGTTTTCTCTCGTGAATAAGCTTCATAAGTATCGTTGAATCTCTCCGTCAGCTGCCACGCTTCTTCCTCATCCAGCATCTCAATTGCACTTAACGGAACCTCCGAGCACTCGCCTACTTCCTGGAATATTCGTTGCAAGTGCTTCCTCATTCGTTCGATCGTCTCGCGCTTGAACAGCTTCACCGCGTATTCGAAGCTTATGGCCAGACCACCATCCTCCAGCAGCTTGGCCTCTAACGTCAAATCGAACTTTGCGACGGGCTGCTCGATTGGATAGAGCGACGTTTCCAATCCTTCGAGGTTGAATGGCTCCGTCTCCAAGTTTTGCAGCACGAACATCGTGTCAAAGAGAGGATTGCGGCTTATATCCCTTCTTCCGAGTCCCTTCTCCACCAATTCCCCAAATGGATACCCCTGATGGTCAAACGCTTGCAGCACATTTTCCTTCACCTGCTCCAGAAGACCAAGAAACGTCTGGTTTCCCTGCGGGTAATTCCTTATCGCGAGCGTGTTCACAAACATGCCGATTAACGGTTCCAGGTCCGCATGCATTCTCCCTGCTACCGGCGTACCGACCACAATGTCTTCTTGGCCGCTGTACTTCCACAGCAGCACATTGTATGCGGATAGCAGCACCATATACAGCGTGCTGTTCGATGATTCCGCCACCCTCCGCAGCTTGCTCATCGTTTCACGATCCACCGTGAAGCGTACATGCTCCCCAATAAAGCTCTGCATCGCCGGACGCGGATAATCCGCAGGCAATTGCAGCACAGGAATCTCTCCCGCAAATTGCTCCAGCCAGTATCGTTCTTCCCGGGCTGCTTCCTCGCTTCCCTGCCGCTCCTGCTGCCACACCGCATAATCTTTATAATGCACCCGCAGAGGCTGGGGCTCTTCGCCCCGATACAGATGTTCAAGATCCCTCAACCATATGCCTATCGAAAACCCGTCACCTATCGCATGATGCATATCCCATAGCAATACATGCCGCTCTTCCTCCATACGAATCAAACCTACCCTGAATAACGGAGGCACTCCAAAATCAAATGAGCGCACAAAGCCTTGTATGAGCCCTTCCAATTCCTCCCCGCTCGCATCCATTCGCTCCAGGTGCACTTCAAGTTCGTCATGGACAATCTGCACCGCTTCTCCCTCGACGAACGTTAACGATGTCCGCAAAATTTCATGCCGTTTGATCAACGATTTTATTGCCCGCTCCAGTCGGTTTACGTCCAATACGCCTTTAAGCAGCCTCGCCTCCGGCATATTGTATCCTGTGTCGACTCCGTCAAGATGACTCAATACCATCAGTCGTTTTTGTGCCCACGATGCTGGATACTCCTTCTGCTTCTTTAACAGACGGATTGGCTGGTACGATTGCTCTTTTTGCCTACCGATGTATTTCGCCAACTCTTCCACCGACGGATGCTGGAAAATGTCCCTTAATGTCACACGGATCCCCATCGCTTTGTGAATCCTCGTCACTAAAAGCATGGCTCGCAGCGAGTGTCCCCCGATATTGAAGAAGTCTTCCTTCACCCCTATCGGCTGGACTCCAAGCACCTGTTGCCATATGCGGATCAGTTCCGCTTCTGCCTCATTGCGCGGAGCTACATAGGTCGCCCCTGTTGCTAGACTTTTTTCGGGAGCTGGCAGTGCTTTACGATCCACCTTACCGTTGAGTGTTAACGGCATCCTCTCCAATTGCACCAAATACGTCGGAAGCATATACGCCGGCAGCTGCGACGATAATGCTGTCTTTACTTCAGTTACCGCAAGCGTATGATCCGCGACGACATAAGCGCACAATTGGCTCTGCTCGGCCTCGTCTACTAACGTAATGACTACCGCTTGTTGAACCGATGCGATCTGCAATAGTTGCGCTTCGATTTCTCCTAACTCCACGCGATAGCCACGGATTTTCACCTGTTGGTCAATCCGGCCCAAATACTCAAGGTTTCCGTCGGGCAGCCATCTCGCCAAATCTCCCGTCTTGTACATCCTCTGTCCCGGCACAAAAGGGTTCTCCACAAACTTCTCTGCCGTTAATTCCGATCGGTTCAAATACCCTAGCGCCAATCCGTTTCCGCTTATGCACAGTTCCCCTGACGCGCCGGTCGGCTGCAGATTGTTGCTTTCGTCCACGATATACACCCAAGTATTCGAGATCGGCTTACCGATAGGCGGTATTAACGCCAAGCTGTCGTTGCTTCCCATCGTAAAAGTCGTAACGACATGCGTCTCTGAAGGTCCGTAATGATTGTGGATTTGGGCCTTCCTTTGCAAGCTATTGTCAATAAATTCCTTGTTTAGTTCAAGCTTCTCACCGGCAACAACGAGATGCTCCGTATGCTGGAGTAGTTTATCCGAGTAGTCTGAATTGGAAATCATATGCTTCAGATAGGCCGTAGGTAAAAACACGGTAGAAATCTCATGACTCTCGATAAACTGAATTAACTGCCAAGGATCATGCTTGACACTTTCTTCGACAACAAAAAGCGTTCCTCCGAATAACAACGTTGAAAAGGTTTCCTGGGTGAATACATCAAAACCAACGGAAGCTAAAGATAACGTACGACGCGTATTAATCGTCGTCTTCTGTTTTTGAAAAGCAAGCAAATTGACGATGCTTAGATGCGGCATCAAGATCCCTTTGGGTCGTCCTGTCGTTCCCGATGTATAAATCACGTACATGGGGCTATTTGGGAAGTTAACATTGCTCATATTGGAATCGTCAGCAGCATAAGAACGCTTATCTCCCAAATCCAGTATTTCCACTGTCCCCCCTGCCAGCTGCGCTTCTACTCCATAAGTTAGGAGCAATACCGCTTCGCTATCCTTGAGCATGTACTGGGTTCGCTCCGCTGGATACATGCGGTCGATTGGCATGTACGCGCCGCCGGCCTTCAGAATCGCAAGCATTCCAACGACCATCTCAATTGAGCGATCCGCCATAATGGCCACAATTTGCTCCGCACCTACTCCTTTTGCCCTTAACGTTCTTGCCAACCGATTCGCCTGCTCGTTTAGTTCACGGTACGTGAGTTGCTGTTCCTTGAATACAATCGCTATGTTGTCCGGTGCCTGCTTTACCTGCTCCTCGAACAACTGATGGATGGTTTTCTCTCGCGGATCAGCCCCTGAAGTAGCGCCCAATGCCTCCATCATGTCCCCCCTGTGCTAACCGCTTACCCATTGACGGCAGCTTTTCGATTTTCGATATAGTGCGTCAAACTAGACACGCTATGAATTCCCAATCTATTGATTTCCTCAACCGGCACGCGTATGTTGAAATGCTCTTCCAAGTTAATGACAAACATAGTCAAAACAAGAGAATCAAATTCAAAAATCTGCTCGATGGGGGTATGAACATCGATCTGCTCTGGAGCCTTAATATTGAATTTTTTCTCACAAAAAATTGAAAACTCTTGAATAAATGTATCCATTTCGTTATTTATCATCTAATACACCTCCACTAGCCATTTATATTGACGAGATTTTGGTTGAAATAACCGGATTTCTTTAATTCGGAGTCCGCTTTTAACTGAGCAATGATCCCCTTCTCCAGTTGCTTGAGCCCATCGCTTTCGATTTGGAATTGCTCTGTCTCTATATCCTGAGACATTGTAAACTTAACGATATGTCTGACCAAATTGTCCGCCATTTGGCTACACATCTGCAATTGATCTATTATTGCCGTATCATACTCAATGAACTGTAGATATTTAGAAAAAATAGTTCTCGATCCGGAAATAATGTGCAGCGCATCGATGAATCTTCTCAATTCGGCCATGTTGTTTTTATTTGCGATAATATGATCTCCCAGTGAATCATAAAATGCCAAATCGTCCTTAAACGATTCGATCCACTGCCGATACTTCTGTTTTAAGTTGTCTTTATCCGGCGCTTTGGCTGTAAAGTCGAAATATAATAAATATTTTTTCTCATCATTCAGTTGATTGTTTGCATGCCGGATCGTATTTAGAGGGTAACGGTACGTAATATAATTGGTGTGACCGTCATCGAGCAAAGTCACTTGACCTGTGCTTGGATCATAACCTGTCACAATAACGGTATGGCCATCATTCGGATCAGGCTTCAGGCGCTTATTCATCTCTGTGGAATGAGGCAAATAGTAGTGATCTACGGATACGACCAGCCACTTGCCCCATCGGATTAAAGCTAAAATTTCGTCTTCCATTTCCTCGAAGCTGTTGAACTCCTTGTATATCATTTGAAGACCGATGTCCGGAAACTCCTCTTCCTCTTTTAAATACGAGGTGCTGTATGCCCATTTCATAACAATTTTCTCTTCGAACAATTGTCTTACGATTTCCTCCGTACTTTCAAAGGAGTTAAAAAGCAATAACTCGATGGGTACGCCTTTGCATTGCAAATAGCTGATCAATTGTCCCTTATAGCAGCTTAGAAACTTGTGGTCAAATCGCACTAGATTCATAGGTTCCTCCAATTGTAGTAAGGATGGGAGTTGCGGTTGCATTTGATCTTGCATTTGATCTTGCATTTCAAGTTGCGGATCGCTCATGGGAATTTGCTGATTTTTTTCAAAATGACTTGCCATTTGATGCACGGTTCTGAAATCGAAAACGAGCAAATTTTCAGAAGGGAAGCCCGCTTGTTCCATCTCTACATCGAGATATACGGCTTTGAGCGATGTCCCGCCCAATTGGAAAAAGTCATCATGAACGCCGATGGGAGACAGGCTAAGCACCTTGCTCCAAACCTTCGCCACCGCTGACTCCAGCTCGGTCCCCGGAGCTACAAACTGCTGAGCCATTTCTTTTCTCCTCTCTACTGCTTTCAGAAGTGCAAGCAATCGTTCCCCTGTATAGGCTTCAAGTGGAGTATAGTGGTTTCTGTGTTGCAGCTGCGTCTCATTGACGAGTTCAATCTCCCAATCATAGGCGGCCAGGTTCTCCGGTATATCCGACTTTGCAGCGAGTTTTTCGAAGGTCGGAATCTTGGCGGACCGCTCATCGCTTGGCATATTGGCGTCATGAGGGTCGATGTCTTCCAACGCTTCATTGAATTTGATCTTCAGATGCTGGAGCGTACCTTGCAATAATTCAACCTGAATCGAATAGTGGTCTCCATCTTCACCCCATCCGCTTCTCTGCAGAAACTGCCAGAACGGATCATTCTTCTCCGTGGGTACGAAGCGTAACATCACCTTGCTTAATTGCCGCTCTTTGCACAAGGACTTGATAGCGGCTAAAACCCCATCCTCAATTCCTTTTCCTAGAATTCGGCAACTGAGCATGAACGCATCAATCCACAGCGCCTCATTTTTCACGTACAAGAATAAGCAGCCCGATAAGCCGTAATCCCCAAACCGATCCCGAGCCTCGACCACCCAGCAACTATGCTCGGGCTGGGACACCCATGCCTGTACCTCTTGCTCTGACCTGCGGATGGTGCTGGAGTTGAACTGGTTCGTTCTTTGCGTTAATTGAACCGTTCGATGCAGTTCTAAGGATGCCATGGGCCTTATGCTTACTTCCAGCTTTAGATTTTGTAAAAAGTCAGCAAGTGAGGCTTCTGAATTCTGTGATTCCCGCCGCTTGTTCTCCGCTTGATACATCGCCGTACGGTTGCGATCCTCATCCGTAATCCTCATCCGGTCCAATGCCCAAATATGCTTGACAAACAGGGGAAGCGCCCCACGATTGTCAGGAATCTGTACGGTAAAAACATCCGGACAACGATTCATAACTTCCGCACATTCAACAGGATTGTCATCCATAAACAGGATGCTATCCAGACCGACGTTCAGCTCTTTGGCAAGCTCTTTAAGATTGTCCGATTTCGATTGCCAATTCATCCGCCAAGCCGCAATATGTGTCTTCTTGAGCAGCATCCCCTCATTGTTCTCAAACGTGTCCCACACGTCTCTTTCGTTATTTTTGCTGCACAGCACAATCAACATGCCTTCCTGCTGCTTCTGAATGACAAACCTTTGAAGCTCTCTGTAAGGTTCTTCCACACGGACACCGAGCGCTCCGTCCTCAGCACAAACGCCTTGCCATAACGTATTGTCGCAATCGAGCGCGATAACTTTAAAGGGCTGCCGTTTCCAGGCCATTAACGTTCGGGCAATCAATGTCCCAATTACGGCCTCATATTCCACTGTAAATGGCAGATGACCCTTTACGTCTTTATGCACATCGAAAACATCCTTCACCTGGTACAGAGAAGATGCCTCAAGCAAGTTGACGGCGGTCACACCGTCCATTGGCTCGATTTCATCCAGCCATCGCCTATTCAGGCTCTCAATACAACGAATGACATCTTCGCCCAAGCCGAGATGTGTGGAGACAGGGAAAACGCCTACAAACCAAATCGCGTTCATCCCTCTATTTTTGAAAATATCCAGCCATTCGCGGTAGGTTTGCTCTAGTTTGCTGCATTTTTGCATGTCCGTCGTCATGTCGTCACGTATCCAGTCCTCCATCCGGAGGAGAAGAACGTTTACTCCAAGGTTCGCGGATAGTAGGCTGGCAGGATCCAATAGCTGCTGAAATAGTTGATTATACGGACCAATCTCGACCCCAATATCCAATTGAAAATGATCCAGCCACCATTCGATATAAGGCTTCAGCGATTCTGCGGTAAACGTAGCCGCTACGGCAACGCAATTCACTTCATCTAAAGAGTGTTCTTGCTTCATCGTCTGATCGAGCTTGAAAGGAGTAGCCCAATCCACTTCATTCGGTTGCTCCAATAAGTAGGCAACGAGCTGCTCAAAGCGCTCTGCAAACCGCTCCATGGATTCCAGCTTAAATAAGGCGGTATTATACTGCAGATTGCATGCCAAATGATCCTCTTCTAGGTGTACGTCCAGCTTGAAATCCACTGTAGCAACCTTGTCATTCCATGGATAATCTTGTATATCTAACTGGTTATCCCCGGCATCATTGTCGGAACCCGCTTCGTTATGGAACAGGAAGAGCGTATCGTAGAGCGGATTTCTACTTGCATCTTTATTGGCTCCCAGCTTTTCAACCAGTTCATCGAACGGATGCATTTGATGATCGTAAGCATCGATGAGCGTTCGCTGCACGTCCTTGACATGCTCGGCCAACGTACTTCCCTCTCTCACTTTCAGACGGATTGGAAGGAAATTGGCGAACATCCCGATGACACTCTCCAATTCCACTTGCAGCCTGCCGGCAACAATCGTACCGATGATAAGGTCGTTCTGACCGGTGTTTATGCGGAGCAGCGCCGAATAGACGGCAAATAAGACGGAATTCAGCGTTGCATCGTAATTTTTGACGAACTGCTTGAGCTTTTCGGTTATTTCGCCCGAAATCGTAAAGTGGATGGTATTTCCTGCAAAGGTTTGCTTCGAAGGCCGCACAAAGTCGAGAGGCATTTGTAAGACGGGTAATTCGCCAGCCATGATCGTTTCCCAATACTTCGCCTGTTTTTGTAAATATAACGTGCCTGATTGTTCCTTCAGCCAGACGGCATAATCTTTATATTGAATACGGAGAGGAGAAAGAGTGTCGCCGGCATACAGCCGATGCAATTCTCCAAAGAAGATGCGTAAGGAAAATCCGTCCGAAATAATATGGTGCATGTCCATGAGGAGGATATGCTTATCCTCCGACATCTCCAGCAATTCGACGCGCAATAACGGGGCTTTGCTTAAATCGAACGGTTTGACGAAGGCACGCATTTTATCCCGTAATTGGGCTTCCGTCACGCTGCCGAATACGAGCTCTATTGGCATTTCAGGCTGTATATGCTGCAACAGCTCCCCTTCCACCCACTGGAACGATGTTCGGAACGCTTCATGACGCTGCACCAACTGCCGCATCGCTTCGGCAAAACGCGAGTAGTCGAGTCTTCCGTTGATCATATGCACCGCTGGCATATTATACGAAGTAAGCTCTCGCGATTTTTTCTCCAAAATATACATTCTTTGTTGCGCAGGTGTCGTCGGATAGTAGGATTGATTCGTTGCGGGACGAATATCGGTAAACGACATTTTGTCCGAATGATCAATTTCTCTTGCGAGCATTTGGAGCGTTGGGTTTGCAAAAACTTGATTCAATAGCAGATCAACTGCAAATCCCTTCTGCACCCTAGATAACATAAGTCCCGCAATTAAGGAGTCTCCCCCTAATTCAAAGAAGTCGTCATCTCTATCTATCATTGCAATTCCGAACACCTCGCCCCATATTTGGGCAAGCTTTTGTTCGGTTTGCGTGCAAGCGGCAATGTCTCCTTGGAGCTTAACCGCAAAAGGCTGGTTGTCTTTAGGTGTCTTTCTGCCTTGATTCTCATCCTTGCTTAGATTGTCATGCCGAGGCACCTCGGGCAAAGAAACCCAGCAGCGAGTTCTTTCAAAGGAATAGGCCGGCAGGTTAACCTTCATGCAGCTTTCGGCTGGATACAATTGTGCAAAATTCACCTTCGCGCCGGAAACATATAAACGGCATAATTCCGTTAAAGAAAGCTGGCGTATGTCCTCTTCATACCATCCGATCCCATCGGACGGATTTTGTTTCGCAGCTTTGGCCCTCTGTTCGCAATAATAAATATCCGAACGTTGTATCCGTTCCCAATCAGACGTGGACAGCCAATCGATTTTCTCTTGCCAATCTTTCAAGCTTGTAATCACGAACGCCAGGCGATAATTGTAATGGCCTCTCCCCGTATTTTGCGTATAACAAATGTCACGCAGGCTCGTTATTTCCCCCCAGTTCTTCGAAATATAACGGCGAAAATGCGAGATCGATTCCTTTAAGGACTGCAAGCTCTTGGCCGAAAGAGTGAATATCTCTGTCGTAGTCTCTTCTTGCTCGGATTTTCGCTGCCTTACAGGCGCTTCTTCCATCACTACATGGCAGTTAGTGCCGCTAAGTCCGAATGAACTAACCCCGCATCTGCGAGGAGCACCTTCCGTCTTCCAATCCGTCAATCGATCGAGGACATAGACGGGTGATCGATCAAACGAAATTTCCCGATTCGGACGCTGAAAATGAACGTTGGGCGGAAGCTGTTTATTTTTGAGCGCCAATGCCGCTTTAACAAGTCCCGCAAGCCCGGCCGCACTATTCAGGTGACCGATGTTTGACTTGAGAGCGCCAAGTGCGCAAAATTGCCTTCTGCCCGTAAAACGCTCAAACGCACTGCTAATCCCCTCGATTTCAATAGGATCTCCCAGCTTGGTTCCCGTACCGTGCGCTTCGATATATGTGATCGTTTGCGGATCAACGTCGGCATCCTTCCATGCGCCTGTAATGACATCCGATTGAGCTGCAGCATTTGGAGCGGTGATCCCGATTGAACGTCCATCCTGGTTAATTGCACTGCCTTTAATGACGGCATAAATGGGATCGCCATCCGCAAGCGCTTGATTCAGCGACTTCAGAACGACCACAATTGAGCCTTCTCCCTCACCCGTACCATCAGAGCTGTCATCAAATGCCTTCGTTCGACCGTCAGAAGATTCAATGCCTATTTTGACATCCCTCTCCGGAAGTCCCCAATATAGATTTATGCTTCCTGCAAGAGCTTGATCGCAGTCGCCGGTTTGAATCGCCTTACACGCCAAATGTACAGCGACTAATGAAGAAGAGCAGGCTGTGTCCACAGTAAGGGTCGGGCCTTTGAAGTCTAAAAGATACGAAATTCTACTGGCGATCATGGCCTGAATATTTCCTACGAATGACAAATGCAAATCCTCGGGATTGCTTTGCTCTACTATTCTGCTGTAGGGGATTTCAGGCGGGGAATACCCCACATAAACGCCGGTCTTTGTGCCGGATAACCGGTTTCCGCCGTATCCCGCATCCTCTATGGCCTTCCAGGCGGTTTGCAAAAATAGCCGGTGGTTCGGATCAGTCATATTGGCTTCTGCCGGGGACATACGAAAAAATTTGTAATCAAATTTATCGACTTCTTCCAAATACGCGCCTTCTTTGAATCGAATGTCCATCCCTTCGTCCTGATTCAAAGCGACTTTGTAGTTCCAATAATCCCGCTGACGTTGATCAGGAAAAGGACGAACAAAATCGGTTTCGGTTTTCAATAGCTCCCAAAATTGATCAGCATCCTCCGCTAACGGCATCTGCATAGCTATCCCAATGATCGCAATGTCTTTTCGGTCCGACTGCTTCTCCGTTTGCATAGCTTTTAATTGCCCGATAAATTGCGCTGCGACACCCTTGTCAAGCTTGCCGGTGGAGGTATGCTCCAATATGGATTTCAATAGTTCGTCCAACCCTTGTTCACTCCTTCTGGATTTCAATTCCTGGCAGCATATCGCTAACGAATCGTTAACGGAATAAGGTCATGCGTTCCTGTTTCCTCCATAATTTGGTTTATACGTTCCAGCTGCTCATCACTGGAAACTTTTTTGGTCACAAAGATCGTCTTGAGCATAGCCAGCACATCGCTCATCTGTTCTACTGCCGGCACTGTAACCTCGCTAGTTATCCGTTCCAGAAGATCACCAATTCTTTCATACGGCTGAACAACGCCTATTTCATACTCCTCGTCGTTCCAGTTGGCGTTTTTGGTGCTTACCGCCATCGCCATACAACGAGATAAAAAGTGTTTTACGGTCTCATCTAGTTCTGTTGGAGGCACTTTCGCTAACGGGGTGAGAGCGTTGAAGCCTTTTTCGACAAAATGTACGAGAAGATCGGGAATATTTTGTGCGGCTAGCTTTCCAATGATGGTCTGCGGCCCCATATCAATAGCCGTTGAGATATGACGGCTTTGCAAATAGTGCATACAGGCTGACCAACGTACCGGAACACTCATTTGCATCGTTAAATTCCGGATAATTTGCGATTCGTCCTTATACGGCATGCCGTCTATATTGGCAAGAACCGGCCATCGGAGCGGTTTGCACGTTATTTGCTTTAATTGTTCGGCGAATTTCTCGGCGGCGGGAATCATTAGCGGACTATGAAACGGAGCGCTTACAGGCAGACGCAGCAGACGCGCCCCTCTGGACGCTAACTCTTCTTCAACCTTCAGAACGGCTGGCCGATGTCCGGAGATCACGGCTTGCATCGGCGAATTAACGGCAGCTAGGACAGCCAATTCCTCCGAAGTTGATACACGTTTGCACACTTCCTCGATGATCGGAATGTCCAGATTTCCGACGGCCGTCATCATTCCATTGCCAAGGGCTGCCGCTTCCTGCATAAATTGTCCACGAGCCCGAACCAACCGCACCGCATCGAAAAATGAAAAGGATTGCGCCGCGGTTAAAGCCGTAATCTCACCCAAGCTGTGGCCGGCAAGATACGTCGGCTCCTTGCCAACTTCCTGCATAAAAACAGTGAATGCCGCATAACTAACCGTTAGTATCGCGGGCTGGGTGAATTCCGTGTGCGACAACCGCTTATCCTTGTCTTCGAAGCAAAGCTTACACATATCCATATGCAAAGCGTCGCTCGCTTCTTCAAAAATCCGTCTTGCAGTCGGATAGGTGTCGTATAACTTTTTCCCCATTCCTACCGATTGAGCGCCTTGCCCTGGAAACAAGAAAGCGAGAGGAGTCATATTCGCCATCCTCTGTTCCCTATACGTCGTTTGTTCATGATCTCATTTCCCCTTTCTTTCCCATTAAAGAATTTTTCGAATTTCTTCACATAGAGCGGTTAGAACCCTCTCCTCTACTCCTTTCATGGAATCCAAGAGCGGAATGATGATCTGCGCTATATCGAAATCCGGTTTAAGCATATATTTAAGAATAATCGTCTTCATAAATCCGGCTTCTTTGATTACTGTCTCGTATTCCGTTTTCAGCCCGCGAATAACAGGATGGTTGTACGTATTTATCAGATCATCCATTAGTTTACCAACGCTTGTTTTGTGCTCATGGAAAATGTAGAAAGGAAGATGGATCGTAGTTAACGAGTCGCTGTGGCTCAGTAAAAAGTGCTTTATATGTTCATAAACAGACATTCCAAAAGCTCTTTTTTCCAGCGGCTCTCTTAAAATCAACAAACTTTGAGAGGAATTCGATGAGGTGACATAATCTTGCAGTAATTTGAAAGCAAGCTCCAGCTGCAATTCATGACGAAAACTTGATTTATAAGTGAATAGCGTTAATACGTTCCATGTATATTCTGAAGCGAGGGACTTCTCCATCAATTGGAACGGTACTTCTATAACTTCGAGCTGGCCTCTTGTCGTATTGGCATAATCGTATACGTAAAAGCATTTTTTATCGAGGTCATACCCGGTTATGAGCAGGTTGTTTTTAAAGTGTCCGTTATTATAGGAAAATGAATGCGGCATATAGTAATCGTCATGTATGGCGTAAATATAGCTGTCCTTATTAATAGCATCCACTAGAAACTCTTGAATGGGATTCTTTAGATAGTCAATATGAATCGATTGAGTATATCCTAGCCAAGGAATCGTATTTGATCGGTTTGGAATCTCGTCAAAGGTATAAAAATCAAGCCAATGCACATTCTCATCCATATCAAACCTTATGAATAGCTGCAAAAAATGATTGTAAATCCAAGACTCGTTCTCTCCGCAGCCGCTTAGAATAGATAAAGGCAACGCATGATGCTTATAAGCCGAAATAAACGGTTTCTTGACAGGTAATTGTTTAATCACGCATTAATCTCTCCATTTATTATCAAAATGAGTATCGAAACCTGGCATGTCCGCAGCATTTCTTAGAAAAGTCGTCCACTTCAGAAGGCCTTGCAACCTGATTTTCTCCCCTAATATGACTTCGTTCATCTATGGATGACGGTGTTAGTCATCCTTTTACTATTTCTGTTATTCTTTTGTTAAATCCTTTGATGAAAAACCACTCTCTTTGAGGAATTTCCACTTCTTTTGTTAAATGATTGAAGTTTTTGTCGAAATCAATTTTTAAGTTTCTACAATAGAAGCGCATAAAAAAAAGAATCCCCCAATCTAAAGGGATTCTTATACAATAGGTTTGCCTTCAACGTACAAAATAAAGTTCTAGACTACTGCCATTTTTTAAAAATACCATTTCAATTCTTTTACTTATGTCAATTTCATAATAAATTATCATAGCATTCACACTTTCTTCAATCCTTTTTAGCTAACACACTTACTTCTCATTCTACTCTTCCTCGCTAATAACCAGCTTGCACGTTAGTTTAATAAGAAGGACGCTCTCCGCCTTCGCTTGGGCAACGGCCTCCTTAGTATATACCATTTTCAATTATAAATTAAAGAACATGCGCGGGTAGCATGCAATGCTTAAAAAATGAGTCCTATCTGAGTCTAAGCACTGAGAAAATATCGAGAGCTAACTTTAAGAAAGTCATATATAATAAAGAGTTCCACATATTAGACATGTCTAATATGTGGAACTCTTTATGTTTAACTATCGTTACCTTTTTTGAAAATCCACTCTATTTTCCACTTAATTCTTTGTAGGCATTGTAAATGAATCCCGTTATTTTTTCATCATAGTCAGGATATGGGTAATTAAATGAAACAGCTACTTTTTGTGAATATACTCGGAACATATCACAGCATAATTCAAAGGATTCCCACGTTTTTATATTGCCAGCAAGTGAAAAAGTTTGAATTAATTTTTCATAATCTTCATTTGAGATGTATCGATTAATAAATTTGTAATTTTTTCCTACACTAAAATCAAACCCATTTCTTTGTCCAACCTCCCAAGACATCATACGTAGAAGTTCAGGACGAAGAATTTGATTGAAATGGTCTAAAGCAAATAAAAGTTCATCTCTATATAACCCTTTTGCCACATATGTCGCAACACTCCAAAACTCATTACAACAATCATTAAACTCTTGTTCATTCGGCTTTTTAATCCAATATTTTTTATCAGTTGGCACTACATTTTCAGTAATCCGTTCATCTTTGTCAATCAAAACTTCAACCAATCCGTCTGATTCAGTAAAATATTGTTCAATATCTTCTAAAGGTATTAAACTTAAATCAATCTTACTTCCATCTTCGAAATACATTAAATATGTAAACCAATTTTCATATTCAGCAGGGAAAAGCTCCATATCTTCTGGCTTTTGCATAAAAACACGTATTCCAAAAATGTTTAGCCAATTATCGTCCTTTTTATATTCTTCTATATCAGTGACAAAAAAAGTAAGGTCATAATCTTGAAAATCATCTCTTGGAATGTTTGGATTAGTTCGTGAACCTTCAAGTACTGACAATCTGATTCGATTATCATTCATAACAATTCCTTCAAATAAATTTAGCATATCTTTATTTGTGCGCAATAAAATCTCTCCAATTCATCAATATAATAACATTAAATCATAATAGATAAGGTACTCTTGAAAATCAACAATATTGAACTAACCTGCCCTTTTACCGAATAAGGTAATAGACATTCCCTCAAATCTTTTGATAGACCTCCGCATAGGAAAACTTAATTTGTACATTGATATCGATGCGGTGAACGAAGCTACTCCTGAGTATTATGGTACTTCCTTTTATCCTATTTCCGTAGTAAATAGCGCTGCAAATCAACTAATGAGTCGTATACCTACGGAAGCCTTCACAATCTTCCTTAAAAACGTATACAGTCCATGCATATGAGAATGGTTGGACATGGGGTCGGTGTATATTTCTTCAATTTACACAAAGTTATTTAATGATCGTCAAGGCCCGCAATGTCGGCAGTCGAAAAGTTGAGCTGCTCTTCTTTGAGGTATCATTTCCCCCATTGAGATCATACTTCAAAAGAGAACATTAACTGCGCGATAGATTAAAAGAAACTGAGCCCCTCCATTTAAGGAACTCTGACTGTTAAAAATGGTTATAGTATCTTCTTAGCGTAAGGGATTTTTCGAATCAGTATAGCAATCAAATAACTCGTGATCGTCCCTAACCCACCTAATATCAGAAACTCAATAAACGGAGGCATTTGAACGCTGTGCAACCATATGCTATAAGCGATCAACACGAGTGAATGGATGATATAAACCGTATACGAGGCAGCATCCACAATACGTTGAAATCCGTTCGTTTGATTGCGGTATTTACGGTACACTGCCAACAATAATAGCGAGATGCCAAATCCGACAAAGGGCTCCCACATGGCATAAATGAAGGCATTTATGTTTAGTCCCCCTCCGGTACTCAATGTCGGATTGAGGATGAGAGCGGCGATCGGAAGTATCGGCAGGAAAATGAGTGCGATGATGCCCATCATTTTCACAGTTCGACTTGGGATACTCGTTAACCACTCATTGCGGTACGCGATGATCCCCGTAATAAAGAATACGATATACGCAGGAAAATAACCAAAATTCAAACCAAATATCAGCGTACCAATCGGAAATATTTGCCGAATTCCGAAGGTTACAAGCCCGATGAGCGTCGCAGTAAGCAAAAGCACTTTCACCGATGGAAAAGGGATTCTCTTCTTCAGTTCACTATTTTTCCTTATCATACTTACAAGCGTATAAACTGCATTAAACACAAGCAGGGCAAGCAAAAACCAAAGTGGACCAGGCTCTGTAATTGCAAAGCTAAGGATCTGCGTCCGATAAAACTCCCAAAATGACATTACTTTACTAGCGTTTGCGCTGTAGTGGAGCGTAGTGGTATATAAAATAACTGGACTGATGAGAAAGATATAAACGATCAACGGAATTCCCAAGCGCATTAGCCGGTCTTTGAGAAAAGATTTTGGTCCTTTGCGATCAAAAGATGAGGGTATGAAATATCCCCCGATAAAGAAGAAAAGTCCCATAAAGAACGCTTGGTTGATAAAGACAAACAACAGCATCGGCACAAAACTCGCATCAGGCTTTTGCAGCGTATCAAAAAAATACCACGAACCCGGTACAGCATATGTCGTCGCTGCATGATGGAACACAACCAAAATCGTAAGAAATGTTCGCAGATGATCCATATAAAATAGACGATATTTCATCGTGATTCCCCCTTTTCCCTCCCATTGAATTGTAACTTAATTTATCTTTATGTTACTTGGAGAATGGCGTGTCCCAAAACAACCTTAAGTATGATTTATAGTTAGTCTACAGTTCGAGTTTTTTTATACCTAGCATAGGTGACTCCCCTCACTTCATTTGACAGCCCGTACCATCTACTGCGCCTAGCACCATGAGGCCACCTGTTGTGCTGCAGGTTCGGGAACGCACCTACGGCTGCAGTAGTATCTAGAAACGAAAAATCTATATCGAAAAAGATATTATTGTATCTATTGCCAGTAAATTCATGCAATGATATTTTTAAACTAAAGAGATGCAATCCACACCACGATGCAACGCAAAGGTTCTAGTGTACATTTTCTGCGATTTCTACTCTCATATCCTCGGGTAATTTAGAAATCCCAGTTTAAATGTAAAATTAACTTATGCGGAGGTATTATTGTGAAAAGGATCATCAGTGTTGTCATTATGATGGCATTAATCTCGTTGTTAAGCTCCAGCGTGTTTGCACAGCCGCGGGAAGAGTCTCCGCGTTCGAAATATTCAAGGGCATTATAGTGAATATTGCGGTATTAATGGACAGTTCGGATGGGCTTGTACGTCTACAACCACACCTTCGAATCATGATATCGGACAAGGAGTTGCTGCTCCTTACAACCTTGTAGGCACCTACTCTAACCATAGAGGTTATATTAGCCAGTATGTTTATACAACAGCCACAAACTCCGGAACCTCGAATGTTCTTTTCCGTTATGGTCACAAAACTGTAACTGGCAATGTAGGTGTTGCTGTCTATCCTGCTGGGCTAGCCGTTGAACCAAGATTAAATACAGAAACATTAGACTACGTCATCACTTTTAGCTGGTAAAGAAAACTTAATTTATAAGGAGACTCCATGAAATCAATCCTATTAGCTTTTGCAACTTTAATAGTATCTATGGCCTTGTACATGATCATTGCTAACGTGATAGGTGCCAGCACCGATGAACAAGATATCCTTGCGGTTGCTTTTGTTATTTCATTACAACTTTGTGCGGTAATCGGTATTTTACTAGCACAGAAAAGGAATAAATGATAGTTGATCCACACCTCTGAAAGAACCTTCTTTTATAGCTCCAGCGGAAAAAAGGACAGTTTAAGAACTGTCCTTTTTTATATGTGTCACCACCCATATAAAACTTCGTAAATACTGGTTTCATTTCACCGCATTTGCGGATTCCTGAATATGATACAAACATCCCCGAACGATCCGTGGTCCGATCCCCTAACGCGGCTCCCTTAAAGAAGAAGGCACATCTAAATGGAGCGACTAATTACACATCCTTCAATACCCCCTTATTTGATCTTTGATTTGATCTTTAATTTGATCTTTGAATTCACCCAGCCCTCAAATTCATCTCATTCTACTGCCCTGCCATTTACCCTGTACCCATAAATTGAAATTCATCTTAATGCATGTTGTTTCCACACCTCCGTTAACAACTTTATCGCCTTTTTTCAAGTTCAAAGTACCGAATTTCAACTTGTATTTGGAACTTACTACATTTAGAAATTACAAAAGTACGCACTTGTTAGTTCCGCAGGCACCAATGAATTCTAATATCACCATTTGGTAATCATCGCACAATAAAGTGCGTACTAATCATTGGGGACGGTTTACTCTAAGGTTAGATTCGAAAGCAGCAACCAACTCACCCCGAGGAGGAATTCTCATGACTAAGTTTGCAGGAAAGAAGCTGTCGTTAAAGTGGTACCCACGATATGAAATTCGCAATTGTTAAGGCTCTAATGGAAGGTGGGCCCAAGTCGTGTTCGCCGGCCGCAATGAGAAAAAAATCGATGAGGTGAAGTGTTCTCTCAAGTCCGAAGCGGCGCATGCCGTATGTTCAAATGCTGCGAATTTGTCCAAAATCGATGCTCTGGGCGCTCTCGTCAAGGAGAAACTGGTCGCATCGATTATATATTCGCCAACCATGGCATCGCGGAAATCAACCTGTTGAAGCAGATAACCGAAGAGTCCTGGGATCAGCAATTCAATGTGAACACCAAGGGCGCATTATTGAACAGTATTCCAATGAGCTTATAAAGGAGGATGATTCATATGTCCGTTCCAGTAAACCATGAAACAGCAGGAATGAAACGACGTGCCGTTTCATTAGATCTGGCTAGAGGCGCTACTCTGCTGCTCATCGTACTCGCACATGCTCCGCTCTATTTGTACATGGCTGAGCCTGGGATCATGCATAGGGTGGAAAGCGGTAACTCCTTCGATCATATCGTGAATCTATTCGGCATGTTCATCATTGATAACAGAGCTAGAGCGATGTTTGCCGTTTTATTAGGTTACGGTTTGGTTCTGGCATTTAGAAACCAAGTCGCAAAAGGAAAAAGCGATAAGGAAGCAGCAAAGACAATAAGACGGCGTTCCTTGTATTTGATTGGATTTGGAGCTATATTACTGATTTTCATCGGCGGTCAAGATATACTTGTGGCCTATGGGGTAGCTGGACTTCTAGTCAGTTGGCTATTATCACGTGAAATCAAAACTCTGATTCGAACCTTTATCATTGTCACCTTATTCTTTATCATTTTGACGCCAACATTGTGGGGCTTCTTCTTGCAAGCCAATGGAGATTATGGTTTTGCTACAAGTATTTCGTCCACAGACACCTACCTTAATTCCATGATTACAAAGCTGATTACGTTTCCTTTTATTCCTGTCATGATTCATTTTATGCTCCCTATTCTTCCATCCGTTTTGCTCGGCATGTGGATGGCTAGATATCAAGTGCTTACAAAACCGGAGCAACCGTTGAAATCACTTTACTTCATAGCCATTCCTGGATTAGCTATTTCCTTACTAGGAGCGGTGCCTTTATCCTTGATTGGGAACGTATGGCATCCTAGTTATTTCACAGCCGGTTTAGCAAGCGGTTTACACATGATAACGGGAATCGTTGGAGGATTAGCTTATACGGCGATTTTTGGGATCATTGGGGCAAAATTAAAAAAGTCGGGGCGCTTGTCCCTTTCGTTCATAGCTTTAGGAAAGCGCTCGTTAACCTTCTATGTTTGGAACGAGACCTTGCTTGTTCTATTTTTATCACCAGTAGCGTTGGATTTGGGAGGACATGTGGGCAACGGTGCTGCTGCTGTGATAGCTGTAGGTATTTGGGTATTTTCTATCCTAGTGGCCTCTATACTTGAAAAAAAGAATTGGAATGGACCTCTAGAAATCTTATTAAGGCGGTTAGTTACGAAAAGCGAGAAAAATGAAAGGCAGTAGCTTCCCTCCCCTTAATGATTAAACTAATGTATCAGTTACTTAAATAATCATCAATATGACAATTCTGTTTTCCAATCGAAGTGAAAATCTACGATTTAGTAAACATGTATTGCAAATTACCTATTTATATTGTTTCTCCCATTTGTCCATATCATTTTTTTTTTATAGTCATATATTAGTGTATGGACGATACTTGTCTGAATTGAAAATGAAAGGAGGGATTTCATTGAGCCACAATCAAAATATTTTATCAACTGGTGTGTTACGAAGGCACTCAAGTACGCAATTTCTTACTGTTGAGGCGCTGAATGCTGATCCTGATGATTTCCGAACAGTAACCGTTCAAATGTTTGACTGGTCGTCCGGTTCGCCTGTATTATTACCGTTGGTTGATCCTACAACTCAAACAATACCACCTACTCAATACAGAACATTTAGATCATTTCAGATTCCTCCTACGACATTTGCTTATGAAGTAAGAATATTCCATCCGAAAGATAAAGATGTTGTTACAAATGTTTTTGGACTTAGCGATATTTCATTTGACCCACAGGAAGGGAACAACGTATTACAACATGACTTAGCCAAATTGAAATTGAGTTAATCCATTCGTTTGCAGAATAACTATTTAAGAGGACTGCGTTTGTTTGTTATGACCAGGCGCTATTTTTTCTATTTGCTTGACAACGATTTATACACATCCAAACATGAGAGAACTCAGTAAGGAGTCCTCTTCACAGTTTCGCCTTGGCATTGCAATTCCAACATCCTTTCATTCAGCCCCACCATCACCAAATTTTTAATGCATATGTAAAGGGAATACCCATGGGCATTCCCTATTCTTTTTGCGCCTTATTTTTAGTGTAAACGAACACAAGCTATGCTCTAAGATATCAAGTTAAGCCGGTGGAATACTTTGCGGGTTCCTGAATACGTTCCGAGGGTCATACTTAGCTTTTACTTTCCGCAATCTCGCGTAGTTCTTTCCATAGTATACCGCCCCTGGATTTTTGATCCCTTGATCAGGTACGTTTATATAGGAGCCTACAATATTCGACTGCAGCTTTCGGCGTGTTTGACGGACTAAAGCGATATTTCTAGCGGCATGGGATGGCTTAATCCAAGAACTATTCCACTCCACATAAAATTTCGCATTACGCCAGTAAAATGCAGTAGCTGTAGGCGCAACTCGGCTCACTGCACCTCCCCAATTCAGGAAGTAGAAACCGGCTGGAGTGCCCCTCTCGGCTTTTTCTAAAAACTCGCGCATTGCTTTAATCGCTTTATGATTGAACGGGCGTCTTCCAAATCCACTGGAAAACTGATTGCTAAACTTTTGAGGAAGCACAGGATCGGGATCGAGCATAAAATCCACAACTTTGGGATAAGGAAGTGAACGAATGGTTTTTTTCGTTGGTGTTCCTGCCTTGAGTATAGGGGCCAACAAGCGAAGAGCTTCCTTTTTGGAGCCAAGGTACATGCCAAGCATGCTTACATTACCGCCTTTTTTGGGGCCGATGGACAATTCGCTGCCTAATTTCGTACTTGTGGAAGGAGCCCATCTTTGCCATACCTTGGTCAGCTTTTCGAACTGATTCCATGGCCAAGTGATCCGAAATACTGTAGCCCTTGCCGGAGCGCGCCGAACTTTAAACTTGTATTTCGTGTATACGCCAAAGTTTCCGCCTCCGCCTCCACGGGATGCCCAAAGGAGATCCGAATTTCGGTTTTTGCTGGCATGAATAATTTTCCCCTTTGCATCTACCATTTCGAGTT
This sequence comes from Paenibacillus sp. GCM10027627, assembly GCF_042675505.1. Lineage (NCBI taxonomy): Bacteria > Bacillati > Bacillota > Bacilli > Caryophanales > Paenibacillaceae > Paenibacillus > Paenibacillus sp. GCM10027627. The sequence goes on from NZ_JBHTHB010000001.1 coordinate 924,727, forward strand.
CAAGCAAATTATCGCAAATGAGGCCTGTTGTTCGCTGCAAGGGGCCGATTCCGCCGCCAACTGTAATCCCTCCAATTCCGACCGATCGGCTGTCTCCAAAAGGGGCCAGATACCCTTGCTGAGCCAATGTGCTGACAATTCTGCCGACTCTATTCCCCGTTCCAACAACTGCAGTTCCGCTTTTTTTATCCAATTTGATTTGATTCAATTTACTTACATCAATGACGATTCCACCGTTAACCTGTGAAAGATTGTTCTCCAAAGCATGTCTGCCACTTCTTGGCCGGATAGGGATCTTGTTCTCTCGAGCCCATTTGATGGCGTTAGATACATCCTTAGTATTCCGGGCAAAAACAAATACTTTCGGAAATCGGTCGGTATGCGGATCCCAATTTTTACGCGCTGCCGCATATCCCGGGTCTCCTTTAAAAATAACTTGGCCAGTCAGTTTCGTCTTTGATTTCACATACCCAACTCCTCATGAGGAAAATGACCGTTCGTATTTCAAAAATACGCTGGCATCCTATTCTATGAAGGTATCTGTACATGGGTATAGACAACTGCCGTGTGCTTGCTTTTTTCAATAACCTCTCTGTTAACCGCCAATTAACCTTAAAGGTGAACACTGACGAAAGATTCATTTTTATTACTGTCCTCTTATATTGCTTTATTCTAATTTCAAAATAAATTCTTCAACCTCAACAGCCCGCGCTTCCGAAAAGCCCTTATCCTCCCCTACAATGCGGAAACCGCATTTTTCCAATACGCGAATGGAAGCCTTATTGTCCTTAGCCGCGCGAGCGTAAAGGGCCGAATCTGTTGGCAAACAAGCAAAAACTGCGAAAGTCCCGAGGTTGCAATCCCATTTTCCCAATACTTTCGTCCAATCCAGTAGCCTACCGTTTGCTCGCCGAACATCTCAAAGCTTGCTATATATCCTGCGACTTCTTTATTATAAAAAACGGTCTTTTTTAACATTGTATTGTTATTCAAAACCCGTTCCCATCTTGCGTCAAAAACAGACATCGCGAAGCATTACGTTTCCCATAAACGCCGCCACCTCTCCACTAGAAAATCAATTCGTTTGCTCTAATATTTCCACATCATTTACTACTACAATCGAGGCCGTTCACTTTACCTTCTCTGATTTCATATTCTGTGGGCTTTTTTACGCGTTTCACAGTTTCAGCAATTATGTAGAATGGAGAGTTGTAAAAATAATGTTTTATCGCTATCATAAGCTTGGAAATAAACCCGAATTAGGAGATGTTGCATGAATAAAAATATACTTCAACGTCATAACGTAAAAATTTCAGGAAATGGCAGTCAATATATGATTTTCGCACATGGATTTGGATGTGATCAAAATATGTGGCGTTTTGTTGCTCCGACTTTTGAAAATGACTATCGCGTGGTGCTTTTTGATTTTGTTGGTTGCGGCAAATCTGATATTGATTATTACGATCCTGCTAGATATAGCCAATTAGAAGGGTATGCACAAGATTTACTCGACATTTGCGAAGAAATCGATTTAAGAGAAGCCATCTTCGTTGGACATTCTGTTGGCGCCACAATTGGAATACTTGCTTCGATCGCAAGACCGGATTTTTTCAAAAATTTAGTGTTAATCGGTCCTTCACCCCGTTACATTAATGAAATTCCAGATTACATTGGTGGTTTTGAATATAAAGACCTTGAAGGACTGCTCCATTTAATGGCCAAAAATCATATCGATTGGAGCAAATACCTTGCGCCGCTAGTCATGGGCAATGTTGAAAGTCCCTCGCTTGTTCAAGAACTGGAGGAAAGTTTCTGTTCCATGGATCCCGAAATCGCGCAGCAGTTTGCAAAGACCACTTTCTTTTCGGATAATCGCAAGGATTTGCCAATGGTGACTGTTCCCTCTCTTATTTTACAATGCAGTCAAGATGTAATAGCTCCACTTGAAGTAGGCGCTTACGTTCATTTACATATTCCAAATAGTACTTTTCAAATTATAGAGGTACTGGGCCATTGTCCACATATGAGCAACCCTATAGAAACTGTGCAGTTCATAAATGAGTATCTTGACGCTCACTGATTGGCCTAGAAAGGTGGCTTTTATATTTGGATAAACAATTAAGCGATGTTGACAATGGATATATGGTTTTAAATGAAGAGTATAGAATCGTTTATGCTAATGATGCCTTTCAGAATCTAGTGGGATCTGATTATGATAGTAAGGGATTAATAGGATGTCGATTTGACATTTTTCTGCCTCCTTCTGGTTCATTGTTTTTCCATTTGCATTTTCATACACTCATTTTAATGAATGGAAAAGTTGAAAATATGAAGATTGATATTAAATCTATAAGTGGAACCGAATTTATAACCATACCTATTCGGATAAATGCAGAAAAACGCGTGCAGGACGGAAAAGTGCTATATGATTGTTTTATAGTTGTTGAATAAATGCTATTCATTTAGCGTTTCCGCATAGATGAATTGGCTAATCAATAGAACAGAAAGTCATGTAAAAAGGAACCTGTTTAAAGGTTCCTTTTTGACGTGTCTCAGCTTGCCACTAAGTACCCCCACTATCTCTCACTGATCCTCTTTAAAGCCGGTAAGTTTGAATGATGAATAGACTCCCTACAAAATAACCCTATAAATCCTCTTGCTTGAATGAGAAAATTTTAATACTACAAGATTCAGGTTACTTCGACATTTACACGATGGTAATATATGTATTAAATAACAGATGGAGGTGAGGCATCAGAAAGAAAGTTGGTTTATCTTGCAAAAGGACATAGTCCAGCAAGAAGTATATTAAAATTTAGGAGGTTTATGATGAAATTCAAAAAAGTTTGGCTTGTTATTGCTTCTCTAACTGTTGCATTGTCTCTCTTCCCTTCTGCTGCATTTGCTTTACCCTACGATGGGGCTAGTCCAATTACTTCCGGCTGTTCAGCAGATGCGGTTGTAAAAGCGTCCAAAAGATTGTCTAATGGAAAAGGAACGGTTGAATTAAGGTATAGCCCGAGCTGCAAAACAGCATGGGCGAGAATAACTATGGATAGTGCAGCTACGTATAACTGGGCAGCGAATGCAGTCATTCAAAGAGAACACGATAGTAAAACGTATGCTTGTCAAGATCCAGGAGGAAACGGTGTAGTTAACAGTGGTCAGCGCTCTTGCTATACTCCCATGGTTTATGATGGACCTGGATATAGAGCAGTTGCATCTGGCGGTCACTTTAACTCTTCCGGCGCCTTTATTGGAACTGCAACTACTGCTTATTATTAAAAACGTCATTATTAAATGATAAAAACCTTCTGAAACAAGTAACATATGCACTTATTTTCTCTAAACCGCTTAGTCTTAATGTTAAGCGGTTTTTGTTTTTTACTCTGCTGCCCATGATTTATTTTCTCATTTGCACTTCTTCATACTGGGCGGATCGTGAGTTGCTGCCTCTGTAGTCGGTTAAAATAATCCTCGGCGAATGAGATTCGCCGTCACGGGAACTTCGCTCACTTCCCTCGACCAAACAGACAATTGACCCATATGGTGGATTTCATGAGCGATGACATGCCGCATAATTTCCCCATATTTGAAGATTTCCGTCTCTCCCGCTACCTCCTTCTATTATTATGCAGTTCAACTTACAATCAGCTATTTATGAAAACATGTTTTTGTCTTGTCACAATAAAAAGGCATCCTTTTAAGGATACCTTTGCACACTATTTATTAAGGCGTTGCTATATCATATTCATCTACTTCAAACGTTAAAATTTTTCCAAATAGTACATATTCCACACGTGATTTGAACGGCCCGTTGTTCCATGTCTTTACAAACTTGTACCTTTCTGAGCCAGTTCCTGCAGCTTTTAGATCATACCACTCGATAAAGTTATTGATGTCGGTCATGGACAAGTCATATTCCTTCTCCATTCCGTTGATTAACGTAATTGTCAAAATACCGCGTCCGACGTATGGCTCTTCCGGTGTAACTTGAACCGCACTGCTCTTTGCCGACTCATTACTATTCCCATCAACTGCTGTAACCGTAAACGAGTAAGTTACACCATTAGTAAGCCCTACGGCTTTGTACGTTGTTATTGGTGCAGCAACAGTTGCAACATATACATTGTCCTTGTATATTTTATAGCTAGTCACATCCGACTCTATGTTCGCCGTCCAACTAAGATTAACCTCAGTGTTACCCGGGATACCTTGCAAACCAGCAGGAATAGCAGGAGCCGTCGTATCAGGTGCTTGCGGTATAACTTGAACCGCACTGCTCTTCGCTGATTCATTGCCGCTTCCATCAACTGCCGTAACCGTGAACGAGTAGGCTGCGCCATTAGTAAGCGCTACAGCTTTGTATGTTGTTGCTGGTGCCGTAACTGTTGCAAGAAATACATTGTCCTTATAAATGTTGTAGCTAGCCAAGTCAGGCGCAGTATTCGCCGTCCAATTTAGATCGGCCTCGGCGTTCCCTGGAATGCCCTGCAAACCAGTAGGTACACCGGGAGCCGTCGTGTCAGGAGTTAAATGACCAAACACATCAAACTCAACAAGCGTCATATTTCCTGAAGTTCGACTATTTCTAAAAGATACTTTCGCAACATTGCTTACTGGAGTTGTTAAGTCGATTGTAACTGTCAAAAAACCTGTAGTAGCGCGAATATAGTTGTGTGTAAAGATTGGGGAGTTTGATTGATCATAAAAAATGATTTCCAAATTGTCATCTGATCTTAGTTTTATACTATTTATTGTTACTAGTTGCGAAAAAGCATACCAACCCATTTTACGTGTACTAGAATCTAGTAAGTAAGCTGTGCTTTCATTTCCATCTGTCCACTGCGTATGAGTAGAATTGATCTGATTCGCATTTGATCCACCGTTAATCACTTTACCTTGAAGTAGTCCTCCCGGATATGCACTTACCGTACTACCGTTATTTATTAAAGCCACTAAAAATGTGAATACTAATAAAGCAGCTAAAATCTTCTTCAATTGAAAGCCCTCCCAATTTTTAATATAGAGAATTAACTAGTATATCAATCCCCACTCCTTCCCTCGTTAGTACGCTTATAATACCCATTTTTATACAACATTTACAGTATATTCATATAAAATTTTAAAGTATAGAATTGGGGGTTAACGTAAAATAAATCCTTATCTAGCCTTGACTCGTTTTAAAAAAAGGGGGGGTGACATAAAAAAGACGCTACCAGCAGCGCTGACATAAAATCCAAAAACCAAGGACGGCGCAAGTTATTCCAGTCCGCCCTTGGTTATCCTTTTGGAAATTATGCGCTAATTAAGCTTCCCTATTTGCCATTTCTGAGCATCAGATCCGTTGTCCTGCCACTGCTGTATTTTGGTTCCATTGGCGGTGCCGCTCTGAGTAACATCCAGTGCTTTTCCGCTATGCTTGTTAATGAATTTATAATACCCGTCGTTTGTCCTTACAATTTTCCATAACTGATGATTGTGACCCCAATAAGGCCACAGGAGCACGATATTACCATCAGCAGTACCTCCATTCGCAACCTCCACCGCTTTACCGCTTCCTACGCCGACTATCCGATAATATCCGTCTCCATTATCTATGAACTGCCATTGTTGATTATTGCCTCCGTGGTAGTTCCAAATGTGAATCCTTGTACCATCAGCTGTCCCATACCCTTCCGCATCCATCGCTTTATTACTATTCTTATTTATAATCTTAGCAACGTTTGGTATAACGTCAAAGCCTGCCTGAAAGTTATAGATTTTTTTGTTTTGACCCGTCGTTCCAGATGTTTCTCCGTTTTGCTTCCAGTCTTGGTGGCCATCCACCTGAACGAATGAGCGGTAGCGAATTTGATGATTCGGCGCATTAAGCAAACGCATCTCTAAAGCTTCTAGACGACGGTGCTGTCCGACCGTTCCCGCCATCTCACCCTCCGATACCCACGATTGCCAACCGATCCCTTGAACATAAGCGCGATACTGGAGTTGAGTCCCGGGAGGTAGAATGAAAGTATCCTCTACCTGGAATGTAATCGCTTGCAAATAATTAGAGCCAGAATAGGCCGTATCACCATCGTAAAAGGGGCCCACCCATCCTGTATTATCGAAGTGTGCAATATAACTTAGTCGGGGTAATGTAAGAACACTAATCGAATTGATAGACAGATGGTTACCCAGCCCCACTGCTTGGCTTGAGATCTCAATATAATTCATTCCAGGTTCCGATTTTAAAGGGACAACGATACTTTGTGGCGAATCATTGTACGGCAAGTTTACAACGGAGGAGTAAGTTACTTCGGAGCTTCCATTATGATCATAAATGTTCTTCAATAAAATTGGAGTATCTGTGTAATTTGAGATGCTATAACTTATTTTGATGTCATAGTTCTGATACAGCGGAATATCTTCAACGGCAAATCTAATCTTTCCACCATTTAACAAAACACTTCCGTTCGGAGCAATTTGTGGTGTGCCTGTACTTGGACAATCCGTCGATGGACACGGAAGCAATTGTGCTTCATTTGCATAGTAAGTTCTTAAAAGAGTACTGTATGGGTGCCCTGAAGCTTTGTTACCAAGCCCCCCAGGAATCATACTGAAGAATAGAGCACCCATGAGTGTTACCACTAAAAGCTTATAAATCCTATTTTTGATCACCATCAATAACCTCCCTAATTTGGATATGTTTGATCTTGAATGTCACTACCTAGTGACTACATCACTCTCCCTTTTCATATAGGCAAGCAGCTGGTTAGATGTTATCATCCCCCTTTGCTTCAGCTACTCTTATTATACAAAAGAAACCTTGTATATATAGGGTAATTATCTTATTTTTAGTAATTTGGTATGAAAGAATCGAAAAGCGATTCCATTTGGAAAATACGCTATTTTCCGAGTTTTTCGCAAACTACTTAGAAGAAAAACAGAGAAAAAAATCCATGTCACTCTATTATGAAGTTTCGAGTAGAAAAAAATGCATGTGAATCGTAGGAGCGATTTGCATGCATTTTTTTCAGTTTTAGCAAATCCGGTTCCATTCAAAGCCTTAGTGATTTGAGCTTGATTTGTGATTTTGTTAGACATCGGGAACCAGTACACATTCTTGGATTCATGCGACATGGATAAATCAAAAAACGCGGCCCTCTATTAGAGGAACCGCATTTTAATAAGAGCGAATGTCACACACCGTTTGATTCTACTCTGTATGCCAAATGATAATTAATTATACCAAGTCCAAGCATTTAAATTACTCCATGTGCTTCCTGGAGGAGCGATAAAAGATACTTTATAAACTCCTGACCAGAGATTGGGTTGTCTCGGGTCATATCGCAAATCTGACAGACTAAAAGCTTGGCTTTGACCATTCGCAGTGATCAGCCTATTCTCTCCTTGAATAACATACCAATTGCCATCAGAATTTTGTTTCCAAAGTAATACGGCTATTTCTGCCGTGCCATTAGGTCCGTACGCTTGCGATGATGGAATCGCAACATTACCGCTAACGGCCATTTCCGCACCGTTTAACCATAATTGTCCCAAATATAATTCTTGAATGCTGTTGCCGGACGCAGAGGTCGTGGCGCTGAACGAGAACATAAGCATCATCGTGGCCATCAACACGAAAGTCAGTTTGTTCATCGATTTCTTCATTAAGAATCACCATTCCTTAAATAAAATGTGAATAGCAAGAACATCCTTGGTGTCCGGAATTTTGCAGTATTGCTCAAAACCGCTGAGTTTACCAGCGCCGTTCCTATCTGAACGATCGTGGTGTCGCAAACATCAGCCGTAGAGCATTTTGACATTCTGGGATTTTTCTTCACATCTTTTCATTAAAGAATGAGACTATTCAGCCGAACTCTAAGAAGGTTACAAATCGATCATAGCGTAAACAATGGCAGGAGATAAGTACCATAAAACATGGTACCTAGTTAGCGATATGGATAGCCATCTACTTGAATTAACTGTTCCGTCTGCCTCTTTGAATATGAAAATGCGGAAAAACATCTCTTTTGTAAAAAGCTATATATGCTCAGCACTTTCTGAGTTTTTTAATACTCTACCTAACTTATCTAAAATAATTCCAATAGCACGCGCTTTATCATCGTTCCTATCATAAAAATCTAAATAAAAAAACCTACTGCCTACAAGAGGCGATAGGTTTTTAACAAGCGCGGTACCACTCTACTTGACTCATTTTTTAAGAACAACGAATCGTCTTAGAACCCGATAAAGGAGGTTTCTCGTTAAGGCCTAAAATATAGTTGCTTTCCAACACATCTTTTCCCTTATTCTAACTTCAAAATGAATTCTTCAACTTCAACAGCCCGTGCTTCAGAGAATCCCTTATCCTCCCCTATTATGTTGAATCCGCATTTTTCCAATACACGAATAGAAGGCTTGTTGTCCTTAGCCGCGCGAGCGTAAAGGGGGCGTCTCTGTTGGCAATCAACCAAAAATTGCGAAAGTCCCAAGGTTGCAATCCCTTTTCCCCAATACTTTCGTCCAATCCAGTAGCCTACCGTTTGCTCGCCGAACATCTCAAAGCTTGCTACATATCCTGCGACTTCTCCATTATACAAAACGGTCTTTTTCATCATTGTATCGTCATTTAAAACCCGTTCCCATCTTTCGTCAAAAGCAGCTCTATCGGCCGGTTCCTTAACCGTAAATGCGGCCATTCGATTGGCATCCGCATCTAACTGCTGCTCATAAAAGATGACAAGGTCCTCGGCGGAAACATCACGCAGCATTACGTTTTCCATACGCCACCTCTTCACGGAAAAATTGATTAGTTTGCATAAAAAATCGCTGAATAAAAACTGCTTAGTGGTTCCAGAAACCTCAATGTCATGGAAGAAGCATTTGTTCTAATATTATCATATCATTTTCTCATACACTTATTAATTTGAGATTTACTCGTGTTTCAGCTTGAGGACGCTACTAGAGATTCTTCTGGTTATTTTTATCCAAGCTTAAAACGCGGCTCTCATAAAGAGAAGCCGCGTCATAATGTAGCAATTGCGTGATTTTATGATGGCTATCAAATGCTCAAAGCTGCACCGCGCGCAGTGGGCGGTACGGGTGTCACCAAGCGTAAGCGGTTAAATTGCTCCACGGGCTGTCCGGAGGACCGATAAAGTCACTTTATATACTCCTGATTGGAGATTCATTTGTCTCTGGTCATATCGCAAATCATTCGAACCAACGAGTTGGCTCTGACCATTAGCAGTGACACTGATATTTCTCCCTTGAATATTGTACCAAGTACCATCGGCATATTGCTTCCAAACTAAAATAGTTACTTCTGCTTGGCCATAAGAGTCAGCATATTGTGACGGGATCGTAATATTACCGTAAGCCGCCATTCTTGCACTTTGGAGCCATAATTGTCCCGAATATACCTCTCCAGTGCTATTGACCCACGCAGATGTTGTAGCGCTGAACGAAAACAAAAGCATCATCGTCGCCATCAGCACCAAGGCCAGTTTTTTCATCGATCTTTTTATTAAATATCACCATTCCTTTAATAGAATTTTGAATGCCATGAACATCCTTGGAGTCGGGAATTTTGCAATAATGCCCAAAAACGCTTATCTAACCAGCGTCGTTCCCATCTGGAGGAATCGTTGTATCGCGAACAGCAGCTGTTCAGCATCCTAACAAGACCTTCGTCTCCTTTCAGTAAATAACTAGCTTTAAGCACACTTGAAAAGGCTTACAAATCAAGCATAACGTAACAATGGCATGAAGATAAGTACCGTAGAACATAGTACCCCGAGAGCCGTATAGATAGCTATTAAACCGAGCCCCCCTCATTGACATGTCTTTATAAGGGAGTTAAACCTTGCTTGGTTCCTCATAAACCTAAAATTGTTAAACAAATAACCTGCATATCGTCATTTCGGATTTGTTTTGCTATAATACATATCAGATTAATTAATTGATAATGATTATCAATATTAAGGAGAGAATTTAATGTCTAGCGCTCATCCCTTCTTTATGCCAATTTCCATAACTAACTTGAGATTTTTAAAGCATGGCAGAGAAGGCGCAGAAACGCCCTTTTCCCGGATACTCATTATTTGGGGCGGTAAGGGCACGCTTTATGTGAATGATCATGAATATGAGATTTCTCGTGGCAGCGTATTTCTTTGTAGCAGCATTCCACAGCTCAATCTTCGGCTTCATTCACTTACAGCTCTTCAAGGATTATGGATTGAATATCAAGGATTAGCTTTAGACGGGTCCAATCCGACTGGATTGGAGCACCCTGTTCCTCTTCATCGTTGTCCAACTAGCATCATCAGGCTGGCAAGCGAATTAGAAAAACAATGGGGGGAACCCCAATCTTCCACGTCTTTTCGACTACAGCAGCTTTTTACCGATCTTCTTGCAGAGCTGTCAAAAGAAATCGCCGATAGACACCTGCCATCCAGCTTTTGGCTTCAAAAAATATTGCAGATTATGGAGACTCGTTACAACGAAGATTTATCGAGAGAGCTAATGGCTCGACTAGCCAATATAAGCCCTGAACATTTTTCCCGGATGTTTCGCAAAAATATGGGGCGTACATTTAATGCCCATCTGACGCTGCTTCGAATCAGAAGCGCTCAACGCCGTATTTTAACAGGATCGCCTAATTTAAATAAGCTTGCGCAAGAAGTAGGTTACAAGGAAGGTTTATATTTAAGCCGTAAATTTAAAGAATCCGTTGGACTATCCCCCACCGCCTATCAACAAAAACATAAGCGTATCGCAACATTGAATCTGAATCACACAGCATCACTCATTGCTTTGGACATAACGCCCGAGCTTGGAGTGTATACGACATGGCTAGAACGAAATTTCAAAAAAATAACGGGTAAAACGGTCCAAAAATGGAATCCTTACGGGCACTCGCCTGCTACTTACTACTCTACAATTGCAGATGTTAATCCCGATATTATTATCAGCTATAACAATTCGGAGGAAAATCATCGTTTTTTACCATTGGCTCCTGTTATAGAGCTTCCTTTTATGACTATGAATTGGCGTGAGCAGTTCCGCATGATCGCAGATATCGTAAACAAAAGGCAGAAAGCGGAAGAATGGTTAGCACATTATGATAAACGAGTAACGATTATGAACGATCAACTTGATAGTAAGCTTGGGTATCGCGGGACTGCGATTGTATGGGAGATTGGTGCGAGTACAGCCTATTGTTGCAGCCCGAGCTATGGGAGAGGATGCCAAATTCTCTACGATGATCTGGGCTTTCGTGCGCCAGCCAACATGCTTGATCAAAATTTATTGTCACGCGGCTATGTTGAAGTCGAACTTGAATCCATATCCTCTTATCCTGCTGATCATATTTTTATTACGGCGCTTCCCTCTCACTCGGAAGGTCGACATCGCCTTCAAAAACTATTCCGTTCAGCGAATTGGCTTAAGCTCGAAGCCGTCCGGCGTAATCAAGTTTATGTGTTAAATGATCCAGAACTGTTCTGCGGATATGATCCTCTCTCATCTCAAGAGCAGCTTAGCACACTAATGAGAGTAGTGTCGGAGCATCATAAATTTGCATAATGGAATATCATTAAAAGCTATAGTCATATGCGGATATTTCAATTAAAGTTTTACTTGAGAATGATTATCGTTACAACTAAGGAGGATATTCCATTGCTTTTGCATCAACATTACACTAAACGCAGTTTGCTCGCCCTTATTTGTACTATTTTGCTGTTATCCATCATTACCGCCGCTTGTGGAACCACTAATTCCAATAAGAACGGCACCACTACTGGTAATAAGGAATCTGTAACACAATCGGAAAAAGAAAAAGAGGCTCCTTCCGATTCTAATGAAGTTAAAACGATCACAACGGTTAATGGAGATATTGAAGTACCCGTTCATCCGAAAAAAATTGTGGCAGAAGAATATCTGGGCAGTTTAATAGCTCTAAATGTGATTCCTATTGGCGCACCTGGCTTGACAATAGAGAACTATTATTTCAAGGAAGCGCTGCAAGGTGTTGCAGATACTGGTGTTTACGGTAAACCTTCCGTGGAGCAAATCCTTAAGTTAAATCCAGATTTGATCATTACCGGTAATGGGGAAAATTACGCACAGCTAAGCAAAATTGCGCCGACTGTCGTAATTCCATACGGGGATTTAAAAAATGCTCATGAAGAATTGTCCTACTTCGGTGAGTTGCTAGGCAAGGAAGCTGAAGCCAAAGCTTGGTTAGAAAAATATGATCAGCGCATTGCAGCAGCCAAGGCTAAAGTAGATGCCGTTATCCCTGCTGACGCGTCCTTCTCCATTATGGAAACAAGCGAAAAGACAACATGGGTATACGGCGATAACTTTGGACGCGGAGGTCAACCTGTCTATCAAGCGCTAGGAAGAATTCCTCCTGCTGAAATCAAAGATGAAATTATGGAAAAGCAATGGGCTGAAATCTCTGCTGAATTGCTCAGCAAATATGCTGGAGATTATCTCATCATTACTTCCAACACCCTTGTTGTAGATGACTTTAAAACGGAACCGTTCTGGAGTACCCTCCCTGCTGTGAAAAACGGGAACATTTATGTGTGGAAAGAGGAACGCTCTTGGTATTACGATCCGATTGCTGTTCTTGCCCAAACGGAAGAACTTGCGGATTGGCTTGTCAACCAAGCGAATAAGAATTAACGATGATGCCCGTTCTGGGCCTACAAAAAAGCCATGGCCGTTAATAAGGCCATGGCTTTATCTGTCCCGCTGCCATTCTGTTAAAATAATCCCCGACGAATTAAATTAGCCGTCACGGGAACTTTGCCCACTTCCCTCGACCAAACGGACAATTGACCCATATGGTGGATTTCATGAGCGATGACATGCCGCATAATTTCCCCATATTTGAAGATTTCCGTCTCTCCCTTTGGCGTTACTTCCAATAAGTCATTGAATTCCATTTCATGGGTCCACGACATGACAAATGGACGAACTTTCTCGTGACACTTGGCGGATAAGTCCATTACCTTCTGCAGGCTGGCATAGGATTCGAACGGCTCTGAGTACTCCGACTTCCCTTGCAGATCAGATATCCAGCCGGATTCCACATTTACAACATGATACAATGTGTGCAAAATGCCTCCGATCCCGCCTGTCCGCTTCTTGAGCAGGTCTTCTTCGGAAACGTCTTGGCACCAAGCGAACCAGTCTTGTCGAACTTGCCAATTATACTCGAATAATTTCAACATCCCTTTTCCTCCTAATAAAATGCTGAATTTTAAACATAAAAAAGACCACGGGCAATCAGCCCATGGTCAGAAATCGAAAGGACGCGCAGAGCGAATCCTAAATCATCATCTGTTCATAAGGGGGGCTAGTTGCGGTACAACATCTATGAGGTTTTTATTCATAGCTCCCACCTCCTTTTTCAATTCCATAATCTTACATGATGATATCCGGCGTGTCAATCTTTTTTGACCGGCTGAAGTTTCAAAAACCGCTATGGATATCCGCCTTCTCGTAATAGACGATGCAGAAAAGAAGTGAAACAATGAACGTTGCGCCGAGGATCACCGATCCTTGAACCACATATGGATTTGGGCCGCTTTCCGCCAAACCTCGCCCCAGCTCCCGAACCGGCCAATAAGGCATGAGCCACGGAAAAAGAATGACTCTCATCCCATGTCCCAATTCGCCGATAAGGGTGACGATGCCGGTGAGTGCTCCGAGCACCGTCGACGGGATGACGCTTTTGCCGACCATGCTGAGTGCGGCCGCTACGGGTACAGTACCGAAAGCTAGCAAGCAAGCTAACAGGTTCATTCGAATACCTGCCCAAACGACTGCCCAATCGACGGATTGCGTGAAAAAAGAGACGATGCCGGTGGCGGTTACTGTGACGCAAGACAGAGCCGAGGTAGCAACGATCAGCGAAAATACGGCTGCCAGTTTGGCAATCAGAATGCTCACTCGGGAGATCGGGTAAGAGAACAACTGGTTGATCGTGCGTTCATGATATTCGCGCGAGAAAATATATCCGGTCATAAGAGCGAACAGGAACGGCGACAGAATCGTAATCGTCATCCCTTGCCGGTAGAACATGTCCTGCAAGTCTATCCCCACGTTCATGCCATCGGGCAGCACCCTCGGCATAAACGCGTACAAGGTGACCAGGTTAGCCGGCAAAGCTCCGAAAATAACGAGCCAATGCACCTTTGTGCTTTTCAGCTTAATCAGTTCCGCTTGGAAAACGTTAAACAAACCGTTCACCCCCTGTGATTTTCAGAAAATAGTCCTCTAGGCTGTCTCCCGACAACACGAATTCTTTGACGCCGACTCCATGCTCTGCCAGCATCGAGCTGATCAGTTCCGGATGCTCCAGATGGTTATATACGCGAAGGGCACCGGGACCCGATATGGCATAATCAATGGTTCCCAACTTCTGCTCCAGGATGAACGCAGCTTTCCGATCGTCTGTTACCTTGATCTCCAGGTAGTTTCTGCTTTTCTTTCGCAACGTCTCCCGATCAATTTCTTCAAGCAATTGTCCATTATGGATGATGCCGATTTTTGACGCCAACTGTTCGATCTCGCTCAACAAATGGCTGGATATGAGAAACGTAATGCCGCGCTTAGCGGCAAGCTCTAGGAAAAGCTGTCGCATCTCTTTGATTCCGCCCGGGTCGAGCCCGTTGGTCGGCTCGTCCAGGACAAGCAATTCGGGCTGATGAAGCAAAGCTCGTGCGATGCCGAGCCTCTGCTTCATGCCGAGAGAATAGCTCTTTACTTTTTGATGTTTGGCGTCCATCAGCCCGACCGTCGCCAGAACGTCGTCTATTCGTTCCTTGTTGCCCATGCCCATCAGACGACGATGGATTTCCAAGTTATCCGCCGCGCTCAAATTCAGATAAAATCCCGGATATTCAATGATGGAGCCTATTCGCTCCATCGCTCTGCCTTTGTTACCGTGCAGTGCGACCCCGAACAGCTCGACTTCCCCTGCCGACGGATGAATCAAACCCATCAGCATTCGCAGCGTCGTCGTTTTTCCCGCACCGTTCTGCCCAAGAAAACCGTATATATCGCCGGACTGAATGCTCATGTTCACATCGTTAACGACTGTTTTGTCGTCATAGCGTTTGGTCAGGCGATGAGTTCGCAATATGTCGTTCACTTCTGTGCCTCCCCTTCCGTCAAATTGACTTTCTGAAGTTGCGGATAATGTTCGAGTAATGATTCAAGAGAATCCTTCGTTTCTCTTTTCAGGTGCTTATTAAGAAAGGTTGCAGTAACCGCCTTCGTAATAGCCAGGCACCTTTCGGAGGCGGTTTCCCCGTTAATTCCGATAAATTTATGGAACCCTTTTCCTATAAAAAGTCCAATGTCCGTAAATTTCATATGCGCGCTGCCTTCGATCGTATACAAGCCGTCGGAAGCTTGTAACGTTTCGGCGAGACCGACGATCGCCTGTTCCTGTTGCCTGTAGATGTCCATATAACCTTCTTTGCCTCCGTATGCCGAGGCAACGGCATTCTGTTCTTCGGCGGTCATATCGTCCCATTTCTTCATTGGGGGCTTGCGATTCGTAATTAGATCGGTACTAAACTCGTCATTCGCCAGCATGAGGAACGGTGCTGCCGGCTTTGTCTGATCCGGAACTAGATAGACGGCGCCGTCTAAATTAACTGCGGCCTTGATTCTGCTATCATTGATAGCCAAGTTGTAGGCCGAGGCGCCGCCCAAGGAATGACCGACAACACCAATTCGCTCCATGTCAAGCTTGCCTTCGAAGATGGAGACCGACTCCCCTGTAGTCAGCTCCATGAGCTTATCGATGACGAAGCTGACATCGTCGGCCATGATCTGCGTGATTGTCGCCAGAGGGTCGCCTTCATCGAAGCTGGTGGTAGCATCCCGATCCGTAACGACCTCGTCCGGAAGCTCGGTCGCAGACGCTATGTAGGTATGGTTGACCGCAACAACGATGTAACCGCGACTCGCCAAGTCCTCGCATTGCGAAGCATGAACTTCTATAGTCGTGCCACCGCCATGGGAGAATAAAACGATTGGGTAGTTCGCTTCATTTCCGGACAGCGCCACTCCTTCTTGAGCATGTGTCCGAACCAGCCGCAAATGGCTGAATAGAAACTCCGGCATGCGGTAACCTCTGGTGAATGCCTCGATGAGTTCGGGAGAATTATGAAAATAGGCGGTGCGCGGCTTCGATTTATCCTTCGTCGCAGGATAGTATATTTTAACCGCCAATTCCCTCTTGTCCGTCGATCCTTTCAAGAACGGTTCGCTGCGCTTGTCATCCGTCAGGTAAACATACTGAACGCCGACATTATAGTCCCCAGTTAGTTTAGGAAGAGAAAATACGGGGAGCGCATACGCCATAAGAGTCGTCAGAGCCAGGAACAAGACGGACAAGCCAATTGCCGCTCCTTTCACAATTTTGGCGAAAGTTTTGGTTTCCTTGGGCTTGAACGATAATCTCATTGCGACGTAAATCGTAAACAGAACAACAATTCCATAAGCAAAAATCATCTGGTAGCGTATACCCTCGACTGCGGTATGAAGACCGAATACAGCCAGGTTTGTGCCTGCGAGCGCGACCAGACTAGCCTTGGACCAATGTTTGCGCAATCCTGCGAACAGGGTAAACAAATTCATGACAACTAATGTGATTTCAAAAATTCTCATTTGGCTTCCTCCTTTAGAAGCCAATTATACAGACGCGATCTAACAAACCGTTCTCGTATTTCTAACGAAGTTCTTAACTTTTATGCCTTCTTCAGGCTAAATGAAAACGTAGTTTTCTCGCCTGGCACGCTGGAAACAGAGATTCGGCCGCCTTGTTTTTCAATCAAGTTTTTTGTGATGGTCAGCCCCAAGCCTGTACCGCGAATGGAAGCGTTTCTCGAAGCCTCTCCCGTATAGAAGCGCTCGAATACGCGCGGCAAGTCTTGCGACGTTATGCCTGCGCCGCGATCCCATAGGTCTACCCATACCCAATCCGTCTCATCCCGAAAGACGATGCCGATCTCTCCGCCTCCCGAACCATAGCGGAAAGCATTCGTCATCAGGTTCTCCAGAACGCGGCGCAGGCAAGACGGTTCCGCCATTACGTATCGGGGGGAACATGAAATTTCAACAACCGGCGTAATCTCTGCATTTTGAAAAGCCGGATAAAATCCGACTAGAACCTCTTGCACGACTTGGGTTAAATTTACCGAGTGAAGCTCGGCCTGCGAATCATCGGATTCCGAATTCGCCAGTTCGAAAAATTCCTGTAACCGCTCACTCAGAACATTTCCTTTGTCGGCAGCTATTCGGATAAAGTCACTTCGTTCTGTGGCCGTCAGCGACGGATCACTTTGCAAAACTTCCATATATCCAAGCAAAGATGTCAGCGGAGTGCGCAAATCGTGCGAAATACTGGCAATCATCCGCTTGCGCTCCTCCTCCAGAAATCGGGTGCGCTCGAACGTTGTTTGAAAATGATCAAGCAACCGGTTCAATTCACCGCTCAATTTTTCGACTGGCTTGCGCGACGCAAGAAGACGATAACGTAGATTGAGATTGCCTGAACGAATTTCTTCCGTTGTGCGGGCGAGCCTCTTGATCTCGCGAAGCAAACGAAAGTATTGAAGATGAAATGCTGAAACGGAAAGAAGCAGCATAATAACGACAATCTGAAGCCACATATATATCACCTCTCACCGAGCTTATAACCGAATCCCCACACCGTTTGAATATAGGCGGGGGTGGATGGGTCTTTCTCGATTTTTGACCGAAGCCGGTTAATATGAACCATAATCGTGTTCTCGTCGGACAAACTTTCCTCTCTCCATACCCTTTCGTAAATTTGAGACTTCGTGAATACACGGCCGGGATGGGTTAAGAACAGTTTAAGGATGGCAAACTCTTTGGCGGTCAATGTCTTGATCCGACCGTCGACAACCGCCTCACCTGTGTTCAGATTCAGTACCAGGTCTGCATGCTTGATCGTCTCGGCTTCAATACCGACAGCGTCCAATTGAAATTCCGTATAGCGGCGAAGCTGCGCCTTCGCTCTGGCAACAAGCTCGCCAATCGTGAACGGTTTCGTCATGTAGTCGTCGGCGCCGAGTTCAAGAGCCAGAATTTTATCCATTTCTCGATCCTTGGCTGATAAAATAATAACGGGAATCGTTCCCTTAGCTCGAATCTTCCGCAGCACATCATGCCCGTCTGCATGCGGAAGCATCAAGTCCACAATAGCGAGTTGGTATTCATGGTGAGTCAGGCAAGAGAACGCTTCGTTTCCGTCATAAGCAGGATAGAGCTCGAAACCTTCTTTCTCCAAATACCGAACGATGAGCTGGTTGATTTCTCTATCATCTTCAACGACTAGAATTTTTTTCATAGTAGATGGCTCCCAACAAGGTGATATGGATTCGCAATAATTGACCTTCGGAAAAAAGAAAAGACCGTTCGATCCAGTCGAACGGACAATAGAGATCCACTACTCAACAGTATAACAACATGATTAATGTCATATAAACTATTTTTTAGTAAAATAGAGAAATAAGGTGTAGATATACTCGTTACTCTTTCAAATTAAGTTTTGATTGCGATTTATTTAATAATGATGCCCTCCCCTTGTTTCCACGATAATTCACCAAATAAATACTTGCACCAACAAATAACAGCCCTGCGACAAGGCGATAAGTTACCGGTTCGTCTAAAAACACTGTGCTGTTGAATACTGCAATGATCGGTACAAGAAACGTGAATGTACCGACTTTACTCGCCTCCCCTGCATTAATAAGTTTATAGTAAATGATAAATGCCAGTGGAATGCCAAAAGTGGCGCCGTATCCGAGTCCAAACAGATACTTACCATTCCATTCAATAGCTGACCAGCTTTCAACCATGGATCCTGTGCCTATTAGAATAACTCCGCCAATAATAAACTGCAAAGATACCATCCAGAAAGCATCTATTTCGTTGCCCACCCTCTTCACATAAACCACACCAAGTGCCCAGCTAACTGCTAGTAGCAACCCTAACACAACACCAATGATCGATACATGAACGGTTAATCCGTCTACACTGACCACTACAATTCCTAAAAATCCGGTAAATAAACCGATTATTTTTAACAGCGACATACGCTCTCCAAGCCAAATCCAAGCAAACAATCCAAGTAGAACTGGCTGGAAATAGACTAGCACTGAAAATAGTCCTCCCGGCAAATAATTGAGCCCTATGGACTGTATCCCAAAAAAGAGAATCGTATTAAAAAATGATGAAATACAATATTTTAACCAATTTTCGCGCCATTTGATCCTGTCTCTCATTTTATATAAGAGCAATGCAAGTATAAGACCGCCAATCAATGCACGCATACCTGCAAATAATAACGGGGGCGTGTAAGGCACAGCCATTTTATAAATCGGCCAACTTCCACCCCAAATAAAGACCAGTAATAGTAATGCAACCGTCGATTTTGTAAATACCTTCTCCAATTTTCTATCCTCCTCTCATTAGCTGGATCATCCATCCGGAAAAAGCGATTTTACTCAAGAAACGATTTTTCTCAAGAACCCCTCTTTGGCCATTCCCCAACAAATTCAGCTTCATTATAAGAATAAAAGGTTTTCAGAATCTCCTCACGATTATCCGAGAACAGCTGTTCTGCCACGGCTGAAGCTAGTCTAGGTATCCCGTTTTTCATTCCTGGAAGCGAAGAGGCTGAAATACCGCAGCTAACTAAAGCCGAATAGTTAAAAGCAAAAAGCCCGTAAAGAAGTTTTGGATTGTTGTTATCCCGGCATGTGAACGTAAAGTCAGGGCCAAGGTAAGGATACGCATCAAGTTTAGGGCTCGCGATTTCAGAAGGCGCTTTATAATAGTCGTCCCAACGGGCAATATGTCGTTCAAAAAGCTTGAGCTCTGGACGTAAAGAATGATCGGTTACTGCGCCTGTGGAAATAATGAGGAAATCAAAGGTGAATTTACCTTGTGGAGTAGTGACAACAGCCTTTTCAGCTTCATATTGTACGGCAAGCCATGGCGCACCTATGTGCAGCTTAAATCCGGGGTGTGCAGCTGCACGTTCAAATGTGTCGTTTGTAGGAGGTTGATGATTGAAGTAATGGATCATAACGGAATATTTATCGGCATCAGATAAAACATGAAACCGTTCGATTAGACCTGACGCCGCCATTTGTCGAATCGCGTTAATACGTGGCATTTCTGTACGGCGTACAAACACTTGAGCTGATCCGGCACCCTCGGTTAATGCAAAATTGGCATTGTCAAAAGCTGAAGCTCCACCGCCCAAAACGGCCACCTTCTTGTCTTTAAGAGCACCAAAGTCAATGTTTTCCGAGGTGTGTGCATAGAGGTGGCGAGGTAAGGTTTCGGAAATGATAGACGGTATATGCCACTCTCCGCCGCCTTGAATACCAGTTGCTAATATAACCTTACGGGCAAGTAATGAGTGAGACGATGCTCCAGCGCCTTCAATGTGCAGTCGATAAATCCCTTCCCCTGCCCGCTCAATAAGCGTCGCCTTTACCTCATTAACAAGGGGTAATTGAAGAACCTTTCGATACCAACGCAAATAGTTCATCCAATCGTTCCGTGGAATCTTATCGATTTCCTCCCAACTATGCGGTCCAAATTGGGCTTCCCACCAGGAGCGAAAAGTGAGAGAAGGAACTCCCAGATCAATGGATGTCAAATGTTTAGACGTGCGCAATGTCATCATACGAGCGAAAGTGACCCATGGCCCTTCGTATCCTTCAACGTTTTCGTCGATGATGAGGATATTAGATATTCGTTCTCGCAAAAGCCCAAAGGCCGCACCCAAGCCACATTGGCCGCCTCCTATAATCACTGTATCGTAGACATGCCCCTCACGATGATGGACTTGGCTTACCCAATCCTCTCCTCCAAATGCAAGATACGAAAGGTCTCTTTTTACTTGTACATTTAATTGTTCTAAACTCATCAATTTCATCCCTTTCTATATATAACTTCATTTTTCGTCTTATAGGCAATAGTGATCGATTTTGCCCATTTTAATAAGACTTTCTGATATCACAGAAATGGACTCACCTCCTTATTTTGAATGAAACTTACCATACCCCCCTATAGTATATATAATGTTAGTTTATTTGTACACTAGAACCTCTACAAGTAAAGCCATGTTCCAACTGAAACGTTCCATTTCAGTTTCTTCAACAAAATAAAGCTCGATGAACCTGAATATTAACTTGGTTCGTCGAGCTTTATTTTTAAATTTCATCTAATACTTTAAACAGGTTGTGGTACTTAGATAACAGGAATGGATCAACAACCTCTACACCAGCTCTATAAAAAATGATGTTGCCCGTACCTTCTATAGTCGGAGGTTTTAATTCCAGTATTCGCTTCAAATTTTTTGCCGTTCCAATACTTCCAGAAATAAAATGCACATCTTTCGGAAAAAACGTTTTTAACGCACCCTCAAAATAAGGAAAATGTGTACAGCCGAGCACCACCGTGCCGTACTGATCTAAATCATAAGAAGACAATTCTTTTTCTAAATAAGGTATAATTTTATTTTCATCAAATTCAAAGCTTTCCGCAAACCGAACAAGTCCTGGAAGCGGTAGACTGTCTACAATCTCCCTCTGATCGATTCGATGAACCAAATCATTGTATTTCTTCCCCTTTAAAGTTAGACTTGTCGCTACGACTAAAACCTTTTTCTTTCTTCCTTTCAACTGTTCAATGGCAGGCTTTATAGCCGGCTCGATACCTAGTATTGGAAAGTCATATTGACTTCGAAGTTCCTCAATAACAAGACTCGTGGCTGTATTACAGGCAATAACCAAAGCCTTAACCTTCTGATTAGCTATAAAATCCACAGCATTTACGATGAATTCTCTTACTTCTTCTTCTGTTTTCTCTCCGTAGGGAGCATTGGCAGTATCTGCGTAAAAAAGATAATCTTCGTTTGGCAATATCTTCAATGCTTGATGAAGTACCGTGATTCCACCTATGCCGGAATCAAAAAATCCTATTCTCATAAATCCACTCTTCTCTTTGATGATTAAGAACATTGGATATTTTATCAATACTCCTATTTTATTACTATCCCCCTTTTAGCTCAATATTAAAGAAAGCTCATCTTTTAAAGCGCTTTACAGGAAATAACTACTCCTTCCACAACTAAATTGGCTGCGCAGTATTGATGAACTGTGACACTATTTGTAGTTTTGTAGATACTTATTAATATGCTTAAACAATACAGTTAAAAAGATGACTCCTGTATTCATCAGGGGTCATCTCTATTAATGTCATTAAGTATTAATCAGTGTTGCATGGAGTCCTCATTATCTACTGAAACGGACTCATCCGGTTCAATCTGATCTCGAACATATTCTTTTAATTCAGCATGACTTGTTACGGCCAGTACCGATGCTTGACCTACCCTTGTCCCCTTCAGCAAATTCATTGGAGGGATTTGCTCACTCCCCTCTAGCTTGCTTTCATATCCTACCGTAGCCAGTTTCCACATATCGTTAACCGATAAATTAGTATCTACATAAGGAGCGATTTCCTCAAGAATGGAAGGTAATTTCATTATGGATGTCGTGTTTTTTAATTTTACGACAAGCGCATTTATGAATTCCCGCTGTCGTTTCGTTCGAGAGAAATCTGACGCGGCATCTTGACGAAAACGAACATATTGCAGCGCTTCTTCCCCATCTAAATGCTGCTTACCTTCTTTCAGATTAATATCATATTCATGCTTATCCGCTTTACTCTCATAGTTCATATCCTTTTCAACATGAAAATCGAGTCCGCCCACAGCATCCACGAGTTTTATAAAACCTTGAAAGTCTGTGTATACGTAAAAATGGACCGGAATTCCCAGCAAATCACTTACGGCACTCATGGCTGTTTCGGGTCCGTGTGTGATGGCAGTATTAATCCGATTTTGACCATGTCCTGGAATATCCGTATAGGTGTCACGAAGAATGGAAAACACATGGATACGCGCACTCGCTGGATCCAACGAAACAACCATCATACTGTCAGACCTAGGAATCTCCCCTTTTTTTGTTCCGCGGGCATCTACACCCATCAATAATATATTAACAGGTTCCGTTCCCGTCCACTTAGGAGGATCAACGATCTTCTCATCAATAGCCCTAACCTCATGAAATGGAGAGTTTTCTGGAGATTTATTCAAATTATCCAATCCTCTATAAATAGAGAAGACATAATAAAGAACATAAGATCCAACAATAATCAGAATTACAGAAATAAAAATTAATATTCTTTTCTTTTTAAGCGACATTTTGTTCTTCCTTTCTAGGCTGTAAAAGCTTACTCTTCTTTTAAAGCTTCTATTAGAAGGGAAGCATAATATTGGGCGCCTTCCGAATTTAAGTGCACCCCGTCATTATAGAAATATTCTTTTTTCCCTTCGCTAGCTGTGTACCAGTCTACAACTTTAGCATTATCAAATTCGCTGACGACATCCTTGATATTCTCATTGACCGTATCTTGCCATCCTTTTGGAACTCTAACGTTAACTACAAAAACCTGTTTGTCGGAAAGTGATTCTAACAAGTTGTACAGTTGTTTTTTATTAAAACTGCCGTTTGTACCTAGTTGAATGATGATTGTGTCACCTACTTTACCGAGCTTCTCCAATTCTGCGATGACATTTTCGGCTTGAGACATTTGTTTGCTGACCTTTCCGTCAACTGTGATTTTGGGAAGATGTTCCTTTAAATATGGTTCGACTCCGATAATGACGGAATCTCCGATGACAGTGATTCCTTCCCCATCGAGTGACTCTAGTTCCATGCTTTGAGACTCTTTAGAATCCAATTTATTGTTTTGTTGTGGCTGAGCATTTTTTGAATCATGCTGATGTGACTTCGCTTGTTGGTCGCCTAATTCTACTTGTTCTGGCATTTGAGAAGACTGTGCGTTGAGACCTAGATATCCCAAAGCGAAGAAAAAGAGTGCGCCCCCCAATACCATCCATAGTTTTCTTTGTTTCTTTCTTTGTCTCATTTCCATTCATCCTTTCTTATAAAATACATATTAGCGAGTCCAGAAATTTCCCCGACGAATCGGCTCTTCCACATACTTGTATGAAAATGAAGATAGAATTACAATCACTATCAGTTGCAACAGAACTTGTATAAATCCTGCTTCATTACTATTGGCCTCTGGTCTAGTCAAAATAATAACGGGATAATGCCATAAATAGAGACTGTACGATCTTTTTCCAATCCAGATGAGGGGCCGGCATCCTATAATTTTCCCAAGTCGACTTGCAGGGTGCACTAATACTGCAATGACCACTACAGTAACCAAAGACAAAATAACAAAACCGAATTGATATAGTAAATCGTCATATTCATTAGTACGATAGATCAACACAATTAAGATGAAGATGGCCACCGTACCGAGGAAATCAAGTATGGTTCTGGCAGTAAGTGAAACCTTATCGTTCATCCTCCAGCTCGGCCAGACGATTGCTAAGATCGTTCCAAATAGAATGCCAAATGCTCGTGTATCCGTTCCATAATATACTCTGCTTGGATCCGTCCCCGGCACATACATGACTGCCATTGATATAGCGGATAAAAAGGCCAAAGTAAAAATGAGCACGATAAGTTGTCCTCGTCGTGGAGCCAGCTTCATGCTAACCAGCAATACGATCGGCCAAACGATATAAAACTGTTCCTCAATGGAAAGTGACCACAGATGTCCAATTGGAGAAGCAGGACCGAAACTCTCAAAATATGAAACTTCATTATAAATGAGATACCAATTATTGACGTAAAATATGGAAGAGAGGAAATCCCCCTTCAATGCCAGTAATCTGGCGGGGTCTGTAATAAGCAACAATAGTGCTACTACAAAGAGCATCCAAACCATGGCAGGTAACAGTCTACGAATTCTCCTAATCCAAAATTTCAAAATAGATATCTCTTTTTTCTCCTTCCACTCCGTTAGGATATGGTCGGTAATAAGGTAGCCTGAAAGAACAAAAAATACCCCTACCCCCAGCAGCCCACCTTGAGCCCACTCCATATTGAAGTGATAAGCAACTACAGCTAGAACAGAAATGGCTCTCAACCCGTCTATTCCCGGCATGTAGCGTTTTTTTGTTGATAGATTTTCCCACTCATGTTGATTCATTCCTTGTCTGCGTAAGAGCCTTATGTCTTAAGTTTTTCTCTAACTCAATATAATAGTTGGATGTCGCTAAAGTTTGATGAAAATGCAAAAAAGTTGTTACTAACCTTGAAATCGTGTGTGGAAAAATAAAAACCAACCGTATTACGGACGAAATTCCGAAATAAGGTTGGTTTTTATAATGATGTTATTCAAATTCAATGTTGAATGAAGGAGGAGTATGAAAAGATATATTTTTCCAAGAGGGTTAGTTTATTAAGTGGTGATCCACTCCTTTAACGGATAGAAAACCTATTCAATCTAGCCTCAGTACTAAGCATGACAGCATTAAGCTCATTTCGCCGGCTATCATGTCCCCTTCTGAAATAGAGACTGCGCACAAAATTTTTGCTGTTTACGCGTGCAATCACCTGACCGCGACTTCTCGGCAAATTGCAGCATAGAGCCAAATTGCTAATCCAATCAGCGATTTCTTGATGTGGAAGTAACTCTTTGTTAATTATCGTATCCACGATGTTAACCAACCGCTCGTCATCCTCATCGCTAAAAATGTGTCTGCCATTATGAAGCATGCCTGAAATAGCGACAAGAACCTCACAAAGCATCAGGACGCAGCTCTCCTCGCACTGCACTAACTCGACAAAAACATCAGCACCGTGCGATGCGCTGTGAGCCCAGCCTCCTACTGAAAGATAACCTCGCAGATCCTTCTCCTCTTTATAATAACGGAGCATTACGCGCATTAATTGCTCAATTTCCGCTTCGCTTAAAAATGGATTCTGTCTATGCCGTTCCACAAGCAGAGCGATAGGCAAAGCAGAAAACGTCCTTGTAAAAACGGACTGATCTTCCTCTCTGCCAATTTGATAGAACAAATGGTTCTCATCGGTCAGAACAGTTAAGAGGCTGCGCAACTCCTCATCACTGAATCTATTTTCTTCCTTAATCCACATATAAAACATAGGATAAATGAGGTTATCCCGTAATTGTGGCTGAGGGTCGCCAATGTGTTGAAGTAACAAAGGCAAGAAATCTTGGTGCTGCTCGCCTTTGCGTAACTGATATTCATCCTTCTCGATTCTTTGCAAATCCAGCATCAACTTGTTCATTGTATCGCTCACTTTTCCAGCCCTCTCATCATCTATAAATTTCTCATCTCATGGATTTTTTGCAAAGTATTGAGGTGCATCGATTTATCTTCAGGCGATTCAGCGAATTTGTACCACTCTACAAGCCTATATCCGAACATAACAAGAATGAGTTCATAGATACAATTATCGGAAATAGGAGATACATCTGCATATTCCGAAAAACCTTTGTAATACGCTGGAATGCATTTTTGGTAGTATTCAATCATATGACAGACGTCCGCTTCATCCGCTATTAAACTCGCGATGTCCTCGCCCATGTAGCCCCATCCAGCGGTATCCCAATCGATAAGTACGATTTTACTATCAGAATAGAATATATTTGCCACCCAAAAATCTCTGTGGCAAAGCACGATAGGTAGTTTTTCAATGCGACTAAATATTTCATCCGCTTGGTTATCCATGTCTATGAGCATTTTACACAGATGTTTCGGAATGTCGCAGTCATCGGAGCGGATGTAATCATACAAAACATTCCATGACCGGTACCGCAAATAGTAGCTTTTCGTAAATTCTACCTTGCTTAAATTTGAAAGCTTGTGCAATACGTCTGGTCGTTCAATATACAGTTTGCCTTGGAATCGGCCTAATTCCTCCGCTATCCGTTCATACATTTCCGAGGTCAGATGTAAACCCGACAAACCATCAATACATTCAATCCACAGTTGGATTTCATCGTCATCTATTTCGGCGTGATAACACTCCGGTAACCGGAATGAATCGTTGAAAACCTTTTTTATATCCGAAACATAGAGGTCGTATTCCCTACGCCATGAATCGGGATCACCGTAACGTTCAAATTTTTTCTGTGTTTTCCAAACTACCTTATACGGCATACTTTCACCAGCGGAAGTTTCGGCCATACCTGTTACAAGCTGAACATCTCCTACTGTCCCGCCTTGCAGCTCTTTGAGTTGATAATCGGCGCGGATAATCGTCATATCGAGCATTTTACTCAAAACTAGCGCTAGTATTTCGGGCTTTATATATCTTTCATCATGGTTGTTCATTTCTTGTATCCTCCTTTTTTATCCTTATGCCTCATGGCAATTGACTTTTGCCATGCCCGTTTATCTATGAGATACGCCGACTTATGTTCTACAAACTTGTTTTCCCGCTTCTGCGCCTGATAACGCTCCCAACGTTCTTGCGCCAATGATCCATCGGCAAGAGCGGCAACAACTGAGCAGCCCGGCTCCGTCCCATGGCGGCAGTCATTAAATCGACAATGTGTGAACAATTCCTCTACATCATTAAATCCCGCGCTGATGCCATCATCCGCACCAAACAGTCCAAGTTCACGCATACCCGGCGTATCAATAACCATCGCACCGGAAGGGAGCATGAACAGCTGGCGATGCGTTGTGGTGTGCCGGCCCCGACTGTCCGTCTCACGGATAGCCTTGACAGCCGCCACTTCTTGATCCATCAATGCGTTTAACAGCGAAGATTTTCCAACGCCGGACATCCCGAGAAATACCACGGTTTTTTCTGGTTGCAAATATTGGCTGAGCTCGTCTAAACCAATCCCGGTATGACTGGAAACAGCATGGACCGGTACATCAGGAGCGATTTTCTGAACCTCAGCTAATGATGCGCTGAAATCCGGGGCCAAGTCGGCTTTTGTTAAAATGACGACAGGCTGGCCGCCGCTTTGCCGTGTCTGTGTCAAGTAACGCATAATACGGCCAACCTTGAAATCCCAGTTTAGCGACGACACGATAAATACGTAATCAAAGTTTGTTGCTACGACTTGCTCCAGTATGGTTTTGGCAAACGCTGATGCGTGTCCCGAATAGTCGGCGCGGGAAAATTTCGAGCGGCGCGGCAGCAATTTGGCAATGCGCGAGGCCCCGTTTTCGTTGTATTGTAGTAATACAAAATCGCCAACGCACGGAAAATCATCCCGAGCCCCCACAGTGTGGTAAAATGCACCCTTCAGTACAGCCGTCACTTCTCCTTGTTCCGTCATAACGGTATATTGATCTCGCTGGAGTTCAGTAACCCTTCCGGGTATGAAGCCGACTGGCGGCGATTCGGCTTCAATATAGCCGTATTGTTTCAAATCAATCATTGAACCGACCCTCTCCTAAAATGTAAAGTTGTTTTTGGGCATAAAAATACCGCGAACAAGCAGCCTCCTAAGAAGCTGCTGTTTCGCGGCGAAAAGCCAAAAGTTGGCTTTTAATCAAAAAGGGATACGACTTTCATCGTATCCCGCTAACAGCAGTATTCACGAAAGGTTACTGTTTACGGCATAATAAAAAACACAGGTGATATTCCCGGTTGCACTCATTCCAAACTATAATCAAAGATTGGAATTTACTATGCCGTTATTCGGTTAAGGTAATACCACCATTACCATGTAAGCAGTCATTGAAAACATCTCCTTTCGCGGAAAAAATTGAAATACCATTTTACTTCCATAGTGTGACATATCGCTTTGCAAGAAATCCATAGTAAATTTGATTATAAACAAATTTTACTTCTTCTATTTCCCCTACGCTTTTCCAAACTCCCCTCGCTTCAATCTCCATGATCCAAAGTACTAAAAACGTGGTTCTCTTAAAGAGACCGCGTTTAAATTGTGAGCGATGGTTACCCAATGTGTACTTATAAAGCCTCTTCTATTTCACCATTCATAGTAACTTTTTATCTTTTTCAACGTCTGTCTAATTAAGTTAATTATTGAAAGGTGGATATTTATGACTTTTTTGAATGAGAACTCCTTTACAAAAAAGCTTTGCGCATGGATGATGGCATTTATTATCATTTCCCTTCTAATTACTCCCCACCCCCTGCTGCACGCCGAACCATTGATTGTACAGTTTGAAAATAAAAATCTAGAAACGATCATTCGGAATAAGCTTAATAAGCCTTCCGGAAAATTGACCGCGATTGATATGGCCTCGCTTAAGGACATTACTGCCCACTCGCTTCAAATTACGAGCCTGAAAGGGCTGGAGCATGCCATTAACCTCCAAAAGTTATCTATTGTAAACAGTGATGTCCGTGATCTAAGTCCGATCGCTAAGTTGGATCAACTTCAATCTATTACGTTTATCAATAATCAGATTTCCGATTTAAGTCCTTTGAAAGAGCTTAAAAAACTAAGAGATTTGGATTTAAGTCAAAATCTAATTTCAGATTTATCTCCATTAGCAACAATCAAGTCATTGCAAACTCTCAACCTATCCGCGAATTTGATTTTCGATATCGAACCTTTGCATGATCTTGATCAAATGTACCGTTTGTATCTATATGATAATTACATTGAAGATCTTACAGCTGTGCAAGCCATGGACAGACTGAATTTACTGGACGTCACGGGAAATCTTGTTAGCGACTTGTCGCCTATCAGCCATATGAAATCTCTTTCTGTCCTATATGTTAATCATAATCCTATACAGTCAGTAGAACCTATACAAGACCTTAGAATATTCTCACTGAACATTTCAAATTCAAACGTAGCGGACTTGACACCGCTCAAAAACTTGAATAATCTTCAGTATTTAGACATCGGCAACTCACTGCCGCTTGACCAGCCGTCTCTACAATTTTTGGAACGGTTCAAGACAGCAGCAGGCAACAAAGTAGACCATATGGAAGATTACTCTCCGCCTAAAATATTCATTAATGGAATGGTTCAGCCTTTCGCAGTCCGTCCAGAATATTATAACAACAGAATTATGACCCCTCTGCGTAGTTTATTAGAGTGGACAGGTGTCGATTGGTCTTGGAACAGTAAGACGAGGAAAGTGACGCTGAAACATCTCAGCAAGGAAATCATTCTTACAATTGATTCCAATGAACTGATTGAGAATGGAAAACCGCGAAAGATCGATGTTGCGCCGTATATTAGGGACGGTTATACGATGGTCCCCATACGATTTGTTACGGAAGCGTTTGGATTTAAACTCGAATACGATGACAATCTTAATTGGGTAAAGTTAACGAATAGTAACTAGGTTGTTTAAATGGGACAACAACTGGTATTCAGAAAACAAAAAACCGCGATCTACGCGGTTTTTTAAATACACATGTTCTTTTACCGTTACACCGTACATGTCCTATCATTTGCGCCAAGCGGTGTAACGGTAAAACTCTTTATACGACAAGTTGCTTCAACTGTTCTATCGTAACTCGATCAACGAACTTGCTGAATTTCTCTCTCTCTTTCGCCTGTTTCTTGTAGATATCAATAATTGTAGATAAGACAGGAACAAGTCGTTCCTCCGCTACTCCGGATAGCAGCATTCGCCCCAACGAGGCCTTAATTCCTTTAGGTTCCCCTCCGACGTAAACATCGAATGTGTCTCGCATTTTGACGACACCGATATCTTTAAGCAGCGGCTCACTCGTACCAAGCGCGCAGCCCGCATAACCAATTTTCAACGGCGTGGGTGTCTCTATTCCAGCAATCGCCCGATTTATTTTGCGCGCCGTCTCTAGACCAGCTTCTTCCGCACCTTTACAGAAGTTGCAGGCGATCAGACTTTTGGTCGCAAACCCGGCGGGGTGCACTTCCAATCCGGCGCGCAGCAGCTCATCATGGACGTCCTCTCGTTTATCAAGAGGAATTTCCACGTAAAGTTGCTTGAAAGGTGTCATTTCGATTTTGACATCCGCGCCAACAAGAGAGCCGATTTTAACAAGCTGCTCCGGCGTAAATAAACTTCCCCCGACTTGGATGGCTGGCGATACCGCCAGTTTCGTCTTATCTCCCAAGATCATTCACCTCTATGATTTCACTTAGACAACGAATATTACATCGCTGCCGTGTTGCTTGCTTCACCTTGTTTAGGCGAACGGATAAACAGCAGCGCTAGAATTGCGCCCGAAAGAGCGACAATGCCGGACCACAGAAACGCTTGTTGAAAGCCTTCATTTAGCGCCACGACCTGGTCAACACCAGTTTGGGACGCAGTTGTGGAGCCCGCAATCGCAACCATGATGGCTAGGCTAATTGCCGATCCAATCTGATAGCTCGTATTGGCGAGACCCGATGCAAGCCCAGCTTCTTCAGGTTTTGCCCCTGACATAGCGGACATTGTGGCCGGAATATAAGCAAGCGACATGCCAAGCGCACCAAGCAAAGATGCTGGAAGCACGTTTGCGATAAAGCTTCCATCAACCGGCGTATTTCCAGCGAACAGGAACATTGAACCGCCAAGCGCAAGCAAGCCAATAACCAAGTTAGCCTTCATCCCAAACTTACCTATTAACTTACCGGTAATCAGGATCATGAAGATGGCAATTAGGATCGTCATCGGCAACAAACCGACCCCACCAGCAAAAGCGGAAAACTTTAACACTTGCTGCATGTAGAGATTTAGGAAATACCATAGAGGAATCCATCCACCAGATAGCATAATTAGCGCAATGTTACCAGCAGCCAAATTCGGCGCCTTAAATATTTTCAGCGGAACAAGCGGCTCCTTCTTAACAGCTTGAATGATCAGGAACAGGATAAACAATACAGCACTCGAGATAAGCGTCCACATTGTGGACGGTGCTCCCCATCCGTTGTGCTCTGCAGTTACAATGCCATATACGACTAGCACCAAGGCACCTGTTACGAAGATGGAGCCAACCACATCGATACTGCCCTTCCTCCGAACCCCTTTAGCCAAGAGCCCCGGCGATAAGAGCAACGCAATAATGCCGACAGGAACATTAATGAGAAAAGTCCACTGCCAACTAAGCCATTCGGTAATGACTCCGCCTAAAAACACGCCCGCTGATCCGCCTGCAGCAGCTGATGCCCCCCAAAAGCCCAATGCTTTACCTAATTCTTTGGGATTACCGCTGAAAAGCATCATAACAATCGTCAATGCGGAAGGCGCAATTAATGCAGAACCGAGTCCTTGCAGAGCGCGGCCAACATTTAGCGACTCCTCGTTCCAAGCCAACCCTGCAAGTAATGAAGCTAATGTAAGAATGGCAAAGCCCCACATGAATATTCGCCGTTGACCAAATAGATCGGATAATCTTCCCCCTAATAACAACAACCCGCCAAAGAAAATGACATAAGCATTAAAAACCCATTGCAAGCTTGCCTGCGTGTAGCCAAGCTCTTCTTTAATCGCTGGCAAAGCAACACCAATAATGGATGTATCCATGATCACCATAAAATTGGCTAAGCATAATAAAGCGAGCGCCATCCAACGTTTCGGATCCCCTTGTGAAGCTGACTGTGCTTGAATCCCCTTATTACTCATCATTGTTTCCTCCTTCTTATTTGTTAATATACTATACCCCCCTATCCTATATTGTCAACAATAATTTTCCAACTTTTTTCAAGTGGGAAATTTCTGAAGATTGCGACCGTCATTTAGCAGTAAAAAAAGAGCACGAAATTCGTGCTCTCCCGCTTGCTCCGTACCTCCGTTTCGGCTATGCCAAGTATCTGAATCTGTTCACGATCAGGACCTCATCTCGTAAGAGTGATGAAGATCGACCGCTGAATTGTGTGGGTTTTCAAAAGTTCGATTTTGAATGAGATAACGATGTGCTGTATTCCAGTCGGACCGAGCCTGTGATGACCTAATCGGAACTATCGAGTCGAGGAAGTCTGTTAGATTATGAGCAGAGTCTTCCCTATGGCAGTACGGTTTTCGATCGAGGTGTGCGCGTCGGCGGCACGCTCCAACGGGAAAGTCTGTCCGATGATCGGCCGAACGATTCCCTTTGCTGCCAGAGACATAATTTGCTCCGCCCACCTCTCTATATTAGGACCGAAATCAAAGAGTTGTTCGATACCGATGCTCGGCGCCTCCAGCGGCGAGCACACGCTCATCGATTCTGCGGAGTCGCACCAGAGGGAGGTGGAGGTAACGGTAACTGAGGTCGTTCATGCCATCTGTCAGTACCACGCCGGATCTGCGTCTCGACGAACGTCATACCCGCCACCTCCACATCGACCACGACCTGGCCCTGCCCCGTCGCGGGATCCGGCGCTTCGCCTGGAACCAGCACCTCGGGGCCTCCGAAACCGATTGCCCGGACTACTCGCATACCGCTCTCTCCCTTCCGTTCGTCGATGTGATCCACCAAAATATGAGCTGGTATAATGTTTTTTTTGTTGACATAAAGCTACCCCACCGATCTCATTCATTCTCAATTAAAATTCGATTACAAATACATGATCAAGGAGACCAGGTCTCTGAGAAAAATGTTATGATAAAATGAGAGAAATAGGTATACGTAAAAAACTGTTTTTGTTCGTTATTCAACATTGTAGACAAAATGTTGATTATTACCTACGAGGGGGGACAAATATTGATGGATAACGCGTTCATAAAATTGGACCGCCGTATTAAACGTTCTCATAGGTTATTAAGGCAGTCGTTCGAAGAAATAATGTCAGCGAAAAAATTCGAGCATATCACAATACAAGAAATTGTGGATCGGGCAGATGTAAACCGCGGCCGAGAAACGACCGACACGGGCAGTCACCCCGAACGCGGCCCGTCCGATCTCTCCACCGACACCGTCGAATACCACGTCCAGTCCCGCGCCGCCGGTCACTTCAAATACCCGCTTGGTCCCACTTTCCCGATAAGTACTCATTGTTAGAATTGCTCATCCGAGAGAGGTTTCATCATCATTTGGACCATTGCTTTGTGAAAAATGCCCACTGGGAGAAGAAAGTCTAAAGATTTTAATTCAATCTGTTTTAGAGTACTATGAGGCACGTCGTTTTTGTCATTCATTAGATAACGTTCGAGTATTATTTGAGAAGACTATTCAAAATGAACTTACTGCTATACTAAAGAAATGGCTTACTGAAGTGCCTGCCACAGAAATTAATCGACAGATTCCAATCGACATCATTGCATTGACTGTTAGCTAGACTATTTTCGGAGCGGCGGTAGAATGGAGTAAAGGGAATAAATTCATTTCTTCCGAAGAAATGGCGAGTCATGTTCTATCTCTTATTTCAAAGGGAATCTTTGTTAACCAAACGTAAAAAGCTATTCTTTCCGTTTGAAGCCATAACGATATGAAAACTATTTGATATGAATTTTGTTATCACTGATGAACTTGATATATGTTCACAGGAAATAACGGGACACGTTAGTTAAACATAAAGGGTTCCACATATTATACATGACTAATATGTGGAACCCTTATTATATCTAACTTTTCTAAATTTATATTTTAACAAATTATGAAAATAAAGTATTATACATGTAACGATTGATTAAGCTTACAGGCAAAATACTTGGCTTACAAATTGAAAAAAGGAGCAAATGAAATGAATATAGATGAATATGCATGGAATAAACATGAGCAGAAAATAAAAGAACAGACAAAATTTTCGTACAGCAAACCTAAAATAAAGATATATGATAACACTGAATTAAGAAATAAAATCGAAGAAGAACTAGAAAGACTGCCACAGAAATTACTTTCACAATGGGCTTTAAAAGTAGCCACTCCATATTTAGATTATCTCGATAACCATTTAAAAGATGACCCACGCATAAATTTAGGAATAGAAACTTTGGAAAAACGAATAGAGGGAAGTATAAGAGCTTATGATTTGCGAAAAGTTGGATTTACTGTAAATGAATTAGCTAAAGAGTCTAAATCTAACGTCAGTAAGTATTCTGCACGTTCATTTGCTCAAGCAATTGCAACTGGGCATATGAGAGGACACGCTATGGTTAGTAGCGATTATGCAATAAAAGTAGTAAATACTTTAACTACTGGATCCTTAGATGCTTCAACAAATGAAAGGGAAAGGCAAATAAAACTAATAGAAGATAGTTTATTTTCAAGTTCAAGTTTTATTTAAAATTTCCGGGGTTTTCAGCATATTCCCGCACAATCCAGCCGCATTGCCCGCAAACGAAAAGAATTCGTTCGCTAAGAAGCCGATATTCCGCACGCTCCGGTCTTGTCATCGTTGTCCGTGAATAGATTCCCCCCTCGTTAAGGCTATGTCCAATCTTGATCTCGCTTCCTGAGCAATCCGGGCATGTCAACGTTTTTCTGATTTTTTCCAAATCCATTTTTTTCTCCTTCCTTCCACTCGTATACCACCGGATCGAATATTTCTATAATTATTATAAAATTAATATCAAAACTTAATGAGGTATTTATAATAGGCTGGGAATTCTCGTATGATGGAGTAAAAATCTCTACCCTCAAAGATTCTAGCATGAGCTGAATACACTTCATGAATATCCATTTTTTTAAATGCTAATTTTGTCCTTGAAACATGAAAATATTGAGTAATAACCATAACCGATTTTAAATTCAGTTCATTCATAATTTTACTTGAATTTTGGGCGGTCATGTAGGAGTTATAACCATTATTATCCTCTTTTATATGTTCTTCTCGCACCCCCTTATCTATTAAATAAGATTTCATCACCTTTGCCTCATCGAAACCTTCCTTTCCAATTCCACCACTGACAATGATAAAAGAGAAATAGCCTTCATTATAAAGCTCTACGGACTTATCTAACCTTGCTTTCAACCGTTTCGATGGCTGTCCATTAAATTCCACTTTATTTCCCAACACTACAGCTACGTCAACAGGTTTCAACTCATCATTCAATCCATCAATAATTACAAAAGCTGTATGAACAATAAACCAAACGAAAATTACTGCTACTACTATTAAAGATCGTTTAATGATAGCTAAGTTCAATTTTTCACCTGAATTCTCTCATATTTTCCATTCTTTTGTTGCGGCAGATACCATTAAAAGCGTTTCTCTTTCTGTATAGCTAATTGGAGAGAACCTTCAAATGTTAATGTTTTAAGGATGCAGTTCTTTGGCGGATTTAGCTCCCCGGTTTTGCAGCCATTGAACCAAATCTCCTGCAGCGCTTCGTTGTGCTGCTTCCAATGGGGTTAGGCCGTCCCACACGGAAATCCAGTTCAGTTCAGCCCCTCGTTCGAGCAAATATTCGGCTGATTGCCGCTGTCCGCCATGGCAAGCGCACCAGAAGGCGACGACAACTTCATTCGGGAGTGGATTGTACTCGGCTCCCCACGGATATCTCCTTGAAAGTGTGGTCCCGTTAAAGTGGGCTTCCATATCATCCAACAGTCCAAGCGCGGCCGCATGCCAAAGAGAAAAACTTGCGCCGCGCTCAACCAGCCGATGTGCAGCTCCCCACTGCCCAAACGCGACTGCGTCGTCCAGCGGTGTTCCACCGGCGATGACCGCACCGGGCGCCTCAATATCAGCGCCAGCTTCAAGAAGTGCGTCTAGCACCTCAATATCATCGTTGCTCGCAGCCCAATGAAGAGGTGTCTCGACATGAGGGCCAGCAATTCGAGCGTTCACTTCAGCGCCAGCTTTGACCAATGCGGCCACCGTAGCTGCACCATTTGGAAAATGGCCGGGCCAGTCGGCAGCTACATGCAGCAGCGTACGCGACACGTAACCGTTGCCTTTATCGCTTCCTATAAGTCTGGTCACAGCTAGTCCTGGATTGTCGGTGAGCAGCTTCTGCAATCTTTGGACATCGCCGGTGCGGATTGCCTCAATCAAGATTAGCGCATAAGGCTCATTTTCAGAAATGACCACTATCTTCATCCCTCCTTACAACTATTGTCCTGAATTTACTAATGCTAATTATAGCAAAATAATGCAGAGAACCTCGCAACAAAAAAACTTCAAATAATTTAGAAGGAGTCCAAAAAAGAAACAGCGGCTGCCAAAAACATAGTTTCCTTGTCCTTGGCTGTCGCTGTTTATTGGATAAAATTATTGTGCGGTCAATATAATCGGGCCGTCTGCAGTAATGGCGACCGTATGCTCGTACTGTGCGGAAAGCGATCCGTCAGCAGTTCTGGCAGTCCAGCCGTCGCCGTCAATCGTCATGAACGCTTTTCCGGCATTTAGCATCGGCTCGATTGTAAAAACCATTCCTTCCTTCAATCGGAACCCTTTGCCCGGATTCCCAATGTGGGCATAACTAGGCTCCTCATGCATCTCCCTCCCTACCCCATGGCCGAGCAGATCGCGAACCACCGAGAATCCGTTTCGTTCGGCATGGGTTTGAACCGCATGCATCACATCTCCAATCCGGTTTCCAACGACAGATTTTTCGATACCAAGATATAAGCATTCTTTCGTTACCCGCATCAAATTACGAGCTTCTTCAGACACCTCGCCGACCGCATAACACCAAGCGGAATCCCCAATCCAGCCATCCGCTTCCGCGACAATGTCAATTTTGACGATGTCGCCTTCCTTGAGCGGCTTCCGATTCGGAAAACCATGTGCAATGACGTCGTTGATAGACGCACATGTAGCAAATGGATATCCGTTATAGCCTATCGTATAAGCCTTGGCGCCATGTTCCTTCAGAAACCGGACCGCGAACGACTCGATATCAAGCGTCGTTACACCTGGCTGGATCATTCCTGCGATTGCATGGTGAAAAGCAGCGACAATTTGGCCAGCTTTTCTCATCTCTTCGATTTCAGTTTTCGATTTCAGGATGACCATTCCATTTATCTCTCCTTTGACTGTATGCCCGCAAAAATCATACGGACGATCCCTTCCGCATCCAACTCATTCCGCATATTATGGTGGATGTTCAGTGCTATGCAGCCAACAAGCGAACCAAATATGAGATTAGCTGTTTTCTCTGGTGATTTGGAATCGAATCCTCCACGAACTAAATCTACAAACGGCAAATAGATTCGTCTCTGAAAATCGTCAAACAATTTAATAAACCGGTTTCCCGGGAATTGATGAAAGTTATCCGCAACCGTTTTTAGCAAAATAAAGACGGAAGAATCGTCGATACATTTCCCCAAGAGCAACTTGGAAAACGACTCTGCTTTAAATAAGCTAGACCCGTCCCCGGTCCATGCAGGCAGCACTGCCGACTCCGTTCGATTCAGGGCATCCCACAGTAAATCTTCCAAAAGCATGAGCTTATTTTTGTAATAATGATACACGGTTCCGTAACCGAGCTCTGCCTTGACCGCAACATCGCGTATTTCCAATTGAATGCCCTTCTCCAAATATACTTCCGCTGCCGCTTGCATAATTTGGTTCATCCGCATTTCTCGGATCGCATCATTCTGTTCCTTGGTACGTGGCGACATGGCTTCTCCTTTTTTGACCTACTGTAATGTCAATATAAAATAAATATACATCATTTAGAAGTTAGAATCAAGAACTTCGATTCTCCAGTTATTTCGGATAAGGCTTATCCAGCACATATAAATGTTTGAAACATTTACACACCCCCTCCCTAAAAACGATAACAACGAGTCTTTTATAGAGCCAAGATGCATCCCTATAAGCATTGAAAACGAAACCATTCCCTCTAATCCCTCTACATTACTGCACAAAAAAAGGACATTCTCAATCGCATATTATGTATAAAGAAGCTTACTGATGAAGTAAGCCCCTTTTCCTTGTTTAAAAGATCAAAGGAATTTTGTTGCTTTTTGAAAAGCGATCCGCGTAGGAAGATGCTCCGTAGGAATCAGGTTTTATGACAGGAAGCCAACCGAGAGATTCAACTCGATCCACCATTTCAGATACATAAAGCGCCGTTTTACTGACCGACTTATCTCGTCCGGCATCGATATGAATGAAATGATCGAGAGCAGCTCCATGGTACACATAAGGTAGAAGAATATCTTCTAATTGGCCCCGCTTCTGTTCATCAAAATAACATGCAATTTCTTCGCTAAGGCTGGTTTCAGTGGATAGTTTATCGCGTACCGATGTAATCTCGCGAGGAATGATAACTTGGCGGTAGCATGCCCAAGCTCCTCTATTCTCACGACGAATAATGATACCCGTGATCATTTTGGTAAACCCACGGTGGACGTGCCCATCCGTACCAATAATCAGATTGTAATTTGCATGCGGCTCTTGCTTTAAGAAGCCCTCGATGCGAGAGAAGACGGTGTCAATCTCCATCCTGCTTTCGGTTGTGTTCATGAATTCCATGTTGTGAATCAATGGTATTCTCGGATTCCTTTTCATCATAATCACCTGTACCTCAACGGGTCCTCTTCCTTTCTATTCACATAATCAAAGCATTAATGATCGGGAAAGCAATTGCGGAGGTGCGGAGCGTCTGGCGATGAACCGCATCTCCTTTTTATGTAGGATAGCTATTCTACGAATAGCACTCTGTTGGTAGGGGAAACAGGATTCGAACCTGTGCTCGCCGATGAACAGTCGGATGCCTTACCGCTTGGCTATATCCCTATAAAGTTTGATGTTTACGAATGGAATTGAACCATTGACCTCCAGCTTATCAGGCCGGTGCTCTACCTGTCTGAGCTACGCAAACATATGACGGTCCCAAGGGGACTCGAACCCCTGACTTCTGCACTGACCATGCAGCGTTCTAGCCAACTGAACTATGGAATCATTATGGTGACGTGGACGGGGCTTGAACCCGCAAATCCCGGCTTGAAAGACCGGTGTGTTAAACCAATTTCACCACCACGCCGTAAAAGTTTTGGTCCGGATGGCCGGATTTGAACCGACGACGACTAGTTCCCAAAACTAGCGTTCTACCAAACTGAACTACATCCCGATATGGTGAGAGGAGACGGATTTGAACCGCCGAACCCCGAAGGGAGCCGGGTTACAGCCGGCTGCATTTAGTCTCTTTGCTATCCTCTCAAATAGTAGTGCGGTTGGTGAGACTTGAACTCACATGAGCTTTCGCTCGCGGGGGTTTAAGTCCCGCATGTCTGCCATTCCATCACAACCGCATGGCTACCCCTCCTGGATTCGAACCAGGGATCACGGAGTCAAAGACCGGTGCCTTTCCGCTTGGCTAAGGGGCAATAATTTGGGGAGATCGACCAGAATCGAACTGGCTCGTATCGGGGCCACAACCCGACGTGTTATCCATTTCACCACGATCTCCATAACGGTCAGAAGCGGGTTTGAACCGCTAAAAACTCGGCTTTTCCGACTGCAAAAATGTTAATCGGAGCAGCAGGACTCGAACCTGCGGCCTCGTATGCCCAAAATACGTGCTCTACCAAACTGAGCTATACCCCGATGGTGGATAGGAGCGGACTTGAACCGCCACCTGTTGTCCGACGAATAATCGGCAGACTATTTGATATCGTCCCATCCTTAATATTATTGGTGACGACAGCCAGATTCGAACTGGCGTATCCTGCTGTGAAAGAGCAGTGTGTTTTCCGCTTCACCATGCCGCCATGCTTAATGAGATTTAAGCCGTTGTGTTAAAGGCTTTAATAATCTTTGCGTTTAGCCTTCTTCACCACAAATGCATTCACAGAACATACGTTCTGTTTTGTAGGCGAAATAAAAAGGCACCATCAACGTTCCTTTCTTCACTGGGCATGAAGAAAGGCCACTTTGAGAGTAGCCTTTACGCGTGGATAGTATTAAGTTCACGACCAAGCCGTTTAGCTGCAACAATACTGCAGACAAATCTCTTGGCGAAACCAATATTTCCGACATAGCTTTGCGTAAAGGGCACTGATTTGAAGTTGGATGAATTCGAAGCATTGTCCGTTCGGATTCGGATAAAACTCGGGTAACTGATGCTGTTTATGATCCTCTGGATACAACTTAATCTCGTCAATTTTCATCTTAGCTTCCTCCTTCCTTTAGTTTCATGTTTCGCATCGTATCACATTCTATTTTTTCCTGTCAAACCTTTTTTTCTAAAATGTTTTTGTGTTTTCAAACAAAAAAAGGTTGCCTGATCGTATGTTGCACGATCCAGACAACCCTTTGCGTGTTAATGAGGGCGATACATTGCACCTCAAGAAACTACCGCATATTAGGGGAGTTTGGGATCGCGATATGTTCAAATAAAGGTTGCTCATCATACTCGCACCCTTTCGGCTGATTGTTAAAATGCTGATCAATGCCGTTAATTTTCCACATATCGTTTTCCCTCCTCACTCGGTTAGTTTGTTTTGATGTCCCTAATCATAAACTCAGGTATTTCCATATGTCAAGAACTTTTTGGAAATTTATTTGCTTGCGATTTTTGTCACTGTGAAGACTTTGCTGATCTCCTTATAAGCAATCATTCAAATGGTCTTTATATTGATTGGACGCTCGGTGTTCATAAAGGTCTTTAACAGCCAGTTGCATTTTTATTCATTTTTATCACTTCGCCAATTGCTCTCGTGGTGCTGGTTCTAGTATCAATTCCCACTCTTCATGCAGAGATAAATCTCATCAAAAATTAGATCGAGGGAATGGCCTTCTGGAGCGGAAGAATCTCATTTTATCCAATAATATCAAAGTATAGTTGTTATCTTTTATGTGTTGATCGACCAGAAATATCTCTTTTTTTCTGAAAGAATGTGTTGCTCTATTATATTCCTCAAAGCTCCGGCCAAGATGTTCTCTTCTTGCTCTCGCGGGTAAGAGATCGTTGAATGAATATTCACGATATTGTATATAAAAAAGACTTTCAGCGTATTTCAAAAATCTTCGAAGGTATGTTCCGCCCAAATCACAAACGGCAGCAAATCCAGCGAAACGTAAACAATGTCGTGAAATAAGTATCTGAAGCGCTGTTTCAAAAAAAGACTACCCTAATTCCCGAAAAAGTTACATAATTATATTTATGTTATCTTTATCCTTGTCCAGTCATATCCGCACACATTCTCCCGCACAATTAGAGTGGTGCTGACACTTACTTTTACAACAGTACCTGTAATGAAAGTGCGTACTTACATCATTGGAATGTTTCTTTTATACTCAAAATAATTAAGAAGGAGGAACATTCATATGACAAAAACGCTTATTATCGTGGCGCACCCAAGCTTGGAAACGTCTGTAACAAACAAACGGTGGGTAGAGGAATTGCAAAAATATCCGGAAAAATATACGGTTCACGAATTGCATAAAGTTTACCCCGATGGAAATATTGACGTAGAAAAAGAACAAACGTTAGTAGAATCGCATGGCAACCTCGTTTTTCAGTTCCCTATATATTGGTTTAATTGTCCTCCCCTCCTTAAAAAATGGTTTGACGAGGTATTGTCATATGGCTGGGCTTATGGCTCCGCAGGCGACAAATTAAAAAACCGCAAAGTCGCACTCGGCGTCTCCGCAGGAATCAAAAAAGAAAACTATAGCGAACATGGGCGATACCGATACACGTTAGAACAAATGTTGGTGTCTTTCGAGACGACTTTTCTATACTGTAAAGCAAACTATCGTTCGATCTTCGCTGTTTATGGGAATGAAGACAAAGCAGGAGAAAATGTGCCAGGGTCGGAAAACGAAAAATCTGATAACCAAGTGATAAAGAGCGTTCAAAACTATTTGCATTTTATCGATAATATGTAGATGCCCTTAACGCATTAATTATGATACGCAAACAAATAGAAGTATCTCCTCCTTTAAGGGAGATGCTTCTTGCACATTCCTCATTGCTATTCCTATTGCTCTACGATCTCTTTTGGCGGCATATTTTGTTCTCCCCACTCGCACATCATATTTAGAAGCGGCATGAGAGATAAGCCACGTTGAGATAATGAGTACTCCACCTTTGGAGGAACTTGCGGAAATTCTTCGCGTATAATGATCCCATCCGCCTCCAGCTCTTTTAGCATGACGCTGAGTGTTTTAAAGGTGATCGAACCGATACATCGTTTTAGTTCGTTAAACCTCATTACTTTATTTTCCGATAGCCAATACAAAATGATCTTTTTATATTTGCCGCTTACTATGGACAACGTATATCCGAAGCCAGTGTCTTTTAGCGGCACACCACTCGGAACACAAGTATCACGCAACGCATTCACTCTCCTATCCCTAAGGTTTAGAGCCATACTAGCTTGCAAGGCTTCGTCAATTTTTAAAATCTGTCTCTTATCACAATCGCCAGCTCTTCGAGCAACCTCCCGCTATCTTGTGAATCGGAAAACACTTGGATATTGGAAGGAAAAGTGCCCAATATAGTCGCACTGCTTACATATCTATCTCAGGAACAAGACTTGTAAAGTCAAAAACCCCGCTTGGCCGATTGGCTGGGCGGGGCCAGTAATTACCATTTAATCTTATCATAGTAAGGGCACTGTGTGAATGTTTTTACAGGCGAGGCTTCATATCAGTCCTCTATTGCCTGGTAGACCGTGGTCCAGAAATCGTGGATAGCCCGGGTCGAATCAGCTGTGGACATCCCTACCTGCGTGAGCAGAATTCCGGTGAGCTGATTTGCCTTGTCTGCGTAGACGGTGGTGCCGGTTCCGCCGTCCCAGCCGAACTGCCCGATGGGAGCGTAGTTGCTGTGATAAGTGCGCACCGCCATCCCGAAACCCCAGCCGCCGTGCAACCCGAGGCCGGACGACAAGTGGGCGATGTTCCTATACATGGCGTCCCGGGCAGCTTGTTGCTCAGGCGTGAGGCAATTGGTAGTCATCAGCTCGACGGCGGGACGGGACAAGATCCGTTCGCTCCCGTGCATCCCGTAATTCAGCAGCATCTGGAAGTAGGCGCAATAGTCGTCGACGGTAGAAACCAGCATACAGCCCTGGAACACGGGAGGTTGACTAGTTCGTCCGCCTGCCGCTTCGTCCCACACGATGAACTCCCCTGTCTGCGGATCGGGACCATAGAGGGGCGGCAACCGGTCGATCTTGCTGGCTGGCACATAGTAACCAGTGTCCTTCATCCCGAGCGGATCGAGGATGCGTTCACGCAGAAACGTATCCAACGGCTGGCCCGTTACTCTGGCGACGAGTACGCAAAGCACTTCGTTGCTGAGGTCATACTGCCAACGTTCCCCGGGCTGGTACGACAGCGGCAGCTCGCCTAGCCGGCGCATCCATTCATCCGGACCGGGTGCTGGCCCGGATGCAATGCTATAATCGGTTTTCTCATAAGTCGCGGCTCTGATCGGGGAGTCTAGCAAATCGAAATCCACTCCAAGCCCAAACGT
This sequence comes from Paenibacillus sp. GCM10027627, assembly GCF_042675505.1. Classification (NCBI taxonomy): domain Bacteria; kingdom Bacillati; phylum Bacillota; class Bacilli; order Caryophanales; family Paenibacillaceae; genus Paenibacillus; species Paenibacillus sp. GCM10027627. Next base: position 968,960 of record NZ_JBHTHB010000001.1, read on the forward strand.
TGAGGTCAGCAGGTCCCGAACGGTGATCGGACGCCTAGCCGGCAAAGTCTCATCCAGCGGGCCGTCGGGCCGTTTCAACACCTGCCGGTTGGCTAGTTCGGGCAGCCATGGATCTACCGGGTCATCCAACCGCAGTCGGCACTCATCGAGCAGGATCATTACCGCCGCCATTGTGACTGGCTTGGACGTTGACGCCATCCGGAAAATCGTGTCGCGGCTCATCGGTGCGCCACCGTCATGACGCATCGTCCCGATTGCTTCGACATGCGTCTGGCCGCCGCGGCTGACCAGAGCGACGAGCCCAGGAATTTTCCCGGACTCTACATGCCGTGCCAGTACGTCGCGCATTCGGCGAAGCCCTGTTTCGGAAAAGCCTTTATTGCTATGCCTCGTCGTTTTCATATGTTTACCTCTCTCTCCTTCATTCTAATTATTGAAAAAAAAGAGCCGGCAACTGTAATTACATCACGGTTATCGGCTCTGCGTTTTAGCGTCTGGCTCTTTGATTACTGAAATATTTAGTTGTTTTACATTGATGATCGTTTCCTGTTTGCATTTGGGACAAAATAGCGGAAAGTTTAAGCTGCTTTCCGATTGTATGCGCGCATCGCAAACAGGTAGGCAACGATGAGCAATCCTAAACACCAAGCGAGAGCAATCCAGATGTCGTTACCGACAGGCTCGGAGCTCAGCAGAGAGCGTACCGTATCGACAATTGAAGTTACGGGCTGATTTTCCGCGAATGCACGAACGACTTTGGGCATTGTTTCGGTTGGAGCAAAGGCAGAACTGATCATAGGCAAGAAAATCAAAGGGTATGAGAACGCTGTCGCTCCCTCCATCGTTTTGGCCGTTAGGCCAGGCAGAACCGCAAGCCAAGTCAGCGCCAGCGTAAACAACGCCAGTATTCCCGCTACTGCAAGCCACTCCAATAGTCCCGCACTGGAGCGAAAACCCATAATGAGCGCGACGCCGAATATTAAAACGATCGTAATGGTGTTCGACACAAGAGAAGTCAGAACATGCCCCCACAGCACGGATGAACGACTGATTGGCATGGAATGAAACCTTGCGAAAAGCCCCTTTTGCATATCATCAAATACCCGCACTGCGGTGTAGGCTATACCTGACGCAACGGCAATTAGCAATATGCCTGGCAGCAGGTAATTCACATAACTCACTTCACTCACAGCAATATTCATACTTTCGGCAATACCCGCTTTTACTGAGCCGCCGAATACATAAACAAACATTAGCATAATTGCAATCGGTGTGATCGCGACCGTAATAATCGTGTCTGGACTGCGAAGGATATGACGCATTAAACGCCCGAACAAAACGCCTGTGTTGCTTTTCATTTAGTTTCTCTCCTTTTTGCCGATAATCGCAAGGAAGATTTCCTCTAGTGTCGGCTGCTTTTCAATATATTCCACTTTGGCAGGCGGGAACTGGTTTTTAAGCTCTGCGAGTGTCCCGTTTGCAATTATTTTCCCGCCGTGCAGGATGGCGATTTGGTCGGCGAGCTGTTCCGCTTCTTCTAAATATTGCGTCGTTAGCAGAATCGTTGTGCCGCTATCGGCAAGTCCTTTGACCGTTTTCCAAACCTCAAGCCGCGCTTCCGGATCAAGCCCCGTCGTAGGCTCGTCGAGGAAAATAACGGCGGGCGCCCCGATTAAGCTCATCGCGATGTCTAGTCTGCGCGTCATTCCGCCGGAGTAGGAGGCTGCCCTTTTATTCGCCGCGTCTTTCAACCCGAAACGTTCAAGTAGACTGTCGGCGGTTTCTATAGGATTGTGGATATGCCTCAACTTAGCGATTAGCATAAGGTTTTCGCGCCCGGTGAGCATGCCGTCCACGGCAGCAAACTGTCCAGTTAGGCTGATCTTTCCACGTACTTTGTCCGGCTGACGCATGACGTCAAAGCCGCCAACGTTTGCTCCGCCGCCGTCAGGCTTTAGAAGCGTCGAGAGGATATTGACCGTCGTTGTTTTGCCTGCGCCGTTTGAGCCGAGCAGGGCAAAAATTTCGCCGCGCCGCACCTCGAAATCTACTCCCTTAAGAACTTCCATGGTCTTGAAGGATTTTCTTAAACCCTTTACTTGAATTACGATATCTTTCATATAGAATCGCTCCCCATTCCGAGTTTGTTCATCATGTCGCGGTTTAATTTATTGCTGAAGTTATCGGTCCACTTCTTCGTATCGCGCAAAAACTCGTCGCAAAACCCGACAACATTTTCGCCCGTCACATCGAGAACATGCTTGCCGTCCGCCGCGCTGGCTTCAAACAACTCTATCAATTGGTGCTGAGCCTTCAACATGTCAGAGCCGTCTCCACCCGCAAAATTCCACATATATCCATGAATTTTTTCAAATACGAACCGATAGTCTTCAGGCAGCGCTTCTGCCCTTGCCAATTGCTCCTTATACTCTTTTTTAACCCCGATCACTTTTTTGATGAGTTCCAGCATCGTTATTGCCCCTCCTTATTAAATCTTTCCGAAACTTCTCGGTTAAGTTTTTCTCGCAGCGTTTCTGAAGTAGTGACCGAAGCCCGCATAAACTCATCGCTAAACTTGCCGACATCGCTGCCTATCACCTCAAGAACCTCTCTGCCTTCTGCCGCGCTTGCTTCAAATAAATCTACTAAATTCGCAAACATCGTCAAGTCTGTAAAGAGCGTCGTATCACCGACAGGGGAACCAACGCTAAACATATAATGTTGAATTTTGCGAAATGCAAACTGATAATCCTTCGGCAAAGCATCAATCCGCTTCATCAATCGCTTATAGCCCTGTTTTTCTTCCAAGTCGCCAATTATCAATTTAATAATCGAATCAAGCATAGTTATTGCTCCTCCTTTAATTGGTTAATTTTTAACGAGACAAAATTCCACTTTCCCCAAAACCTGCCCAGTTCCTCACGCCCCGCATCGCTAAGTGCAAAAAACTTTCGCGGCGGCCCTATGTCAGACGGTTTCTTGGCAATCTCCACCAACCTGTTTTTTTCGAGCCGGATCAGGATGGTGTACACCGTTCCATCCACAACATCTGTAAAGCCGAGGGCGTTCAGCTGCCGCGTAATTTCGTAGCCGTACGTTTCTTTGCGGCTTATAATTTCAAGAACGCAGCCCTCAAGCGCCCCTTTGAGCATTTCCGTTAAGTTTTCCAACAGCATCACCCCTGCTATTCTGTATCACTGGTATTCAGTATTACTGGTATTTAGTATTACTTACTACAACTATATAGTAATACGAAGTAGCTTATTTGTCAAAGCGTTTTTTTAAATTTTTTTGAAATGGAAACAGCGGCAGTCAAGGACCACAAAATAAAGTCCTAAACTGCCGCTGTTTTATTGAACGGAAGTTCTCCGTTAACAATCGATTTCAAATATGGACGTGTTAATGACTACGTTATAATAACCGTCCATTTCTTCAGACGTGATTTCAAAATCATTTTGGATCCACCATTTAGCAAGACCCAATATCGCATTGCCCACGATTTCGAGCAAAACTTCCTTTGGCATGGGGATAGTTATTCCATTTTGCTCCATCGAACATAAGTCATTGTACAATGTATCCTTCATCCGATTGCCAAAAGAACTCTTAAAATATGGCGAAGTTTCGAGACATTCAAGGATTGTCAAAGAAAGCTTATAGTCCCAAGCACCAACCATACAATGAAATGGCTTGACCAAATGTTCTTTGGGTGTATATTGTTCAAACTTATGCTGCATCGATTCCACGCAAAAGTGGAGCAAGTGGTACTTATCCTCAAAATACTTATAAAATGTCGTTCTGTGAACCATAGCGACTTCACAAATCATGTTTACCGTTATGGCTTCAAATTTGTGCTGATTGTCATTTATCAACGATAACAGAGCTTTAGTTAAATGTGTTTTCGTTCGTTGCGACCTTAAATCCTCTTTTCTTTTTAACATTTCGCTACACTCCCCCTAAAACTGTAGACTATCTAACTTTATCAAGGTATCTAACTCTTGTTACGTTTTGTATACACGTTAATATATAAAATTAAGAATTACGATTTTGAAAGGAGAGCCTCTATGGATTGGAAAACAAACATTTTATCCGGATTTAATTTTGTATTTCTATTTCTTCTTCTCCTGCTTCTTGCAGGAGTGCATATCCCAAGCATACCTTATATTGGCGAGTTAGGTACAATCTCTATGTCCCTGTTTTCGTTGCAATTGGTTATAGCAGCTGTCGTGCTTGGTTTGCTCTCAATTTGGACTATGAAGCTTGGGGGAAAGCGGCAAGGTTTATTGGCCATGATTGGTGCAATCATCTGTTTCATTGGCTTCAGCATTCCGGTACTGAAAATACTAGAAGTTGCCCATCAACAACATGTTCAAATATCTTGGGCAGACAATCTGAAAATCCGTGTGGATATGGGAAAACCGGATTCCAGTAAATCTATTCTTTATTCAACAGTAGACGGCAAGGAGTTGTTTATGGATATTTCGTTGCCTAGTGGGTCGGCCTTAAATAAGCGCACTCCGATCGTTTTGATTCACGGTGGCGGCTTTGTTTCGGGCACACGCAATCAATCCCCATCCTGGACGAAATTTTATGTAGACCGAGGGTACGTCGTTTTTGATGTGGATTATCGCTTAGCCACCCCTGGCTATGTTACATGGGACAAAGCCGCACCGGATATTGCCACTGCAATTGTGTGGATCGGCCAACATGCAAGCCAATATGGAGTCGATATGGATAAATTGCTAATTGCCGGCTCATCGGCGGGCGGGAGCCTAGCCTTGCAGGTCGCGTATGGAATAAACGATGGCACCTTGAAAGCCTATGAACCCGGAAAACTGTACACTCCAAAAGCAGTCATAGCTGTGTATCCCGCTCAGGACATGACCACGTTATGGAATGAGGGGACTCATTTTTTTGGAATGGATGGCGAAACATTTCTTGGCGCATATATTGGCGGCTCACCTTTAGAAAAACCGGAAGCCTATGATGCTATCAATATTGGAGAGCATATCCAAAAGGACACACCGCCGACATTGCTGCTCGTTGGAAAAAACGATCATCTACTGCCCTACAGCGGTCAAGTCGCTTTCGCCGAATTGTTAAAATCAAATAACGTTCCTCATGTATTTGTAACCATTCCCTACAACGATCACTTTTTTGATGCAGCTCCTGGCAGCTTAGGTTCGCAAATCTCACGCCATGCTGCAACTGAATTTCTAAATAAGTATGCCAATTAGCTAAAGCTTCCAAATTGCTGTTGAAACGACATTAGCACAAATGGCGCAAAGTAGTACGGGACGGCAATACCATTCAAATAAATTGAAAAACCGGCCTTGCGGAAGCAGACCGTTTTTTCGGGTTAAGGGTCCTTATTGGGAGATTTGAACTCCAGAATTTATTACATTATAAATCACATTTGAATGTTCCATGGTGTCAATATCAATTGGCGGCAATAAAATACTATCCTCTAGAAGAGTTAGCGAAGGTGTTTTAGCGTTAGCCGAGTTGGTAGCGCTTACAAAAAGCGCACTACCCCTGACATAAGATGCATCAACTATTTCATCCATGAGCTGGGCGTCTTTTAGAATAGCTCGATCAGTCATTATATTTCCTGTTGATTCAATTCTTATGCTTCCATTTGATAAAGAAATCGAATCACTTACATCCAAAATCTCATCCATCAATTCGCCATCTGTAATTAGAACCTCGCTCAACCCAGCCCCCTTTTTGGAGAAGTTTCCCGTATCGTTTATAACAATATTCACGCTGCTTCCGATTCCATTAGCCGCATCGACAACCTCATCAACTAACTCACCGCCAATAATTTCAAGTTTTTTTCCAGTTACTTTAGCGGATGAAGTGATTGTAAGATCCATAATGGTATGGGTAAAATCATCTTCAATATCTACCGTTTCATCAATCAGTTCACCTTCGGTAATTTTTAAAAGTTCACTATCTACGTTTCCAGTGTTATTCAGACTTATTTTTATAATAGAAGATTTAGAAATTTCACTATCCATGGCCTCGTCAATCAATTCGCCTTCTTCAATAACTAACTGTTTTCCATAAAAATTTGAAGAAGCATTGAAATCGATTCGAACAGTTGAAGTGTAATACCCTTCCCCATCTAAAATTTCATCCACTAATTCTCCTTCATAAATAGTTAGTACGGGACTATTCACATTTGCAGTCCTTAATATACTGACATCTATCGTTGAAGCAGAAAGATTTTCCATATCTAACATTTCATCAATAAGTTCACCATCATCTACACTTACCTTGGTAAGCGTATTAACATTCCCCGTATCCACAAATTCCACTTCAATTTCACTTGATTCAATGTCTTCGGAGTCGATGGATTCGTCGATTAATTCACCATCTTCCACTTTTAACGTCGTTAGTGTATTCACATTTGCGCTTTCTACAAATTTCACTTCGATTTTACTTGTCTTAATGTCTTCAGAGTCGATGGCTTCATCAATTAATTCACCGTCTATAATGGTAGTAGATATGGATGATACGTTACATGATTTATTGAACGTGATGTTTATTTTACTATTCGATATGACTCTTCCATCTACAATTTCATTAATTAATTGTCCTTTATATATTCTAAGCATCCCGTTAACTGCACCCGATACCGATTTAATGTTAGCGCTTTCAGTAATGTTAACATTAATTTCTTTAGAGCTAATTGTAGTGGAACCTGAATCAGGTACGTTTATAACGCTTTCAATCAAGCTCCCACCACCAATATGCAATAAAGAATTTGGGTTGGCCAACGTAACATTTGCTGAATTATGGATATTTACATTCACTTTACTATTAGAAGCAATCGTCCCTATAATTAGGTCTTTAATTAAAGCTGGCTCTATAGACGATAAATCTTCAGTTATATTCCCGTTATCATCGTAGTTTTTTTCTCCCACAATAAGAGTATTCAAAAGCTCTATATTGGCGCTATTATCAATATTAATAGTAACGGATGCCCCTTCCCCTACATTGCCAATTAAACTAGGAATAAGTGAGCTTGAGTCTGTGTCAAAATGAACATCATCGAAAGTTGAGTTTCTAAAGTTTGAAATTGAAATGACTACGCTTGAATTCGGCTCTACATCAATTGGTGATGGCGAAGGGAATGCCGTTTTTTCACTGCCGTCTTTTTGGATATAAATGCCTTCATACATTTGGGAGGTAGGAGTAGAAGGAACAGGAAGCTCTTTATCGTAGGTGACGTTTCCAGATCCCGTTTCTTCAAGAATCAAACCGCCGACTTTTTCTACATTTATATCACCGGAGCCATCGTTAATCAGAACCTTTTGTTTAACATTTTTAATATGGATATGGCCGGCATCATCGAAAACCTCCACACTGCCGCGGACTCCGTTTACAAAAATAGGGCCCGATCTATCGAGAATTTCTACGGAAGTATTAATGTTGGTTAAGTCGATACGGCCCGAGCCGTCTTCTATCTCTAAGGCTTGATTGAAACTTGGAGTATCCAAGAGGTCGATATTATTCACTTTTATATCGCCTGATTTGTCTGTGATGGACAGATCGCTTATATTTTTGATAAAAATGTCATTTTCATTGTCCGTAATCGATACATCTCCAGAAAGATCATGTAATTCAAGAATGCTTTTTTCATCCATAATTTCGATCTCTAAAGTTGGCGGTACAGTAACGAATAAATCGATGACTTCATTGTTTTCAGGCTTTGAATTTATTGTTAAATAGGCGATATCCAAATCTTGAGTTAAGCTAAAGTCCATGTTATTCAAATTATTTACAGTTGTTAATTGTGCATTTATAGATGTTGCATTAGCATTGCCCCGAACGGTAAGTTTGTTGATTGAAGAAGTAATAACTAATTGTGTGATGTTGTTCTGAGAGATCGGTAATTGCTTGGCAGAGGCAAAATCGGGAGCAATAAAGATTGAGGTAAAAAAGAGGACCACCACAAGAATGAATGAACACGCTTTCATAAAACCCCTCCTGATTGGTAATATTTAGATACAACGAGATCATACATTCATTTATGGAAATTTGTATACTATTAGGATATAAGTTATATAATTTCTATTTTGTGCATTTTTTTCTTTAGGCCGTGTGTTCGAATTTATCCGTTGCCTCAATCCTCCATCGATAAAATACAAGATGAGTGATCAAAGCTTAAGAAATCGGAACTTGTATTTGTACAGCTTCGCCAGCAGCACAAAAAAAGGCACCCTGCTTAGGGTACCTTTCATTATTTATTCAGCCTTATGGCAAACCGTTTAAAAAGAAGCCATAAGCAAATGCGACGCATCCCTCCTTATGTAACAAGCTCCTTAAACTGTGAGTAAGCCTATTTATCTATAAAAAGAGGGTCGATTTTAACAGAAAAGCCTTACTATTAGTTGAAAATAGCATAATTAAAACGATTCAACTCTACTTTTGTCAAAAGGAGATCGAAACTATTATATGACTAAATGATAGCTTGGTACTATTTTCATCCGTAGAATTAAAATGATATCTTGTTCTTGCACAAACTTAGTGTATATGATTTCCAGTGATGAGAGGGGGATTTAAGGAGGTTTTGCAGCGTTTTAAAAATTTATAAGAAAAGGGTTGTGTGACGATGAAGAAAAAATTAGTGCCTTTTATGTTGCTCTTAGCTTTAGTTTTTGCCATTATACCTGTGTCGTCCGCTTCTGCATCAGCGTATTCAAAATCCATTACAGGCCAAGGGAGATTAGCGATTCACATTGATGCCCGTACCGACGCTCCTCCAGAGTACGGACCCGTTTTGTGGTATCAATATCATGTGAAAAACAGCGCTGGCGTTACCGTGTTTTCTTCTTCGATTGGCGGACCGTCCAGCGGCAGCTTAAACAATCTTCCTTACGATACATACACGCTCTATGTCACTCCAAATGCTTGGACTTATGTTGCATCCATTAACCTTGCATTCTATTAATTAAGTATGTAAAAATGCCAAACCCCCTCCATGCTCGTTGGAGGGGGTTTTCATGAAATGACGCAAAAACTTCAAGTACGCAAAAGGGGGCTGATCGCCCCCTGCCTTTTTACACTTTAAATTGTCGCAAATACGATTGCAAATCCTCTGCCATCTGTGCGAGCGAGTTTGCCGAAGCGCTAACCTGCTCCATTGCCGCTAGCTGCTCCTCTGTTGCAGCCGATACATTTTGTGTACCTTCTGCTGAGCGCCCTGCAATTTCGGTAATGACATTCACTTGCTCAACCGCATTTTCCGTGTTGCTGTTCATCTGGATCGAATAAGAAGTTACTTCTTGAATTTGCGCAGCAACTTGCTGAACCGATTCAAGTATTTCCGTAAACGCTGCACCCGCTTGGTTCACGACATCCATACCAATCGCCACCTCGCGCGTACCCTCTTCTATCGATACAATCGCTATCCCCGTCTCGTTCTGAATAGAAGCAAGCAATTCAGCAATCTGTTCCGTTGATTGAGCCGATTGCTCGGATAGTTTGCGCACCTCGCCTGCTACGACTGCAAAGCCGCGTCCATGCTCACCGGCACGTGCCGCCTCAATTGCAGCATTAAGCGCCAGCAAGTTCGTTTGCGCCGCAATACCGGAGATAACTTGCACGATATTATCGATAGCTGCCGAACGTTGTCCAAGCTGCTTCACGGTACTATTGATCGTATTAACGGTATTTTGTATCGATTGCATTTGCTGCATAACCGATTGTAGTTTACGGTGACCCATATCTGCGCTTTCCGAAGCGTTCAAAGCAGAATGAGCAACACTTTGAGCGTTGTTTGATATTTGCTGAACTCCTTCAGCGACTTGATGAATGGAACGAACGCTTTCCTCTACGTTATGTACTTGCTGCTCCGAACCATCTGCCACTTCTTGAATCGACATGGCAATGTGTTCCGTCGCCTTGCTCGTATGCTCCGCATTCGCAGACAGTTCCTCTGCCGATATCGCTACATTTTCAGCTGTGCGACTTACTTGTTGAATAAACTGACGCAGCGTACGAATCATCGTATTGACAGCACTTGTCAGCTTGCCGACTTCATCACTCGACTTCACAGCTAGTTCCTCTTGATTCAAATCGCCGTTAGATACACGTTCCGCTGCTTCTGCAACCGCAACGATCGGACGTGTAATCTGCTGCGCGATAAAGTAGGCAAGAAGGATAACGATCAAAGATACGGCAACTACGATAATGAACACCGTCCATTTAATAGAAGAAACCGCCGATGTGATCGTGCTTTCTGGAATGTGCATGTAAATGTTATAGCCTGCGGTTGGAACTGGAGCATACGCAACCATATATTTTTTCCCAGCATCGGAGTAGTTAAAAGACGTTGCTTCCGTCTTCTTTTGACCCAAAATATTCACTAGTCCTGCCGTCAATTTCGCTTCTTCGGCCGTCTTTCCAATTAATTCTTTATTTTTGTGGAGTTGAATCTTCCCAAGATTGTCTACGACGATCGGATACCCTACCCCATTATCAATGTACAGAGTTTTAAAGATTTCATTGGTGAAATTTTCAAAATTGACAAGTCCAGTCAAGGCACCCGTCACTTTTCCATCCGCTTGCTTGACAGGTACGGCTACAATGATGGAGCGTTGGCCTGTCGTTTTCGCTAAAATAACGTCTGTATAGGATTCTTTCCCTTGCATTGCGTTTTGGAAGAAAGGCCGCATTCCTAAATCAATGCCGACACTCTTTTCAAAGGTATCTGCTTTCACAAGGCCATCCATACCGATAAACGTGTTGCCGTCATAGTGAGGAGCGTTCTCTTTTAAACTTTGAATGAACGTCATCTTAGCTGTCGTATCTTCTGTACGAATATCAGTTGTAGATGCGAGAACCCGCATTTCGCTCATACGTTCTTTAAAATATTGATCCATCATTTCAGCCCGGCTTTTCACAAGCGAAACGTAAGCATCACTTTGTTTCTCAATCAATTTAGTTGAAGCTGTGCTATATACGAATATTGAGGTAAGGACAAGGGGAATAAGGGAGACGACAAGAAACCAAGCTATTAATCGATTTTTAAGCTTACCTTTAAACGCCTTGCCCACTAAAGCAGCTGCCGATGCAACCTTCTTATTTGGTTTGACAGGTTCCTTCATTACTTCATACCTCCATTTGGTAAACAGATTTATGGCGTTAAATCGATCACTGCCTTCTTTCCTTGTCGCGTTAGACGAATTCGAGCATGGTGAAGAGGTCGCCAAAGCAATTAATCATAACTGCTTTTTTGACAACCTCTTCATACGTATTTGGAATTAATTATGCCTTAAAAAGTTTAGTAGCCCAATGCCGCGCCTTCACCACGCGGGTCAGCTCCAGCAAACTTAACGTTTGAAACCGGATCGATGACAACCATACCGGATTGACCTACTTGGTCCGTGTAGTCGTCAATCTTTTTCACAGGATGGCCACGACGTATCAATTCATCCATAACGGATTGCGGGACACGTCCTTCCATTCTTAATCCGTTGACAGACTCACCCCAGTTACGGCCATGCAGCCATCTTGGTGCTTCAATTGCATCTTGAACTGTCATGCCAAAGTCGACAAAACGAGTAACGAGTGCTGCTTGTGTTTGAGGTTGTCCCTCTCCGCCTTGAGTACCGTAAAGCATATACGGCTTGCCGTTTTTCATCAACATAGCCGGGTTGAGCGTATGGAATGTGCGCTTCTTAGGCTCCAAGTCATTAATGTGGTTTGGATCCAAGGAGAAGAAGCTGCCACGGTTTTGCAATAGAACGCCTGTACCTTTTGCAACTACGCCTGCACCCCAGTCAAAGTAATGACTTTGGATAACCGATACAGCGTTGCCGTCTTTATCAACGATGCCGAGCCATACTGTGTCGCCTTTTGGATCAAGCGGCTTCACGTTCTCAGCTGCTTTGTTCATATCGATGCGTGCAGCGAGCTTTTTGCCGTGCTCTTTAGACAACAGCTCATCAACTGGAATCTTAACGAAGTCTGGGTCAGTCAACCATTTGTCACGATCGGCAAAAGCTTGCTTTGTAGCTTCAACCATTACATGGTAGTAGTCAGCTGTACCCTCGCCCATTTTTTTCAGGTCAAAGTTGTTCAAAATGTTCAAGATCGACAGGGAAGCCATACCTTGAGAGTTCGGTGGAACGTTGTAAGCTTTGTAGCCACGATAGTCGACCGAGATTGGTTTTACCCAGTCCGCTTTGTGGTCGATGAAATCTTTATGAGTCAGGGAGCCGCCGTTTGCTTGGATGTCTGCAGCGATCTTTTTGCCTGTCTCCCCTTTATAAAATTCACTAGCGCCGTTTTTAGCAATACGTTTCAACGTATTTGCCAAATCCTTTTGCACCATCATTTCGCCTGTTTTGTAAGGCGTACCGTCCTTTTTCAAAAACACTTCGCTGAACGTTTTAAAACGTCCCAAATCTTTTAACTCTTTATCCGTCGGATCGATAGCAGAAATGGTCCATCTTTCTTGGTTAGGCGTTACAGGATATCCTTTTTCCGCATAATGGATTGCGCGCTCCATCAAGTCATCCCAATCCATGGACAATTTCATCGTTTTTTCTGCATATTTGTAAGCTTCGCCCCAGCCTGAAACTGTGCCAGGAACTGTGTTGGCTGCCAAGTAGCCGCGAGAAGGAATTTTGTCGTAGCCCTTATTTTTGTAAAAGTCAATTGTTGTCTTCTCACCGGAACGACCGCTTGCATTCAACGCTTTAAGCTCTTTCGTCTTTGCGTTGTAAACAAGCCAGAATGCATCTCCGCCAATACCTGTGTATTGAGGATATACAACCGCAAGTGTCGCCTGTGCAGCAATCGCTGCATCAACCGCATTACCACCCTCTTCAAGCACCTCAAGAGCTGCAGCAGAAGCTAAATAATGTGGTGTTGTAACGATTCCGTTCGGCGCCATCGTCGTTGGACGATTAGCTGCACCAGCAGATGCCCCATAAATGGAAAAGCACATCACTGTTGACACTAACAAGATTGACCATTTTTTCATAGTAGTACGCATGTTTTTCCTCCTTAATATGTATTCATGATGTAAGTTTCTTGCTTGGCAGAACCAGTCCCTATATGTACCACCCCCTTTAAAGGGACAACTCGTTTTCATTGTGCATGGTAAAAAGTACGCATGTTACGCAACTTTTTTACCATTTTATCTATTAGTCTATGATCATATGATCATGCAAATAGCAATAACAACCCTATCTACCATCTCTTTTTCCGATTAAACAGCCTGCTATCGAACCATTTATGTAAGACTATTGAATCAGCAGATCGCGTTAGATGTATATTATTGTCACTACTACTATATCGGATAAGAGGAATCATTTTTAAATATTTTTAAAAAATTTATTATTTCTCTTTAATTGACAACGCTTACTTTTTAGAGTGCCTTCTTCGTATAGGTAGTTTGGTACTATAATCCTATATGGAGAATAAAAAAACTTAATCAGGAAGTTTTGTTCGTTTCAAAAATCAGCTTATTTCGACATGCAGCATATGGTATCACGAGGTTTAAATGAATAAAATTGGAAATTAAAGGAGGTGTATGATGACAACCATGGAATAAATGTTTTAGTTGCATTGTCTACTTTCCCCTCTTTTGCAACAGCTGAAGATTTGAACTTGGATGGAGCACATCCGAGAAATACCGGTTGTTCGCTGGATGGAGTAGTGAAAGCATCTAAAAGATTGACTGACGGTTCAGGAACAGTCGAATTAAGATACAGCCCGAAATGCAAAACGGCATGGGCGAGAATTATTTTGGATAGCATAGCTACATATAACTGGGAAGCGAACGTTATGGTTATAAGGGAGCACGATGGTAAAGCGTACGCCTGTCAACATTCTGGAGGAAACGGAGTCGTTAACAAAGGTCAACGCTTCTGCTATACTCCTATGGTTTATGATGGAGCCTTATACCGAGCACAAGCAATTGGAGGTCATCTTACCCCTGACCGTCGATATCTTGGAAGTGCGACTACTGCATTTTATTAATTCAAAGCAAGTTCACATAATAAGAGCGGCAGATGATTCTCAAATCATCTGCCGCTCTGCTGTTCTAAGCTTTCCTTTTTCTTTACATGCAACCGATGAGCGACTGCAAGTGCTCTAATTGACGAATGCGCGAAATGGCGTCGTACAGATTCCATTTGCTTTCGTCCACTACAAACGCGCGTCCGTTGCGCACAGCCGGAATACTTTTCCATAGATCGCTTTGAATCATTTGCTCTGTTGTCTCACGTGAAGATGCATTCACTGGAAGGGGGATAATTACGATATCTCCCGCATATTCTGCGATATCCTCCCTATCTATCATCAAATAGGCCTCGCCATCAGAAATGAGCTTCCGGGTTTGATTAGTAAGCGATTTCTCGTCCAGGCTATGCAGCAATTCGGATAGGCCAAGCCTTCCCATGACGAACCATTTGTGACCGCGATGACAAATAAATACGGATGCTTTTTCGCCACCTTGAATTCGTTGCTTCCAAAAAGAGCCCGCCTGTTCAAGACGCTTCAAATAATGATCCATAAATGTGTCGGCTTCCTTCTTCTTATCCAACCATTCTCCCAATCTGTGCAATCTTTGCAAAAGCGGATCATGAGAATTGTAGACAAGGGAAGGAGCAATGGCACTAATATCTCCGTAAATGCGCTCATCCATATTTGAAAGAATGATCAAATCGGGCTCTAATGTTCTTGCTGTTCCTAAGCGGAACGGGATTCCGATATCCTCGATTCCCATCAAGCCGTTTTCTTCTTCCGCTAGCCAAGAATTTCCCATTTCGTATAAGTTACTTCCGACCGGCCTGACGCCAAGCGCCAGCAAATCCCCAAGCACTTCACCGAAATACAGGATGCGGCGAGGACGAAGAGGTATTCGCACCTCATGGCCGGCATCATCGACTACCAGCTTGCTGCCGCTCATGGATTCCGCATACTGTCTCGGCGCGATTCCTGTATGCTTGCGAAAAAGACGGCTAAAATAATATTCGTCCTCGAAACCAACCTTGCGGGCAATTTGACGCAGCGGGTCTCCAGTCGTCAGAAGAAGCATTTTCGCATGTTTGATTCGAAGCTGATTCAAGTACTCCAGCGGGGTGAATCCCGTCAACTGCTTGACCATCGACGTATATTGCCCAAGTTGAGTGCCGGCTTGCTCGGCCAAATGTTTGATACTGAGCGGAAGCATATAATGCTCCTCCATTAACGCGATAGATTGCTCGGCTGACGGCAACGATCCGCCCGCACCTGTTTCTTTGGAATTATGCTGCAGCAGCATACCGATTAACTCCATAAACAACATATGGCGATTGAGCCACTTCAATCCGTTGTCCACGCCTTGCCCATAAACAGCTTCGCTTTTCTCTCCCTCTGGCATTGTCAATTGCTGGGCCAGCTTGACCGCGCGCATATACGGAAATAGTCTCCAATTATGATGAATTTCGTGTAACGGTTCATGGAAAGCTCTTTCGGTTTCCGCATTCAAAATTTTGAACTTCATCAAATAGATTTGAACCGGTTTGCCAGAATAATTGCTAATATACCACTTCTGCCCTGGCGGCAAAATGTAACAGTTCTGCTCCAACGCAGGGATCAAAACATCGTCCGCGTACAAGCTGCAATCTCCAGCTGCGACTAGAAGCAGCGTATAGGAAAGAGTGATTTGTTCTTCTGTCACGCAGTCTTCTTGAATCCGCCACAACCGAGCCTCTAATAGATGAAACAGCAAGGAGTGAAGCGTCTCCCCTTCCATCCCAAAATGATCCATTTGACGCCCTCCCGACAATCAATCACAACAAAATTGTTATCATTGTAGACGATCGAAAGCCGCTTATCAACTAACGATAAGCGGCTTTGTTTTTCCTATTTATTCGGATTTCAGCAGCGCTTTCGGCAATTGCTGAATCAGCCCTTCCCGTGATAGGGCGTCACTATAGGCTTCCAGCAATCCGAACGTATACACGTTGCCGTTTTTGATGGCCTCCAGTCCGCCCCACACTTGGCTTTTTTCCAATTGTTCCAAATCGCCCACAGCTTCCGCTTGAACGGGAGTAAGCAGGAAAATATGGTCGCCTGCATATTCGGAAAGCTTCTCTAAGCTGATTTCTACGAAGCCTTGGCCTGCATCCAGAGCTTCCTGGACCAAAGGCGTCGGCTTCATTCCCCCTTCGGAGTACAAGATTTGGGACAATCCCGTATTGGCCATCGCATACAATCGATTGCCAGGGTACATGGTGAATACGGTAGCCGTCTCTGCTTCTCCGATTCCACCATCCCTAATCTCCTTCCACATCGCATTTTCCTTCTCGTGATAACGCTCCAGCCATAACTTGGCTTCCTCTTGCTTCCCTAGAAGCTGTCCCAGCTTAGTCAAGCGCTCGTCAAGTGAACCGAACGTATCGAATGTAACCGTCGGAGCGACCTTGGAAATTTGTTCATATTGGTTTTCATCCGCATTGCCGAATATAATAAGATCCGGATTTAACTCCAGAGCCTTCTCCACATTAAAAGGGAAACCAACATCTTGAGCATCGCGGAACTTATCCTGACTCAAAGTGCCCTCAATTGAGCTTTGCATAATGCCGACTGGACTAACGCCAAGCACAGCTAGGTCTCCTGTTGTCTCCCCATGGAAGATCACACGCTTCGGCTGTGTCGGCACCTCAACCTTATGACCGTTCCAGTCTTCAAACAATTGGGTTGCCGCTTGTTCAGAAGCCCCGCTCTCCGGCTTCGCGCTTTCAGATGGCGATCCCTTGCTCCCTTGATTTGCCTCTTCCACTTGAGCTGCTGCGTTATCATTTTGTCCCCCGCAACCGGACAGCGCGCCCGTCACAAGCACAGTTGCCATAAGGATCGTCCACCATTTTTTTGCCTTCTTCATTCTGTTGCCCTCCATCAGTCTGTTCGATTCTAGTATAGATAATGATTATCATTATCTATATAGTACTATACGAAAATACTGATGTCTCCTCAATGGATAAATGAAATTGGGCTCGTTTTTTTGTCCATCTCACAAGTTTAATCGAATTTATAATAGAGTTCTGAGACTTGTATTCTTTTCACAAACTTCATTGTACGAAACGTACTGAACTTAATTAAATAAAAGCCATGCGACGACTCCCTTCGCATGACTTTTGTTTTTAGTTCAGAAATGACCTCAAATTTTTTATAGTTGCACGTTATGTTTTTGAGCCAGCTCCGCGATGGTCTGGTTTTTCAAGTGTTGTTCCATCTTTAGTTCCGCTGAGAGAATTACACGCTGTATCGGACATTCCGTCCCATGATCAAAGCTGCAGTCAAACATAGAGGCAGTACCTTCTATGGCCTGAATAATATCTAGAAATGAGATGGCTTCCCAGCCCCGTTTCAACTTATATCCTCCATTAGCGCCCGAAACCGATTCGATCATTCCTGCCTTGGCCAGCTTAGTTAATATTTTCGAGAGATAAGTTGGAGATACTTCCTGACGCTCTGCCAGCATTTGAACACCGACGAGTTTATTTGGAGCGGCCGCTGCAAGAAAAAGCATCGTATGCAGAGCATAATCCGTAGCCTTCGAATATTTCATTCCAAATCACCAAACCTCATAAAAGACTTTAGAAGTATATAATATCTATTATGCGGAGTGATCGTCAAGTTGTCGGGGCCGCATGAGCTTTGCAAACCAGATTCTTTTTTAGCCTAGAAGCTGAAATCCTCTTCCGTTAATTCAAGGTTTATACTTGTCGCAGCTAAACTGCCGGCGGCTGCCGCCACAATGAGCTGCGAGGGACTGCCGGATGTTACTTCCCCTGCCGCAAAAAGACCGGCTACGTTCGTTTTTCCCATTCCATCGGCAATCATTCCGCCTACTTCATTTACAGCATAACCAAGCTCTTGTTGAAAGATTGCTCGTGGAACCCACTGAGGTGCAATGAATCCGCCTGTTCGATCCATCCGCGTGCCATCTGTAAACTCCACTTGCCGCAGCCTTCCTTCATTTCCGTAAAAAGCTGCAACCTTTTTCTCCGAAACTACAATATTGCGAGAAGTGAGCCTCTCCTTTTGCTCATCCGTCAGTACGCCAGGGCCATCGGTACAGATGACAAGATTATGGCTCCAATTGTAGAGCAATTTTGCAAGATGGAACGCGTGGGCATGACTCGCCAATACGAATAAAGCGCGATCCCTAAGTTCCCAGCCGTCACAATAAGGACAATAAAAGAGACTTTTGCCATACAAGTCCTTAATACCGGCAATATCCGGCAATGTTTCTTGCAAGCCCGTAGCAATAAGCAGCTTTCGGGTTTGAATCGGTTCATTTGTCCCAACCGTAATTTGGAACCCTTCATGAATTTTGCGAATATTCGTTACCTCTTTGGGATGATGCTCTACCGATGGATAATGCAGCACCTCCTCATAAGCCACTCGTCTAAACTCGGCTGGCGTTACCCCATCGCGTGTAAGAAAACCATGGGAGGCGTGTGTAACAGCATTTCGAGGCTTATTATGATCAAACAGCACTACACTTCTTCTAGCTCTACCTAGCACTAATGCCGCATTCAGTCCCGCTGGACCTCCACCAATAATTGCACAATCATAAATCATTTCTATTCCTCCTTCTTGAGTGAGGTTATTTCAGGTCAAGTTGAGAATTAAGTATATAACAGATACATTATGTCTGTAAATATAAAAGACCTTATCTTCCTCCCCTTTCTTGTTACAAAAGAAAGCAGGTGGGAGCTTAAACTCCCACCTGCAAGACCTGAATCATTATTTTATTTTAACAACTTTGGATTACTTCCAAAACTTTAAGCGAGATTTACATGTATTGCGCCGATTGAGGTTGATAATTTCATTAATCCCGTATTTATCGAACTTATCGATTAGCGGTTCGCTTCCGTTTTTCAACTTAAAGTCCATCTCTTCTGAATAGAGCGGAACGATGGCATAAAAGCTTATGGTCCGCCCATCCCCCATTTCTAGAGAAAGAAAATCTTCGTGAACATCAACCGGAGGCAGTAAAATGATTCCGCTCATGTCCGTTTGCTCCGATAACGGTTCAGCCGGATCGCCATTTGGCATTGTATGGCCCCAGCCTAGCCAAGTGTCGTAGTCATGTGGGAAACGCGCTAACATTTTTAACCATCTGATTGGCCAATAGTGATTCTGATTTTCCAGATCATCCTCCTCCATTGGCCAATCCGGCGGCAAGCAGATTATCAATTCCGCATATTCATGGCCTTCCACTCCTTCCGGCGTATTCATCGGCTTAAAGCTCATGCCCGTTGTAAATAAAGTAAAATAATTTCGTTCGGGAGTTGGCTTAATAAGGTGAACGTCAAGATGAACGGTATCCGAAATGATTTCGTGGAAAACGGAATCAACTTCTCCGATATATTCGCTTACATGTTCTTCGATCTTCGCAACCCATCCTTCTTCCCCATATTCTGGCGGTTGCCATTCCTTCTCCTTATCGTTATAGCGATAGATCGGTTGTCCTGATTCCGAAAACTCCGTTGGTTTCGTCATGTTTGCCTCTCCTTTACTTCCTCAGCTTTCCTAATATCAATAAGGTTAGTATATCGAAGCTGTATATATTAGACAATGTAAGATTCATATAGCCACTAGGCCAATACAAACTCGGTTATGCATGTCCTTTCTTGCCCTTTATTCAGTTTTATTTTGATGCATTCTGCCAACTCCGTTATAATAAAAATGGAAAATACTACATTTCATGTGAAGAGGTGCTGTATGTTAACGATTCAATTCCATGGACATTCCTGCATCCAGCTAACGGACGGCGAACATTCGCTTATTATCGATCCGTTTCTTTCTCAAAACCCACTTGCCGTCACTAAGCCTGAAGACATTCGCGTACAGCATGTGTTGCTGACGCATGCTCATGGCGATCATATTCTGGATGCCGCGCAAATCGCCCGCAGCAATGATGCCACCATTGTGGCCATCCCTGAGTTAGCTTCCTATATGAGCTGGCAAGGTGCCAAAACAAACGACATGAATATCGGCGGCCGCATATCAATCGGTTATGCTGAAGTGCAAATGGTCCAAGCTTTCCATAGTTCGGGTATTATCGATCACAAAAAGCAACAAATTATTTACGCCGGAATGCCGGCTGGCTTTGTTATTCGATGGAACGGATATACGATCTACCACGCAGGAGATACAAATTTATTTCTCGACATGAAGCTGATTGGCGAGCGTAATCAGATTGACGTTGCTTTCCTTCCGATTGGAGATCACTATACGATGGGACCCGAAGACGCAGCGCTCGCAGCCGAGTGGCTGCAAGCGAAACTAGTTGTGCCTCTGCACTACGATACTTTTGAAGTCATTCGACAGGATGAGGAAGCTTATGTAGAGCTTTTAAAATCCCGTAAAATCAAGGGTAAAGTGTTGAAGCCCGGCGATCGCTTCGAGTTGCAGCGAAAAGACGATTGTAGTCATTAGAGGAACGGATTAATATTTAAACAAAAAAATCGCTCCTTCAGTGGATGGCCAGCGAATCTGCCGCCATTTCACCAGGAGCGATCTCTTTAAGTTATCTTCTACTTAAGAACAGGGGATATTCTCCACTTTTGCGCACCGCTTCCGTTGTCATCCCACATATGCACAGGCGTTCCGGCTGCAGTATTGCCGCCGCTTACATCCAACGCTTTACCGTTTAGCTTGTTAATGAACTTGTGAGTTCCATCATTGTTTTTGATCACTTTCCATAACTGCGAATTCGTGTTGTAAGAGGTCCAAATATGGACAAAGGCCCCGTTAGCCGTGGATACGTCTTTAATATCAAGCGGCTTGCCGCTGTTCAAATCAACGATGCGGAAATATCCGTCACCATTATCTACAAACTTAAACTTTTGATGTTTAAGATCACCAATATGCCAAATTTGCAACCGTGTTCCATCTGCTGTTCCTGCTCCATAAACATCTAAATTTTTGCCGCTTTGCGGATTCTGCAATATAGCGAGGTTCGGCAATATCTCAATTTCCGCCTCAATGCCATAAAGCGGCAGATGCTGCCCCGTCGTTCCAGCCATCTCTCCGTTTACTTTCCATGCTTGAGGCGTTAAATTTCGGTCAAAAACCCGGTAACGGATCTGATGGTTTGGAGCATTAATCAATCTCATTTCGATAGCCTCCAACCGACGATGCTGCCCGGTCGTTCCGGCAATCCGACCCGTAGGCACCCAATCTAGCCATCCAAGCCCTCCAACGTGAGCACGATATTGCAATTGAGCACCCGGAGGAATATTTAGTCCCGTATCCAAAGAGAATGTAACCGCTTGCAAATATTCAAGTTTTGTAGGCGATGCAACGGCTATATCCCCTTCAATATATGAACTAACCCATCCGATTCGATCCCAGTGAGCAGCGTAACTTACTTTCGGCATGGCTTGAACACTAATTTTACTGCCAATCGATATTGAACTGTTAGTTCCAGGGTGAGATATACTAATATAATTAGTTCCGGGACCAGCTTTTAATGTCATTTCCAACGTAAGAGAATTACTCAGCTGTTTCACGGAGTGATACAATACTTCAGACCCGTGGCCATAAAAATACATATTCTTTACTCTAATCGTGGCATCTGAACCGCTGAATGTACTGTTAATGGTCACTCTATAATTTTGAGTCACGGGAACATCAACACTAAATTGTAACTGTCCGCCGTTTAAACGATAACTTTCTCCCGCAGGCGGGTTTTGGTAAGGGAGTCCGCCCATCGCGCATTCCATATAGTCACATAGATAGGCTTCTGGCTGGCCATAGATCATTGGCGGCGGCGCCGCCGAAGCCAAGTTATTTCCCCACGCGGGAATTAGGCTGATCAGCAAGGCGGACATAGCAATGAGCATAAGTAGCTTTTTTAAAGATTGCTTGAACAAATGAATACCCTCCTTTGGTTTTTAAGAGATAGGTACGACAACATAGTTGTCGAAATGACTTTACATCCCCCCTTTCCTATTCGTACTCACTATTTCATTCACGATTCCGAATTACATAATTCTACTTCCAATAGCCAAAACCTTCTTTATTAATAGTTATTTACCATAACGGAGATCCAGCTCCATTTCACCTTGGATTAGCCAACCATGTTTCGTAATTCAATACAAACAAAAAAGAGATACCTTAAAAGGCACCTCTTCACAAAGCTTGAAAATCCATTTATATAACATGTGGTTACATAAATGGTTGTTGTCACAAGCTCTAAACTCCTCTTATTTAAAAACGGATGCTTTATTGTTCCAACACTGCTTCAAAATGATCAAACCAAGCACCCCAGCCATATCTCGCACCTTCGAGTCCATGAACATTTGTGAACCCAGTTTGTTCAAGATGAAGGTTAACCTTTCCGTCTCCTAAATCTTGCAAGGTCCAAGTTACCGTATGCCGCTCATCTCCAGTGGCCCAAGAATAGGACAAGCGGGTTGGCGGTTCTACGATAAGCACTTCGCCGTCCACAACTCCATCCCAATATTCGGACGGTTGATGACGAAACTGGAATCGATGTCCCACAACAGGCTCGAAATCGTTTGCCGTAATCCACTTTGCTAGCTTATTGGAATCGGTTAGGGCCAACCAAGCTTTTTCAATTGATGTTTTGTACTCATAATCCAATGATAAAATTAAACTCATTGTTCTTCCTCCTCAAATAGTTGGTTCAAGCGCATCATATTCATGCTCCAGTACTTGCTATAATAAGACACCCAATCTTGAACTTCCCGCAATGGAGCGGCGCTCAGCTTAAATCGCGTTTCTCTGCCGACTTTCCGGTCAAGTATGAGCCCTGCTTCTTTTAAAATGGTCAAATGTTTGGAAACCGCCGTTCGACCCATCGGAAATTGTGACGTTAACTCGTGAAGCGGCAGCTCTTCTTCCTCCGCTAACAGCTGAATGAGCTGACGCCTGGTTGGATCGGCAATCGCAGCAAATACATCTCGCGTTTGGTGATTCACGTCCATATTTTACTAATAGCCGAAAAAGGCATCCTTTTTAATATTCTGTTTTGAAACTTGGTGCTCTTGTAAATAGGCAGCAATCGAATCCACCAGCGATTTAGGACCTGCAATCAAGTATTTGCCGTTATTTTTATACTTAGCGTTAAACTTATCAATCTCTTGGTTCAGATCATCCCTTGATTCAAGATAAGTTAAACTGAGGGATGTACGGCTAGCCAAATCTTCAAGCTCATCTTTATAAATAAAGGACTGCTTGCTATCGAGATAGAGCAAATGTATCGGTTTCTCGGACCCGCTCCCTTCAGCCTCTAATTGTTTAAGAATCGACCGAAATGGCGTAACCCCTATTCCACCTGCAATCCATAACGATGGACTATTATCTTGCTTGTAAAATGATCCTACAGGCCCACTTATTTTAACTTTCATTCCCGGTTTTAATTCAGCCAGCGCTTTTTTAAAATCACTCGGATTTTCGCCAATACGCGTTGTTATTTTAACCACATTTTCTGAAGGAGCAGATGCCAAACTAAATGGTTTTGTACCATTTTTTATTTTCTTATGCGTAATGCTAATCAAGCCGTACTGCCCTGCATTCCAATTCAAATCCTTCTCCTTTTCAAATAAAAAAGAATATACGCCCTCCGATTCTTTGCGACTTTCTAGAAATAATAGCTCCCTTTTCTTAAATATTGAGAACATATCTTGAAAAAATCCCATTTCCCCATCTCCCTTACTACATTTACATATAAAAAGCTTTGGGTGGCAGCAATATCTATTGAACCTCTTTAAATTGGACACCGTTTGGTGACACTTTGATATTACGACACCATTTGGTGTCGTGTCAACACTATTTTAACGAATGACGTCATCTCTTCATCATTTCCATTTCCCCTTTCGATTACTTGAGCGCTGCCGTCTTACGCCCGTTTTCTGCATTACAATGGCACGATGATGTAAATCAAATAGAAAAAACCGCGAATTTCGCGGTTTTCTGTACTTCACTTTGCTTGTCCCTAAATATGCCTAAAGCCAACTGAAAGGAGTATCGCTTTCTCCAGGAAATGATTTAAACCATATTAATATTTAATGCAGCTAATCATTTAAAGAACCCGGAACTATTTTGCACGAGTTGCCTTCTCTACAATGTCCTTAATAGCAGCAATGACCGCATCCGGACGCTCTAGCTGCATCACATGGCTAGAATCTGTAAGGACTTGCTGTGTGCTGTTGGTGGACCAACTAGCTTGCTCCGCCTGCATGCTGGCCCAGGCTGCTTCCATACGATTGAATTGTTCGCGAGTGAGTCCGCTTGCTTTCTGCTCGATTTCACTGAATGCGCTCCAAGGTTTTCCTCTGGAAAGCACGACAAGCGGCAAATCCCCAAGGTTGCGAAATGTACCGGCCTCTTGAAGCGAATCTTCGAATAAGGCAGCTTCCGCAAAAGCGGCTTTGAGCGATGTCGGTTGGTAGGCCGTAATCGCTTTTGCGGTTTCCGGCTGCAACTCCGGAACTTCGGCATCGGGGAGCACGAGTCTCGGCAAACCGCTCCAAGCGAAGGAAGCGAGAACACGAAAGGCAAACGGAATCGGATTCGCTTCCGGCACACCGGTCGCTTTAGCAAGTCGCGAGGTCTGCTCGGGATGAGAAGCGTCGACCAATACTAATCCAGCGACTTCTTTTCCGTAATATTTGGTGAATGTCATTGCATAAGGGCCACCCATGGAAGCACCGACCAAAATATAGGGCGGCCCTTCATTAGCCGCGCGAAGAGCCTTATGAATGTCTTCCGCGATAGCTATGCTGTTCTGCCGTCCCTCTGCGGGATCGCTCCACATAATGCCTGCCCGATCATAGGAGCAAACCCGAGTAAAACGGGCTACCTCTTCCTGAACGGGTTCCCATAACGCTGATCCGCTTGTGTCTGCCCCCGCTTCAAGCACAACGGTCGGTGCGCCTTGACCCTCACAATTTAGATGAATTTTACGTCCCCCTATATCTACAAGTCGACCCGGTGCCGGGAAATCCTTAACAGCCTGACTGCGAGCAGATTGTTCATAAATGCTGCCGATTGAAACTAGCGCGATGACAAAGATAATCATGCCGATAACCGCTCGTTTCATCCATTTCTTAAAAAATTGACGCATACTCTTCCTCCCACTTATTAATGTAATGTCCTTTCCTTCGGCCCAAGCGTAAAGCTGATTATTTCATAATAAGATTTCTCCCTTCCATTCATTTAGGGACACTATACTCGTCTTATTTGAATTGAACATGAACGGAGAGTTACAAAAAAAGAATCTGAGGCTAAGAAGCCCCAGATTGCGACGAAACTAATTGCTCCTATGTTAAACTACAACTTTTAAGGGGCAGTTTTATTGTGAAAACCGATCCTCCGCCCAGTTCTTCATCTACCCAGATTTCCCCTCCATGCAAATCCATGATCTGTTTAACGATAGATAAACCTAAACCGCTGCCGCTGACAGTGCGGTCACGAGCTTTGTCCACTTTATGAAACGGTTTGAAAATAATGTCCCTTTGATCCTCCGGTATTCCAATACCGTTGTCCGTTAGGCAAACGACGGCAAGCCCATTCTCCACAAAAGCGCGAATGCACACCCTTCCACCGTTATCCGTAAATTTAACGCCGTTATCGAGCAAATTCGTCCATACTTGGCTAAGCTGATCCTCGTCTCCATGAACCGTTACTGGCTCCAGGTCCAGGTCAATCGAGATTTCTTTAGCCGCCCATTGCGGTTCGAGAGCAATGACCACTTTACGGAGCTGCTCGTCAAGTCGAAACGACGTCGATTGAACAGAGGGCCGTTCATGCTGTAAAGAAGAAAGACGCAGCAAATTTTGGCTCATTCTGGACAAACGTTCGCTTTCTTCTTCAATAATCGTCAAATAAAACATCCGGCTTTCCTCGCTCATCGGTTTCTGCTTGAGCGCCTTGGCGAAACCGGTGATTGAGGTCAACGGCGATTGAATCTCATGCGATACGTTTGCCACAAATTGTCGGCGCATCTTATCCAGCTTAGCCAGTTCCTGCGCCATCCCGTTAAAGCTCGCGTTAAGCTGTCCTATCTCATCCTTGCGTTTCGTCTCAAGCTGTACGTCAAAGCGGCCTTGTGCAAGTCGCCCGGCAGCATCTCTTAGACGAAGCAGCGGCTTAATCAAGTAACGCGCAGCGACCAGAACGAGCAAGCTTCCGATCAGCAAGACGGTCAATAGCTCCGTACTTACCTCTTTGTTCGATTGAATCCACATTTCATTACTTTTCAGCATGACAAATAAGCCATAAGATTTTCCGTTAACTGTAAATGGAAGGCCGATCATCGGAGATCGCCCTTTGTTTTCCAGCTCTTTGGCCACGCTGCCACCTAACACATGGTGAATTTTTTCGGGATCGGGAACGACAAGCTCTGACCTTTCTTCAAGCAATGGCTTGCCGGATGCGTCAAACAATTGAATCGCATAAATCGAAATGTTGGCAACATTGTTCATAAACGGAATCAATTCCGTTCCGGCGGATGAGTGGTAGGTTTCAATGATTTGCTTGCCGTTCGACAACAAGCTGTTCTCCAGCTTATGTTTAAATGTTTTTTGAAACAATACAGTAGAAATAACGGAAGCCATGACGAGGCTGACAACGATGACACCGATAAATAGGAGCACGATGCGAGTATAGAGAGATTTAATCGCGGTACACCTCCAAGCGATATCCGAGACCGCGCAGCGTTACAATACGAAAGTCCGACTCATGTTCGGCAAAGCGGTCTCGCAGCCTCTTGATGTGAACGTCCACAGTTCGCTCGTCTCCTTCATAATCCATCCCCCAAATTTCCCTAATCAAATGATCCCGAGTGAACAACTGCCCCGGATAGCTCCCGAGTTTGTAGAGCAAATGAAATTCTTTCATCGGCAGTGTGAGCTCCTGGCCGTTCTTTACCCTCACCTGATAACTTTTGCGATCCAACTGTAGTTGACCGAGCTGGAGCGATTGGGAACAGGCAATCCGATAACGTTTAAGCAGCGCCTTAACCCGCAGTGTAAGCTCCATGGGGTCGAATGGCTTCGTAAGATAATCGTCGGTCCCGAGCTTAAAGCCTTTGATCCGATCGGCGGGCTCACCTTTGGCAGTAATCATAAGTATCGGTATGTCCCCCAGCTCGCGGAGTCTCGCACATAAGCTCCAGCCGTTCATTCCCGGCATCATAATATCTAGGACAACCAAATCCAATGAATGGTTTTCGGCATATTCCAGCGCTTCCGCTCCGTTCCCCTTCTGTACCACTTCAATTCCTTCATCCTCAAGATAGAGCCGTACCAGTTCACGAATGTGTGAATCATCGTCGACAACTAGCACTTTAGGCATTTTCTCTCTCCACCTTTCCATTTGATTAGCTATATTGTAAGACCCCTATTTGAACTCAATATGAACTAAATTAATTATATAATTTGTAAAATAACGCAGTAAAGAACATAGTGCTTCGCAAAATATATACTCCAAGCACAAAATAAAAGAGGCCCCGTTAAGGCGCCTCTTCTTCTGAAAGAAATGCAAACGTCAACTTATGTTTATATCAATGCAACGTTACTTCTGTAGGAGTTGAATAAGATTTCCGCATGTATCGTCAAATACAGCGATTGTGTTCTCCCCCATTTTTGTTGGCGCCATAGTGAACGTCACACCGTTTTCCAATAACCTCGCATATTCTTTTTCAATATCCTCAACGCCAAACATAGTTGCTGGAATTCCATCGGCAAATATCCTTTTTTGATAATCTTTGGCCGCTGGATGCTCATCTGGTTCGAGCAATAACTGGGTACCGTCCTCATTGTTTGGTGAAACAACCGTTATCCATCTATAAGCTCCCACGGGTACGTCATGCTTTTTAACAAAGCCAAGTGTTTCCGTATAAAACTTCAACGCTTTTTCTTGATCTTGTACAAAAAGACTGCTAACTATAATATTCATCCTGATTTGCCCCCTTAAATATTGCGATCATGAACAATTTGCATACTGCTTGCTATTTACTCTACCCATCCTTTCAGCAAATGTTTAAGCGGTTCATTATTGAATATAACGATTCGATATTTCCCTTTTTTTTCCGATGTCGCAAGCCCGGCCTCTTCCAAAACAGAAAGATGTTTAGCTATTGCCTGTCGTGTAATAGAAAGATTATGTTTCGTAATGAGACGTACCGTTAACTCATACAACGTTTGCTCGTTACGCTCGGCAAGTTCATCTATAATAAGCCGCCGAGTCGAATCTCCAAGCGCTTTAAAAATGGCGTCTTTATCCCCGTTCATTTCTCGATTATACGCAACTTTTCAGTTGCATGTCAATACGAGCAACTGAAAAGTTGCGGACACTTACATAGAAAACAATTACATAGAACGGGTTATATTAAGCCGACTAAAAATGCGGCCAAAGGCGCAAATGCTCCTTGTAGGTTTGCTGCAACAATTATTATCAATAACAACGAAAATACGACCGTGACATTTCCAATTATAAAATAGCTGTAGTCCTTTCCCTTCCATTTTGGGCCAACTGCTTTTGTCCGATTGATTAATGTGTTCCAGATCCTTTTGCTAAGCACCACTAATGGAATTAGTAAAACTCCACATATCATAGCTTTTGTTGTGTGGAACTTTATACGCTCCTCTATAGGTTGTTTGAAAATAAGCGGGGTATTGGCATTGCCTGATCTGATCCATTCAATAAAGGCATCTCGCAATTCCTCTTTATGCGGCTCCCCCTTAGATGTCCCAAACGAATCGACAAACAAAGAAAATCCATGTTGAGGATTAAATGTGTTTGTAGCATTTGCAAAAGCAATCAAAACCATAAGTAAAGCGAGAATAGAACTGAGTAGTCCAAAGCTAAAATATACCTTTTTTTCAAAACTCCACTTCGATCTCCCCATCCTAGGCGTTTGTTTGAATGTTCTCCAAAACCTTATGCTAAGCCATGAAAAAAGGATCACCATCAATGCGCCAACAATGACGAGCACAGCATGATAGTTAGCATATTCATGGATAACAGCCGTTAAGGCGGGGTTATCAGACCCTGATTCTACCCGTTCATTCATTGCTTGTTGCAATTCATTCAATTCCGTTTCCTCCAATCCCATATTTAAGAAATAAACTCCTTCCTTTTTCAAAATAAACGAACCTCTGCTAGTTGTACTTCCGACCTCCGTCGCTTTTTTTGCTGGTCCTTGGTCGGGCTAAGCTATGTCGCAATTCATGAATAGATGGATTAAACAAAAAAAGATCCCGTATCTTTCCATGCTGAAAGTTTGGGATCTTATTTCTTATGCTTCAACTTATTCTTTTTTCGATTAAATGGCCTTCATCCAAATAGAGGACACGGTCGCACCATGGCAAAACGCGGTCGTCATGTGTGACCATGATAGCGCTTTTCCCTAGCTCTTTCACTTCTGCGGCAAGAAGGCGCACAACTTCCATTCCTTTTGCAGCGTCTAAACTTGCTGTCGGTTCATCCGCCAAAAGCAAAGCCGGATCGTTCATAAGAGCTCTAGCAATGGCGACGCGTTGGCGTTCGCCCCCCGACAGCTTATCGGGATAACCGCTGCTGCGGTGGTTCAGGCCAAGCCTATTCAGCAGCTCCCGCGAGCGTCCGATCGCTTTCCTCTTGTCCATTCCGCCTAGCTTAGCGACAAGCATGAGCTGCTCTTCTACCTTCAGATAAGGAATTAAATTGGCCTGCTGAAAAATAAACCCTAACTTATGAAGCCGGACATTGGACAACTCTTGCTTGCTTTTACCGGTTACCCGTTCGCCATCTAACCAAACATCGCCGCTTGTCGGCTCAAGCAGTGCTCCGGCTATTGATAAGAACGTGCTTTTTCCTGAGCCAGAGGGGCCCATAACGGCTATGAGCTCCCCTTCCCGCACTTCAAGGTTTAATGTATCCAGTATCTTTCGCTGAATGCCGCCATCCTCGAAGGTATGCGTAATGTTTTCAAGCATCATTTTGTGTCTCATGTCGCTGTCCTCCCAATGGCATCCAAGGCGTCTATTTTGGCTACTTTCCAAACCGACAGCAAGGACCCGGCCAGTGACATTGCAATAAAAGCCGCGCTTGTAAGTAGAAGTGCAGATACAGGAAGCCGGAACGGCATTCCGCTAGGCAGCAGCGCTTCAACCGCCTGGACTACCATCACGCTGACCAAAAGGCTGCTTATCGCTATAAGCATCACTTGCAAAGCAACACTGCGTGCCAGATGCGAGGCAGGTGTGCCGATTGCTTTTAAAATACCAAACTGACTGGTCTTCTGGATCGTTATAACGTAGAAAAACACCGCCAATACAAAAGAAGATATGATATATAAAAATACAATCATCATGAGCAGCGAACCTTGCTCCTCTTTGTATCCGGGAATGGCCGATACGGCATCCGATTTCGTTATGATTTCGGCATCCGGCAATGCTGCTGCAAGCTGCTTCGCCTCTTCATTGCTCGACTTGACGGCAATCGCATTGTAAATCAATCCGCCTTCCGTTCCGTTTTCATCTGGGCGCACGGCTGACTCTTGAAGATGCCTCCAATCGTTTTCGTTCAAAAACACTACCGGCGAATGGCTGAACGACTCATGGCTGACAAATCCGCCCACCGTCCAGTTCAAGCCTGTAGTTTGATCGACAATAACAGAACCTACACCGATCCCCAATTCCTTCATTTTGGAATCAACGACCACTTGTCCTCTGCCTTCTAATGAAAGTGCTTCTCCTTCTGTTACCGAAGGCATGATCCAGCCGTCCGCTTTGATCCCGAGATAAGTGACATCCATTTTGCCGGAGTTTCCTTCCGCGGTGACGGTTGTCATGTGCACTCCAAGAGGCTGGACATTTTCTGCACCTGCTATTAAGCCCGCTTGCACCGTCACTTGCTCATCGATCTGTGAGCGGGTAAAGCGGTGATTCGAATCCTTCTCCATTATAAAATGTGAAGCGTCCATATTCTGAATCGATGCCGCATTGTCATAGGCCAACCCTTGCGCAAGCCCTGTAACAAACAGGACAAGAAAGGCGACCAGCAACATGATTATGCCAATTAACGAATAACGGACTTTGGCAAACCTCATTTCTCGAATGGCCAAATACATTTTGCTTCCCTCCTTTGATTCCAATAGTTTAGGAAGCGAAAATGAACAACAGATGAACAAATCATTACAAATCGGGAATCGTTACGATAAACTGAGTGCCGGCTCCTAATTTGCTGCTTACCTGAATATCCCCCTTATGGAGCAGTACAATCCTTTTTACAATGGCAAGCCCGAGTCCAGTTCGCCCGGAAGCACGCTCGCGGGCGGGGTCGGCACGATAGAATCGGTCGAACAAAAAGGGCAGATGTTCGGAAGAAATCCCTTCTCCCGTATCCGAAACAACGATGCGCGTGCAGGACTGTCCTTGCGTTGCGCGAACTTCAATTTTTCGGCCTGCCGGAATATGGTTGACCGCATTGCCCAGCAAATTTGTCCACACCTGCAACAACAGCACTTCATCTCCATAAATCGAGACAGATTCCGGAATGGACAGCTTAAGCAGCAGTTCCTTCTCCTCCAGCTGCCATTGGAGCATATCTGCAGCTTGGCGTATATGGCTCCGCAAGGAGAACCTCCTTTTGTTCAGCGCCTCTTCTCCTTGTTCCAATATTGATAGCGTCAAAAGTTGTTTACTAAGCATAGACAGATGGCGGCTTTCCGCTTCGACAATAAAGGCATATTGTTCTCGTTCCTCTTTCGGCAAATCACTCTGCGCCAATACTTTGGCAAAGCCTTGTATCGAGGTTAGCGGCGATTGAATTTCATGCGAGACATTCGATACAAATTGTTGGCGCGACAGATCAACCCTCTCCAGTTCCCGGCTCATTGTCATAAAATGTTCGGCGAGCTGGCCGATTTCGTCACGCCTTCCCGCAGTTAACCGAACATTGTAATTGCCCTGAGCAAGTCGCTTGGTCGCTTCGGTTAACTTCGCAATCGGCTTGACGATGTACCGGGTGCTAATTAAAAAGAGGAGAATGCTAACGATGATAGTAAGCAGTCCAATCAGAGCAAAGAAAGTCCGAAGCTCGCCGAATTGCAGCAGCACGTCCGGACGCATAAACAAGGCATACCTTTTCATCGACGATTGGACAGGCACGCCTACCGTATTGCTTAAGCGATTATCGAAAAATCCGGAAATAAAAGGTTTGTTCGGAAATTGCGCTACACCGTGATAGACGTTTCCGTCCAGCACTAGTCTGATGTCCCGCTCATCCAGATCCTTCTTGCGGAAGCTTCTACCGTAGAACTGAGACTCCCTCTCCCCATCCGTTATATAAATTTCATACCCTAGCGCGGCTGCATTTTGAAGATAACGATCCATGGCTGATGGCTCTGACTCTATAAATCCCTTCATTTGTTCCGCAATGGAAACAAGCTTCTCATCGTTAAAAGGTTTCAGCTTTATATGGTAATAAATATTTGAAGCAAGGAATCCAATCACGCTACTGGCGACAATAACGGCTAGCGTCATTAGAAACACCCGATAATAAAGGGATTTCATGCCTCCCTCACCACCATTTTGTAGCCCATGCCGCGTATCGTTTGAATGGAAAAATCGTCGGCGTAATCGGCAAATCGCTGGCGAAGCCGTTTAATGTGCACATCAACCGTCCTGTCGTCACCATCAAAATCCGCTCCCCATACGAGACGAATCAATTCATCCCGGGAGAAAAGGCGACCCGGATATTGGGCTAGTTGGGCCAACAGCGCAAACTCCTTTCGCGGCAGCAAAAAAAAGGATTGGCCGTCGGAAACTTCAACGTTTTTACGATCAATGGTAATGCGATGCAGCCGGATAAGGTCGTTCGATACCCGATTATAACGGCGAAATAACGCCTTAACCCGGAACAGCAGCTCCTCCGGTTCGAACGGTTTGGAAACATAGTCATCCGTCCCGCTCAAATAGCCTTGTTCTTTATCTGCCAGTTGATCTTTCGCTGTAAGCATAATGATGGGAATGTCGTAATTTTGACGAATATGTCCACATAGCTCAAACCCGTCGATATGCGGCATCATTACATCAATGATCGCTAAATCTATCTGCGAATGTTCCATCATCTTAATCGCTTCTGCCCCATCTCTCGCTTCATGCACGCTAAATCCTTCTCGAGTCATCACGTAGCGGACGAGCGCTCTAATACTGGGATCATCGTCAGCTAGCAGCAAATGGTTCAATGTCAGCCACCTCCGTTCATATCCTGGTTTCGATGTTAGCATATCACAAATGACTACAAAGTCTTGAATCAAAATCAAAAGTGGCGGTGCAAGGATAATCCCTGCAACCGCCACTCCCTTTTTGAACCAAACCTTCAATTACGATTTATTATTCATAAAATACGCCAAGAATGCTAAACATTTTTCCATATTTGATGCCCTCGGTGCCTTCGCTAGCGTATTGCTCGAAAGCCTCTTTCAATCTCGTATAAATAACATCGTCGCTTAATGACGGGTTAACTTTAATGTAGAATGATTGGTTCGAAGTAAAGCCTTGTTTCAGCAATGCGATTAATTCGGTCTCATTGTTCGCAAAAAGCCCTTGTTTGACGTAATAATCGTATTTATTGCTCGTGCTGGCGAACTTCGGAATATCTTTGTCTAGTGCAAACTCGTTTCCAAACGTATAATCTTTAGCCAAAAATGTGTCCGGCGAATTATAGACTGCATATGGAATCGCGTTTTCGCCGTCATTGTTCGTCACATCGACGTGGAACCACGACTTGCCATCCGCTTGTACCATATTCCATGCATGAGGAACGGATCCAAGTTTGCCTGTCATCACGACGGATTGAACGCCTGCCGCATCGGCCAGCAATTTAAATGCTTCCGCGTAGCTTTGGCAAACCCCGACGCCATTAATTAGAATGCCGTAAGGGTTGAAAGCTGCTGCGTATTTAGCCGAAATTTTCGCTGTATCCACGCCGTCCAAATATTCCTGCAAAACCTCATCCTGATAACGTCCATTTTCGGTAATCCAATCATGAATCGCTTTTTCCTTCTGCTCGATCGTCATGCCTGGCTTAATAATGGAAGCGACTACCGATTTGACTTTTGCTTTAATCTCGTTCTGTTGCTTCACAATCGAATCTTTCGAAGCGCTTGAATATTTAATAATCAGCGACTTTTTGGAATAGTCGAATGCGAACTCTTTTTCATCCAAAATTAAAGGATACTGCGTAATGACTTTTAGCAAGGTGTCTTTAAGAACGCTAGAATCTCCAGCCTCTGGATATGCGCTCAAATTAATAGATGTGTTCCGTGCCATAAGTCCGTCGGCAATCGCTTTTTCCAAAGCTCCGACAGCCGGCGGTTTAGGTTGCGGAGTTGTTTCTACCGATTTTGTAATATCTGTCGGCGTTGAAGGATTTGCTGGCTTATCCGGAATGGTATCAATTTTGATTTTATCGCTGTTGTCATCTGCGCCAACGTTAGGCGTGCTTCCGCTGGACTCGAATGCAGCAATCTCTTCCTCTGTTGTTTTTCTATCGGTGTGAACAACTGTTCTGAATGTTGTGCCTAAAATTTTTCCTTCATAGGTGTAAAAACCATAAGAGCCGTCATCCCCTTCCAGCTTGTCAATGGGATCTCTAAGATTCCACACAACGGGATGATCTTTCGTTACATATTTGCCGTTACCCAAATATTTACGAGTTTGAACAGGAATCGTTCTTGGAAGATCCAAATAGGATTCTAAATCACCTAATCCAAAAATCGTTTTTGCATCGTGATGTACATTGTAAATAGCGAGCGGCTCGAGTTCTTCTCCGTCAATAATATTGCTTAGACGAGACTCTTTCCCGTTGACAATAGCCGTCACCGCATACTCGTACGAGCTAGAAACATATGTGTTCATGGTCGTTTCTTTGAATTCTTCTTTGGTCAGGACAAACTCTGACGTTGAAGATTTGCCGAAGGCTTCCATTTTGTACCGACTACCGGAGTAAATCTTATAACCGCTTGCGCCTTTGATCGGTTCCCAGCGCAACGTTAGATTTCCATCTTCATTCGCTTTATATTGAATACTCGGAGCCGGTACCGGGGAGCCAATGGTAAACATCAATCTTTTTGGCGTTTTCAGTTGTGTCAGCTTCGCCGATTTTACATCCAGTGCGATGACAATATAATATTTTTGCAGTCCACCCCATGTTCGCGCAGTTGCGGAGTCTACGCCTGGTCTTGGGTACATTCCCCAGCTGCTTTTATCCGGACGGATCGTAACGGTATTTGTTTTTTTATCGTAGGTGACTTCAGCCAACAATTGATCAGTAGCTTCACGATCCGCGAAAACTTTAATTAATTCAGTCACTCTGTTCTCAGACCAAATATCTTTTGTATTGAGTTTTAGTTTGAACGTAAATACTTTGTTTGCCGGCACATTATAAATAGGGGCCAAATCTTGATACACCGTACCGAATGGCGGTTTGTCTTTCGTGCTGGAAGCAGAAGCGGGGGATACAGGCAAAAGACCTACAAACAAGGCCAAAGCCAGCATGAATGCGATTACTTTGCGAAACTTCATTGTCTCGTCTCCCTTATGTGTAATATAAAATGTGTGACCGCAATTGAGCATGGCCTCAACGAGCGGTTATGTAAAAGCAAAGAGTTGTTAAGAGACACATGACCCCTATCGCGAAAACAACCCTATTGCCCTCTACAAAATAGGCGAGCCTCTATCAACATAAAACAACAATGTTTTCATAGAGTGGCAGGAAAATGATTCTATAAAACTACGACTTAAGTAACATTTCTTGATGAATTATACAATAGACTTCATTATATTTCCATATATAAAATAGAAATGGTTCCGTTTTCAGGACGATCCGGGCAGGACCCCCTCCATTAAAATCCTATAAAATATAAAAGCTCGAACGCCTCATAAGGATGAGACGTCCGAGCTTTTATACGAGAGTGTTTTAATCCAGCCTGTAAACCGTGCTCCCTATTTTTACAAATCCGGTATTGGCATTCGTTTGAGCGGATTTCGCCGTAATCTTCTTTTTAGAAATTGGCGGACTTGCTGAATGAGATGCTGCGATTACACGATTCGTTTTGGATGAAACCTTGACGGAAACGACTTTTTTCAATCCTTTTGAATGATCCTTTAATGGGTAATCCGGCAATGGAGGTGCTGGAGAAGCGGCATCGACAACAGAACGAGCCATTTTTCCACTATGATAGGTCACAATATCCTCTAAACAAAACAATGCTTGATGGGAAAGCCGTTCATTGGAGAACGGTTTTTCCTTCAGCTTCCCTTTAATGATTATTGTGGAGTTCATAATATCCGTAGGAACGGCTTGCCCCTTAGACTCAAAGGTCCGCTCAATCTTTAGCAGCTGTTCCTTGCGATCAAAGTATAGTCGATAATCATGAATAAGCCGCAGCAGCTTATGTACGTTAGCCTCAATAGCGATGCATTCCAGCTCATTGGCAGCATGGCGCCTGGCTAAGTTACCAATGATTAAATTTAATATTGCACCCTCCATTCGGGAGAAAGCTGTGCCGCTTAACCGAGCTTTTGAGTGTAACATGTAACGCCCGCCCCTGCTTTAGTATGGTGTTGTCCCCTTTTTCTCCGCAACGAACCTCAGGAATTAAGACTTAAGTTCCCCCTCGACTGGCCGATCGACAAAACGCTCGTTCTTATTGTTTCAGTAATGATTCATATGAGACATAAGCACCATTTATGATCTATTCAGAACGCACGAAACGCCACTTCCTTATATATCTGTCAAAAAAGAAAAAAGTCCACCCTCACGCTCCCTGTTCGCAGGAGACGCTGAAGTGGACCGGCAAACATGAGCGGTTTATCCGATTTGCATAATGTTTATATTCGCTGAAACAAACTTGGTGGTCGTCACATTCGTATTATTAATGAGTTCCAAAACTTGACCCGGGTCTGACCCTGTATTAAAGACGGCTGAACCTGCGGCGCTTGTAAAGACGGTTGTGAGATCCGTAAGCGCTGGTGCGAGTGATAGGCTTTGCTCCAAAAAGTTGTTATTCAGCGATAAAATAACACGCACAGCCGACCCCACAACTAAAGGGCAAGCGATAAAATTGTAGGAAGCAAAGTAGGTCGCATTGGGCAACAATGTAATGATCGTTGGCGAGCTTGGAGAAAACGTAATGCCAGTACCGTTAACCGTTTCCGCTTCTAGAAAAGGCAAAGGCTCATCAAAACCAACATCAACATATCCGTATCCATAAATGCCAGCATTATTGCCGGTTACGGAAGTTCCATCGTTTGCAGGCCCCAGTTCGACAATTCGCAGGTTGACGCTGCTAAAGTTGGCTCCCGACACACCTGAAGGCGGGAAACCGTTTAGTAGCAAAACACTAGGATTTGGCGAAGACGGCGTATTAAATACGACTCCGCCCGAGACGCTTGAAACGGGAGCATTCAAACCTGGGGGAATGGTTGATGGGAAGGATAACGTTTGCGATCCAGGTATGAGCGTTCCGTTGAGCGTTAATTGCGAAGATAACACAAAGCCTACGGTTGGAGTAGAAAATTGAGCGTTATATTCTGCCAAATAGGCTGTATTCGGAGCGAGTAAGACATTAGACGTTCCCTGCAATTGAATGGAAGAACCGTTTTGAACGACAGTCGATAAAATAGCCGGCGATCCATTGACGGGGATGGCTCCGCATCCCCCCGAACAAGCAAAATCTGCGCTGCTACTCATAATTTCATTTCTCCTCCTTTCCGTCTGCTCGCTATCCAAGTTTAATGATACTAATGCCGTAATCGATATACGATTGAGGAATGGCCCCGTTATTTATAACCGTTAGTGTGCTTGGTCCTCCGCTTGGTGTATTAATAATCGTGGTTGAAATAAGGGCGGTTATCGCTTGAGAGCCGCCGGGCAACGATTGCATGATCGTATCCGAGCCTGGAATTGTAGTTCCGTTTAATTGCAGAGCAACATTCCCAAGCAACGTTCCGGCAACAGACAACTCCGCTTTCAAGCGATAATCTATATAATAAGTTTGATCGGGTGCGAGAATAAAATCAGTTGAACCTGCCGTATGAGAAATCGCAGTGCCATTAAGCGTCACGTTTGTAGGGAACGGAATAGGATCGCCTGGAGCAATGATTGCAGAAGGCGCAACCAAGTTATTGACAAACGCATTATTTTCCGTTTCCTGTATACCTGTTGCTCCCGTTGCTCCGGTCGGGCCTGTATCCCCCGTCGCGCCTGTTGCGCCAGTCGCGCCTGTTGCTCCTGTTGCCCCAGTCGCCCCGGTTTCGCTAGCTCCGGTCGGGCCTGTTGGTCCGGTCACACATTCACAATCTCCTGTAGGTCCTGTTGCCCCAGTTGCCCCTGTATCTCCAGTGCTGCCTGTTATACCCGTGTTGCCCGGATCACCCAAAGCTCCTGTAGGCCCTGTATCACCGGTCGCACCAGTTGCACCAACAGCCCCGGCGCTGCCAGTAATCCCGGTTGCTCCTGTTGCCCCCGTTGCTCCGGTAGCGCCTGTCGAGCCAGTGGCCCCGGTTGTGCCAGTTGCTCCAGTCGCTCCGGTTGCCCCAGTAATGCCAGTTGGACCGGTGAGTCCTGTTGCCCCGGTCGCCCCAGTTGCTCCGGTCGCCCCAGTTGCCCCGGTCGCCCCAGTTGCTCCCGTTGCTCCCGTTGCTCCGGTTGGGCCGGTTGCTCCGGTTGGGCCAGTTGCTCCAGTCGAACCGGTTGCCCCGGTCGGGCCAGTTGCTCCGGTCAATCCTGTTGCCCCAGCTGCTCCAGTCGAACCAGTCGGGCCGGTTGCTCCAGTGGCCCCGGTTGTCCCAATCGGGCCAGTGGCCCCGGTAGGTCCCGTCGGCCCAGTCGGCCCTTTCAATGGCGTGTTTAAAACAGCGGTTAATTTATCGGATAACAGCATTTCATATTTCAAAGATTGTGCGATCGTATTCCTTATACTGCTGTTAATATTAAGCAGGTCGCTTACAGTAGCGGGCGGAGTTAATCCTGGAAGTGTCCCCAGCGTATATTGAAGCTTTTCAGCCTCGGCATTCACAATATGGCTTAACCCCAACTCCTCAAGGGCAACAGACACTAATAACAAATTTAAAGCGTCATCTAATGCAATGGTTATCGTAGGTGTAATATTAGGAATGTTGGCTTGTGACATCATTTTCACTCCAATCGCTTAGAAGTTGAATTTATTCGGTTAATTCAAGGCGATGACACTAACATTAACACTTGTTGCAGTGCCAGTAGAACCTACCCCCAGAATGACGTTAATGGTCGAAGTTGTAGCTCCTGTGGCATCCACAATCATGCTTCCTCCCAGAGTAGCCGTATCTCCTGCAGGACCAGCCATATAATCGATCACTTGCGCCGCTCCATTAAACAAGAGCTGTAAGTCGGAGCTGCCAGCCGTTGCCGTTTCAAGTTCACTGGTAAATGCAACGTAGTAGGTGTGGCCTGGTTGTACAAAAATGTTAATATCGCCCGGAGTTAGAGATATAAGCGAGCCCTGCTGCAATCGAACAGTATTAAACGGCAAGAAAGTTCCTCCGCCTAAGCTTAGTCCTGTAGAGAAGGAACTCAAGAAGTTAGCCGTTGCCAGAGCTGTAGCTCCCGTTGCTCCTGTTGCGCCCGTTGCCCCTGTAGATCCGGTTGCTCCCGTTACACCTGTAGCTCCTGTCGCCCCTGTGGCCCCCGTCGGTCCCGGTAAACCTGTTGGTCCTGTCGGGCCAGGCGGGCAATTGATTGGACAAGTACCGAGGGGTCCAACCGCTCCATCGGCACCGGTGGCACCCGTTGAACCAGTTGCGCCGGTTGCTCCCGTTACTCCTGTATCTCCAGTCGATCCAGTTGCGCCAGTTGCGCCGGTTGCCCCTGTCACGCCCGGATCGCCAGTAGAACCAGTCGCGCCTGTGTCTCCGGTTGCTCCTGTTTCACCCGTAGCACCTGTCGCGCCCGTTGCCCCTGTAGTGCCGGCAACCCCAGTCGCGCCAGTAACACCTGTTGCCCCGGTTGCTCCCGTTGCGCCAGTTGCTCCAGTAGCACCGGTTGCTCCCGTCGCTCCTGTCAGTCCTGTTGCCCCAGTCGTACCCGTTTGGCCTGTCGCGCCTGTCCCGCCTGTTGTACCGGTAGCACCAATAGCACCGGCAGCACCTATTGCCCCGGTTGCTCCTGTTGCTCCAACAGCACCAGTTGCTCCCGTCGCCCCTGTCGGTCCGGTAGACCCAGTCGATCCAGTCGGCCCTGTAGTGCCTGACGCGCCGGTTGCCCCTGTCGGGCCAGTTGCTCCTCTAGACACATCAAGTTGCAAGATGTTGTCTAACTTAGATTCCAATAAGAGAGCCTGTCTGGCTAACGCAGTAATCGTGTTCTGAACGCTGTTGTTAATTAACAGCAGATCACTTATTGTAGCTAGGGGCGTTAAGCCCGGCAGGGTACCGACCAAATATTGAATTTTCTCTCCTTCTGCATTGAGAATATGACTAAGTCCCAGCTCCTCGATCGCAATCGAAGCGAGCAGCAATGAGATGGCCTGATCTTGAGTCAATGTGATTACGGGTGTTACATTAGGCAAATTCGCTTGTGACACTGGGCAGCTCTCCTTTCCTTCATTTATTGAAGAGTATAAATGGAAATCGAAGTATCGTTGAACACGGTCGCGGCGCCCGATGTGTTTAAGAGCTGCAGAACTGAAGGCGTGCCTCCCGTTTGAATAATGGTTTGGTTTTGCAACTGTACAGGAGTCCCTACAGTTGTCACATATATCGACTCCGTTCCCGGAACATCTATGCCGTCCAAATTCAGCACTGTGGACGCAGTAGTGCCTGCAACGACCGCTTGAGCAGCATAGAACACAAAATACGTATGGTTTGCGGCAAGATTAATCGTCCCGGTACCGGGCGTGTTTGAAATGAGAGTACCGTTGACGGCGTTGTTCGATTGCAGAAGAATAGGCGAACCATCCGCCACGATTTGACTAATGGTCGTAATGAAGTTTGCATTGGCACTCGTAATCGTGTCGCCAGTAGCCCCGGTTGCACCAGTAGCCCCAACACTTCCCGTCAGTCCGGTTGCTCCGGTTGCACCGGTGGCTCCCGTTGCTCCAGTCGCACCAAATCCGGTGGCCCCTGTTGGCCCCGTTGGACCAGGAGGGCAAATCGGACAAGGCCCCGTTGGACCTGTTACTCCCGTAGCCCCCAAAGCTCCGGTCGCGCCAGTCGAACCCGTTGCACCGGTAGCTCCATCTGCTCCGGCTGCTCCTATACTCCCAGTTGGTCCGGTACTACCCGTAGCTCCTGTAGCCCCGTCTGCTCCGGTTGCTCCCGTTGCCCCCGTTGCTCCTGTAGCCCCAACTGCTCCGGTCGCGCCGGTATTGCCTGTGACTCCTGTGCTTCCTGGGTCTCCTATAGCCCCGATATCACCAATTGCTCCAGTCAGTCCAGTTGCTCCTGTTTCACCTATAGCCCCTATGTCCCCAGTTGCCCCAGTACTTCCTGGGTCACCTACAGCGCCTGTGGCTCCTATCGCTCCAGTGGCTCCTGTGTCCCCTGTCGCTCCTGTGCTTCCGGCGGCTCCGGTCGCTCCTATGTCGCCAGTTGCACCTGTTCCTCCAGTTGTTCCCGTGCTTCCTGTTGCTCCGGTCGCTCCTGTACCTCCTGGTCCGGTAGCTCCCGTTGCTCCTGTAGCCCCAGTAGCTCCGATGGTCACTTCCGAATCAAGCACACATGTGAGCATAGAACTCAATACAATATCTTTTTTTGTCGTCACATTCAGCGTATCTCTGACACTCTCATTAATCGCCAGTATGTCACTGATCGTGGCAGGACTGCTTAAACCTGGTAGGGTGCCGAGCACATACTGTATTTTCTCCGCTTCTGCGTTGATAACATGGCTCAGTCCTAGCT
The DNA here is from genome assembly GCF_042675505.1 of Paenibacillus sp. GCM10027627. Taxonomy (NCBI): domain Bacteria; kingdom Bacillati; phylum Bacillota; class Bacilli; order Caryophanales; family Paenibacillaceae; genus Paenibacillus; species Paenibacillus sp. GCM10027627. Next base: position 1,010,878 of record NZ_JBHTHB010000001.1, read on the forward strand.
CTTCAAGTGCAATAGAGGCCAATAACAGGTTGATCGCATCATCACGAGTTACAGTGATCCCCGGAGTAATATTGGGAATATTAGCTTGCGACATTAGTAGTTTCCTCCTTTTTAAAATGAAGTAATTGAAAATAGGACGCCGTGGAGCAACGGCGTCAAAAGAATGAAAATGCATTGTTTTCATAGAAGTCCTTGCTATAGCTTATTGCGAAGGCTACGTTTTGTGCTGGTTATCTCATCTATTTTCAGCTGCAGTGTGAATGGACTGCTAATAGATTTCCATAAAAACGGTATCGAGTTATCTATTTTGCGGAGTCCGTTAGCCGAACACCCCGCTTCCTCCATTTTGCTCGAAGCTGGCATTTCTATTGGAATAATTAACCTGCAGCTAAAAAATGAGGACAGCAGCCTCTTTGGCTGCTGTCCTCTGAATGCTGCTTAAACGAGCTTAAGCTGGCTCGATATGACTCCTAAATGAATCGCTTCATGCATCAAAGCGAAGTTAAATAGCTCTCCCGATGTATGGAATTTAAATGGACCAAGCTCAAATGGGGACTGAAGCTTTGTATTAAGCAATTCCGGAGTCAATGGGGACAGTCTGGCGAACTGAGCCGACAACTGCTCCATTAGCTCTTCCTTAGAAGGTGGCGCCTCTACCCAATTCGAAGGTTTCGTTCCCGAATTAAAGTAGGCTTCGTAAAGCTCTGGCAGTTGAGGTGGCGAGTTGAAACTTAGCGTACTATATTTATCCATCCAATAAACGATATGTCCAACATTCCACCGGATCGTGTTATTGAAGCCTTCCGGCTGGGTGTCCATCCCCGTTTCCGATATTTGTCCGAGCGTACCGATTACAATTTGCCGAAGCACCTGGGCCGTATTTAAAATGGCTTGTGTCATTGTTGACTCCTCCTCATAATGGGGTTGTTTCTTCCACACCTTTAGCTTACCTTCACTGCTTCCACTCAACAATCACGAGATTCCGATGCAATTGATCGGTTTTACTAATCAATAATTAGTAATTGCTGGTTATGAACTTTCAGCGATATAATGGCGGTGAACAACGGTTTCGAGAGGAGCATCAGATTATGGAGCTTAGACAGCTTGAATATTTTGCTGCGATTTGTAAGGAGATGCATTTCTCTAGGGCGGCAGAAAACCTCTGCACCACTCAATCCAATTTGAGTCAGCAAATTAAATTTCTGGAGAACGAGCTTGGCCTCCCGCTCTTTAATCGGATCGGCAAACGGATTACTTTAACCGATGCGGGAAAGGTATTGCTTAAACAAAGTGAACTTATATTTGAACATGTCGATTACGCCAAAAAGGCGATTGCGGATCTCAAAACGATAGATGGGGGACGGCTTGATATCGGCATTTTGCCAGGGGACGGAGAATTACTGTTTGATGCTCTACTTATTGATCTTCATAAGGCCTATCCTAAACTTTCAATAAATGTGACAGAAACCGTAGATGTATATGAACAAGTTCTTAGCGGGACAAGAGACCTCGGAGTGACAACCGTGCCAACCAAGACGGATGAACGAATTGCTGTTATCCCTTTGTTTCATGAGGAGTTTTGTTTGGCTATCCGTTCGGATCATCCTCTTGCCAAGTCCAAAGCCATTCCATTCGAGCAGCTTCAGTATCTAAAAATGGTCATGTTCGGTTCTGACCATCAGATCGCCAAAGTGGTTCAAGCTTGTTGCCAGGAGCAAGGCATTGTCATTGACAACCCGATTGTAACCTCCACTCTATCGACGCTGCTGTCACTGGTCAATCAAGGAATAGGAGCGACTATTCTCCCGAAAATGCTGCTTGATTATATTAAAGATGAGAATATTTCTGCCGTCACTTTGCTAAAGCCGACGCCGAGTCAAGATATCTGCATTATCTATCGCTCGGATAAATTTATGGGTCAAGCCGCAAAGCTGTTTATAAAGGAATTGCAATCTTTCATTCAGAATGTAAAAGACCATCATGCTCGCTCGTTAGGTTGAGAGCCTCTGTGAACCATGATTGGACAGTCGTGGCCATTAAATAAAGGTACCCTGCAAGGTACCTTTTGCAATCATTTGCAGTTCATAGAGTTGATGAATAAGATAACAGAAGTATAAATGCTGTAATTAAAATTCGGAGAATAAAGGAATAGACAGAAGGCTGCCACGTATTTGATGGTTTGATGTACTTAACGGGTAATCGAGACAGGATATAAAAGGAACTCGGTTTTAGAGGATTATAAATGATTTTTGCACTTTTACTTTCTTTTAATTTGTAACCGTATAAGAACATCCTATAGAAAGATTGTCTTCCAATGGTATGCGACGCATTGTAATGATTATTAGTGCGATAGACATATCCTTGAGAGAAATTCCCTGTACGCAATGTTCGTGCACAATCCGTACCTCTCCAAATCGAAAAGGCTAGCATAATAATAAAAAGGAAGGTTATTCCGATGGAAACAGGAAGATAGTGCGTTTTGTTCGTTGTGCCGACTATTTCAGAAACATGCGGATAACGTGGATTGTATACTATTTGTACGGTTTCCCCCGCTATATAACTAGGCAAATCGCTTGACGCCCTTCTTTCTTCAGATCCCCCTACATAATGCTCTCCATTTACTGTGTATGAAAATTCATATTTCATAATGTATGATCCTTTATGAGCAAAAGCTTCATTTGCCTTAATTACCTCAGCGGTTGTCATACTGCTCATGTTCGGTCGTTTGATATCTAATTGCATATGTTCTATCGTAATCAAGCAACACATGAATGATAGCAAATACAATAATAAATTTTTATAGGATGCAAACAGGGTGATCCAGGCCATCCAATGTAGTTTTTTCAATGAAGAACTCCTTTAGTAAATGTTAGGCATGACTGTTTATGTTTTGGTTCTCGGTATCCTAAACTACATGTGTGAAGTTGTGGAGAAACCAGCCCCTTCTATTTTTCTTGCCATCAATCAGCTTATGAATCTCCTCCCGGCCGTGCTTTTCAGTAGTCTTCACTTCTAACTTCACTATCACTATCACTATCACTATCACTATCACTATCATCCTCATCATGGTATTCCCAATCAAGGATACGATCAATGTTGCATGCAGTATGCCAGAGAGCACTCGTTTTGACATGACTAATCGCATTAATATCAGCACCACGGTCAAGAACATATTGCTATGCATCTATCAACCGTGGCCTGCAAAGATGACAGTAGTCAAGTCAAAACCTAAACTAACTAGCGATTGTACAACTTTCAAATCATCATTTTTTAGAGCTTACAGCATACGCATATATGGAAGTCCAATGGTCACGAAAAAGTCTCCTTCATTCGTTTATGAAGTCACGACAATATTCTACCATTATTTCTTTCCGGCTCCAATATTCACTAGCTATATTTGAATGTTTTAAAGTGCTATAGTTTCATACTCGCCTGAATGATTGCGTTCCTATACATATGTTCGAACGGTCTTTAAAAAAAAGTTTGGATTATCGAAAAAAACTTTTAACAAAGTTTCGATTCGATCCTTTCGTGATCAAATAAAAAAAGTGCGATGTCTGCTCAACATCGCACTTTCACTAGAGATTCATCAACATATAGAACACGAAACAAAGAGGGTTATCAGCTAGAAGCTCGCTTAGCGAGCGCGGACAAATCATGCCCTTTTAAGGCCCCTTCAACCAGCATAGGCAGCATGGCCGGCGTACAGGCAAAACTAGGCGTTCCATCACGCGACAATGATTTTGCCATTTCTTCGTCATAAGAAGGCTTTCCCTCATCGGACAAGGCAAGCAAACATAGCGTGCTAACCCCGGATTCCCTCAGCTCGCGCATCCTTCTAATCAATGCCCCTCGATTGCCGTATTCTTCAAGGTCAGAGATGATAATAAACAACGTCTTTTTCGGTTCTTTTATAAATTGCTCGCAATAAGCAACCGATTTGTTAATATCGGTACCGCCACCGAGTTGGATGCCGAACAGCATATCAACAGGATCGTTCCCGCATTGCTCCGTCAAATCCACGACCTCTGTATCAAAAGCAACTACCCGTGTATCCAGCGCTGGAATGCTGGCGAAAATCGAGCCGATAACGGATGCCCAAATGATAGAATCCGCCATTGATCCGCTCTGATCGATATCGACAATAACGGTCCATTCCTTGCTTCGCTGGGATCGGTCAAAGAAATAAAATTTTTCCGGAATGATCTGGCGTCTCTCGGCATTGTAATGCTTCAGATTACGCTGGATCGTTCGTTTCCAATCGATTCCGGCCACGGACGGCAGCGGCGAGTGCTGCCTGCGGTTGAGAGCTCCGGTCACCGCTCGGCGAATATTGTTTTCCATCAGCTTCACAAGATCGTCAACAACAGCCTGCACGAGCATTCTAGCCGTGTCTTTCGTTTTCTCCGGAATTTTCCCCTTCAAGGACAACAGCGTGCCGACCAGTGCAATATCCGGCTTGACTTGCGACAGCACCTCCGGCTCAAACAAAAGCTGCTTCCAGCCTTTACGTTCCATCGCATCCTGCTGAATGATAGAAACAACATCGTCCGGGAACAAGCTGCGCACATCCCCCAGCCATTTTGACAGCTTCGGCGCCGACTTGCCGGCCCCACTGTTTCCGCCGCTTTCTATGCCATCACTCGTTTCATCATATATGGCGGCTAGCGCTTGATCCATAATTCGTTCATCTTCACTTAACTCAATTCCCCCACCCCCGCAATAGCCTTCCAGCTGTTTCTCCGCAGACTTGCCAAGGATGAGCCGCCAACGCGATATGGCCTTCTGATCTTCAACTGCACTCATATTAAAAATCCTCAAAGTCAAACTCATTTAATTGATCTATCATTTTTGCTTCGTCCTCCTTCAACTCTCCGCCTAGCAGTTCTTCCGCTTGCTCGGCATGTATGCCCCATAGCTCGCCGAGCAGCTCGGCAATCATCGTTTTCTCTTTGGGAGCAAATGTGCTGAAGGCCCGCCGCAGGAAGACAAGAGCGCGTGAAAATTGTTCATTTTCCAAAGACAAAATATATTCATTCAGCTGCTCCCACAGACTTAAGCGAGACAACAAGGCGTACCTGTTGCGCATCGACAGCCCTTCGAACCAGCCTGCGCCAATGTCGGCCGAAATACCAGGAGAAAGCCGGCGAGATACTTCCTCTGCACATTGCTGCATCGAAATTTCGCCTCGTTCCAACAGGATAGCACAAGCAAAACCGGATAATCGCGGATTGCGGTCGTCTCTCTCTGCCAAGCGGCTAAGCTCTAAAAGCCATAATCGCTCATCCACTTGATCGCTATGCTCAAGCGTGATGGCGTTTAGCTCATTTATCGCAGCTACCATCGCGTGGGCCGCTTCATCGTTGCAGCCGCTGGCATCCAGAAGGAACAGGCAGCCCCGCGTATACAATTGCTCCAGCAGTGGCAAAAGCGGAGCGGTATCGAACCGTCTAATATCTCCATAGCTAATAATCATTGAAAGCTCTCGTGCCGCGGCAGCGATTTGGACGACGTCGCGACTATCGGCTGCAAGCCTCTGCAATGTTTGACAAGCCGATTCCAGCTGCGACAACATTCCGCATTCGCAAGCGATACGAATGAGCTTCGAGGCATCGGCAATTACGACGCATTCCTCCAGCCGCTGCTTCAGCAAATAAGCGGCAGCAAGCTCAACCGTCTCTCCTAGCAGCGTTGTTTCTACAACTTGAATTTCCACTTCCGGGGACCATTGAATGATCCAATGTTCAGCCCATGTTGCATTCTCCTGACCGCTCGACCTATTTTTCGCTAGGGCAATGCCAAGAAACTTAAGCCGATGAAATAAAGTGGAACGATGAAGATCCAAAAATGCGGCCTCTTCCGTCTTAACCCGCCTATTTTCGCGCAAGTCAAGATCCAAATCAGTCGCAATCGCGGTTCGATACTTTTCCAGCTTTAATTGCTTAAACAACCGTTGCAAATCTGCTTGGATGGGGGTTTGGCTCACGCCGTCCGCGAGCATGCCGATAGCCGTTCCTACATCGGTACGGGCCAAAGCTTCTGCCACAACAGTCAATTCTCCTCGACCAAGCAGCGTTTGCGATGCGTCACGCAAATCGCGCAGCGTAGGCGCGCTTCCGCCATGCAAAGCAGCTAGTGATTCTGCAAGTCGCACCGCCTCAATAACTTCGGCTGTGGAGCGATGAGTGCCTGACTCGCGCAGCGCGCGAGCAACGTTTGTTACATAATGATGGGGCAAATCTTCCAGCGTACCGTCCATCATGCGCTCCCACATCATTTCATAGTAATGAGGCGCGTTGTTGCCGGCTCCATAACCGGACATCGCGGACAGCTTAAAATACGAATAAGGCATGAGCGTCAGTTTGGTGCTGCGCGCCGGAAGCGCGGCCAATTCCTCATCCGTCATCGCTTCGCTCAAATCGGCGAGAGCAGCCGCATGATATGCGCCGCATACAACGACAATACGATCCGGCTTATGACCAGCATCGATCATCTTCATAATATTGCGACGCATATATGCTTCTCTAACGGCGTTATAAGCGTATTCCGTTCGATCCGAAAGCTTCTCCTTCTCTTCTGACAGTTCTCTTATATGAATGGAAAACGCCTTAATCGCTGCGTCATATGTACCCGCATTCAAGTTTTGTTCAAAATGGCGCTCCCAGTACATATCATAGTCATGCTCTCCGGCAAGCTCTGCAATTTTGCTATAGATCGAGCTTTCATCTCGTCCATCCTCTTTGGTCTGCTCATGAGCAGGTTCGGTTTCGTTTGCCCCTTCTTCACCTGCATAGGGCTTATGCCGTCCCCCTTGAAAAGCAAGCACCGCTGAGGATGGCAAATCGATGAAAGCTGAAGCCGCGCCATTCGTCTCTGCCCATTTCATCGCCTGAAGCTCCGGCGAATAAACGGCTAGCGGCCATAATACCGTTCGAACAGGCAGCTCATCTGTAAAAGCCAACAAAGCAACAGGCGGCTTAGTCGCTTTGTTCGTCAAATGACGGATTTCCGACGTAGCGTCGGAAGGTCCCTCAATCAATACAGCTGTCGGCTGAATATGATCCAGAAAGTCGAGCAAATGCTTTGCTCCACCGGGAGACAAATGCCTCACACCGAAAATATGTACAGCTTCTACCGCAGGCGCACTCACTCGTTCATCTCCCGGCAAGCCGTATAGAGACCGCGCCATTCAGCGCCGCGTTTTTTCATCACATTGTCAAGGTACTCCTTCCAAACGAGCTTATCTTTTTCGTCGTCCTTCACAATTGCCCCTTGAAGGCCGGCAGCTAAGTCCTCATCTGACAGTTCGCCGTTGCCGAAGCTGGCTGCAAGCGCCATGCTGTTCGTGAGCAGAGAAATGGCCTCCGCCGTCGAAATCACACCCGCCGGAGATTTCAGCTTCTCTTTTTTGTCTAGTGTCATGCCGCTTCGCAGCTCGCGAAAGATAGTTACCACTCTGCGCATGGCCTCTTCACTCGGAACCGCAGCCTGCAAGTCGTAAGCTGTTGCGATTTCCGCTACTCGCTTCTTCACAATTTCAATCTCGGTCTCGATATCAGATGGCGTTGGCAGCACGATAATATTAAACCTCCGCTTCAAAGCGGCCGACATTTCGTTTACTCCCCGATCCCTCGTATTAGCCGTTGCAATAATAGAGAAGCCTTTGCGCGCGCTTATTTCCTTTCCAAGTTCCGGTACTGAAACCGTCTTTTCGGACAAGATCGAAATTAACGCATCTTGAACTTCCGAGGCGCAGCGTGAAATTTCCTCAAACCGCGCTACTCCTCCCGCTTCCATCGCTCTCATGACCGGACTTTGCACCAAAGCTTCCTGACTTGGTCCATTGGCGAGCAGCATGGCATAATTCCAGGAATAGCGCACATGCTCTTCGCTTGTTCCAGCCGTCCCTTGCACAACTAGCCCAGAGTCGCCATAGATCGCTGCCGTCAAATTTTCCGACAGCCAAGATTTAGCCGTACCTGGTTCTCCAATGAGCAGCAAAGCACGATCCGTCACCAAAGTGGCTATCGCCATCTCGACGAGCCTTTTGTTGCCGATATATTTAGGCGAAATTACGGTTTTCCCTGCCATACCTCCCGTTATAAACGTCAGTACAGACTGAGGAGACATTTGCCAGCCGGCCGGAATTTTTCCTTTGTCCGCTGCCCGCAGTGCTGCTATCTCCTCTGCATAAAGCGTCTCCGATGGTAGCCTCAATTGGTCTTGCTCTTGGCTCTTGCTCATTTGCTCATCTCCTCCATTTGATCCAGCACGTATTGAAGCTGTTCTCTCGCCGTGTAAGTGTATAGTGGCACTATCACTGCAATACGATCTTTGTAAAACGCTGGGATTGTGTAAATGCGATCCATAATAAACTCATCAATTCTATAACAGCCGGAGTTCCGCAAATCTTCCAGAACGGTTACGAGCACTTCCCATCTAGCAGCAGGAGGGACTTCCGCCCGTTCCAGTCCACTTAGCATTACATCAAGATCGTCTGAAGACGAGCCCAGCAAATTCAAAGTTTCTTTAAACCCTTTCAATATGGCTTCCGTACAAGCTTTATGGTCTGGTTTAGCAAATACACTTACAAGCAACGGTTCGTTTTTTTCAATGAGCCAATTCAACCAACGCTCATCCCACTCCGTTCTTATCCGATCTTGAGGAAGCAGAATATTGGCAATCTCAGTGACCGGCTCTGCACGATCGCGCCATGGCGCAGGGTACTTTCGTTGTTCCGAAGAAAGAACAAGTTCTCTTATCGCCGTTATAATCTGATATCTGCGTGTAGCAGTTGCCTTGACCTTAGATTTTGGCTTGTCTTCATTCATAACCGAATAACGTTCAAATAGTTCCTCAGGTGATAAAATACGGAACGAAGCACGGAATCCATTTGGCAAATAAGTCACGTTGCATTGTTCCAATTGATAAAGCAGCCCCAATGCCGCCCTTGAACCAGTCTTCTCCAAATAATCAGCCGCATGATCGAACAGTTCCGACCAACCGACCGAGGAAAACCGATCATATTTCCCAACGACATAGGCATACATGTCTTCCATTTCAGCGCTTTGCCTTCCGTCCAGAGCGCGGAGGTAGCACTGCATTCGAATCCTTGCCGATTCTCCCCAATGTTTTGCTTTTTTCTCTTCAGCTTCTAGCTCTTGGGCAATTTGCTCCAGCTCGCGAACCAAAAGCTGAATCAGCTTTCGATCAAACTCAGCTGATTGGCATTTCCTTGCAGCTTCCGAAGCAATGTCAATATCCTTGCCGGAGAAAGCCTCGTACAGCCGCTCCACTGCAGCCGGAGTTCCCGCTTCCGCCAAAGCATGGTAGGCTGCTTCACGAATGATTTTTTTCTTATCCTTAGTCCAGGCAAGCAAATCGGACTCGTATTTCGGATAGGACCCAAACAGCCGGATGGCAGCTGCCCTTATTTCTTCGGTACCATTCTCGGACGCCTGAACAATTAATTTCAGCGCGGCGTCTCCTCCAACTTTCCCCAGTACCCGCAATTTTCTCGTTTCTGCCTTGCCCCCCAATAGATTAAAAGACCCAGTCAAATGCGAAACTATTTGCTCCCCATAGGAAGGTAAAATATAAGCCTCGGCAAATTCCGCAATCTCCGCATACGGATCGCTCAGCGCGGAAATAGCATGATTCAGCAAACGTAGGTCCTGAAACATTCCTTCATTATAGGCATCCACTATAATTTCATAGCGACCCCCGCCTGTTGTTGTCATTGCCTCTCGGACCGCTGCCAGCTTGCGGTACGAATGTTTTGTCGTCAATGTATTCGAAAAACCTACTATAGCTGACAGCTCCCCCTCCGGGGTTACGGTTCCTAATGTGCGCAACACAGATCCTAGCAGCAGCCCGATATCGAGCAGTCTCTCCGCAGCCGTACTGGTTCCTTGTACCGAAGGATCAATGACGGATTCGATCCCTTCTCCAAGCCGCTTAAAAATCGGCGCCCGCTCGCCTAACTGCTGGAATTGCGGCAGCAGCCTCTTCAGCCGGAAATCATCGGCTGCCAGATCGCTTCCTGCTATAAAAAGCCGCCTTACTTCCTGATGAAGCTCTTGCAGCAATGCTGTACTCATCCCAATTCCTCCTAATACATGAGGCGGATGATGTCCGCGCCCTTAATAATTGTGAGCGGCTGTATAAGAAGTCGGCCGCTATCAAGATCATGCTCAAACATAACGAGCATCGTCATATCAACTAACCCCTCCGGCGTTACACTTGGCAGCAGCTCGACTGTCGGGTGACCGAACGATTTAATATCGGCAAGCGCTAGATGTTGCCCAGACGCATCGGTAATTGCAAAGCTTCTATTCTCCGTCTGGCGAACTTCGGCCACATGAAGCAGCATGACCGGATGGCGATCGCCAAGCGGGTTTTTCAACTGATTTTTTACCAGCTTCACCGCATCTAGAAAGGAGCGTTGCGCTGCCGTTTGAACCGCACCTAGGTCATCCGCCGAGAGAGGACGCGGAATCATTTCTTCCCAACGAACTCTACGGTTCATCTCACCCGGATAACGGTAAAGCTCCTTAATTTGAGCGACGTCGAAAAAGCTGTCGTCCTCTTTTATAAACTTTGCAGCTTTGTACGGACGGTACTGCACCGTGCGATGAACTTCCCCGGCCTTCGTTTCTAGCCAAAAGCCAAGGTCTACATATTCCTGCCGCGCCTCATTATCATAGCTTAGAAATGCAAGCTGAATCAGTTCGGCATCTTCTGTCATCAGCCCGTATTCTTTCAGCTCAGCGAGCTGCCATGCATGACCAAGCCATTCCTCGATGGTGGACTCATGATCCAGAGCCAGCTCCGTATCGTCAAGCTTTGCCGTCAAGTAGTCGCGTCCTTTTTTAATGAATGCGCGGATAAGCGTTAGCTGCTGAACGGCATCTGTATAAACGCTTTCCTGATCGACTCTATGAGAAAGCAGATTCACCAAACGTCGCAATTCCGTCTGCGCTCCTGTTAAATAATAATTGCCAAGCTGCTTCACATGATCTTTAATGGCATTAACCGTTTTTCGGTCAACTGTGCCTAACCCGCTGCGAACAAGCGAGAGAACCAGCTTCTCCAACTGATCGAGCCCTTCTAATTGAGTGGCGATTTTTTTCTTTAATGCCGCCTTATTTGTTTTTCTCGGCTTCGGCTCCGCGTCCTCGGAAGGTTGCTGCGCCTTTTTCTCTTCCCGTTTCTCCGCTTTATCCCGCTTTGCTGCAAGATCGTCGGGAACTGCTCCCATTGAAAAAGCAGCTCCGCTCACGTAAGCGTACAATAAACCTAGCGCATGCTTGCAAGGAAGCTGGCGGCTTGGGCATGTACAGCGCAGTACGGGCTTCTCCGGACGAATAAAATCGGCCGAACACTTGTAATTGGACTGCCCGCTGCCAGAGCATTCGCCAAATAACAAGGACTGATCCTCTGAATGGTGCAACTCCACGAAATTGCGTTTTTTAACAAGTCCTTGCGCATTTTTGATGGCTGAAGCATTAAGCGCCAGCGAATCAACGTATGCTTCTGTAATCTCGATCAAACGAAACCCCTCCCGGTTATCTATTAATGCTGATATGTATATCTATAGCCCTATATGTACTCCTAGAGGAATTCGAACACAATCTATGGACTATTTTCGACCATTCGAATCTATTTTATAGAGCACTTCACCGCCTTCAAAATATGCGATTTAATAGTTATATTACAATAATAGAAAATTAATTGTAAATTAATATCGAAATTTGAAATAAATCCGTACTATTGGAATGAACGACTCTTTTAAAATCTTCTTTGCATTCACTGCTACTAAATGCCTACTGAGAACGTTTTCTTAATGAATCATTTTTTGGGAGGTTTAAAATGGAACCTAAATACAATCCTTTCGAGGATAAAACGATTCACACCACTCAGTCAGACAGCTATACGGATGCTTATTCCCACAGAGAAGGCTTTAATGATGTCATTAAGCACTATGATGCCGTGAATGGCTTTTTAAATCCAAAGCGATTGAATCAAATTCCGAAAGCTTTGAGGCAGCTTATTCGATGGGCGATCATTATTAATGTGCTCCTGTTTCTTGTTTTTTCAGTATATGATCTCCTTAAAACGTTCGGTCTCATAACAGAAGCCCCTTGGCATGAACCCTTGCAGTCTGACGATATCCCTTGGTTGCCTAACGATGCACACTTGCAACCCGATGATATCCCTTGGTACGACCCATCTCAGTCCGACGCTCTCCCTCGGCTGCCTGACGATGCTCCTTTGCAGCCCGATGATATCCCTTGGGGTGAGCCATTGGATTTTGACGATCTCCCTCAGCAGCCTTAAGTCGTCAAACGCTCAATATGTAGGATGAATCATACATAAAAGCAGCCGTTATTGAAGCGGTTGCTTTTTTTTCTAAACAAAGGAAGGAAATGGCAACCTAATCGCGAATAGCTAGTTATTGCAAACAGATGCAAAGCGACGCTGAAATCAACCGACTGGCACCTATGTATTATCCTATATTCCCTAGGGCCATTTATGCTTTTAGGGGAAAAAGAAGGGTATTTTGAAGGTTCCAAACTCAGTTATCAGACCCACTTTCTGCTATAATTCTATTAGAAATATTCCCTCTCCTATACGCAAAAACAATTGTGGACAAAGAGTCATTTTGGGCACACCTCGAATTGAATCCTTTAGTACTAAAACATTTCATGGTCTCATATTCTTTCTCGTCAAGTTCAACATGGTGAAGCTGCGACCTTAACAAATGAAGGGTGGTGGTCATCTTCACGTAAACATGGTGTTTAATTGTCGTTCTGGATGAATCGGTATTTCAAGTCGCATTATCGGTTTGAAGCAAGCTGATTGAAAAAACGATGACGATGGAGGGATCATTAATGTCTACTTTACGTTTGTCTACTTCTAAACAGCTAAAGCTATTTCTTGTAATCGGTATCATTTTTACGTTTGTGTTCGGTTTGACAAATACGTTGTTTATTCAAAAAGCTTCCGCTCACGGCAACGTTCTGAACAGCCGGGCGGCGTTATGCGCAAACGGTCAAAATACGAATTGCGGACAAATTATATATGAGCCGTACAGTTTAGAAGGGGCAAAAGGATTCCCCGCAGCTGGACCTCCAGATGGAAAAATTGCCAGCGCCAATACATGGTTCACACAGCTCGATCAACAATCGGCTACCCGTTGGACGAAGGTAAACATCAGCCCCGGCTCTTATACATTCAACTGGTACATTAAGGTTCCTCATGCCACTACTAGCTGGAAATATTACATTACGAAACAAAACTGGGATCCTAATGCTCCACTGTCCCGTGCTTCCTTCGACCTTACTCCATTTTGCAGCGTAAGCTCAGGCGGATCTCAGCCAGGCGGATCTTATTCCGACACTTGCAACATTCCTAGCCGCACAGGATACCAGGTCATTTTGGCTGTATGGGAAATTTACGATACAAACAATGCGTTCTACAATGTCATTGACGTTAATTTCGGCGGTCCTACCGATAACGTTGCTCCTACCGCTCCGTCCAGCGCCACTTCCTCCAATGTCGGTACGACAACGGCAACGGTTTCATGGGGAGCTTCCACCGACAATGTTGGCGTTTCGGGCTACCGAGTGTTCAACGGTTCCAACCAGATCGCCTCTACAACAGGAGCTCTTTCCGCTAATTTGACGAATCTGACGGCCAACACGACGTACAACTTGACGGTTAAGGCGTTCGACGCCGCAGGCAACGTATCCAGTGCGAGCAATACCGTCACCTTCACCACGCAAAACACAACCGGCCCGGACACCGTGGCGCCTACCGCACCATCCAGCCTCCATGTGATGGGTACGGCCACCCCGACATCCGTCCCGCTGATGTGGAATGCGTCGACCGATAATGTCGGAGTCAAGGAGTATCAAATCTTCAACGGCGGCACGTATGTCGCAACTGTGACGTCACCAGCCGTTCAATACACTGTTGCGGGCTTAACGGCAAATACTTCGTATTCCTTCACGGTAAAAGCGCTTGATCATGCGGGCAATGTATCGGCAGCAAGCAATGTACTTACCGTCACCACGCCAAATACTCCTACCACTTATCCGGCATGGAGCTCAACAGCCGTCTATGTCGCTGGAAACAAAGTAACGCATAATGGCGTCAACTACGAGGCTAAATGGTGGACGCAAGGCGAAACGCCAGGCACTTCCGGAGCTACCGTTTGGAAGGTTATTCCTTAAGGTCGCCCCTCGTGTAATGTGATTTCAAGAAAAAAAAGGAAGCCTTCAAACCCACTGTAGCGGTGGATTTGAAGGCTTTTTGGCTCTACATTTGCTGGCTCATCCGTCGTTGACCTTTCGGACATTTAGTTGTGCCAGAAACCGCTGGAGCGCTCAGCACATACGCATAAGCCGAAGATCGATAAACAGCAAAATGAGATCGGGATTGGGGGCCTACCTTTTATTTCGGTATCGACTCGCACGATAGCCATGCCAAGTTGCAGTAAAAAACAAAATGCCTCCAGCCAGCCATAAAGGCTGCCAAAACCAGAGATACCACCGAACGGCCTGCGGACCAATCGCAGCTGGAATATTCGTCGCACCCGCTTCCATGAGCGCCACCTTGATTAGGCCAGCCCCACCATACCAGCTCAATCCCACACCTGCAACAAAAGTAAAGATTAACAGTATCCACCTCGGTATGAACCGAGTCCTTGGCTGAACAAGCGAAAGCACTAACAACGCCAGCAGTAATTTTAGGAAGGCGGTAACCCATAAAGCAGTAACAAAAGCAGACGCTCTAGCGTGAGCCAGCTCTTTCATTCCGTCCCCAAGCGTTCCCAACCCTAAAGTTCCTCCGCCAGCCCAATAAAAACACATTGCAGCAAACAAAAACGCCCATATGCCCGCGCCGTATGCAGCCCAAGTTTTCACTTGGGATTGCTTAATCGCCGACAGTCGAATAGTCGTCTTTTCCGTGTTCAACTTTAGGACACATCCTTCCCATAAGAAAACCGGTCTACCTGCGTCGATATGTTATAAAAACTCAATAAATTTGGCCAAACCTTTTTCAAAAATGCGATACCCGTCTTCTCCAAGCTCTTCGCGGAGTGCATTTATAAATTCCATTTGCATATTCTCATGGGATATAAAAGCTACTTTCCCTCTTTCAGCGAGCTCAACTATGACGGCCCTTGAATCCAGTGGATGAGCGGACCGACGTACGAATCCCTCTCTTTCAAGACGGGATACAATTTGTGTCGCTGCGCCCTTCGTTATACTTAACTTCTGAGCAAGCTCGCTCATAAGAATACCGTTTCCATATCCAATCGCTTCAATTGTATGCATTTCCGATGGCTTAAGCTCCCCCGCTTCGCCAAACGTGCGAGGTTCCCTCTCCATCCGGCGAAGTCTGTGAATAAGCTGACCAATTACATGATGGTTATTGTCCAAAATAAATCTAACCCCTACATTCAATTAACTTCCATTAGTTTCAAGTTAGATTACCCCTGCCGCATTGTCAAGGGCTAGGACGATTATCGATTAGTCGCTTACTACAGTTCCCACGTTACAATGGAAAAAACGGCTTCCAAATGCTTGCGCCAATCTAGCGCTGACTTCAAAGCCGGTACAATGGGAAACACCGATCCGTTCAATGTTCATTTCCAGCAAAGCTTGAATCGTTTTCTCCTTCTGTTCCTCGCTGACCGCCCATAAGTGGGTGCCTCCGATAACGGTATGAACACGATGTTCACCGGTCTTTTCCACGGAATAGTTAATGATATTAATAATCCCGGCATGAGAGCAGCCCAATATAATAAAAAGCCCTTTATCCGTTCGAATGATGACCGATTGATCATCTTCAACCGGGTCAATGACATAACCGCCCTCGGTTTCCAAAACGATATCCGTATCCCCGATTTCATAATTATTGGTTCTTGGCACTTCTCCGGTTAAAAACAGGTTAGGAACAATTTCAACAAAATCCCGGTTATACATAAACTTAGCTCCTGCTTCAAGCAGCGTTTCCTCTGGATGAGGAATTCCGATATAGCTATAACCGGATCGAATAAGATAGCTTTTTTTAAACAATTGCGGGTGAGTGTATACGGGAACATCGGTTTGCTGCATCGCTTGAAGCGCTGACAGCAGCCCTCCCGTATGATCGCAATGATGATGGCTTAATAAAATACCCGACACATCCGACCAATTTTTTCCTAGTCTATTCATGTTGTTCGTCAAGCCTTTCCCCTGACCCGTATCAAATAAAAAATGCCCATGATCCGTCTCGATATAGACGGCCCAGCCATGCTCGGCAATTGCTCTTAGGTTACCGAATACTGTGTTTTCGCAAATCACGGTTGCTTTAATCATCTTGACTCCTCCTCATTAAACTGTATTTGGTACGCTCTATTAGTTTAGTTTATTAACTAAACTATTGTCAAATCGGTTCCCTGTCTTTCTTGATTATTCCATTAAGAAGAGTCCTAGTATCATCTTCAATCTCATCCATTATTTTTTCTGTATGAATACGAAAGAAGGCGCTGGTCCCGCGAATCTCAGCAGATTCGCGAACAGCGCCTCCCTCAAAAACCTGTGTGTAATTTGAGTTTGTTACTTGTTATTTACAACTCTTGAATGTTAGTTGACCACGCTCCACAAAGCAGGAGCACTCGGCGGCACCCAGCCCGGCAAAGAAGTATGAGCCTGACGCGCTTTATACGTTTGGCCATTGTAAGTCACTAGTTGATTTACCTGATAGGATACAAACGGCGCCCATGCCTGAATGGTTGCTGGCGTTTGCACCGATAGAGCGCTGCTTGCCGGCGATACATTGCCTGCCGCATCCTTTGCGGCTACCGTAAAGCTGTAAGTCGTTCCTCCGGTTAAGCCGCTAATGGTAACTGAGGTACCCGTTACGGTCGTTGTCAAAACGTTATTCCGGTATACATTGTAACCTGTTACGCCGACGTTGTCCGTCGAGGCATTCCATTGAAGCGTTACGCTTGTTGATGTAACTGCCGTTGTTGCAAGTCCTGTAGGGGAACTTGGCGGCACAGTATCAACTGGATTGGAGCCTGTTGTTGTCACCGCAAGTGCGCTGCTTGCCGGCGATACGTTGCCCGCGCCATCCTTGGCTTTTACAGTGAAATTATAGGCTGTTCCAGCAGTCAATCCGCTTATCGTTGCCGAAGTAGAAGTAGTAGATGCCGCCAATACGGACCCTCTGTATACCTCGTAACCCGTAACGCCTACATTATCCGTAGCTGCATTCCATGCAAGCGCCACGCTTGTGTTCGTTACTGCCGAAGCTGCAAGTCCGGTTGGCGCAGTCGGTGCTTGAGTATCTGGATTTGGTACACTGCCTACCCCTACAGCCGCATAGGAAGTCGCAACGGAGTTCACTTGTACAGAATTCGCGCCGAACAAGTCAGTAGCCGCTTGGATAGATGCTGCACGAATAGCCGCAAAGTTGGAGGATGGAGTCAAGTACAGCGTAAGCGTTCTGTATAAAATTTTGGCTGCATCGGTGCGGCCGATTCCAGTTACAGAAATGCCGGAATGCGTCCCGCCTTGCGCCAGAAGGTAAAAGGCCTTATTGTTAATGCCGCTGTTAATATGCACTCCGCCATTATCGGCAGTACCAGTGTATCTATTGTTGTAGTGATCCGGCTGATTGTAAGCGGTTGGGTTTGACAGCGATCTTAGCGCGTCGCCCGGTGTATTTGGCGTGTAAATATCATCGCCAAGCAGCCAGTTCGTTCCTTGAATCGTATTGCCAAAAATGTCGGATACCGACTCATTAAGCGCACCCGATTCACCTTGGTAAATCAATCCCGCCGAATACTCTGTAACCGCGTGGGTCAACTCGTGGCCAATGACATCCAAATCAGCCGAGAAAGCGCGGAACAAAGAGCCGTCCCCATCCCCGTATGCAATTTGTACGCCATTCCAGAACGCATTATTATAGTTTAAGCCGTAATGGACAGTCGATCGAATAGCGAGTCCGTTGCCATCTAGGCTGTTAAGTCCAAACGTGTTTTTAAAATAATCGTACACTTGGCCTGCATACGCATGGGCATCGACAGCAGCCGGATCGTTCCATACATTATCGGCGTCTGCCACCAACGTGCCTGGAAGAACTCGCAACTGATTGGCCGTATACGTAAAGATTCCATTTCCGCGCGTAGTATCCTGTAGCACAAACTGCGAGCCGCTTGGCGTAGTATTAAATGTTTTAGTATCTCCAAGAGTGCCCACGCCCGTACCAACCGCATGCTGGAGCAAATTAAGTTTGCCCACGATCGCCCCATTTTCAGCATTTATAAAATAACGTACGCGCTTTGGCGAAGGTTCAAGCACATTGACCTCCGTAATATAGACAAGCAATTGTTGCTCCGAAGACGGATAAATGCTAAGCTCGGCTGTCTGCTCGCGTTGCTGGCTTCCCAGCTTGCCAATTTCCTTTTCTACGTCCTCATTCGCTATCGAAATCGCTTGCTCTGCGCTGATGCTCGGAATAAGTCCAACCAGTGATTGCCCGTCGTTGTCTGGAAATGTGCTCCCAATATACGAGCTTACATTGCCTTGTTTGTCAAAATGCAAGGTTTGATCCGCGCCGAAAACTGGAACCCCCTGCACATACTGCTTCAGCTTGACATGCCTTGTTCCCGTTTCGGCATCCGTGACGTCTTTTACAATTTTTAAATCTTGGCTTACATCGCCGCTTAGACCGAGCACGCCTTTTTTGTCTTCCAAATAGGCCCATACTTTATCCTCATTCGTCAAGCTCGAAGGCGCAATCCACTTCTGGGAAATGATTAGCGGAGCCTTCGTTTGCAATAATACATCTCCAGATGGATTCGATACATTTGGCGCTGCCCAAGCTGCCGGAACAGCTGCGGCCGTCAACATAGCACCCAACACGACAAGTTTGAACACTTTTTTCATACGATCATCTCCCACCCAATTTTTTTCTAGTCAACCATGGTGCTTCACCGAAAAATGTCGAACATCCACTCTCCTTCCACAAATCCAGATTGTTTTCTATGTGAGTTAATCAGGATGTACGCAGTTGGGGGAGAAAAGCAACTTGGGGTGAGCAATCAGCTTGATTAGACGGCCTTGTTAGCCAAAGTGTAGTCCTCGCCGATTTGAGAGCGAGAGCGGGTAATGGAGTGAGCGCAAGAGTGAACACAAGGAGAAGAAAGATTTATCACTTATCCTATGCGCTTAGTCGGCTTTTACTTCACCTTGATTATAAACCAAAATATTGGAAATACTAGTGGGTTTATTCGTAATTTTTCATAGAAAAATTTGATCTTTTATAGATAGTTATGCTTGGCTCATGATGTCCTGTCCATAATGAAAGCGGTTAATCGATCAAAAAAACCTTCATTCGAGGGTACTATATTTTATGGTACTTATGAGGGACTGCTTTTTACGATATGCTCTATTTATGACTACAGAGGAGGTGAAAAAAGATGTCCCCTTGCCCGATGCATTGTCAAATTATTGGCGGATATTGCGGAGCCAATCCTTGCGGCAGCAGCATATTCAGAAGACAAGTTACGCTAGTCTGTGCAAACGGTTACCAATGCATCAATCCAACGGTTTGCTGCTAAATCACAATTGATGGACAAGCGTATTTAAACTAAGTTTCTCGCGGAAAAAACGGATAATAATATGGAACGTTTCAGAATAAACAACAGCCCCCTGCATAGCAAGCTGTGTCTCTATAGGTGGCTATTGCGGAGCCTATTTTTGCTGCAAATAAGCTAGTGTTGTAAGCGCATACAACAAAAAGGCGGGAATGCAAGAGCCAACTTGCATTCCCGCTCCCATAAGGAGGTTGCCCGACTTGAATACGAGAACACCCGACTTTATTCCTGCCGCTGTTCAGCCATTCCGAAAAGAACCGATCAATATCGGCGATTATATCGAAAATCTGATCATCCCAGGGCATGGGACCTCTCTTTATGATCCCCTTGATCCTTACACCATTCTCGTCAGCTTAAGCACAACATGCAGCTTTTGTCTGCCTGCTATGGAAGCGCTGGACATCTTTTTGGAATCGCATCCCTCCTATCGAGTGACTGTTTTGCTTGAAGCAAACGAAGCCGCCTATCAAAAAGCAAGATCCATGTTTCCCGAGAAGCTGCCTATTTATCGCGTGACGGACGAATTTGTGTTCCGGCAATTAAATTTGCACGGCTATCCTTGGGCCTATGGAATCAATGCCGAAGGACAGGTCATAACGATGTTTCCTTGCAGCGAGCCCCGGCACTATCAAGACGTAGCGGAACCCTTTTGTATTTTTCACGAAGTCGAGGGTTAGCCATGTTCAAGTTTTGGCTCTTGCTTATGATTCGAGAATCCAAGCTGCTTGTAGCTGTCACCATCCTGTTGCTGGCCCTTCAGCCTGTACTGGGATGGCTAAGCTTTACGTTTAATAAGCGGCTATTCGATAGTTTTATGTCCGACCTCATTTGGAAGGATATTGGGATGGTTGCAGCAACGCTCGCAGTCGTTAAAATGGGCGAGCTCGTTATCGGCGAGTTGTCGAGACTGGTCGGCGGTCGTCTTTCTTTAAAGATCACATATCAGTTGGAGCATTATTTGTACAACAGCATTAATCCAAATACGATTACCGCTTCGGAAACTCCGTCCTTTACCAATGACGTCAACATAATTCGCAACAGTCTGTTTAATATCGAACATATGATGAATTCCGTTATCCAAATCGCGCAGCATCTCGTGATGTTGGCCATATACGGGTATTTAATCGTTCAGCATAGCTGGCTTGCTTTTGCACTGATCGTTTTGTTTTCCGTCCCGTCGCTTGCCCACGAAATTATTCAATCCATTCGAATGGAGCATTATTATGAGATCGTGTCCCAGCATCAAGTGCAATCGAGGCTATCCGGTCAATTGCTGGTTGAGCCGCAGGCGATTAAAGAGTCGCTGATCTATCGCAACAAAAGCTTCCTTCTTGTCAAATGGATGGATGCGGCGAAAGCGGTTATCCGAGGGACGAACCAGATGCGGGATAAGGAAGCGTTTTGGAAGACGATCAGCATCTTGTTTCAACCGCTTGGTTTTTTTGCCGTGCAGCTTATTTTAATACGCTCCATAAGTGCTGGAACCATTACGCTTGGCGATTACGCAGCTATTACCGCAGCTGTAGCGGTCATTCAAGGCAGCATGCTCATGTTTGCGTTCGGTGGAAGGATTTTTAAACAATTGCCTCTCATAACGAAACGAATCGAGTTGTTTCACGCGACCTATAATGAGCGACCCGAACAGCTTCGAGCGATGAGCGATCGGCCTATCGCGACGATTTCTTTGCAAAACTTTTATTTCTCTTATCCGGCGACACCTGATTTCACCGTATTGAAAGCCATCCATATTTCCGTCAAGCAAGGCGATACGATAGCCATCGTTGGACAAAACGGCTCAGGCAAATCTACTTTGGCGAAAATGATATTTGCGCTGCACGATGTCGGGCCCGGCACATTTTTTATGGATCAGCAAGACATGAGCAGTACAGCCCGAGAGCCCTTTTTCCGGCAAGTCGCCGTCGTCAATCAAGATTATATGAAATACCCTTTCTCCATCTATGAAAATATTGCAATGGAAACGGCAACCGCAGAAGTCAAATCGAAGGTAGATCAATTGATTAGACGTTACCCAATGCTTGTGCCGGACGAATATCGCGATCATCTGGAAACGGTATTAGGCAACCAATTGTTGGGGGCGCGGCAATTGTCCGGCGGACAGTGGCAGCGAATCGCCATAGCAAGAGCTTTGTATAGAGAAAAGCCGTTTTTGCTGCTGGACGAGGCGACATCAGAGGTCGATCCCGTTTCCGAAATGGCTCTAATGCGCCAAATTTTAAATGAACGAGGGAAATTGACGACGCTTATTGTGACGCATAATCTGGCTCTGGCTACGATGTGCAAGCAAGTTGTTGTCATGAATGAAGGCGTTATTACCGAGTCCGGTTCGCATGAAGGGCTGCTACAAGCTAAAGGAAGATATTATGAGATGTGGAGAGAACAGCGTTTGGAGATGGAGGAATCATACCATGAGCAAAAAGTCGTTTCGTGATTTATTTGATGAACGCACACTGGCGGTAGCCGATCAAATGGCCGACCCGGAGGAATACAAGTATCGTGCAGACGCCTATTTGATCCATCCTCTTGAGGCTGACTTGCAATTGGCGGAAACAACCGTGATCTGCTATCTGTCGCTCACTTGCGCAAGCTGTATTACGCTGATCCCGGAATTATCCGCTTTTGCCAGTACGTTTGCAGGCCAATTTATGATGCTGTGCAACGGAACACCCGAAGAAAATGCGGTAATGGCAAGCCACTTCCAATTCCCGTTTCCTGTGCTGACGATAAACCGCGACGATGCCCGCAAAAAATACGGTCTAGTCAAAACCCCTATGGCTGTAAGGCTCAAAAACGGCATCATTGAGAAAGAGACGACCGTTTTTTCGGCTGGCCAGCTTGCATTATTCGCATTGGAAGAGTAGCTGTGACGATGGATATATGGCTTATAGCCTCCGCTTACATCGTTGATATGTCGCTCGCCGCTATTTTTGCGATCGCTTTTACAAGCAAATCCGGCCATACTTTCCCCGATTTTAAACTTTCCATTGCATCGTACCGGATTATTCCCGGACGGGCTATTCCGTTTGTCGGCTTTGCGATACTTATTACGGAGCTCGGATTATGCGTTTTATTTATTCTTGATCTAAGTCCGCTTTGGACGGGAAGCGTCGCGGCCGGATTGTTATGCGCATTTTCGGCGGGATTGCTTTGGAAAAAGAAGTTTCTATTTCACGATGAATCGATAAGCTGCACTTGCTTTGGCTCTATCAGCTGGATGAACAAGTATCCGATTGGGCGGAATATCGCGCTTTTGGCGCTCGTTGCGGCAAGCGCGATCTTGCCGGATCGGGCCTTTTCACCTGCAAATTTCTCGATTTTGAGTGCAGCGGCCATCTCTTTGCTGTTTGCCTATTTCTATCGCATGCATACTCAGTGGCAAAAAAAAGTGAAGCTGCACGAACTGCTAGGAAAAATTGGACACATCGGCCAATCGAGAATGACGATCATCGCCGTCTCGTATTCGCATCCGGACTTTAAAGCGATCGATCAACTGCTCTCCTCTCCCCTGCTGCAACCTGATCGCAAATGGCTTGTCCTCCTGAACGCACCTGAATGGCTGATCAAGGTGAAGCAAAGGGGCTGGGGCAGCCAAGTTACAGTACTGGAGGCCCATTCACCGGTCTATGCCCGCTGGTCCACTGTTGTTCGTTCAGACGGCGAAATTTTGGACTTGATTGGTGAAGAACTAGTGCCGTACACGGAAATTGGTATGTATGCCAAAATGAATGCAGCCAGTTGACTGTTGAAACATGCGCTTGCAAAATAAAAAGGAGGAATAACGGTGGCCTTATCGTTGCACTATCAGCTTATTTTGGCCGATCATGTTTCATTTGACGAAACGACACACAGCCAAACGATTGAAAACATTCGCAATTCTGTACAAGTAAACGTGTACCCCACTGTCGTTCACTTAACCGCATGGATCAAAATATGGATGCAGAACGTGGCGGACGATTCGATCTTTTTGAGCGTATCCGATACAAAGAAAAATGTATTATGGTCGCAAGAGCTGGAAGGCATCGTCAATCGCCGACCGGAGGGGCTACCCAAAGGAATCGATTCCGCCATGCAAATCAAGTTTGTCGTTAATCGAACGGGCGTTTATACGGTAAAACTGCTAGATCGGGAAAACAATGTGCTGACGTACTTTCCGTTATTTGTATCTATTCGTTCAACGGCTTAGTGGCTAGCCAACCCCCTATTGCGATTGAAACGAATTTGATTCCGTTTTGTAACTGTTCTGTTACGAATTAATGTTCCATTCGCCCTATAATGACATGACAACGATTTATCATCTAGAGGGGCTGAACATCATTTTTACCACCGACACTTGTTTCAAACACCACTGTTTCTGCGAGCTTCTTTTTATCTACTTGACTGCTGCTGCATCTCCCATGCGCTTAAGTGTTGGGGGATACCGAAATGCCTAAGCCGCTCGACAACAACTATCGCTACATGCCGGGACTCGATGGGCTGAGAGCCATCGCCGTACTCACAGTCATCGCCTACCATTTAAACGTAAAAGGGATACCCGGCGGCTTGCTTGGGGTTACGATGTTTTTTGTGCTCTCCGGTTATCTGATTACTGACCTATTACTGAAACAATTGAGCCAAAACAAAACATTGGACCTCAAAACCTTTTTCATTCGCCGTACTCGAAGGCTGCTGCCAGCTATGTTTCTCATGATCGCGGTCGTTTCATTAGGATTGCTTATTCTCGATCCGAATCGGCTTCTATCCCTGAAAGGCGATATCGGTTCGGCATTACTGTATATAAATAACTGGTGGCTCATCTTTCATGAGGTTTCTTATTTTGAAAGCTTTGGCCCCGCTTCTCCATTCGGTCATCTATGGTCGCTTGCGGTGGAAGAACAATTTTATCTGTTATGGCCTTTCATTTTGCTCATCGCTATCCGCTTCTCGCCAAAACGCGGCAAGCTTGCGTTATGGACACTAGCTGCTGCCGCTATTTCCGCTGGAGCAATGGCGCTGCTGTATGTACCTGGCTCAGATCCGAGCCGTGTTTATTACGGTACAGATACAAGAGCCTTCGGTTTGCTGATTGGTGCAGCACTTGCCATCGTCTGGCCGAGTTCAAAGCTGTCTAGTACGCTTTCCGAGCGCAGTCGCCGTCTCCTCGATGGTATCGGTATGTTCGGATTCGGGGTTATTATTGTGATGATGGCCCAGATTGGCGAATATGATTCATTTTTATATCAAGGAGGCATGGTCCTGTTTGCTCTAGCTACTGCGGCAGTTGTAGCCGTTCTAGCGCATCCTGCCAGCAAACTAGCTGGAATCGTGGGGAATAAAGCTTTTACTTGGATTGGTGTACGCTCCTATGGCATTTATTTGTACCATTATCCGATTATCGTGTTGACCACTCCCACAGCAGAAGCTGCCGAGTTCCATCTTGCACGAGCGTTTATGCAGCTTGCTCTCACCTTGGTCCTTGCCGAGCTATCCTGGAGATTTATTGAAGAACCTATTCGACGCGGAGCTTTGGGCAATATGTACACTTGGGTAAAACAAAAAACGAAATCGTCGTTCCGTCTTAGAAAAACAACCGCTTTAGCGGCCGTCATCGTTCTTGTTTTAACCGGCGTTTCCTGCACAGGCAGCGCAAACCTGCAATCTGAAAGTTTGGATGCCAAAAAGGACGATTCAGCGGTTGCCGCGCCGAATCAGACAAAAGAAGCAACAACTGGCAACACACAAGGTAAAGCAAAACAAGATAAACAAAAGGATACTGTAAACACAGTAAAACCTAACGGTTCTGATAAAAAAGATACAAAGGATATAACGGAGGAAAAGCCAGTCACTGAACAAAAACCTGATCAAAAATCGGATCAGAAGACGGATCAGAAATCTAGCCAGAAATCCGAGCAGAAGGAGAGCAATAAACAAATTGGCCCAAGCTCGAATCCGGGCAGTGCGGTAAAACCTGTCCCGGAGAAGAAGCCCGTCACTCCTCTTAACAAGCACAACATTACGGCTATCGGAGATTCTGTTCTTTTGGATGCAGCCCCCTATTTGGAAAAACAGCTTCCCGGCATCTACATGGATGGGAAAGTAGGAAGGCAATTTGGAGCGGCGGCAAACATAATTGAACAGCTTAAAAAAAGCAATAAGCTGGCGGATACCGTCGTTATTCAACTGGGTACGAACGGGTCCTTTACAACAAAACAGATGAATGAGCTGCTTGGCGTAATCGGCGAAAAGCGGGAAATTGTGTTCATAAACACAAGAGTTCCTCGCAAATGGCAGGATTCCGTTAACAAAATGTTAGCTGCAACAGCGAAAAAAGCTTCAAACGTCACAATAATAGATTGGTATGCTGCGAGTAAAGGAAACGAGGATTTATTTGCTGCTGATGGCGTTCACTTGAAGAAGAAAGGCGCAGAGCTTTATGCGAGCCTTATCGTAGATAGCCTAACCGACTAACTTAACTTTACAAAAAGAGTGCTTCAAAGGTGTGGTCGCCGATGGAGCACTCTCTTCATTTTATTCCTCATGATCCAAAAAAGCTTCCAAATGATCAAGCTGCTTCGACCAAAAATGTCTATATGATTCCAGCCATTGGTCGATTTCTTTCAGCGGCTCAGGCCGAATAGAATAGAAGCTTTTTTGAGCAACCGATTTCACTTCAACTAAACCGGCCTCCCGCATAATTCGAAGATGTTTGGAAACCCCTGGCTGACTAAGCCCGCATAGATTCACAAGCTCCCCCACCGAACGTTCACGAATGCGAAGCAAGTCCAGCATCGTTCGTCTATGCGGCTCGGCCAACACTTCAAAAACATTTTTTGCTGTCATAGTCTGCCCTCTGCTTATTGTTGTGAATTTATAAAATGATCCGTTCGCGTTGAATACTGCTCTGTCATCGGCTTCTCCAATTGATGTCGCGGAACTGGACCATAGGTGACGCCATGCTCCAAATAAAATTTGAGCAAAGTGAGCGCCTCTCCCCATCCCACTGCACAATCGGCAAAAGCTTTTAAATCCGCAGCCGTTCCTTTATAACCAGACTCCTCCACGGAAACCAAAGTTCCTTCGCCTATCTTTGTCAGCACAAAAGAAATGGTCGTCGTCGTATCTCCAGGAGTCCACTGGTATACAAATCTCGCTTCAGGAATCGCCTCTAGTACCGTCCCGCCATCCTCAAGCGTAATATGATCGGGTCCAAAATCCTTGAACCGGAAATGAATCCTTCCGCCTGGACGCGCATCAACGGATGTTCCTTGCGTAAACCACGCATCCCAGCCTTCTCCCGTTGCGATTGTTTCATAAACTTTGGCTGGCGATGCCTTGATGAATGAACGATGATATATCGTTAATGGTTCCATTCTCATTCCCCCTCCAATTTGGATGTATAATGAACGAGCATTTCCTTTACTTTTCCCCAAGGGAACTGGTCGAACCGATCACTGAGCACCTCATCCAAAACATCAAGATGCACATGCCAGCCTGCCAAATAATTCTTTACAACAGCGGAATCATAGAAAGTGTGGGTCAAATGGAGCCGGCAGCCCTCACCTTCGCTTTCCAGCTTCCAACGTACGACCGAGTGACCCGAATCCGGCTCAAGCCAAGTATATTCCAACTCAGACGGCGGGACGATTTTCGAAAATGTTCCATTTACACGATCACCGTTCTCCCAGCTAAAAGTTAATTTGCCGTCCACCTTAAGCTCCATTTCCGTCCGTACCGTTAACCATTTGGCCAACTGCTGCGAATTTGTAATCGCCTCCCATACCTTTTCCGCCGGATGCCTGAAGTACCGCTCGAAACGCACGACTCGATGCCCGTCTATCTGTACTACTTTTCCCTCCATTTAATCCATCCTCCAGCTAGTTTATTTTTCCACCCACTTTATATTACTATATGGTTATATAACTGTAAAGAAATATAACGATCAAATGTCCCCTTTGTTTAGTTCATGAAACCGTTCTAGCTCATTCTTTACGTTTTCTTTCTCTACTTCCGTTAATATAATCGATGCCGCTTCTTGCAGTGCCTCGTCTGCGTTCTCCTTTTGACCCAGCTCATTGTAAATGTCTGCTTGCAAAACTTTGGCTTTAAATAATAGCTCATTCGATATTTCTTCCCTGAACTTATGAAACGCAACTTCCAACGTATTTCTAGCGGCCAGATAATCCATTTTGGAATAGGCAAACCGGTACGCTCCGGCGTAGCCTTTTTCAAATTTGGATTGAAGCGCCTTAATTCTACCTTCTTCTGCTTCCATCAGCGCAGTTGAATCCCCAAAGCTTTCGCCGATAATGATCGTGTTGCCGACAGCATCTGTCACATTCACTCTCCAATCCTCGGTCGTTTGATTCAACCTGGAAATTTTTGGCGTCCCTTTGACTGGAATTTTGCCGTAATAAGCTTTTAAATTGGCTTTGAGCTCTTCAAAAATTTGCCGGACGTTAGGCACAACTACATAACAACCGCCTACTTGTCCATCTTCCTTGAAGTTTTTCACCCCATAAAAGCTAAACTCTCCAATGCCCTCTCTATTCACAGATGCATAGCGATAGGGAGCCTTCTGGTAATAAACGATATCGAAGCCCATAGCGGTATAAAACTCTAAATGGGTGTCAAATGTGTCGTAATCGCAATTAAAAATCGGAATGATCCGATTTCGGTTGCGGTTTAGAACGTTTAACTCTTTATTCATCTCAAATCATCCTTCCCAACGGGATTGAACCCCAGTTTACCAACTTTAATAAATAATTTCCTATTATTTTTTGCTAACCTTCTTATTGTGGGGTGACGATCTGGAAATTCATCCGTTACTCGTTGAAGAAGCGATTAGTGGCATCCGCAAAATCGGCACATAAATAAAAGGGCTGCCGATTGGGGCCGGCAGCCTTGGAATAACTTGCTTTACACCAAATATTTTCCCGTAATCGATTGCTCGGCCTGAGCAATCCCCGAAGGTGTTCCTTCATACACCACTTGGCCGCCTTTGCTGCCTCCATCCGGTCCCATGTCGATAATCCAATCTGCTTGGCTGATGATTTCAAGGTTGTGTTCGATAACAATAACCGTATTACCGGCATCTACGAGGCGATTCATGATTTCCGTTAAGTGCCCGATATCGGACATATGCAAGCCGGTAGTCGGCTCATCCATGACGTAGATGCTGCCGTTCTTATGAAGCTCGCTTGCCAGCTTAATTCTCTGGCATTCTCCGCCCGACAACGTGCTGAGCGGCTGACCGAGCGTAATGTAGTTCAGCCCCACATCGCTCATCGCTTGAAGTTTGCGCACGACCTCTTTCAGCTCAAAAAACTGGAGCGCCTGCTCTACCGTCATTTGCAGCACTTCGGCAATATTTTTGCCGTTGTACTTGTATTCCAATACCTCTTCTTTGAACCTTTTGCCGCCGCATACTTCGCATGGCAGCTTCACACTGTCCAGAAAAGCAAGGTCGGTATAGACGACGCCAAGCCCTTGACAGTTCTCGCAAGCTCCTTTGGAATTGAAGCTGAACAAGCCTTGGTTTACCTTGTTTGCTGTAGCAAACGCCTTACGCACATCGTCCATAATGCCAGTATACGTCGCGGGATTCGAACGAGTCGAAATACCTACTGCCGATTGATCGATAACGATGGCATCTGAATGATTACTAAGGAAGATGTCGTTGATTAGCGTGCTTTTGCCAGAACCGGCTACACCTGTTACGACTGTCAGCACACCCGTCGGAATATCGACGCTTACGTTTTTTAGATTATGGAGATTCGCATCCTGTATAGATAGTTTACCCGACGGCTTCCGGCTATCCTGTTTAAGTTGAAGCGGAAGCTTCATATGAGAACCAGTCAACGTACCGGATTCCAGCAGTCCCTGGTAACTTCCTTCATAGACGATATTGCCGCCGCGGCTTCCGGCGTGAGGCCCAACATCAACAATATGATCCGCCACCTTAATGACATCTGGATCATGCTCGACGACAATAACGGTGTTGCCTTTGTCCCGCAGTTTCTGAAGCAATTCATTTAGCCGGTGTACATCGCGAGGATGGAGCCCAACGCTAGGTTCGTCGAAAATATAAGTGACATCCACCAAAGAGCCGCTTAGATGCTTCACCATCTTGACACGCTGCGACTCGCCGCCGGACAACGTATCGGTTTCCCGATCTAGCGTCAAATAGTCCAGCCCAATATCCACCAAATGCTGCAATCGCTCCGTTAGCGATTTCACCATTGTTGCGGCAACCGGATTGTCAATTTCCCGAATGACGCGGATAAGCTGTCCCACCTCCATGGAAGACATCTCCGCAATGTTTAATTCGTTAATTTTGCAGCCCAATGCAGCTTGGCTGAGCCTCGCTCCTCGACAGCTCGAACAAGCGCCTTCGGTGATGAACGGCGCAACCGCCTTTTGCGTACGCTCGGACTTTGTCTTCACGTCCTGCTTAATATATTTGTTGGCGAATTTCTCAATGGCGCCTTCCACTGTAATATTTGTCGCTTTGCCGGCAAAATCCATTTTTACTTTTTTCGCTTTGCCGTAAAGCAGCTCTTCCAGGTCCTCAGGTGAATAATCGCTCAGCCTTTTGTCTGGATCAAAAGGGCCGCCCTGAACGAGCATGTTCAGCTCCCAGCCGCCAGCCGTATAATCCGGGAGCATGATCGCACCTTCGTTAAGCGATTTATTCATGTCAATGGCCTTGCTCATATCTACGCCAAGCTTGCGACCGATGCCGTTGCATTCGGGACACATGCCTTGCGGATCATTGAACGAAAACATATGTGATTCTCCGATAGACGGCTGACCTACCCGAGAGAACAAAAGACGGAGTATGGGCGATATGTCAGTGATCGTACCCATCGTGGAATGAGAGCCTCCGCCAAGCCGCTTCTGGTCCACAATGACGGCCATGCTTAAGTTTTCAATTCCATCTGTGTCCGGCTGCGGAACGCGCGGCAAAAAATTGCGTACGAACATGCTGAAATTTTCATTCAGCAGACGCGTAGATTCTGCGGCAACAGTATCAAATACGATCGATGATTTGCCGGAACCGGATACGCCTGTAAAAATCGTAATTTTTTTCTTCGGAATTTGAAGGGATACATTTTTAAGATTGTTTTCCCTTGCGCCCGAGATGACGATAAATCCTTGATTCGTTTCGCTCACTCTTTACCATCCTTTCGATTATATGAGTCTCTGTTTCTACAATATCATATCTTTTAGCTTAAGCAGACATAAACCGGCTGCATTTCGGATGCAGCCGGTTTGTATGAAGCAAGCCAAGCGCTGAATTATGAAGCGAGCAGCTTTTCCAATTCGCCGCACCAAGCGCTCCAGCCATATTTTGCGCCTTCAAGCCCCTGTGGATTGGAGAACCCGGTTTGCTCAAGATGAAGGTTCACTTTGCCCTCGCCTAAGTCTTGAAGCGTCCAAACGACGGTATGTTTCTCCCCTCCGCTTTCCCATGAATAGGACAACCGTTGAGGTTGTTCCACAACTAGCACTTCCCCTTGGATAAGACCGTCCCACCATTCGTTCGGTTCTGCTTGGAATTTAAAACGATGACCAACCTCCGGCTTAAAATCATTGGGCAAAACCCATTTAGCGAGCTGGTCCGAGTCCGTCACCGCAGCCCAAAGCTTCTCAATTGACGTTGTATACTGAAAATCTAAATTTAATATCAAACTCATTATTCTTCCTCCTCTAATAATAATTGATTTAATCGAAGCAAGTTCGTCATCCAAAACTTATTGTAGAAAGCCGCCCAATCGTGGATCTCCTTAAGCGGTGCGGCATTTAGCCGAAATCGTGTTTCTCTGCCAGCTTTGCGGTCGAGTACGAGTCCTGCTTCTTTAAGAATAGTCAAATGCTTGGATATTGCCGTCCGCCCCATCTGAAATTGAGCCGTTAACTCATGAAGCGGAATTTCCTCTGCTCCTGCCAGCAGTTGGATCAACCGGCGCCTGGTTGGATCTGCAACAGCGTCAAAAACATCCCGCATTCCGTTGTTTTCGCTCACAACACCCTCTCCTACTAGTATTGCCAAAGGGCAGGCGTGCCTTTCACACCTTGATGCAAGCAGCCCACTTTGAAAGCAATAGCCGTATGGTGCGAACATTTTAAATGACACCATTTAGTGTCCTTTTAATAATAGGACACCATTTGGTGTCGTGTCAACCCTATTTTTTAACCCTATCCTTAATGAGGTTTGTACAGGACAAAATGTAAAGAATCACTTTCATTTGTTGTGCTGCAAATAGCTAAGGAAAGATATGCCAGACAGCACAAGCACGTCCTTTTGCAACATTTTGCCCCCTATAGCCGTCAGTTACTCTGAATCAAATCGCTTTTAATAGAAACAAGTATAAGGAGAACAACCATCATGAAAAAAACAGCTTTGTCCCTTCTCTTAGTAACCGCTTTGCTCGGCAGCTTGCTGACCGCTTGCGGAGGCAACGCCAAAAACAATGCCGAAATGCCAAAAACATCAACTCCACCAACCGAAAGCGTTGCACCTAGCCCGTCTCCATCCATTGAACCGGAAACTCCTGCACAGCCTGAAGAAAAGGCGCCAACCACTTCTACAGGCAAAATTATAAATGAAATGGTGAAAAAGGTAGAAAATCCTCCGTCCGTTATGGAGCTGCCAGCAGATTTGTTAAAAGACTACTACAAGCTTGATCTTAGCCTTCTTGAAGAATATACAGTGCAATCTCCGGCTGTGAGCCTTTCCTCCGATGAGCTCACTGTTGTAAAGGTAAAGGATGCAAAAGACATCGACGCTGTCAAAAAGGCGTTTGAAGAGCGCGCTGCAGACATTCAGAAGACGTTCGAAACTTATTTGCCTGAGCCGTACAAAAACGCACAAAACTACAAAATCGCCACTAAAGGAAACTATGTGCTGCTCCTTATTCACGAAAAAGCGGATGACTTGGAAAAAGCATTTTTGGAAATTGCAGCTAAATATTAATGGATCAAAAAACGGGCATTCGGAAAAATCCGAGTGCCCGTTTTTATTATTCTTTTGCTACAGATCGTTATTGCCATTGAGACGTTTATTAGGCATTCGGTGCATTTTCCGCAGGGGCACTTTGCCCATTCGGCGTGTTTTGCCCACTAGGTGCATTTTGTGCATTCGGCGCATTTTGCCCATTAGGTGCGCTTTGTCCGTTCGGCGCATTTTGGCCATTGCCCCGCTGAGGGAACCCTTGCCCCATCCCATAAGGGAAGTTGCCTTGCCCGCCGCCCGGTCTAAATCCGCCAGCACCGCCTCTGCCGCCCCCGAAGTCGCCCAATTTGGACAAATCAACCGACGAAGCGTCAATGAGCTTGCTTGAATCCGCCTTTTGTCCTTCTGTTGTAGAAGGAATCGTTCCGTTCAGTTGGCCTTGAATGCTTTCGGCACGAAGCGTTCCAATCTTCTTAATTTCGGCAATCGCTGCTTGATACTTTTCAAATGTGGTAAACGCGGTTGGATCATTTTTGACATGCTCCGAAATCAATTGATCAAGAGCAGAAACCGTCTGCTCGAATTTCCCGCCGGAAAAATATCCGTCGACGATTTGCTGCAAATATTCATGATACTTTTCCTTATATTCCGGAACTTCTAGCAGTTTTCCAAGAAGCGGACGCTGCTCCAACGTTACGCCAGAGATTGGGGTATCAATCGCAAGGTTGATGGCATCGGATGCGCTGCCGGATTGGAAGCTGCCAAATGACAAGTTGTAATCCCATGGCAGTATGCTGATTTTTCCGTTATTTTCATAAAGATAAAAATTGTGTGCCATCATCGATGTGTAGCTGTCCATATTTACCACAACGGTATGAGCCGCAAAATATCTCAGAACCGCATCTACATCCACGTAAGTTTCCAGATCGGTGCCTGTGCTTAAATTTTTGAGTGCCGTAATGACTCTCTTATGATCCTCTTCCGTCGTTTTTGTTTCGGCATTGTCGAAGATGGAGGAGTAGCTGCTAATTTGATCATCCGTATATTCCAGGGAAACCCCTTTCCCGCCACCGTTCATCCTTCCGGGACCGCCGCCATTTCCTCTTCCGCCCCAATCCGGCATATTTGCCGGGTCGAAGTTGGCCGGAGGCTCCATCGGCGGATTATTGCCCGGTGCAGCGCCTTCGACAGGCGGGATTTGCGCTTGATCGCCTCCGCCATTGGCTGGCGTTTGAGCTTGCGTACCTGCTGCATTCGGCGTTTGTGCGTTGCCTTCTGCAGGAGGGGCCGGCTGCTCAGCGTTTCCATTATTAGCCGCAGGCGGATTATTGCCAGGCGCGGCGCCATCTCCCGGAGCGAAGTCTCTCATGCCCCCGCCGCCCATATTGCCGTCGTTGTTTGGTTTATAAAGCTCGCCTTCGCCTCCCTGCGTCCTATCCAAATAGCCGCTGTCCAAATCTTCGACCGCGAGATAGAATCCCCAAGCTTTGCCGTTCACTTCAATATTGGCGAAAGAATATAAAGGAGCGTCAACGCCGATATAACTCATAATGTCGTAGCTCAAATATTCTTTTAAATAGCTGTTGTCCGAATGAATGTTGTTGACCACGATTTTATCTAGTCCAAGCCAAGTTTGATTTTCCACATATTCATCAAACTTGATTTTGAAGCTGTACCGGTCCGTCGTGTCGTCGTTTACAATTTGCCTCAAGCTGGAATTGCCTTTTGGACGAATGCCGACGTTTTTGATCAATGTTCCGTTAATGGTTACATCTGCGGAAATATACTCCTCGTTAGCCGCATTGTCCAGCATTTCCTGCCACTTTGCCTCATCGGCTGTAATCGAAAAAGTCATCATTTTGGTTTTGTCGATTTGTCCAACGTAGTCGAGCTCCTTTACAACGGTTTCGCCTGTCTCTATGATCGCCGTATCGGTCGTGCCGCCAGTATTGCCTTCCTTCATACATCCAGTTAACAAGATTGCGCACAGAAGAATACAGCCGACTTGTTTAATAAACGTTTGGCTCCTCATTCGGACCCTCCTAAGTTAAAAAATATATTTTCTTTGGAACCAGTAGCTTAAAAGAAATAACAAACATTCCGTCAATAGCTTGGATGGAACGAGATGCAGCCCCATGCCGATATGAAGCAAATACAACATCCCGTAGTTTAGCCCCATGATGGTGCCTGCAAGCAAATAATATTTTGTCATGGAGCACATGACCGGCGTTTGCGTGGAGCGGCCAAACACAAAGCGGCGATTGACCGAATAGTTCGCAAGCGAGCTCCCTATTCTAGCGAATACGACGGAGA
The DNA here is from genome assembly GCF_042675505.1 of Paenibacillus sp. GCM10027627. NCBI lineage: Bacteria > Bacillati > Bacillota > Bacilli > Caryophanales > Paenibacillaceae > Paenibacillus > Paenibacillus sp. GCM10027627. The sequence goes on from NZ_JBHTHB010000001.1 coordinate 1,045,797, forward strand.
CCAATAAGTTTGAGGTCCAAGCCGAAAGCAAGAAAAAAAGCAAAAAATCGAGTACGCCGGAAAGCATGGATGAAGCGCTAAACTTAAGAAATGGCCAATAGACTTTGACCGAATCGACAACGGGACGGAAATGCGAAGATTTGTTGTCGTCTAAATAAATGGTTTCGACCGGCAATTCCGCAATGGCGAACCCTTGACGCGGCGCTTCGAGCAGCAAGTTCATCTCGTATTCGAACCGTTCGCCCGGTACTTCGCACAGCCAGCCGAGCAGTTCGCTTGGGTAGCCTCTTAGTCCGGTCTGCGTATCCGAAATGTGAATGCCAGTCGCAACATCGTAGATTTTACTCGTCAGACGGTTGCCGAATCGGCTGCGCAGCGGAACTTTACCGGTAAAGCTGCGGCTTCCAAGAACAATCCTTTTTCCACCTGACGCGACCGAACTGGCCACCGACATAATGTCTCTCGGCTCATGCTGTCCATCGCTGTCGGCGCATACAACGCCTTCTTTTGCTCCCAGTTCTCGAATGTATTGGAATCCCGTTTTGAGCGCTCGTCCTTTCCCAAGGTTTACTACATGAGTAAGCACGGTGCAGCCGGCCAATTTGACCTCATCAAAAATCGTGCGGTATCGGTCGCCGCTGCCATCGTCAACAATAACGATAAGAGCATCCGTCACCGCTTTCAGCCGACCGACTAGATCGACCAGCCGATGGTCAGGCTGATAGGAAGGAATTAACACGGTCACCTCAATCACTCCCCTCCGACGTATAAAATATCGCTAACTCCGCGCTCCTGTCCTCTGCCAAGCGGATTGTTCACCACTCGTCCCATAAAATACATCGTAGAGGAGCCGCCGCCGTCCAAATTGTAAGCTTCCGTGGCCCCCAAATCGCCGAAAAGTCCCGCGAATTCATCAAGCGTCATGCCTCTGCTTTCCGCCGAGCGACCGTCCACTACGACAAACACATAATGGTTCGGAGCGATCATGCCGATGCCCGTCCGCGGATTGGCATTGGAAATGGAACGGTTTCCGAAATTGGAGTCGATTTTCACATTGTCGAGGTTTTGCACGACTTCGCCGTTTTTCACTAGCGCCGGCCCGAATGACAACGTATGAATAACGCCTTTTTGCAAAAGCGATTCTGCCGAAACAGCCGTTTCGTCGTACGAGCCCATCGTACCGTCCTCGTAGAGCGCCACCGCATCCCGTGCCGGTTCGTCGCGGTAAAGCTCGCCATTTCGAACTACGACACCGTCGCTGCGAAATCCGTAATAATCGCCGTTTATGGCGAAGATGGCTTCGTGATCCGATGCGATTTTGGACGTATTTTCAATAATGTTGCGGCCAAATGCATTTTCCGCGAAAGCAGCCTTCAGCATTGAGGCTTCCGCCGTTTTCACATCGGCCGCATAGTAGGTAATTTGATCGTTGCCCGATCCTGTCGTAACCCGCTTAATAGCAATGTTTAATTGATCGCTGTTATAGTTCCAATCGTCGGCGCTATATTTCGCCGCTTCTCCCTGATCACTGGAAGATTCCTCACCGTTCGCGGCGGTTGATTCATCCTCTGGAGCTTCTGCCGAACCCTCTCCAAGCGGTACATCTCCGTCTGAAGCGGCGGCGCTTGCTTCCTTACTCGTATCCGTAATGACTTGTTCGACATGTTCGATTAAGTATCGGTCTGCTAGTCCGTAAAGAATGAGTCCAATTGCCGCGACACAGGTGAATATAACGGCTATAACCGTTTTTTTGCGGCGCGTCATTTTAGGTCACCTCTTGCAGCGTTTGTATTCAAAGATGCAAAGGAGAGCGAGTCGGCGGAAAGCTGCAATAAGCTTAATTTTCTTTTCATCGTCCTTCCTCCCATTTCGTTGCTCTATGTATATTACGACCTGAAATCATATGCTGTCGGAGCCATAGTCAAGGTGATATCCAAATTTCCGTTACGGCATCTTATGGCATCTAGAAAACCTTTCTGATTCGTTTCGCTGCCCATTGTGACTGCATATACGAGTTCATAAAGACTTCCAAGCTCGGTTGTTCGGACTTTCTTCAGTTCAAACGCAATGCCGAAGTCGCGGAATACTTCCGCAAATGCTTCCTCGTAGCCAAGGTCTTCGGGTATCGTCACTTTAAGCAGGCGCTGCGTTGTTTTCTGCTGTCCAAACTTGAGAAAACTGAGCGCAAACATCAGTCCGCACAGCAAAACGGTAAATAGAACGGCATACCCAAACGAACCGACGCCGACCGCAAGTCCTGACGCCATCGTAAACAAAACAAAAGCGATATCTTTCGGATCGCCCGGAGCGCTGCGGAACCGGATGATGGAGAAAGCGCCTGCAAGGCTAAACGCTCTAGCGATGTTGCTTCCAATAAGCAAAATGATAATCGCGACAATAGCGGGCAGAAGCATCATCGTTAGCGTAAAGTTTGGTGAATAGTTGGCACGATTTGACGTTTTCATATAAGTGAAGCTGATCATGCCGCCAAGCACAATCGACACCAGTACGGTAATAAGGGCATGGCTTATCGTAAGCGTGGGGTCCGCCGCTGTAGAGGGCGCAAAGATGGATTCAATAAATTCAAGCATAAAGAATAGCCTCCTTGATGGTTTTGCCGCCTTTGACGTATTTTACATATTCGGTGCCGTACTTGGAGAAGCTTGTCCGGAACATTCGATGCTCCGAGAGCAAGCGGGACAGCCACATCGGAACGGTCTTCTCCGCTTTTACTTCCATAAGCCAGCTTCCTTGCCCAAGCAGCGGCTCTCCATGGTCCCCTTTTTCCAGCCTCAAATCATATCGCCTTGATCGAATATCAGTGTCGAACGTAATGCGCAAATCGCGGTTTTCCTTGCTGAATAAAGCCCTTCTCTCATAAGCCAGATACAACTTAGGCTCCAATTCATATCGCGAGAGGAAATATTGAATTTCGTTCATCACCTGTTTGTTCATATATTCCTGCGGTGGCGGCAATTGTGCGGTTGTGACAAAAATATGGGCTTCGTCGAGCCGCAGCGACGATCTTCGTTTATTGACCAAGCCGTAAACCTTTTTTTTCAGCTCCAAATATCCTTTTGCCCCCCAATTCGGTACCCCGTAAGCACGAAGCCTCAGCTTCTCTTTGTACTTCGGTTTTGAAATGCTCTTGCGTATTAGCGCATCATCGTGTGTGTCGAAATAGAGATTGCTGATCGAATAAAAAGGATTTTTTTTGTTATAATCGTCTGGCTCCATATAATCGAGCAACCGCTCGTAAAACCGGATGTACGCCATGTCGTCGAGCAAATATTTGTTTTCATATCGGTTAAAAACCTCAATCGCCATTCCCTTCATCCCCTCCGCCAAAATCCTTTCTTTGTTTCCTTGCTGAGCCCTATATTACGGAGATAACCTTTAACGAATCTTAAATAAATTTACAAAGACTTCATTTTTTCGAAAAGGGGAACATTCCGTCCAAAACAAAAAACCCGCGTGTCTACGCAGGGCTTTTTCAAAGCAATTTTAAATTTCCTCTTTATCTCGTTTAAACAAGGGCTGAAGCTTTATTTTCCGTCGCTCTCTCAAACAGCTCCTTCATAAATCCAAATCGAATTCTTAACTTATTTTATTTGGCCTAGAAAACAAAAGCTGTCTTAACGCGGGTGTTGTATTCTCTATAAATTAGCCTTAATTATCGATGACAAGGAATCAGGTCCGGCGGCATCTTTCCATTCTCCCTTTCCTTCATTTATACTCTATTCACTGATCCGAAAGGTTTCTGCAAAATTGCCCGGTATATTGTGCGCTTTGTTCGGACTCTCTTCCATTGCAGAGCCGCAAATCGGCACATGGAATGCCAATAGATATGGGAGGACTTAAATTCAAATGAAAACAAATAACCGCTCACTGCCTGTTCATCCTCACATGAAGCCTTTATTTACGCCAATGACACTAGGCAAGCTGACGTTGCCGAATCGAATTGTGATGGCGCCAATGACCAGAGGATTTTCACCGGGCGGCATTCCCGGGATGGATGTCGCTCAGTATTACCGGCGCCGCGCCGAAAATGGGGTTGGCCTCATTATTACAGAAGGGACAGTCATTGATCACCCTTCCTCCGCCGACAATCCAAACGTTCCGCATTTTTTCGGTTCTGCGCTAGAGGGCTGGTCTGTTGTAGTGGAACAAGTTCACGCTGCAGGAGGCCTCATCTTTCCTCAACTGTGGCATGTTGGGATGGCAAGAGCCGTCGGAGCTCTTCCAAATCCGGAATCTCTTCCGATTGGGCCCTCCGGCATTGATTTAAACGGAAATCAGATAACCGCTCCAATGAGCGAATCAGATATCGCTTCCATTATTAACGCTTTCTCTCAAGCGGCCGCCAACGCAAAGGAGCTTGGATTTGACGGAATCGAAATCCATGCGGCTCACGGTTATTTAATCGATCAATTTTTTTGGGAAAGGACCAACCAAAGATCGGACCGCTACAGCGGCAACAGCTTAGAGGGGCGAACCCAGTTCGCCGCAGAAATCATTCACTCCGTTAGAAACGCCGTTGGACCCGATTTCCCGATCGCACTGCGCATTTCCCAATGGAAAATGTCGGATTATTCGGCCAAGCTGGCAGAGACGCCGGAACAGCTGGCGTCGTTTCTAGAGCCACTGACATCCGCAGGCGTGGACATTTATCATTGCTCGACGCGACGTTTTTGGGAGCCTGAATATGAGGGATCCGAGCTGAATTTCGCTGGATGGGTCAAAAAATTAACGGGTAAACCGACCATAACCGTAGGATCGGTTGGGCTGGACGACGAGTTTTTAAACTCATTCGCTCCCGGCCACGTGGCGAAAGTAACTAGCTTGGATGGCTTAATCGCGAAATTAGAGCAGGGCGAATTTGATTTGGCTGCCGTAGGACGTTCCTTGCTGGCAGACCCCGAATGGGTTGTTAAAGTGCACGATGGAAAACTTGAGGAAATAAAACCTTTTACCGCTGAAGCTTTAGGTAAACTATATTGATATTGACCTAGCGGCAAAAGGAGCTGGACAGCGGGCCGTTATGACCGCATCTGTACAACACTACACCCAAAAGCCCCCTTCCCATTTCGGGAAAGGGGCTTTTCAGGTGCTTTCCTTATCGTGTAACCTCCACTCTATTACCGAGGCCTGACTTGATATTTTCCAGCACATGATAAGCGTAATGGTCTAACGTTTGGAAGTACACCTTCGAAGGATGCAGGCTGGCGCCGTATCTTTGCTTTTCTTTATTGGCGTCAACTCCTAAATAAACGGTTGACCGTCCTAGGTCCATGGCCCGTACAATCGCTTGATAAAACGCTTGGCGGTACACATGATGAGACCCCGTATAATCGGAATTGATGCCGATCAGGGACAACAAGTAATGATTCTCGCCTTTGTAACAGCTTAAGAATCCGACAGGCCGTCCATTCGGATCGCCTCCATACTCCGGTTTAATCCGAAACATAAGCAGCTCCCAGCCTGGACTTTTCGTCAGTTCAAGCCATAAATTCATCGGCAGCGGGAACGTATTGATGTCGCGTTTCCGTTGCTGAACGCTTAGATACAAGCTGTGTAAATGACGGATCGTTTCCTCTGAGGCTGGCGGGCTGTCGCTATCCAAAATATCCATCTCAAACATGTGCTCCAGCGCCAGCACTTCCTTGCGAATGACCGAACGCGCACTTTTGGACAGTCCCGCCAAGTAGTCCCCTTTATTGCTGCACGAGAGCACCAATACGTTGCTTTCTCTCATCGGTTTGCTGAGAAAACCTTGAGCGTACATATATCGCGCCAGTTCCTCGTCATCGTCCGGGAAGTCGCGCAGCATGATCGTATTCGCTTGGGCTTTCGCCTGTTCTGCCTGAACGGCCTCTATAAACAGGTCCATGGCTGTTTGCCAGTCGCCGCCACGATCCAAATAAAGATGATTCCCTTCACTAAGGAGCGATCCCATAACCAAGTAGTGCGAGGTTAAATAGTAGGGATCGTCGATTCTGTTTTGCTCAACGGCCATGGACACTGCGCTTGATTCCAAAATGTCGTCCTTCAGCAGCACACCGGTGCAATATGTCGCAAGCAAAGGAAACCCCTCTTTATCGCGGACGATAAAATAATGAAAGCTCCATTTGTCCTCGGGATTCGATTGGTCGATAAAGGTTTTCTCCAGAGCGAGCAGGAAATCCCATTCATAACCGCGATCCCCCAGCAGTCGATTCCATTCTTCCTTCCCAATCGCTTCGATGCTTTCATGATGTTCTACAGACAGCCCGCCCCGCTCGGCACTTCTTTCAACCGTTGCAGCAGCAACCATATTTTTGGAACTCTGGAGCTGCGGCATTTTAAACGTTTTGAACAGCTTGTCCATGGAGCTTGCGCCTGCTGTAACGATTTCAGGCAGCGCTGCCGCAATGGCCTGAATGAGAGCAAAAATATCTTCCTTCGTATGATGGTTCGTCAGCGTAATGCGGATACCCGAGCGGCGCATTGGCACAGCCGGATAAGCTGCTATATTCGTATAGAAGCCCATATCCTGTAGACGGCTGACTACCGCATATGCGAGCTTTGGCAAACCCACCCCAATGAAGCGAATCGGATTTTCGGTTGCATGTACAAGCGGAAGTCCGTAAGCTTTGGCCGTCTCGTTGAAATAACGAATATGATCCAACAGCTTGCTCTGTAATGCAGGCAACTCGTCGGAAAGATGAATGTGGGCAGAAGCGATGACTGCGCCAAGCGTTGGCGGATTGGACGGAATAGAAAAGATCATCGGCCCTCCGCATGACCTGACCTTATGATACATTTCGTAGTTGGGAAATACGACTGCGCCGCCACCGGCAGAAAATGATTTGCTAAGCGAAGTGACAACGATCATACGGTCATGATGCGGGATGCGGCTGAGGACAAAGCCTCTGCCATTTATGCCGATCCAGCCCATGCCATGAGCATCGTCAATATATAAATGAAACTGATCGTATTTATTCAGCAGCCGTTCAAGAGCATCCAAAGACGCTTCATTGCCGTACATGCTATAAATGCCATCGCACAAATACCATATTCGGCGATGGTTTTCTTTTAATGCGACGATTCTTTCCTCCAGTTGCTCCATGTCATCATTGCGAATGTACTCGATATGCACCTTTTTGGTCCGCACGATATTTACGGTTGTCTGAACGCTGTTATGCACCTGAAAATCGACCAGCACGGCGTCGCCCGGTTCAATTAAAATAGGCAGCGCTGACAGATGGCCGAGCGTTGTCGTTTGGGCAAAAAGCGCCGGTTTACCGTCAAATATTTGACTTAGCAGTCCTTCTGCATCCTCGCATAGCGGATGCGAAACATAGGCGCGCGAGACAGAAAATTGAACCCCGTAACGGTTTACGGCATCGATTGCCCCTTGTTTTAAACGGGAATCGGCCTCAAGCCCTAAATAGCTGCATAAGCCAAAATTGAGCATATTCCGATCCTGCAGACGAATGGTCCTTCCCTCATGCTGTTCGTCCTCTGCGACATGATGGACAATGCCATGAGAGATGGCTTCGTTAATCATTTGGTACAAATGAAGGAATGATTCATCGGCTTTAGACATTCCATTTCTCCTCTCAACTTGGATATCGTTGTTTAAACATTGTTTAGCCCCCTATTTTCACTTCACCATTTTTGTAAGCGCATTCTTAAATTATACAATTTTATACAGGATTGAATATCAAAATAAATCGACATTGTTCGAGTCGAAAAGAAAAGCCCGGATTCTCCTAACGGAAGTTCCAGGCCATCTCAAACATTTTACTTTAGCGAATCATTTATGCCGATTTAAACAGATGTTGATTGGTTTAAATTTTTTATTTGAATTCATTTAAATGGACTGCAAGTTAATCGAGTGACTGGCTCATCCCTATAATGGCATATTTCATCATCTCGCCAGCTGTCCATCCGTACTCCGTAATTTTCAGCTCCGTCTGTTCCCTTTGGCAAAGAACTCAATCAAAAATTCAATATTTATTGGGAAATTTGCCGGAACGCCCGCCTGAGCAGGATCAACAGGGTTTCCATCCCGGTCGGATAAATAGGAGCTGAATTCAAGCCGCTGCTCCATCGGCGTCTCATATTGTGCAGCCAATCCTCGGCCCCCGCCATTGCTTCGGTGTTAACCCAATAGATTCGCTGCTGCGCTTTTTTTCCACATGCACCAAGTTGGCTTCTCGAAAGTATTTTTAAATGCTGGGACATCGCCTGAGGGCTGACCGTAAATTGATTGTGAATATCCGATGCGGGGTATCCGTCATGGCATATTGCAGCGATTCGTTTATAAAGAAAATACTTAATTAAAGAAGAGGTTGATAGCAGATAAACTTGTAACTCTCTTGACAGGACTTTTGAAACAAGCGACTTTTTGACGCTTTAGGAACTAGCCTGTCTCGCTTATTGCACGAAAAAAAATAGCCGCGCTGAGCGCAGCTAAACATTACTCCCTAAAGTGTTAGTCCCATCATCTCAATTTCATTGGTTTCACGCCAAACGTTTGATTTTGAACCACTTGTAGCTTTCCGTTAAAATATCGATCACGCCATACAGAGCAGTCAAAGCGACAAGCCATTCGCCAACTCTGCTCCATATAGAAGCAACGTTTTCGTAATGTTCACTGCCGGCGCTCAGCAGTCCTGCGGCCTCCATTTGCGGGAGAAAATTAGCATTCCAAATCGCCGAATCTGACATCACGATGCACATAATGGCTGTGGCGGCTGCAGTCACTGCAATATGCAAAACAAGAAGCTTGCCCGTTCGACTGCGAACAATCATCCGTACACTTTCCTTTAAAATGGCTAGTACGGCTATTCCCCACACAAGCGGCAAATATACTTGGAACGCTTCAACATTCAAATAGGAGATGAGTATCCGTTCACCCTCGTGAATTCGCCAAACGCCGAGCAGTTCAATCGAATATAAACATACCGCCATAAACAGAACGGTAAAAATAATGCCAGAAATCGGCTCGCTTAATTTAATGCGGGTGAGCTGGTCGGGAATAGTGGGTAAATCGGCTGGCTTCCAGTCTTTATGCGGGTCAAAATTTCCTGCGGCATTTTTTCTATTGCGATGCTCGATCCATGCAAATACAACCGTTACTAAGCCAAATCCTTGAGCCGCGGTATTGACTAGTGTAACAAGATACTCCGTAACCAACTCTGTCACGCTGGAGCCCGTAACGATCACTTCGAATGCGAATAGGGCAGATAGAGCAATGCCAATTGAAATAAGGACCACTTTTAATGTTGTGAAATAAGGCTCAATTAAAGAAGGCCCAATAAAATATCGTTCTCTGTGGCCGTTATATTTTGCGGCCAACACATTTGGATGCCCAAGTTCCGTCAGTACACTTTTCGCGTCGTTCTCCGTGGCCATACCCGCTGGCGCTCTATCCTCCAGCATATCCTCAATCAGTCCTTTAAGCTCCTGCTTAATATCCGCTCTGTGCGAACCAGGCAAACGCTGCGTCACTGCATAAATATAACGGTCAATGATCTCCATCCTAAATCTCCTCCTTTATTCCTCAGTTAAAAGATTTTCCATGCTGGCAATCAACTTGCGCCACTCCTGGCACAAACCCATGTAAACTTCCTTACCAAAAGGACTTAACACGTAATATTTGCGGGGACGCGCTTCATTGGTATCCCATGTGCTTTCCAGAAGCTCTTGCTTCTCCAATCTGCGCAGCAGCGGATACAAAGTACCGGGATCAACGGCTACACCCTTTTCCTCCAAAACAGGAACGAGAGAATAACCGTATTGCGGCTCCATTAACTGGCTCAGTACACCGATAACGATGGTTCCACGCCTCAACTCGCCGAGCAAACCGTTAATCGTTTCATTAACATCTGGCATATGATCAACTCCTGAACATATCATACTGTACGTCACACACTATTGTAAACAACATTATATTAGACGTAATTTGATACTGTACAGAAATGACTACTTTTCATATCTACACATAGATAGAAGGAACGGAAACCTGTCGCTAACCAGCAAAAAAACAGCAAAAACCCGCTCCTCGACTGGATTGAGAGAAGCAGTCTTTACCGTTTGTCTATTTAATTAACTATATTAAATATTAACCTAGATAATAGTAGTCATAGATCAGTTTTCACTAATCTTCTATTGGATGAAGGGTAATATTAGCTTTACTAAATATTTCGTCCCTATGCAGCCATGAATCATCCGAGGTTAGCAGCCGTATTTCCGAAATGCGATAGCGTTCCGCCTGACGAAGTATAATTTTATGCTTTTTGCCAAGGGTAAATTCACATTCACTGCCTTGTCTGAAAGCCTGAGTTCCAACTAAAATGCTCCTATATGTGGTTATCCATTCTTCCAAATTAGGAACTTCTATGACCATTCCATCCAAACGCTGTACGTTATTGCGATGAGTAAATTCTTGTTCATGACAGACTAAAGGCGGTTGATATGAACTCATCAAAAAGGGCAGCTTAACGTCCTGCGGCGGTGCAATCCACCAGCTTTGCTTGCTTCCGTCGCGCATTTTTTTGCTCATCGAAAGCTTCTTCCCCATCTTTGCCCCTGCACGAATGATATCCTTCAAATACTCATCCGCCTTCTCAACAGGGACACTGTCTAGCGCGTAATCCATTAGTCCTTCGCTGCCCTTCATATAAGTCGCAAGCCGATCCATCATAGCAGGTTGCAGCGGACGCAGCAGCTTTAATAGACCCACCATCAGCTTATCCGGCAGTTTGACCGGCTTTGGATTGAACAGCTCAAGAAATGATCCGTCGCTTAAGTAAATGAACGCATTATGGGCTTTGGCGGGATCGGAGCGATAGGTAACGGTAAAGCCCAATTGCTCGAAATCTTTTACTGTTTGCTGTAATTGATTACTTTTGATCAATATATGACCGATCGCAAATTTTTTCATACCGATATCTCCCATAACTTTTTTTCCGTATTGAGGTTTCATTCTATTGGAACGTTTAGAAGTCACTGCTTGATTTGCAGCTTAACCAACGCGGCCATATCTGATGGCATGACTATAATCGGTACGGTTGTTTTTATCGGCCTGAAGGGCGGCCAATTCATAATCGTAAGGCACCATGACTTGGTCGATTACCCATGATTGCTTCGTTTGCGTCGCAATGGCATACCGGGCATGCGGGGTGAACGCCTCCATTGCATGAGGATACGGCTGATCCTCGAAATAGGCCGGCAGCCCTACACTGCCGACATTTACGACCCCTTTGCCATCGGGTAGCCAAATCGACTTTTGCTTATGCGTATGTCCGCAAAAGATGATACTCTGCTCAATAGATGACAACTCCATCATCAGCTTTTCGACACTTTTATCCTTTACACCGCTTTCATGCACCTCTTCGAGAAGATACTCCTCGTCGGAAAAAGGAGTGCCATGGCAAAACAATAAATTTTGATAGGTCCAAGTTCGCTTAAACGACTTCAGCCATTCGGAAATGTCTTCGTTCATGTAAGGTTTAACAAACCGAAACGTTGCAGAGTCCATCTCCTCTTGCAGCGAGTAACGATCGCAATTGCCCATAACATGAATGATATCGGTTCGATTCATAAGCATTTTGGCGGTCAAACCCGGCTCAATTGGACCAAACAACGTGTCACCAAGATTGACAATCGTTTGGATTCCGCGAGATTCAATATTTTGCAAAACAGCATCTAACGCGTAAACGTTGCTATGTATATCAGATAGGACTGCAATTGTCGTTTCCACATTGTCTCTCCTTCTTTTGTTGTCTATTTTGCCAACCTCATGCGGAAGCTGCTGTAATGCCAATAAAACTGCCTTTATAATTTCCCCTACCGCTCCATGCAAAAACGAAGCTGATTTCCATCCGGGTCAGTTACGGTCATAATCCGCAGCTCCTCCAACGGCTGCGGCGGTTTTATGCGGCCTAAAATGGAGCATTTGCCCACTAATTCTGCATACAAGCTATCCACGTCGGCAACAAAAAAATGAATTAAACCTCCGACCTGACAGTCCCCTGTATGCTCGGTCAAATAAATCTCCATATCGTCTCTTGAAATTTGTACAAAATAAGGGAAATCGGGTTCGAATTGATGCTCCCAATCCACTTGAAAGCCTAGGCCGCTTACATAAAACTCCTTGCTTTTTAAATAATCCGTTATACGAAACGCTGGAACGACCCTTTGCATTTTCTGCCTCCTAGTCGAAGCCCATGTTAAGCTCCGCATATTGTTTATTTTACTCTATTAAGGCAACATTTTGAGCTATCTATTAGTTTAGCAAAACGGTAGTGAAGACGACAAAGACCGACCTGCATTTGAGCAGGCCGGCCTTTTGCTATACTAGATAAACCCTTTTGTTGCTGCTTCCCTATCTAAATTCCCGTAAATAAAATGCTGATGTCTTCGCTGCCGTTTTTCGTCTTCCATCCGTTGAAACCTGCCGCATCGGTAATGCCCGGCTTAAACGTAAGAACATATACCCGGCCAGACGTTAAATCCTTAGACAACTTCAGCGTCACCTCGGTCACAACCGCATTCGTATTGTTTAATTCGTCATGAGAGATGGCAACAGCCTCTCCTCCCTGCTCCTTAACAGCGAAATAAGGATCATTCACATTTTTCACCGGCTCGCTGAATAACACTTTAATCGTATTTTTGTTCACTACCACGATCTGTTTGGCGTAAGGAGCCTCATTTGCAATAACTGTTCCTGCAAAGACAGACTCATTCGCGCCATCGGCAGTCACAAGCGACGATACGCCCGTTACTCTCGCAGAATAGACATGACCAGGCTGGAACAAGTTCGGGTTCGAATCGTTGCTTGTGCGGAATTGAACGGATACTATTCGATTGGTTCCAGGCTTGCGAACCGTGTATTTGCTCCAGCCAGACATCGAAACAGCAGCTCCGTTATCCTTAACAACGGTTGCAACTAGCGAGGCCACATCCTCGTCCCTAATATCTCTGTCGAACGTAATTTCAATTGTATTTTGATTTATCGCCGCTATGCTTTGAAGCTTCACAGGCAGAAGCGGATTAGAAATCCCTCCAAAATACAGGCCGGTTTTTGTGTCCATTACATTGCCAGCCAAATCCGGAATTCCCGCTACCGTAAGACTGTACAAGGTTTTGTCTTGTTGGGCCGATGTCCTCAGCGTGACAGTCTGCCCATCGCTGTTCAGACTTGCCGATAAAACAACCAGGCCGTTGTTAAGACTATATCTTCCCGTTTGAACAGCAAAGTCACGATTAACCTTCTCGCTGAATTTCACAGTCAATGAAGCGTCCGCATTAACTTTAAATTCGGAATCAATAATAGTCGGCTTAGTCGAGTCGTTGCTGCCGAGAATAGATAAATCCGTTTTTGTGTCCATTACGTTGCCGGAGAGGTCTTTTACATTTCTAATCGTCAGCCAGTAACGAACGTTATTCGTCTGACTCGATGTCGTGAACATCACTTTGGTTTTATCCGAAGTCAACTGCAGCGACGTAATCTTTAATCCGCTCGAAAATGTATAGTTCGAAGGGTTGGTTGCTGTTGACTGTTCCACTGGCTCCGAAAACGTAAGAATATAATCGCGGGCAGTTATTTTCTCTAATGAGATAACCGAAGGTTTGACCATATCCGATCTCGTGGAAACATACGACCATACCTTGCCGTCAATGGTTACATAATGAGTGCGGTTCTCAAGCTGCAAGCCCGTTGTGAGCAATACCGTCAAACCGTCACTGCTGACTATCGATTGATAGACGGGCACGTTGTTGCCAAGATCATCTCTGATGACAAAGCGCTTGGCTTCCGCTGAAGCGGTTTTTGTTTTTAGATTCACTCGCACCGTCTGGGCGGTCAAGCCTTCAACCGATCTAATATCGAGTGCCGTGTCCCATCCCGTATAAACCGCGTAAACAGCCTCTACCAGAATGCCCCGGGTAGCGTTTACCGTGTAATCGCTGCGAGGAGCGATCCACCCTTTCGCAATTGCGGTACCAACGGCTGCCTTCGCCCAAGGCGATACTTTCCCTGTGAAGCTAACATTCGAATTGGATGGAACATTGTTGACCTTAAGTAAAATAGCGGCCAGCTCTTCCACTTTTACCGGGGAAGTAGGGCCAAACCGATTATCCCCTTTACCGACCATAAGGCCAGCGCTTCTCACGGCTTGAATCGCTTTAAACGACCAGCGGGTTTTCAACACGTCTACGAAACCGGGTGTAGAATTGGAAACAGGCAGCTCAAGCAAATTGTACAGCACGGTAGCAAATTGCTCGCGTGACATCGATTCGTTCAGGCGAGAGGAGCCATCCTCAAACCCGCTCATAATTCCTTTCTGCTTCAGGATTTGGAACTTTTCTTCCGTTGTAAGCGTCGCTGCACTTGCTGCCGGTATGGAAACTCCAAGCATCAAAGTAATTGCGAGCAGGATCAACGTTATTTTTCTCATTACATTAGGCCTCCTTAAGGAATACTGCCGGTACCGCAATCAAAAGCCCGCGGCTAACAGGTGGTTGCGGTCCAGCTCATGTATCTCTTAAACGATACCTCGGAGGAAAATGTTTCTGTCGAAGTTTGTCTCCGGCAAAACTAGTCACAGTTCGAGCAAACTTCCCACGTTATGAACCAATGAACGACTGGCGTAAAAACCTGTTATACTTGGATACACTTTTAAATCATTTGAAAACTTGAATATCCAAAACAAACGTCAGACCGACAAAACAACAACACCTATAATACCAAGCAATCCGCCTAACATAGATGTTGCAGGCACACGCTCATGGAGGTAAAAATAAGCATATGCGGTAGTAAGAATAGGGTAACAGGCGGATACAGCCACAATGATAGAGCCTCCGCTTGTATCGTATTCGAGACCGATATTTAGAAGCAATCCGCCGGCAAGCTGCGTAAGCATGGCCCCAATCACCCACTTATTGCGAATTGCCGATCGCAGCCCAAATTCCGAAGAAGCTATTGAGTTATGCCTCGCAATAAGAACAACAACAAATATAAAGCCGACCGCCGCCATTTGAAAAAGCGTGGCCGCCCTCCACCCGATCAGCGCGACGCTTTCTGCTAAGAGCGCGTAACCTACAGCCCAACCAGCCGCGGCAAACAACGCCATTACAGGGCCGCTCGCTCCCTTTTGCCGCTTTGCTCCATCGCGTTTGCTCAGCAACCCCGAAGCAAGCGCGACACCTATGGCCACCATAGCCACGCCTAACACTTGCGGAAGCTGAATGCTTGCGCCGAACAAAAACACTGCAAGCGGCAGCGTGCCTGCCGGATATGTACTTGAAATCGCGCTTGATATTCCAATGGGCCCTCTTGCAAGAGCGACAAAAAAGAACATGGAAGCAAAAGCGATAAATGCGCCCCCGCCTAGTCCATAAATGATGCCGCTAATTTCCAAGGTGGTCCTATCATTTACAGTTAACATGTAAAAAAGAGCATATAACAATGCTCCGCCTATATTGACTATTCCAGCGGCCAATACAGGTTTGACTGTCACCGTCGCTCTAGCAATAAAAATATCCGCAAAACTCCATAAAAGTGCCGTCGACACACCAAAAAGTAATAACTGAATCATCTTTTTAATTCCCTATTCAAGCTAATACAAGCTTGTATGTTCAACTATATTTTTTACAACGGAATCCCAAACATGGCGCGGCAATTGAGCATGGCCGACTTCATGAAGCGGCAGCAGCTTGGCGTTCTGGATTTCGCGGGCGAGCGCCTCGCCGTGTGCAAAAGGAAAAAGCGGATCGGCCGTGCCGTGAATAATTAGAGCGGGAACGGCAATTTCAGCTAATCGGTCTCTCCAAGGGCTCCCGGCATCAAGCAGAAACGGGTTGGTCAACTGCGAAGCAAGATTAAGCGTTCGATCATAAATATGACGGGCCGTCTCTAGCATCCACTCTTCATCAAAATGCCCGCCTCCTGCAAAAGGACGCTCCCCTTCAACCAGAAAGTTAGCCACAGATTCCCGATCATTCCAGTCTGGTTCCGGCACGACCGTTTGGCCCGAAAATAATTGAGCAATTTCCTCGTTCATTGACGGAAGGTCAGCCGCTCCATGTCCCGGTCCGCCCGGCGTGCCCGATCCAAGTGTAATGCTGGCTATTCGTTCCGGATGCTCAATGGCTAACAGTTGGGTAATGGCTGCCCCTTGAGACTGCCCGAACAGATGCACTTTTGATAATTCAAATGCTTCGATTAAAGCGAGTGTATCCGCTTTCAAATCCCGCAGCGCATAATTGGGCTCTCCCGGCTCGCAGCTTGTTGATCGCCCTGTATCCCTGCTGTCGTAATGAATGATAAACCGACCCTCATCGGCGAACTTCCGGCAAAACTCGGCGTCCCAAGAAATCATAGAGTTGCCTGCACCCTGGATCAACAAAATGGCAGGATGATTCCGGTTGCCAAACGTCTCGGTTGCCAATTCCACCCCGTTTACTCTCAAAATCTTTTCATTGCTCGTATCGTATCCCATTCATTCGCCTCTCCTTCAAATACTATAGTAATAGACTTCTCCAAACTGTTATTATTTTACTATTTCATATATCGCATTTGTTCTACTGGCCCAAAATAGACTTGGCCTGGCCGACCATTTTCAAAATGATTTCCTCGGCCGTTTGGCCGCCCGTCAGCATCCTCGTTCCTTGTCCAGCCCATAGGGACATAAATTGCTCATTATTTTGCTCGGAAGCCTCATTTCGGATATCTCTTGTCAACGTATTTTGAGTAGGGAACGGCAACGGCTGCACTCCGCTTGCGTCCCATTGTTGAATAAAGGAATTGACAATTCCTCTTGCGGGACGTCCCGAAAATGCTTTAGTCAACACGGTACTCTCCTCCGTACTGCTTAAGAGCGCCTCTTTGTAAGCTTTATGCGCCCCTGATTCCAATGCGGTCAAAAAGCGCGTTCCCATTTGCACCCCTTGCGCACCTAATACGAGAGCAGCGGCTAGTCCTCGGCCATCCATGATCCCTCCAGCTGAAAGGACAGGAATCGTTACTCGATCCACAATTTGGGGGGTCAATGCCATAAGGCCGATATTCGCTCCCATAGGATGGCTGGTTAATTCAAAAGTTCCACGATGCCCGCCTGCTTCACTGCCTTGTGCAACAATCGCATCGCAACCGGCTTGTTCCGCCATAACAGCTTCTTGCACAGTTGTGACCATAGTGACTACACGAGCACCCGCCGATTTCGCTTGCCCCATCATCTCCTTCGGAAGCAGTCCAAAGGCTGTACTAATGACCGGAACCTTTTCCTCCAGCAACACCTCAACCTGCTTTTCAAAATGATCGGGCGTGGAAACAGCTCCTTGCATAGCGTCAAGTCCTAACTGAGCACGCATCCTATTGAGCTGCCGTTGAACCTCTACTATTGTTGCAGTGCTGTCTATAAAGGAGGAAGAAAATAGATTGACTCCGAAAGGAGCCGCCGTCTCTTCCCTTATTTCGCGAATAGCTTCACGCAAATGATCAGGTGTCAGATAGGCTGCGCCGAGCGTGCCGAGTCCCCCCGCATTTGAAACAGCAGCCGTCAGTTTTACTCCGGGAATTCCGGCAAGCCCTGCTAAAAATATAGGATACTTTATGTTAAAAAGTGCGCATAGCTCGTTATCTAGCGAAATGTTCATCTTCGGGCCCTCCCCCGCTCGTCGGTTTGCCTCTATTATACCAAATTTAGGTGGATGTCTCTTGATCTGTAACCTTATTTACTCAAAAACTCCAACATTTCGCCTAATTTAACCTGAGGAGAATGCCTGATTGCAAATATAGCGGGATCGCTTCCTGCAGCAACCGCGACACGCAACGTAGCGCATCCTCTCCGCTCTTGCCATGCCGTTTGGGAAAGTGAGCACCATTGCATTCTGTTTTTTGGAATACATACTTGCCGCCTTGATATTCCACCGTACAGGATGGCGAGCTGCGTGCCTTCTACCGACCATGCCGACTGCTTATAACGAAGCTCTCCCCATAAAGCCGCAATCATCGGCAATAAAAGCGCACACCCGGCATAATAGCCCGGCAGCCAAATGAGTCCTGGAATCGCAATGAACGAAGCCAATAGAACAGGCAACAGCAAGAAGTGACTTCTTGCGAATGGAGTTGGTCCTCCGCTCCATTTTTCCGGCCATTCAAAGCCTGGCACATAGCTTTTTAGAAACCCGTTCAGCCTTGCTGCCTTTAAAAGAGGGAAAAGCACTACCGTTCGCGTATCCTCATTCGTTTTGCCCGCTATAACCGCGTAAACAGTGACCAGACCGAAAGGCCTGCGAAGCGGATTCTCCACCACTTTCACCGCCTGAATACGCCGAAGAGGAATGACGGAAGCTTTTTTTTGAAGCAGGCCCCTTTTTATCAAAAGCTGATCTCCATCCCGTTCCAGACGGAAATGATAATCCATTAAAATTGTGAGGATGACCGCACTGAACCATGCGGCAGCCATTATTAAAATGGGAAACTTTATATACCAATACGAGCCAAAGGCTTCGGCAATAAAAGCCCACAGATCGAATACAGCTTTAAAATCGTCAAACCGCGCCACAATCGCCCCCAGTACAGCAAGTGCGATGCCAATGCGGGCAGAGGTAATGCTATAGCTCAGCAAATCGTTGAAGTGGAGTGAAATGCGCTTCAGCTCACCGCCCTCCGCTTCTTTCCGGCTCAGCAAGGACCCTGTCATTTCCTTACGAATCCGCTCTGCTTCGGCCTTGCTCATGCAGCTCAGTTCGACAACCGCTTCTTCGGCCCCAGCAATGCCTATCAATAGGCTGGTTAAACCAAACGGCCGTTGGTACAAAGAAACGGTAAGCTCTACCGACATCACTTTTTCCTTGGAGATCCAGCTTTGTTTGCGGAACCAGATTCCTTGTTCTATGTACAGTTTTCCGTTTTTCACTACATAGGTGAATCGGTACCAGCGGAGCCAGCCTAATCCGAGAACAAGCATAAACACTACACTAATCATTACAATAGCAAGAGTCCACCCATTCACCCTCTCTCCAAAGGCGATTGAAACAAGTACTCCGATTAACGGAATGAGAGGCAAGGCATGCGCCATACTTTTTGCTGTTTTTTCCGCAAAAAATAAAAGGGAAACTGGATGCAAACGCCTGGTCGTGCCCGCTAAAGCTGCATTACTCCCCTTCATTGGAAACCTCCGCCCATACCGCGATCCGGCTTTGAACTTCATCGGCAGTACGCTCTGTAAGCCCCGGAATATTGTGGCTGCCTGCCGCGGTTGAAATCGTAATCGAGGCTAATCCGTAACGCCGCATTAACGGTCCTTGATTCATTGACACATGCTGGACTCTAACCATTGGAATAATCGTCCGTTTCCGGCTCCAAATGCCATGGCGCAGCTCAACCGCTTGTTCTTTAACGCAATAAGACCAGCGATTGTAACGGAGCAGAGGATTAACCACAACAAATAGAACATGGACAAGCAGTACAAAACCAAGAGCAGCGCCAAACAGCCAAAATGGCCAATGAAGCCATAACGAAAACAGAAGCATGGCCGCTGCAATCAAAATCGATGGCGACACGATCAAAAGTGCAGTCAGCCTCCAAACGATAAGGACATTTTTTTCAATTTTCCCATCCAGTATCTCACCCAATTCGAAACATCTCCTTTGCCAAAATTTCACTTTGCAAAAGAATAGCACGGTGTGCTAAATAATTCAAGCACAGTGTGCTAAATAAAATGGAATGTGCTACAATTAGGCCATGCCAAAAAATCAAAACCATGACTCGCAAAGAGAAAAAATTGCCGAAGTCGCTTGGGCCATTGTGAGAAGAGACGGTGTCGAAGCGGCGAGTGTCCGTAACATTGCGAAAGAGTCTGGACTATCTATGGGCGCCATGCGCCATTACTTCCGCAGTCAGGCGGATTTGTATATTTATTTGATGGAGCTCGTCAGCAAAAAGGCGGGTTCGCGTATTGAAGCGTTGATCGCTACTACATCGGCACCTACAATGCTGCAGCTCGTTCATCTGCTTATGCAATTGCTGCCCGTTCACCCCGAAACCAAATTGGAAATGGAGGTATGGCTTTGGTTTAATGCCAAGGCTGCGCGAACGCCCGCTTTAAAACCGTTTAACGCCAAAATATACGAAGAAAACATGCTGCTCATTAAGCTCGTTATTGAGGCGTTGATTTATTTGAACATGGCGAAAAAGCAACTCGATGTTCCATATGAAACGGAACGACTGTATGCCTTGGTTGACGGACTCGCTGTCCATTGCTTTATGCGCCCCGATGCGGCAGACGAAAAGAAAGTAGAATCGACGTTGTTGCGCCACTTGCAAGAACTATGAGCTACGCGCTTCCTCTGGAGCAAAAAAAGGCAGCCGATTTATCGGCTGCCTGATTCCTAGGTTTATTTTCACATTCCATTGCCAAGCGTCAAGCGCAAAACGTCAAAAACATTTATTCTCTGTTTGCTCCTATCGTGGAAAAGGTTGTTTCCCTCTATTCGGTCGACAAATAACACGCCATCCAAATGATCCATTTCATGTTGAATGCAAACGGCTAAATAGTCTTCCGCTTCGAGAATAAACGTTTCCCCTGACCGATTCAAGCTTTTGATTTTAACATATTTCGCTCGTTTGACGAGACCTGTATATCCGGGGTATGAAAGACAAGCTTCATGACCGATCTGTTCGCCTCGGCTTTCCAGCAATTCCGGATTAATGAGCTCAATCAGTCCATCTCCGCAGTCCATCACAATGACTCGCCGAAGAATCCCGATTTGCGGAGCCGCCAAGCCCGCTCTTCCTTCTGCTGCATACAGCGTATCCTTCATATCGTCCAAAAGCTTAACGATTTTGGGACTCACTTCCTCAACCACTCTCGCACGTTTTCTTAAAATAGGGTCTCCGAAAGGGAGAATCGTTTTTTCCGCCATTACTTTAACGCCTCCCACTATGCCCCTTTAATTTGAGATGGAGTATGTACCCATAGCTCGCCAGGAGCACATTCCAAAGCCGTGCATAAAGCATCCATCGTTTCTGCCTTCATCTGCTTGGGCTGGCTTCTCAGAAGTACGCTGATCGACGGAGCCGACAGCTCATACCCTGCCCTTTCTTTCAAAAGCCGCGCCAATTCCGCCCCCGTCCATATGCCCCGTTCCGCCATTATTTTTCTGAGCATCCAAACTAACATGCCGATTCTCCTTCCACTTGTCATGATGAACGGACAAGATATTAGGTGTTGATTAATAATATTAGTTTATGCCTAATTTATTTAATTAACACCTAATATAACAAAGGATGATTCAAAAATAAAGCGACTTCTAAACAATCCTAATCCTCATCCTTAAATGGGGGAACCAGCAGCCGTCTTGCTTGAGCTAGACGAATGATTTCATCTCCTCCTCATGTGTTGGAAACATTAGATGGACTTTCTTTAATGGCCGTCACGCGCAGTCTGGTCGTATCAAGGATCAACTGCTCATCCCGGTAAAGTCGAGGTTTAACAGAGGCTTCAATGTGTTGGTAGATCGACTCTTTATCGGCAGGACTAACATGCTGAAAAAAATAATTCGAGAAACTATCCAGCCACATTCGAATATTTTTACCGCCCTTAAGCGGAGATGGCTTCTCAAAATGCTGAATAAACGTGACGCGGAATCCCGTCTGCTCCAGCAAGCTTGCAAATTGTTGCGCAGTAGGCAAATACCATGGTATTAGTCCTTCCCATGCATATCCGTGCTTTTTCAACGCCTCTTCAATTGCATCCGTCACTGTAACGACATTACCGCTTCCGGCGAATTCGGCCACGAATCGGCCCCCTTCTTTAAGTGCGAGCGAAATCGTGCGGACGGCTGCTTCAGCATCACTAATCCAATGCAGCGCAGCATGGGATACAACGGCATCAAACTGGCTATCCGTTTGGTAGTAGCGAGCATCCTCCACTCGAAAATCCAGCCCCGGATAGTTCTGCTTAGCCTGTTCGATTATTTCCTCCGACAAATCAAAACCGGTTGGGACCGCACCGGCATCCGCAATAGCGGCCATAAGCTGCCCCGCTCCGCAGCCAACGTCCAAAATTCGCTCCCCAGGCTGAGGGTTTAACAAGGATAGTAGTTCTCTCATTCAAATAAAACCTCCTAATTCATTCAACGTGAAATAAATGAGACTATTATAGATATATAATGTCTTTGATTCCCGTAAAAAAATTGCCCTTTATTCATAAGGACAATTCGGCCTTTTTCTCCGGTCGAGTCTAACATGCGTGATCCAACATACGTGAAGGGTATCTCCCTCTTGCAATTAATTGGAGACTTAACATATCTATAATAGCGCCATTATGCTAATGAAGTCAACTCTTCAACTAAGCACCTTGGCTTAACAACATTTGAAGCTCACTTATTTTTTCAATGACCGCACCTTCATCGCTCTGCACCTGTTCTGTCGCTACACGCAAAAGTTCTGGATGCTCGCCAACACATACGGAGTGAACGGCATGTTGAAACATGGAAATATCGTTAGCGTCGTTGCCAAATGCAATAAACTCCCCCGACATTACGCCAAGCTTTTGCAGTCCCGTCCATTTGTTTATGTGTTGCGGGCTAATATCGATAATGTCTTCATTTCCATGACGATATAGGACGACTGGCAGTTTTTTCAGCTCTTCCATCACTTCTTGTTGATTGAAGCTTCGTAAAATGACCGCTTTAACCATTTCATTTAATTGCTCTAGCGGAACCGCTTTTGCTCGTTGTTCGGGATCAATATTGACCCGAATAGGGTGATCAAGGCTGCCGGAAAAAGAGTAGTCCCAGCGACTATCCACTAAATAATCCGCTTCGTATTTATGAATTAAGGCCATAATGGCGTCTGCCGTATTGGAGTCGAATGAAACCGTCGAGACGATCCGGCCGCCCTCAGCCATAAACGCGCCATTGCCGCCCACCATTAAACATTGCTGCAAATGCGGTGGCAAAATCGGCAGCAGATCGCGAATCGGCCTGGCGGAGGCAAAAACAAGGTCGAACCCTTTTTCCACTAAAGAGTCCAGAGCCTTCACCATTAAATGGCTTAACGGTTTCCCTTTAAAACAAATTGTGCCATCCAAATCGAATACAAATTTCATCCTTTTTTCCCCTCTCCTTTCCCACATCTTAGTCCCTTTCTTGTATAATAAAAAGGACGGATGTCCAAAAAGGAGAAGATTATGAAAGCTATCTTAGATGAAGAACGCGTACAATTCTACCTTTCTGCCTTCAACCTCGACGCTATCTTTTTTCAGTCCGTTCCTTCTATCCAAATTCGAACTTATGATCGAAATGAGTTGATTTTGAAAGAAGGGGACCCTTTAGACGGCCTGTATATTCAAGTGGAAGGTCAGACAAAAGTGACGACTAGCGTAGGAACGGGGAAATCGTTGCTGCTCCGATTTTGTTATCCGCTTTCGGTTTTCGGCGATATTGAGCTGATCCAGCATGTTCCGATTCAATCCCAAATCGAGGCCCTTCAACGAACTACCATTCTATTTATTGAGAAAAAAACGGTAGAAGAAGATTTAATGCAAAACCGTGCGTTTATGCATCTTCTTTTACAACATCTCTCCTATAAGCTTCAAACTTGCACGACCGCTTCAAGAATTAATTTATTGTCTTCAGTAGAAGAGCGGGTCGCCAGTTACTTTTTGACGGTGAGGCTGCAAAACGAGTTTGGCATCGAAATGAGCACCCAGCGCAGTCATGAAATTGCTTCTCTGATCGGGACAACTCCCCGGCACTTAAATCGGGTCATCCAAAAGTTATCCGATGCAGGCATCGTCCAAAAAACGAAAAAAAGCATCCTCGTGCTCGATTGGGGACGCTTGGACGAAATTTCAAATGGCTTGCGGTATGATTAAATGTAAACCGTTGATTCACTGGATTAGTCCCATTAAATAATATGATTGATTGACCTTGATTTTGATGCGTGTAAAAAATGTAATGCTAAGGAAACCTTGAAGATTATGATCTTCAAGGTTTCCTTTTTTAATAATCTTTAATATAACCAGCTCAATAGATGTAAAAATCAAAATCTATCTCCGCCTCGATCTCACTAGCGAACTGTATAATTGAAGTTTCCAAATATACTGCAGGCTTTTGGTTTTGTTCTATTTTCAAAACGACAATGAACTTATAAACTAAATCAAATTCTTCCCTTAACTCAATTAATGTTTGTTTTGAATCGGAAATCTCCATCATGATTTTTTCTAAAACTTCAGAAACATATAATGTATCGATATATCCAGTACTTTTACTCCAGCAGCTTTCTTTTCTTGTAAGATTCTTTTTGCTTAACTCTCCCTTATTGTATTGCTCGGTTGGTACGATATTTAATCGTTCGGTAATTATTGAAGGCGAGAAATCATCACCAATAATGCTAAAGTCCACCATTATACTTGTTTTATCCATTTTTATTTTCCCTTATTATTTTATTTTCTCTCCAGTAGAAATTGGCTTTTGACCATTTTTATTATACTTAGGTTTTCTAACTATAAATATTTCCCCCGTCTTTTTATCTACATATAAATCATATTCGGATATTTTTGCTTTCCTTCCTAAATGATCCTTCTTCAATTCATGGGCATCTATCCCTCTTTTTTTAAGGTATTTGTCTTCTATTTTATCTAAGTTACAAGGCCCCTCTGTATTATGAACCCATATCCCCAAATCAGTCACATAATACGTATGGTAATCCTCAACAGTAAAGTTATAAACGGTAACAGGCTCATTTAATTTTACAAACTCTATCCTGTCAATCGTAAGGTCGCTTCCGTCATCCTTCTGAAGCCGGTCTCCTGCTTCCAGTTCGTCTGCAAACACCCAACCTTTACCCTCAACCCAGAACGGATGGTTGTCGGTCGTCTCTATCATTTGCTTGCCAATATGCAATTTTATTATGTCATCGCGCTGGTTTTGATATAGAGCCGTTACTTCCTTATAACCAACTACACCATCAACATGATTCTCATCTTTCGAAAGAACCTTATCCCCGACCTCAATTTCCTCAATCGGCTTTTCCCCTTCATCCGTGAGAACCTTCGTCCCCGCTGTAAAGCAATTGCAGCCTCTAGCCTTGGACTTTCGCTTCATTTTCAGAAACTTTTTAGCTTTTTTGTACTTTTTCGCATATCCCCCGCCAGGAATCAAGCTCCAAGCGGCGTTGCTTCTTAATGAAGCGCCCCATTTGAACTTGCCTTTGCCGCCGCCATATCTGTACATAGCATAATCGAGCGCAACGCCCGTTGCAATGTCGACGACGATCCACACCCATTCGCCATGAGGATCGGCATACATGATGGGATTGTTGTCCGCATATGCGTATGCATTAGTGCCTAAATGGCTGCCTACTCTTACGCCAACCGGGTCTTTTGACAGGAAACGGCCAATTGCTGGGTCATAAAAACGTGCGCCTAAATAATATTTGCCTGTTTCTTGGTCGTACCAGCTTCCAGCATAACGATAAGGATTGTTTTCGTACACCGACTTCAAAGTCGCATCTGTCGGAGCTTTGGACGTGTGGTTCCCCCAAGCGTCATAGCTGTAAGATACTTTAACGGCACCGTTATCATCCAACAAAGCTACAACATCGCCATGCGCATTGTACTGATACCAATAGTTTACACCATTGGAACGGAATACAACCGGACGTCCATTATGATCGTAACCGATTCGGTACAAGATCGAATTGCTCGCGTTCGTGACGTAAGTGACCAGGTTTCCGTCATAATGAAGAGTTTTGACAACTCCGCCTGCCGTAATCGTTTCGCGTCTGCCCAAAGCATCATAGCTAAAAGAAGCAAGTGTCGTCGTTCCGGCAGCGTTTTTCACCGTGCTCAGCTTGTTATCGTCGCCCCACACGTACTGATTTGTGCCATCGCTCAAAACATTCCCGCTATCGTCGTAGGTGTAAGCTTTCCCTCCCACGCTAAGCAAACGGTTTTTCTCTTTGTTATACGTGTAAGCAGTCGTTTGACCACCGTCCACAACCGAAGTGCGATTTCCTACCTCATCATAAGCAAAGGTCTTTTTACCCTGCGCCGTTTCTTCCTCCACCAACTGGCCAAGAGAATCATAATGGTACGAGATGCCTTTCGATGAATCCAGTTCATCCACAATTTTGGTTAAATGGCCGGCAGCATTGTATTCATATTTCCATTTCCCAGTCTCTTTGCCGAGCAGTTCGCTGCGGCTAGTTTCCATTCGCCCGTCTTTATCATACGTGTAGAAATTAGACACATTGCCCGAGAAAACCGACTTTACGAGCCTGCCAGATTCATCGTGTAAATAATAGATCGACTTTTGAGCATGAACGTCCGTATATCGAAGCGGGTTTCCGGCACTGTCATATTCATATTCGTAGCTGAATGTAGTAGCCGTGTTCGGAACCACATTCAATAAGGTTCGGTCGCCCTCCGCATCGTATTCCGCTTCCAAATAACGAGTAGCCGTCGGCTCTAATACTTTGGTCACATTGTTCATTTCATCGAATTCGGCCTTAAACAAAGAAGTGCCGTTGCCATAACTGATCAAGTTATTGTTTAGATCAAACCCGTAGTTGAACGTTTTGGCCCCAAGCTTAACCGAATTAATCCGATTGCCTTGATCATACGTAAGAGTAGTCGTTTTGCCGTTTGCCGACTTTACATTGATCAATCGGCCTGAAGCGTCGTAATTATAATCCCATACCAGAGACTTCGCTGTGCCTGCTATGTTTGAAGCGGATTCCGTCAGCTTGTCCACTTGATTTTGTTCATTGTATTGAACGGAGACGGCATTTTGATTCGGATCTTTAATTTTAGTCAAATTGCCCGACTTATCGTATTCATAAGTGAAAGTCTTGTTCGAGATTGCTCCGCCCAATTGACTTTGATATGGGAACGTAAACGATTTGGCATTGCCGTCCATAAAGTAGTCATACAAAAATGTGTTTCCAAGCGCATCTGTAAATTCTTTAGTATCGCCCGTATTGGCATCGGACACCAGCTTTGTCGTGTTGCCATTAGGCGTTGTTACCGAATTTAAATAATTGCCCTGATTATCGTAGGTGAAAGAGGATCTAAACTCTCCCTCTTGAAGACGAATATTGTCAAAGAAAGCTTTGCCAGCGCCGCCCGCCTCTTTGTAAACTCCGGCCTGTACTTTAGCCGTTCCCTTTGGCAGCATGCTTGTATCAAAAACATAACGTACCCGTTTCCAATCGGTATCTTTATCAGACACAGGCGTTTTAATTCGGGTCAGCTCTTTGTCCGATGCATCGCGCGCGATAAGCAGCAATCCTGACGCTGGCGCATTTACCGTTTTGCCGTAACCAATCAAGGTGTACGTCATTCCCGCTTGAACCGCAATGGATTCCGCACGAACTAACGCCGCTTCTTCCGAGCTGTTTCCAGTTAACAAAATAGACCTTGTTCCAGTAAACGTATTGCTCTTTTTGTAATCGATCGGGCTTCCTTGCGGATCTGTATCTTTACGCTCCAGATTGATCCACTCCGAATAGTTCGTTGCCGACAGCGAGTTCCATCCGTCAGGACGGTTAGTGGCATCGTAATCCTGTTCGAAAGAAGAGTTATCGATTAAGTTATATCCCGCAACTGAACTCGTCGATGGCGCATCTACACGCGTTACTTTCACATCGTCAAAATACGCATTAGCCGTCGCAGCCATATTATCAAACATAAGAACGACCGAAAGATCGTTAAAATCTTTTTCCGCAGTCACGATACGCGATACGTCTTGCCATTCGTTATTCGCGGCATCAAATGCGATCCCGTAATTCCCGATCGTTCCATCGGTGTAGTTCATATTCAACTGGACACGCCATTTAATACCGGTATCCGCCGGAATGCCTTCGCCGAGGCTCCAGCCGGAAATGGAAAACTTGCTGCCCGCTCGTCCGCCAACGGACAAATTTTGTTTTACATACTTGAGCACGCCAGGCGTACCCGTTATACGTTCAGACGATTTTCCAAATTTAAATTTGTTGTAGTTAATCGAAATGCCCGTTACGGCATCGGATGGCGGATACCACTCGTCAGCTTTGGTCGATTTATCCGCATCGAACTCCATGCCCGCATTTGTGACCAGATTGTCGTCCGAACGGCTGGCGCCGCCTTCTACAGCAATATTGTCAAACCAAGCTTCACCTGCGCCCGCAACTCCGAGCTGCACAGTAGCCTTAACGGCATCAGCCGGCGCTTCTATTCCAGTCGATTTACGTGTCCAACCCCGGGCAACCGTATCCGCACCGGACATTGTAAAGCTCTGCTCGACTTTGGTATTGTCCTTTTTGGTCCAAATGACTTTCAGCATCGTTCTTGTCTGTACCGCCGTTTTCAAGCTCATGCTGAACGTATATTTTTGATACTCGTTTACAGGGAATGTAAACGCCGATTCTGCGTCCACACCATCTTGGGACAGGAGATGCAGCGTTTTGAAACCATGGCTGACAATATCGGCTGCCACGGTTTCAAACTTTTCCGAAGCTCCAAGGCTGCCAACTGCTTTCCAGTGAGTCGTTCCATTTTCAAATCCGCTGTTGGCCAAAAGATTATGAGCAAGGCTCAAATCATCCGTTTGACTCGTTAAGTTTCCGTTCGCATCGTAATCCAGCATCGTCGTATTGCCGATACCATCTGATACATCCGTCGGATTATGTTTGCTGTCGTAAAGAGTTCCTTGTACATCGTCGGTACGGTCTTTCACCGAAATCAAGTTTTCATTAGGGTCATAATTCATCCGAATATCGTTGCCGTCAGGGAAATCCACTTCCAGCGGCTTTCCGTCATCTGTGTACGAAATAGCGGTCGATTGCGAATTAGGGTCCTTTACTTCCGTCAATTGATTAAGCTCCGACCAGGTGTAAATCGTTTGCGCCTTCTGATTTGCATTTAATTTCTCGTCTATTTTCGTCACATTGGCATTGTCGTTTGTGGAGTAAACAACGGATTGTTGCTCCGTATCCCCTACTTGTCCGGTTACGCCTGGACCCGTAACGGTTACCGTACGAGGAGACTGCACATACGTATATGTCGAAGCCGATATTTTGCCATCAACCGTATCTGATACTTTGCGAACCCGGTCGTATTGGTCATGCTCGTAATCAGTTGAGTTATTGTCTCCATCCGTCTCCTTCGTCAGCAGCATTCTGCCGGGAGTCGCCGATGACGCAACGTAAGTGTATGCCGTAGAGTTGCTCTCTGAACCTTTGGTCGTTTGCACGCTTTTTAGCGCCCCGGTAGCCGCATCGTACGTATACGCTGCCGTCATTCCGGAAGGAGCTGCCGCGCTTGCGACTTTTCCTTTCGCATCCAGCATCATTGTAAGCTGCCGTCCGGAGGGATCGGTAATGACAATGCTGTCTTTTTGGAAAACATACGAGGTGGCCTGCTTGTTATTGTCCATTACTTTTTCGATACGGCCAGTCGCACGATTAAACACATATTCAATATGCTCGTTTGTTGTGATGACGACTTTTTCATCCGTTCCAGTGCCTTCAAGCTTCAATCCAAGCCCTACTCCAGGCGGTGGAGCATATCCATTCGAACTGCCATCGCTGCCCGACGTTTTTTCAAATAAATAAGTGGTTCCATTCTCATCGAGAAAGGCGTAAGAGCCATGCAAATCCCAAACCTTCATGTCTAGATTGGAAATCCAGTTCGGGCCAAAAAATCCATCAGGAGTCGTTTGACGACTATTGTAATATCGGGTCAAATCCATTCCCAAGCCTCGTCCGTCAACAGATAAATCAGTATCATCTATAAACAGGTTGCCTTTGAACGGCATGACATCTTCGTCTGTATATGTCCAGAAACTGGTCGAGCCGTTCGGGTCCATCGAATACTCAACCGTCATGCTTGGCTGATAGCTGCTATAATTGCTGGACGTAAATCCGACAATCGCAGACGTATCGGGGTTTGCAACGAGCGCCACTCCGTTATTCGGCTTGGAACCGCGATACCAGGCATCTACAGCAGTCGTCAGATCAAAGGAATACGTGCCGGCACCCGTGACGGTAAACGTTTTGCCCGCCATTTGCGTTTTGTTCGGTTTAGAATTCCAGTTGATGGAGTCTTCCTTCCAAGGCTCATTGACTTCATACAAATCCACCTTGGTTGGACTTGCTACAGAAAGGTAGTTGTATAATGAAACGGTCGCTTTTGTAACCAATGCGCCTGTAGGAAGCTGCGGCAAAGGAAAACGTATATACGATTCCGTTTTGCCGTAAGTCGCGTTATTGCCTGCATACACATGATGATATTGGTCAAGTCCAGTTGCCGCAGGCTGTGCGCTGCTGACAAATGTATCTTCATAGTAATTAGGATTTGTTGTGATCGGCGGGTCGATTGTGACCGGATATTGACGGCTTGGATCGTTCAGCCATTTTTCGTCCGCTTTAATATCGATATAAATGCGTCCGCCTTCTTCTCTTATCGTTTGCGTAACTGCGGAGGAAATGTTCGGTATGAGGCCCGCCTCGTACATAAAAGGACGCGGGATCAGAAAGGCGAACCGATTGCTGTCCTTGCGGGTGAATACGATATCGCCTTTTTCCGTTTGCTCATAGTTCAGGTTTTCCAGCCGAACCTCAAAGGTGTAGGAGGAAGGCGCTTTTGGAGAGTAAAGAATAATATCTTCGCGAATTTGATCGGAATCGCCGGTGTATTTAATGTCTGTATCTTTAAAAATATTTTTAAATACAACTTCGTTTCCGTTTACTTTCGGCTTGCTGTTTTTGCCGTTTACAGCGTAGAAATCGATAGCCGTTCCGTCGTATTCATAGTTAAACAGCAATCCTTTTTCTTTAAAATCAATAGGGAAAAAAGCTTCAAACTTGTTCGCTTTTGTTTTGTGTCCCTTGCCCTTGTTCCCTTTTTCGGAGGGCACCAAGTTATTATCGATTGTTTTCCACTCTTCAGACTCGTTATCTTGATAAAAAATTTCCTTGTCATACAGCTCCGCGACAAATTCTCCATCATCTTTGACATAGTGCTTGGAGTTTGCTGTGCGCCAATCTACAATTTCACTTTTTTCACCTTTTTTAGGCCTCTTCGGAAAATCCTTTTTTTTCTTTTTGACCGTGGTCAGCTCGTTAGAGCTCATTTGGTCGACTTTTTTGTTAGGTCCGGCGCTGACAGCGCCTGCAGGAGCCAGCAGCCCGATAATGAGCGAAAGGGACAGCAGGTGGGCAATCCCCACTTGTGTCCGTCTGCGGCTTGGTTTAAACCATTTTTTAAATAAATTTCGTACTCGGCGATTCAATGAAAAGTCCCCTTTACTATGTCGATGATCTAGGATGCAAAAGATAATATATCAATCTTGATATAAAATTTGATAGCGGTATTTGATGGAAAGCTTAATACATCCTTAAAATAGACTTAAACGGAAATTAAGTTTTCAGCCATTTCCTGCCTTACATCCTAAAAGTGTTCCGACTGCCTCGGATGTCCTGATAAAACAAAAAAAGCCGCTAATTTAGCGACTTTTTCAACACTGTATGTGATTTGCAATACATCAATCTAATACAGCAGGAATAACGAAATCCCTTATCAGCGTCCATCTGTCACGCGGATTTGGAGTAAATTCGGATGCTATCGCCACAACCAAATGATGCTTGGGGATACAGCAAATCATATTGCCGCCATCGCCTATTGCCGAGAAGGAAAACAATCCCTCTTCTTCACGGAGCCACCACAAATAGCCATACTGATTAGCAGTCATTGCGATAGATTGTTCAATCCATCTGCTAGATAGGATCAGCTTTCCCTTCCATTCGCCGCGATTTAAATACAATAAGCCGAAGCGAGCCATATCTCGCGGAGTAAGCGTAAGTCCCCATCCTCCAGTAGAGTGGCCTGCCGGATCATGAACCCACCCTTTTACACCGCTGCCAAACAAATCGTCAAATCCAAATGCGCTCATCTCATAATCGGGAATCTCCCTCATGCCTATTGGCCTAAACAGCTGCTCATTGGCATACTGCCGGGCGCTTCTTCCAGTAACGCGGGTAATGACGGTTGAAAGCAGATGCGCTCCGGCAGTTGAGTATTTAAAATCGCCTAGACTGCCCCCTTTCCCGAGCAGGCCGAGCGTATGCTTGATCCAATCCGGCTGCATACACATTTGGTCCAACGGTTCATGCCAATGAGCAAAAGGGTAAGGGGCCGTCATCGTCAAAAGATGGCGCAATGTAACTTCGTTTATAACCGTATTTGCATCATCTATCTCGTAATCAGGGAAAAAATTCAGCACTTTTTGATCGACATCATGAATGTGCCCTTCATCCATGGCTATCCCGATAAGCGCAGACAAGATGCTTTTGGTAACGGAGGCAATATGATGCGCGTGATCCGGCCCATACCCCTGAAAATATTGCTCATAGGCGATACCGTCATCGGTCGCCGCCACAATGCCGTTTATATTCTCATATTCGGTATTTATGGCATTTTCCAACCTGGACAGCTTTTCGGCTTTTTCTATTGAAAGGCTCTGCCGGGACACTTCCCTCTCCTCCATCTTCCGATCATTCCCGATCATGAATAGGCCTCCCCGCTAGACTTACTTTTTCTTTATTGGAAAATAAACCTCCGTTACGTTTGCTTCCGCATTTCCGATTTGATCCGGATTGGTGAGATAAACTTCAAACGGCGAACCCGCGAGTTCATAGCCCTCTATTTCCGTCCACTCTCTAATCCGGGCATACACGGAGGCCAAATCCGAATAGGCGCCTTTTAAAATAGACTTTGCACACAGGGTAGCGGACAGCTCTCGTGTTCCCTTAACGTTTTCAAGAACTGGAACGGCAAACTCTGTGTCATTGCCGTTCGGTTGATGCTCGGCATGATGATAAATGGTCATGGGGGCGCCAAGCGGGGTAAACTTTTGATCGGCTATCTTTTCAAATAAATGGCGAAAATATTTCCCGTAACCAACGGCGTAATCCCCCTTTTTCATCGTTTGGCGTACATAAAGGATATTGAAAGGGCCGAATTCCGCCAGTTGAACATCTATACGGTCAAGGTAAGACATGAAAGGAATACCCTTATTCAAATCCGCAAGATCATCGTTCATTTGGTTCAAAGTTTGCCGAAGAGCGTTCATTTCCGCTTTCAACTCATTTCGTTTGTGCTGAAGAGCCAAATAAAGAACTTGGTCCGATTGCTCCTCTTCCAGCTCCAACAACGTTTTGATTTCTTCCAAAGAAAATTG
Organism: Paenibacillus sp. GCM10027627; assembly: GCF_042675505.1. Taxonomy (NCBI): domain Bacteria; kingdom Bacillati; phylum Bacillota; class Bacilli; order Caryophanales; family Paenibacillaceae; genus Paenibacillus; species Paenibacillus sp. GCM10027627. Next base: position 1,079,022 of record NZ_JBHTHB010000001.1, read on the forward strand.
ATAGGACTTCAGGCGATTAATAACCAACATTTGTTTCAGCTGCGCTATGGAATAATAGCGATATCCAGTTTCAACATTCGTTTCGCTAGGGATTAATAAGCCATGCTCATTGTAATAGCGAAGGGTTTTAGCAGACACGCCGCATATTTTTGAAAATTGTCCAATCGAAAGCAAACCTCCACCCCCAATGATTCGTTTCCATATCTATCGTTCCCGCACTAGCTTGCGGTGCTCCACTCCAATGTACACCTTCCCCCGAGGGAAGAGTCAACGACGAATTTTGCAAAAAAAAAGGACCTTGAAGCTTCCTTCAAGGTCCTTCATTACATGTTCCAAGGCAGGATGCTCTACGATCCCCGCTATTCGACTTGCAATTGCCGTTTCATCGTGACCATATCGATCCAGCCCCTATGTTCGGCAATTTTACCGTCCGCAATGCGGTATTGGCGGTACAACGTGATATCAATCGCTTTTCCTGTAGGGGGGCTTCCAAAGAAAATCCCTTGCTGCGTACCTTTTACAGTCATACGGACAAGCACTTGATTCTCTTGAGCCGTCATTTTTTCAAGCGTATACTGCTTATCGGGAAAGGCTTCCAATATCATTTTTGCAAATCGGACGAGTCCTTCCTTGGATTGATACGATAACTCCTTATAATCGTCCGACAAATAGGTTTCCAAACAGCTCCAATTGCTCTGATTCCAAAACAACTCAATAAATGCAGTAACGATCTCCTTGTTAGATGTCTCCGTCGCATAGGTCATTCCCATTCTCTCCTTTGTTTTTTGGTATATTAAGACTGTAGTTGAGGAAGCAGCGTCCCGGTATCAAACCAGCCGCGATGCGCTGTTATTTGTCCGTCCTTCAGGTGGAATTCGCGGAATTGCGTAACGTTCACCACTTTCCCGGTAGCCGCGTGGCCGGCAAATGTACCTGTATGTTTAGCGGTAATGATGATTCGTGCTGTCGCCTCTGCTTGCTCCGCCAAACAATCGGCTAATTCCCATTGCCAATTTGAAAAGGCCTCTTTCATTTCCTCGACAAAAAACTGATCGGTAATCTCCAATTCCGATCTATTGGACAGATCTGCAATAAAGTCCTGAACCGCTTCCCGATTTTGCTCGTACATTGTTTTCAATTTACTTTGCTCCTTTATTTAAAAATAGTTTTATTAATGTTACCTTTTGGTCACCTTTTAAACAAAAAAATAAGAACTCACAATTACACGTAGATTTCATCCTTTTCCGATTCAGCCTCTGTTCCGTCCGCCGTCAAGCGGGTCAATTTCAACAATTGCTCAATTGCTCCATCGACACGGTCTCTTACATCGCTATCCACCGGATTGCCTTTCTCATCCACTCCGCCCCAGCCATACCCGATTGAAACCCATTGCGGACAATTGATGCCATGCAAATTACGCACAATGCTTTGCAAATGCAGCAAGGAGCAAACTCCCGACGGGCCGCCTGCAGAGCTAACGGACAATACCGGCTTTCCTTCTACCAAATTTCCGCTCAAATAATCCAATGCATTTTTCAGTACGCCCGAGATGGAGCCATGATATTCAGGGGTTGCGAAAATGAATCCGTCTGCGCTCCCCACTTCTGCAATGATCCGCTTGGCATTGTCGTTCAGGTCGACATAATCCGGAGAATAAAGCGGCAAAACCAGTTGACGCAAATCGATAAAAGAAACCTCCACCTTCCTCGCTATTAAACCTTGTTCCATATACCTCGCTAGCTTCGTACTTGAGGCTCCTTCGCGGTTGCTTCCAGCCAACAAAACAATCTTCATCCCGATCAATCCTTTCCTCATTTGAAAGTTTGTGTTAACATGTGACTATTGAGTCACTTTTGTTAATTTCATAATACGTTACTATTTGGTAACATGTCAAGCGTTGTAATTGATTTACTCAAATTCATTTGAAAGGAGCCTGCACTTGGAAAATGAAGTGTTCAAGGCGCTGGCCGATCCAAATCGGCGGAAACTGCTTGATTTGCTTCATGCTTCGGACGGCAGAACGCTAGGCGAATTATGTTTGCCGCTGGATATGACAAGGTTCGGTGTCATGAAACATCTGAACATTTTGGAAGAAGCCGGACTAATTACAACCAAAAAAGCGGGCCGGGAAAAGCTGCATTATTTAAACGCCGTCCCCATTCGCCAAATTTACGACCGCTGGGTCAGCAAATATTCCGAGCCTTGGGTTATGCAGCTTACTTCTATTCAAAACGAACTGGAGCGTGAATTCGCAGTGGAAAATAAACCGCGACATATCCATAGAATTGCCATTAAGGCAACGCCCGAAAAGGTTTGGCAAGCTTTAACCGATCCGGCCCAAACCTCGAAGTTTTGGTTCAATTGCTCGATCCACTCGGACTGGCAAGAAGGCTCTTCATTTGAGCTTGTGGATTTGGAAGGCAGAAAAAAAGCGGAAGGGACTCTTATCGAAGTTGATCCTCCTCACAAATTGATTATGCGTTGGACGTTCCATTCCTTTCCCGGCACCGAAAACGACTCCCCTTCGCGCATTGCTTGGACTATCGAGCCGCATGGGGAGTTTCAGGGCGTCACTCTACTTACAGTTGTTCATGATGAGTTTGAACAAGCCAAGGCTACCGCCCAAATACTCGAAAACGGTTTGCCGATTGTCCTTTCGGGAATGAAGTCGCTGCTTGAAACCGGGATTTCACTAACTGGCAATTAATCGGCCCTTATTTCCGAATACCAAAAAGGCAACGCTTCATGTACGCGATTCCGCGTATTGAGCGTTGCCTTTGCAGTATATGTGGTGCCAGCCATCCATCTGTCAGTCAGCAACATTTCTGGGTAGTCCGGCAAAATAAACTTCGTCAACCACACTAAGCTTGACCCTGTTCCTGCCGCCAGCCTTTGCCTCGTATAAAGCTAGATCGGCTGCTTTGATCAGCCCTTGAACCCCGTTATGCACTACAGATTCGCTTGCGAAATCTGCAAAAGCTAGTCCAAAACTCGCTGTAACGATAAGCTCTGCGCCTGGCAACCGCAAGCTCCCGGAGGCTATTGCCGCCCGCAGCCGTTCAGCGGCACCTACCGCCTGCTCCCGATTTAACCCCGGCATAGCCAAGACAAACTCTTCTCCGCCATATCTGGCGAGTACGTCATCCGGGCGCAGTACGCTGCGGCAAATGTCCACCACATGATTCAGCGCCTGATCACCGGCATCATGGCCATAGTCATCATTTACCCGTTTAAAATAATCAATGTCGAACAATAAAATGGAAAATGGCTCGCCGTTAGCCGCAGCGCTAGCCAGGAGCGATTCGTTAAGCTGCATAAAATGAGTCCGATTGTAAATGCCGGTCAATCCGTCATAATACGCTTGCTTGCGAAGCTGCTCTTGCAAACGCACACGTTCCGTAATATCAATCCACACCATAAGTTTGCCGATATCGTGCCCGATTCTTTTTCGGACGGTGGAGGCACGAATTTGATAGTGAAAAGTTTGACCGTTGATTTTCCACTCGACTTCCGCCTGCAAGCTTCTAGAGTCAGCCCCTCCCGACTCTTCTCCTTCGACAGACGCGATAGGCTCGACTAAGACTGCTTCGGTATGCTTTTTCCATAACGGTTCAATAGACATGCCAATGGCATTAGGAGACAGCTCCGGAATAACAACCGCTGCGGCCGGATTGTAATCGACAAGCCGATTGTCGCGGTCCAGTACAACAACGCCATCCCCCATGCTTTCAAATAAATAATCTCGCGCAATCGGAGCGACGTTCAGCATCCCTTTTGAAGCGAGCGCCCACATATACAAAGCGGATGTCACGGCCATAATGATCGGTATGGGATCGATCCCTTCCGGCGTCATGTTGCTCAAATAAGCAAAATCACCGATTAGCGGCAGCAAAAGGCCGATCATCATCGTCATATGCTGGAGCCGGTAAGATGACTTCATTCGCTTCCAATGGGCTAACAGCAAAATGAATGCCATCGCCATGCAGCCGAACGTGTAGCCACCTTGAATGATATACCAAGGACCGGCATCGAGATGAACCCGTAAAAAAGAAGTCCCTTCACTAACTGTCACGGAGCGGTAGTAAAACGAATGCAGCTCGCTCGTGGATACTAGCAACGCGGTCACAAGCGGGATTACAAATAAAGAAATTCGCAAGCGCCGGGTTAAATACCTATCCATGCCAAGAAAATACATAATGAGCAGCAAGCTGAGCGGCGGCAGAAACGGCATTCCCCAATACTCCACCTTAATCCAGAGCATGGCCTCCTGAAGCGAATCCGCCGATTTTTCCAAAGCCGCTCCAAAAATATAGATGGCCGACAAAAAACTAAGCGCAATAAAAGATTTGGTCATAGGCTGCTTTGCCCTATTGAACCATACGTAAATGCCCATAATTATATTAATGACGCCGGCGGTTATGATCAATGTAATAATAGTCGATTGTGGCGTTCCCATAGCTTCGTACACTCCACTTCAAGATGTGCTATTGCGTTTTGATAGTGTCCAAATACCTACCCACATCCTACCACACAACTCTACTGTTGTGGGAGTGTCTTGTCGAATGATGCCGCATACGGTGCCGTTTGCCTATTACAACTTAAGACCCGTCCACTGCCAGTACCCATAATAAAAGGCTACCATTAGCAATACATGCAAAACGATGAGCACGGCGCTGAGCCGAAGCAAATCTTTAGGCGCAAACGTTTCCCGATCCATTTCCTGAAACAATAGAAGCGCCTTCGAGCTAACCGGGAACGTCAAGCAATAATCCATGCCGATCGTTCCGATAAATAGAACAGCTACAGGATTGAGCTGGAGCGCAGATGCCAAATATAGAAGCGGAGGAACCATGACAATAGCCCTCGTTGTATGCGAAGTCATGTAAATATGGGAAGTGAGCGACAACAAAACAACAGCGGCCAATGCCGCAAATGTCGAGCTTCCATCCAAAGAACCTGTTGCGGCAAACAGCGTATCTTTGATCCAATTTGAAGCTCCCGAATCGATAAGCGCCTGACCGAGCGCAAGAGCGGCGCCAACAAACACAATTAAATTCCAGGAAACGTGCTTGATGCCTTCTTTCCAAGAAATAACGCCGAGCTTGGGCATGGTGAGCAGCAGGACGCCAAGCATCGTAACCATCGCGATATCGAGCTTATGCCAAGACTCTGTCAACCATCCCGCTATCATCGCCAAAATAATATAAAGCGTTCTTTTTTCCGTGCTGGAAAAAGAGAAAAACTGCGATGCGCGCCGAGAGGTGGACTCGTTGGAGTGAAGCTCTATTCCTCCCTGTGCCGTGTCATTTGCAGAACGGCTCCATTTGACAGGGCCGAGCCGCTGCTCTTTGGTCAAAAACATTCGTATGAGAACCCAGCAGGAAACATAGCTGGAAACAATACCGAAAGGCAATCCCCATACGAGCCATTGAATAAAAGATATCCCTTCTCCAGAAAACTGCTTCAGCAAATCTACCGCAATCAGATGAGAACCGGCCCCGATTAGAGTGGATACCGTCGAAAGAAGAATAACTGTCGGCATCAACAGCGCCATTGCCTTGACTACTTTACAATCCTCTATATAACCTGCCAAGCTGCGGAACACGGGAACGGTGACCGATGCCCGCCCTGAAGTGGACGGGATAAACAAGGCTAGCGGCTGAAGCACGGTCGCGAGCAGCCAGAACAGTCCTTGAACCGTCTTCGCCCGGTTAAGCAGCGTCATCGTGAGCCTGCCTGCAAGTCCTGTCGCCTGCAAAGCCCCTCCCAAAATAAACGTGCCGATCATGAGCCATACGATATCAGAAGATAGCGAATCAAATAATAGCTCCTGCTCTCCGCCGCCCGACAAAATAATAAATATAACAGTAAAAATGGCAACGTAGGCGGAATTGAACTTACTAGTCGTCCATAAAATCGTGGCCATACCAAGGGCAAACAGGGTTAGCTTGCCTTCCCCCGACAACCCGTGGAATAACGCGACCGCAACGCCCCACAAAATAAGCAGCACGATAGAGAGACGGTATTTGCGTATTTCTTCTTTAAGCACCACATGAATAGATGAATTCGGCGGCAACGTTTTGCGCAGTCCAGCATAGGACCGCCGAAGCATTCCGGCTATCGTCTCCGTCATGAGGCATGCCCCCCGCTGACCGCGCCCGCTCCGAGCCGATATCCGACCAATATCGTCCGCATCGCATTTTCCGAGCTGTCCGTCAGCCACTCTTCCGCCTGTTGAAAAGCTTCTTCCAGCGTAGCCGGAGCCTGCAAAATGCTCGTATACGCATCAATGCCGCAGTCGTAGTTCACTCGCGCGTCTTTCCCGATCGTACCGGCAAACGCAAACACCGGGATGCCTCTCCGTTTCGCCTTGGCAGCTACCTCAGACGGAATTTTGCCATGCGGCGTCTGGAAATCGATGCTGCCCTCCGCCGTAAACACAAGATCGCAATGCTGAAGCATATCATCAAGATTCATATATTCGGAAATAATGTCATAGCGGGAATGAAGATGTGCGCCTAGCAGCGCCTTGAGCCCTGCGCCAAGCCCTCCCGACGCTCCGCAGCCGGGGGCGGTTCGCACATCGATTCCGATGTCGCCCTCTATTACTTTCGCGTAACGCTCCAATGCGGCTTCAAGCTCCCTCACTTGTTCAGGCGTAGCGCCTTTTTGCGGCCCGAACACTCGGGCTACGCCTTTGGGACCGCAAAGCCGGTTATGCCAATTGCATGCAACGTCAATGCGAATGCCCCGTAGCCGCGGGTCCAGAGCAGACAAATCAATTCGCTCCAATCCCAGCAAACCCACTGCTCCGCGCTTTTGGATTTCGCAGCCGTCTTTGTCCAGCATACGGGCGCCCAGCGCTTGCGCCATCCCGGCTCCGCCATCGGACGTACCCGAATCGCCGCAGCCAAACAATATTTGCTCCGCTCCTAAATCCAATGCGGCCAGAATCATTTCGCCCACACCATATGTCGTCGTTAAAGCGGGGTTGCGCATGTCTCGCGGAACATGCCGCAGCCCGGCCGCAGCTGCCATTTCGATTACGGCCGTTCGCGGCCCGTCCCCTCCAAGAAACCCAAAGACCGCTTCGAGCGGACTTCCGACTGGACCCGTAACCGTTGTTTGGACAAGCTCTCCCGAAGTTACCCGCACCAACGTTTCAGCAAAGCCCTCTCCCCCGTCTACCATTGGAATGGAGAGAACCTCCGCCTCCGGCATAACTCTCTTAATCCCTCTTTCAATGCAAGTCGCCGCATTTTCCGCATTTAAACTTTCTTTAAATCCCGATGGGACTACCACGATTTTCATTTTGCTTTCCCCTCTCCGCTGCACCGTTTATGGAATACTTTTCCGTCGATATGTAGCCATTGTAACGATCGATTCCGTGAACGCCGTGAGAGTAAGATTAGAAAGCGATGAGAGTAGAATGAGAAAACAGAAAAAATCCCGCCAGTGCATTGGCGGGATTTCGCTTAATTCTATTGCGAAGCAGGTTAATAAATATTAAGGCTGCTGCTCTTCATCAAAAAGGTTGGCATACACTTTCCAGCTTCCGTCTCCCATCTTCTTCATCAAATAAAGCGAGTCCGAAGTGAGCGTTTCTTTGCTTTCTTGGCCATTTTCAGTTGTTGTCAACTCGTAGCTGCCGCCCGTCGATTCCACGATAGCGAACCGATCCGCTTTATGCAAAACGGTTAGAACGGGTTCTTTTGTATCCGCATAATTCAGGACAATTCCTTCTTCCTTCATTTCAAGCAAAGCATTCGCAATTACATAATTGAGGGCAAACTGATAGCCAGTAGAGTAGCTTTCATTCAGTTCATGCAAACGATCCAACTGCTTTGCATTTACTGCGTCTTTGAACGTTGTATCGGACTTCTTCACAAGCTCGAACAAGGCGGAATCTTCCGGCAGATCGCTAGCTTGCATATCCAGTGCGCGCGTCAGCATGACTACCGCTTCGGCACGTTTAGCAGAAGCGAAGGGCTGGAATTCCAACTCCGTTTTTCCATAAACGATACCTGTTTCATAAGCGGCCGCTATCGACTCTGTTGCAAAATAGTCCGGCACGTCAACAAAAGGAAGGTCGCGTGTAACATCCGCAAAATCGATGGAGCTTTTAAATGCTCTTACGATCATTGTTGCAAGCTCGCCACGGTTAATTTTTTTGCCCGGCTCAAACTGAGCGTCGCTTGTTCCGTTTACTATACCAAGCGAACTCGCAATGCGAATAGGCTCGTAATACCATTTAGTCGGTTCCACGTCGGCAAAAGCTTTGCCGCTCGCTTTGCTTTCTAGTCCGAGACCGCGTACGAGCAATGCGACAAACTCAGCACGGGTAACGCTTTGCTCCGGCTTTACCGATACAGATCCGTCTCCATTTTGGTAACCTTTAATCAAATCGGCCATAACAAAATGATCCAGCTCCGCATACGCCCAATGATCTTCGATGTCAATTGGAAGATACATGTTTAGCGAAGGCGGCTCCGCATCGCTTGCGGCGGCAGGCTGAACAGGCCAAAGTAGTACGGCAGCGAGTGCAATAGATGATACGATGGATAATACCTTTTTCAATTTCATAAGCTCCTCTATCCTATTTTCAAGTCCATCAAGAAGGATAACAGAGCCGGAGCCTGCATTCTAGCGGTAAATAATAACTTCGATTTAAGGTTGAACACCAGCTCATAATCGCTGCCATTTACCGATAATAATAATGAGAGCTAGCCCATTTGCCACGATCAAATCTTTTGTACTCGACTATTCCAGCTACAGCGCTAGTCAAGCCCGTAGCCCATGACTTTCATTGTTTCTTCTAACCGCAACACTCGCTTTATTTAACAACTTCCATTTCAATAACCGTGTCGGTAATTGGCAACGCCTTTAGTTTGACGTAATCCCCAACTTCCACTTCCGCATTTTTCACTAACTCATGATTATTTTCCCCAACCTGTATAAAATAGTGATCACTTGCCCATTTCCCCTCGCCATCAAACCATTTCTTTTCCACAAGCCCTTCTATTTCGGCCAGACTCCCTGCTGCCCATAAAATGAGGTCTATGACATGCACTAAAGCAGCAATACCTACAACAATGGCCATAACGAAGCAAAATAAACCGACTATCCATCTGCCGATTGTTCCCAGCGCGGGATGAGAAGGACTGCCGCTTCCGTTACTTTTTGACTTTAACAAAAACTTTCGTCCTAAACCAACGAAAGTAAAACACAAAAAACAAAGAAACAACGCCTTAGAAATGAGGTATGCATGGAGATTATTATTAAACACGGTAAAAAACAAAACGATTACGCCAAATAAAGCGATTAACATAATCATGAAGAAAGATGAAAATTTACTTTCAGCTGTCAAAAATGCAGGCTTTCCCAAATTCAACAAAACGTTCCCCTTTCTGAATTACAAAATAACACTTCCGAACGATGACTCTAGATGCAAACATATCTTGAATGCGGCATTCGGTATGACAAATCTCCCTTCATTACGACATTATAGGACATTATACTCATAACAAAAAGAGAAATTTGGAAATAAAAAAACCGCGCTTAGCGCGGCTGATGAGTACTATTATTGGAAATAAGCTTGATAGTCAAAATATTGAGTGAACGGAGAACAAGCTCCTTCTACCGTATACGTATCATTTGGCAAGTTTGGCAATGACACGTTATCGCCGTAAACCTGATTATAGAGGGTTTGGCCGCTGCTGTTTTTGACTGACAACGTCCACCAAGCACTACTGCCCAACGCTGTTACATCTACAATTAGTGTGCCTGATCCGGTTATGTTTTTAATAATTCGGCAACTAGGTTGACTTTTCGCCACGGCTGGAGCGGTAGTTGGAGCAGCGGTTAGCGGCATTACCGGAATGAGGGCCATTAACAGAGAACTAATCGCAACAACGAGCAGAACTTTTCTTCTTATCATGGTTTCCTACCTCCCTTTATTTGGAACTATTATCCATTATAGTTTAGGCTAGCCAAGCCGATTTTGTAAATGTGCCGTTCGTCGCGCTTTGCCTGCTCCATTAAATAAGTGCGTCGGTCATTCTAGTACTGCAAAATTTGCGAAAGGAAAAGATAAGCTGTCGAAAAAAATAGGCAAACTAACCAGGCTATCCGGCATAAGTTTCTGTTATCCATTTTTAAGGAGTGATCTCATCTATGTCACAAGCCAACATACCTAACATTACTCCAACTATAACCATCTCAAGAGACGATGTTTTGAACTTGCTTTTGGCATCCGTTGCGATTGAGGAACTCGGTCTCGGTCATATTATCAATTCGGAAGCCGAAAAAATTCAGTATGCGGTCGGAACTTTGCCCGGATTAAGCACCCCAGCAACGATAAGCGATCTTTTGGCTGTTGATGCTAGCGTAAAATCGACCCTGCAAGAAGTGATCAAAAAAGAAATGTTGTTAACAAGCAAGCTGGAAAGCGTACTTACCGCTCCTAACTTAACAGGACCTACTGGAGCAACAGGGCCGACTGGTCCTGCGGGAGGGCCAACTGGACCGACAGGCGCTACTGGAGCTACCGGAGCAACCGGAACGACTGGTGCGACTGGGGCAACAGGGGCAACGGGCACAGCTGGTGCGACAGGGCCTACTGGACCTAGCGGTACTACGGGCGCGACGGGGGCTACAGGTGCCTCTGGCACAACTGGGGCAACTGGGCCTACTGGACCTAGCGGTACTACCGGCGCAACGGGGGCGACTGGCGCCGCTGGTACAACTGGAGCAACCGGACCGACTGGACCAACTGGACCTAGCGGCACTACCGGCGCAACAGGCTCAACCGGGGTCACTGGCGCCACAGGACCAACTGGAGCGACAGGAGCCGGATCAACTGGAGCAACGGGGCCAACAGGGCCTACTGGACCGAGCGGTACTACTGGCGCAACGGGAGCCACTGGCGCCACCGGACCTGCTGGACCGACTGGACCGAGTGGAACGACCGGCGCGACAGGAGCGACCGGGGTGACAGGGGTTACTGGTGTCACTGGCGCGACAGGACCAACAGGTGCTACTGGAGCCGGGGCAACGGGCGCAACTGGGCCATCGGGAGCTACGGGACCAACTGGACCGAGTGGCACTACCGGAGCGACAGGAGCAACAGGTATTACTGGCGCGACAGGACCAACTGGTCCAACAGGACCGAGCGGAACTACGGGTGCGACTGGGGCTACCGGAATAGGAGCTACTGGAGCTACTGGAGCTACTGGAGCTACTGGAGCCACAGGAGCCACTGGATCAACTGGCGCAACCGGAGATACCGGCGATATTGGAGCGACGGGCGCGACGGGATCGACGGGCGCTACTGGAGCAACAGGACCAACTGGAGACATTGGTGATCCCGGCGCGACAGGTTCGACAGGCGCGACTGGTGCCACGGGTACGACAGGGCTGACGGGAGCTACTGGTACAACTGGGGCTACCGGAGCTACTGGAACCACTGGGGCTACCGGGGCGACAGGCGCGACGGGATCAACTGGAGCAACAGGCGCGACGGGATCGACAGGCGACACCGGGGCTACTGGCGCAACAGGCCCAGCTTTAACAACTGTTGTTGCAGAAGCGTCTCGTGGCCTGACCCAGCAAACCGTCACGTCAACAGCAACACTCGTGCAATGGACTGCATTCGCTACCACAGACGCCTCACAAATCTCATCTGCTCCTCCTACAACCAATATTACTTTTGCACCGGGCGCCACATATTGGGTGACCTACGAGCTAGCGATTAACAACAACGTAGGATCAGTTGAAAACATTACAGGACTAGCGCTATTGGACGGTGTGCAGGTAGGAAATTCTTTCTTCGTAACGGGTGTTTCTGCAAATTCAGTCGTGTTTATTTCGAAATCATTTATTCTGACGGTTGCGGCACCGCCAGGTGTGCTACAAATTCAACTGCAGGGCAGCGCTGGCTCCAACTTTGGAGTTACCGCTAATCTTGAAACATTCAGATTACTCTAATTAAACTTGTTTCCAAAGAAGACAGACGATCACAACTATTGTAATCGTCTGTTTTCCATTTGAATTGTTGTTTAGCGTCAGTAATGAGGCAATATACAGTGAATGATGCCATTCATCCGAGCACTCATCCATACTTCAGGCAGTTTACTTCAAACCTTGTTTCACGACAACGCTGCGGGCAGCTCCATCGCAAACGTAAAATGCCCCTCCCGATGAATATACGACATCTTTCCTCCATGAAGCTCCACAATATGGCTTGCAATAGAAAGCCCCAGTCCAGCTCCAGGTGGCATCTCGCGATCCCTTCTTGACGGCTCCGCTTTATAAAACCGTTCAAACAAACGAATTTCCTGCTCCGGCGTAATCGGCTTGCCTTTATTTTCAACAGTTAATAATACGGCATCTTCCCGACTCTCCAAATGCAATGCGATTTCTCCCGGCTTTAATGAAAACTTAAGCGCGTTCATAAGCAAGTTGTCAATGGCTCTCACTAGCTTCTCCGCATCAACATGCACGAATAGCGGCGTTTCCGGGCCGGTCAGTTTAACCGCTAATAAGTTTTCCTGAGCAATCGGCTCCACCTCGGTCGCCATCTGCTCAACCAAACTGCGAAGATCAATCGTTTGAAGCGTCAATCGAACATCCCCGCTTGACAAGCGCGTATAATCAAAAAGATCGTCAATGAGCTTATTCAACTGCTGCGTTTTATTGTACGCATTATGAATATACCTCTTATGCTCCTCAATATTTTTGTAATCGTCATTTTTCAGCAAATTTAAATACCCGACAATGCTGGTCAGCGGAGTTCGCAAATCATGCGACACATGGGTAATAAGCTCCATCTTGGACAGTTCCAGTAGTCGTTCCCTCTCCATCATCGACTGAAGCTGTTCGGCCATGTAATTAATATTTTGCGCAACCGTTCCAAGCTCGTCTTGGCCGACCAGGGGAACCCGATAGTTGAGATCGCCATTAGCGATGGTCACCAGCCCCTCGGCCAATGTTTGCATATTGCGGACGATCCGTCTTGTCAGAAGAAAAAAGAACAACATAAACAAAATAATAAAGACCGCGAAAGTGATGATCACGGAAAACGTCGACCCTATTTTATGAGTCATATCGCCTGAAGGTACGACGGTTGCCGCCACAAAAGCCAGCAAAAAACTCGTTAAAAATGACCAAAAAATTCGAATGCGAATACTTTTTTTCCGATCCAAAAGGGTCAGAACGCTTCCGCTTTTAGTCAATTTTGTACCCCACTCCCCAGACCGTTTTGATATAGCGGGGCTCCCTAGGATTTTCCTCTATTTTTTCGCGAAGGTTTCTTACATGCACCATCACGGTATTATCGGATAAAAATTTGTTTTCTTTCCACACGCTGCGGTAAATTTGATCCACATTTAACACATGTCCACGCCTGCGAGCCAGCAGCTCCAAAATTGCAAATTCAATCGGAGTGAGCGCCGCTTCTTTTCCGTTCACCGTAATGCGATGGCGGCTTTTATCGATTTTTAGTCCATCTATTTCGATCAAATTTTTGTCCGCTTCTGAACCATGACCGGCAGCACCCGCTTCCGTTTCATTCGCAAATGACTGTCTGCGCAGCTGCGCCTTCACCCTCGCTACCAGTTCCAGCGGGTTAAACGGCTTAGCCATATAGTCGTCGGCGCCTGTCGTTAATCCCGTAATTTTGTCGATATCTTCGCCTTTGGCTGAAAGCATGATGATGGGCGCCTTGGTGATCGACCGGATTGCAAAACAGGCCTTTATCCCATCCATCCCTGGCATCATAATATCCAAAATGACCACATCGACCTTCTCCTTGCCAAGCAACTCCAGCGCCTGCAAGCCATCCTCCGCCTCAAACACTCGGAACCCTTCATTTTGCAAAAAAATGCGAATAACATCGCGGATTTCGGGATCATCATCCGTTACTAGCACATTTGGCATCAACTGCGTCCCTCCTCGGTTTAAAACGGCTTCCCCTTGTTCTATAGGCAATATCCACTTGTTATTGCAAATAAATATTCTTTACACAAAAACTACCACATCTCCAGTCCAATGTCTTTATTAACTCTACCTTTCTGCTCCTCCCTCTTCCTGCAAACATATACAAAAGCTGGCGGTACATTAAAAGGAACAAAATGTATGCGTTCAATTTCAAATTGACGGTGGAGCCGACTGCGCAGCTGCAAGGAATATTGAAAAGCGACAAACAAACCTCCGGGCTTTAAGGACCGAAAAACTTCATGCAATAGATGCTCGCGCAGGCGAGGCGAAAAGTTGAAAAACGGCAGTCCGCTCAAAATGCAATCGACCCCGTCAAGCCCTTCCCCCTTCAAGCAAAAGGACAGTTTGCATGCATCGTCAAAGCAAACATAATCCGGATAATCCACGGTCAGCCGCTCGCGCAGCTCTGAATCAAATTCAAATAAGATCACTTTTGTTTTGGGACGCAGTATCGCCCCCAAATGTTTTGTAATCGCACCCGTACCCGCCCCAAGTTCCGCTATGCTGCCAACTCGATGCCATGCAACCGGCTCCAGCATTTTTTTCGCCAATTGGCCGGAGCTAGGCGTGACGCTTCCCATTCGCCTCGGTGCATTTAGAAACTTATATAAAAACAACAGCTTCTCCCCAATCGCTTTCATCTTCAGCCCGCCTCGCTTGTTCTTTTTTGATGATGCCAGCATATCGAAAACTTTTTCAGAACAAGTCAAAAAATTTCTAAATAATTTCTGAAGATGAAAACAAAAAACACAGCCTGTCAGCTCCGTTCTCACGGTTTTGACAGGCTGTGCCCCGATGGAACTATATTTTTTTGAAAACGATCCAGTCGAACGACAATCCCGGCTTGACGTGGTCGAGCTTCATTTCATAATTCCCCGCCTCCAGCTCGACTTTCACCAGCTTTTGCGTAAACCATTTTCCGTCCGTGCCATTTGTTTGAACGGTTGTGGCGAGCCCGCCGTTTAACGTCAAGTTGCAAGCGCTTTGGGCTAATTCCGTTTCGGTCGACATGATTCGCGCGAATAACCGATAAACGCCGGCTTCCTCTACATTCAAGACGATGGCGCCATCGGCGCTCGGCTTAATTTCTGCATCTCCGGAAATCGATTGCGCCGCGGCAGATGGAAGGGAAGCATCGGCCTTAACCGTCACCGATGTTTCTTCCGTTGCCGTATTCCGGGAAAATACTGGCGCTTGCATAATAAACTCACAAATGTTTTTGGCGCAACGCTGCAATTCCCCTCTGGTCAACGTACCATTCTCCAGAGATTCCATCGTATTGTCTCCCCAAACGTTTGTTTCCGCGCCATAATTGCTAACGACCATATAAAGATCGTTTTGCGCGCGTACCATCCAGTTCGTCAGCTTCCGGTCAGGGGTACCGCCATGAACAGGATCGTTCATAATGGCCCACCAATCGGTCATCACAATGCCGCTAAAACCCCACTCCCCACGAAGAATGGTCGTATTCAAATCGTAATTGGACGCCGCCCAATGACCGTTTATCGGATTGTAAGACGTCATAATAGAATTGGCGCCGCCTTGCTTCACGGCAATTTCAAACCCTCGCAAATAAATTTCGCGCAGCGCCCGCTCGGAAACGACGGCGTTTACTTTGCTTCGGTATTTTTCCTGATTGTTGCAGGCAAAATGCTTTAGCGTGCCGTTAGAGCCGCCTTTCATAATTCCGCGAGTGCAAGCGGCAGCGAACAACCCGGTTACAAGCGGGTCCTCTGAAAAATATTCAAAATTTCGGCCGTTGAGCGGGCTGCGGCGAATGTTCATGCCAGGACCGAGCAAAGCGTCAACCCGGTTCCTTACCAGTTCCTTGCCTTCCATGACATACAGCTCTTCAACAAGCTTCACATCCCAAGTTGCCGCAAGCAGCGTGCCAATTGCAATTTGTGTCGCTTTATGACCGCTATCCATTCGAATGCCGGAAGGTCCATCCGCTGTGCAGGCTGCCGGAATGCCATAATGCACGAGACTGTCGGTCACACCGCCAAACGCTGAAGCCGTTCCCGGCGTTACAAGCGGGCTGACCATCCCTTCTCCCCTCACAAGAGCAGCCAAATCTTCATCGCTTAGCTGAGCGACAAAAGTGTCCATGTCCACTTTTCCATCATATACATCTCTAAGCACATAACCTTGATCTCCGGTATGCGGCAACGATACCGGCAAGTTCTGTTCGATACGATCCGCCATCGAAACGTTTCGCGTCGGCACTTCTTCAAAAACAGGCATATACGTCCCATTCTCATGCTGCGTACCCGGCTTTAATCGGGTGAAGCTCTCGACAGGCGCCATCGCCTCCTGAAGCTGTTCTACTACTTGCAATTGTGCGACCAAATAGCCTGGCTCGCCATCAACACTCAGCTCGGCAGCCTGTTTTACGCTGTTCCCCACGTAAAACTTGTATATCCCGGCTTCTAGGACATAAGACGAAGGAAAGCCCGTCACGCCTGCATCATCATAGGATGCCAACGAGTGAAGGGGCACGCTTACCGTAATCCGTTCTGACTCGCCGGGAGCAAGCAAACCCGTTTTGGCGAAGGCCGCCAGCACTTTCGACGGTTTTCCAAGCTTGCCTTGCGGAGCCTCCACATAAATCTGCACAACTTCTTTTCCGGCAAACTCGCTGCCTGTATTTTGCACCGTCGCTTCGAATTCAATATGAGGCTTGTCCTCTATTTCAACCGTCTTTGCGCCCTCCGCCTTCCAAGCGAATGAAGTATAAGACAAGCCGTATCCGAATTCAAACTGAACCTTGTCTGGGCAAAAGGTTTCGAAATACCGATAGCCTACATAGATATCCTCTTCATACACGCTTTTAAATTCGTTGCCGTAATTGCGTGTGGAAGGATAATCGTGAATGGAGTAAGCGATAGTATCGGTCAGCTTCCCGCTTGGCGTAACTTCTCCTGAGAGAACGTCGGCAATTGCGTTGCCACCTTCCATCCCGCCATGCCAAGCGTAAACAACTGTAGAAATCGGATGTACGCAGCCAGCATCGTTCAGCCAGCTCATATCCATAATGTTGGACACGTTAAGCACAACAATCGTTTGTTCAAAATGCGCCGTTACACGCTTCAACATATCCATCTCGTCTGCCGTCAACCGGTAACTGCCCGGCGCGTCGGCATTGTCTTGATCCTCGCCCGCCGTGCGTCCAATAACAACAATCGCTTTGCTTGACGCTCGCCTTGCCGCGACTACGACCTCATCGGTCAGGGGCATTTCCTGCTGATGCCACGGCTCCGCCGCCCAGCCTCCCCCGCCGTTGTCGAACGGATGGTTCTCGACCCACTTTTCATAAATAGAAGCCAGTTCTTCGTTAACACTTACGTTTGGTTTGCCGCGAAGCCCGTCAAGCAGGTTTGTCGTATAAGCGACATGAACGCTGCCGCCCGAGCCAGTACCGCTGCGATAGTAGTTGATTTGGGTTCTGCCGAAAATCGAAACGTTTTCCCCGCTCCTCAGCGGCAATACTTGTCCCTCATTTTTGAGCAGGATGGCTCCTTCCGCAGCTACTTTTCGGCTGAACGCCGCAAATCCTTCCAGTGGAACTCCTATTAATTGATCAGTCATATGTGGCCTCCCAGTATTCTTGATGTAAAGCATACTAATCGAAACGTTTCGATTAGTATAGCATATCTTCCGTTTTTTTAAAATCATAACCCTAGGCTAAACTGTGCGAATCCGTCGTCAATTTCCCTTTAACGGCATAAAAAAAAGCTGACCCAAGTCATCTTCGGATGACTTGGGTCAGCTCTATGCTGCAATTTAAGGAATCACTTTCCAAACAGTAGCGGCCGCTGTACCTGGAGTTTCGCCTTGCGTCCACCATTTGGCTTCGTAATTGACGCCGTTATGCGTCACTTTGTTGCCAGCCACATAAACGGCCGTTGCGCTCCATGCCGGATATGTGGTCGGATTTGTTGGTGTCGTCACTGTTAGCGCATTGCTCGCTGCCGATACATTGCCCGCAGCGTCAATCGCTTTAATCGTAAACGTATAAGCCGTACCTGCAGTCAAGCCGGTTACCGTATAGCTCAAAGTGGAGCCCGATACCGTCTGCACGAGCGTAGTGCCGCGGAAAACTTGATACCCGGTAACGCCGACATTATCTGTCGAGGCGTTCCACATGAGCGGAATCGAAGTAGGCGTTGAGGTGCCCATTACATGAAGTCCGCTTGGCGCTGTTGGCGCCTGGGTATCAGGTCCGGTTGTGTTTTGCGTTGTAAAGTTGACCGTATTGCTCGCCCCCGAAAGGTTGCCCGCGGCATCGATCGCCTTAACGTTTAAACTGTATGCTGTATTCGCGGTAAGCCCAGTCAAATTCAATGTCGTTGCTCCCGTTGTCGAACCGATTTGGTTCGCGCCATTGAAGATGCGGTAGCCAGTCACGCCCACATTGTCCGTGGAAGCGCCCCAATTCAGCGTAGCGGAATTTGTTCCTACATTGGAAGCAGCCAGAGTACCTGGCGCTGTAGGAGCAACATTGTCTCCTCCTGGGCCACCGGTAAAGTTAAGGTCAATTGCGATGTACCAAGCGTTAGGCGTATCTGCAATATCCCAAACAGCCAACACAATATGATAGCCTGTTCTAGCTGGAACGTTGCAAGAATGAGACAGCGTAGCCGGAGGCTGCTGACCGTTTCCGTTAACTGTACAGAACGGCGTCAGTTCAAGTTGTGCACGTGTAAGCGGTTGATTAGGATCCCAATTTGCTTTAGTGATGAAGTAGCGGTAGCTTGTTGTCGCATGACGGGCAGTGAATTTCCAAGTAAACGTATTTTGGCCGCTGCTGATGTTTACTTTGCTCCAGCGTGTAGCCGATTGCGCATCCAGGTTAGAGAATGCCGCGAGACCCGCGCTTGCAATTTTACCATCGGCCGGTCCAGCTGCCGGGAAGCCTTTGAGCCCTTCCAAGCTTTGCGGTTCATATATAATGTTGCCGCAATTCGTATTTACGCCGTTTTTGCACAATATGGCCCGGCTCCCTGGTGAATCCACATATCCGTGGGCGGATGCCGAATTTGCAAACGCTACCATACATGCCAATAAAAGCAGCAGACCGCCGCCGGCAATCATAACACGCATCATAAGAGTCGAATTTAGACGGACTTGAATCATATTCACATTACCTCCCGAATTTTAGGTTTGGTACTGTATCCACCCGTTTTCAAACATCATGCGAATGTCAGTCTACTGCCTCCCCTCGTCCACATAGCCAAACTTAACAAGCTCAAACAAACCTAGTGTACCAGCTCCTTCAAAATTGAATTTATATAAACTCTAAGAGCTTATATACACGACTGTGAGCATAACAATGCTGCGATTGTGTGCTTGGGGAACGGTGCAATCGACAAGGTAGGATGATTTGCTGGGAATAAGCAGTGTTTGTTGAAAAATGGAGGAGGATGAGGTGCTGTTTCTATCCGAATGAACAGAATGCGGCTAAAGCCGACATCCGGGCTCGGATAATAGCTGGGGATAGTTGGTAGTTTTATCATAATGTAAACGCTGTCTTTTGTGTATAATAGTTTAGAACTAAAATAGTATACGAGGCAGACGCCCCCTTTTTGCTCCCAACGACCTATTCTTGCGACAACCTGTCGCTTCGAATCTATCGAAATAATGGCGAAACAAATCTGATTTGCACAAGGCAGTAGCGGATAAGCTCGAACTATGCTTCGTCATTTCCCCATAAAAATGCACCCCTTAGCAGTCATCGAATCGGCATCCAATGACTATTTTAAGGGGTGCGCTCATTGCATCAATCAGGATAGATTTGCGGCCCTTTTGCAAAACCGCCTTATTTATCTTTCATTAGGGTTGAAGTTGCCACAAAGCAGGAGTTGCGCTTGGCTGCCACCCTGCTAAAGACGTATGCGCTTGAATACATTTATAAGTTGCACCGTTATATGAAACAAGAGCGTTTACGGCATAAGCCGTGTTCGGAGCCCACGGAGTCGCTGTCGAATCCGGTGTCGTAGTTACCGTCACAGCGTTGCTCGCTCTGGTTCGATCGCCTGATGGGCCGACCGCTTTAACGGTGAAGCTGTAAGTCGTATTGCTCTGCAAGTTGGTTAAATTGGCGCTCAAGTTATTGCCTGACACAACAAGCAGCGGTGTTGGGATAGCCCCGGAATAAATTTCGTAAGCTGCAATCAGATGACCGTTTTCCGGAGCTCCCCACGAAAGAGACGCCGTTGTCGAGCCAACCGCAGTTGCTATTAAATTTGTAGGAGGTCCGATCGGATCTTCAGGACCGAACTGAACGTCTATCACATTGTAAAAGGCGTTTGGCGTGTTTTGAATATCCCACACGGCGAGAATAACATGGTAGCCTGTTCTCGCTGGAACGTTGCAGTTGTGAGACACCGTAATCGGTGGACTCTGTCCATTGCCTTCAATAGTACAGAAAGGCGTAAGATCCAGTTGCGAACGAGTCAGAGGCGCGTTTGGATCCCAATTCGGCTTAGTAATAAAGTAGCGGAAGTTGGTTGTTGGTCGCAGGATCGTAAATTTCCATGTAAATGTATTGGGGCCGCTGCTCAAGTTCGATTTGTGCCAACGGGTTGGCGATTGTTGATCCAGGTTGGAGAAAAAGGAATGGCCGGCGCTCGCAATCTGTCCGTCTGCCGGTCCCGAAATCGGGAACCCTTTCACCCCTTCCAGGCTTTGCGGTTCATAGATAACGGGTCCGCAATTCGTATTTAATCCGTTTTTGCATTTGATGGCCCGGCTGCCGGGCGAATCGACATAGCCGTGAGCGGACACCGATCCCGCAAACGCCAGCATACAAGCAATTACAATAAGCAAACCGCCGCTAGCGGCCAACATAAGCAGCAATGGTCTTCTATTCAACTGGAATTGATTCATGTTTATTCCTCCCAATTTTTAAGTATAGTACTGGAATCCTTCAGCCATAAAAAGACATCCCCTCGAAGGGACCGATCTTCCAATGTCGATTCTAGGGGATGTCTTCTACAGTTATGTGGCCCTCATGCCCGTTATCGATGCAAAACGGTTTTAACCCGGCCTTAATGTGTTAAGGCTGGAGCTGCCACAAAGCAGCCGTTGTGCTTGGTTCCCATCCAGCTAGCGACGTATGCGGCTGAATACATTTGTACGTCAATCCATTGTAAGAAACAAGCGTATTGACCGCATAAGCTACGCCCGGGGCCCATGGTGTAGCCGTTGACCCTTGTGCGGTTGTAACCGTAACGGCATTGCTGTTGCCGGACTCGTTCGTCGACGGATCGATCGCCCGAACCGTAAACGTATATTGCGTGTTAGGCGCTAAGCCTGTCACCAGCTTTTCGGTCGCCGTTCCCGTTACAGTAGCTACCACGCTGTTGCCAACGTAAATCCGGTACCCCGCGATGCCGGAAACATCCGTAGACGCATTCCACATGAGCGTCAGCGAAGTTGAGCCTGGGCTTCCCATCACATGAAGACCGGTAGGATCGCTAGGCGGCGTATTGTCGACCGGCGGCTGGCTCGTTATAATTTGAATGCTGTTGCTTGCCGCGGATCGGTTGCCCGACGGGTCGAAAGCTTTAACCGTTAATTGATAGGTTGTACCCCCGAGCAGATTCGTTAAATTGACGGTGAGCTGATTGCCGGGCACGGTAGCCAGCGGGGTTGTGCTGGAACCGGAATAGATTTCATAGCCCGAAATGCCGTTAACGTCGGTCGAAGCCCCCCACGACAAAGTTGCCGTCGACGAGCCTACCGCGCCTGCCGTCAAGTTAGTTGGTGCTGAAGGCGGCGTTACATCGGGTGTGCCAAAAAAAACGTCGATCGCATTGTACCAAGCGTTTGGCGTGTTGCTAATATCCCATACGGCAAGAATAATATGGTAGCCTGTTCTCGAAGGAACGTTGCAGCTATGGGATAGCGTCGTTGGCGGCGCTTGACCGTTGCCCGCAACCGTACAGAACGGATTTAAATCAAGCTGCGCGCGAGTGAGCGGCTGATTCGGATCCCAATTAGGTTTAGTAATAAAATAACGGTAGCTTGTAGTCGCATGAGGCGCGGTAAATTTCCAAGTAAACGTATTTTGCCCGCTTGAGATGTTCACTTTATTCCAGCGCGAAGCCGATTGTTGATCCAAGTTGGCGAAGCCGGCAAGGCCGGCGCTTGCAATTTTACCGTCGGCTGGACCTGCGTTAGGAAAGCCCTTTAGCCCTTCCAAACTTTGCGGTTCATAAATAATGCTGCCGCAATTCGTATTCAAGTTGTTTTTGCATTGTATGGCACGGCTTGCAGGCGAATCGACATATCCGTGGGCGGAAATTGACTTTGCGAACGCCAGCATAGCTACCATGACAAGCAATAACCCCCCGCCAGCAATCAAAATACGCATCATTAGTCTCGAATCCAAACGGAACTGAATCATCTTCACATTACCTCCTAAGTTTTAGGTATGGTATTGTATCCACCCGTTTCTTAACCTCATGCGATTTTCCTTGCTTCATTACCGACACTCTTCCTTGCAGCCTACCGTAGCCATCTCAAAAAGGGTTCATAAACCAACTCCTTTAAAACCGATTTATATAAACTCAATGAGCTTATATACAAATGTTGTTGCAGCCTATCTTTGTCGCTCCCTTTCAATAAAACACACCCCTGAAATCCATCAGAAAAACCAATCCGGTTTATTCCAATCTGTTTCAGGGGTGCAGGTCTTGCAGCAATTAAAAGGTTTGATTAAGGCTGAAGCTGCCAGAGAGCTGCAGCTGCGCCTGGCTGCCATCCAACTAAGGATGTATGAGCAAATGTACATTTATAAGTCAATCCGTTGTAAGAAACCAGCGTATTCAAAGCATAAACCGTATTAGGCGCCCATGGCGCAGCTGTCGTGCCTTGCCCTGTGGTCACGGTCACGGCGTTGCTGTTGCCGGATTCGTTGGTCGACGGATCAACGGCACGAACCGTAAATGTATATGATGTATTTGAAGAAAGTCCCGACACATTCCATTGCGTTGCTGTTCCTGGAACGTTAGCGACTACATTGCCGCCGGTGTAAATCCGGTATCCTGCGATGCCGTTCGCATCAGTCGAAGCATTCCATTTAAGAGTGACAGAATTGGACCCTGCTGTTCCTACCACTTGAAGCCCGGTAGGACTGGTTGGCGCCGTGTTGTCGCCTGGCGTAATTTGGATACTGTTGCTCGCGGCGGAACGATTGCCCGCTGAATCGTATGCTTTAACAGTTAAGGTATAGGTCGTGCCGCTCTGCAAATTCGGCAAGCTGACACTCGTCGCCCCTGTTGTAGAAGCAATCGGGGTTGGGTTGCCGTTCGCATAAACCTCATATCCGGCTACTCCGTTGGCATCGATCGAAGCTCCCCAGTTCACATATGCCGAATTTACCCCTACTGCTCCTGCGTAGAAATTGGTTGGAGCTGTTGGAGGCGTAATATCGCCAGCTCCAATGTTAACGTCAATGACGTTGTAAAAAGCGTTTGGCGTGTTGGCAATATCCCGCACGGCTAGAATGATATGATAACCTGTTCTCGGGGGCACATTGCAGCTATGAGACACATTTACTGACGGCGGATTGTTTCCCGGAACGGTACAGAACGGTGTTAAATCAAGTTGAGCGCGAGTGAGAGGCTGATTAGGATCCCAGTTTGTTTTAGTAATGAAATAGCGGTAGCTCGTTGTTGCATGATTGGCAATAATTTTCCATGTAAATATGTTTTGGCCGCTAGCGATGCTCGCTTTGTTCCAGCGGGTGGCCGATTGTTGATCCAGATTAGAGAAGATCGCATTGCCGGCGCTCGCAATTTGTCCATCTGCCGGGCCGGATGCAGGGAAGCCTTTCAGTCCTTCCAAGCTTTGCGGTTCGTAGATGATAGGTCCGCAATTCGTATTCAATCCGTTTTTACACTGTATGGACCGACTGGCGGGGGAATCGACATACCCGAAGGCAGATACCGATTTTGCAAACGCTAACATAAATGCAAACACTAGTAGCATACTACCGCCAATTATCAATACGCGCATCATAAAACTGGAATTCAAACGGACTTGGATCATCTACACATTCCTCCCGAATTGTAGGTATGGTTTTGTTTCCATCCATTTTCAAACCTCATCCGAATTGCCTAACAAATAGTCTCTACTCATAGCTGCGGTCCATCTTAGACAAGCTCAAACAGAGATGCTTGATCAGCTCCTTCTAAATTAGATTTATATAAACTCATATGAGCTTATACACATAGCTGACTAGGCCACTTGTCGTTTTGACTTGGCTTCTGGAGTTATAAAGGAATGCTTACTGAAATTAGGCAAGGATTGCGCAGGTAGGACTTACGGAAACGAAGGGGAAATGGGTGCTGATTCAAAATGCCCGAATCGAAATTTGTGTAGGGGTAGTTGGTAAATCTATCATAATGTAAACGCTATAACTTTAAAATAATAGTTTAGCACTAATTTAGTATATTATGGAAACTACTGAAAGTCCCTTCCAAAAGTCCTATTTCATAGATTGGTAAATTGAAAACGGCAAAGCCCACGATTTTAAAAAATCTCGCGGGCTTTTTGCTCAGGTTGTGCTCCTACCCTAATGAAAAGCATGATGATGTTGCACCGAAATTTCGCTAAGCGCATGTCCCGCATCCCGGCCAGTTGTAGACCCAAGCGCCAAATCGCCGAGTGTGATAACCCCTACAAGTTTGCCGTTCTCTACAACGGGAAGGCGCCGAATTTGATGGCTGGCCATCAGGTCGGCCGCCTCCTCGGCATCTTCATCGGGCGATACAGTCACAAGCGAATCGCTCATGACATCGGAAACCGGACAAGAGCCGGGCCGCTTTGAAGCATAGCCGCGAATGACCAGGTCTCTGTCGGTCACTACCCCAATTAACTTGCTAGAGTCATCTCCATCAACAACAAGCACAAATCCAATATCATATTGAGCCATTAAAAGGGCAATTTCATATACGTTATCCTGTAAAGTAACCGTTTTGCAATGCGTCGACATGAGCTCCCTTACTTGCCTCACTTTAGTACCCCTCTCCATTCCATTCTCCGGCAGACAAGCCCAATCAATACTCTGACGGTTTGCCGCAGTCTGAATAGAATACCCGGCTTTTACCGCTCCTATCCATGTTCTCAGTTGCATACCAAACTAAAAATGCCGCCAGAAGACGATTAGTCTCCATCGGCGGCATTTATTATGTTCGGCACTTATCTGTCACGGTTAACAAAATAGTTTAACAAATGCTTTAAAAATGCGCTAGGCCGAGGCATCGCCTGAAGCTGCTCCATCGCCAGGCAATAATGGTTCCACATTTCCTTCCCGGCGCCTTCCTTACCGAGCACCGTCACAAACGTCGAATTGTTGTTTCCGGAGTCTTGGCCGGTCGGCTTGCCGAGCAAGTGCACATCGCCTTCTAGATCAAGCAGGTCATCTTTAATTTGAAAAGC
Source organism: Paenibacillus sp. GCM10027627 (assembly GCF_042675505.1). Lineage (NCBI taxonomy): Bacteria > Bacillati > Bacillota > Bacilli > Caryophanales > Paenibacillaceae > Paenibacillus > Paenibacillus sp. GCM10027627. The sequence continues at coordinate 1,104,465 of NZ_JBHTHB010000001.1, forward strand.
GATTCCCGCATGATATGCGTATGTTTTTAAAGCTTCCTTCTCCTCAGGCTTCACTCCTGCCAAAATAGCGGGCATGATCAACGAAGCTTCGAATGCGATGCCCGTTTTGTAGAAACAGATCGTATTCAATTCCTCAAGCGTCAGCGCTTTTCCTTTGGAATGCAAATCCATCGCCTGTCCCATGCACATATCCGCCGCCTTTTGCGATGAATATTTCATGAGCGCAAGAATCGCTTTTGGATCGAATGGCGTAAGCGACGATTGTTCCTCAATCGCCTTTTGAATGAGATACAATCCGGTCAGCTCCGCGGTCGCGCTATTGTGAACCTGATGCAAGGTCGGCCGCCCTCTGCGAGTGGATGCGTTGTCCTGGGAAGGCAAATCGTCAAAAATAAGCGATGCCGTATGCATATACTCAAGTGACCTTAGGAGAGGAATGATCCCTTTAGCGCTTAGCCCGTATTCCTCCACTCCCATCACCCATGAAACGATTGGGCGAAGTCGTTTTCCAGAACCTTGCAGGCTGAAATTCGCTGCGTCGATCATCGACTTTTTCATTTCCGGATAACCGTCGATGTCACTTGCAATTTCGAGCTCGCTATTGATTTGATCGCGTACCGATTTAACCGTTTTAACAAAATGGTCTCGTTCATTCTTATCGTTCCGTAAAACGGCCACCATTTGATCGCGAATCAGCTTGTCAAAAAAATCGACATCATCCGCTTTGCTCACCATTTGCTGCACAATACGGTTAAATTCCGGGCTTCCAGAAGCGAAAATGTCCATCAGCTCATTGTATTTCTGAACTCCGACCCGTTCTTTGCACCTCTTGAGGCCGTTAATGGCGCGATCCAAAATGACTTCCCGGGTTTTATCATCGGATCGGTAAACGTTATGAATAAGATTGGAAATGACCGTCCAGTACATCTCATATGGGTTAATAAGATCCGAGCGCTCTTCCCTATATTTTAAATAATACGTATACGGCGTAACCGCTCCGTTACTCATGTCGTCAAACAAATCCGCAAAATCATCGGCCAGCTGGTTATAGATTCCATAATAAAACGTGTGCTGATCGAAGCCTTCATCGGCGTCGGCGCTTATGACGGAACGGACAATCAACCGGGAGGACGACGACTTTAAAATAACCGGCAAATAAAGGTCTTCGTTCGTATAGCGCGTATAGTCCAGCTTTTTGGCGCGGTCCATCTCTTGCGAATGAAAAAAAACATAGGACTGCTCAAAAAAAGCTTCCTTCATCTCCGAGCGCTGATAGTTTTTCACATAGTCAAACGCTTCCTTAAGCTCCCCATACACAAAGCGCATCAGCTCAGGATTGCTTCCAGTCCAATCAGCGATATCCGGCGCCGTCTCTTTCAGCAGCGCTTCCCGAATGAGCCTGGAATACAGCTCCTTCTCCTTTGGACTTAGAACTTCAGAATCCAGCAGATCATCGATAAAGGGGTATGTCAAACCATAGGAATAGCCTAGCCGAATCGCTTCATCCAGCCTTTTGGACCGTTCGGCAGGAGGTACGCCTTCGCTCATTTCTTCGATAACGTGCAGAACAACGCCCAAAATGATTTTGATCAATTTGCGCACGGCATGCTCTGAGCTCATTCCTTCCGGAATATGAGCGGATACGCTTTTTAATTTATGGATTACCCAAATGGCGGCATTTTCTACCCCTTCTCGTTGCGACCAGCGGTACAGACCGGCAATGCTCAAAAAGTGGGGCTGGCCGCCTCCGGGTGATGCCTCGGGCCCAATAAGATGTTTTTGAATATAGGCAACCACTGTATCAATTCGTTGCCGGGTATGGGGCTGGTCCAGCGCTTTGCCTAAATCCCTCATATAAATATAAGAGATGCTGCGATCCAGATAGTCATCCAATTTGCCCGTATAATTCAGCCAGCGGACGTAGCGGTTATAATCTTTGGTGTCCGGTTTTCTATTCCCTTTTGAGAACATGCCCAGCCACGAATACGGCTGAATATGCCCCCTCTTCCATTTCTGAAAATCTTCGCTTAATACAGGCACGTAGGATTGATCCTTCACCTGCATATAAAGTGTTTCAAAATACCGAGCCGCTTTCCGCTCGGCCTGTTCAAACCAAGTATCAGCAGCAGCATGTTTTGCAAGCGCAATATTCATAGGTTGGATTCCCTCTACTTCTATTTTTGATAAATAATACGTGAAGCCGTCTTCCCGGTTACGAAATGGAATCCATGAAGAAGTAAAATTGGAAAATAAACAAAGAACTCCAAAAAGGAGTTCATTCAAAAAGAAATCTATTTTGGAAATTTAAAGGGTAGCCAAAAATAGCCGCACCCTTTATTATTATAAGTTTTAACAGGAAGATTTTCAATATCGAAGTAGGTAAAAATGACCAGTAAAATAGTCCCAACATTGTAAAACCAACAAGGAATGGAAACCGTTCAGAGTATACATTGCCCCTTTAGTTATATATAATGTATACAATGTGCGTGTTTGACCGCGTCAAGTTATGAGGAGTGAACTGTATGGAAACCGAAATGCCCTATCGTATTTTGCTATATTATAAGTATGTCGCTATTCCCGATTATGAAGCGTTTGCCGCCGAACATCTCGCTTATTGCAAAGAGCTTGGCATAAAGGGCCGCATTTTGATCGCTCATCAAGGGATTAACGGGACGTTATCCGGTACAATTGAACAAACGGAGGCTTACAAGGCTCATATGAGCGCTAACCCTCTGTTTTCCGATATGGTGTATAAAGTGGACGAAGTCGAGCAGCACGCTTTCAAAAAGCTGTTTGTCCGTCCCAAAAAAGAACTGGTCACTTTGCGATACGAAAAAGAGCTCGATCCTAACGTCATTAGCGGCAAGCGCCTGTCGCCGGAGCAATTCCACGAGCAATTGCAGCGCGACGATGTCGTCATTATCGACGGACGCAATACGTATGAATACGATTTGGGCCATTTCCGCGGCGCGATCCGCCCGACAGTGGAATCATTCCGTGAATTTCCGAAGTGGATTCGCGAAAACTTGCAGGACGCCAAAGACAAAACGATTTTGACGTATTGCACAGGCGGCATTCGCTGCGAGACGCTAACCGGAGTATTGATGAGCGAAGGGTTCAGCGATGTTGCCCAGCTGGAAGGCGGAATTGCTACTTATGGCAAGGACCCGGTCGTTCAAGGACGTCTGTTTGACGGCAAAATGTATGTCTTCGACGAGCGCGTCTCCGTGAGGGTCAATCAAACCGACGAAGATATTATCGTTGGCAAATGCCATCATTGCGGTGAGGTTACTGATACTTATATCAACTGCGCCGACGACTTGTGCCATCATCAGCATCTCGTATGCGACGATTGTCAAGAAACCTATGAGCACTATTGTACCGAAGATTGCAAAACGAACGATCAAGCTAGAAAGCTGGCTTAACTTATAAAAAAAGCGGGCTCTCACAGAGAGCCCGCTTTTTTATTTATTTGGCTTGAATATAACCTTCCGCTTTAAGCAGCTCGGCGATCAGTACAGCTCCGCCAGCCGCGCCGCGCAATGTGTTATGGGAGAGACCTACAAACTTGTAGTCGTAAATGGAATCTTCACGCAATCGTCCCGCCGAAACGCCCATTCCGCGCTCGATGTCGCGATCCAGTTTCGTTTGAGGACGGTTTTCCTCTTCGAAATAAGTGATAAACTGCTTCGGCGCGCTAGGCAGTCCCAGTTCTTGCGGACGTCCTTTGAACTCCGACCAGCGGGCAAGTATTTCTTCTCTGGAAGGCTTTTTCTCAAACGATGCAAACACAGCCGCCAAATGCCCATCCGTTACTGGAACGCGAATACATTGAGTCGTAATAAGCGGAGCGCTTGCTTTCACAATTCCTCCGTTTTGGATGCTGCCCCAAATACGCAAAGGCTCCTGCTCGCTCTTTTCTTCTTCCCCGCCAATATAAGGGATGACATTGTCTAGCATGTCAGGCCAATCCGTGAAATTTTTGCCAGCGCCGGAAATGGCTTGGTACGTAGTCGCCACAACTTTGGTCGGTTTAAAATCCTTTAATGCGTGCAGCGCCGGAACGTAGCTCTGAATGGAACAGTTAGGCTTCACCGCAATAAACCCGGTAGCCGTTCCAAGCCGCTTTCTTTGCGCGGCAATAATGTCGATATGCTCGGGGTTGATTTCTGGAATAACCATCGGAATATCCGGCGTCCAGCGATGTGCCGAGTTGTTGGAAATGACGGGCGTGCCCGTTTTCGCATAGGCCTCTTCCAAAGCTTGAATTTCCGCCTTTTTCATATCCACCGCGCAAAAAATAAAGTCGACTCCAGAAGCAACCTCCTCCACTTTAGATGCGTCCTGCACGACGATTCCCTTTACATCTTCCGGAATTGGAGTGGCAAGCTTCCATCTTCCTTGAACGGATTCTTCATATGTTTTGCCTGCCGAGCTTGCGCTGGCCGCAATAGCTGTTACTTGAAACCAAGGATGACCGTTAAGCAGCTCAATAAAACGCTGACCGACCATTCCTGTACCGCCGACAATACCTGCTTTCAATTTTGCTGACATGAGACATTCAAATCCTTTCGTAATGTGATATGCTTCATAGCTATTCAAAAAGGAAATAAAAAAATCCCACCCCTAAGACTATCATAGTCTCAGGGACGAGATTTGTAACTCGCGGTACCACCCTAAATTTGCCGATATGTCGCCATATGGGCCTCTTCGAGTACGGCATAGCTTTTCGCTCAATGCTTTATACTCTAGCTCTGTAACAGGAGCTCCTGTCGCATCACCCCTTCCCCTTTAGGAAGTTCCGACGCGCTGCTCTGAGTCTTTTTTCAATAAGGAATTCAATGCCCTCTTTCAGCTGGCAAGGGCTCTCTGGAAAGGAATTCGGTTATTTACTCGTCTCTTCAATGCATTTGATATTGCGATTATATTATCAAATAACTTTTCCGCCGTAAACCTTTTTTTCAAAATTCGCATCATTTCCAGAGCAATCAGAGCAAGGCACGAGGGAGAATGAATGCGCTATTTCTAGATAATCCCTCTTTTTCTCGGAAAAACGAGTCATTTTCGCTTACCTTGAGCCTACACTGCTTGCATTGGCTTCATTTCGCATTTTACAAAAATTGGACCCGGATTTAAAATGACCTCATGCCAATTGCGGCCACTACTATCGCTGAAATTTTCGAAACGAAAATGCGGGGGAACCAACCGTGAAGTCGTACATTATATGTACATACGTTCACAGGGGTGAATCCGGCGTTACTCCGGTAGGGCGGCTCCCGGCCCGAATCCGTCAGCTAACCTCGCAAGCGAACAGAGGAGAGATTTTAATGATGATGACATCGCCATCCTATGTTTACCCTTTACAACCCACCATCCTGCGACCTACTTGTTTCACAGTGAAAAGAATTGAAGTGTTCGTTCTCCCCACCACCGGCGATGCGATGCCAAAGGGGTACCTCCTCTACCTGCGGCTAACGAGCAGCACGGGTACGGGCTGGAGCGAAATGTTTGTGAACGAAAGCGACAAACCGCTCGATTGGACACGATGGAGCGTGAAGCTGCTCCGTTTTGCCGGTAGACGTATCGACTTTGATTCCCAGGAACGTGAAGAACAGCAAAACAATGAATATGAGTCCGATCTGTCTCTCCAAATGTTTTTTCAAGCGGCCAATCAGATTGGACTAACTACATCTCCGTCTTTCGGCAAAGTGTACCCTCTTAATGCTACATTATTGCTGGATCGTGCGGTGTCTTACGCCTCCTTATTTTAAAGACGATTAAGTTAAACAAGAATATGGGCAAAAGTTCGGGAAATGATAAAGGGATAATTCAAGCAGATATTGGAGTGACGCTACATGTCGACATTTAAACGCCTATTAATCGGCAAGCCGTTAAAATCGACCGAACTTGGCGAGCAGAAGCTGAACAAACGAAAAGCGCTTGCCATTTTGTCCTCCGATGCCCTTTCATCGGTTGCGTATGGCCCTGAACAAATATTGATCGTCTTGTTCACGGTCAGCGCAGCCGCATTTTGGTACTCCATTCCAATCGGGATCGGCGTTCTCATTTTGCTGACTGCCTTAATTCTATCTTATCGTCAAATTATTTTTGCCTATCCGTACGGTGGCGGCGCTTATGTCGTATCCAAAAATAATCTTGGCGTATTTCCCGGGCTCGTTGCCGGCGGATCCCTGCTTGTCGATTATATTTTGACGGTTGCGGTGAGCGTCTCGGCCGGAACGGACGCCATTACGTCAGCCTTTCCTTCTTTGCACGATTATACCGTCATCATTGCCGTCGTATTTGTGATGCTTCTCACTTTGCTCAATTTGCGGGGCGTGACGGAATCTGCATCCGTGCTTGCCTATCCCGTTTATTTGTTTGTAATCACATTGTTTATTTTGATCGCTGCAGGCATATTCAACATTGTTACAGGCAGGGTGTCCCCGGAACTGCATACGCCAATCGGAACTCCTGTTGCCGGCATCGGCTTGTTTTTGTTGCTTAAAGCGTTTGCCTCCGGCAGCTCCGCGCTTACCGGCGTAGAGGCCATTTCAAACGCTATCCCAAACTTTAAACCTTCCGCCCCCCATAACGCGGCCAAAACATTGACCGCTATGGGGTTTTTGCTCGCCGTCTTATTTTCGGGCATCGTACTGCTGGCTTATTATTACGGCATCACCCCACGAGCCGAAGAGACGGTTGTGTCTCAAATTGCAGAGCAAACATTCGGACGGGGCACGATGTATTTTATTGTCCAAGGAACAACCGCGCTTATCCTCATTTTGGCGGCTAATACGGGGTATTCCGCTTTCCCGCTGCTTGCCGTTAATTTGGCGAATGACAAATTTATTCCGAGAATTTTTAAAGTAAGGGGCGACCGACTAGGCTATTCCAATGGCATCATCATTCTTGGACTGTTATCCATCCTCTTGATCGTCGCTTTTCACGGACAGACGGAGCATTTGATTCCACTTTACGCGGTCGGCGTCTTTATTCCTTTTACGCTGTCGCAAACGGGCATGATGGTGAAATGGCTGCGAGAACGTCCAGCAGGCTGGGTTCCAAAGCTAATCATCAATTCGACCGGCGCCATCATTAGTTTAATTGTAACTCTTATGTTTTTTACGACGAAATTTGCGCAAGTTTGGTCGGTGCTCCTCTTTTTGCCGATCATCGTCTTTATATTTTACCGTATCCGGAAACATTACGATGCCGTCGGAGAGCAGTTGCGGTTGACGACTTGCGAGCCCCATATTCCGATTGAAGGCAATGTGGTCATCCTCCCCGTCTCGGGCATTACGCATGTCGTAGAGCAGTCGATTGACTACGCCAGATCGATGTCGGCAGCACAAATTATTGCCGTGTATGTCGCTTTTGAGCGGGAAGAGGAAACTCGTTTTGAGGAAAAATGGGACGCTTGGCGGCCCGATATCCGTCTGGTCACGCTGCATTCTCCTTACCGGAGTCTTATTCAGCCGCTCAGCAAATTTATCGATACCGTCCAGCGCAAGGCTGGCGAATCAAACTACCAGGTTTCCGTCATCATTCCGCAGTTTATTCCGAAAAAAGGCTGGCACTACTTGCTGCACAACCAAACCAGCTTTATGCTCCGGGCTTATTTGCTTTACCGCAAAGACATTATTATTACGACCGTTCCTTATCATTTGAAAAAGTAAAGGGCTACATTGCCGTTGCATACTGAGATCAGAGAGATACGACAGTCAGCTAATGTTTAAGATAACCATTGTGCCATCTGTACATATAACGGGATGCCTATGATGAGGTTGAACGGGAAGGTTATGCCAAGCGACATCCCTAAATATACGGACGGGTTCGCTTCCGGGATGGACGTTTTGAGCGCGGCGGGCGCGGCGATATAAGAGGCGCTCGCCCCAAGCACGCCCATAAGTGCGGCTCCGCCGGTCGACAAGCCGCACAGCCCGCCGATCAGTACTCCCATCGCTCCAAATGCAAGCGGCATAACGATCCCCATCACAATCGGCTTAAAGCCATATTGCTTTAATTCGGAGAGGCGCTCTCCGGCTGCCAGTCCCATGCCAAGCAGAAAGATCATCAGCACGCCGGGATACAGATCGATAAAAAGCGGCTTCACCATCGGCATTCCCTGTTGCCCTATCGCTAGACCGACCAGCAGCGCTCCTAGCAGCAGCAAGATGCTTTTGCCAAACAGACTTTCCCTTATGACATGGGGGTCGATGCGGGGCTTGCCGCCAAATCCTCCCGAAGCTACGATGCCAAGCGCATAGCTGGAGCGCTGCGCTCCGGATTCCTTGGTCCGAAGCCAGCCCAAGATCAATAAAGAAATAAAGATGGCCGGACTCTCCATTAATACGACCATAGCCCCCATGAACCCTTCGAAAGCGATGCCTGCATGACCAAGAAAGGCGACCGCGGCTCCGTAGGTAACAATGCTGACCGAACCGTAGGTAGCAGCAAGCGCCGCCGCGTTATTGCGGTCAAACCCCAGCTTTCTAGCTAGTCCAAAAGTTGCGATTGGGATTAAGGCGCCTAACAGCAGCGCCCCCCCAATTGGCCGCGCCAGCGTATTCCAGTCGTATTTGGACAGCTCCATCCCGCCTTTAAGACCAATTGCCGCAAGCAAATAGATGCTAAGCGAATCGCTGAGCGCCTGCGGAAACTTTAAATCCGACTTCACCAATACGGCGACCAGACCCAGCGCGAAAAACAAAACAGCGGGCGACAGCAGGTTTTGAACTACAATTTCATACATCACATTTCCTCCTCCATATTTTAGGCAACAAAAAACCGGAAACGTTCGAACTCGCGCCTCCCTTTACTTTAAGGACGCCGCCATTCGACTATTTCCGGTTTAGGTGAAACCGACTCTTTAAAGCGAGCCTTTCTCACGATCTGCCGATGTTATTTCATTGAGTCTGCCAAAATGCTATTGAGCGATAAACGCCGCTTCTAAATTGTCAGCCATCATCAGAACGATAACTCGTTCGCCCGTTCTTGTGCTGACATCGGTATGAAAGCTGATCACTTTCGATCCCGTCAGTCCGGCGAGCAGTTCTTTCAGCTCGCTGTTGCCGGATTCGATCAGGTCGGCGCGAATTTTTTTGATCGACAGCATGCCGTCCAGCGTTTTGGCCAAGTTGCGCTCTGCCGGCGTCAAAATGCCGTGAAGAACGATAACGATCATATTGCGGATAATATCCGTCTTCACCGATACGGGCCCGCGTCCCAAATATTCTTTCTCCCACTGCGTAAGCGCGCGGCTAATTTTATCTTCCAGCTCGCCCTTTGAACTTGCCATATTCCCTGCCTCCCAACCGACTCCATAAAAAAACGGCATATTTCATTGGAGCGGTCTCCAAAAAATATGCCGAATTATCCATTGCTTCATTATGCCGGAGTTGTTGCCTTTTCATACGGCCATCCCACCGGATAGCGATATGCTAAAGCGCTGCCTGCATCATGATCTCGCAAGATCGCTCGGAGCTTATTACAGTACATAATAGAGTTTGCTCCGCTCTCTTGTCAAGCTATTTTTAACGGTAGAGACTCACTTTTCCGATACAGCCCTTCATTGGCTTCAGCCGCTAAAGAGCATATAGCTTCAGCAGTCCCTCTGTCGTTTCGAGCTCCTTCAGCTCCTCTTCATTCAGCAGCCCTTTTTCTTTCCAGCAGGCTATACATTTTTCCTCTGTGTCGCACTTATGGGCTTCAGGACAAGTATAGCAATATTTGATCATCTTTTCGGTGACGATGTTGTATTTGTTCGTTTCCGTCATAAAGCATGACCTCCTATTAATCGTTCTATTATTTATAAAAGAACAGATCGATTTCCCGCCGGGCATTGTCTACCGAATCGGAGCCGTGAATGATGTTTTCTTCCACATCGAGGCCAAAGTCTCCACGGATCGTACCGGGCGGCGCTTCAGCGGGGTTCGTCGGACCGATCAGCGACCGCGAGCATTGCACGGCATTTCTTCCCTCGACAATTAGAGCCAACACGGGACCCGAAGTAATATAGGCGACCAGCTCTTCAAAAAAAGGCTTCTGTCTCAGATGGCCGTAATGAGTTTCGGCGATTTCTCTTTCGATGGACTTGAGCTCCGCCCGGATGACGCTCAGCCCTTTTTTCTCGAACCGGCTCACGATTTCACCGATTAAGCCGCGCCGAACGCCATCGGGCTTAATCATTACAAACGCTTTTTCAGACATTGCAAGCCACCTCCTTTCTATTTACATACGGCAAATTTCTTTCGGGCAATTTTCGCAATGGCATACATTGCGGAGATAGTCGAAATCAGAGATGACGATATGCCCGTTCTCATAAGCTACGACGCCGTCCTTTTTCAAGTCGCTCAGCATCCGGTTAACGCTTTCCCGAGTGGCGCCGATCATATCGGCCAGTTCCGTATTGCTTATTTTGAGATCGATCCAAATGGTTTTGCCTCTTTGCTCTCCGTAAGAGTTGCTTAACCGGATAAGCAAGGAGCATAACGCCCCGGTTTTGCCAAACATCATCAAATCGCGAAACTTGGATTGCGTCAATCGGTGCATAAGCCCCATCCACTTCATAAACTCAATGGACAAATCGCTGTTTTGCCATAGCAGAGCTTCGAGGTCTTTACGCTGAATGACTCCGACCGTGGCGTCCTCCAGCACCTCCGCGCTGAAGCTGTGCACAGAATCGTGAAACGGGTCCATCTGGCCTAGCAAATCCCCTTGCTGATGCAAATACAACGTCAATGCACGCCCGGTATCCGCAGACTTGGTCGTCCTAACCCGGCCTTTCATGACAAAATATAAATGGCTCGCGGGGTCGCCTTCCCAAAACAGCGTAGATCCCTTCTCAGCCTGCCTAATATACATAATGCTTTTTAGCTTTTCAAAGCTTTCCATGGACAGCACGGGCGCAAGCCCTTCCAGTTGCCTCGCGTTTGTTCCCATTTCGCCACTCTCCCCAAGGACCTTACTTATGTCTTCATCATACCTCGGCGAGAGCAGCGGAAACATCGGGGGGCTCACTGATTTTGGAGGGAAAAATCCCCTATTTCATGGAGTCGTTAACAGGGGCAAGACACTTGCTTTCGGGCCGCTTCAATCATTTGCCTTGCACGCAACATTTCCCGTTCCGTCGGTTCCTGCACGCCTTCTAGCGGATATTCCCGTCCAAGCTGCCTCCATTTGTAAACGCCCATCCGATGGTAAGGCAGCAGCTCCAGCTTCTCAACATTTTCGAGCTTCCCAAGGAACGTCCCAAGCTGCGCCAAATCGCTCGCTTCATCGTTTACACCTGGAATAAGAACATGCCGGATCCATACGGGCTGTTTTTTCGCCGACAGCCATTCCGCAAATGCCAAAATACGATCATTCGGTTGAGAAGTGAGCCGCTCATGCTTCGCTCGGTCGAGCTGCTTCAAATCCAATAAAACGAGATCGGTATATTGGATCAGCTCCTCGGCATGAGTGGGCTCGCAAAAGCCGGAGCTGTCAAGCGCCGTGTGCAGGCCATACTTTTCCTTGCACGCCTTAAACAGCTCGGCGACGAAGGGAGCCTGTAGCGTCGGCTCTCCTCCTGTCACCGTAATGCCGCCTCCCGACGCCTCATAGTAAGGCAAGTATGGCTCCAGCTCTCGCAAAATATCGTCGACCGTCACATGACGGCCTCCCGCTGTGTCCCATGTATCTGGATTGTGGCAAAATTGGCATTGCAGCGCGCAGCCCTGCATAAACAACACAAAGCGTATGCCCGGACCGTCGACGGTGCCGAACGTTTCAATGGAATGAATCCGCCCTTTCATGCGGCTCACGCTCCTTTCCTTGCACTAGCCGCAACTTAAATTTCCCCGTGGAACGTACGACTGATGACATCTAGCTGCTGTTCTCTCGTCAGCTTAATAAAGTTGACCGCATACCCCGATACACGAATCGTGAGCTGTGGATACTGCTCGGGATGCTCCATCGCATCCATCAGTTGCTCGCGGTTGAATACGTTGACGTTGAGATGGTGACCGCCGCTATGCGCATAACCGTCCAGCATGGCGGATAAGTTGGCAAATCGGTCGGGCGCTTCTTTGCCAAGCGCTCTCGGCACGATGGAGAATGTGTTCGAGATGCCGTCCAGACTGTCCGCGTAAGGAAGCTTTGCGACGGAAGCAAGCGAGGCGAGAGCCCCTTTCCGGTCGCGGCCATGCATCGGATTGGCGCCCGGCGCAAACGGCTCGCCGGATTTGCGGCCGTCCGGCGTGCTGCCGGTTTTTTTGCCATAAACGACGTTGGAAGTAATCGTAAGCACCGACATCGTTGGGATAGCGCCCCTATATGCTTTATGCTTCCGTAGACGGTTCATAAAGCCTTTCGTAAGTTCGACCGCAATGTCGTCTACTCGATCGTCATTGTTGCCGTATTGCGGATATTCGCCTTCAATTTCAAAATCGACCGCGATGCCTTGTTCATTACGTATCGGCTTCACTTTGGCATGTTTGATCGCGCTTAAGGAATCCGCCACCACCGACAAACCGGCAATGCCGCAAGCCATCGTTCGAACGATATCACGGTCGTGCAGCGCCATTTCGATTCGTTCATAGCAATACTTGTCGTGCATGTAGTGAATGACATTTAGCGTGTTCATATAAAGTCTCGCCAGCCAATCCTGCACGAGATCGAACTTCGCTATCACTTCCTCGTAATCCAGCACTTCCGATTCGATAGGTGCGATTGCGGGACCTACTTGCGCCCCCGACTTTTCGTCCAATCCGCCGTTAATGGCGTATAACAGCGCTTTGGCGAGGTTCGCCCGCGCTCCAAAAAACTGCATTTGCTTGCCGATCCGCATAGCGGAGACGCAGCAGGCAATTCCGTAATCATCGCCGAAATGAGGCCTCATCAGATCGTCGTTTTCATATTGAATCGAGCTTGTTTCTGCCGAGACGCGCGCGCAATACCGTTTGAAAGCTTCCGGCAGCCTCGGCGACCAGAGCACGGTCAAGTTCGGCTCCGGTGCAGGACCGAGATTGTAGAGCGTATGCAGGAAGCGGAACGAGCTTCGCGTCACGCGCGGTTTGCCGTTCAGTCCCATGCCGCCAAGCGCTTCCGTCACCCAAGTCGGATCGCCGCTGAACAATTCGTTATAGTCAGGCGTCCGAAGAAATTTGACGATGCGCAGCTTCATAACGAAATGGTCGACCAGCTCCTGCGCTTCCATCTCCGTCAGAACGCCTTCCTTCAAATCCCGCTCCATGTAAATATCCAGGAAGCTGGAGACGCGCCCGAGGCTCATCGCCGCTCCGTTCTGCTCTTTAATCGCCGCGAGGTAGGCAAAATAAAGCCACTGCACCGCCTCCTTCGCATTCGCCGCAGGCGTAGAGATGTCGAAGCCGTAAAAGGCGGCCATCGTCTTCAGCTCGGTCAAGCTGCGAATTTGCTCGGAGAGCTCTTCTCGCAACTGAATAACCTCCTCCAGTATGGCGTCTACTTCCAACTGGAGCAGCTCCTCATTTTTGGCTTCGATCAGCCGGTCTACCCCGTATAAAGCCACTCGCCTGTAGTCGCCGATAATACGGCCGCGGCCGTAAGCGTCAGGCAAGCCGGTAATAATGCCCGCTTTGCGCGCTGCGCGCATCTCGGTCGTATAAGCGTCGAAAACGCCTTGGTTATGCGTTTTGCGAATGGTTGTAAACAGCTCCTCCAGTACAGGAGAGAGGCGGTAACCGTATGCTTCGCATGCGTCAGCCGCCATCCGAATGCCTCCAAACGGCTGAACGGCACGCTTCAGCGGAGCGTCAGTCTGGAGGCCGACGATTTTTTCCTTCGCCTGGTCGATATAACCCGGCTCATGGGCGGTTATGGTTGACACCGTATGAACATCGATATCATGAACGCCGCCTCTTTCCCGCTCCTCTTTCAACAACTCGCTAACCTGCTCCCATAACGCCACCGTATCTTCCGTAGGTTCAGCCAGGAAGCTTTCGTTGCCTTCATAAGGGGTCAAATTTCGTTCAATAAAAGAAGGGACGTCGATCCCTTTTTGCCAGCTGCCGGGTTTAAAGCCCCGCCAAGGAGCGGGCCCATCCGGCTTTGCTATGCGCTCCATCATTTCCTTTTCCTTCATAGCCATCTTCGTGCACCTCCATATTGAAATATATACAGCTTTCATGGTCAGGATTGAGGCAGCTTCGTCCCTATGGAATGACCCGCAAGCCTGTCATAATCCTCTTTCGTCCTCAGCGAATGAACGAACCTGCCGTCAATTCCAGCCCCTGTCAGCGTCGACTCCTCTACCTTCCGCCAATTGAGCGCATTCAGCAGTGCCGTTTTGCTGAAATAGCCGCTTTTCAGCAGCTTTTCGATGCGGGCGGCGGCTCCTACTCGGTTAAAAATAGCATGTAAAGGGTAGGCTCCACTCTTCATGCAAGGAATGACAGCGTCGATTCCTTCCCGCATATGCGTATTGAGATAGCGGGCGGCCTCCGCTGAAGGGAATGGCATATGGCATCCCAACAGCCAAACCCGGTCATATTTGGACAAAGCTAGTCCCGCATGCATGCCGCTCAGCAGCCCTTTGCCTACAAAATAATCGGTAATGATGCGAATATCCCGGTCAACGGTTCGGAGAAAAGGGCGCGGATCGTTCGTCACGATTGTAATTTCGCTGCAGCATCGTCCCATTTCGCGAATTTGCCGTTCAATCAACGTTTCGCCTTCCATCACGAGGAAAGCCCGATTTACGCCATTCATGCTGAGGTGATCTCCGCCTGCCAAAATAACGCCTGACATCATGGTTATCGCTCCTCCCGTTTTGGACGATAAATAGGGCCGCCGGCCGACAGAGCCGGCAGCCCATACGCCCCTGTTAAAATCTGCCGTAGAAGGCGTTCCGGTAAACGTCCGCAAGTTCAGCAACTAAAGGCATGCGCGGGTTCGCCGTTGTACATTGATCCTCAAACGCGCGATCCGCCAAATAATCGACCTTCGTTTCAAAATCGGCGGGTTCCACTCCGACATCCTGGAACTTTTCCGGAATGCCGAGCGATTGATTCAGCTTGCGGATCGCGTCGATGAGGCTGTTCACCCCTTCCGCCGTTGTCCGTGCCGGCAGCCCCAGCATTTTCGCAATTTCCGCATACCGCTCGTCGGCGATAAAATGTCCGTATTTCGGGAACGAAGCGAACTTGGTCGGCTTTTGCGAATTGTACCGAATGACGTGAGGCATCAAAATCGCATTGGTGCGTCCATGCGCCGTATGATATTCTCCGCCCCATTTGTGCGCAAGACTGTGGTTGATGCCCAAAAAGGCGTTTGCAAATGCCATTCCGGCAATAGTCGAAGCATTATGCATTTTTTCGCGCGCCAGCGGATCGCCCGTATGGTACGAGTTTTCGAGATGCTGGAAAACGAGACGAATGGCATGAAGCGCAAGTCCATCCGTATAATCGCTCGCCATCACCGAAACATAAGATTCAATGGCATGAGTGAGCACATCCATTCCCGTGTCCGCCACCGCCGTTTTTGGCAAGCTGTATACGTAATCGGGATCGATAATGGCCACATCCGGCGTCAGCTCGTAATCCGCCAGCGGATATTTCGTATGGCCTTCCTTCTTATCCGTAATGACGGCGAAGGACGTCACTTCCGAGCCCGTGCCTGACGTCGTTGGGATCGCAACAAATTTGGCCTTTTCGCCGAGTCTTGGGTATTTGTACACGCGCTTGCGGATGTCGAGAAACTTTTGCTTCAGCGAATGGAAATCGGTATCGGGATATTCATAGAACAGCCACATCGCTTTTGCCGCATCCATCGGCGAGCCGCCGCCAAGTGCAATAATGCAATCCGGCTTAAAGCTTTCCATCATCTTAGTGCCGCGCTGAACCGTCTCTACGGATGGATCGGGCTCAACGTCGGAAAACACTTCAATCGCAACCGGGGTTGTACGTTTCCGCAAATAATAGTCCAGCTTGTCGACGTACCCCAGCTTCACCATCATCTCGTCCGTCACAACAAGAATGCGGGAGATGTCGGGCATTTTCTCCAAATATTGCGTAGCGCCTTTTTCAAAATAAATTTTCGGCGGAATCTTAAACCACTGCATGTTGACCGTCCGGTAAGCGACACGCTTGACGTTTAGCAAATTGACGGCCGTTACGTTGGAGGTGGTCGAGTTATGGCCGTACGAACCGCAACCTAGTGTAAGCGACGGCAGGTTCGTATTGTATAGGTCGCCTATCGCTCCATGTGTCGAAGGAGAATTGACGATGACCCTGCCCGTTTTGAGCCGATCCGAAAAGGCTTGAATCGCTTTTTCGTTGCGGGAGTGAATGACCGAAGAATGGCCCAGGCCGCCAAATGCGACCACTTCGGCTGCCCGCTCGATGCCTTGCTCTACCGTTTTCACTTTGTAGCAAGCAAGCACGGGACTAAGCTTTTCGGCGGACAGCGGGAATGCCGGTCCCACTCCGCCAAGCTCCGCGACAAGAATTTTAGTATCTTGCGGAACTTGCACGCCCGCAAGCTCCGCTATTTTGACAGCGGGCTGGCCGACAATCGCACCGTTGACGGCGCATTTGTCGCTTTGAATGACAAGCTTGGATACCGCCTCCGTTTCGGATTTGTTGAGGAAGTAGCAGCCGTTTTCTTTCATCAGCTTGCGCACCCCGTCGTACACGGCCTCCTCAATGATGACCGCTTGCTCCGAAGCGCAAATCATTCCGTTGTCGAACGTTTTGGATAAAACCAAATCCGTTACCGCCTGCTTTAAATCGGCGGATTGTTCAATGAAGCACGGCACGTTGCCCGGTCCGACGCCAAGCGCCGGCTTGCCAGTGCTGTAAGCGGACTTTACCATCGACGCCCCGCCAGTCGCCAGAACAAGCGCCACATCGGGATGGTTCATCAAGCTTTGGGTCGCCTCTACGGACGGTGCTTCGATCCACTGAATGCAATGACTTGGCGCACCGTTTGCGACAGCCGCATCCAGAAGCGTTTTGGCCGATGCCGCGCTGCATTTTTGAGCGGAGGGATGGAAAGCGAATATGATCGGATTACGCGTCTTCACGGCAATCAAAGCTTTAAACATTGTGGTCGACGTCGGATTCGTTACCGGGGTCACTCCGGCAATAATGCCGACCGGCTCGGCTACTTTCCGATAGTTTTCATAGACGTTCTCTTCAATAACGCCAACTGTTTTGTCCGACTTAATGCTGTGATAAATGTATTCCGTTGCAAAAATGTTTTTTGTTATCTTATCTTCGTATACTCCGCGTCCCGTTTCTTCAACGGCCATTTTGGCGAGTACCATATGCTGATCGAGACCGGCGAGCGCCATCGCTTGCACGACACGGTCGACATCCTCCTGCGTCATCTCCATAAATGCTTCCCTAGCTGCTTTTGCACGGGATACGAGACGATCCACTTCTTCGCTTGCCGAATATTTCAAATCGACTGCCTTGTCTTTAACGGCCATAAGCTCCTCCTTCTTGGAGATCCGGTTTGGAAGAGTGGAATCTCCTTTATGCCTTCATCATATCGAATGGAATGGAAGAAATCGGTGATATTTATCACACTTGAATGAAAACTATGAAAGTTATGAAAATTACGAAAACAGGTAGTCCATGTCCGTTAAAATGTCGTCCGCCAGCGGAAAAATAAGTTCTTCTTCCATTTGAAAATGGCCCGTTAAAATGAGACAGCCTTGCGTAAGCTGGTCGCAGCCTTCCTTAAGCAATTTCATAAGCGCCGCGTCCGGCCTTCCCTTTTCAAGCTGCAAAAGGCCAATCAGCGTCCGGCTCGTCTGCAAAAACGATTCAAAAAATTGAACCGCCAGCTCATGATCCTTCTCCAGCACCCACATCGACGGCAAAATCGTCGGCTCTTCTTTTCGCTTATAATATCTTGTGAAAATAGGAAACAGCTCTTCATCCTCCCATTTGGCGTGGCAGGACAAGTCGAGAAGCAGTTCCTCCGCCTTGGCCCGCAGCTCTTTGAGAGAACGCAACGAGCCTTCCGCTCCATGGCGTGCAGCCGTTTGCGCGCTAAGCTCGCTCAGTAAGCTGCATTTTAGTTTGAGCTGCTCATGCTCCTCCTGCAATCGGATAGCCAACTGCATAAAAGCGCTTGGTCTTGCGGAATCAATAGGATCCAGCTTCACCGTTTTGGTCGGTGTTTGAAACATCGTCTCCACCTCCATTTGTATGCATGCAACATCATTGTCCCCTGTAGTATAAGGGAGCGGCCCGCTTCCATCTGTGACTTTGGTCACCGCCAGCATCAAATTGAAGGTTAATAAATCGCCAAATGTTCAATGCAAAAAACAAAAGAAACCCGACGTCATAACAACTGTGACCCGCCAAAGGCACTTTTTTTCAAAGTGTCTATTTTACGGGTCACAGGTTTATAATGACGAGGGTTTCCTTAAAATCCTTAAAATTTTAAGCTCCCGCATATGCGGAAACTCTTTATGAAGCGTAATCATGAAACTTAGCAAACCTATCTATCAAAGTATGGCCATATCGTAGGAAACGATTATTCTCTCGCAAATCCTATCTTTATTTCTTTACTTCCGTTTCGTTCACAATGCGGCCATGAACCGGCTGCACGGGACGATGATTATCCGGGAAAATAGTTTGGAACGCTCTGATTTGAGCCTTCGACATTTGGATCGGCTCCTCCAAAACCGTCCACTTGACGCCTTCGCTGCATGGAGGAGTCGTCAGCGAGCCCTGATAACGATAGGCATCCAAGTCGCCAGGCAAAATCTTGTTCAGCTCAATTGGCGATTTCAGAGCAAGATCGGTTGACGTTTGGGTTTTTGGAAGTTTGGACCATAGTTCTCCCAAAGCGGCATTCGCTTTGCCTTCCTTAATCAGCACGCCCAATACGGCAAGATTGCCCTCTAAGCTTTTGTGCACCAAATGAAGCTCAAGCGGCGATGATTTCCCGTTTATTTCATGTTCGCTAGGTGTATGGAAATGGAACTGAGCAAGCGTATAGGCTTTGCCGCCAATCGTAAGCTGGTTTGCGGTAGACGCCGTGTTGGCTTGAATCGTATGACCATTGTGGCCGAATGTGAACGCTGTCGTTTTGTATTGTACTTTTACCTTTTCGTTGGCACCGCTTTCATTTGCCTGAAACGTTTTGATATTGATCGGAGATTGCTCTTTTCCCGTCTTGCATGCCGCATAATCTGGACTAAGATCGCCCCAATGCCCGGGCCCTGTACTGCCCTCGTAAGACCAATGAGGTGAACCCACTTCGCTTTTAGTAGCGGACGGTTCAGCGTAAACAATGGCCGAAGCTGATAAAGCCAGCAATACGGCACCTGTCAATACTTTGGCTATGCGTTTTGGCATACGTCAATCCATCTCCTCTTTAAAAGTTGATTGTATAACGGCATACGCTATTAAACTTGCTCCCTCCTTTCCAATCATTTCTATCAGATTACCATACTGGAAATAAATAGATTAAAAAGACAAATATTGATCATTTAGTTCATAAACTTCATGTGCTTGTCGAATTCTCTCTCTTTCATTTTGCATGAAGCCCAAACAAAAAAACACCGGTTTATCCCCGATGTTTTGTTCGCTTCTATGAGAATGGCCGGCGAGAGCCCAGGCTTACAAATGCGAAAACTTGGAAAACATTTTGCTATACCGTTTCTCGAGCCCTTTGGAGGTCATATGGAAGCCAATAATTAATAGAACATAAGATGCAAGCGGCGCATAAAAAATCCAGCGGTTGGAGTAAAAGCTCATTCTCGATTGTCCGATCAAACCGCCCCACTCATTCGATCTACTATGGAATTCGGGAGGGCTCGGATACATCTCCGTACCGCCTACAAAAATTTGAAATAGTGCTAATTGGCCGAACAGCGCTAAAATCAGCATAATTTCATTAACGAGCAAAATAAGGAAGCTCTCCTTCAAATGCGGCAGCAGATGGGAGCGAATAATCGTCCATTTTCCCGCCCCTAGCGATTGGGAAGCTGTGACGTACTGCTTCTCGCGCAAAATAAGCGTTTTGGCCTTTACCGTTGAAGCGATGGACGGAATTCCGATCACCAAAAGCACAACCGCCAGCAGCATCGACATCGTAAATGTGGAAGCTGCCGGATTAATGGAAATGCCTATCATCAGCAGCCATACGATCAGAAAGATCGGTATGCCGTTAAGCATGCTCCAAATGGCCGGTCCGCTTTTTTTGTCCCGGTCTGGCTCTTTCCCGTAAATGCCGGCAATCATGCCGATTAGTCCGCCGATCAACACTCTAGCAGCAGCGATGCCAATCGACAGCAAAACGGTATATTTTGCACCGTGCAAAAGTTTGGTCAGCATATCATAGCCGTTTTTATCCGTCCCAAGGGGATATTCCGCTCTAGGGGCGGCAGGAGGCGCGACGTATTCCCCTTCCCCGTTTTTATCGATAACATATTCAATTTTAATGCGATGATCGATAGCGTGCGGCGCGAGAAGCGGGCCAAAAATGGCGATTAAAATCATGGAGACAATAATAACCAGACCGGCAATTAACGTTTTGTTCATCTCTGAAACACCTTCCCAAGCAGGAATAGAAATACTCTAAGCACTGCGTATCCGATTCCATACAAAACCATAAAGGACAACAGCCCGTTTACGATAATGTCATATTGAAAATAACCGTCGACAAAAGCGTTCGTAAAAATAAGCATCGAAATGCCATTGTTATTGAATAAATATTCCACTATAAACAAATTGCCGAGCAAAATGCCCATCAGCTTATGTAAATCTCCTTTTATATAAGGCAGCACATTTGGCAATGCATGGTAGAAAATAATATAAGATTTGCTTAAACCGCGAGCTTTGGCGTTGCTTATGTAGTCCTCCGTCAAAGTCAGTTTCATTTGCATGGCCACGTTACGAATCATATAATTGGCCGGCACCAAAACCATCGCAATGATAGGCAGCACAATAGCTGGATCGTCAGAAGTGAGCGTAGCCACTTCAAAAATAACAATTCCCGTTTCCGAAGCAATAAACACCACCGCAAACTGCATCATCAAAATGAGAATAAAATCCGGCAGCGAGCCTACCAAATCAACGATGCTTTTCATCCACCTTGAGTTGGAAATCGCAAAATAAATACCAGCAAAAATGCCGATGAACGTTCCCAGAAGGCCACCCGCTATTACATAGATAAACGAAATGCGAAAATAAAAACCGATTTCCTCCCAAAAATTAAATTCGTTTTTCCCGATAAAAAAGCGAAACGAATCTCCCGTCCCGATTCCCGAAAAATATTGCTTGATATGCCAAAATCCCGTTTTCCAGGAAAGATGAATCGAGTTGCCGTCCGGACCGAATTGAAGCACAACGGGCATCATGGCAAAAAATAGAACAAATATTAGAATAGCCGGTAAAATCAAAGTCATTTGCACAGCTTTGGACACGTTGAACTTCCTTTCCGCTGGTAGAGTTGAATTGAATCTATTATAGCTCCAACCTAACTCTTCTTGTAAGTCCAAAAATTTACATTAAAAAACTTACCGAGCACATGCCTCCCCGGTAAGCTTATGAAGAAGAGATTTCATCCCATTTTACGTAAAGGATTCCGTTTTCTCTAGTTGACGTTTGCCTTTCAGCCGTTCGGAACGGTATAGCCTTGTCATTGTAATCGACAACAAACAAATAACGGAGCAGCAAATAAACATGAAGCGGAGGGACGATGCGTCGGCAAGCGGCCCCATCGCAAGAGCGCCAAGCGAAAATCCCAAGTCTGCCGCTCCTATAAATAAACCTAGCAAAAAGCCTCTCGCATGGGAAGGAACGTTAAACGACACAAACGTCAATAAGGCGGGATAAAGCATAGCAAACGCTATTCCGTTGAATACGGCGGCCAGAAGCAGAAAGGGCCATTCGGCGGAGAGACTGAGCAGAAGGGTCCCGGCTGCCGCCATCAAGCCCATGGAGCAAACGATCGCTTTGGGAGCACGACCGTCGGAAGGAATACGTTTGCGGCCAAAAAAGCGGCAACCAACCAAAACGAGAGTTTGAACCAAAAAGTAGCTGCTGCCCCATGCCGATTGCTTTTCCGTCAAATAAAGCGGCAAAAAAGTGAATATAGCGCCGTTAGCAATGGACATAAGCAGCATGATAAGCGAGGAAACAAGCAAACTTCTATTCCTCCACAAGCCGGAGTGGCTGACATGCTCCTGCTCCTCTTGTCTCCCCCCTCCACCGCCCTCTACAGCGGATGGCCGCTTCTTCGTTATGATGACGAAAAAAGCAAAGGCAACATTCAAAGCAGCCATCGCGACAAAGCTCCACAACATTCCGGTCATCGGGATCGAATCTTTTAATGCAAGCGCAACTGCGGGGCCAAAGGTGGAAGGGATCATCGTAGCGAGCGAGTATAACGAAAGTCCCTGCCCTCGAACTTTGTCCGACAGCAAATCAATGGTCATAATTTCCATTGCCGTCGAAAAAAAGGCGGCCACTATGCCTTGCACAAGACGCACAAGACCAAACATCCATAAACTAGGGAAAAAGTATCCAAGCAAAGAGAAGGCAAATACACAAAGCACGATTGAAAAAATACGCTGCGCCCCAAATCGGTCAATCCATTTTCCGGCAACGGGGCGTGCCGCCATCGAGGCGAGCATCGTCACGCCCATAATGAGTCCGATATCCGTTTTGGTGGCGTCCAGCGACGCGGCATAAAAGGGGATGACCATCAAAACCATATACACGACGGCATAAAATAAAATGGTAATGGCGTAAATCTTAAGCGCCTGTGGAGAAAAGGGGTTGCTGCGACTTTCCGGGAATGAGGCTCTGGCCATTTTAACCCGTCAAATCGTTTAAGCTTGGTGAATCGAGCAGCAGCCCAAGCTCAGGCTTGTAATTGGCCGTTTCGATCGGATTGACGCTGTATGGTTCCAGCGCCTCGACTCGTTTCCACATTTCTTGAGGGCTAGTTGAGAGACTAAACGACTTTTCTCTCATCCATTCGTCATTATAAATCGTCGATAAATATCTCTCCCCATTGTCCGAGGCGACACAAACGATTTTTTTGAACGTACCGCTTTGAAGGGCCAGCTTCCATGCGGCCAGCATGCCTGCCCCCGTGGAACCGCCGCACAAAATGCCTTCGTGCTTGGCAAGCACTCTGCACATCATAAACGAATCTTCGTCCGGCACCTTGAATACGGCGTCAATGCGTCCCAAATCGTCGATATTGGCCGGTGTCCAGCTAAGCCCCATACCGGGCAGCATATACGCATGAGGAACTCCGCCAAAAACAGTGGAGCCGATAGCATCAACCGCAATAATGTGGACATGGGGAGCGGCCTCGCGGAAAAAACGTGAAAATCCGCCGATTTGCCCGCCCGTGCTGACGGTCAACACAACAGCATCCAGTTCGCCTTCGCATTGCTCGTACAACTCGGCCGCCGTTTGCCGGTAATGAGCCTCACCATTCAGCAAATTGAAGCATTGGTCAGGTCGGAACGAGTTCCGAATTTCACGGTGCAGTCTATTGGCTAAAGCAATTCTTGTTTTGTGATAGGAGCCGCTGTCGTCCTGCTCCGTGACCACAATCACTTCCGCCCCATACGCCCTCAGCATCGATAGATTGGCGGGAGTCGTCTTCGGATCGACCAATATAATGACACGGTACCCTCTGGCTGCGCCAATCATCGCAAGCGAAATGCCAAAATTGCCTGACGAAGACTCAATAATGGTTCCTCCCGGCTTCAGCCATCCCCGCTTCTCCGCTTCCTTAACGATATAGAGAGCAGGCCTGTCCTTAATGCTCCCTCCCGGGTTCGTCCGCTCCAGCTTCAGCCGGATATCCATCTCTCTCCCTTCTACCAGATTCGTTAGCTGAACAAGCGGAGAGCCTCCCACCGTATCCAAAATCGTTTTCATCAGCGTCCTCCTTTTATGGTTCAATTCAAATCTAACTTAACATAAAGCCCATTGGGACAAATGACCATTTCGAGCTATAAAATCAAATTTTATGCATAAAAAAAGATATCGTCTCCGGCGGGGCGATTCGCCGAATTCGATATCTTTTTGACATCAACCGTTAATTCAACATCTTGTACCAATAAAGGGCAATCTCATCGGAAGACTTCCCCAAATTTTTGTAAAGGAATAAATCAAAGCCTCCTAAAACAAATCCGCAGCTTTCGTAGAACTTGCAAGCTTTCAAATTGTTGTTTTGCGTTTCGAGAGCGACGCCCGGCATACCGCCTGCCAGCGCCCATTTCTCCGCTTGCTCCATAAGCTTTCGTCCGATCCCGGCTCTCCTGTATCTCTTATCCACTTTTATATCTTCTATATAGGCAAAATGATTCCAATTCCGTTTAAGTCTAATTTGACCTGCCGGGTGCTCATCCGCAAAAGCTTTGAAAATAACGGAATCCGAGCTGTAGCCATTCCGGTTTTCCTCCAAGCTTTCATCCGATTCGTCATCCTCATAACTTTTGATATAAAATTCTACCTTATGAGTGGTATATGCGATGCTCTCTCCCGAAAAATAGGGAATTAAAATAGAATCCACAACAAAACTGTCGTCAATGTCAATGACATGTTCATGATCGCTCTCCGTCATTTCTATTATCGAAACTTCCATCATCAAAAGCTCCTTTATTTGTTTACCCCCCATTCTAGACGAAACGCAGCAACTTCTCAATTTCATCCATTTGCGATTTGGAAAGCGGGCCGAATGAGATGGCATCGGCGAGCTCTTCCACTTGTTTTGTCGTTTTGAAGCCTGGAATCGGAATGGCCGCGTTGCTTCTTCCCCATATCCAAGCGAGCGCTCCCTGCACAAGCGTCCGTCCGTCGCTGCCAAGCAGCTCCTTAACGGCATTCAACTTCTCTAAGTACTCCGGAGACGGCTTGCCATCTTTAAAATAAGTGACCCATTCATGGCTGCTGCCGCGTACATCGGAGTCCGGCAGCTTGGAATTCTGGTTAAACTTACCGCTTAGGAGCCCCATCGCAAGCGGCGAATTGTTAATGCTCGACAATCCATACCGCTCGCAAACAGACACCATCTGCTCTTCGTTTCTTAGGACGTTAAGCGTATGCTGAATCGCTACCGCTTTCGATCGTTTAGCAAAGCTTTCAGCCCTTTCCGGGTCCCATGTGCTCCAGCCGTAGCTTCGGATAAGCCCTTCCTGCTGAAGCTCGTTTAAAGTTCCGATAGCGGAATCCATCTCTTCGCCGCTTAATCCACCTGCGTGAATTTGGTAGAGATCGATATAATCGGTCCCGAGATGGCGAAGGGAACGCTCGCATGCATAACGAATATATTCGGGAGATACGTCATGGCGGCCAAATACTTCTTTGGTCAACTCGTTATTTGTATAGCCAAACTTTGTCGCAATGACGACTTGATCCCGTCTGTTTTTGACCGCCTTGCCTAAAATCGCTTCGCTATGCCCTGTCCCGTAAGCATCCGCCGTATCAAAAAAGGTGATGCCTCTATCAATCGCCGCGTGAATGGCACGGATCGATTCCTCATCGTTCACTTCTCCCCAGCCGTCCGGAATGCCGTCTAGCGTGAAAAGCCCACCGATTGCCCAGCACCCGAGTCCAAGCGGACTTACTTCAATGTCGGATTTGCCCAACTTTTTCATTACTGTTTTCATTCCTGTATTCATTTTATATATCCTCCCTTTTCGGATCGCTCGTTTTTCATTATAATCATTCAAATGGCTTGCAATAAGAGCCGATTTTTGAATATTTTTTAGAGCCAAATCAGGGAGGAATACGATGTACGGCATTTATATTGAAAAGGGCTCGCCTCTTTCCGTAACGAGGCAAATATGCGGTCAGCTTCGCTCAGTCATTGAGTCCGGCGGACTCGCTGCCGGTACCCGGCTTCTTCCGACACGAGTATTGGCTAAGGAATGGGGAATTGCACGCAACATTGTCATTGAGGCTTACGAGCAGTTAACCGCCGAAGGTTATTTGGAAGGCCGAACGGGATCAGGCACGTTTGTGGCGGAAGGAATTGCGACACCCACGCAAACCCGACTGCAAGAACCGTTGCAAAAACAAGAGGTGACCGAATCCGTTTCGTTCAGCAGCCGCGACATCATCGATTTTGCAACGGGCCTGCCGGATCAAACCCTTTTTCCGAGGGGCTTGTGGGCCAAATATGTAAAAAAAGCAGCCGAGGCCGATGCAGGGCACGTGTCCGGATATGGAAACCTTCTGGGCGACCCCGGCTTGCGGGCCGCTATTGCCGACTATTTATACCGAACGAAAGGAATTGACAGTCCGCCGGAAAGAATTATGATCGTATCGGGCTCGTCAGAAGGGATGCTTCTGACCGCCTTAGCCTTATCTGCCGACTACCACTCCGTGTACGTAGAAGATCCCACTATTGGGTTTGCCCGCGATATTTTCAGCGCTCTAAATTATCGATTGGTGCCAGTCGGCGTAGATCACAACGGAATGGACCTCGATAATCTGACTCGGTTTGAGAAAGGGCATCTGGCTTTGCTTACGCCATCGCATCAATTCCCTACTGGAAGCCTACTATCCATTCAGCGCAGGCAAAAAGCGATCCGGATGGCGGAAGAAGCCGGCGCCTACTTGCTCGAAGACGATTACGACAGCGAATTTCGGCTAAAGGGGATTCCTGTTCCCCCTATGTTAGCCCTGTCCCCTGCCAGAGTTATTTATATGGGGACATTCAGCAAAACGTTGTCGCCGGGCCTCCGAATCGGATTTTTAATAGCTCCTCCAAATCTGGTTGGAACGATTGCAGCAACAAAAGAACGGCTTAATCTGTTTACCCCGCTTACGATGCAAAAGGCGCTAGATGCATTTATTCGGGATGGACAGCTGGAACGGCATATTCTAGCCATGAAAAAGGTGTATAAAAAAAGAAGAGCTCTCCTAAAGGAACGTCTTCAAAGCAGCTTTGGCGCTGATATTTCCATCTTGGGTGACGAGGCAGGCATGCATTTGCAAGTCCGTTTCCACTCCCCTTTGGTCGCCGAACTGCCTTGGCACGATACGGAAAGGTTTGGTTTTCAAATAGAGCGAACCTGCGAGTACAAAATTTCAGAATCGCCCTATCCGCAAGGCATCGTGCTTGGTTACGGCAACTTATCCAATAAAGAAATCGAAGAGGGCGTAGCCCGCATCCAGCGGTTTGTACTCTCGCATATCCCGGCCACTTAATACCAAAAGCCTTTGTACGGGGCGGGCTCCTCGATTGTTTCACCGAGCTGCTCCGCCGCCGTAAGCGCCCAAAACGGATTGCGCAGCAACGATCTTCCTACCGCAATCAAGTCGGCGCGTTTGTTGCGCAATACTTCTTCCGCTTGCAGCCCGCTTGTAATCAGTCCGACAGCGGCAGTCGGAATTTCCGCCGCTTGGCGGATCGCTTCGGAATACGGCACTTGGTAGCCGGGATAAACATCCGGTTTGACAGGAAATACGCCGCCGCTGCTGGCATCGATGAGATCGACGTCTTGCTCCTTCATCCAGTTGGCATAACGAATCGTTTCTTCGATGCCGTTGCCGCCTTCGCCATATTCGTTCGCCGATACGCGGACAAAAAGCGGTCCGTCCCAAACGCTGCGTACAGCGTCGATCACTTCACGCAGCAGACGGTACCGTCTCTCTGGGGAACCACCATAATCGTCCGTCCTTCTGTTCGTATGCCGAGAAAGAAACTCGTTCAGCAAATAACCGTGCGCCGCATGCAGCTCGATAGCGTCGAAACCCGCCTCCTTCGCCCGCGCCGCTCCAACGCGAAAGCTTTCTACAACCTCTTTTATTTCCGGGATGGTTAGCGTGCGGCTGCTCCTCCCTTGATGAGGCAAGCCGGATGCCGATACGGCAAGTCCCTCCAAGTTGGATTTGCGGCCAGCATGCCAAAGCTGGATGCCCGCTTTTGAGCCTTGCTCGTGGAGCGCATGAACGATACGGCGAAACGCTGGAATGTGCTCGTCGCTCCATATGCCAAGCGAGCCGGCATCCCGCCCTTCTTTCATAACAGCCGTTACTTCCAGCATAATGAGTCCCACTTGGCCAAGCGCCCGCGCTCCGTAATGGAGCAAATGCCAATCCGTTGCGAAGCCGTCTTCCCCCGCCGAAACGGTTCCCATGGGCGACATCATAATCCGATTTTTCAGTTCCATTTCCCGAATTTTGATTGGACTAAACAGCATGCTCATCTTCCATTCCCCCGTTGTCTTTTTTATTTTCAATTTTGGTTTTATTATATAGAGGAGAAGCAGGCAATTGAATGGAATGAATAAGGTATTTAGGTTTCTTTTGTTCATTATTAAAGAAATATTGGCATGTTGACTTAATAAAAAAAGGAGAGCGGCGGAATGGATACAACGGATAAAAAAATCGTAGAATTGCTGCAGGAGCAAGGGAGAATTTCGATGAAGGAACTAGGCAGCGAAGTTGGCCTTTCCCAGCCTGCAGTGGCGGAGAGGGTGCGCAAGCTGGAGGAGCGCGGAATTTTGCTCGGCTACCGTGCTGTCGTTTCAGCGGAGAAGGTGAACAAAACAACAACCGCCTATCTCATGTTCCATACCAAAGATTGTGAAGGATTCATTGCGTTTTGCAAACAATCGGTCGACCTTATGGAATGCCACCGCATAAGCGGACAATACAACTATTTATTGAAGGTAACGACGGAATCTATGCAGAGTCTGGAAACGTTTATTAACGCAAGCGGCAAATTCGGCGATTCCGTCACGCTCATTGTGATGTCTTCGCCCGTTGAATACAAACCGCTAATCCCGATTGCGACCGTTTAAAAATAAGGACGATATCCGTTAGGCTCACGCCTGCGAATATCGTCCTTTACACTTTTGCCTACTGGGATAAGCTTTCTAGCAGCGCTTGAGCTTCTAGATGGTCTGGCTCTTGCGCAAGCGCAGCCTGCAAATATTGCTTGGCCTGCTCGATCATGCCCATCTCACAGCAGCATACGGCAAGGCAGCACCAAACCGTTGGCAGAGGTTCCTCTTCATCCGTTTCCACCGATTTTTCCAGAAAAATCTTCGCGTCCTCGTATCTCTCCATTTCAAACAGCAACAGACCTGCATCCAAAGCCAAGTCGTACCGCTGCTCCAATTTGTAATAAGACTTCCACATCAATCGGATCCCTTGAACTATATCGTCCAATTCCTCATCATTTGCCTTTAGGATGAGGCTCGACAGCCGTTTCGCGCTTTGAACAAAAAATTCCGCATCGTATCCGCCAAGCCGCCAGAAAGCCAGCAACTGCTTTAGCTTCATGGAATGGATGCTGCGATCCGCCCACTCTTTTAAGCTGTAGAAGTCATCCGGTCCAAAACGTTCAACAAACCGCCGATAGGCAAGCCGTAATTGCGTGCAGTGGGGCGGGTTGTCCACCATGATTAGGCAGCCTACATTTATATTTTGATAATGGTGTGCCGTTAACAGCGGCAAAGCTCCCCTTTGTTCCCAAACATGCAAAAGGGCATGGTAATTGGCCGTAAGCGAAAAGCTGCCGTGCACAACGAGCTGCGGTGGCTCCGCATATTTCCAGCTTTCGAGCAAATGATCCCCCTTGTCTGCCGTCAGCAGCACAAAGCCGGCTTCCGATAAAGCATGCAATCGCTCTATACAAGCCAGGCCTGCCGCCGGGAACAAAACATGAGAATCTTCCAGCTCCTCCCGGTAAAGCGAGATGACCTCCCGGTATGGCGACGAATCATCTTCATAATGGGGAGCCTCGCGATAGCTATAGCTAAGCGGGACATGCTTCAATGCGCCCGATTCATCGGAGGTCCCTTCTCCTTCTTCCAGCTCCAGCATGACTTCGCATTCCAGCACCCTTCCTTCCTTTATATAAATCAATTGTTGCGGGATCGCATCAAAAAAGTAATTGGCGACAATGACAACCGGCTGCTTCAAGCTGCCAGGGCTAATCGTCTCTTTGGAAACAAGCAAATGCAGCTCAGCATCCTGCATGGCGTCGAATTTGGCAAAATCGAGCAGACCGGAGTCCACAAACCGCTTTAACGCGTGATGCTCTCGCCAAGCGTCGATATTGGCTTCTGCCAAATCAGTCAATATATATTGAAACGGCGGCAGTTCTAAGCCGGCATAATCGATCAATTCGCATAAGCGGTCCAAAAGATGAAACGCAAGGCGACCATGGCCCGCGCCCAATTCGGCAATGACGACCCTCTCTTTTGGCCACTCGCTTTTGGCTCGGTCTTGAAGAAAGCCGAATATCATTTCCGCATAAGCCGTCGCCATCATAGGATTGCTTGAGCTGTATTGCGGTACCTGATCGTTGGTCCAGGCGTTTTTCCCCTTCTCTTCGTAGTAGCTTCGCTGCCACTCCCAAAATGGCGCCTCGTTAAAAAGGTACCGTTTCTTACTCTGTTGCGTCATTTTATCTATACCTG
This sequence comes from Paenibacillus sp. GCM10027627, assembly GCF_042675505.1. Taxonomy (NCBI): domain Bacteria; kingdom Bacillati; phylum Bacillota; class Bacilli; order Caryophanales; family Paenibacillaceae; genus Paenibacillus; species Paenibacillus sp. GCM10027627. Next base: position 1,134,859 of record NZ_JBHTHB010000001.1, read on the forward strand.
CTTTCGGTTTATAGTCATGGATGATCTTTTTCCCATCATATCATATTAACACGGAACAAACGGCAAAGCCCGTTTCTGCGACGGACAGCAGCCATGGATTTGAGGATATGTACACATTTTTCATATATGTAGGGAACAGCTTATACCCTTTTATACTAGTCACATAGTATATTTCAAATCTATTTTTTCTTTTAATTAGACACATTCAATCAAACACTTTGAGGAGGGAAACATCAATGTCTCAAGCCAATCTGCCCAACATTACTCCTTCTATCACCGTCACGCGCGAAGATGCCATCAACTTGCTTTTGTCGTCCATTGCACTCGAGGAGCTCGGGCTAAGTCACATTATTAATGCGGAAGGCGAAAAAATTCAATATGTATTAGGAACGCTTCCCGGCGTAACTGCACCGCCTGCAACGATAAGCGATTTGCTGAATATCAACGAAAGCGTACTCAGCACACTGAAAGTGGCTACTCAAAAGGAAATGATTTTGCAGACCAAGCTGGATAGCATCTTGAACACGCCGATATCCGTCGGCCCTACAGGGCCAACGGGATCGACTGGAGCGACAGGTCCAGCAGGAGGCCCGACAGGTCCGACGGGCGCAACGGGCGCGACTGGCGCTACAGGGGCGACGGGCGCGACGGGATTAACCGGAGCGACGGGCGTTTCAGGAGCGACAGGAGCAACAGGCGCGACTGGTGCGACGGGTACGACAGGCGCAACTGGCGCGACGGGAGCGACTGGAGTAGGAGCAACGGGGCCGACTGGCGCGACTGGGGCAACAGGAGTTACAGGGGCGACTGGCGCTACAGGTACGACGGGAGCGACTGGCGCAACGGGCGATGACGGAGCGACGGGTGCGACTGGCGCGACTGGGCCAACAGGTGCGACAGGTGCGACAGGCCCGACTGGCGACGATGGCATTACAGGGGCGACGGGCGCTACAGGAGCTACTGGCGCGACTGGCGCAACGGGTGCAACGGGCGACGACGGAGCGACGGGCGCAACGGGAGCGACAGGGCCAACAGGATCGACAGGCGCGACTGGTGTTACGGGTGACCCAGGAGCAACAGGTGCGACTGGTGCGACAGGCACAACAGGTGCGACTGGACCAACGGGTGCAACGGGCGACGACGGAGCTACTGGACCAACGGGTGCGACGGGCGCAACTGGACCTACAGGTCCAACAGGCGCTACAGGTGTGGATGGAGCTACTGGAGCTACTGGGGCAACAGGAGCAACGGGCCTTACTGGTGCTACTGGTGTGACTGGGGCGACGGGCGCTACAGGTGCGACTGGTTTGACAGGAGCTACGGGTGCGACTGGAGCTACTGGAGCGACCGGCGTTACAGGTGCTACAGGAGCAACTGGAGCGACTGGCGCTACAGGTGCGACGGGCAGCGGTGCGATTATTCCTTTCGCTTCCGGAATTCCGACATCCTTAACTACCATTCTTGGCGGACTCGCCGGAACCGGCGGACTTGTTGGCTTTGGCAGCAGCGCTCCTACGCTGAGCGTGCTTGGAGCAACAATCGACTTGACGGGCGCTTCGGGAACACTGTTGAACTTTGCCTTCACCGTTCCAAGAGCTGGCACGATTACTTCCATCGCAGCTTACTTCAGCACAACGCTTGCGCTCAGCCTTATTGGATCGACCGTAACGATTCAAGCTCAACTATATAGCTCAACTACGCCTAACAATACTTTTACCCCGATACCGGGAGCAATCGTAACGCTGGCACCAAGCTTGACAGGCATTATCGCCATCGGAGCGATCAGCAACGGAGCGACTACGGGACTCAGCATTCCCGTTACGACGCAAGAGCGGCTATTGCTCGTCTTCTCGGCAACCGCTACTGGCCTGAGTCTAATTAACACGATTGAAGGTTACGCCAGCGCTGGCGTTACGATCGCATAATAGACAAACAGCGCAAAAGAAACCGTCTTTGGGGAATGGCCTCGCAATCGGGCCATCCTCCAAGGGACGGTTTCTCTATTTTATATATGTCCAAATCTCCTAATCCAAAAGCCGTCTTGCAATCGCGCTATACCTTTTGTGTGTATTTCTCACGGGCTAGCTCAGTCGCTTCTACCATATTGCGCAGCGAAGCAATGGTTTCCTCGCGGCCGCGAGTTTTTAAGCCGCAATCCGGGTTAATCCAAAACAGCTTTGGATCAAGCACACGCAAAGCGCGTTCGATCATACTGGTCATCTCTTCCACACCCGGTACGCGAGGGCTATGAATATCATATACGCCAAGGCCGATGCCAAGCTTGTACGTATTCTCCTCAAAGCTATGGATAAGCTCTCCGTGGCTGCGGGACGTTTCGATCGAAATAACATCCGCATCCATCGATTCAATGGAATCAATCATATCGTGGAATTCACAATAGCACATATGCGTATGAATTTGCGTTGTATCTTGAACCGTACAAGTCGTCATACGGAACGCTTTGACCGCCCAAGACAAGTAATGAGCTTGATCCGCTTCTTTCAGCGGCAATCCTTCGCGCACGGCCGGCTCATCGACCTGAATCATCCCGATACCCGCCTGCTCCAACGCTTCAACTTCCTGTCTAAGCGCATATGCAAGCTGGTAAGCAATTTCCTCGCGGCTAATGTCATCACGAACAAACGACCAGTTCATAATCGTAATCGGGCCTGTCAACATCCCTTTGACCGGACGTTTCGTTTGCGATTGAGCATATACCGTCTCTTCTACCGTCATCGCCTCTTCGAAGGCCACATCTCCAAAAATGACTGGCGGCTTTACGCAGCGGGAGCCGTAGGATTGGACCCAACCGTATTGGGTAAAAGCAAATCCGGCAAGCTTTTCGCCAAAAAATTCGACCATATCCGTCCGTTCAAACTCGCCGTGAACGAGAACATCGATCCCGATCTCCTCTTGCAGCTTGACCCACAGATCAATTTGCTCGCGAATGAAATCGCCGTACTGCTCGTTGCCCCACTCGCCTTTGCGCCAAAGCTGGCGTGCCTTGCGAACTTCAGCCGACTGCGGGAAGCTTCCGATCGTTGTCGTCGGCAGCAATGGCAAATTCCATTTGTGCTGCTGGGCGATATGGCGATTTGCAAACGATTGGTTCCGGTTTGGCTGCAAGCCGCTAATCGTTTTAACGGTTTCCTGCACATCGCGGCGGTTGCGCTCGCTGGACTGTTTAAGTGCGGTAATCGCTTGTTCGCTTTGCTCCAACTGCTCGGCAACGGCGGCTTGCCCTTCATTTACCGCTTTAGTCAGTAAAGCGATTTCGGTCAGCTTTTCATCGGCGAACGCAAGCGCACCCTTCAGTTCCGGCAAAAGCTTTGTTTCATTCTGCACCGTTACAGGAACATGAAGCAGGCTGCAAGACGATTGAACGATAAGGTGATCGGACGAAACGACTGCGGAAAGTTCGCCGAGCAGCGCCAGCTTCTCCTTGAGTGAAGCCTTCCAAATGCCGCGGCCATCGATCACGCCGGCACCAAGTACTTTGTCCTGCGGGAATCCAAATTGCTGGATAGCCGCCACGTTGCCGGACAGCCCATGGACAAAATCAAGGCCGATTCCTTTAACCGGGAGCTGAACGATTTCGTTGTAGCTCTCTACTGCTTCAAAATACGTTTGCAGCATAATGCTCAGCTGCGGCACGGCTGCGGCGAACGTATCGTAAATCGTTTTCAAACGGGCAATATCTTGGCCGCTTACTTTAGTGACGAGAATCGGCTCGTCGATTTGTACCCATTGCACTCCCTCAGTTGCGAGCTCTTGCAATACTTGAACGTACAATGGAAGCAAACGTCCGATCCATTCGTCAGTCTGCGACGCATCGTATCCTTTGGACAGCTTCAGAAACGTCAGTGGACCGATAATAACCGGTCTGCCTTCAATGCCTAGCTTTTCTTTTGCTTCGCGATAAGCGGCAAGAGGTTTATTTTCAGCAAGGCTTGGCTCCGCTCCGTCTAGTTCAGGAACGATGTAATGGTAGTTGGTATTAAACCATTTGGTCATTTCGCTGGCAGTCGCGTCTTTTGTTCCACGGGCGATGCCATAATAAACGGACAAAGGAACTACACCGCCGTCATAATCGAATCGCTTCGGCACAATTCCGAACATAGCAGCCGTATCCAGCACTTGATCGTAAAGGCTGAAATCATTGACTGGAATGTAGTCAATTCCCTGCTCCTGCTGCTTCCGCAAATGATTCAGACGGATTTCCTGAAGCTTGTCAAGAAACTCCCCTTGTTCCAGCTTGCCTCCCCAAAACGATTCCAAAGCCTTTTTCCATTCACGGTCCGCGCCAATACGAGGATAGCCGAGCACACTGCTTTTTGCCATCTTGCAACACTCCTATACAAATTGTTACAAGAAAGATACCATGATCGCTTAGATATAGTGTAACTGGATTAAACTATATCTAGATATAGTCAAAAACTATACCGGAGTGCGGCGTCGGCCGTGGTTGGGAAACATTATTGGGCAATAGCCGATTTTAGCGCTTCAACATATGCAGATCCGAGCAGCGATAACGACGTATTTTTATGGGAAATCCAGCCTACGTTTATATTTTCTTCACAGTCCAAAGGAACAGGAATAATGGCGTTTCCGTTCAAATCGGCGCTTAGGACGCCTGTCGAAATCGTATAACCGTTCAGCCCGATCAACAAATTAAAAAGCGTTGCCCGGTCGTTGACCGTTATGCTTTTTTTATGCGACAGCGTGCTCAAAATTTCTTCCGAAAAGTGAAACGAGTTGTATTCCCCTTGATCAAATGACAAATAAGGATATTCCTGCAGTTGGTCAATCGTCACGATCTTTTGCTTCGCGAGCGGATTGTGAACGCTTATAAAAACATGCGGTTTGGCCGTAAATAAGCTGTTGAATTGCAAATTCGCCGATTTCAGAAGCTTGTTAATGACTTTGCCGTTGAATTCGTTCAAGTAGAGGATGCCGATTTCACTGCGCATGCTTTTGACATCTTCTATAATTTCATAGGTTTTGGTTTCCCGCAGCGCCAGCTCGTACTCCTCATGCCCATGCTCCTGCACCAAGCTGACAAATGCGTTGACGGCAAAGGCGTAGTGCTGTGTCGATACCGAAAAATGCTGCGGCGACGGCTTGGCGTTCAAATAGCGGTTTTCCAGCAGCTCTGCTTGCTCGACTACCTGACGCGCATAACTTAAAAACTCTACCCCTTCTTTGGAGAGAGAGATTCCCTTATTCGTTCTTTCAAAAATGGCGACCCCCATCTCTTCTTCCAAATCTTTGATCGCGTTTGAGAGACTGGGCTGGGAAATAAACAGCCGTTTGGCGGCTTCGTTTATAGAGCCTCTGGTGGCAACCTCAATGACATATTTAAGCTGCTGCAACGTCAACGTCGTATCCCCTTCCAACCGTTTTTTACTCCCTATTATACAACTTAAATGAGGTCTGTCGCCGCTACTTTACTTTGGTCGGCTTATTTGTTTTCATGGTAGTGTTCTACATAACATGGCAACATTCCGTATTGTTGTTTTAGCGAAGTTTCGGATGCCATTCATTAAAGGTCAGGTGCCTCCATTGCCGCAAAGCGGTCGCCGGCAGAGACACCCGATCTCAAGGCTAATTGTCCAAAAAGGGACTCGCCGAGCGCTCTAGTGGTTTCTTACACAACTAAATCTCCAAATCGGGGCCATGCTTGACCTCCAGTGGTTTCTCACACAACTAAATCTCCAAATCGGGGCCACTCGTGACCTCTAGTGGTTTCTTACACAACTAAATCTCCAAATCGGGGCCACGCTTGACCTCCAGTGGTTTCTCGCACAACTAAATCTCCAAATCGGGGCTCCGCGAGACCTCCAGTGGTTTCTCACAGAACTAAATCTCCAAATCGGGGCTCCGCGAGACCTCCAGTGGTTTCTCGCACAACTAAATCTCCAAATCGGGCCCACGCTTGACCTCCAGTGGTTTCTCGCACAACTAAATCTCCAAACCATGGCTCCGCGAAACCTCTAGTGGTTTCTAGCACAATGGAGGGCGCTGCTCATTACAATTGCGCTTTTCCCAAAAAAACAGAAAAAGGGCTTTTCAAAAGGGCAATGACAGATGAGCCACTCCCAAATGTAGAGCCAAAAAGCCTTCAAATCCACCGCTACAGTGGATTTGAAGGCTTTTTTATTGCTGGAAATCACTATTACATGAGAGGGCAATCATCATTGATTTATAGGAATGCCCTTTTTATGAAAGCCCGAAGTTGCAATTGCTGTAGATGAACAATGATGTGGACGATTTCATCCGGTATGCATCTTGTTTCCTATTGCTGTCTCTTCCCTATCTGTCTCTATCCTATTTCCATTTCTTTCCTAATGCCATCTCTTCCCTACTGCCGTCTCCTTCTAGCTACCGCGAAAATAACGGCCGTGGCCAGCAAACCTCCCGCAAATCCGCCAAGATGAGCGTATAGATCGACATTGGGCATGACGATAGAGTAAATAACGCCGACTACAAGAATCGTCTGAATGGCGACCGCATTGTCTTTTCCAAACACATCCTTATAAAAGATGGACAAATACAGATAAGCCGCATAGATGCCATAAATGGCTCCCGAAGCTCCCGCCCCGATAAAATCGCCGGGATGGAGCCAGTAGCTCGCGATGCTGCCAATAATGCCGGACGCTAAATAAAGAACAGCAAATCTCCATTTCCCAAACATTCGTTCAAGCGGCGCGGCAAATACATACAGCGCAAATCCGTTCATAAGCAAATGCATAAACCCGATATGAAGAAACATCGAGCTGACGAACCGCCACGGCTCCGGCCCCGCATATCCTTCCAATTTAAACATTGCGCCAAATTCAAACAACGTAGCGTTGGAGGTCGAAGACCCCGCCACTTCCATTGCGATAAACAATCCAATATTGATTAGCAAAACAACACTTATGACCGGATATAACCGGATATATTCCTTTAAGCTTTCACTGCGTAAAAACATACCGACCATGCCTCCTTATCGGATTTGAAGCCTATTATATTATTGGACCCGAGCTCCCATGTCTAAACTGCCGCTTTAGAAATTAAAATGATACCACTTCTAACGATAGTTCGCTATAGGAGGATATGGTTATTGGAATAGGCGGCTCGACTCATTATTAATAAAAAAAGCGCAAGCCCAAAGGCAATCCCCCAGTGCTAGCGCTTTATATTCATCGTCAAAGGTTATCCGAGGAGAAGGAGCAGCGGATACGAAATCCGCTCGCTTCCTCGAAGAAACCCTTTAAATACTCTCTACCGCATCCCCCTTGCGAATGCCTCTCAGAAAGGCTTGCACAACACTCGGATCAAAATGGCGGCCGCTTTGGTTCTCGATTTCTGCGATGGCTTCTTCAGACGTCCACGCCTTTTTGTAAGGCCGTTCATGCGTGAGTGCATCGTAAAAGTCCGCAAGCGCCACAATTCGAGCTTCTATCGGAATGTCATCGCCGCGAAGCTGCTGTGGATAGCCGGTGCCGTCCCACTTCTCGTGATGCGACCTTGCAATCAATTCCGCCATTTTGAGCACGTCGAAGGAGCTTCCTTCCAAAATGCTCGCCCCAATCGTCGTGTGGCGTTTCATGTGCTCAAATTCTTCTTCTTCAAAGCGGCCCGGCTTAAGCAAAATAACATCGGGAATGCCGATTTTCCCGATATCATGCAGCGGAGCGGCCATGCTGATCTGCTCGACAACCCGCTGAGGAAGCCCTAATTCCAATGCGATCATATTGGATAATTCACCGACGCGCTGCGTATGCATGCCTGTCATGTCGTCCCGGTATTCTGCCGCACGCCCGAATAGCTGCAAAATTTCCAGCTTGGCCTGCTGAAGCTGTTCCGTCCTTTGCTGCACACGTTCCTCCAGCAATAAATTATGGCGCTGAAGCTGCTTGTGAAGATCCCGGGTTTTTAATAAGTTCGTAATACGCAACACAACCTCGTTTCGATCATAGGGTTTGGTCAAAAAATCGTTGACGCCTGCTTGCAGCCCCTCTTGCTTCGCCTTAGGCGTCACGTCAGCTGTCAGCATTAAAACGGGCAAGTAGTTGTCTTCGCCAATCTGCTCGCGGATCAGCTTAAGCGACTGGATTCCGTCCATTCCGGGCATATGCAAGTCCAGCAAAATAATGTCTGGGTCCACATCAATAAGCATTTGCCCAATTTGATGCGGATCCATAGTACTGAATATATGCTGAAACCCTGCACGGCCGAGAATTCTTTCCAGCAGGCTGATATTGTATTCTTGATCGTCTACAATTAATATTTTCGCATGATTCGGAGCAAATGATGCCACGTTAGTCCCCCGCTTCTGTAAAGCTTTATTTCGCCAGCAATTGCTGCATTTTTTGCAGCAAACGTTCCAAATCGATCGGCTTCGTATCGAAGTCGTCGCAGCCTGCCTGGAACGCTTTTTCGTCATCGCCGGCCATCGCATGTGCCGTCAGAGCGATAACGGGGATCGATTTCAATGCTTCATTCCCCTTTAGCGTTCGGGTCGCTTCCCATCCGTCCATAACTGGAAGACTCATATCCATCAGAATCAGATCGGGACGCTCCGAGTCCGCTATCTCCACACCTTGCAGCCCGTCTACCGCCGTCAGAACTCGATAGCCTTTGCGGACAAGCCGCCTGCTGAGCATGTCGCGATTCATCTCGTTGTCTTCCACAAGCAAAATCGTATGCATTATTCCGCTGCTCCTTTCTTACTGTCATCCTTTTGCAGTAGGTATGTCTGAATTTCGGCGAGCAAAGATTTTGGATGAAAAGCTCCCTTTTGAATAATATTTTTTACGCTGCCGGTCAGCTTTTGCCGCTCCTCCATCGAAATCTCCTTCGAAGACAGGACAACAATTGGAACTTTGCATGCTTCATCCTGCTTTTTGAGGGTCTCAATAAATTCAAAGCCGTCCATTTCAGGCATCATTAAATCGAGTACGATTAGCGAAGGAAGCTCCCGGGCCATCATTTCCAAAGCTACAGCTCCATTGGCGGCTTCCGTTACGTTGTATCCGTCCTTCCGCAGTTGCCGCGTAATCAGCTCGCTGGCGGAGGCATCGTCTTCAATGACTAGAACCGTGCTCTCACGCCTGTTTTTTAAATAACGCTCCATAACGGCAATCAACTCATCGCGCTGGACGGGCTTCATTAAAAAATCAGTCGCTCCAAGCGAATAGCCCTGCTGCTTGTCATTTGTCATCGACCAAATAATAACGGGTATATCGGCAAGTTCGGCGTCGCTTTTTAGTGCCGTCAGCACACTCCATCCGTCCATGCTCGGCATTAATATATCGAGGCAAATGACTTTAGGCCGAAGCTTCTTCGCCAGCCGCAGTCCTTCGGCGCCATTGTTTGCAAAAGCGAGCGACCAGCCTGTTTTCGCCAAATACCGTTCCATCAGGTCGCGGTTAAACGTTTCGTCGTCAATAAGCAAAATATGAATGTCGCTTCCTTGCTCTTCGTCCATTAATCCACTTGCCGCTTGCAGCCCGGCTCTTTCGGGATCAATCAGCTTTTGCGAAGGTGAACCCGGCAGCCAGCAAGTAAACGTCGTTCCGACGCCGAATTCACTCTCCACCCGAATGTCTCCGCCCATAATTTCGCTGAATCGTTGGCTAATCGCAAGGCCAAGACCCGTTCCCCCATACTTTCTTGTTGTAGAAGCATCGGCTTGTGTAAACGGCTGAAACAGCTTGTCGAGCTGCTCCGGCGTCATGCCAATCCCCGTATCTCGCACAGCAAACCGGTATCCGCTTCGCTCATTGCGCGTCTCCTCGCTAATTTCAAACAGGATGGAGCCGGATTCCGTAAATTTATTGGCATTGCTGAGCAGGTTGAGCAAAATTTGCCGCAGCTTGGTCACATCCGTCGTTATTTCATAGTGATCCTCGCATTTCACTTGAAGACGATTGCCTTTGCCCGCGGTTAAAGGACGAATCGTCGTCATCACATCCTGGACAAGATCTCTTAAAGCGCAAGTTTCCAAATGGAGCTCCATTTTGCCCGCCTCAATTTTGGAAATATCCAATATATCGTTGATGAGCGCCAATAGATGATTGCCGGCTTTGCTGATTTTCGCCAAATCTTCGGCAAACGTCGCTTCGCCAAGTTCCTCCGCTTCCTCTTGCAGCATTTCGCTATAACCGATAATGGCATTTAGCGGTGTCCGCAGCTCATGGCTCATATTGGCCAAAAACTGGCTCTTGATCATATTGGCCTTAATCGCTTCGTCATGCGCTTTCGCGAGCTGCTTGGTCTTCTCTGCGAGCGCTGTTTCCGCTTTAACCCGGTCCGTAATATCCGTTCGAATCGCAATAAACTGGCGAGGACGAAGATTATCGTCGAGAAAAGGAACAATTGTCGTATTCATCCAATATTCGGTGCCGTCTTTGGCGCGGTTTTTCACTTCGCCCCTCCAGCTGCGGCCTACCGTAATCGTCTCCCACATCTCTTTAAAAAAAGACTTGGGATGAAACCCAGAGTTTATGACGCGATGCGTTTTGCCAATCAACTCTTCCCTATCGTATTTGGATATCTCGCAAAACTTCTCGTTGACATAAGTAATAACGCCTTTGTCGTCTGTGATGGCCACGATCGAGGAAGCATCAAGCGCATCCTCAATATCCCGCAAATTGTCCATCGCTTTAACTAACTGGCCCTCGCTTACTTTGCGGTCTGTAATATCCGTCCCGATCGAAATTCGCTGGTAGACGGTTCCTTCATCGTTGACAAAAGGGACAACCGTCAAGTTGACCCAATATTCGCTGCCGTCCTTGGCACGATGCTTTAGCTCGCCCTTCCACACCTTGCCATCTGCCGTCATATCCCAAAGCTCTAGCGCCATAATTCGAGAATGATAGCCGGAGCTAATTTTGTCATAGCCTTGTCCTATAATGTCATCCCGCTCATATTTCGATTTCTCGCAAAATAGCTCGTTGACAAAGGTGAAAATGCCCTTATCATCCGTAATTGAAATGGTGGACGTTTCCCCTAAGACCGTTAACGCATGCAAAACATCCTGTTGGATCGTTGACATGATCTTCTCCTATTCATCTTAAGAGTGTGTACTCGATTAACCGGTATTCGCTTCTCTTATCGGTCTAAATAGCTCTTGATCTCCTCAAGCAGCGCTTGCGGGGAAAAAGCTCCTTTTTGAACAATGTTTTGAACGTATCCGTTCAGCTTTTTTCGGTCTTCGGGAGTTAGCGTTTTGGCTGTGAGCACAACGACCGGAATCGTTCTCCAAGCCTCTCTCATCCTTAGTTCCTCAATAAACGTAAAGCCGTCCATTTCCGGCATCATCAAATCTAGCAAAATGAGCGAAGGAGGCCGCTCGCGCGACAATAAATGGAGTGCTTTAAGACCGTTTCCGGCCTCCAAAACGACGAAACCTTCCTTGCGCAGCGTTCTTGCCGCAAGTTCGCTGGCCGCCGTATCGTCTTCAATGACAAGAATAGACTGGTACTCTTCTTCAGAGGGCAAATATCGATTTATAACACTAATTAATTGCTCCCTTTGGACGGGCTTCATTAGAAATTCCGCCGCCCCCAACAAATAACCCAATTGCTTGTCGCCGGCCATCGACCAAATAATAACGGGAATATCCGCCAGCTCAGGATCGCTTTTCAGTGCGGTCAGCACACTCCAGCCATCCATGTTTGGCATCAGTATATCGAGACAAATCACTTTCGGCTTAATTGCCTTCGCCAGCCTCAGCCCTTCGGCTCCGCCCGCTGCGGCAACAAGCTTCCAGCCTGTTTTGGATAAATATTTCTCCATTAGTTCTCGGTTAAACGCTTCGTCGTCGATCAGCAAAATATGTACGTTCTTTTCGCTTTCGCCAGCGGTAACGACAGGCTCCAAATGTTCGACAGCGGGCGATTCCTCGCTCGCAAGCGGCTCCTCGGAAGGCAGCCAGCAAATAAAGGTTGTTCCTGCGCCAAGCTCGCTCGTCACTTCAATGGTGCCGCCCATCATTCCCGCAAAATTGCGAGTAATGGCAAGGCCAAGCCCTGTGCCGCCATATTTACGGGTGGTCGAGGCATCCGCTTGCGTAAACGGACGAAATAGCTTGTCCACCTGCTCGGGTGTCATGCCGATGCCCGTATCGCTTATGCGGAAGCTATAGCCCGCACGCTGGCCTCTTGCTTCTTCGCGAATGTCGAAAGTAATCGTTCCAACGTCTGTAAACTTATTGGCGTTGCTGAGCAGGTTGATTAAAATTTGGCGGAGCTTGGTCATATCGGTCCAGATAGCCATATTTTTGCTCAATACCGTCTCCAGTCGATTCCCTTTCCCGTCGATGAGCGGCCGCATGGTCGCCATAACTTCATCGATGATGTCCGACAGGTTGCATATTTCAATATGAAGCTCCATCTTCCCCGCTTCAATTTTGGAAATATCCAAAATATCATTGATCAGCACCAATAAATGTTTGCCGGCTGTATGAATGCGGGACAAATCTTCGGCGAAACTCGGTTCCCCCATGTCTTCCGCTTCCTCTTGCAGCATTTCGCTGTACCCGATAATCGCATTAAGCGGCGTCCGAAGCTCATGGCTCATATTCGCCAAAAACTGACTTTTGATCTGACTCGCTTCAATCGCTTCGTTATGCGCTTTCTCCAACTGCTCCGTTCGAATCGCAACCAGCTCTTCCAGATGCTCGTTCAACTGTCGAAGCTCCAAATTCATCGTATAAATTTCTTCCGATTTTTCTTGAATCTCGGAATCTTTCACTGCAAAACGTTTGGAAATAAAAATGCCGAATATCGAGATGGCAAGCGTAATTAATGTACCGGTTGAAATCAAATAAGCAAGCCATTCCTGATTTAATACGACGCCCGCCGACAATTCCGATTGATCCAGCGGCTGGAAACTAGCCCCCATCATTCCGGTATAATGCATGCCAGCAATGGCCGCCCCCATAATGAGCGCGCTGCCGAATTTCATCCACCGCTTCCCGGACTCCGCACCTTTCTTAAAATAGATCGCCAGCCACAAGGCTACGATTGAAGCAACCACAGCAATTAAGATCGACAAGGCGAAATAAACAGGGTCGTACGTAATGTTAATTTGCATAGCGGCCATGCCGATGTAATGCATCGACGCCACGCCAGCGGCTAGCCACGCCCCGCCTATAAAAATATGGCGCAATCGGGGCTCGCTTCGTCCCGCAATCAATAGCGCAACAAACGAGCCTGCAAGCGCCGCGATTACCGACAGCAGCACGATGCTTAAATCGTAGCTGACCGGTACCGGCAAGGTAAAAGACAACATGCCGACAAAATGCATCGACCAAATGCCCATTCCCATCGACAAAGCACCAAACAGCCTCCAGCCCCATCGCTGTCTGCCGCTTGAAGTTATGCTTCTTTCAACCATCCCTAGCAAAGTGTACGAAGCTACGACAGCTACAATATAAGAAATGACGACGAGCGTAGCATCATGCGAGCCGTGTAAATGCGTCAATTCCGCTCCTCCTTTTTCCGTTTAAAACGATGTAAATATTGCTAAATCACCATAGGTTACTCATTTATTTTACGCTGTTTGACCTATTATGAAAACTACTATTTCAAAATCATTTAGGCCCATATACTCAAGCCTCCGCGATTAAACGACAACCTCTGACATTTTGTTATTTTATTGATTTATATGGTTGCATTTTGAAAGAAAAATAGGCAAAAAAACGGCCTCTAAGATTTTTCGAACCTTAGTGGCCGTTTTTTTATAGCCTAAAATACAGGCTTGACTCATTTAGTTTTGTCAGAGCACCCTTTAAAGCGGCTAATGGAAAAGGGAGAGAGGTCATAGCGATCAATTCCGCTCCATACTTTTTCAGACAACAGCTCTCCGACGGCGCTGGCAAATTTAAAGCCGTGCCCGGAAAATCCGCCAGCAAGCCACACATTGGCGTGTTGCGGATGGTTGTCGATAATAAAATGCTCGTCAGGGGTTCGTTCATATTTGCATACCGCACCCCTCAATAGCCGTCCCGAGGCTTGCGGCATAGTCGTATTTAGCGCTCCACGCAAATCGCTCTCATCCTCCGAATAGTGTCCAAACGGTTCAAAGGTTTCATCCGGTTTCCACAGCTGGCCCGCGTCATGCCTCCCGATTTTGACTCCCGACTCGCGATAGCTTGGAAATCCGTAATACTCTCCTTGCCCATTGCTGAACGTAAATCCGGGAAACCGGGTATGATCGAATAGGGAGCCCGGTGCTTCAAACCAGCCCACCGCTTTGCGAACGGCTTGAATCGGGAGTTCCGCTTGCGAAACCTTTGTTTGAAACCACGCCCCCATACACAGAATCAGCTTGTCCGCATAATAGATGCCTTCCTTCGTTTCGACGGAGACGGAGTGACCATCTGCCCTATAGGTTATGATCGGAGTATGGGTCAGAAGTTTCGCTCCTTGACGAATAGCGAGGTTACGATAGGTCTGCACACATGCTTCGCTCAGCAGAAAACCCGCCTGCGGCTCGTATAGACCTCTAGTATGATCAGGGATTTGCAGCCCCTTCCATCTTCCACGAATATCGTCTGCGTTTAAGGATTCAATGGGAATGCGGTAGTTTGACGCTCGCTCTTCTTTTGTTTTTAACAACTCCGAATCCCACTGTCCCATATTTAAAACGCCTGACTGAACAAAAAGCGCAGCATCCCCTTCTGCTTCAAGCTCCCTCCATAAATAGTCGGAGCGCAGCGCCATTTCGGTATAAACCGGACTCCCAGAATACGCATGCCTCATTAACCGTGAATCGCCATGATGGCTTCCGGAGGTGTGCGGCGGATCAAAAGCGTCGATCATTAACGTTTTGGCACCGCTGCGGGCCAAATAATATCCCGCGCTCATACCCATTGAACCGGCGCCCGCAATAATCACGTCATAACTCACAGAAGGATTCCCCCTCTTACGGCTTATCGGATTTTTTCCTCATCGACCAAACAACAATCGGTATAAGCGTCAACGCAAGAAGTCCGCCTGTTAATGCCAATATAGAGTAACTAGATAGCGAGGCCAAAATGCCGGAAAGCGCTCCGCCCGAAGCGCCTGCAAGCGCAACCCAAACGTCCAGACTGCCTTGCGTTTTGGCTCTTGTTGAAGGAGCGGTATGATCTACAATAAGCGCAGTACCGCTAATTAAGCCCAAATTCCAGCCCAGCCCCAGCAAAGCTAGCGCTGCGATCATCGCAACCAAAGAATGGGGAGAACCAAATGCGGCAGTTAGAGCGGCGGCAAGCAAAATGACTCCCGAAGCGCATGCCATCGGCAGCCTGCCCCATTTGTCTACCAAATAGCCAGTTACGAGAGATGGAAGATACATAAAGCCGACATGAATGCCAATGACCAGCCCTACTTGGTTAAGATCATGTCCGTGATGCATCATATGTACGGGCGTCATCGTCATAATGGCGACCATAACCAACTGGGTCAAGATCATAATAGAAGCGCCAACCTTTATGCCTCTGCGAGAATGTGCGGATGCTACCGAGTTAGCAGAGCTGACTTGTGCTCTGCTCTCTTGCTCTGCTGCTTGCGCCAATAGTAAAGGATCTGGACGAAGCAAAAGGAGCAAAATAAGTCCCGCAAGCAGGAAGGCGGCAGCCGCCAGCAAAAAAGGTCCGGCAAGCGGCGGAATATGGAAGGAAGCAGCTACCTTGCCCATCATGCCAACCAAATTGGGACCCGCTACCGCGCCAAAAGTTGTCGCAACCATAGCGATGCTGATGGCCGTCGCCCGCTGTTTGGGCAACGCCAAGTCCGTCCCCGCATATCGGGCTTGCAAGTTGGATGCCGTACCAGCCCCATATAGTAATAGAAAGACAAAAAGCAAAACAATTGAATCCATAACAGCGGCCAGGACGATACCGGCGGCTCCGATGCCCCCCGTCAAAAATCCGGCAGCAAGCCCCGGCCTTCTGCCGAATCGGCTGGACAGCTTGCCCATGGAATAAGCGGCAATGGCTGAACCAAGCGTAATCAGAGCCGAAGGAATCCCTGCAATCGATTCCGTTCCAAGCATATCCTGAGCAAGCAGCGCTCCGACCGTTACACCGGCCGCAAGTCCGGCTCCGCCGAACAATTGCGCCAATACGACAATAATCAAAGTGCGTTTAAATATCCGGTGCCTGTGCTCCGGCTGAACATTCCGATGCAAGACGGAACGCTCGGATGAATCCGTCGCCACTCCTGTCTTCGCATTCATGAAAAACCACCCGCCTATCCTTTTATGTCTGAGTATGGTGTGTCCGTATCGTACTTCCGTCCCTCCGCAATGTCAATAACTTATTTTTTCTGTAATTGCGCTCATAAAAAAAGAAACCGCAATACTGCGCGGCTTCTTAATTCATAGTCTTATTCGTAACGGCAATTTGACCATTTCTACAAAATACGATAATGCATAACAAAACTCTACATTCTAAAAGCTAAAATAATATAAATTTTTAGTTCGCCGGACTGATATGGATGTCATATATTCTTCACTATAATGAACTTGAAATTGAACAATAACGAGGAGGAATGACTATGAAAAAAGGATTTCTGAAATCGTGCATAACCCGGCTCTTGTTGTCCGCTACCCTTGTTTTTGCAATTGTTGCTCCATTTTCTGCTCCTGTCAGTGCCAAAGCGCAAGAGCAAGCCCAGTGTTATCAATTGTTCAACAATGTTTATATTACCCTTACTACTGTATTTGGAGTGTCGCATGAAGCCGCATTTGCTGCAGCGCTGGAATTATATGATGACTGCCAGGCGAATAATCAGACCCCTCAGCCAAGCTAGCGCTATCCCCTAAAAAGACCTCGCTTCCAATTGAAAAATCCCCTAACGAGCCCCAACCGCGGCTTGCAATGCACCCTTCATATGGACATTGGCAAAACATTCAGCTGCTGTTCTAACCCGAGGTGTGCATTGCAGTCGTTTCTGAGCTTCCGCCACCAACTCCGATTTACAACTTAGTTTCTGTCGTACTTAATCATATGGTTCAGCATCATTCCGCCAATAATAATCCCGCCTACCATAATAACCGACATAATAACGATATAAAGCATGGGCAACGCCCTCCTTTTATAATTGCGATAGAGCTTTTTTGTGCTTAGTTGCTTGCTTCCATGTTAATCGCGTCTTATATAGTTGAGACCATCCAATTTGGGAGTAATTTTGACCATCCAATTAACTGACCACCATCCTATACCATCCAATTGAGCGGTAAAATTGCTTCTTTCGCGCCTATTCGTGGTATCATTTAAGCGAGTCAATCTCATGTAGTGAAAAACTCAAGCCAAAACGTAACGAAGAGATTAATGGGAGTGACAACTTTGTGGAAACCCGATCGCCGCGCGAAAAAAGCTATTTTTGAACAAATTGCCGAACACTTGGATCAAAAAATCGCCCAAGGCGAATATACTCCGGGATGTCTGCTTCCCCCGGAAAGAAAGCTGGCCGAACAGCTTGGAGTTAACCGAAGCACAGTCGTACAGGCCTATGCGGAACTTCGCGCGATGGGCGTCATTGAAAGCCATCCCGGCAGCGGGACGCGGGTCAGCATGACGAAATGGGGAGCCGTTCCTAAGCTCTCGCCCGATTGGAACAGCTATTCGGATGGAGGCAGCTTTTTGCCTAATGTGCCGTTTTTGCGAAAAATTAGAGAGGCGCTGGCGATTCAGCCGGAGCTGATCGACTTTGCAAGCGGCGAGCTGGCCGCCGATCTCTCTCCAGCAAAGGAAATTTCCGCATTAATGAAAGAGAGACAGTATGAAGGCTATTTGGGGTATGACGATCCTCAGGGCTATGCGCCGCTTCGAAAAACGCTCGTGGCCTACTTAGCAAAATATAGAGGAATACACGCAGCCGAATCCTCTATTCTCATTACTTCCGGCTCGCAGCAGTCGCTTTTTTTAATTACAAAATGTTTATTGTCGCCCGGGGACGCCGTAGCGATTGAAGATCCGTCTTACAATTATTCGCTGCCGATGTTTCAATCGGCGGGAATCCGGTTGTTTCGGCTGCCCGTTGACGGGCATGGAGTCCGGCCGCAAGATATAAGGGCATTATATAAAAAACATCGAATCAAAATGGTTTTTATTAATCCAAACTTCCATAACCCGACAGGTACAGTACTTGAAGACGAACGACGACGAGAGCTTCTGAACATCACAAGCGAGCTCGGACTTCCCATTGTGGAAGACGATCCCTTCAGCTTAACTTGTTATTCAGGCTCGCCCCCTGCCCCTTTTAAGTCGATGGATACGCTTGGATCGACGCTTTATATCGGGTCTTTTTCCAAAATTGCCGCTTCCGGACTGCGCGTAGGCTGGATGGTCGCTCCAAACGCCATTGTAGAAAGGCTGGCGGATGCGCGGCAGCAAATGGATTTTGGGCTGAGCGTCATCCCTCAGCAAATCGTCGCTTCTTTTTTGGAGTCGCCTTCTTTCGAGCCTCATTTGGAACGGCTCCGAATGGAGCTGCTTTTTAGGAGAGACTTACTAATCGAGGCGCTTAACAAAGAGCTGCCGGGCCTTGTTCGTTATTCCGTTCCCGAAGGCGGCCTGCATTTATGGTGCAAGCTTCAAACCGAGGTGCAAGACAGCAAGCTGTTTGAAGCCGCATTAAGGCAAGGCGTCGTATTTGTGCCGGGCAGCGTGTACGGCTCTAAGCCTGGATATGTCCGCTTTACGTTTGCAAGACCGAACATTGAAGAAATAGGAGACGGCATCGCCAAATTCGCCGCAGCGCTGCGGGAGCTTAAGCCTTAAGCCTTTTTCTCCACGAGACAAGCTTGATGGCGGCAACTCCTGCAAGCAGCGCCCATACGGGGGCGGAGATGCCGAACAAGTTGACCTGAAACGCAGCAACGGCAAACGCCGCGATAGCGGGAAATGACCCTTTTGCCCGGCCAGTAGTAGATTTGATGCTATTCCAAAAAATGCCCAGCAAAGAAAACCCCGTCATCAAGGCGACAAAAGGAACAGGCATCCATTGAATAAGGGGAATGACCTTCCACGAGAGCAGCCCAAACCCGATCACAATGACGCTTGATACGACGGCTGCTCCATATCTCCCTTCCCACTTGCCCGCTTCCTCGCTGCTGCAAACAGCGCTCATCATTCCCCCGATATTGGCGGCATGACCGCCAAACAAGCCGGCAGCCATTCCGGCAATGCCAGAAGCCACCATTGATTTGGTAACGGGCGGTTCGTAGCCGTTGTTTTTTAACGAGGCAAAAGCGACGGCCAAATCATTGCTCATTACAAGCAGCGAGATCGGCACCGCTATGGAAAACAAGGCTTCCGCCGAAAATGCAGGCATAACTGGGACGGGCATAGAAAAAGCGAACGAAGCAAGCTTGGGCCATCCGTTTTCGATTAAAAGCCCGATAAAGCCAAACAGAATCGCCCATATAGCGGGCGGCAACACTTTTGTAACGACTGGAAGTAAAAAATAAGCGGCAAGCGCCAGCAATCCGGCAAGAGGCATGCCCCCTATTGAAGAGGGGATTTTCAGCACATAAGGGAGAAGCAGTCCAGCAAGCAGCCCGTCGATTACATTTTTCGGAATATAGGCAAGCGCCTTCGCAAACCATCCCGTACAACCTGCCACAAATATAATGACTCCTGACAAAATGAAGCCCCCTGCCATTTCGGCAAAAGGAACATGTGCCGCCATCGTGCCGATAAAAGCGGCCGCCGTGATGGAATGAGCTCCCGCAAACGGCACTTTATATTTTAACGTCAACGCTAAATTGAGCGCTCCCCCTATGACGTAAACAGCCATAAACCAGGAAAGAAGCTGCGCTCTCTCCAGCCCGCCCGCGTTTGCCGCTTGCACAACCATGATTGCCCCACCCGTACAAGCCAGCAAAGCGGACATGACTCCCGTCGTAAACCGATGAATTCCCATGCTCTTCCCTTCCAACGCCATTTCAGGCCCTCGTTCTCATTCATTTGATCCTCAAAGAATACCTCATTTGGCCGCTTTTTCAACCATCCAATTTGAAAGCAAATGAGCCATCCAACTTTCAGTTGCGGATGTTTTACAAAGAAATCGTTCCGCACGCGCAAAAAAGACGAAGAGGAGCTCTTCTTCGTCAGATTGCATTATAAACTTGATTGCTTGCTTATTGAAGTCTCGGCTGATAGTTACCTTACAATGCCGTAACGAATCATCTCGCAATAACGAATCATTTTTTGGAATAGGCTCTGGACGTATTCCTCATTAATAGTTTCTGCCTCTGCCGTCTCAACAAAAAACCTGTTTTCAAAATAGCCGAGCGTTTGCATAATAAATTCGAAAGCCTCTTCCCGATCCACGCCTTCTCTTAGATCCGCTTTACGAAATAATTGCTCCCAGTCCTCATTTTTGGCATCGAGCCGATGTTCATACCTTTTAGCCATCTCTTCTTTCAGTTCAGAAGGCGTCGAATAAAAAGCCTCAAATACCAATTTGGATTCATTGGAATGATTGCGGTAGTAGTCGAACTTGCTGCGCATAAAGCTCGTAACGGCTTCAAAAAAATGCTGGTGCTGCGAAACCGTGTCCGCCTGAAGCGCAGCTCCAACCTTTTCATAACAATGATCCAGTAATTCGAAATACAAGTTTTGTTTGCTTTTAAAATGATGAAAGATTAAAGCTTTAGAAATTCCTGCTGCTTCCGCCAGCATCCCAGTTGATGCCTCTTTATACCCGTGGCGCGCAAATACAGATAGGCATGCCTGTAAAATCTGCTCTCTTTCATAAAGCTGCAAAGGCAACCGGATCAGTTCCTTCCTACTATTTAATATATGTGATTCAAGTATACCATAAGGGATGAGCATACTATGATGCTTGTTCATTTCGGCTTATGCGATTTTAGGGGCGGCACGCATGCCGATGTAGCAGCAGCCGGTGCCGTCCGGCAAAGTGGAGAACACGACAGGCATCCAATCCTCGTTGAAGGATGGGCCGGCACCGCTTCCCGCAAACACCGTCTCCGTCACTGGGACAAGCTCCATATGCAGAGGCGGCGATAAATCTTTCATGCCATCGACGAATTCATACACCAAATGCGGTTTTCCCTCGCGTTCGGAAACGGTGATCACTACGCCCTCGCGCTTATAAATGCCGACAAACGGAGTGAAGTCCACAACGATAGGCGGAACAGGCGGGGCAAAAGAATCCGGCATCGACACTCCCGCCAGTTCATCGAGCAGCTCTCGGAACAATGCAGCGTAAAGCAAACGGGAGCCCCCGCCGTTCGTTACCAAAGCGATAGCCACTCCTTTCTCAGGCACCGCTCGCACATAGCCATACTGGCCAATGGAAGCGCCATCATGACCGAAGCCTAATACGCCGTTCCAGTTGTACAACGTCCAGCCAAGCCCCCAACCGTCTGAGCTGACCGTCCATTTGTCCGGCACGTCAACTTCATACCGCTGCATCGATGCGACGGTGTCGGCATCCATTATGCGAGTGCCGTCCGGTCCTTTGCCGCCGTCCAAATGCATCCGGGCGAGCCCGACCAGGTCGGAGGCGGTCGCGCATACTCTCCCGCCCGGTCCTGCCGAACGCGGCATGTAGTCCCAAGAAGAAATCGGGACGGGTTGTTGCCCCTTCTCAACGAGATGTCCTATTGCTGCCCGGTAACGGAGCAGCTCCTCAGGCAGCGTCGCTGTGCTGCTAAGTCCCAGCGGAGTTAACAACAAATCTTTTAACGCCTGGTCCCAGGTCAAGCCAGTTATCGTTTCAATCATACGCCCGAGTACAATATAGCCGATGCCGCTGTACGATATAACTGTCCCAGGCGGGCAATCCAGAGCAACTCCCTTAATCGCCTCCACATAGCGGGCCAAACAGTCGTCGCCCCGGCCTGTGTCGAGGTTGAAGTCGCAAGTTAGTCCGCTAGTATGGCTGAGCAGCTGCCGGGTCGTAATCGTTCTGGTCGCTTCGGCATCGGCAACGACGAACTCAGGCAGTATGGACGACACTGGCGCATCCAAATCAAGCTTTCCGGCCTCAACCAATTGCATAACCACAGTAGCGGTATAAATTTTGGCGATGGAGCCAAGTTCAAACACAGAATCGGTAGTCGCGACTGCGCCTGTGCTATGATTCAGCACTCCACTAGCCATTTCGTAAACTTTTCCGTCTGCATACACAGCAAGCACTGCCCCAGGCACATGATACGCAGCGCGGAACTTATCCAAACGCTCCTGCCAATGAATCTGATGAAATGAGTTGTTCGACATTGTATTGCTCCTTTTCTCCCTTTCAAAGGGTTTGGAATGTAGTGAACTTTTTTATGTTGGACGATGTTGTAAAATATAACTTTCGACTTTTCACGACCACGCTGACCGATCGGTTAATAAAATCATAACTTATGTTGACCTATCGGTCAACATATTTTTTTCTTTTTTATTCCAGTTTTATCGTTGTGCCCATTTGGATGCTTTCCTGGATGTCATTAAAACAACAAACACGCCTGTTATGGCGTGCTCAAATGGTTTGCTTATTCAGCTTTTGATAGATTAAACTCTTAAAACTCACTTTCAGGCTACTGCCTTTTCCATATTTATATAAAATATATGTCATATCTGTAAAAAACGAAGCATTATGAAGCAATTGGTCCATTCGTCTATGACCTATATTTTTGTTCACGCTTACTTGGACTTTGACCCATTTTCTTCCTAATCCTATACTATAGTAGATTCTCCTAGCAAGCTGGTAGGATTAGTAGACTTGCAAGCTAGCGGATCAATTTTATAGATTAGAGAGGAGAAAACCATGTACAGTTATTCCCGCTTCAAAATCACGTTGTCCGTCGCTCTTGTCTTGTCGTTATTGCTTTCGCTTGGCACAAGTTTAACCAAAATCAACGCCGCTCAGAAAAGTGGGGAACCGGCCACTGACACGCAAATTCAAACATCGTCGAATGCCCTTCCAGCCTTCGAGCAAGAAATTGTCGTCAAGCTTCGTGCGCAAACTCTCGCAGAAATCAACAGCAGCGCATTGGCCGCTCAAGGAACTCTCTCTTCATTGTCCGTTGTACCAGGCTTGTCGTTTGAACGTCTTTTCTCACAGGAAGTGTTGCCTTCACCTGCAAAAAGCTTGACCGCTTCTGCGGATGCATCCGTATTTGAACGCTATTACTCTTCCAAGCTGCCTTCCGGGGTAGATGTGGAACAGATATTGAAAAAGTTAAAGAGTTCTCCGCTCGTGGAGACCGCTTATGTGACACAGAAGCCTGAAAAACCAACCACTCTTACTCCAAACACTACTCCTGTTCAACCGGCTAACGACCCTCGCTACAGCTTGCAAAAGTATTCCGAACAATTGACAGGTATCAATGCGCCTTATGCATGGCAATTTGAAGGCGGAGACGGCAAAGGCGTGAGCTGGGCCGACGTGGAATGGAGCTGGGCGTTAAATCATGAAGATTTGGCCGCACATAACATTCAGCAGCTGCCGGGCGGAACGAATGTCGGAGATGGCGCCCATGGGACTGCCGTACTTGGCGTCGTATCTGCAGTCGACAATTCGATCGGCAACATCGGCCTCGCGAACAAAGCTAAACCTTATGTTTCCTCGCTTGTACGCGCAACAGGCAATTGGAGCACAGCGGAAGCGATCTTGACAGCCACTCAAACGCTGCAAGCAGGAGACGTCATTCTTCTTGAAGTACAAGTGGGTTCTAACAATCGCTGGCTCCCTATCGAATCCCAGCAAGCAGAGTTTGATGCGATTCAATATGCAACAAGCCTTGGCATAGTCGTCGTATCCGCTGCTGGTAACGGAAGCGTCGATCTCGATCAATACGTTACCGGAGACAACAAACATACGTTTAATCCGAATAGTCCGGATTTCAAAGACTCCGGTTCGATTCTCGTTGGCGCCGGCTCTTCCACTTACCCTCACTATAGACTTTCCTTCAGCAACTATGGCAATCGAATCGATGTTCACGGTATCGGGGAAAATGTAGCCACATTAATCTCTTCCGACGTCAGTTCAACTACCGGCTATACCGACTACTTCAATGGAACCTCTTCCGCCTCGCCAGTTGTTGTAGGTGCTGTCCTCCAGCTTCAAGGCATTGCAAAAGCCAAATTCGGCGCAACCTATTCCCCAGCTGAGATTCGCCGTATTTTAAGATGGCTGCCTAATCAAACGTTGTCGATCGACCCTGCGAATGATCGCATTGGCGCGCTGCCCGATTTGAAAAAAATTATTGACAGCTTGCCTGCGCCAGGAAGCGTGCCTAGCGATACAACGGCACCGAGCGCTCCTGCGGGTCTTGCTGCTTCTGTTGTAAATGGAGCTACTCAATTGACTTGGAGCACTTCTACTGACAATGTTGGCATTATCGGCTATGACGTCTTCTTAAATAACGATTTGCTCCCTTTCAAAAGAACAACGGGCACATCCGTTTCTTTAAGCGATCTGCCAAACGGAGCATTTAACATTACAGTTAAAGCACGGGACGGCTTCAATCAGCTGTCCGCCGCCAGCAACTCCGTTTATGTGAACAACTCCTTACCCATTTGGAACGCTTCAACGGCATACCTCGGTGGTCAAATTGTCGGATATCAAGGTATAAAATATCAAGCCAAATGGTGGACGCAAAACCAGCGGCCTGACCTTAACAGCTCGCCTTCCGGCGTATGGATCAACTTAGGACCTTATTAATTCCCATTTCACTGGATATGAGCCTGTCGCAACAATAACGCTGCATATTAAAAAAGGCCGCCCTTTAAAGGGTGGCCTTTTCCTCTGTGCTTGAATAATTGTCCTTGAAGCGAAGCAATCTCATGCTGTTCAAAATAACGAGCAGCGCCGCACCTGTGTCGCTCACAACCGCCATCCACAAGGTCAAAACATCAGGGATAAGCAGAAGCAGCGCAGCCGCTTTAATGATAAGCGAAAACCAAATGTTCTGTTTAATAATAGTAAGAGCTTTGCGGCTTAAGCGAATCGTATACGGCAGCTTTTGCAAATGATCCGCCATCAACACCATATCCGCCGTTTCAATAGCCGTATCCGTGCCCGCGCCGCCCATCGCGATGCCGATATCAGCCTTCTTTAAGGCAGGCGCGTCGTTAATGCCGTCCCCTACCATCGCAACTGTATGGCCTTCCGCCTGCAACTGCTCGATAGCCTTCGCTTTATCTTCCGGCATTTGTTCGGCCAAAAAGCGAGTAACGCCTATGTCGAAAGCCACTTTTTTCGCCGCCCGCTCATGATCGCCGGTTAGCATGACCATTTGCTTGACGCCGCAGTGCTTAAGTTCACGCAGCGCTTGAGCGGATTGTTCGCGCACCGTGTCCGCTAGGGCAATGACGCCAATTACCGCCCTCGAATTGCCGACAATAACAAGGGTATGGCCCTCTTCCTCAAGCTTTGTAATTTCCGCCTCTCCGTCTCCAAACGGGATATTCAAATTCCGAAAAAGCGCTCTATTGCCAGCCATATACTCTTCGCCATCAAGCGTGGCTCGCACGCCTTGACCTATCCATTGTTCGAAAGATGAAACATAGAGCAGCGCTGCTCCATTTTGTTTAGCATAATGAACGACAGCTCCAGCAATCGGATGCGAGGAATGTTGTTCCAGCGAATAGGCGACCGACAGCAAACGGCTCTCCGACTCGCCAAAAGCGACTACCTTCGAAACGCTCGGTTTGCCTTCCGTCAACGTCCCTGTTTTGTCAAAGACAATAGAGGTAAGCCGGCCTGCCGCCTCTAAAGACGCCCCGCCTTTTATGAGCACGCCGTTTCTCGCCGCACTTCCGATGGCGGAGACGATTGCAACAGGAGTGGAAATGACGAGCGCGCATGGACAAGCGATGACGAGCAGCTCCAGCCCCCGGTACAGCCACTCTTCCCAAGCTCCAAAACCAAGCAGCGGAGGCAGCGATATAACGAAAAGCGCCAGCACTAGCACGATAGGCGTATAAATACGCGCAAAGCGATCGACAAAAGCTTCCGCAGGCGCTTTCTCCTTCTGAGCCTCCTCCATGAGGCGGACAATACGGGACAGAGTCGTATCCTCTACCCGTTTAGTCACCATCACTTCCAATATTCCTTGCTCATTGATTGTACCGGCATAAACAGCATCGCCTTCCTGCTTGTCAACCGGTACGGATTCCCCGGTAATCGGCGCTTGATTTACACTGGAAAATCCCCCCGTTACCCGCCCATCCAGCGGAATTCGATCGCCGGGCCGGATGACGATTCTCTCGCCGACCGCTATATCCTCTACCGCTTTTTGCATCAGCTCCTTGCCATCCTTTACGTAGGCAATCGGCGGAGCCAATTCAATAAGGCCGCGAATGGCGTTGCGCGTTTTTTCCATCGACCGGGTTTGAAGCGAATGGCCTAAAGCAAATAACCAGACGACCGTAGCTCCTTCCAGCCACTCGCCAATGGACACAGCGCCAATAACTGCCGTCGTCATAAGCACATTCATATCGAGCGACTTGCTTTTTATCGCATACAATGCGCTTTTCGCCGACCTCGCTCCTCCCACGACTATAGATAGAGCGTACAGAGCGTATACTAAAGAGTCGGATACTTCGGAAAATGAACCGATAAAGCCCATTAGCAGCAAAACGCCCGATAATACAACAGTGTTCGAAAGAGACTTGCTGCGCTTCATTTCAGTCATTCGTTTGCCAGAAGCAAGCGCCGCCGTAAAACCGACTTTGGACGTTTCCGCCATAATCTCTTCTACCGCCATCGTATGTTCAACCGTCATTTTACCCGTTGAAAAGTTGACGCTTACGCTTTGGACAGCCGGGTTGCCGTTCAAATGATTTTCCAGCGATTTCGCACAGGAAGAACAGTCCATGCCCTGTACGAAAAAATCGGATTTCGTGCTCATCCGCCATCCCCTCTCTTCACTGGCTCCAAATTCATTTCGTCGTTTCGCTCGCAAGCGGCTACTTCTTGCTCCACCTGAGCAAAAACGGTATCGATGAGCGTCAGCATTCCGGCAATGTTTTCGTTGCGCAAGCTGTAGTAGACATATTTTCCCTCCTGACGGCTCACGATAAGTCCGCAGCCCTTCAAACAAGCCAAATGCTGAGAAACATTAGATTGGTTCCCGCTGAGCTCCTCCACGATTTGCGATACCGTTTTTTCTTCCGTTTTGATGCTGTCCAAAATGTGAAGCCTTGTTTTATCGCTGAATCCTCTAATAAACTTAGCTTTTGTTTCCTCTCGGCTCACTTAACCTGCCTCCTCCAAAAACAAATTAGCCGATGCTAATATGTTTAATAACACATTAGCATCGGCTAATATATAAGTCAAATCATCATCCCATTATTCCGTACCGAGTACGCGCAAATAATGGACAAAAGGATCTGCCGTTCCTTGCAGCTCGCATTTTTGCTCTTTTAAAATCTGAATATAATCCACGATTTCTTTAGTTATTCTTTCTCCCATGCAAATAACCGGAATGCCCGGTGGATAAGCCATTACCATTTCCCCTGCGATCTCGCCTACCGATTGCTCTAACAAAACGGCTTTTTTCGGACTGTAAAAAGCGTTTCTTGGCGATACGATCATTTTGGGGCTGGCCGGTATCGGCACGGGCTCGCGGCTGCTCGCCGTCCCCGTTTTCGCTGCAATGTCTTTGAGCGCATCAATGAGCGCTTGCAAGTCCTGCTGTCGGTCGCCAAGACTAATAATGGCAAGAATATTGTTCATATCCGACAATTCCACTTGAATATTATATTGCTTGCGAAGGATCGACTCGATTTGGTATCCCGAAAATCCTAGCCCCGACACACAAACGCCAAGCTTCGTATCGTCGAAATAATAGCAGCCAGCCTTCCCGGCAAGCTCTTGTCCAAAAGCGTACAAGCCGGAAATTTGATTGATTTCCGCTCTTGCCCAGCGGGCCAGTTCTAATGCGTTTTGCAGCATTTCGCTTCCGTTTAAGGCGAGCTGCTTTCTTGCAACATCAAGCGAACAAAGCAGTAAATAGGAAGCGCTAGTCGTAAACGTCAGACTTAGCACCTGCTTTGCTCTTTCATAGGGGATCAGCTCGCTTTTTAGCAACAGCACAGAGCTTTGAGTCATCGACCCTGCCGTTTTGTGCAAGCTGGCGGCACTCATATCCGCTCCCGCTTCCATAGCCGTTGTCGGCAGCTCGTCGTGAAAGCCCATATGCGCTCCATGCGCTTCGTCGACCAAAACAGCCATGCCGTGGCTGTGCGCTACGTCTACAATCGCTTTTAAATCGGACACGGCTCCATAGTATGTCGGATTAATGACAAACACCGCTTTGGCATGCGGATGTTCTTTGATCGTTTTTTTCAAGCTGTCTACCGTTATATTCATCGCAATGCCGAGCCGTTCGTCAATTTCCGGCTGAACGTACACGGGCACGGCACCGCTTAAAATAATGCCGCCAATCGTCGATTTGTGTGCGTTTCTTGGAATAATAATTTTATCTCCCGGCTCGCATGCGCTCATAATCATCGCTTGCACGCCCGCGGAAGTTCCGTTAACAAGAAAAAATGCGTGATCTGCGCCAAATGCGTTTGCCGCCAGCCTTTCCGCTTTCATAATGACGCCAGTAGGATTGTTGGCAAAGTCCAAATCCTCCATGCCGTTTACATCCATCTGCAGCGTGCGCTCTCCGATATAATCGGCTAGCTCCTTTAACCCCCGGCCTTGCTTATGCCCCGGGACATGGAAAGGGACGACTTTGTCGTCGACATATTTTTTCAACGCATCAAACAAGGGTGTTTGTTCTTGGCTCAAATCTTTCAACTTATCTCTCATCCTCTTTTCTCTTGAAGTAAAAAAAGCAAACAAGAGAACTATAGAAAATCACAATGCAAATGTCAATTAAAAAAATATGGCTTACGATTCATCCCGAGTTGCTGCTAGCGTAAGTCTAAATCTCGTCCCTTCGGCAGAGCTTTCTACCAGCTCCAAGTTACCGCCCATTGCATGTGCCAGCATTCGGCTAAAAGTAAGCCCGAGCCCAAGCCCCCTGCGCCTTAGCTTATTGGTTTCCCCGCGATAAAAACGTTCAAACAAGTGCGGCTGCTCATGAAGCGGAATGCCCGTTCCATTGTCTGCTATCTCGACGGCAAGCACACCGTCTGCTCGCTTATTTAGTGAAACTTTGAGTTGTAGACGTTGACCGTCTCGACGAGCTTGAACGCTGTTGTTCAATAAATTAATTAATATTTGCTGGATACGGGAGGAATCGCCGACTGCGTTAAAAGATTCGTTTGGGATATCGACCTCTAGCTCAAATTCCCGTTCGGCTTGAACCAAATTCCATTGATAAACGATTTCTTCGATTAACTGGCCGGCATTTATATTTTCGGTCATCACGTCGACGCTGCCAATCGCAAATGCATTGTAATCCAGCAAATCATCAATCATCACTTGCATGCGATCCGCCTCTTTTAAAGCGATATCCAAAAACTCCTGCTTTTCCTCTCCTGCCACAACGTCTTCCAATACCGCATAAACGAGTCCTTTAATGGACGTGATCGGTGTTTTCAGCTCATGCGTAACCCCTGCCAGCATTACGGCTCTCCATTCCTCCGACTGCTTAAGCTTTTGAGCCATTTCTTTAAAAGAAACCACCAGCTCCGCAATCTCCTTTTCTTTAGCATTTTCGTCCAAAGAGATGGAATATTGTCCATGGCTGACCAACCGGGCGGCGGAAGCGACCTCGCGAATAGGCCTGGATAATTTTCTCGAAAGCAAATAAATCGTAAACCAGCCCAAAATCAATAGACCGACAAAAGCAATGAACCACAATCCATTTTCTTTAAATGAATAAAAAAGCGGTTTAATCTCTTGCACGATAAAAATTTGCCCAACTTTCTGTTCCCCAGCCAAAACGGGAGTAACGGTTGCGTACATATGCGGCTCTTGCGCAATCGATTTAATATCTGTTTTCGTAATGAGCCGTCCGCTGCGGGGATCCTCAATCGGCTTTAAAAGCGCGCCGTCGGCATCCGTAATGACAATGTTGCACTCGTCTATATTGTAATCTTTTTTTCGATACTCTATCATTTTGTTAATATCTTGCGGGACATAAAGGTTACCGTCCGAATCCACCAGACGCTCCGCAAGCTCTTGCCCGAACAGGCTGCTCATTTGCAGTGCGTTGTCTCTTTCATTTTTGTCGATGAAAAAAACATAAGCTGTAGTCACAAGCACCAAACCGGCTGCCAAAATGAGCATGTACCGCAGCGTCCAATAATATAATATGGTCGATTTGCGTTTCTCCTTTACTCTTTTACCCATAATTGATACCCCAGTCCTCTAAGAGTGCGAATTTCGCCTTCCGATTGCGGCCAATGCGCGAGCGATTGACGGAGCCGTTTGATCGACAAGTCCACAGCCCGGTCGCTCCCCTCATAATCGTCTCCCCATATATGCCGGATTAACTGCTCCCTTGTAAAAGTCCGATTTGGATTGGTTGCAAAAAATAAAAACAACTGCAATTCGCGAGGCATTAACGCCACTTCCGCACCGTTCAAATAAACCCGATGAGCGGAAAAATCGATGCGAACTCTTCCGAAATGGCGGCTTCTGCCGTTCACAAGCAAGTGGGCCGAACGTCTAAGTACCGCCTGTACTCTGGCCACCACCTCTTCGGGAACAAAAGGTTTAGTCATATAATCATCCGCACCGTCATTCAGCCCGGCGAGTCGATCTTGTACTTGCCCTCTTGCCGTCAGCATAATAACGGGACAACTGCCGCTTTCTCGAATACGCCGCAGGACGGTCCATCCGTCGATGACAGGAATCATGACATCTAACAGTACCAGCTCGGGTTGTATGTGATCGAAAAAAGC
Organism: Paenibacillus sp. GCM10027627; assembly: GCF_042675505.1. NCBI lineage: Bacteria > Bacillati > Bacillota > Bacilli > Caryophanales > Paenibacillaceae > Paenibacillus > Paenibacillus sp. GCM10027627. Next base: position 1,165,670 of record NZ_JBHTHB010000001.1, read on the forward strand.
GAGCGCCCGCTCCCCGTCGGCCGCATGCTCCACGTTAAAGCCCGATTTTTTCAAATAGGCGCTCAGCACTCTGAAAATAGCCATTTCGTCTTCCACGATCAAAATCGTTTTCATCCCGGCGTCTCTCCTTGCCTCATTCACGCATATGATTACCTCATATTTTACACAAGCCTATCGCTCTGTCTACGAATTTAAAACATTTTTTTCCAGACATCTACTCGACATATTGGACTGTTATACTTGGATCGTTCTGGAAATTACAGTTGATAGAATCGGAATGGGAGATGAGACGAAATGAAAAAAAACAACAAAAGAATATGGATAGCGGCCGCTGTAGGTTTGGTTTGTTTGACTGGGGGATATGCGACATACGATTATTTTACCGGCAACCATGTTGAAATTGAAGAAGTGATCCCGGCAAGCGGCGGGGTGCAGCCGGAGCCTTCGTCCGCTTCAGCGGCGGTCTCCGTACAAGCGGATCAGCTAAATGGCAGTTGGTCGATTGGCGAACCCTCCCATGTTTATTTCACTGTAAAAACGTCACGGGAGGAAGTCAACTTTTCGATGGACTCTGTTACAGGCGATTGGCTATTCGACTTAAACAACCCTAACAATATGACAGGAGAAGGAATCGTCGATTTGGCCTCGCTTTCTTCTGGCAACTCCCAGCGCGATTCCCATATTGCCAGCCCGGACTTTTTGCAAACGGATGCGCATCCGACAGCGACTTTTAAAGCCTCCTCGTTTGAACTGAACACTTCGGAATGGAAGGAAGGACAAGTTGTCCCTCTCTCCATATCGGGGACGATGAACGTAAAAGGAATAGACAAAGAGGTTGTTTTCGACTCCCAAGCGCTGTATAGCGAAAACTCGCTTAAACTTTCCGGCACCACTAAAGTGACGTTTGAAGATTTTGGACTAACAAACCCTCATAAAGTAGTGCTCAGCACGGAAAACGAGCTGACGGTCCGCCTGGAGCTTCAATTGACGAAGGCATAAGCTATAGCGTTTAAAGTTTCATCATACGAGACATCAGCATTAAAAAGAGCCATTTAACCCACTGTAAAAGCGGTTTGAATGGCTCTTTATTTTAATTTCGACTCAAAATAAATCTTCTGCGCGAAAACCACCCATAAGTTGATGCTTAAGCGCTTCGACATTTTCTTGTGCGCTCCTGCTCCTTACGAAGAAAGCCACTTTTTCCGAATTTCTTCAACCGTCGCAAGCGCAACAGTATCTTGCAAAATATCGCCGGGCTTATTCCCTTTACCTAAAATATAGCCGGCATATGTCGTTCCCGTATATTCGAAAATGTACTGGAACTGCTGCACAAGCGGAATCCCTTTTAAATGAGGATCGTCATCGCCGACTCCGATGACCCAAGCGGTTTTGGCCGAAAGGTTAGCCAAAAACTCCGGTTTATTTTCGCGCAAAGACTGGGACCAGCGGTCGATAAACGTTTTGGTCAAGCCCGATGGGCCGTACCAATAAATCGGCGTTGCAAATACAAGAGTATCTTGCGCCAATACGCGCCCAATCACCTCATAATAGTCGTCGTCTGGATAGGGCCCCTTTTCGGAATGGCGATAGTCGGTAATCGGTTCGATTCGATAATCGGACAAATGGATGTGATCCGCCTCAAATCCTTCTACGAGCAAACTCGCCAATTGCTCCGAATTGCCGTTTTTCCGCGAGCTTCCGTAAATGACGGCAATGCCCATAAGTTTAAGCTCCCTTCATTTAAGCATTTCCAACTTCCTGCTAGGCAATTTCAATTTCCTGCTGCCGATATACGACTTTTAATCTGCCTACTAGCGAAGCGGCAAGCTCTTTGGCCTGTTCGGGCGTGTCGCCTACTGTAATAATATAACCTAACCGGTCATCCGAGCTTTTGGCCACCGTAACAGCATCGCCCGGATATGCGCCGAAATAGGTGCGGACAACTCCGTCATGCTTCAGCAGCTCCTCCACTCCTTCAATCCGTTCAAAAATGCCGTCCCGGTCAGCCGTAACATATGCGATGGAGGCGGCTTTATGATGCTTCTTCCCGATTTCAATCGGGCGTTCCAAATAATAATTGACCGTTGCTTCAAAAATGTCAATTCCAAAAGCCTGCACGAGCAAATCGGATGAAATATTGTCGCCGCCCGGCCTGCCGTTTACTTCAATGATGCGAGGTCCTGTGGACGACAGCTTCACTTCAACATGGCTCGGACCGTTCGTTATGCCGATGGCACGCAAGGCGGCAACCGCTACTTGTATGATCTTTTGCTCCTGCTCGCGGTGGGACGGAGTCGGCAGCGTATGCAATACTTCCACAAAATAAGGAAGCGGAGAAGTTACTTTTTCTGTGACTGCCGCAAAAATCGCTTCACTATCCCGCAGGAACAGCTCCACGCTAAACTCCGGACCGTCCAAATATTCTTCAATCAAATATTCCTCTCGAACTTTAAAATCCATATAAGTGACTTTAAACTGGATGATAATGTCGAAAGCTTGCCGCAGTTCCTCAGCAGTATTAATAAAATATACGTTTTGACTGCTTGCGGCATTCGTCGGCTTCAGAACGACCGGGTATCCGATTTCATCCGCCGCCTGAGCCGCTTCTTCGAACGATTTTACTTTTTTAAATTTGGCGCTTGGCACGCCATGCTCCGCATACGCTTCACGGGCCAAGTCCTTGTTGCGCGCTTTAAGCGCCGCCTCGTAAGGAATGCCGCGCAGCCCCAGCCTTTCGGCCACCTTGGCGGTCAAGTGGGACGCGTAATCCGTAGCCGGCACGAGGGCGTCGAGCTGATTCGCATAAGGCGATTGCTGGATCGCTTCATAAAGCGACTCTTCATCTCGAATATCGGCGACAATCAAATCATGATAGATGCCCTCGTACCCATATTTGCGGGGATTTTCTGTAGACGACACAATGGAAATCACTTTATGCCCCTGCTCGTGGGCTGCTCTTGCAAAGCTGACACCGTAAAAGCTAGGTTCCACAAAAGCAACTGTTTTGCTTGCTCCCATCCCTTTCCCTCCTCCTTTTTTTCCAGTAGAGCGTTCAAACTCCGGGCTCTACGCCTCAAGCGTAACTTTTTGAGCGGTTCGGCTGCGGGCCGTCAGCACCGCAAACAGAATCAGTCCCACGAACATGAGCGCGCTCATACATAAAAATCCGACCCCCGGCGAGAAGCGGTCGATCACCACGCCAAGCCCCGTCGCAGAAACGGTTTGCAGCAGCAGCGAAATCGCCATCCAAACCGAAGTGGCGCGGCCCATATACGCTTTCGATACCGATTCCATCAGCGTAGTTGTCATCACTATTCGCAGCGACGAATTAGTCAGGCCTATCAATACGCTGCCGAAGTAGAGCAGCAGAATCGTCGAATTAAACGCAACAGCCACGAGGTTTAGCACCGATACCAAAAAGAACAAGACGACCGTACCGTTTGCCGACAGTTTTTTGGCAATAGGAGCGGCTATGAACCCCGAAATAAGTCCACCAATTCCGTAAAACATATCCGCAAGGCCAAATACGACAGAATCTCCTTTAACGGAGTCGCTCACATAACCAGGCAGCACGACGTTAAACACCATCGTAGTCACGAGCGGGATAATGGAGACGACGCCTAGCAAAAAGAGAAACGGGCGTTCCGCCAAATAACGAATGCCGTTTTTGAACGTGACCAAATACGGTTCCCCTTCATTTACTGCCTCAATCGGCGTATAGCGGATACGCGTCAGGAAAAAGCTGCTGACGATAAAAGCGAGCGCATTAAGCAGCAAAATGATTTCAAAGCCAACAAATTTGTATAGGATGCCGGAGAGCGCCCCCGCCATAAACATGCCGACCTGCAGGCTGATTTCGATGAGCGAGTTGCCGTGAATGAGCTCTTTTTCCGTTAGCAGCTCCTGCACCAAACTTCTCGATGCGGACATATAGAGCGCCCAGCCCATTCCGTTAATGGCCGCAAAAGCATACAAATATTCAATGCGGAATCCCGTCCACAAAAAACCTCCCAAAATAAGAAACAGCGCCAGCGCGCGGAGCACATTCGCCCATAAAATGATCGATTTCCGATTCCATTTGTCGATCAAAGTACCCGCAAAAGCGGAAATGAGAAACCCCGCAATGACATTTAGGGAAAGCATCAGTCCGACAGAGGTAATGGAATCGGTCTGATCCATCAAATACCAATTGGCCCCGATAGTGCTCATCCCGACGCCAAAGCCGGAGATGATATCCGCAGCGAAGTACTGGCGGAAGTTTTTTGATCTTAGAACGCTAAACACCATTTGCAACACCTGCAATTTCCCGGATTTGCCGCTCCAAAGGCTCAAGTCCAAATCCTAAATAGTCCAAAACCTCGGTATGCGTCCCGCCATAGATCGGCCAATGCTCGCCCGTTGAATGTGCGTAAATTTCATGCTTAGGCAGCAACAGTGCGAGGTACGAAGCGGTGCCGCCCGTCGCCCGATGCTCCTCTACGACAATGATCCGCTCCGATAGTTCCCCGATCTTGTTCGCCGCTTCTTTCAAACTTTTTATATCGATATAGCACAAGTGGGCATGAACAATAGATTCATCTCTGCGTACGATTTCTTTGCACAGCTCCGTCGCTTGCTCCCCGACCGACACAAGGCAAAGCGGGGCTTTGCCCGCGCCGCTTCCGCCTTCCAGCAAAAGGTCCGTGCAGCTTGAGCCCTCCTCACGCGGCAAGCTTTCAAACGTATCGTTCCGGGCAAGCCGGATATAATACGGCTCCGTTGAAGCCGCTGCTTCGCGGATCACCCTCCTCGTTTCCTCTTCGCCGTGCGGGCAGGCAATCCGCACATTTTGGAACGACTGAACGACTGCGATATCTTCCAGCGCATGATGCGTAGTGCCGAACCAACCGCCGGAAGCCCCGCCGTATGCCGCGACCACCTTGATGTTTTTACCCATATAGCCCATCGTCAGCTTCATACTTTCGGCAGCTCTCAAGGCGGCGAAAGCGGCAAAAGTCGAAAAAAACGGAACATATTCCGCTTCCGCCAGACCTGCCGCTATATCGATGCCCGCAAGCTCCGCAATGCCGAGATTAAAAAACCGGTCCGGATGCGCCTGCTGAAAAGGATGGTTTTTCCCTCCCAAATCGGCTTCGATACAAATAATGTTTTCGTTGTCAAAAGCAAGCTGCGCCAGTTCGTCGCGATAAGCGTCTCTTCCCGACTTTGTCATGCCAGGCTCACCTTCCATCTCTTCGCCAGCTTCTCCGGTATTTTCGCATAATGCGCCTCCGCGTTCCCTTCAAGAGCGGCAACTCCTTTACCTTTCACGGTTGTCGCCAAAACGGCCAGCGGCTTGTCGGACCCCGCAGCTAACGCGTCCAAAATGTCCTCGAAAGAGTGGCCGTCAATTTCCTTAACGGCAAATCCAAACGATTCAAATCGCTCGCGCAAACGGGGCAGCGGGGAAATATCCGCTACGTAGCCGTCATTTTGCCCGCCGTTGCAATCGACGATATAAATAAAATTAGTAAGGGATTGCGCCTGCACAATTTGCGCCGTTTCCCAGCACAGCCCTTCTTGCAGCTCCCCGTCTCCGCCGATGACGATGCCGAGTCCGCCGCTTCCTTTCAGCTTCTGGGCAAGCGCCCAGCCTGCCGCATACGGAACGCCATGGCCCAGACTGCCCGTAGCAAAAGGAATGCCCGGCAGCTTATGGTTGGGATGCCCTGTAAATAACGAGCCTTCCCGGCCGTAGCTCTCCGCCGGATTGTCCGGAATGATGCCGTAAACATGCAGAGCGGCATATAATGCCGTAGCTGCGTGTCCTTTGCTTAAAATGACACTGGAATTGGGATCATGGCCCGCTTTGGCGTAAGCGCCGATCAATAAATCAATAGCCGACAAGCTGCCCCCGATATGGCAGCCCGTAGGAGTGGCAGCCATATCGATAATAAGACTTCTCGCCTCTTTAGCCTTCTCTTGCAACGACAAGATGTCCTCGCTGCGTTCCCTTTGAATCGGTATCGCTTGCTCCACCCGCACCCTCCGTTCGCAGCCGGAACCATTCCGTTACGGCTTCATTTAATAAAGTTCTGGCCTCCTCCGCCTCGCTGTAATGCAAATATTCGTCGTTCGTATGGTCGAGGCTGGAATCGCCCGGCCCGTAGGCGACCATCGGGACGCCTTTCCAAGTCGTGGCTAGCGTGTTCATGTCGCTTGTTCCGCGCTTTTTCAAATAGCGAATCGACTTCCCATGTTTCGCAAAGCTGCGCACAAAAGATTTAACCAGCGTATCCGAACGCGGATTCGCAAATCCCGGTGTGGAGCGAAGCACTTCCACCGTCACTCCGTCGCCGAACTCCAGCTCGACTTTGGCTTTATAGTCGTGACCGGCCGCAGGAGACACTCTAAAGTTCAAAATGCCTACCGCTGTCAGGATGCCTTGTTCGCTGCGATGCTCGATATCGATCAGCGAAGAAAGCGACTCCGCATCAACCTCCTTCACCCGCTGGCGAATGTCCGACACGATGCCGTAAAGCTCGTCGATAACGCTGACCGTATCTTTGGCCGCCGTATGCTCCTGAGGCCGCTGAACGGTTATTCGCAGCTTAAATAGTCCAAAATAGCCAAGCGTCAAGCCCTCCGCGCCGCTCGGCTCGCCGATGATGACGGCATCCGCCCTATAGTGATCGCGAACGTAAAAAGCTCCTTTGGAAGAGGAAATTTCCTCTTCCACCGCCCCAATGACGAGCAGCTTTCCGTTTTCCGGCACCTCAACGTCCTCCAGCGTATGAAGGAAGTTCACGAAGCTGCCTTTGGCGTCGACGACGCCCCTTCCCGTCACGCCCCCCGCATCGCTGCGGACCGGCCATACATGGGGAACCGTATCGGTATGACCAAGGAGCAGCAGCGTTTGCTCCCCGTTTCCTTTTTGAAACACAATATTGCCGGCCTCGTCGATCAGCCCCTCCACCGAAGGATGCTTAACCGATTGCAGCAAATAACGGGCAAGCTCCCGCTCATCTTCGGAAACGGAAGGAATGCGGACCACTTTGTTCAGCAAATCAAACTTTTCGGGGCCGCGCTCCGTGTTCCAAAACCATGTCTTTCCTCCCTCTTCGAGCGAATGGGGACCGGTAATATGCACATCGCTTATTCCTTCCCGTATGGCGACCAAAGCAGCGCGAACCTTCTGCTTCATCCGTCCTATAACGGAGGGCAATTCATCGTTCAAATAAACGTCCGTAATGGTGGAAGAGGGATCGTCGATATCCGTTAGCAAGCCGGGAGTACCCGTTACAAATCTGAGATGGTGGGCGCCTAGATCAACTGCCAAATGGGCGGCAAGCACATCGGCATCGATATTTATATAGGCGCTGATCTCCGGATCCCAAATCGGCGGAGTAAGGACGACAACGTCGAACGATTCCAAAGCCGAATGGAGGAAACCGCTATGGCTTCCCGTAAATTGGCCGAACAAGGAATTGCGGACGATAACCGTTTTCCCGTCTTTAACGGCTTTAATCGGCTTCGCTTTCTGCCCGCGCACAAGACCGTGGTCGCCGCCAAGCTGCGCGAATACCGAAAGCCCGTAGCCCTGCAGTTCCGTGCGAACGACCGACAAAATATTTTCGTGATAGGCTTCCCGAATATAAGGCATCTCTTCGGGCGAGCAATACCGCACCTCGTCGCCGGAAGGCAGTGTCAAAAACGGGAGCGGACGCGCAAGCGATTCATACTTTTGACGAATCGCCTCTGCGCCGCCCGCCACAAGCAGCACCCTGTTGCCTCGTTTCACAAGGCGGTCAATTTCCGCAAAGATGGCAGGATGATGGACAATCGTGCCGCTCCCAAGCTTCACTACATACAAGCTCATTAAGGCCACGCTCCTTCCCCTTCAAATGGCAAGCCCGCTTCCTCTTCATAACCGAAATAAAGATTGGCCGCCTGCACAGCTTGGCCCGCCGCGCCTTTGATCAAATTGTCAATTGTCGCAATCGATACGACGCTTCTACCATCCACATAAGCGCCGACTTCGGCGTAATTGGTGCCCGCTACCGTCTTGATCATCGGCGAACCGCCGCCGGAGTTAAAATAATGAAGGAACGGCTTGGACGCATAAGTTCCGTAAAACGCTTTTTTGACATCGACGGCTGTCACTCCCTCCTTCAGCCAGGAATAAGTGGTCGCCATAATGCCGCGCGGCAAATCCAGGCTGTATACGGAAAATTGCAAATCGACCGTTCGTCCCAAATGAACAGAAAGCGCATTTTCCACCTCAGGCCGGTGCCTGTGTCCATGAACTTTGTAAGCTCTGAAGTTTTGCGAGCGCTCCGCATGATGCTCGGAAGCTTTCTTCCCGCCGCCGCTAGAGCCTGTTTTGGCATCGGTGACAACTCTTCCTTCTATTAAATCGTGAGCGACAAGCGGATAAATCGTATAAAGCGTCGCAACGGCCATACAGCCGGGCAAATTGACGATTTTCACAGAACGGTCGATTTCGCTGAACTCCGGCACAAAATAGTGCCAGCCTCCCTCAAAAGGATATTTGACGGTTTCGGGATAATGCTGCTGCAAGACGTCTTGATCGGCGATCCGGTAATCTCCGCTTACATTAAAAATGTAATCCGTATGCTCCGCCACCCGCTCTATAATTCGCGGCAGCTCTCCCGTAGGCAAACATGCAAAGATGGCATCGTAATGCCCGTCCAAGTCGGCAATTTTGCTAAATTTAAGAGCGCTTGGCTTCTTTTTATGAACCGATCCGATATAATATTTGTCCGCCGCAACTCCCGCCTTTGATTCCGAGGAAACGAAGGCGACTTCGAAATGCGGATGCCTTCCGAGCAGCCTGTACAATTCGGCGCCAGTGAACCCGCTGCCGCCGAGTATGGCTACTCGTCTCTTTCCTTGCCCGCTCATCCCAGTCTCGCGTCTCTTTCATAGGGCGCCTTAAGTTCGCCGCCCCGCTCTACGAGCTCTCGGATGATACGCGGGTTCGCATCGATTTTTTTGAAGGCCAGCGCATACGCTTGAATACGCTCGTATTCGATAGGCGTCCGCAGCTCGCGGCAAATCGTCAAGCTGCTGCGGAGCAATTTCAACGTTTCAGGGAAGTTTTGCAAATCGTAGCCGAAATCTTGGCGTGAGGATAAGGAAAACGGATAGCCGTTGCCGAATCCCTTCCGATTTTTGAACGGAAGATGGCCTGGAATCGGCACGTTTTGCCACTCTCTGGCAAAGACGCCTTCATGATGGATAAGCTGCTCGATCGCATTCTTGACCCGATAGTCATCCAGATCGTCCAGCCCGAGTCGCTCCGGCGACAGCTTGACACGGTACATATTGTAGCTGTGCTTATAGCCCTCAGGGACATGCGGCCCGCTGAACAACTTCGTTTTCGCCAGCTCTCTTGTCAAATAAGAAGCGTTGCGCGCCCTGATCGCGTCGTAGTAAGGAAGCCGATCAAGCTGGCTTAAGCCAAACGCGGCGGCAATCCAGGACATTCGGTAATCGATGCCCGACGTTTCCAGAAACGCCAGCGCCCGCTTGTAATCTTCCTGTTCTTTAAAAAAGGCGATGCCGCCTTCTCCGCCAACAGGGAAGTTTTTGTCCGCCATAAGGCTTTGCCCGGCTCCGTCGCCGATTGATCCTGCTACTTGTCCATGAATGGAAGCGGAATGAGCGTGGGAAGCATCCTCTACGAGCCTCAGCGAATAGTTGTCGGCAATTGCTCTAAGAGCCGGCAAATCGGCAGGCAAGCCGTGCACATGCACCGGCATGATCGCTTTTGTTTTACTTGTAATGGCGGCTTCCACTTTCGTTGGATCAATGCAATACGTAATGGGATCGATATCGACAAAAATCGGAATCGCTTTGGCCGCCACAACGGCTTGCGCCGTCGCAATAAACGTAAACGCGGGAACGATGACCTCATCCCCCGGCTGCACGCCAACGCCAACCAGAGCCAGATGCAGGCTGGACGTGCCGCTTGCCGTCGCAATGGCATAATTCGCCCCTACGTATTTGCGGTAAGCTTCCTTAAACTCCTCAACCACCCCGTCCCCATCCTGCTGGATGGAGACAAACATTTGAATAAGGTCTTCTTTCGTGATGATCGGAAAATTGGTTTTTCTTACGTCTTCCGGGATAACGGACGGCCCTCCGAAGTAGGACAACGTTTCATTGACCCATTCCTCAGACGGCAATTCCAACGGCTTGCGAATAAAATCGGTCTTCATGAGGCTTGATTCCTCCTTAACAGAGCGATCTTGACACATGCCGCCACCAATGGGCTAAGCCTATAATTGAACTGAACCGCAGGCTGCAGCTCCGGCTCGCTTTCCTCCTGCGTCCACATCGTTTGCAAATCGAAGGCGCCGAATATTTTGAGTCGCTCCGCCTTTTTCCATATCTTCTCGTCATTAGCCGCAATGGCTGCAACAGGCCCGAAGCCGAGTCCGCTAAAGTCAAGCACCAGAACGGGCGCTTGCCCGACCGCTCCTTGAACGATCCGGTCCAGCCGCTCCAAATTGTCCCAATTGACGGAAATCGTCTCAAACGCTTTTTCGACAAATGAATCCGTAACAAGAGACACGCCAAGCCAATTGACAAACCGTTTTTCCTGCTCGCTCGGCTCATCGAGCCTGGCAACGGACTGATGGCCGATATCCTGCCCCCATAACGCTCCATGTATGGCTCCAGTGAAGCTGTTGAATAAGGAAACATACCCCGCGCCCGTCAGTTTGGCTATACTTTTTTCAAGCCCCTTCAGCTCAAAATCGTTTTTTTCGATGCTCATAATAACACCCGAGTTCAACACTCTCGACAGTACAAACGATATTGAAAAAAAATGCTCTTTCCCGATAACGGGCACTTGCTTCGTAATTGTCTCTCCCATCTCTCTCCTATGCCTCCCTGTTTACTGAGAATTAACGGTAAGGTTGACCTGACTCCTTGTAGCTAAAACGTCTTTCACATAATGCGCTATGTGGGAAGCGACATCGACGCCATGAACTTTCCAAGACTTTGCGAACTCCGGATTTTGATTGACCTCGCAAACGACATATTTGAGCTGCTTGTAGTCAAAAAACAAATCCGCTCCGTAAATACCTTCGCCAAGCACATCCACGAGCCGGCCGCTGATCGTCTCAATTTCCTCGTTAACGGCAATCGGCTCGATATCCGCGCCCAGATGCGTATTTGTTTTCCAGTTTTCCGCCGACACTCTGCGGAATGCCGCGATCGGAGTACGTCCAACAATGACGACCCGAATGTCGTAATCTCCTTTTTCCACATACTCCTGGACCAGCACCGGGAACGATTGATGACCGGGATCGATCGACTCTCTTGCCGCAATCCAGCCGTCCAAACATTCCGTGCCGGTAATTCTCGCAATTCCTCTACCCCACGAAGATGTCGCAGGTTTAATGACGCAAACATCCCCGAACGCCTGCAAGGCGTCGTACAACTTTGCAGGCGTAAACGCCACTTTGAAATTAGGCTGGGGAATGCCGTTTTTCTGGAATAAAATCGCTTGATGAATTTTATTTGTGCAAGTTCGGATCGCTTGGGTTGAATTCAGAGTGGGCAGTCCGGCAAGCTCTAGAAAATGGGATCTGCTAAGCGCGCTCTTTTGCGACAGGCAGCGGATGAGAGCTAGCCCGAATGAGCTTGAGGCTTCTTCTCCCAAAGGCAAGTCCATGGAATCCAAGTTGACTTTGACGGTTATGCCAAGCTCGCTCAAATAGTCGATAATCCGTTGTTCTTCCTCGCGCAGCTTAGTTACGCACAATAAAACGGCATCGCTTCGCCCCATATTTGCCACCTACTCTCCCCAAGTTTCTTCGATTTCCGGAGCCAGCGCGATCGACACCAAATTGGACTCCACCTGCACCTCATGTTCCTGGCCGCAAGAATCGCACTCCACAATTTCTCCAGTGGTGACACGTTCCTCCACTTCAATTTCCGTTCTGCATACGAGACAGCTCAAATCCGCCATTTTCTCTACACCTCCTATAATTTTGAAAAAAAGAAATCTATTATAACGGAATGCAACATTCCCTTATAACCTCGCTTAACGTAACTTTGCAGCGATATCCCATTGGTTCACATTGTTGAACGTTCCAAGATTGAGTGGTTTTCCGACCAGAACGTCCTTCGACACGACCTGAAGCCTTTTTTCGGAGTAAACGGCCAGCGTCGGCACCTCGTCATGCAAAATCTGCTGCAATTCGTTGTAAATGTCATGCCGCTTCGCCTCGTCGATTTCTTGCTCGCCCAGCTTGATCAATTCGTCTACACGCGGATTGCGGTAACGGATGACGCTTTCGGGATCGTCGCTTTTGTATGTGGTGAAATAAAGGCTAGGCTCAATATAGTAATCCCGCGTAAAAATAGTAATGTCATGCTCGCCTTTTTCCACTTTATCGATTAAAGTCGGGAAGTCGTATTTTTGCACATCGATTTTGAAGCCGACGGCCTCCAAATTTTGCACGAGAATATCCGCCGCCTGCTCGCGAACCTTATTGCCTATCGGAATGAGGAACGACAGCTTCCGGCCGAAGTCCCAGCCTGACTCTTGCAGAAGCTCCTTCGCTTTTTCTGGGTTGTATTCGTAGGGCTGGATTGATTTGTTGAAATAAGGATGAGAGCTTGGAACGCCGCCGTCGATAATTTCCGCCTGTCCTTTCAGCAGCTGTTCAACGATGAGCGGACGGTTCAAGGCATATGCAATAGCTTGGCGCACCTTTTGATCCGAAAGCTTTTCCACGTTGAAAAACAGTTCGGCTGGCTCCGACGCCGTCGCGGAAGTAACCGTGACATTCGGGAAGCCCGTTACTTTCTCGTAATCGGTAATCGGGACAAGCCCGACAGGCAGCGAGTTCAATTGCACTTCGCCCGATTGAAGCTGCGCCACTAGATTGGCAGCCGGGAGCACTTTAATAAAAATGCGGTCGATTTTCGGCACATCCAAATAGTAGTTTTCATTTTTGACCACTTCCACGTATTGCCCTTGCTCGTAATTCGCGTATTTATACGGACCGATCGTCACTTCCGGCTTTTGAAAATACGGATGAGTGGCAATCTGCTCCGGCGTGATGCCCTTTAAAATATGCTCCGGCAAAAAGTTCACTTTCGCCCCAAACCGTTCGTTGAAAACAAGCGGATCAATTGGCGTCTTTGTTTTGATTTCAAAAGTAGAGGCATCGGTAATGCTCAGACCCGCGATGTCCGCCACCCCTTCGTCCAGCTTGCCAAAGTCGTTTACTCCTTCAATAAAATTGAGCTTAAACGAGGTGTCGACTTTCGGATGAAGGGCAAGCTTCAGCGTAAAAGCAACGTCAGCGGTCGTAAATGGAGTGCCGTCGTTCCACTTTGCCCCGCTCTTCAGTTTCACCCGGTATGTTTGCTTGTCAGTCGTTTCAACCGATTCCGCCAGTTTGGGCACAAATTGCGCCGTATCGGTGACGTCCAGCAGCGCGTCGTTCAGCAAACTGATTGGAGCCAGCGACGCGGAATTGTCTTGTGTATTTATGGGATTAAGCGTAACGGGAGCGTTCACGATCCCGATGGTCAACGTTTTGGGAGCTCCTGCGTTCGGTGCTGCAGAAGAGGACGGCGACGAATTTAGCGGCGGGCTGCTAGATGCGCTTTCCTTGGAACCTTCGCTTGTGCAAGCGGTCAGCAGCAAAAATACGGCGATAGCAATAATGAGTCCTTGTTTGGTTTTCGTTCTGTTTCTAGTCATGTTAATCTCTCCCTTAACGTGTGAATGTCAGGCCTTCTATGTTTTGGCGTCCAGTGAATCGCGAAGGCCGTCGCCAACGAAGTTGATGGCCAGCACCGTAGTCAAAATGATGAGTCCGGCCGGAAGCCACAGCCACGGCTGATCCGTCAGCACCGTAATGGACTGCGCATCATGCAGCATATTGCCGAGGCTTGCATGGGGGGATTTCACCCCCATTCCCAAAAAGCTCAGTCCCGCCTCGCTCAAAATCGTTCCAGCCACGCCAAAAGTGGCGTTCACGATGATAGGCCCTAGAGCGTTCGGCAGCATATGCCGAAGCATAATGCGCGGCGTGCCGTATCCGAGCGCCACTCCCGCTTTGACATAATCCAGCTGCTTCATGGACAGGAAGCTTCCTCTCACCAGCATGGCGACCGTCGGCCATTTGAACAGTGCCAGCACCAGCATAATCGTCGTTACGCTTGCCCCAAGCATGCTTACAATAATGAGAACGACCATCATATACGGGAAGCTCAAAAAGATATCGGTCAGCCGCATCAGCAGCATATCCAGCCAGCGTCCATAATAGCCGGCCAGCATGCCGACTATCGTTCCAAAAGCGACATAGACGGCTACTGTGCCAAATCCGATCAGCAGCGAAATTCTTGTACCGTACAGCAAGCGGCTGAGGGCATCTCGTCCCACCTGGTCCGTGCCGAAGGGATGAGCCAGCGACGGTTTTGCGCCAAATGAGTCTGTTACTTCGTTCGGATGGTAAGGAGCTAGCCACGGGGCAAACAAGCTGGCTGCTAGAAGCAGCAGCAGCGCCGCAAGTCCCCATACCGCCAGCCGATGCCGAGCGAACTTTCGGCGTACTCCGGCGGTGAAGCTTTCGGTTTTGGGCAGCACCAAACTATCGTTATTGTAAAATGCCAACCCCTCGCTCTGTTCACGGCTTCCTTCCGGCTGCTCTTGTTTACGCGCTGTCAACTCCTTTGCCGGCATGTCAGCCCCTCCCCTCAGCCGTATTTAATGCGCGGGTCCGCCGCAGCGTATACTAAATCGGCAATCAAATTTGTCGATAGCACAACACATGCCGCCGTCACGTTTAATCCCATCAACACCGGATAGTCTCGCGACATGATCGCCTCCATCGTCAGTCCCCCGATTCCAGGCCATTGGAACACTTGCTCGATCATAATGCTCCCGCCGAGCAGCAGCGGAATTTCCGCTGCCACAACGGTAATGACGGGGACAAGAGCGTTGCGGAGCGCGTGTTTGTTCGTCACCCAAAATTCGGACAACCCTTTGGCCCTCGCCGTCCGCAAATAATCTTGCTGAAGCACATCCAGCATGGCGGCGCGCACATATCTCACCTTTTTCCCCGCAATCGCGACTCCAAGCACCATAACCGGCAAAATCATATGAAGCAGCAAATCGAGCCCGCCTCCCGTTCCGCCTAGCGTGTACATTCCTCCCGTCGGCAGCCATTTGAACTGAATGCCCGCTAAATAAATCAAACCGAGTCCGAGGAAAAACGGCGGAATGGACGTTCCAAGGAAAGACAATCCCGTAAGCAAATAATCGAGCTTTGAGTTTGATTTCATTGCGCTGAAGACGCCTATCGGGATCGCGATCAGCAGTCCGACGAGCAGCGAAGTTGCGGCCAGCAGCAAAGTCGGACCAATTCTTTCGCCGATCAACTCGGCAACG
The DNA here is from genome assembly GCF_042675505.1 of Paenibacillus sp. GCM10027627. Classification (NCBI taxonomy): domain Bacteria; kingdom Bacillati; phylum Bacillota; class Bacilli; order Caryophanales; family Paenibacillaceae; genus Paenibacillus; species Paenibacillus sp. GCM10027627. The sequence goes on from NZ_JBHTHB010000001.1 coordinate 1,181,094, forward strand.
GGGGCGAACGTGCTGAATGAATACCCCAGTTCCCCTTGCAGCAGCCCGCCCAGCCACTTCGCATACTGGACATACAACGGATCGTTTAAACCCAGCAGCTCTTTTTTCAGTTCCAGCATTTCTTTGGGTGTATTCGGGCTGATCAGCATCTCGACGGGATTGCCCGGCGCCATATTCATCATCAGAAAACTGATGACGGTAATGCCGAAAAAAACAGGTACGGCGATTAGCAAACGTTTGATGAAGTAACGAAACATAAGGGGCTCCTTTCCCTAAACGCTGCGTTAGCCAAGTGGAAAATGACATGCCGCCGCATGGCTGCCGTCCGCTAGAGCGGGCTCTTCGAGCCGGCATTTTTGCTGGACGAAGGGGCACCGCGTATGGAATCGGCAGCCGCTAGGCGGATTGGCCGGACTTGGCACATCTCCCTGAACGATCATTCTCTCCCTCGTTCTCAGCAGCGGGTCCGGGGGAGGATAGGCGTTCAGCAGCAGCCGGGTATAGGGATGTTTGGGACTGCGAAACAAAGCGTCAGCATGTGCAAGCTCTACGACTTTGCCCAAATACATAACCGCGATTCGATTGCTCATTTGCTTGACCGCACCTATGCCATGTGCAATAAACAAATACGTCAGCTTCAGCTCATCCTGCAAATCTTGCAGCAGTCCCAATATTTGCGCCCCAATGGAAACATCCAGCGCCGACACAGGCTCATCGCATACAATGAGCTTCGGACGAAAGGAAATCGCTCTGGCAATGCCAATCCGCTGCCTTTGCCCGCCCGAAAACTGATGCGGATATCTCTCGCCCGCTGTGCGGGGAAGTCCTACCAGCGTTAGAAGGCGTTCCACTTCCCGTTGCACTTCTGCACCCTTTGCCAGCTTATGGACGATAAGCGGCTCCGCAAGCGTATCGTAAATTCTCATTTTTGGATTAAGCGAGGCGTACGGGTCTTGAAAAATCATTTGCATCCGAGTACGAACTCGCTTAAGCTTCCTTGGCGGCAAATGCGTAATATCTTCATTTTCAAAAAGAATACGGCCCGAGTTCGACTGCTCCAGACGCAAAATAGTCCGTCCAATCGTCGATTTGCCGCAGCCGGACTCGCCAACCAGCCCGACGGTTTCTCCTTCGAATAAGTTGAAGCTGACATCGTCCACCGCTTTAACGAAACTTCCCGAACGGGAAAAAAGCTGTTTGGGCACCGGATAATACGTTTTAAGTCGATCCAATTGCAAAATAGGTTCCCCTGCTGCCCGTTTGACTGGAAGCTGTACTAACGTCATGCAGTGACCTCCTGCGGCAGCCTTTGTTGGGACACCCGCTCATCGGCGGCGGCCCAGCATCTGACAAGCCCCTCATCCCCTGCCGCAACCAGCGGCGGAAGCTCGCTTGCGCATCTCGCATCGGCAAACGGACATCGGGGATGAAACCGGCAGCCGACTGGCATTTGCGCGAGCGGCGGTACTGTACCGGGAATGGAAGGCAGCCTCCTTCTCCGCTCAAGATCAAGCCGGGGAACGGATCTCATCAGCCCTTGAGTGTAAGGATGCTTCGGCTCTTTAAACAACGTATACACATCGCCCGATTCCACCACTTGTCCCGCGTACATGACGATAACCCGATCCGCCATTTCCGCTACGACGCCCAGATCGTGGGTGACGAGCAAAATGGCAGCTCCGCTCTCCGCCTGCAATTGTTTCATCAGCCCCAAAATTTGCGCCTGTATCGTTACGTCAAGCGCCGTCGTCGGCTCATCCGCAATAAGCAGCTTCGGAGAGCAAGCAAGCGCCATCGCGATCATGACCCGCTGCTGCATACCGCCGGACAAGGAATGCGGGTATTGCCGGGCGGCCGCTTCCGGCCTCGGAATGCCAACCTTCCGCAGCAGATCCACAGCCCTTTTTTTCGCCTCTCTGCGCCGCAGCTTCAAATGAAGGCGAATCGACTCTTCAATTTGCTCGCCAACGGGAATAACGGGATTAAGCGAAGTCATCGGCTCCTGAAAAATCATCGCCATTTCGTTTCCGCGCAGTTCTCTAAGCTGCTCATCGCCGCAAGCGGCAATCGACTGCCCGCCTAAGCGGATATCGCCTTCAGCGATGGAGCCATTTGCTCCAAGCAGCCCCATTATCGCAAGCGACGTTACACTTTTGCCGCAGCCCGATTCGCCAACGATGGCTACCGTCTCTCCTTCACTGAGACTGAAGCTGACATCGTCGACGGAGACGAGACGTTCGCCGCCGTTCTGAAACGTCACTTTCAGCCGCTCCACTTCGAGTAGCTGCCCCATATCCCTCACCGGCCTTTCTATCGGTTGTTGCCTTCGTTTACAATTCCTTATAATTCCGATAAAAATAATATGATTTAACTATAATCAGCATACCTGATATTTACATCTTTGGATAATAGAATAAATCTATTTAACGATAGATTAGTCCTCTAGCCCTCTACCGCACCTGGCACAAAAAAGCCGCCCGCTTGGCCATCCATTTGGAATGGGCAATGCGAGCGGCTTTTACAGCCTAATAGAACTATTCATTCGTTCGTTTAGATGGTTCAACTTAGCTCGATCGCTTTTGTCGCGATATGTTTGCAAAACTCGCTGTCATGCTCTACAAACAGGATAGTCGGGCAATGCTCCAGCAGCAGCTCTTCGATTTGCATCCGGGAGACGACGTCGATAAAATTGAGCGGTTCATCCCAAATATGCAAATGAGCCTGTTCAGAGAGACTTTTGGCCAGGAGCACCTTCTTTTTTTGTCCGCCGCTAAACGACGAAATATCCTTTTCGAATTGCAGGCGCGAAAAATCGAGTTTTCTCAAAATCGCTTTGAACAAACTTTCGTCGATTCCGTTTCTTTGGGCAAACTCCGTCAAGCCGCCCTGCAAATGTGAAGTCACTTGCGACACATAAGAAATGCGAAGTTGACTGCCTATTCGAACCGTACCGGAGTAGTCGATCTCCTCGCCGCAAATCAATTTCAACAAGCTCGATTTGCCCGAGCCGTTCGGGCCGGAAAGCGCAATCCGGTCACCCTGCTGAATCGTAAAGCTGACGTCCGTGCATGCCGTTTTGTCCCCGTAACGAACGGTCACGCGGTCCAGCTCGACCAGTTGGTGCTTATGATAGGCAAGCTGAGTCAGCTTTAAGCTTTCCGAGCTTTCGATATTTTTTAGCAGCCGGGATTTGTCTTCTATGGCAGAATGCTGTCTTTGCTCAATCGATTTGGATCGTTTCATCATTTTGGCTGCTTTATGGCCGATGTAGCCTCTATCCGGCCTGAGGCCAGAGTTGCGGGTTCCGTTTTTTGTTTTCTCCACTTCATGCGACCAGTTGCTTGTGCGCTCGGCCGCCTCGGACAGCCGCTTAATGTCCTTCTTCAGCCTTGCGTTTTCGGCAAGCTCGAATCCATCCTGCCGCTGCTTGTTTTCCCACCAATCGGAGAAGCTCCCCCTTTGAATCTCAATATTCGTTTTGTTGATGGAAACAATGTGGTCTACGCAATTGTCCAAAAACGCCCTGTCATGCGATACCAGAATAAATCCGCTTTTTCCCTTCAAATAATCGCTGACCAGCTTTCTCGCATGAACGTCCAAATGGTTAGTCGGCTCGTCAATAAGCAGGAAGCGGTTTTCCTTCAAAAATAAAGTCGCCAGCAGCACTTTCGTCTGCTCTCCGCTCGACAACGATTCAAATGGACGGTACAGGGCATCCTCTCCTACCTTCAGCAGCGTTAGCTCGCGCATCAGCCGCCAATGCTCGTAATCGGGATAAATGTCCGAAACCACGTCAATCGTCAAGTTTTCCTTGTTATGAACGGGGAAAGGAAAATAATCGAATCCGACGCTCGACGAAATCGAGCCGCTGTATTCATATTTGCCCAGCAACAACTGGAGAAACGTCGTTTTGCCGCGGCCGTTCCGGCCCGTAAACCCAAGTTTCCAATCCGTATCCATTTGAAAGCTAACATTCTCAAAAATATAGTCGTAACTGCCGTCGTAGGCAAACGTAAGATTCGTCACATTGATTAATGACATAGGTCATACCTCCTTCAAAATCCGGGAAAATAAAAAGAGCTGCAAGAAAGTTACCTCTCTCGCAGCTCAAAAAAACGGCAAATCAAACCCTAATCAGGGCATGAAATGGATCTATTTTGAGTGAAGAAATGGAGTAACTTTCTTGCCCACAAAGAAATAAAGTCCCATGACTTTACTCTTTAAACGCGAGGCAAAAAAGACTACTCCATCCGCTTCATCTCCAATCGTTAAATGTTAGCGCGATTATAGCACATGCCATTTTCCGATGCAATAGACGATGTTTAAATAATAAGTTGTTTTATACGTTTGCTTTTACCCCTTCCGACGCTTTAGCAGCCGTAAACCGGTTCGCCGGAACCGGCAGCTCCAAATGTCCGCGAAGCGTATCGGCTTCATATTCCGTGCGATAAATGCCTCTTTCTTGCAAGATCGGCACAACCAGCTCCACAAAGTCTTCCAGCGCGCTTGGAAGAGGCGGACTAATAATAAAGCCGTCGGCTGCCTCTTCCTCGTACCACTGCTCAATGAGATCGGCGATTTTTTCCGGCGTTCCAATAAAGGCGGTTCGCGGAGCAGCTGATTGCAGCGCAACTTGGCGTAGCGTCAGCCCTTTTTCCTTCGCCGATTGTTTAATTTTATCCGTCGTGCTGCGGAAGCTGTTGCTGCCAACGCTACCGAGCTCTGGGAAAGGATCGTCGAGCGGATATTGCGTAAAATCGTGATGGTCGAAAAACCGCCCTAAATATTGCAGCGCCAATTCGATGTTCATCAAGCCGGCCAGCTCCTCATGCTTACGGTCGGCCTCCTCTTGAGTCCGTCCAATTATAGGGCCAATCCCTGGCAAAATGACGATATCGTCGCGCGAGCGGCCTGCCGCCACCGTGCGGTCTTTGACATCCTTGTAAAATTGTTTGGCGTCTTCAATCGTGTCATGCCCGGTAAAGACGGCATCCGCGCTTCTTGCAGCCAAATTTTTGCCGCTTTCGGACGAGCCCGCTTGAAAGATGACGGGATGTCCTTGCTTGGAACGAGCCAAATTAAGCGGGCCCTCCACCGAAAAATAGGTTCCTTTATGCTGAATGCGATGCAGCTTCTCCGGATGAAAAAAAACGCCGCTTTCCTTATCCCGCGGAAATGCGTCGTCTTCCCAGGAATCCCATAAGCCTCGCACTATTTCCAAATGTTCCTCCGCTATTTTGTACCGCACGTCATGGGCGGGATGCTCCGCTTTACCGTAATTGAGAGCCGAGCCCTCCAGCGGCGAAGTGACGACATTCCATCCCGCGCGGCCGCCGCTAATATGATCAATGGAGCCAAATTGCCGGGCAACGGTAAACGGCTCGCTGTAGGAGCTAGACAATGTACCGACAAGACCGATCTTGGACGTGACGGCTCCAAGCGCCGCCAATATCGTAATCGGCTCAAAACGGTTCAAAAAATGCGGAATTGATTTTTCGTTAATAAACAAGCCGTCCGCAATAAAAGCGAGATCAAATTTTCCGGCTTCCGCGATCAACGCTTGCCTTTTGTAAAACGGAAGGCTAACGCTCGCATCAACCGGAACTTCCGGGTGCCGCCATGCCGCCGCGTTGCCGCCTACACCGTGAATGAGCGCGCCGAATTTCAGCTTCTTTCGTGCCGCCATATCAATTCCTCCTGCCCTATCTCTTTTTTTAAGCTTGCAGCTGCGTCCACTGCTTCAAATTAACCCGATAGCTTTTCACAACGCCGTCTTCCTTGACGATATCCTTCTCCACCGCCCGCTCGAAACCGAGCCGTTCGTACAGCCTGACGGCAGACTTCATCAAATCGGAGGTGTGCAGATGGAGCGTGTCTGCGCCAAAAGCAATCGACTTCGCCGCGCTTGCCCGAATAAGCGCCGTCGCGACGCCATGCCCTCTGACATTGCGCTTAACTGCAAGCAATCTCATAATGGGCGTCTGAATGTTAAGCTCGGGCAAGCCGTATGCCGCCTCGGAGGTGCTATACAAAAAAACGCTGCCCACCAGCTCTCCATTCAGCAGCGCGACGATTCTTGCGGTCACCTTCGTGTCCGTCACGGAATCGCTTATGTTTGCCTTATATTGCTCCCATCGTTCTTGCGGATACAAAAATTCATATTCGGCATATGCGTCCAGCAGCACATTCCGTATCGCTTCTTGATCGGAAGGCACCGCCTCTCGTGTCCATACGGCCAGTTCCGGCATCCTCGTCGCCCCGCTTTCTTATCCATTAAATTAAATCGCGCAGCTTGAGCCCTTTGATTCGCTCTCTCCCTGCCGAATTCTTGCAATTTGCGCCAAATGGGTTTGAACGTGACCGATAAACAGCTTGATGATCGTATCCAGCGTTACTGTTTCTCCTTTTGCATTGACGCCGGTCAGCTCCCACTGCTCCGGCTCCAGCCGCTTAAGCAGCAAGCTATTGTAGACGAGCAGCGCATGGAAAGCGTTCAGATGGTCCCGGGCATCGCCTTCATTCGCCTGTTGCCCGGCCACCCATGCATCCTGCTGAAAAGCGGGAAAGCGAACGGTCGACTGAGCAAGCAGCTCCCGAATGCGAAAGGAAACGACAATATGATGATCGGCAAGATGGGCCAGCACTTCCGTTACGCTCCATACATTCGGGGCCGCTTTCCAGCGCAGCGCCTCATCGGGCAGTCCTTCCACCGCCTCGGCCAACTGATTGTACGTATGCAAATACGACTCGATTTGAACCGATCGTGTACTCATGTTCGACTCTCCACCTTTTCCTTGGATTCATCAGCCTCCGCCAGACGGTTGATCGCATCCAGTGCCAGCTCGGCAAAAAAAGCGGCGCCAAGCGGCAAAGCACGTTCATCCACATCAAAGGCGGGGTGATGCCATTCATTCGGGCCAGAAGTGCCCAGAAACACGAACAACCCCGGCGTTTCTTTCAAATAAAAGGAGAAATCTTCTCCGGCGGGCGACGGCACAGGCTCGATAACTCTAAGACCTGCCGCTTCCGCCGAACGTTTCGCGACTTGCGCCCATTCCGCATCGTTAACGACCGGGTTCGGTCCGTTAATCCAGCTTACACGAGCTTTCGCTCCGAACGCTTCCGCTACGCTCACGGCAATTCGCTCCAGCTGCTGGCGAACGCGGGACCGCACGTTTTCGTCGAAGGTGCGCAGCGTCCCGTCGAAAATCGCTTTGTCCGGGATTACGTTCCATGCCGTTCCGGCGTTCAGCCGGGTTACGCTGACCACTGCGGAGTCCAGCGCCCCCACGTTGCGGCTGACAATGGATTGCAGCGCCGTCACGATATGCGCGGAAACGACAATAGGATCGATAGACGCTTCCGGCACGGCGGCATGGCTTCCTCTTCCCGCTACTTCAACGACAAAACCGTCGGCCGCCGCCATTAACGGTCCTCCCTTAATGCCAATCGTCCCGACGGGTAAATCCGGCTTATTGTGCAAACCAAATACGGCGCTTACCCCTTCCAGCGCTCCGCTTGCTATCACTTGCAGCGCGCCCTTCGCTTTTTCTTCCGCCGGCTGGAACAGAAATCGAACTGTACCGCCTAGTTCCTCTTCCCGCTCTTTCAGCAGGAAAGCCGCCCCAAGCACGGCTGCGGTATGAAAGTCATGCCCGCAAGCATGCATTTTCCCGGCATGGCGCGATGCAAATGGCAGACCCGTCTCCTCCTGAATCGGAAGCGCATCGATATCCGCCCGAATGGCAATGACAGGGCCTCCGCGATGACCGCCCACTTCAGCCACAACGCCGGTTCGAAGCGGATAGTCAGCGGGCTGAATACCAGCCTCCGCAAGCCAGCGGCGAATCGCTTCGGTCGTTTCCTTTTCTTCATGGGACAGCTCAGGATTTTCATGGAGCGCCCGTCTAATGGCAATTAGCCTTTTTTCAAGTTTAATCGTATCAGTCATGCTCATGCTTCCTCCTTGTTCGGGGATGGCAGAGCTTAAACGGCAAGCTCTTCGAACGCTTCCTTCAACAAAGTGAAAGAACGAACCCGTTTTTCGAAATCGGCCACAACCGTTGTAAAAATAAATTCGTCAACGCCGTATTTCTCCCTATACTCCAATATCCGCTCGCGGGCAGTTTCTTTTGTGCCCTTTGTAATATCCGCATCGCGAACTTCCGCCGTATAGCTTTCTCCGGCTTGACGCGCAAACTCCTCCGCTTGCTCCACTGTGCCGACATTAATCGTTTTGCCGCTGGCGAGCGTCACCCGTACGCTTTTGGAATCGCCCGCAAGCTGTTCCGCCTCTTCCACCGTATCGGCAGCGATAACGGCCAGCGCCAGAATGGAACGCGGCTCGCCGCCCTTCTCCCGGTTAAAGCGGCTTCTATACGTCTCGAAAGCGAGGAGCGCTGCTTCCGGGTCATTATTAATAAATAAGGCAAACACATAAGGAAGCCCTCTTTCGGCTGCCAGCTCCGCACTCGATACGCTTGTTCCAAGCAAATAAATGTCGGCTGGGCGGTCCGGCAGAGGTGTCGCTTTTAATCCGGCAAGCGGGTGGCCTTCTTGCGCCGCTCCGTTTAGATACTGATAGAGCTCCGACAATTTGTCCTCCAGCTTCGCTGAATCAGGAGGCTGAAGCGCACGGGTCGAGCGCGGCAATCCGCCCGGAGCGCGGCCGATGCCAAGCTCGATTCTCCCCGGGGCAAGCGTCGCGAGCACATTAAAATTTTCCGCTACCTTGTAAGGGGAATAATGCTGGAGCATGACGCCGCCCGATCCGATGCGGATCGTCTCCGTTTGAGCCAGCAAATAAGAAATAAGCACTTCCGGCGACGAGCCTGCGAGATGAGCCGAGTCGTGATGCTCCGATACCCAAAACCGCTCGTAGCCAAGCGTTTCCGCCAGCTTCGCAAGCTTGACGGTATTGCCGATCGCTGTAGCCGGCGTTTGTCCGGGAAATACGATGCTTTGATCCAAAATGCCAAATGATATAGCCATCTCTATCCGCTCCTATGGTCTAGATGGAATAAGCGCCTTCCGGCGTAAAGCGGCTCAAAAACTGTTTGGTCCGCTCTTCCCTAGGGAATCTGAATATATCCTTCGGATGACCTTGCTCCACAACAACCCCGCCGTCCATAAAAACAACATGGCTGGCTACGTCTTGGGCAAAGCCCATTTCATGCGTCACAATAATCATCGTAATGCCTTCTTTTGCAATTTTACGGATGACGGACAGCACCTCGCCAACAAGCTCAGGATCGAGCGACGAGGTCGGCTCGTCGAACAAAATCACTTTCGGATTGAGGGCAAGCGCCCGCGCTATGCCGACCCGCTGCTGCTGGCCGCCGGAGAGCTGGCTCGGATAGGAATCCAGCTTGCCGCCAAGGCCTACCTTCTCTAGCAAAGCGATGCTTCTCTCGCGAGCTTCCGCTTTTGGAACCTTTTGCACAACGACAAGCCCTTCCATTACATTTTCCAGCGCCGTTTTGTGGCGAAACAAATTGTAGTTTTGAAAAACCATCGCCGACTGCTTGCGCAGCGCATGGATGTCGGCTTTTTTGGCCCGCTTGCATTCGACGTTAATTTCATCAATCGTAATTTCGCCGTCGTTTGGTTTCTCCAAATAGTTGATGCAGCGCAGCAGCGTCGTTTTGCCGGAACCGCTCGGCCCAAGAATGGCGACGACCTCGCCTTTTTCGACGGTTAAATCGATGCCGTACAATACTTGCTGGCGTCCAAACGATTTTTGAATACCTCTCAACTTGATCATGTCACGCCACCCCGGTTATAAATGTTGATGCGTTTCTCCAGCACTGCGGTCAACTTCTCAATAAGCAGCGTCAAACCCCAATAAATAATCGCTGCGGCGATATAAGCCTCCAAAAACTTCCAATTGGATGAGGCGACAATTTGCGATTTGGCGGTAATGTCGACAACCGAAACTGTAAAAGCAAGTGTCGAGGCATGCAGCATACCGATTGTGCTGCTGGACAAATTAGGCAGCAAAATGGCGAACGCTTGCGGGAATACAATTCTTCTGAGCGCTTGCGGCGGCGTCATTCCGATGGAATAGGCCGCCTCCAGCTGCCCTTTGCTTACCGCGAGCAGCCCCGCTCGCACAACTTCCGATAAATAGGCTCCCGCCGTCACGGAAAAAGCAATGTAAGCGAAGCCGATCATCGGGATGGCAACTGAATTAAACGACCATCCATATTTCTCGGACAACGAATCGACCAGAAACGAAAGGCCGAAATAGATGAGCAGCAAATGGGTCAGCATCGGCGTTCCCCGAATAAAGTTGACGTAACCTGCGGCAATGGAATGAAGCACCGGCACTTTATAAATCCGTAGAAGCGCTACGATTGTACCGATCACGAGTCCGCAAACCATTGAAACCGCCGTTATCGCCAGTGTCGTCGGAATGGCCGGCAGAAGACTGGCAAATGCCGTGCCGATAAAAGAAGGATCAAGCTTCATGATCTCGCCTCCTTATTGCTTATCGTTGCGGCGGGCACCATTTTGCGGAAGCGCCATTTGCTTAACCGAGCTCCCCACGTCACGATTTCAATATTGGGCTCATGACGCAAAAGCGCTTTTTCCACCCAGAAGAACAGTTTCTGAAGCACATAGCTCAGCACGAAGTAGATGAGAGACAAAGCGATATAAATTTCGATAAACTGCTGGGTGAGCGCCCCTATCGTCTTTGCTTTGCCCGATATTTCCATGACCCCAAGCGTAAAAGCAAGCGACGTATCCTTTAAATTGCCGATAACGACATTCGCAAACACCGGAATCGCAATGGCCAGCGCCTGCGGCAAAACGATGCGGCTGAACGCCTGAAACCCGTTCATTCCGACGGAATACGCCGCCTCCACTTGCCCCCTGTCCACCGCCTTGACCGCTCCGCGAATGACTTCGGAAATATAGGCCCCGCTATGGAGCGAATACGTCAAAATGACGAAAACAAGAACGGATGTCCTAGAGGCGTCAATTCCAACCAGCTTTAACAGCTCGGGCACTCCGTAATAAAACAAAAAGAGCTGAATGAGAATTGGCGTGCCGCGAAAAAACGAAACGTACACTTGCGAAAGCCGTTTTAAAACCGGAATTTCATAAAGCCGGGGCAGCGCCACCAAAAACCCTACAAGCACTCCGATCAGGATAGAGCTAACGACGATAAACAAGGTGATTCGGAGAAAAGGCAGCAGTTGGACCATATAATCGAATATATTCGCTAAATCAAATTGCTGTTGACCCATCTTTTTTGCTCACTCCTCTTGCGGCCATCCACAACGCTGCACCCGGTTATTTCGAAAAGTCTTGGCCAAGCCACTCTTCGCTCAGCTTCTTAAGCGTGCCGTCCGCCTTCAATTCTTTAATCGTTTTGTCCACTGCATCCGCCAGCGCTTTGGAATCCGCATCGTCCTTGCGGAACACATATTGGATATGACCTTCGTTCAGCGGGTCGCCTACCGTCTTTAGCTGTCCGTTCGGATCTTTGATCGGAAGAAGAAAATCGGCGCCGAGCGTCGCATCGACTCTGCCCGACGTAATTTGCTGCACTTCGTCGTTGGCGTCATTTTGCTGGTAAACGATATTAATCGCGTTGTCATTCGCTTTGTTATAGTTTTCAAGCAGCTGCGCCTGAGCGCTTGTTGGTCCGATCAGCACTTTTTTCCCTTTTAAATCATCCAGTGTCTGAATGGGCTCGTTATTGGTAGAAGCCACAATAATTTTGTTGCGCCAGTAAGCGTACGGCTCTTGGTTAAAATAAAACTTTTGCTCCCGCTCCGGATTTTTTTCGAACAAGTGAGCGGCAAGATCAATTTTTTTCGTTTCGAGACTTAACAAAATATTGGCAAAATCGAGCGTCTGGAATTCAAATTCGTATTCGGCGAGCCGTTTGTCTATTTCTCGGACCACCTCAACGTCATACCCGGTCAACTTTCCGTTTTTATCCAAAAATGCTACCTGCTCAAAATCATTTCCCGTCCCGACAATAATTTTTTTGACGCCTGCTTCTGTGTCCGCCTTGGCCCCCGCCTCCACATTTTTACCTCCGCCGGCATTTCCGCAAGCGGCGAGCAATCCAATTCCCACTAAAGCAAATGCAGCAACTGCCAATTTCAACTGTTTCATAAGCGCAACCTCCATATGTCTCTTTAATCTAATAATTCCTAGCGGTAAAGTAAGAATTAAAAGTTGAATTAACTGTAGCACCACCGCTTTAGCTCGGTCAATCCGTCCCATAATAGAGAAATTCTATATTTACATCCAATAATTTGATAGGATACTGTTTTCGTTACCTCAATACCTCTTGCCGTGCTCCGGCCACAAGCTCCTTGCCTAGATCCAGCACGGTTTCTACAAATAAGCTGTGCTTTCCATGGCAGGTTACAATATTGGTCTGGAGCGATATCCCTTCCGCTTCCGGCAGGGCAATCGGAATAAGCGATCCGGAGGAGGCTTCTTCTTTGACGCTTAACGTGGGCAGAAAACAAATACCGGCCTTTTGAATAACGAGCTTTTTGGCCGTTTCCGAATTGTCGGTCAGCATTTGAATGTTGGGCGGGCTATCGAGACCGCCAAATATCCGATGAATACGAAGCCAGTCGAGGGCGCCGCATTCAAAAAAGACGAGCGGCTCGGCCGCGATCTCATCGATAGAAATCCGTCTTCCTCCCGTAAACGGATGATCTTCATAAACATAGAGCCGGATAGGATCGGAATAAAATTTAACGGATTGCAAATTAGGATGATTGATGTTGCGGACAAAACCGACATCCACTTCTTTATTGATGATTTTGCCGACAATATCGTCCGTTGTGCCCGTAATCAGCTTATAATGAGTGTTCGGAAACACATGCCTCAGCCTTGGCAGCAAATACGGCAGCGTATAGTTGGCTACCGACACGGTACAACCGATCCGCAGCTCTTCCGGCAGCGATTTTTTCTGGTTAATATGCAGCTTTCCCTTTTGATAGGTCATCAAAATTTGCTGCGCATAGGGCAAAAAACGCTTGCCTTCTTCCGTTATTTGAATCCCTTTGCCAAGTCGGTCGAACAGCTTGCAGCCCAGCTCCCGCTCCAGCGACTGTATGCGTGCCGTAACGGAAGGCTGGGACAAATACAGCACCTCCGCCGCCTTATTGAAGCTGCCGTAATGAATGATATAGACAAATGCCTCGATATTTTCTAAATTAATGGGTACCGCCCCCTTCCTATCGTTCAATAGCCTTATGCGCCTTTAGATCATCCAGCTGTTCCACTCCCTTTTTTTCCGCTCCATATTTTGCAGCCAATCCACCGTTTTATCAAACAGCTGCCGGGTGCTTTCCTGCGAGGAAAACGTATGGTCCCCGTACAAAATAATTTCTTTGTCGCATTGCCCGTCATGGCGGGTCCAAAACAGCTTTTGATAAAGAAACGAATAATCAACCGGGATAATCTCATCCGAGGTGCCGTGTACAAGCAGTACATCACCCGTAAATTTTAGTCCGGCATGAAAGGGCTGAGTTCTCTCCAGCGAGGCAAAAAAATGGGAGGTCAACGAATAGCCCAAATAATCGGCAACTCCCTTGATTTGAGCTTCCTCATAAATCGACCTGCCTGTCATCCCTACAATATCTTTAAACGGATAGGCAACCGGCGACCACAAAACCAAGGAACGAACCCGCTTATCAATAGCAGCGGTCAGCAATGCCGTCGTCCCTCCCAGACTGTGTCCGAGCAGCGTGACCTTCTCCAAATCGACGCCTTCAATGGCAAGGGCATAGTCGAGCACAAAGCGGGTTTGATCGATCCACGATTCGAATCCGGTCGTTCCGTAATCCCCCGTACTTTCCCCGCAGCCCGCATAATCGAAACGAAGCACCAGAAAACCTTGCCCGCTGAGCTTGCGAGCCGCATTTACAAACAACCGGTTTTTGCCGATCCGATTTCCGACAAATCCATGACAGATCACAACGACCGGTATCCGCTTGGACCAATTCCCGCAAGCCTTTGAATCGGGATAATGCAGCGTCGCTTGCAAGCTGTAGCCGCCGTTTATCGTAATCGTCCGTTCCATCGGAATTGAAACACCGCCTTTTTTCATCAAGGGCCTACTCCCTTTATATTCCTAACTTTACACATCTGTTAACTTGGATTTAAAATAAAAATAAAAAAGAGACCCTCATTTCCGCATAAGCACACAGCTGTTGCCGCAAAATGAGAAGTCTCCGGTTGGCCGGTCGACCTTACCACTATGGAATGCTGAAATTTCATTCAGCACTCTTGAATACCTTTAATTCCTACTGGTTTACTAGTATTTAACCAATATGTTACCACCTTTTCTCAAAAAATGTCAACGAATTTATTTGTTCATCTGTCGCTATCAGAATCACTCCGGGCGGGCTGAGAGTCCCCATAATGAAGACCTAATTTATAAGCATGTTTTAGAAGTGCTGCCATATACTCGCGATCCGAACTAAGCGTGTCATACAAAATGTCCAGCTTAGAGTCGGCAATACCGGAATAATTCGCTATTCCCATATTCAGCTGTTGATCCATCATTTTATCGTAATCCCTTTTTTGAAAATCGTCTACCGTTGCCGCGGCCAACCCAATCCACAGCGCCTTTTTATGAGGAAGCTTGGTTGTGCCGTATGCATACCCGTAATTCCATACCCGTTCAATATACCCTCTCAGCATTGCAGGCACGTTATACCACCAAATCGGAAATATATAAGCAAGCGCATCATGGCGCTCCATCCGCTCGATTTCGGCTTCGACCTCTGGCGAATATGGCTTTCTGTCCAGCCAATCCGGCTCATCCGCTTCACGCAACACGGGATCGAACCCGTTTCGATACAAATCAAGCACTTCCGTCTCATGACCGGCGTCTTGAAGTCCCTGAACAAATTGTTCGGCAACCGCAAATGTTAACGAGTTTGTTCTGGGATGAGTCACAACCGTTAAAACTTTCATCTCATTTCCCTCTTTCTTGTTTAAAATGGTTTTCCACTTCAAGACAGCTCTATAATCTCCACGCCAAACTGATCGAGCCTAGACAGCGCTGCTTCAATAGACAACATAGATTCGGGCAATTGCAGCCCGCCCGCAGCCGGAGTCTTGCCGTCAAGCCCAAGCACAGCTTCGATTGACAGCAACACGCCAAGTGCCGTCATATGCGCCTGACCGAACGGATCGGTCACAACCAGCCTGCGTCTTGCAAATTGCCCCTCTACCAGTTCACCCTCCATTTCAATATAAAGGTCCTGAGAGGGCAGCTTCCCCGCTTTCGTTCCTATCGAATCGCCGACGATAAAATCGAACCTCACATTCGGAGCGCCCGTTGCAGCTGCCAGACCGGGAACATCGAGCAAGCCCATCGGCAACCCTTCCAAAAAGGTTCCATCCGCCACCTCCACCCCCCTTGGCCGAGCATCCGCTTGAACCCATGCCCAATTGCCGTCTTCCCTTAGTAGCGCGCGGCCAATAAACCCTTCCGAATCGCCAAGCGTCATTGGCCCCATCTGCTCTTTCTCGTCATATAGTCCGGCAAGCCCAATGTAATCGACTCTTTTAAAAGACTGAGCCAGCTTCAGCGCCGCAACCGTCAGCACTCCCGATTGTGAATGGCCGAGCGGAACAATGGGACGCGCCGCAGGATGTGCCAAAGCGGCGGCAGCTAGCGGCGCCAATTCATCCGCAAGTTTGGTAATGCCGATATGCGCGATCCCATTTTCTATGGCATACCCGATTAGAGTGTCTGCTGGATCTTGCAGCGCGGCGACAATTAAATCAACCCGCCCTACCGCTTTTACACTTTCAATATCTGTTAAATCCAGGTACGCCGTAGAAGCATGGCCGATTTCTTCGGCGAGCCCTAGCCCCCGTTCGGGATTTCGCCCTCCGATAATGACCTCTATCTCTTCGTCTAGTTTCCGAATATGTTTAGCGATGGCGCTGCCAACGATTCCATATCCTCCTGCGATCAATACTCTTTTTTCCATTTCTGCTCCCTCGCTTTATATAGATGAATGATGGTTTAACAGGAGTATGTATCATATAATGGAAATTGAGAAGTACGCACTTTATTGTGCTATAGACACCGAAATGTATTATAGGTACTTAGAAGTGCCTGTTATTTCCGGTAAAAAATAGAGCTAGAGGGAGGTTTGAACGACGTTGGAGCCGCAAGCAAACCGCAAGTATACAATTCCGTCCGAGGCCACGCTCGATGTCATCGGCGGCAAATGGAAAACGCTTATTTTATGCCATCTCTCATACGGCCCGAAGCGGACGAATGAACTAAAAAAGGCGATGCCTGCCATTACGCAAAAAGTGTTGACTCAGCAGCTAAGAGAGCTTGAGGATGACGGAATTATATTCCGCACTGTCTATAACCAGGTCCCCCCTAAAGTCGTTTATGAGCTGACCGAAATTGGCCTCTCGCTGCAAAACATATTGGACCAGCTCTGCGAATGGGGAGAAAAGTTTTTGAACGGCGAAATAAAACGGAATGACAAGTAGGCGGCTGCTATAGGAGCTAGGAATTGACGCTGGTTTTTGACAACACTAATTGGCCCAAACAGCGCTCTCCGGGGCATTTAGCGGTTTTTGACAACACTATTTGACCCAAACAGCGCTCTCCGGGGCATTTAGTGGTTTTTGACAATACTAATTGGCCCAAACAGCGCTCTCCGGGACATTTAGCGGTTTTTGGCAACACTAATTGGCCCAAACAGCGCTCTCCAGGACTTTAGTGGTTTTTGACAACACTAATTGGCCCAAACAGCGCTCTCCGGGGCATTTAGTGGTTTTTGACAACACTAATTGGCCTAAACATTGCTCTCCGGGACATTTAGCGGTTTTTGACAACACTAATTGGCCTAAACATTGCTCTCCGGGACATTTAGCGGTTTTTGACAACACTAATTGGCCCAAACAGCGCTCTCCGGGGCATTTAGTGGTTTTTGACAACACTAATTGGCCCAAACAGCGCTCTCCGGGACTTTAGTGGTTTTTGACAACACTAATTGGCCTAAACATTGCTCATCCAGCCATTTAGTGGTTTTTGGAACCGCTTTGTACTTCCGACGAGTCTCAACTATTCTTCACAGAAATTGGTGTCTGCTGATTAACATCGCAGAACGTCAAAAAGATCGCCTACTACCTGTAAAGACAGGCTAGATAGGCGATCTTTTTATTTTATTGCTTTTTTCTATATAAGTTTTGCTCTATACTCTATACCCTACTCTGTATCCTGCTCTTATTGCCGCCTAAACTTAGCTTTAGCTAACTCTTTGTCTTACTCTTTGTCTTACTCTTTGTCTTACTCTTTGTCTTACTCTTTGTCTTACTCTTTGTCTTACTCTTTGTCTTACTCTTTGTCTTACTCTTTATCTAACGCTTATATCAGCCTAAGCTTTAGCCTACTCTTTGTCTTGCTCTCTAGCCCATAAACGGAAATGCCCTCGACAATGGCACTTTTTCTACACAATAAGCCATTCATCATTTAAAGGAATTGATAGTTTACATGAAAATCAAGAAGCCGGTTTGCCTATTAACCGTTTCATTATGCCAAGCGGCTTCTCCTCCTTGCGGATCAGCCGAACAATGTTTGGCCAATGGGAAAGGACGGCCAGCACAAAGTAAATAAAAGCAAACAGGGGCAGCCACCACTGCTCTTCCGAATATACGATAAAAGAATAGAGGGCTTCCGCGGCAAAAAAGGCTAAAGCAAACACGGACATGCGATCGACGATAAACAAAAGAAGCAAACCGGCGCCTACAATGAGCAGCGTTGCAATAGGGTTCACCGCCAAAAAAACGCCGATCCCGGTTGCAAAGCCTTTGCCCCCTTTAAACGATTGCGTCACGGGATAGTTATGTCCGACGATAACGGCAAAACCCGCGAAATAGGCAGCGAGCATTCCGATATCCGCACCCGCAATGGAGGTCATGATCCATTTTGCAATCCCTGCACTAGCAACGCCTTTACACAAATCGATGACGAGTGTCGCCGCGCCCAGCTTCAAACCGAACATGCGAACCATATTGGTCGTTCCGGCGTTGCCGCTGCCATGCTCGCGAATATCCTTGTTGACAAAATGCTTCGACAAAAAAATAGCGGCACAAAAATTGCCGATCCCATAACAAACGAAAAAAACGATAACGAAATGCCACCCGTACGGATAAACGGACAATCGCCTCACTCCTCGGAAAAGAAACTCATTTCAATGAGAAGCTGGCCTCCATCACTACGCCGACTACTGGCCCCTCACTGTCTATTTCGCCGTTGAGCTTAAAGCCAAACGATTGATATAAGCGGAGAGCAGCCTCATTATCGGGATGAAGGCTTAAATAAACTTTGCTATATCTATGTTTATTGTGCATCCACTCCAAAATGACGGGAATAAAACGTTTGGCGTAACCTTGCCCTTGAAAATGCCGGTCTATCATAAACCGGTCGAGCCAAATGCTTTGCTCCGCCTCGTTATACCAGCCGTACATGGCATAACCGATCAGAATTTCCCCGTCATATAAGCTGATGGATGCAGCGTTGCTTTCATATTTGGACTCAGCCATAGAAAACGCATTGCTTTCAATAAATGCCTTTTGATCTTCCCCGACCTCTAGCCCAGCTACCGCGCGCCAATCCTCTTCATCCACTTCTTTAATCCACAATTTCAATTTCTCAACTCATTTCTTTAAATTGCGCAACTCCCTTATTAAACCACATTATTGCGCAACCTCCTAGCCGAACCCCAGACAGCTCCGTCCAGAGCCGCAATTCCATATGATTCTACAGTTGGTTTAAATGGCATGCCTTGGGCGGATTTGGAATTTCCAAATTTGAACTATGATAAGGACGTAACTAATGTTAATTATTGGAGGGAAAACTATGCAAAAGACAGAAAACAAAAAAAGAAAACGAAACAAATGGGCCGCCTCTATTATGGCTGCCGTTATTTCCGTTTCGGCCTTGTCCGCGGCTGATGGAGTCAAAGCAAATGCCTATGCAGGCAACGGTCCGAAGGATGCGCAAGAAGTACAAGCGTTTGTCGACGCCTTTTTTAAACGGCCGGATATTAAAAAGCATTTGGCTGGAGCCGCTGTTGCCGTCGTTGGCGACAATAAAGTGTTGCTGAACAAAGGTTACGGCTACGCCGATCTGGAAGCGAAACGTCCCGTCAATCCGGATGAAACGATTTTCCGGGTTGCATCTGTGTCGAAATCGTTTACAGCGACTGCAGTCATGCAGCTTGCTGAGGAAGGGAAGCTCCAATTAAACGACGATGTCCATGCCTATACGGGGCAGCTCAAATTTGCCAATCGAACCGATGCCAAATTGACGATTAAAGAATTGCTCACCCATACAACCGGTTTCGATCAAACCGACAATGCGCCAACAACCCCGCTTACGCTTGAACAAGCTCTGAAACAATTTGCCCCGACTGTCGTCCGGAAACCGGGCACCGCATACCGATACGACAATTACGCCTCCAACCTTCAAGGATTTATTGTCCAGCAAATCGAAGGCAAACCTTTTGAACAAGTGATGGATAAACGGATATTCCAACCGCTTGGAATGAACAACAGCCACTTTCTTCTGACGGACGCCGTAAAAGAAAAGCTCGCTGTCGGCTACTCGGCCTCAAATACAAAACTGCCGGACTATAATATGAATCCCATCATTGCTCCTGGCGGCGGAATGTTGTCAACGAGTACGGACATTTCCAAATTTATGCTGGCTCAATTAAACGGCGGTATACTTGGAGATCAACGGATATTAAAAGAACAAACCGTACAGGACATGCATAAAGCCCGCATTTTCACCTCACCGGAGCTTCCGGTCATGACATACGGCTTCGAAATGTTTTTTCGGGAGCATTACAATGGGGAAACGGTCATCGGCAAAGGAGGAGATTTGCCCGGCCATCATTCGTGGATGTGGCTTTTGCCGGATCGCAAAGTCGGCGGTTTCGTCGTTTTAAACAGCGATGCTGGGGCTACTTATCTCATCAAAGAACTGTTCGCTGCCTTTATGGATCATTATTATCCGAAAAAATCCAGCGAACGACCCCTCCTTGCTTTGACGAGAGAGCAGCTCAAACCGTATGAAGGCAACTATCGCCATCTCCGCTTCCCGCTTGCTCAGTTTGAGGTAAAGGCCGAGGACGGATATTTGCTTGTCAGCGGCGCAAGCGTACCAAAAAAACTTTTTCCAATTGGCGACCTTTTATTCCGCGACGAAAATGGACATTTAGCCGGGTTTAAAAAGGATGATACCGGAAAAGTCGTTTATTTCGACTATCTAATCTCCGCCTGGAGTGAGCGGGTAACAACCAAAGCAGACTACGCTGACGTGCCTCGCAGCCATCCTTATGCTAACGAAATTTATGCGCTTCGCGCGCTCAATGGCGTTTACGATCCGGACAAAGCTTTGTTCGAGCCGGAGCGGCCTCTTACCCGCGCTCAATTTGCAGTAGAGCTGCTGCAACTGATGGATTATCCCGTCAATCCGGAAAAAACTTATTTTACTGACACACGCAACCATCAGTACGCGGCACAAATTGATAAGCTTGCCGAACTGGGAATCGTAAATGCCAAAGCCAATCGCTTTAACCCCGACCGGATTATGACAAGAGAAGAAGCAGCTACTATGGTATACCGAGCCATGCAAACGCTCGACTCTCCTCCTCTCCCAGCCAAATTGAATGGAACTACTTCTCCTTGGGCGCAAGAAGCGGTACAATTTATAGTAGCTGCAGGGATGACGGGTCCCCTTGTCCAGACAGACGAAAACGGAACCGACTACCACTCCAAAGATCCTTTGCTCCATAAAGAAGCTGCGCTGTTGTTATCAAGGATCGGGCAAGTTTTGGTGGCCATGTCCGGATACTAATGAACCCTTTCTCTGCTTGTTTTATTTGTTTCGACAAAAGCTATCATAATGTTAGTAACTTGACATATGCTATTTAATTAGTTATTGTATTTTTATCTTCAACATTTTACAATTTCAACGACAGAATTGTTTTGTGCTTGAAGTTTATCGATTATTCTTTCAATTCTTTTAGAGGAGGATGTACTTATGTCTAAGCTTAATATCGGTATTATTTTGGGCAGCACTCGGCAAGGCCGTTTAAGCCCGCAAGTCGGGGAATGGGTAAAAGCAATCGGGGATGGACGTGGCGACGCCAACTACGAAATTGTAGATATTGCAGAATACAAGCTGCCTTTCTTTGGTGAAGAAGATGCGACAGAACAAGCAGGCGCATGGAATGCCAAGCTTGCCGGTCTGGACGGCTTCGTCTTTATCGTTCAAGAGTATAACCACAGTATTACAGGTGCGTTAAAAAATGCGCTTGACTTTGCGCGTGAAGCTTGGAACGACAAAGCAGCCGGCATTGTCAGCTACGGTTCCGTAGGCGGCGCTCGCGCAGCTGAGCATTTGCGCGGCATTTTGGGCGAGTTGTCCGTAGCGGACGTTCGCGATCATCCTGCATTGTCCTTATATACAGATTTTGAAAACTTCAGCACGTTCAAACCTGCCGAGCTTCACTTGAAAAACTTGAACACGATGCTTAATCAAGTAGTCGCTTGGAGCGGCGCTTTGAAAACATTGCGTTCTTAAGTCTAAGTCATCATATATTCGGCAACTAGCCAAAAAAAGCCCCGCATGCTGAGCATGCGGGGCTTTTATCCATTAAGGGATCACTTTCCAAGCGCCTGTGCCGGAAGAGCTTGGCGTTTCGCCTTGCGTCCACCATTTGGCCTCGTAGTTTACGCCGTTATACGTCACTTTGCTGCCTTGTACATAAACAGCGGATGCGCTCCAAGTCGGGTAAGTAGTCGGAGTTTGCGCCGTTGTCGCCGGAATGGAATTGCTCGCCGCTGAAACGTTGCCCGCCGCATCGATTGCTTTTACCGTAAAGGTATAAGCCGTATTGGCAGTCAACCCCGTTACCGTATAGCTGAGTGTCGAACCCGATACCGTCTGGACTAATGTTGTGCCGCGGAAAACTTGATAGCCCGTTACGCCAACATTATCAGTAGAAGCATTCCACATCAGCTGCACAGATGTAGCGGTTGGAGTTCCCATCACATGGAGAGTGTTAGGAGCAGTTGGAGCTTGCGTATCCGGGCCGATTACATTTTGAGTCGTAAAGGTGGCCGTATTGCTCGCTCCAGAAAGGTTGCCTGCCGCATCAATCGCTTTAACGGTTAAATTGTAAGTCGTATTGGACGTAAGCC
Organism: Paenibacillus sp. GCM10027627; assembly: GCF_042675505.1. Taxonomy (NCBI): domain Bacteria; kingdom Bacillati; phylum Bacillota; class Bacilli; order Caryophanales; family Paenibacillaceae; genus Paenibacillus; species Paenibacillus sp. GCM10027627. Next base: position 1,203,330 of record NZ_JBHTHB010000001.1, read on the forward strand.
CCGTCAGACTTAAAGTCGTTGCACCGCTTGTTGTGCCAATTTGGTTCGCGCCGTTGAAAATACGGTAGCCTGTCACGCCTACATTGTCCGTAGAAGCGCTCCAGTTCAACGTTGCCGTTGTTGTACCCACATTGGAAGCAGCCAAGCTAGCAGGATTTGTAGGGGCAATCGTGTCGCCGCCGCCCACAAAGTTTACGTCAATCACATTATAGAATGCATTTAGTGTATTCGAAACTTCCCACACGGCCAAAATGACATGGTAGCCGCTGCGATTCGGCACGTTGCATGTGTCGGAATAAGAATTGCCTGGCGTACCGGAATAGGACACGTTGCAGAAAGGCGTCAAATCAAATTGAGCGCGAGTCAGCGGCTGATTCGGATTCCAGTTTGTTTTTGTAATGTAATATTTCCAGCTAGCTGTAGCGTGAGGCACTTTAATGTTCCAGTTAAACGTAGTTGTACCAGGGCTTAGGTTTACTTTGCTCCAGCGAGTCGAAGTCTGTTGGTCCAGCGGAGCGAAAGCGCCGTTGGCGCTTGCAATTTGACCGTCTGCCGGGCCGGCAGCAGGAAACCCTTTAAGCGCTTCCAAACTATACGGTTCATAAATAATTGCACCGCAGTTTTGGTTCACACCGCTGGCGCAAAGCGCAGCGCGGCTGGATGGATTGCTAACATAACCATGAGCGGAAGCTCTTTCGGTCAATAATAAAAGCATAGCAGCAGCTAAAACAAGCATTATACCGCCGGCGATCGCCATTTTTAGCGGGTTCACATAGGTTAAACGTATAGTTGACATTTTACAATTCCTCCTATATTTAAGGTTTCGGCTCATCATAAGTCGTGCATCTTGTGTGAATCTGGCTGTCGATCGTATAGCCACCTCCTTCCAAGCTTGCCACTCCAAAGACCTAGTTGAAACGCTAAACCTCCCCTGCCCAAATGTTATATATAAACTCCTTTAGAGCTTATAACCCGTTTCCAAATTATACTAGTAAGCGATTTCAATTTACAAAATTTTAAATTTCCGTATTTTTCTATCATAAATCGAGGATGAGGAAACGGCAATAAACATAGAGACACTGTTTTGGAAGCCGCTCTCCATCCTCGGATACAGATTTTGGTTGATCAAATCTGTGCTAGTTGTCCGACATCATCATCATGCAGCATACTTTAGCCCTATTTTTCCAGTTCTACATTCAAATCGTTAGTCTCGGAACCAATCGATTTCATTTTGCTAAAAAATCCGTTTGAAGAGCCGACATACAGCCAATCGCCGCTGCGAGTCAAATATCCGCGCAAAAATTCGCCTGGCGTAATATCGTAAATTCCGACTCTTGCATCCGCAATTCTCGCCGTCGCTTTGCCGCTGGAATCGATCATATATAGGCCGCCTTCGGTCGGCAAGGCTCCGATTTTTTTGTTTTGAAAATAAACAATCGGCCCGCCCATAATGCTAAATTTCCGCTCGGAATGCATGGGCTGATGCTCTCCCTTTTGCAAATCGTAGAACATCACCCCGCCATCCAACCAATACGCAAGCTCTCTGCCTTCCACTTGGCCAAACGATGCCTTACCGTCAATTTGAAATAATGATTTTCCGGTTTTCAGATCGATTAAAGAGCTTTTCACAGCTACAGGCTCGCGGAAAAAGAAATATCGCCCGTCAATAGCTTCATAGCTGCTCTCCCCCTTAATGGGCAGCCTGTACAAATCCTCCCCGGTTAAAGGGTCTGTCAGCAGCAGTTCTTTATCGCTCCGAGTCCAAAACGCTTCACCATTCGACGCAAGACGGACGCTGTCGCTCATTTCCTGCTCATAGGCTCCCCGTCTTTCATCCTTTTGCCAAACCAGCTCCCCTGTTCGCACATCGTAGCCGTAAAGCGTGTAGCGGAACGGTTCACTAAAGCTGCTCTCGTTTTGCAGCACAATTACGTTTGATCGACCCGGAGAAATGAAATGCATTTCCTCTTTCCATTCCTTCTCCCAAAGCTTCTTACCCGTGATGAGGTCCCATGAGACAAGGCTGCGGGGGCTGACGCTGCCGTCATCCCACCGCTGCTCATGTTGGAAGTACGAAATGACATTGCCCGCAACCTGAAAGCTGTTCACGACGCCACCGGGTTCCAACACTCGTTCCCACACCTTCTTGCCTGTTGCAACCTCCATCGTCGTCATTCGATAAACTTCATAACCTTCCTTATTTTTCTCGCGTTTCATAAACGCAATGAGACTTTGATCCTCCGACAAGCCGTAATGGTGTTGGTCATAGCCCAAGTCAAACTGCCATATTTTTTTGCCCGTCGCTTCATCGAGCGCATACAGATTGGAATTTATGTGCATGCCGCTCAATCCTCCGTCTTCCCCAGCTATGAGCAAAATGTCCCCAATCTCCTCCAACAAAAAATTGTAAGCCAAATCCGATTTTACCCTCCACTCCCACTCGGCTTGAATAGACGGCATAAACGGCTGTACAAATGTTGTCCCGTCTATATTGGACTCAAAGTAATGGAGGGATGCGACGGTTTTGTTTTCCCCCCATCTAATTTCCAGCCTCTCATGCTTATTCTCGTATATCCAAACAGGCAAAACCTTCACTTTTTCACCCGTGCTGGCTAAGTTTTCAGATGCTTCAACGAACGATGGCGGGCCAAAAATGTCCGTTACGCGATCTTGCGATAAGCCGGGCACCAGCAACCCGTACACCGCGGCAATCGTATTTCTGCTAGCTGACTCGGACTTGCCGTCATTTACGAACCAATATGACTGGTTTCCTATAACAACGACACTAGATTTGGATATCCACAACAACCCATGACGAAATTGCGGCTCTGAAATCCTTTTAGCAATGACACCGTACCAGTCGCCATACTCAACATAAGCATATAACGTCTCTCCTTGCTGCAGCTTATGCGATTTTTCGTTTTGACTGGAGGGATACGGAAAAACTTCCGCGCCGCCTACCGTTTCCAAAACGATAGGGCTGATATCCTGAATATGCTTCGCTTCATCGCTTAAATACCATTTGGGCACCCAGCCGCCGTAACCGCTCTCGTGATGAATTTCGGCCGAATCTCCCGCTTCCGCAAACAGCTTATATGTACTTCCTCCCGGAAGCGGCAATCGCCCCTCGTCCAATGCCATATCCATATCCACATAGCCGTTAAAGCCTACTCGCAAATGTACGGATTGGCCTGGCTCAAAGGAAGGCTGTGGAATCGTAGTTTCAATAGCTGGAGTAACCGTGGCAACGGGACTAGGGGACTCTTCCGTGCAACCGACCAGCATGAGGATGAAGACAGCGGCAATCGCGAACTTGTACCAAAACAATCGATGGATAGGCTTATGCATTATTAATTATGCCTCCTCTTCAAAATCAGCTATTCCCTTAAACATGACGGACAAAGGTTCCAAAAGGTTTCCAGTTCATGTAAAAGCGCGCCATAAAGCAGCGGAAAAACATCCATTAAAGGAGCGGCACTATGAATGCTTGCTTGCTATAGCGGCATCTGCTATATTGGAAATCACTTTTGACGGAGGGCGGTTGAAACGTTGCGCTATTACAAGCCGATTGACATTGCAAGAGAGCTTCACATTAGTACAAGCGCACTGCGCCATTATGAATCTTGGGGAGTGATTCCCGCCCCGGAACGCGCTCCGAACGGCTATCGGCTATACACCTCCGTCCATCTTGCTTATTTTCGCTGCTTGCGGACTATGTTTATCGGATTTGGCGTCAGTCTAACATGCCAAGTTCTTAAATATGTGCAAGCCGGAGACCGGAACGCCGCTTTTTGGCTGGTCAACCAGGAGCAGGCGGCTCTCCATCATGAAAAAACGGTAGCGGACCAAACGATGAAATTGCTGCAAGAGCCTGATCTCCCCCATTTCCACGGGAAAAAGAAAATAAAAATGAACATCGGCGAAGCCTCTGCTTATACTGGGGTGCAAGCGTCCGCCATTCGCCATTGGGAAAAGGAAGGGCTCATTCAGCCCGAGCGCGATGCCGACAATGGCTACCGGATGTTCACCTCTGTTCACATTCGTCAAATTTTGCTTATTCGAACATTGCGCAGAACGGTGTATTTTTTAGAAAGCATACGAGATATTGTAAAAGCGGTTGAGCACCATAACGTGGATAAAGCGAAGGAAGTAGCGGAGCAAGCTCTGGTCTCCATAAACGAGCGCAACCGCGCTCAATATGACGGCGTACACAAGCTCGTCGAACTTTGCATAGAAGTTGGCCTTATGGAGTAGCCGAGCCCGAGTCGTCTTGCGGCGTTAAGGTATGTATACCATTTGCCTGCACATACTTAAAAGCCCGCCAAATGACTCTCATTCGGCGGGCTTTTCGCTATTTTAATATCATGACGGTTAAAGCTCTTTAGTCGGTTACTCCAATCAGGCTGCGGCGCTTTCCCCTTTTTTCGGACGGAAGGCAAGACCAAGCAAAGCAAATAATAAAAATGCGCCGCTCAAAAGTAAAAAGATGCTGTCATACGAAATGTAGGCGATTCCGAAGCCGCCCACGGTCGGTCCGGCAATGCTGCCGATGCTGAAATGAATCGACGCAATGACATTTGCCGCCGGCAAAATCGGTCTTGGCAAAATATCGGCCGCATAAGCAAGTCCAAGGGAAAAGAAGGACCCCACCATGCCGCCAGCTACGATAAAACAAAGGAATAAAAGCATGACATTGTCACCCGCATGGGGAATGTAGAAAAAGACGGCAGCTCCTATAATACCGCAAGCCATTAATATAGGCTTCCGTCCAATTCGGTCGCTCAGGATGCCAAGCGGAAGCTGCAGCAGCAAGCTACCAATGCCAAACGACAGCAGCAACAACGAAATCCAGTGCTGATCAAGCCCTATATGAAGGCCGTATAACGGGAAATTGCTGTTCATGGACGCTTCCATAAGGCCGTACAAAAAGCCGGGGATAAGCACAAACCATGCGATCCGATACGTCTTAACATACCGGTTCTCCGCAGCAGCTTCTCGGGAAATCCGTTCTGGATATTCATTTTTCATCCGCAGCACAAGCAACAACACCAAAATAAAAAAGGCGCTTGTCACTAAAAACGGCACGGCCCTTCCATATGGCATCAAATTAATGCCAAGCGGTCCTAAACTGAAGCCTAGTCCATAAGACATTCCGTAAAGGGAAATAAATTTGCCGCGGCGGTCGGCGGGACTTGAACTGACAATCCACAATTGTGTTGCGTAATGAAGCGCGCTATCCCCTACCCCCACAAGCAGCCGAAGCACAAACCAGACGGTCAAAGAATGAGTAAGCGGAAACAGCAGCGTAGACAAGGTTACTAGCGATATTCCCGCAATAATGACCTTTTTGTATCCAAATCTAGCAACCGGCTTCTCAATAAAAAACATCGTGCAAAAAATGCCGATGTACATAGCCGCAGAATTGATGCCGTTTAAATCCGAAGAAACGCCCGACTTCTCCAGCATAATGGACAAAAGCGGAAGCAAAAGTCCTTGGCTTAGTCCCGCAACAACGACAACAAGCAGCAGCGTAAATAAACGGGTTTTCGAAGAAAGCGAAGCTGATGTATGAGACAATGATGACAAAACTGTTGCACTCTCCCTGCAAAAAAATAATGGAGGCTATTAAGCCTCCAAACATACATTGTATCGGGATCGTACAAGGTTATCAACCTTTGAATATTCTATTAATTTAATTAGCCGCCCAATTGGTTGATTTGTCCAAGCAGGTCGTTGATTTTCGTTATCGTATCCGGAATGCCGGTCGATTCGAACGCCGCTCTTCCTTGCTCAATATTAGTTAGGGCTTGATCGAGCCCCTGCTGGAGCTTCTCATTATATTGAACGATAGAACCGTGCAAATCCTTAGCGTAGTCCGGCACTTGAATGTCTGCATATTGGACAACTTGTTCTTTCAGCTCCACCAGCCGCGCCTTCAAATCGGTACGTGCCTCAATATCAGTAAGCGCTTGTTCTGCAAGACCGTTCATGTCTTGGCCGAAAGTCGTCAAGCTATTCATGTAATTGGTCGTCTCGGTTGCGAAATTTACGCTTTGTTGAGCTCCATCCAAAATTCCGCAGCCGGATGCCAATCCTAACGTCATAACAAAAAATAAAACGGCAGCAATCTTTTTCATATTGACCCTCTCCCTATCCATTTCTAGCTTAAATTGAAAAACGGATTCTAATTCATTATACCCTTTCATAACAATACGGAAACTGCAAGAATTGGTTCCGCAAGTCGTGGATTTCATTTCCTTACAAAAGACCGAATGGAGGGTACTAGATGGGGCAACAACCAGAATCTGCGAGCGGTGCAGGCGCCCAGCGCGTTCCTCAGCCCATTAGAAGCGACGGAGCCGGAGGCGTCGACCTTGGACCGCGCGATATTTTGAGAGATATTCAAAACCCGGATATGCTTGTGCCGCCTATAACGGACAACGGGCTTATCCCGAATATGCGTTTTTCGTTTTCGGATGCCCATATGGTGCTAAGCCACGGCGGTTGGTCACGGGAAGTGACGGTAAGAGAATTGCCAATCGCCACTACTCTCGCTGGCGTAAATATGAGCTTGACCCCGGGGGGAGTCAGAGAACTGCATTGGCACCAGCAGGCGGAATGGTCCTATATGCTTGTAGGCAAAGCGCGCATTACAGCAGTGGATCAAAATGGCCGGAACTTTATAGCCGATGTCGGCCCCGGCGATTTATGGTATTTTCCTCCCGGCATCCCCCATTCCATTCAAGGACTTGAAGGCGGTTGTGAATTTTTGCTCGTGTTTGACGACGGCCGCTTTTCGGATTTAAACACGCTCTCTATCACCGATTGGATCGCTCATACGCCTAAGGAAGTGTTATCTGCCAACTTTGGCGTCCCTGAGGCCGCCTTTGCGAATATACCCAAAGAACAAGTTTACATTTATCAATCCACAGTGCCGGGTCCCGTCTCTACTGATGCCGTTCCTTCCCCTTACGGAACCATCCCATTTCCTTTTGCCCACAAATTGCTAGCTCAACCACCCATCCAAACGTCCGGCGGGAGCGTGCGCATTGTCGATTCCACCAACTTCCCCATTTCCAAAAAGATTGCGGCCGCGCTCGTCGAAATTAAACCCGGAGGGATGAGAGAGCTTCACTGGCATCCCAATAATGACGAATGGCAATACTTTTTGACAGGCCAAGGCCGGATGACGGTGTTTGGCGGCGAAGGAAATGCAAGAACATTTGATGTGCGGGCAGGCGACGTCGGTTATGTGCCTTTTGCTTTTGGCCATTACATTCAAAACACAGGAACCGATACACTATGGTTTTTGGAAATGTTCAAAAGCGATCGTTTCCAGGATGTATCGTTAAATCAATGGATGGCGCTGACACCGCCAGAGCTGGTTCAATCAAACGTCAACGCAAGTTCGGAATGGATGGATCATCTTCACAAGGAAAAATCGCCGGTGGTCAAATTTCCCGGCTTTACGTTTGATAACCGCAGCGGCGGGGACTAACATCATATTGCCTCATATGGATGAGGCGCCGCTTGCTCCCCTTATTGAAGAAGCAAAAAAACTCGCTTAAGCGGCGAGTTTTTTGTTGTTTCATCTATGTGGTTATTTTAAGCTTGACCAAATAATTTGTTTAGTGCCCAGTACCGATCGCGGTACCCATGAATACACGGACGGAACAAAAAAGATAACGACTAGTTTTTCGACAGGGTCGACAAAAAATGCAGTCCGGCCGGCGCCCTCCAATTGGAACGTGCCAATCGATTCAAAAGATAAATGGTCAATGGCAAGATCAAGCCCGAGCGCATGACCTTTATCTTTTATTTTGCTACCCCAGTGATAAGCGGGAATGTTAAATAGATGGCGCTTTGTGAACAACTCGACCGTTTTCCGGCCCAGAATGCGCGCGCCTTCGAAAGTCCCGCCATTCAGCAGCATTTGGCCAAATTTCCAAAGGTCGTACATAGAAGCATATAACCCAGAACCGGAACGCGGCGGATTTTCGGTTCCATCCTCATGTAGGCTGTTTATCATATTTAGATCGTGTTGATCTACGGTCAACACTTCAGAGTGTAAATGCGGGGGCACATCGAAGAAGGTTCGACGCATTTCAAGGGGCTTCAAAATGCTTTCTGTAATAAATTCCTCATATTTTTGTCCAGAGACACGGCTAATGATTTCACCCAGCAGCTTGAATCCTTCCGTCGAATAATTGTATGCCGCTCCCGGTTGGCAAACGAGCGGACCTTGCAGCACTTTGCGGATCCATCCGTCCGTTCCTGTTGCCCCCCCTTTTTCTCGCGGATAAGGCTCATTAAAATATCCGGGCACGGGCATAATACCTGAAGTATGGGTGAGGAGATGAAAAATGGTAATGTCGCCATGAGTCGGATTGTTGAATTCGTCTAAAATAGTGGACACCGGCTGATCGATATACATTTTTCCGTCTTCAATCAGCTTGGCGATGGCTACAGCGGTAAACGACTTTGTAATGGAGGACAGCTTTCGAATGGAGTCCGGCAGCAGCTCTCCTTCGCCCGTTGTTCCCGTTAACGGACCCATTGTTCGCCACGCGACAATTTTTCCGTGTCGGGCAATCAAATAGCCTCCGGCTTGAATTTTTTGTTCTTGCATCAAAAGTCCGAGGTGTCCGTCAAGCTTGTTTAATTGCGAGGAATCCATGTCAACCTCTTCAGGGGTTGCATCAAGCGCTCCCTCAATGATTCTCCAACCGCTAACCAATTCTTTCATCTCTCTTCCCGCCTTTCAATTATGTTAGAAATTTATTCTAATAGATGATGAATTGCTCCGTCTAGCGGCAACATGAGATTTCGTGGCATTTTATCAAATATTATGATTATTTGTCACACTCCGGGTCAAAATGTTAAAGGATTGTCATCGTTTCCCATGCCGAATAGCCCGAAGGAGTCATGCATGACCGGGCCGGTTGGCTTACAATTTGAAAACAAAGGAAAGGAGAGTGGGCAAATTGAAATGGATCATGGCAGGCGCAGTGGGTCTGGCAGGATTGCTGGCGGTATATCTCCTTCTTTTCCAACTACCGGAAAAAGCGCCGACAGCGGAAAATCCTGCACCGGTTGAAATTCCGAACACTCCCGTAGATACAGCCAAAGCGGAGTCCGTTTACAAAAGCAATTGTATGGGGTGTCATGGAACTGATTATCAAGGAGGGATGGGACCAGCCCTCAAAACGGTAGGCTCCGTGTTGTCCCGTGAAGAGATTTACAAAAAGATTACGAAGGGCGGCGGCGGAATGCCCGCATTTGAAGGCAAGCTAACCGAAGAGGAAATTGTCAACTTGACCAATTGGCTTGCAACCTTCAAATAATGAACATAAAACCTCGCAAGACGCATTGTGACGATGCGTACTGCGAGGTTTTTTGACTCCATTTCGGCTAAGTCCAGTTCATTCTGTCTTTTAAAGAGGTGATATGAGCCAAATGATGTCTTCCGTGCCAAGAATAAATGCCGAGGTTCGTATCGAGCCGAACGATTTCTTTTGATTCGGGGTGAAAAAAGGTTTTTGCAAATTGCGTTTCCGTCATCGCAGACAATAATGCAATCCATCTCCGGTGAAGGGCGTCCAGAAGATCAAGCGACGTTTCAATCGGTTCTTGGAACGTGTCAGGAAGCTCTGCCCAACGATCCTCATAATAAGGTCTGATTGCCGGATGCTCTTCCGTTAAGGCCAGCTTGAAGCGGGTATAGCTGTTCAAATGGCTGTCCGCGACATGATGCACCACTTGGCGAACCGTCCAGCCTCCATCGCGATATGGCGTCAAGAGCTGCTCCTCCGTCATTTCGGCAACGGCCGCACGGAGCTTGGCCGGTAATTCGGCAATATCGCGGATCCATTTCTCCCTTTGTTCCGCTGTTATACTGCCGTCATGCTCGAATTTCCCAATAGGAAATTTATAGTCCATGGCTCTCGCTCCCTCTTATGTATATGCTGCTCGTTCGAATAAGCCTATTTTAAACCAAAAGAGGGCAACGGAAAATGAAGGAATATGCTAAAGATTTGCATCAATTTGTTGTAAACTACATTTTACCGAACGCCTTCAGCGTTTTCAGCCGTTCCACGGTTACCGCTCCCCGCCATTCCAGCTCGCCAAGCCGGCTCACAGCCGGGAAACTAATCGGCCAGCCTCCATCTTCCTGCTGCTGTAAAACCAGTTCATCCAAATGGGCATTCAGCTCTTCTGGCGCAACAAACTTGATCGCGTAGCTGCCCTCGTCCGTTATCCAATCCAGCACTTTATGAACATATCCTTCCGCATGCGGGTTGCGTTCGATCACGCCTGGTGATGCGAGCCATTCATCCAGTTTCCCCTTTAGTTCAGTTGTATGCTCCGTCTCCGGCGCAAACTGCAAAAAGTGTATCCATTGAATGCCATCGTGATATCCGTTCAGCTCGCTCTCTAACATAGCCTTCCACATAAACTTCATCGATTTGGAAAACCATTCTTCTTCAGACAACTCCGCTAAATAGCCGTTTTTCAGCAATAATCCCAATATGTTTCCGGTCGGATTAATCGAAGGCGCTCCATCATCCTCTGTCTTCCACCAAGGAGCATGCGGATATTCCATCAAGCTGCGAAAAGCAAACGGAAAACCGCCGTCCGGCAAAGTGATCGATTTTAAATAAGATAAAATGCCTGACATCAAGTGGGGATCGAATCGGCCTGTCTCATCCATCACATGCAAAGCCATTTCCGTCGGTACAGGCTGACTTTGCGGGCATCGAATGTCCGGCTCGAATGCATGCCCAATGCCGCCATCCTTGTTTTGATAAGAGCCCAGCGCAGACCATACATCCTCCGCTTTTCCTCCCTCAAATAAATAAGCAAACCTTTTTCGGTCAATGAGCCGAGCATTTTCGTAAATGAAGGTACGCGCGCGCTCAAACCTTTCCTTTGACTCCATTCCATCACCCTCCAACCTTATTTGTGGAGCAGACTAGCTCTTTGCATAACGATCTTTCAGCTTCTCTCCCATGGCGTACAGCTCATCTCTAAGCGACTGCGGTTCTAACACAAGAGCTTCCATTCCAAGCGAATAAAAAAAGGAGACGGTCCATTTCCACTCGCTTGCCGGGCATAAAAATCGAAGCTCCCATTCCGTATCGTCCAGTTGGGATACAAGATGACCGAAATGAAAATCCTGCTCGGCGAGCAGCGCTCCCCGGTAGGTCAATTTGGCTACGATGCTGATTCTATCCTCTGAGCTTACTCTGCCAGACGAATGCTCACCCGGCGGTACCGAAATCTCGTGTTCGGGCTCCACAGCAAGCTCCAATTCCCGAATGCGGTCGACTCGAAAGCTGCGGTCCTCGCCATGTTCCGCTGAAAAAGCTTCGCAATACCAAAAGCCATGCGCCGTATACACTCTATGCGGCTTTAGCCTAAGCCAACGTTGTTGCCGCTCCGAACGGTACAAGACGCGCAGCCAAGCTGAAGAAGCGGCAGACTGGATCAGCTTCTCGAGAAATGGCGACTTTTGCAGCCGATCGGGAATTTCGATTTCCAGATGTGTGAGCAGCGGCTCCACCTTTGCCAGCACTCCCTTCGGAAGCGCGGCCCTTATTTTGTCGGCGGCGGTCCAGCGAGCTTGCTGAAATGGCGAATCCGAAAGCTTGGTCAGCGCGTTTAGCGCAAAAAGTACGGTAAGCGCTTCTTCGGCATCCAGTTGCAGAGGAGGAAGCGTATAGCCTTCCATTAGTCGGTAGCCGCCCGCAGGGCCGGACAACGCATAAATAGGAATGCCCATTTCGGCAAGCGACTGCATGTCGCGAAGAATCGTTCGCCTCGATACTTCCAGCTTCTCCGCCAACGATTGCGCCGTCTCCGCTCTTTGCTGGAGCGCCATAACAATGGCCATTTGCCGATCCGATCGTTTCAAGCGAGAAGTCCTCCTTTAGGTCAAGCTCAGTATATCAGCCTATTAGTGACAGCTTGCATGTCACCAATAAGGCTGTGGGTTGGAGTTAATCTAAGGTCAAGACGATTTTTCCAATATTAAGGTTCTCCTCCATTTTGCGATGCGCCCCTTCGCCCTCGCTCCAATGCCAAATGGAATCGATGACGGGATGAAGTTTGCCTGACATAAATTTTGGCAATTGTTCAGCGGCAAACGACGCGGTCAGTTTTTCTTTGCGCTCTTGCGGCAAATTGCGCAGTGCTGTTCCGATAATTTGCAGCCGCTTGGACAACAAGTGGCCTAAATGAAGCCCCTCCGCTTTTCCGCCGCCCAGCAAACCCGCGACGATTAATTTGCCGTCCACCGCAAGCGCCGCGATGTTCTGCTCCCAATAAGCCGCCCCAATAACATCAAAAACGAGTTGGACGCCTTGGCCGCATGTTGCGTCAAGCACCTCCGGCAGAAACGGCCCCTTTCGGTAATCCAGCACCAAATCGGCGCCTAGTTGAAGACAAGCCGCTCTTTTTTTCTCTGTGCCAGCCGTCGCTACGACGAAACAGCCCGCATCTTTTGCCAATTGGATAGCCGCCGTCCCTACTCCGCTTGCTCCAGCGTGAATCAACACACGGTGCCCAGCTTCCAATCCACCGAGACAAAACAAATTTAAATAGGCCGTCAAAAAAACTTCCGGAATGGCCGCCGCTTCCGCAAAGGATAGCCCTTCCGGAATGGCCATCGCCATGCCTGCCGGAAGTCTGACCCGCTCCGCATAACCTCCGCCTGGCAGTAAAGCCATGACGCGGTCGCCCGGTTTCCACGGGCCGCTCCCTTCCTCGACAATGCCCGCCATTTCAAGGCCGAGCAAAGGAGAAGCTCCGGGCGGCGGCGGATATAGCCCGCGCTTTTGAAGCAAATCGGCACGGTTCAGCGCAGTCGCCTTTACGCGTACCACAAGGTCGCCGAATGCCGAACTTGGCTCCTCGGTTTCGCCGATATAAAGAGTTTTCGACTGCGATTGCTGCAATATGGCCTTCATCCCTCCAGCCTCCTCCTATACAAAAAGCCGCGGCTTCTACAGTCGCGGCTTTTTGTTTTCATTTGTATGCGTTACTCCGGCAGCTCTACATTATGGTAAACCTGCTGAACATCCTCTAAATCTTCCAATGCGTCGATCAGCTTCTCAAATTGAGCAACGCTGTCGCCAGACAGCTCAACATCGTTTTGAGCCAGCATCGTCAGCTCGGCCACTGTAAATTCAGTAATGCCCGCTCCTTTGAACGCTTCTTGCACGGCATGGAATTGATCCGGTTCCGCGTATACGATAACCGACTCGTCCTCTTCCACAATATCGCGCACACCCACGTCGGCTTCCAGCATAATCTCCATCACCTCGTCAAGAGATTTGCCAGTAAGACCGAAAACGGCCGTTGCGTCAAACATGTATGCGACAGAGCCGCTTACGCCCATGCTGCCACCAGCTTTATTAAACGCCGAACGAACGGCGGGAGCCGTACGGTTTACATTGTTGGTCAACGTATCGACGATCACCATCGCGCCGTTAGGACCAAATCCCTCATAACGAAGCTCTTGATAGTTTTCATCTCCGCTGCCTTTTGCCTTGTCGATGGCGCGATCAATGATCGCTTTAGGCACATTGTATGTTTTGGCACGCTCCAAAACAACTTTTAGCGCGCGGTTCGATTCCGGGTCCGGCTCGCCCTTCTTCGCCGCTACATAAATTTCAACGCCAAATTTGGCGTATATACGACTTGTATTGGCGTCCTTGGACGCTTTCTTTTCTTTAATATTGTTCCATTTACGACCCATGCTGCTCCCACTTTCTTCTTTTTACTTTCCTCACTCATTATAACCGAAACAAAAGCCTTTTGGACAGGCCAAACCCGTGACGTTTCATTCCTAATTGCTTTATTCTGATACCTTTTGTTTCAGATGTTTGAGCGCCTCTCTCCGGCTAAGCGGCTTCAGCGGATTAGCTTCAACAAACGCTATTACCGATTGCGGATTCACTTTTGCATATTCACGCAGCGCCCATCCAATCGCTTTTTGATGAAAAAACTGCTTGGAATCCATATGCCTCGCAATCGTGCTGTACAGAAGGGACTCGTCCGTTTCTTTTTTATAATGCAGCTGAAAAAGAATGGCTGTCCGATTCAACCACATATTGTCGGATTCGTTCCATCGCTTGACATATTCGTCGCGTGCTTGTTCGTCACTGCGGAAAATGGCTCCCACTGGGTGTGCCGCTAAGGCATCTACAGTATCCCACCATGATTTAGTCGTAATAAGCCGCTCAAGCAGCGGCAAATCATCGGCTGTCAGCGATTTTTTCACCTGACCAAGGCAGAGCCAATCGGTCGCCACATGCTGGAACTCCCTCTCCGGCAGCTCCCATAAAGTAGATACCCATTCTTTTTGAAAGGGGTGTTCCTTCACAAACTCTTTTGTCAATTGTCTGCGTATTGGCGCCTTTATTCCTAAATGAACAAAATGGTTTTTCATGTAGGCGTCCATTTTTTTCGCATTCTGTTCGTTGCCGTTTTGCCGGAATGTCTCCACTAAAGCTTGAAAAGGCATAAAGCACCTCGATTTCGATTAATCATCCATTCACTTTGACACCATTTCGGAGAACAACGGAAAGCTCGATTTGGCGATCCGGCACGTTCCAATAGAGACGCAACAGCCGTTCTTTCTCTTCCGCCGAGACAAGCTCGAATCCATGCTTCTCATAAAATCTGATCGCCCAGCTTGCCGAAGCCCACGTCCCGATTAGAATCGGTTTGTCAGTCGCCTGCGCCAAATGGGATAGCAGCTTTCCGCCTATGCCCCGGTTTCTTATTTTCGTTTTAACATAAGCATGCCGGATTAAGCAAACTTCTCCTTTATCCTGCAAACCCATCACGCCGATCAATTCACCGGACTCATCGCTACATCCCCAAAATTCAACCCCGTCCCTTATTTCCGACTCCAGTTCCTTCATCGGCATATAGGGCTCGTGATACCGATCGCTTGGAATAATTCCTTTATAAGCGACGGCTGCATCGTTAATAATTTCGCAAATAGTTTCAAGCTCGCTTGCTTCGCATACTCGAATCATGAATGGACCTACCTTTCTATCCCCGTCATCAACGGAACAATAACTGAAAGAGCAGAGGAGCGCATAACACTGATGTGATATATAAAATAATCGGACTGGCGACGAACAATGCTGCCGTACTAAGCCGTGCCGGTTTAAGCAAAATCATATTGGCTGCAAACCAGGCGCATGCATAAAGGAGCAGCCCATATTGTTGGTCAGCGATAAGCTCCGCCGAACGCAATCCGTACATATAATACAAATTGGCATGCGAAGGAAGGCTGGTGTAGAACAAAATAACCTTTAATGGGATGCCTATCGCGATATTAATCGAGAAATAAAGCAAAATTCTCCAGCTGTGCAAACGTATGTACCTTTGCGTCACTCGGTTTCTTATAATCTCCAAAAAGAGAGCGACTACAATGGAGTATAAGCCATACAGAAAAAAAGGTAACGGCCGCGTCAGGAAGTCTGTTTCTATCAACACAACCGTCATCACAAACCAAAGCAAATAAGGGATCCAGCTCCAAATAAACTTCATACTTTTACTTTCTCCGCTTCCATTCCAAAATAGATTCCGTTTTCTTGTCCTTTGGCGGAAGGAACCTGTGGCTCCTCCCACCTCATTCCATCATAACTAGCCATCATGGCTAGCTCTTTTTGGCAATGGCTCGAAAGGCTTCCACCACTTCCGCGTCGTTCATTATAATGGCAGGGTCTGACGAAAACTTCACAATGACGATATCTTCTTCCTCATTTATATAAATGTACTGTCCGTAAATTCCAATAGCTACAAATTCTTCGCCGTAATCGGCTCCATTTGGAATCCACCACTGATAACCGTAGCCAAAATACGGATCGGCATTGCCCGGATACAATTCCGGACGGCCAGGAGTAACCGATTGTTCAATCCATTCCTCTGAAACTAGTTGCTTCCCCTTGTACTCTCCACCGTCCAGCATCAATTGTCCAAATTTCAAATAGTCTCTCGGTTTGGCATTCAGCATCGCAAAAGAGATTTCATTGCCTCTTAAATCTGTATTCCAGAAAGCATCCGCCGACATTTCCGACGGTTTCCAAATTTTTTGTTCTATGTATTTGGAAGCATTCATTCCTGTTGCGCCTTTAATAATCATACCAATCACTTGTGTATCAATCGACTTATATTTGTGAATCCCCGCCGGAGCTTCGTTTGGCAATGCAGCTGTAAATTCATCCACACTTCCGTTATCCAACACCATATAAGGGATCAGAAAATTAATATCGGAGTTTAAGTCGGTATAATCCTCATTAAATTTGACTCCGGAGGACATTTCCAAAACCTGCTTAATCGTAACCCCGTTATAGCCGGAGGACTCTAGCGATGGAACGTATTTCGTCACCAAATCGTTTAGGCTTGAAATGCTGCCCTCTTCCACTGCCACGCCTAAAGCGACGGACAGGAACGATTTGGCAATTGACCATGAAGTAATCGTAGAACACGCGTTATATCCGTTAAAATATTGCTCCGCGACGATCTTGCCTTTTTTGGAAACGATAAAGGCGTTGGTGTTCGTCCGGTCAAGCAAGCTTGAAACGGCAGCTGTCGTTCCGTTAAATGTATACCGAGTGTTTAGCAGCCCTTTATTCAGCTTGACCTTTGGCTGAGGCGAATGATTGCCAGACTTAATAATATGATAAGGCATAATGGCATCCATCGCTTTAAAGTGCTCATTGGCGAGCCCAGGATCAAAGACGGTGAACAAGCTTTCAGGATTTTGTATGGTGCTGAAGGGCTTGTTGCAGGCCGGAGGATGATGATTTTCCTTACCCGCCTGAACCGGAGAATCTCCTAGCACAGCAAGACTTGCAACCAGCAGCAAACTCGTGGTGGATAACAACATTTTTTTCATCGGGTTCCTCCTAAGATGACGTCAAAGTTCTCGCAGATTCAGCTACACTTGCAATTCCAGCAGCTACTTGCTTGTTTTGCTCCGATAACATTTCTACGGTGGACAATACTTCCTCTACAGTTGCCGTATTAAGTTCCACCGTATCCAGGAACGATTTTAAAGATTCACTAGTCTGGTCAACCTTGCCATTTATTACGTCTACAGATTGATTCATTTCCGTAAGCATAAGTCTGAGCTCCCCGACAAATGATCGAACGGAATCAAAAGACTCTGTAGTCGTGATCACTAAGTGCAAAACCTCTTTTACTTTTCCATAATTCTCGTCCAACGATTTGCTTGTTCTTAAAGAGTTTTGAGAAATATAGGCGACGCTCTCCACAATAGATTTGGATAGAGTATCGGTCTCATAAGCCAGTTTTCTAACCTCTTCCGCCACGATTGCAAATCCCCTGCCCGCTTGTCCGGCTCTAGCGGCTTCAATACTAGCATTAATAGCCAATACATTCGTAGATTTTGCAATCGATTGGATTTCCAAATTGCCCTTTGACAACTTACCTAAATCGCTTTGCAGTGTGGCTACATCATGGCTTAACATTTGAAAACTTTCGCCAAGTCCCCCCATATTGTCGCCCATCACATCAATAAGCCCTTTGCCCCTGCTGCTCTCCTCCTGAGTAATTCCCATATGCGAGTCTAGACGGTCCAAATAGGCTTTGAGGTTCTTTAAATGAGCCCGTCCATCCATCATGGACTCATTGACCACATTGATCGATTGCGATTGTTCATTTGCGGCAGTGCCGAGCTCTCTGAAGGCAACTGTCATGTCTTCGAAGGATTGACTATGTATTTGACTAATTTCATCAATCTTATTGGAGTTGCTGCTAATATGTTCGACACCATAAGAAATCTTTCGATTTTTTTGTTCCAAATCAACGGATAGTTCCTCTGTTCTCATATATACGGCAAAAGAATTTTTAGTAAATAATTTGTCGCTAAAAACTAAAAAAAACAACATGACGCCGACCACTAAATAATACAGAGCCAAATTTATGAAAATGCCAGTCATGTCATAAGACAGCGCTTGTTTTGAATTGGATACGTCCATCACGTCCTGCTCATTGAGCAACAGATGGAAAGCAAGCGCCGTACCCAAAACAAAGGAATAAACATAAACCTTTATATCTTTATAAAAGGCTCCAAAAGCTAAAATGAGATACGCGATATTAAAGTTAGAAAAATCAGGTAAAACAATCGTCATGCTTAGCATCACAAGCGCGGCGAAAGTGACAATGACCCATCTTAATAAACGATCGCTTTTTTTAGCGACAAACCAAAAAATAATGCCCGCACATCCAAAAATCTCTAAACCTATGTTAAGAAGCACAGATGAGTTTATTTCCACTCCGCTATAAGAAAATAGAGTTAAAAACAATATAACGGTTAACCCCGTAATTAACAGCTTGTTTCTAAATCTTAAATCCTTCTCAATAATGACATTTAAATCAGTAACCACTCGCAGAGCTCCCCTTAATTATATTTTAATAATCCTTTTTTATCCATAAATTATTTAATATATAATCCATAAAATGTTCAGGTGTAAGTGCTCTATGATGTTTTGTCTCCCATTTCAGGCCTTACATGACGACTTCATAATGCTCAACGAGTGGAAATGGATCATAAAAGTGATGCAGCAGCGCCTTCCATTCCAAGTATTCCGGGGATTGCCTAAAGCCTTCCGTATGGTCCTCCAACGTTTCCCACTCCACGTGCAATAAATAGCGGTGATCGTTTTCTAAACAACGCTTAAGCTCATGCTTGATATACCCCTTCATACTAGAAATAAGAGCGGACGCCCTTTTAAAATTGGCCTCAAATTGTGTCGTCATTCCCGCTTTTATATTTAAAACGGCAACTTCCAATATCATACGTATACGGCCTCCTAAAAGTTATGCACTTGTATAAACGAATCTAGCTAAAAGCGGATTTGCTTCAGTTGAGTCCAGAGTCTATCTATCAATTTGCGGGCTTCGCTTCTTTTATCCGGCAAAAGCTCCAATCCAGCATGTCCCGCAATGTGTTCAACAACTTGGTCAATCGATAGATGGTCCGTATTGATATGAAGTCTGAATACCTCTTTGGACAGCCCTTCCATACAGCGGTCGATTTGTTTGGCCGCCCATGATTCCGGTCCATCAAACCGTTTCTTTAAGCGGCCCAGCAATACTTCCTTGGATGCGCAAAGCGCATAATGATTGACCTCAATGCCCGCTCTGCGCAATTCCCCTACAATTTCGTCAAAAAACAATGGATCGACGACGGTCATTGGCACAATGATTGGTCCTTCCGCCCCCTCGGCAATCATTTTTAGAATAGAAAAATTGCATGACCTCCAAGCTTGAAGCTGCTGAAAGTCATCGCCTATCATCGTCCTCGGTATATGTTTTCTCAAAAAAAACCCTACATTTTCGGGATCGTATACAAAGGAGTTTGGCAATCGTCTATGAAGCTCATAAGCGGTCCCCGTTTTGCCTGAACCAAACGCTCCATTAATCCAAATGATCATCCTGTTTTCCTCTCACCCAATACACCATATGCTCTTCGTCGTAAGCGACTCCGCGATGCTTCAGCGCTTCCCGTTCCAATCCAAATGGTTCAAAACCTAAAGATAGATAGAGACTGCGCGCATCCACATTGGAAGTGACGACGGATAATTGAATTTGCTCCAGACCCTCCATGGGAAAGGAGCGATTTATCATTTCCTGGAGCAATAACCGGGCGATGCCCTGTTTTCGGTGGGAGGGCGTCACATACATGCCCCATACAAAGCTTTTATGTCTCTCTTTTGTGTTTGTTTTTCGTAAGAAACCGCCCATTCCAACAAGTTGGTCATGTTCAGCAAAGGCTCCCAGCACATACTGGTTTTCATTCGACGTTAGCCTGCTTTGAATGGTCTCCTGAGATGCGGCGGCCGCATCCTCGTATGTGCTGCCAAAAGCTTCCGGATTCGACTTCAAAGCTTCCAGGCGCAAATTCCAAAACGGCTCCGTCTCATGAGTCAAAATCGTTCTTATTGTAATCATCGGGTCGATTCCTCCTGTGCTGTCTATTATGTGGTTGTCGAATCACCATTAACGGGTCTTTCAAAAATGATTTCATAATAGGTAGGCTTACCATGGCCATTATATTCCGTAGGCAAAACTTGAACTAACCGCCATCCTTCCTTGGCGTATTGCTCAATCGTTTCTCGATGCGTAGCCTCGGTAAAAAATCCTCCCAAAGAGGTGTCGACAAAAATGTATTCATACATCGCTTCATCCCTCCTGTTCATTTACAAACCCAAATCCCCTTAAAAAATATCGAGCCTTAGCCGGATCATATCGCGGCAAGCGATTCCATCCTCGATTATTTCCTCCTCATAATGACGGACAAAAAAATCATGGTCGATGCTTGCTATCCGAAATCCGCATTTTTGATACAAGCGGAGCTGCTGAATGCTCGAATTTCCTGTACCGATTTCTATAGATCGCGCTCCAAGCTGTTTAGCCGTTTCAATGGCTTTCAGAACAAGCTCTTTGCCAAACCCTCTCCCCTGAAAGCTTTCCTCCACGGAAATATTGACAATTTCTATCGTTTTGGGATGTGTGTGGAGTAAAACAAATTGACCCACCCGTTCTTTTTCCAAAAAAGCCAAATAACATTGTCCTCGCCGGATATAGTCCTCGACCATCGACTTGGACGGGTCCGCCAGCTCTAGTAATCCATAAGGAATTTCATCTACTTCTGCATTCAGCCTTTTATATTGCAGCGTCATCCTCATTGCTCCTCTTCGTTGCTCGCTTCTTTTGTAAAAATACTAAAGACAGCTGTTCATTAATTTGTTTTTCATAAAATGGTAAATACCCTAATTTATTATACAAGCTTAAATTGCGAATGCTTTTGCTGCCTGTAAATAATTCAAAACGTTCCGCCGCTTCAAATTGTTGCTCCGCATATGTCATTAGCGCTGTTCCGAAGCCTTGATTTTGATAGCTTGGGTCCACGATCAGCTTGCCGATAGCAACAGTCCCTTCCTTCATTTGCGCGCGGACTGACCCTACAAGCTTTCCGTCTAGCTCAACCTTATAGAAGTGCCACTGCAAAAACTCTTCTTCTATTTGGTCCAACGTTTGCGTCAAAGGCTGTATCGTAAAATCAGAATAGATTTCCGCTTCGCTCCGGTAAGCAAGATGCTGCAAGTTCAAAATCTGTTCCAAGTCGGCAGCCTCCGCCTTCACAATGGTGGGCATTTTTCTTGCTCCTTTCATGTTTTATAAGCTGTAGCGCTCCTTGACTGATACGATATGAGCCAAATGATGCCGATGATGCCAAATAAACCGTTGCAGGGCAATATCCAGCGTAATGCTTCCTAAAGCCGAAGTAACCAGCGTTTTGCTAAATTGCTCAGGCTGCAAGCTGGCAAGCAGAACATAAAACCGTTTGTGAAGCGCCTCCAGCAACGAAATAGATAACTGGAGAGGCACATCGCTATAATCGGCAAGCTCCGCCCATAACTCCTCGCGATAAGAAGCGGCAATGGGATTCTGTTCCGTTAATGCCCGCTTGAACCGAAGATAAGCATTCATATCGTTATCCGCCAGATGATGGACGATCTGATGAATAGTCCATCCTCCATCGCGATAAGATTTTTGCCAATCGTCAGGGTGAAACGAATAAACGGCTTCTTTTAAATGTACGACTAGTTCGGAAATCTGATCAATATCATCTTGCCGCTCCTGCAAGGTCGGCTGAAAGTTGGCTTGAAACGATCCTATCGGATATTTTTCGGAATCGGTAACCATTCGGAAGACCCTCGCTTACTAACGATCTGACATCAACTTAATGATATTCGATGACAATCAGATAGAATTTCATATTTTGGTAAAATTATATCATTCCTACATAGATTCTGAAAATAAAAAATGCACCCCTGTCCGTCTAAAACGAACTAATCCGGTTCGCTTAGACAAAAGTAGGGTGCAGTTATTGTTTTCTTTTGAAAACAACTATATTTCTATTATTATTAATCGTCTCTAACCAGCAAACACCGTTTCTTTAACCGCTTGCAGACCAGCTGCGCCTATCCGATTCGCAAGATCCATCACTCGGCAAGAATAGGCCCATTCATTATCGTACCAAGCCAGCACTTTCACTTGATCGCCGCTTGCCATGATGGAGAGGCCATCGATAACAGCTGAATGCGAATTTCCAATATAATCGGACGAAACAAGAGGCGCGTCGACAACTTCCATGTAGCAACTGAGACGTGCCTCAGCCGCAGCCGTAAAAGCTTGCTTGACTTCATCCACGTTTGGCGTTCTCATCAGTTGCGCAGTCAGATCAACAAGCGAAACATTAGGTGTCGGCACCCTTAACGAAATCCCTTGTACAACCGGAGCAAGATGAGGAAGTACATCGACAAGCGCTTTCCCAACGCCTGTAGAGGTAGGAACTATCGATTGCCCGCACGCTCTGGCTCTGCGCAAATCTTTATGCGGATTATCCATATGATTCTGGTCGCTCGTATAAGAATGAACCGTCGTCATCCAGCCTTGCTTAACGCCAAACTCTTGATCCAAAACGGATAGCACGGGAGCGACGCAGTTGGTCGTACAAGAAGCAGCAGAAACAATATTATGCTGGGCCGGATTGTAAAGATGATCGTTGACGCCCATCACAACCGTCAGGTCGACGTCCTTGCCAGGAGCAGTAAGAATTACTTTGTCCGCACCAGCCGCCAAATGTTTGGAAGCGCCTTCGCGATGATTGAACTTGCCGGTTGCATCTATAGCCAACTTTACGCCTAGCTGTTTCCATGGGAGAAGCGCAGGATCTCTCTCCATCAAATAATGGATTCGATGTCCGTTAATGACCAACTTGCCGTCTTGAACGGATACATCCGCGTCCCATGTTCCATGTACGGTGTCATATTTTAATAAATGAGCAATCGTGTCGACGGGATACGTAGAATTAACCGCTAGTACCCGATAGCCGTTTCTATTGTCCGAAAAAGCTCTGCGTATAAGCAGTCTGCCGATTCTTCCTGTTCCGCTAATACCGATTCCGATTTCCATCATAATGACCCCGCCTTTTAGAATTTAATTAGTGTGTATTATATAAATAAATATGACACATAAATAAAATATGTGCAACATATAAATATTAAATAATACTCATATAAAAGCATTTGTGTATCACATCGTTTGCACAGCGAGCCAAGCAAGCAATAAAAAAAGCACAACATTTGTTGTGCTTCTTAGCTAATTTAATCGTTCCTTTGTGGAACTATTTCTTCCGTCTAATGACAAAAGCTTGCTCCGCCCGTTCAAATCCGATTCGAGGATAATAGTCGACAGCTCCAGGTGCGGACAGCAGCACAAGCGAACATTGCTCCCCAATGATGGCCTGCACTCTACGAACAAGCTCCCTCCCTATTCCATGCTTCTGGTAAGCTTGATCGACCGCAAGATCGGATAAATAACAGCAATACGAATAATCGGTTATCGCCCGCGCTACCCCAACCATCCTTCCTTCATGCCATGCCGAAATCAAAATATCCGAATGGTCGATCATCGTTTGAATCCGCTCCACATCATCCACCGGCCGCTTTATCGTGGAACGGCGAAATACTTCCGCAACATCTTTAGCTTGCTGGAGCTTGTCCTCACTGTAATTAATCATATAAGCAATCCTTTCCATATCGCTAAATGTTCGATAAAATATCAAGCGGCCGATGGATTAAACAATCGGGCTTTTCTCCTTTTAAAAGGTCCTCGTGATCAAGCCCCCAAGCGACCGCAATGATTTTGACGCCCATTTTTCTGCACGCCTCGATATCTCGCACTTCATCTCCCAAATAAACCATATCCCGGCTTGATACCCTATGCTTCCTCATATATTGCTTGATCGTTTGATGTTTGCCAAACAGCCCATTAGACTCTATAACATGGTCAAACAGGTTCACTTCGTTTTGTTCTAAAAATAATCGAATATTCGTTTCCGCATTTGAGCTGATAATGGATAAGACATACCCACGCGCTTTCAGCTCCAGCAGCACATCCAGCATCCCATCGTAAAAAACGATTCCTCCCAGATGCTGGCGGTACTGCACTTTAAATTGTTTAGTTAGTTTCCTGAACAGCAAAAAACGATGCAGTTGAACCCCCAGCACTTTCAGCCTTTCCCGAATCGGAAGCCGGATGAAGACGGGATAATCGTCCCGATTTATTTTCTGAAACCGATAGAGGTCTGCAAGATCATTATAGGAAAGTACAATAGCTTCAATCGAATCGACTAATGTGCCGTCAAAATCAAATACAATATGTTTGTTTTCTGCCATCATCAACCAGGTTCACCGCTTTCACAGATTGGAGTGAATTGAATAGCCATTTTTTTGTGGCGAATGCTGTGTCTTAAAAAAGGCTCGATCTCCAGCCATTCCTCCGTTAGCGGATAAAATCCGATAGACTGCCAAAATTCGATAGCCGTGTTTCTGGAATACAGCTCAACGGAACAAAAACCTTCTCCCTCCGCAAATTGCCTGACTTGTTCCCAAAGCCTTTTGCCAACTCCACGGCTTCGATACTTTTTGTCGGTAATGGCATGATGCAGCTCCGCTCCGTCTCCTTCAACCGTTAAAACCATTACCGCGATAATTTCTTGATCTAGGGAGCAGACAAAATAATGCTCGGCACCATACTCTTCCTGCCTCAATTGACGAACGGCAGAGGGATGAATCGGTTTAAACAATTGCGTATACAAGAGCCGCTTCGCTTTGGCAATATGCCCATCATTATCCGTTCTAAAAAACTCCAAGTCCGGCATCCCCCTCGGCGAACCGCTCAACATGAAGAAGCTCCCCCGGCTGCTGCTTGAGATCAATTATATGAAGCAGTTGTTTGGCAACCTGTTGGACAGACTGCAGTTGTCCCGTTTCATGGGCTTGTTTAAACCATCCGGCCAGCTCAAAGCCGCTTTTCCCTCTTGCAGTCAGCTGCATATCCGTTTCCACCATTCCGGGATCTACAGCAATGACTTCGACCGGATATGGACGTCCGGCTTGCTCTAACCCGACACACTGCGTAAACATGTTTATTCCGGCTTTAGCCGTGCAATACACGCTCATACCAGGCGCCGCATACTTAGCTGAACCCGACGAAATGGAAACGACCTTTCTTCTTATGCCTGCTGCCGATTGCTCTGTAAACTTGATAAAGCTCGAAGTTAAAGCGATTGGAGCGTTTAAGCTGATTTGCAAGCTTTGATTTATTTCTTCTTCCTTCGCATTTTCAATTGCCCCTAGCGGCTCTACCATCGCTGCATTGTTAATTAAAGCTATCATTTCCGTTTCTGCAAAATCAATTTGGCCAATAATGCCTTTAAGCATCTCTTCTATTCCTTGACTTTTGCTTAAATCGAATGAAATGGAGATGTATCTGTCGTATGTGCTCAGCAAAGCCGATTGACCTCTTGCAATACCATACACAAAGCAGCCTCTTTCCAAAAGCATAACCGCCAACTGCTCGCCGATTCCCCGCGACGTTCCCGTTATCATGTAATAGTTATTTGGCATTAGATCCTCCTTGGCTGCAACTGATCGCTTTCTTCTATACTTGTTTAGTTATAAAAAGATAACGGTACCGTCTTCTTTCCCTACAACAACCGTATCCGTCATGCCCACAAACAGTCCCGTCTCCACGATTCCAGGTATCGTTTTTAACCGACTTGCCAGATCGCCTGGATTCGTAATGGGTCCGCCTGCACAGTCCAAAATATAGTTTCCGTTATCCGTAAGGAAAGGAAGTCCCTCTACCTTTCGGACAGCAGCTTCAAAACTGAGACGTTTAACAGCCAGCAAAGTGAGTTCAATGGCAAACGGTACCGTTTCAATCGGCAGCGGGAAATGTCCGAGCACTGGCACCACCTTCGATTCATCGACAATGACGATCCATTTCCGGCTGTGTGCCGCCAATATTTTTTCCCGAAGCAGCGCCCCGCCGCCACCTTTTATCGCATTAAAATGGCCATCGATTTCATCAGCCCCATCAATCGTAACGTCGATCGTTTCAACTTTCGAAAAGGGCACTATTGGAATGCCAAGCTGCACCGCCAAACGTTCGGAACTCGCCGAACTGGCTACCGCACTAATCTGGAGCCCTTCCTCAGCGATACGCTCTGCAATCCGATGTATGGCATAGGTGGAGGTCGAGCCTGTTCCTAATCCTACGACCATGCCGTTTTTAATAAATTCAACCGCTTTTTCCGCTGCCGCCTTCTTTGCGTTCAATTCCATCACCTGTCTTGTTTGATTGTTATGCTTATTTTCTTTAATTGCTGTTCTTCTATGTAGTGGAATTATAACCCATATGAATGAAGCATGCACTTTTTATAAAAAGCTTATGTTAAACTGATGTTGCCGCATTGTTATGGTAAGTACGAACGCCAAACTCAGGCGTCATAAAGAATGGAGTCAGCATTTGAAATGTTGAAAAAAGTCATACGAAAAACCGTTTTCATTTATACTATTTTTGGTACCATTCTCGGAATTGGACTGCTGATTGCTTCTTTCTTTACGGATAAAGTCGTTGTTCAAAACGGTGATGAGATTGTTGCTAGCGGCATTAAAGCAGGTTTGATAACCGCTCCAGTCTGCATTTTGACTTCTTCGTTAATGGGACTTATACACGGCATAATTTTGTGGTTTCCAATCGTTTATTTGTTTAAGAAACTATCCAAGAAAAAGTAGAGTTTTAACATTATCTATAAAAAGAAAAGCCGCATTAGGCGGCTAGATTCAACGATTATTTACGCAAAGGGTTTTGCTGAAAATAAACCGATCTCAGCTCCGGATGAATCGTTCTCCCGACATAATAGGGCTGACCCGTTTTTTCATCCAACAGCCGGTAAACGGAATATTTTTTGTTTTGGGGCAAAAACCGCGGGTGGAGCAAATCTGCCTCATCAATAGACCCATTGCTTGAATGAACCGTTGTTTTCTCCAACTGTTTTTTTAACGATTTCAAAGTCAGCTTTCTAAAAAAATATTCTATAAAACTTGACTCTTTCCATTTTCTCAAGTTGGTTTTCTGAACAATATGTGTAAGCGCCTCTTGTTGGATGGACTCTGGCAGCTCATTTCGATTCATTAAAATAGAAGCGAGCGCAAAATAAAACAAAGGGGAGTCATCCTCATCGTTTATTTCTTCCGAAAATTTTCTAAGTAGCCTAGCAACCGCTTGATCTGTCCCTACGCCCTCCCCAATATACGTCTCAAACTCGTCTTTTATATCCATAGTAAAGTCATCTTCAAAAACCCCAAATCCCCAAGCCCCCATGATTTGCAACCTCCGACAAGACCGACCGCCTCCGCTGGCTGCCGGCTCCTAGTTCTCATGCTCCCATTAATGAAACTGGCCTTTCCGCGGCGGGTCTAATCACCTTATATCTTTCCCATGGTTTTTAAGTATCTCGTAACTAGAGTAAATAAAAACAAACAGGGTATTTTTTCCATTCGAGATTTATATTTTCTCTCTTTTTAATATCGCTTTTTATATCATTCATTTTCCATCTGCTTCCGTTATCCGGCTCATACTTTTATACTAGTATCTTTGCTGATGCTGCTTGCATTCGCCCCTTAACTTATAACCATTTCTTCGTCCGATTAGTCAGTTCACCCCCAATGCTCTATTCCATTTTTGAAAAATATGACAAAAGTCATGCTTCCTCCATTATATAGAACCAATCATTTTTTGGAAATAGAAAAAGCCTATTCGCATCAAAGAGCGAAATAGGCTTTCCTTATCATTACAATTAAAATACTTTTGTCGTCCAAGACTCGCAGTTCCAAGTCTCAGTCACTACATCCAGATAAAATTCCGGTTCGTGAGAAATGAGCAAAATGCTGCCTTTATAGGCTTTCAGCGCCCGCTTTAATTCTTCTTTGGCATCTACGTCCAAATGGTTGGTAGGCTCGTCAAGCACCAGTAAATTTGACTCGCGGTTAATTAGCTTGCACAAGCGTACTTTAGCTTTTTCGCCGCCGCTCAAAACCGTAATTTTGCTTTCGATATGTTTGGTCGTCAATCCGCATCTCGCAAGCGCTGCCCGAACTTCAAATTGCGTAAACGAAGGGAACTCTTTCCAAATCTCTTCGATACAAGTATTGTAGTTGGCATCTTTCGCCTCTTGGACAAAATAAACGATCTCCAAGTTGTCGCCCAATTCCACTGAACCGGACACGGCCGGTATTTCGCCCAAAATGCTGCGCAGCAGCGTCGTCTTACCGATACCATTGGCACCAACAAGGGCGATTTTTTGCCCGCGCTCCATCTTAAGGTTGAGTGGACGCGATAATGGCTCGGAATAACCGATTACAAGGTCAGTTGCTTCAAAGATGGCTCTGCCGGACGTCCGGCCTTCCTTGAAATTGAATTGCGGCTTCGGTTTCTCCTTGGCCAGCTCAATGACGTCCATCTTGTCCAGCTTTTTCTGCCTCGACATTGCCATATTCCGGGTAGCAACGCTCGCTTTATTGCGGGCTACAAAATCTTTAAGATCAGCAATTTCTTGCTGTTGGCGCTTGTAAGCCGATTCCAGTTGCTGCTTTTTCATTTCATGCACTTGCAAGAAATGATCATAATCGCCTACATAACGTGTCAACTCTTGATTTTCCATATGATAAATCAAGTTAATGACGCTGTTCAAGAAAGGAATATCATGAGAAATCAAAATAAACGCATTTTCGTACTCTAGCAAGTACCGCTTCAGCCATTCAATATGAACTTCGTCCAAATAGTTCGTCGGCTCGTCAAGCAACAGAATATCTGGCTTTTCAAGCAGCAGCTTCGCGAGAAGCACTTTCGTCCGCTGGCCGCCGCTCAAATCGTGAACGTCCTTGTCAAGGCCAACGTCGGTCAAACCGAGACCTCTTGCCGTTTCGTCGATCTTTGCATCAATTAAATAAAAGTCTTGATTGGTAAGCGTATCTTGAATGGTGCCGACATCCTCGAGCAGCTTCTCCAGCTCTTCCGGAGAAACGTCGCCCATTTTGCCGTACATTTCATTCATTTCCTGCTCCAAATCAAACAAGTACTGAAATGCACCCTTCAAAACATCGCGCATCGTCATGCCTTTCGACAATACGGCATGCTGATCCAAATAGCCGACGCGAACCCGCTTGGACCATTCCACTTTGCCGTCGTCAGGCTGAAGCTTCCCGGTAATAATGTTCATAAAAGTGGACTTGCCTTCGCCGTTGGCCCCTATAAGGCCGATATGCTCGCCTTTCAGCAAGCGGAAGGATACGTCGTTGAAGATGGCGCGGTCTCCAAAGCCGTGGCTTAACCGTTCTACATTTAATATGCTCATGAAAAACACCTTTTCTGTTAGAGTCGATACTTTACTCGCTATATTATAAGCGTTAAATGCCGTTCAACTCAATACAAGAAGATGATTTAGGCATTATCCTTTTTGCAACATGTTTTGTCCGCCGTCAAATCTCTCCAAAAATTGGTTCATTAAGAGAGGAAGCGAAATGAGAATCGGGGGATCGCTGAGGCTAGGCGGAAACAGGGAGACATCCACATGCTGAGCCTCGCGGTCGGACGTTACAATGAAAGGCTCCCTGCTTCTGGTTCTTAACGTTTCTTGAGGCAAAAGCATGTCCATAGCCCCTGTTCCCCAAGATATCGTCGTTGCCATTATGTAATAAATACCGGGTTCTACATTATCAAGTTCAAAATCGCCAAGTGAAGAAATTAATGTGCCATATAACGGGAAACCTTCGGGGATCGGCTTGGGAAACAGTCCGATTAATACGACGCCATGAAGCGGATAGTCGGAACGAACTGTGCCTCTAATGGTAGTATTATATGGGTGCGAGTGGCTGGGAGGCTGCCAATTTTCGAGATGCCGGAGCGCTTCAAGCTGACGGCTGGCCTCTCCCCCGGAATTACGAAATTGGGTCGGCGTCATGCCGACACGTTCCGTAAACCTAGTCGTAAAGGTGCCTAGACTTTGCTGACCGATTTCCATTCCGATATCTCTAACGCTATAGTTTGTTCTCAGTAATAAGTCCTTTGCCTTCTGCAGCCGCAATGCGGAAATGTAATACAAAGGGGAAATGCCCATCCGCAATTTAAACAGGCGGGTAAAATGATAGGGACTGTAAGCCGCCTTGGCAGCCAGTCCAGCGAGCGTAAGCGGTTCATAAAGATGCTGATGGATATAGGTTAAAATATGATCCAAATCACAACTTGCCGTCGTTTTCACTTTGCACCGTCCTTTGCTGAAACTGCTTAAAAGGCAGTCGTTCATTAGCCGGTTCAATTCAGCCTCTATCATTTTACCATCAATCTCCAATACAAACAAGTGTTCTTATTTTTATTTCTTCATTCAAAAAGCCGCACCTTTAGGTACGGCTTTTTGAATGCTATTCTACTCATAAATAGAATCAATAATTTATGCTTCTTCTTTTGCGGGCTCCGGCGTTTGATTGGATGTGCGTAGCGGGATTTCTCTCAGGAAGAAGGAAAGCACCAAAGCGACTGCGACCAGTGCGGTACCCGCCAAAAACACAGTTGTAAGCGATGCGCTCAGCGCATGACGCAGCGTATCGATCAGGTTCGTAATTAGAGGCTGAACGTCTTCCGGCAGCGACATCTTAATTTGCTCCAGCTTATCTTGACTCAGAAGCATTTCCGGGTTTTGGAAAGCTTCCAGCTTTTTAGCCAGCTCCGGATCGACTTTGTCAAAATCAAAGCCTTCGCCGGACGCCGCTTCCTTCTCCATATTTTTAGCAAGGCTCGATTGCATGATCGTTCCCATGACCGCAATGCCGATTGTGCCGCCCAGGTTGCGGAAAAGCTGCGAAGACGCAGTGGCAACGCCTAGATCGGCCGGCTTGACCGCATTTTGCACCGTAAGCGAAAATACAGGCATGCCCACGCCAAGGCCAATACCGAACACAACCATCGCCAAAACCGCGAGCCAAACGCTGTTCATAAACGCCATGATCAGCATGCCAGCAATCATAATCGGCAGTCCAAGTATCGCATAACGCTTATATTTGCCCGTTTTCGAAATGGAACGGCCGATAACCGTACTCATAATTACCATCGCAATCGACATCGGCATCGTGACATAGCCCGCATGGGTAGCCGATATCCCTTCAACGCCCTGTACATAAAACTGCAAATAAATAAGCGCGCCCATCATGCCCGCATTCATAATAAAGCCGATTGCGTTCGAGATGGTGACAATATCATTTTTGAACAAGGATAAAGGAAGTACGGGACTCGTCGCTTTTGTCTCCACAAACAAGAAGATCAGCAAAAAGACGATCGCTGCTGCGAACAAGCCTAATATTTCAGGCGATCCCCATTCATATTGTGTGCCGGCCCACGAAAAGCCTAGCAGCAATGCGATAATCGTCAGGCTGAGAAACAGCGAGCCTAAATAATCGATTTTTTCGGCAGGCCTTCTTTCGACCTTCGGGAACAAGAACAAAATCATAAAAAAGGCGATAACGCCGATCGGCAAAAACACCCAGAACAGCCATTTCCACGCGAAGTTGTCGATTAACCATCCGCCAAGTGTTGGACCGAGTACGCTGGAGAAGCCAAATACGGCCATCATGACACCAGTCCACTTTCCGCGTTCGCGAGGGGAGAACAAATCCCCTACTGCGGTAAATACGGAAGCCATAATAATGCCTGCGCCAATCCCTTGAACACCGCGATAAGAAATCAATTCAATAATATCTTTTGACAAACCGGTCATAAACGCACCGATCATAAATATGACAATCCCGATCAGCATAAACGGCTTGCGCCCGTAAATATCCGATAGTTTGCCGACCAGAACGGTCGACAGCGTGGACGTCAGCATATAAATCGTGATCACCCAGCTGTAATATTCCATACCGCCAAGCTCGGCAATAATGCGCGGCATAGCTGTACTTACGATCGTTTGGTTAATGGCCGAAAAAAACATCGCCATAATAATAGCCATCATGATTGTAAGTTTTCGTTTGTGCGATAAATGTTCCATGGGTTTCTTCTCCTTTAACAAATAGGGTCCTATTTCTCTTTTTGCTGCTGTGCTATGAGGACCATTTTCTCTAACACTTCGGTTGCAATCCGTCCCTCTTCCGGTTCGAGACGTTCCATATAAGCCCCGATAATTTCCTCGCGCAAGCTTTGAGCCTCCTCCAAAATGACAAGGCCCGCTTCCGTCAGCTCTACCCAAATCACTCTTCGATCAGCCGAATCGTGTACGCGCTGAACGTAACCTGATTTCGCCAACCGATCAATCATAACCGTCACCGCGCTCGGCTTCACATCGAGTTTCTCCGCTAGTTCCGTAATCCGGCATCTTTTACTCACCCAGATATAATGAAGCATATACATTTGAGTTCCGGTTATTTGCGCAGGCAACCGTTCCAAAAGCTCCGAAGCGAATAGTCGGTTAAGCATCGTCACCGAGCGCTGGAAACGACTGAAGAGCGTTGGCATGAAGAGGACACCCCCGTTTCACTTTGCTTTAGTACTATATACTTTAGCAGTAAATGCTTTAGTAATATATACTTCAGTACTATATATTTAAACTATTTAAATATATTAATCGGGAACATCTATTATGTCAAGCTTCTCCTCACTGCCGATTCAAACACCTTATTTTGCCGCAAAAGGTTGCCGAATAAGCGTCGCCTTCCCCTTCCGTTTCGACGGCACAACAAAAAAAGGATATCCGCCAAGTTAGAGGATATCCTTCCAATTTTAAAGCTTGCTCATCCACAAAACATAAGAGCTGCGGTCCCGCTCCGCCCCTATTCCCGTCAGCAGGCTTGCCGCCGCAGAGCTTGCAGCAGGCTCTCCATTCCATCGTTCCACTACAATTTTAGTCAAACCTTGCTGACGCAAAATAGTGCCAAACATCGCCCGCAAATTCGCGGCTCGCTTCGGATCCTGCCCTTCCGCTTGAGGAAGGTCAGACAAATCATATACTTTTTTCCCGTTACCTTCGATCCAATAAAGCCATTCTCCGCCTTTAAGCACCACATAGCTGCCTGGCTTGCGCGCAAAAGAAATATTGCCCCCTGACGCTGCCCGCGAAGGCCAATCAATAAATAATCCATAAGGATTGGCCGGATCTTGAGCCGGAAGCACCGTGACTGGCGGGTCATCCTGCCCGTCCGGCTGAGCGCTCCACTGACCGGCGATTTCCGGCGTTGTAAATTGCATCGAAGCTGCCCCTTCAACAAACACCCCGCGAGTAACCGTTCCCCACTCCTCCAGCTTGTTTAAAACCGGAAGAACTTCTTCCCATCGAAACGGCGTAAAGACCGTCACCAGTTCCTTCGTGACAATGCCGTAACAGTCCAGCAGCTGATGAATCCAATAAGAGGAGCGAGGCATTTGAGGAGCGCCCCCTGAAGCTGGCTCCCGCCCCGCATAATCCGTATCCGCTTCAGCATGAATGGAGGCGGCGCCAAGCGTCCCTGTCCAATACCATCTGCCAAATCCAGACCCCAATTTCGCCATATCATGTCCCCGTTTCGCAACACTTAAGCGGAGCGGAGCAAACTGGTCGTTAGAGGCATGGCCTTCCCAGACCAGATCGAGCAAGTCACTCATCGTTTCGCTTGGCGGCTTGCCGTATTGTCGGCTTAGCCCGGTCAGGAAGCTTGCCCCACCCGCCTTTAGCAAAGCAAGCAGCTCAGAATGTTTCAATTGCTCTTTGAGCGGTTTTTCGACATACGGTGAAATAAGCTCTGTACTCGAAGAGAGGAAAAAAGCGATCTTCCCTTCCTTTTGACCGGGAGTCCGGCTGCCGAGCCAAACGATCTCTCCCGCTGCGCATAAGGCGTCCAAATCCTCTTTTCGATAATCCGTTAATCTGGAAGGAAGAAGAAAGCTTTCCCAATGAGCCGCTGGAAAAAACAATCCTTGAAGTCGGCCGATCACGACGAGCAGCCCTTCCCTCCCCTTTAGCCGGCCATCGCTTAGCGCATGCTGACGCTTAGCCAAATCATTGCACCATTGCCCGGGCTTAATGGAGGCAGCCGCATGGCTCCTTGCCTCTCCGATTGAAAGCCGTATCATTTGGGATGCCACTTTGCTGGCGGTCCAAATCCGTTCTTCTGGATAAGCCGCAAACGGCGCTTGCTGGATAAGACCCGACTCAAGCAGACGATCTGTTATTTCTTTTGCCTCGTTTAAAGAAAGAAAGGGATACCGCTCACATAACTCGACCTCCGTATACGACATTCTGCCTTCGGCAAAGCGGCCTGCTACAAAGACGACCGACGCAGCCTCTCTAGGAAAACCAGCGTAAAGTTCCGCTTCGTCCGAAGCAATCCACCGCTTCACTTGCTCAAGCGTACCAGGCCTACGAACATCGATTCCTTTGACGCGGCCAGCTTGTTCAAGCTCTTTCAGCCAAGCCTCCGCCGCTTCTCCGTTTTCCTTCATCAGCTCACTGGTACTGGCATCTCCGCCCCGTTTCAGCCTCGCCCATAATTGCTCCGCGGATTGAGCCGGCTTTATGCGCTCCTCAAGCCGGTCTTCCATCTGCTTCATTACCCCGCTGGACACTCCGCCGCTTACCGCCTCTTTTCCGAACAGCTCGGCAGCAAGCTCCTTGCTCATATGCAGCAGTCCCGCCTTTGTTGCGGCGTCGAGCCCATCGCCTTCATACATTCGCATGCTGACATAATCGGCCAAAAACTGCGTAGCCATCGGAGATGGATACTCCGTCTCCCGCACGACGATTTTGATGTCTCCGCTTCGGATAGAGTTCAAAACCGACTTCAGAGATTCCAAATCCAAATACCGATAAAGACACTCCTTCATCGCCTCCGTCAAAAACGGAAACGATTCCGCATAGGGCAACGATTCACGCAGCAATTCCTCGCTTCGAAGCCGCTTCTGCCATGTCGGCACGCGGGTAAAGCTTCTTGCCAGTAGCAGCGATGTCTCAGCAATTCTGCGGAATGCGATCGCAAGCAGCGGGGACCCTGTCACCGCTTCCGTGAGCAGCGGCTCTACATTGCCCGGCGTTACGTCCCAAAGCGTTTTCAGCCATGACGCATCCCACTCCGGCAGCACAAACTCAATTCCGTTGTCTTTGGCGTTGCCATATAATGAATAGGGAAGGACCGTTTCGAACTGTCTTTGAATGGCCAGCAGCCATGTCCGATTTACCCGTTTTCCATAAGGATTAAGCAAAATGACATGGGTTTGGTTCATCATATCGCGGTAATACTCCACCACTATTTGCCGCGCGGTCGGCAGCTCGCTGAAGGCATGCTGGGAGGCGGCATAGCCAATGAGCTCCCCGGAAGTGTATTCGTCGAGGCCATAATCGTTGCCTAACCACAACGTCGCTTCCTCCACCTTGTCCTGAACCAGACCGTCCCCTTTGCCCGAAGCTCCAAAGCCGCTCCACTGACGCGACCGCACCCTGTCAGGCGCTTTGTCAAGCTCCAGCTTGTCCCGCAGCTGCTCCAAAAAATCGCCTATTTTCATGCCAAGCCCAAGTGAGCGTCCTAGCCCTTCGTTTCTCCAAAACGGAATTTCACTGAAGCTGTTGGATGCTTCCGTTACATAAACCCGATCCTTTTCGATTTTTCTAATCATCCACGAGGTTGTGCCGAGCAAAAAAACATCCCCTACCCGGCTTTCATGGACAAACTCTTCGTCTACTTCGCCCAGATGGGTGCGGCTCTCAATATGATGTACGGGGTATTCGGAGGAAGATGGTATCGTGCCTGCCCCTGTCATGGCGGCGATCGCCGTATTCCCCCTCCTTGTCAAATAGTCCGTTGCTCTGTCCCAATCCAATATGGCTCTGGAAAAAGGATACAGCCCTGTTAATACGGCCAGCATGCTGCGCAGTGACGGAAGACTGAGCGAACGGAAACTGTCGCTTCCGATCAACAAAGCATACAAATCGTCAACGAACATCGATTCCGAAGCGATAATCGCAATTGTTTGCTGTGACAACACGTCAAGCGGACAATCCGGAATGACAATCGGTTCGATTTCCCGCTTGGCAATCAACCCGCCTAGAACGGCCGCTTCCGGGAGCGCTCCCCGCTGCCGAATAATAATAACGCCTTTAGAAATATCCCCTACAGAATGGCCGGCGCGTCCGATTCTCTGGATGCCGGAGGCAGCTTCCAGCGGCGAATCGATTTGCAGCACTAGATCGATGTGGCCCACATCGATGCCGAGCTCCAGCGACGAGGTGGCAACAAGACAGCGCAGCTCGCCGTTTTTGAGCATGTCCTCTACTTCGAGCCGCTTCTCCTTAGCCATGCTTCCGTGATGGGCTCTCGCCATTTCAGTGCCCGTATAGTCGTTTAGCCGCAGCACTAACCGTTCGCATAATCGGCGGCTATTCACAAACAGAAGCGCTGACTTGCAGCCTTCCATTAAATCGACGATTCGTTTCAAAATAGGAAACCAAACCGCCTCCCGCGATTGCACTGGTACGCTCGTGTCCGGCATCGTAACCGATACGCTCATTTTCTTTTGCATCAAACTTTCTACAATATGAACGGGACGCCTTTGAAATCCAAGCGAATGCTCCTCTTCCGCGGGACCTTCCCTACTGCCCTCTGCGGAAAACGTTTCCGACTCACTAGACTCCGCCTTCATCCATCCGCCCAAAAAATAGCCTACCCGCCACAGCGGCTTCTGCGTCGCAGATACGCCTATCCGCTGGACGGGTCGCTCCGTCAGCCGCTCAAGCCTTTCTAATGACAGTGACAAATGCGAGCCGCGCTTGTCCGCCGCCAGATCATGTATCTCGTCCACGATGATGTGCTCAACATGCCGCAGCATGCCGCGCCCTTGTTCTGAAGTGAGCAAAATAAAAAGCGACTCCGGCGTCGTGACAAGCATGTCCGGGGGATTTTTCACCATGGAGGCTCTTTTGGAAGCGGAAGTATCTCCCGTCCGGACGGCGCTTTTTAGCCCCGGCCATTTTGCGCCCATTGCAAGCGCCGCAGCTTCCAACCGCTCCATAAACGTCACTATATGATGCTGAACGTCGTTGTTCAACGCTTTTAACGGGGTTATGTATAAAAGTCGAACGCCTTTTGTCCAATCCGCCGAATCCAGCTTCTTCTTCATAATAGCGTTCACACAAGGCAGCAAGGCAGCTAGCGTCTTGCCTGAGCCTGTCGGAGCGGCAATTAGCGTATGTTTCCCTTCTATTATTGAAGCCCATGCTTGCTGTTGAACATCCGTCGGCTCTCCGAACGTTTCGCGGAACCAAGCGGCCAGTACAGGATGAAACCGTTCCAATCCGTTGTCAGGCATAACGATCAACTCCAACTGCCATAATAATGTTCATTCTATCCATTTCCATGCTAGTCCAATTATAACAGCGGTTTCTGTCCTATGGTACAGCACTATTTTGAAGGGAGGGGCGTAAGTCCTATGATCATCTGCGATGTCCTCATAGCCGGAGGAGGACCAGCGGGCCTGAGCGCGGCACTGGTCCTTGCACGCTCAACGCGCTCCGTTGTTGTTCTAGACGAAGGTAAACCGCGAAACGGCATATCGCGCAGCTCTCACGGTTATTTGACCAGAGACGGAACGCCGCCCATCGAGCTGCGAGAGCTTGCGCAGTTGGAGTTGCTTAAATACGAGGGGATATCCTTTCAAAAAGGGATCGCTGCCGCAATTAAAATTGAACATGAATCGTTTATTGCGGTTGATGCTGAAGGCAACACATACCGCAGCCGCAAACTTATTTTGGCGACCGGCGTCAAGGACAGCCTCCCACCAATTCCCGGATTGCAAGAAGCATACGGAATTTCGCTTTTTCCGTGCCCATATTGCGACGGCTGGGAGCATCGCCATATGCCGCTTGCCGTCATCGGCAGCGCAAGAACGATCTTTTCCTCTATCAAAAAAATGTACACCTGGAGCCGCGATTTAATCGCTTTTACAAACGGAGAAGCTTCGCTCTTGTCCCTTTCTGAACGTCGGGAGCTCCAGTTGAGAGCGATTCGGGTGGAAGAGGATCCTATTGAGCGAATTCAGTGTAACAACGGGACTTTGGAAGCCGTCATTCTTCAGAATGGACAGTCGTTTCCTCGGTCTGGAGGTTTTGTTGCCTTTCCCTGTGAGCATCCTGCCTCCCATTTGCTTAACGATGTCGGACTTCGCTTAGACGACAAAGGGCTGCCCATCGTGAACGGACATGGCGAAACGGCGGTAAGAGGATTATATGTCATCGGAGACGCCCGAACTGGTTTTTCCGGGCTCGTTGGAGCCGCCAGCGACGGCTATGAGGCAGGTGTCGCCATCGATCGTTCACTTGCAGATGAGGATTGGGAGAGATGTCGATAAGTTTTCGTTGCTGACAGTCACGTTGTGACAAACATTGCGTCTCCGATCTGGTAGGATGATAGTCATGTCGCCTATATCTAGCAAAGGAGCGCTGCCCTGTGAGATTGATCATGAACGAAAATTTCAACAACGAAACGATTGCGTTTGACGGATTCAGTTTTAAAAATTGCAGTTTTACCAACTGCGTCATTATCATTACGACTTTGGATTTCCATTTCGAAGGCTGTTCTTTTTATGGTTCCGCTCTTCATGTGAACCCTGACCTGCCGATCTTCGAAGTGTCGCATCGCCTCTCGCAATCCGCATACGATACAGATACAGAGTGCTTCAGAGACGATTATAAATATCCAAGAACGAAACTTCCGCTGCCGACTTCCTCCCTTCATTAATTCATAACGAATAAAAAAGAAGAACCTCCGTCCGCTCGCTTTGCAAGCAGGGAGGTTCTTCTTTATTTTTCCGTATCAGCCTTGCCATCTTAACGGGCCTTCACAATAATTTTGCGAATGCTTTCGCTTGACAAGTGGTATTTGCGTTCCAGTTCCGCCACGGTCGCTCCGTTGCTGTAATGCTGGAAAATTTCTTTGTTGCGGTCTGCCAGCAGCTTCCGTGTTCCGCTGACTTCGCCCCAGCTTGCGCGCTGGTTGGACGGTTTAGGAATATAGATCAAATCGCCTTGAATATATTTTTGCAGCTCCAACAGGAGACTAGGGGGAAGCACGTCTCTTCCATTTTTGTAATTCACGGTATAGGTCCTCCTCGAATATGTTTAAACGTTTTACTTGGCTTGCTTCTTGCGTCAAATTCATCATTGCGTTAAATGCCTTTTGCATGTTTAGCGCCTCCCTTTCTAGGATTATTGTTGGGGTGGTCCCCGTGCTTCTTATGAAGCGTCACTTTCCATTATAATGAAAACCCTATCAAACGACAATCATTTGTTGTTCAGCAGAAAATAAAAAGAGGCCCGGGGGCCTCTTCTTTCATGCGGTCTCCGTTAAACGGAGACCACCTCTAGGTTGTGAATCACTCGGATCAGCTCCTTTCCTTCACGTATTCCGTCGGCCCGACATCATCAGTATAATGCCATTCCATGGAAGGATGAAAGGAACAAAACAGCTATAAATTAAACTTTACCAGCTTATACTCCGCCGTGTGCCGATAACGTTCTATTGTTTCGCTTCATCATTTTAAGCACTTCCGGGTAAGCTACGCCGACAAGAACAATCGCTACGCCAACCCATTGCAGCCAGGACACTTCTTCATGCAGCACGATAGAAGAAAGCAGAACCGCAACCGGAAGCTCGGCCGCTCCCAAAATGCCCGCCATTCCTTCGCCGATATGCGGAACGCCGTAAGCGAACAGCAGCGGCGGAATAAACGCTCCGAACAATCCCAGCAAAGCGCCGTAAATAAACAACTCGCTGAAAATTTCCCCGTTCCACAAAAACTGTGGCGGAAACAATATGAACACTAACAGCATGCCGCCGGTAACCATCCATTTGCTTCGTGTTGCCGCATTTGCTTCAGGAACCGCTTTGCCGCTGAACAAAATAAACATCGAATAGCTAATCGCGGCGAGGAAACCAAGAACAATGCCCCAAATATGGAATTTGTCCGTCCCCTGCTCGATAATGCCTGCTGCAAGCAACGTTCCGCCAAGCAAAATCGCTAGCGTTGTATAGATAATGCGGTTAGGCCGTTTTTTCTCTCTAACAGCTTGAATCAGGACGCCGATCCACGTAAATTGGAACAGCAGCAATATCGCCAGAGAAGCCGGAATATACCGAAGCGACTCATAATAAACCAAACCGGTAATCGCTGTCGGCAAACCCGAAGCCATCAGAAACAGTCTTTGCTTCCAAGTCAAAGCGCCGCTTTTGGCCGCGACCGTCTTAGATGCCCCACTCTCGCTTGCCGCTTGCTTTTTTGCATTTTTACGCTCCATAAAAGCAGCGAACAACCATGACAAAACAAAACCAACTAAAAGCTGAGTGCCAACTACTTCACCCAATGTATAGCCCTTGTCATACGCGAGTACAACAAAGGTCGATAAAATCCCGTAACTTGCCGCCCCAATAAAAACCGATGTAATATATTTCATCATTTCATTCCTTTCTTCTCATCTCTTAACGTCCATGCCCCGTTTCTTTGCTCCGGACGCAAAAAAGCTACGGACAGCGCGTCTTATTGTTAAAATAAGCTGCGCTATTCGTAGCAAGGAAGTAAGGCTTCCCGTAGAGACCCCCACCCTGTGCCTTAAGCGGTTATGTGAGGTTATACGAATCATGATTAGTTAAGCATCGTTTGATCACTATTGTTAAACAACCTCACCTATTGTTGCATCTCATCGCTTTTCTGTCAATAGAGAGAGGGCATGAATTTGAAAAAAGCAACATTTATTACTCTCCCATTTGGTGAATCTGGATCAAGTTGGTCGCCCCTGCCCGGCCGCTTGGAACGCCTGCGGAAATAACGGCATAATCGCCCTTGTTCAGCAGCTTCGTCCGGCTTGCATTGCGAATGGCCGATTTAAACATGTCGTCGGTCGATTGTGTCGCTTCCCCTTTGACTGGAATGACTCCTCGCACTAGCGTCAACCGCTTCAGCACCTCATCATGCGCCGTAATGGCGATAATGGGAGCCTGTGGACGGTATTTCGACACCATCCGCGCCGTAAAGCCGCTTTCGGTCGGCGTCAAAATCGCTTTTGCATTCAGTTGCAGAGACGAACTGACAACCGCTTGGCTGATCACTTCCGTTACGGAAGAAGAAGGCACGGACAGCTTCAGCTGGAACAGCTCCGCATAATCGATGGTCGACTCGGCCCTCTCCGCAATCATCGCCATCATACGTACCGATTCCAACGGGTATTTGCCCGCAGCGGTTTCGCCGGACAGCATAACGGCATCGGCGCCTTGCAATACCGCATTTGCCACGTCGCTCACTTCCGCTCTCGTCGGCCTTGGGTTGACTTGCATGGAATCCAGCATCTGCGTCGCAACGATGACCGGTTTGCCCGCGAGATTGCATTTGCGGATCATTTCCCGCTGAATCGTAGGAACGTCTTCCGCCGGAATTTCAACGCCGAGGTCTCCGCGCGCCACCATAATGCCATCGGATACCTCAATAATGGAATCCAAATTTTCGACGCCTTCTTCATTCTCAATTTTGGAAATAATCTGAATATGGCTGGCGCCCGCGTCTTCAAGCAATTGACGTACTTTTAAAATATCTTCCGCTTTGCGGACAAAAGAAACGGCAATGATATCGACGCCTTCCTTCACTCCAAAAGCGATATGATGAATATCGCGGTCCGTGACGCCCGGGAGCGTTGTGCGGATACCCGGCAAGTTGACTCCCTTGCGAGGCTTCAAAAGCCCGCCATTGAGCACGCTGCAATGAATTTCCGTCGCTTCCACCGAATCGACCGACAGCTCGATCAAACCGTCATCGATCAGCACCTTGCTTCCTACTGGCAATACATTCGGCAAATTGGCGTAGCTGACGCCTACGCAACTCCCCGTGCCAACAACCGGCCGCGTCGTAAGCGTAAGCTTGCCTCCCGTTTTTAATTCGTAACTGCTTTCCTCAAGCGTGCCGATACGAATTTCCGGACCTTTTATATCCATCATAACCGCCACTACGGTGCCCGCCTCGGCTGCCGCCTCGCGAATCAAGGCAATCCGGTTGCTGTGGTCGCTTAGTTCTCCATGAGCCATATTCAATCTAGCTACGTTCATTCCTTCTTGCATCATTTGTTTCAAAATGGAGACCGAATTGCTGGACGGCCCCATCGTACATACGATTTTTGTTAAACTCATTGTCGTTTCCCTCCATAGCTCGCTTCGTTTATTGTAGTTGAAAAAAGGGACAACGTACATGAACTATAGTATGATGGAATCATTATAGTATGATTCGGGGTGCAACATGCTGACGGTTGTTGAAATGAATCTGCATCAAGGGATGGGCTGGTTTCAGGAACAAAAAATGTCCGCCGTCGGGAATGCACAGTTTATTATCGTCACGTACGGTAAATGCATTTACTGGATCGGCGGGGAAAAAACGATTTTGGAAAAAGGAGATTTTTTGCTCATTCCGCCCGGATCCGTATTTTATGGCAAAAGCGTGCCAACCGTCTTTCACGAAAAGTTTGTGATCGAGTTTACTATGGCTCCCGAGACGGCGGACCTCCCCCTTCTAATGAAAACTGGCAAGTTCGTAAAATCGAAGGCGGGCTGCTACGATTTTATATTGGAGAAAATACGCTCCGTTTGGAAAGAGTGGCGCGAGCCCGTTCCATATGCCGGCTTGCGCGCCTCTTCCGCTTTGCTTGAAGCGATTGCCCTATGGGGCCGGGAGCTGGATCGCGGCGAGCCTTCCAGCCTCTCGCTTCAGCATGCGGAACGAATGAAAAATTATATCCACGACCATTATCGCGGCAAAATGACAAAGGAGTTGCTTGGCGACATTATCGGCCGAAGCCCGAACCATGCTGCGACGTTATTTAAACGTGTCACTGGCGTTACCATCAGCGAATATGTTCACGCTATCCGAATGAGAACGGCCGCCTATATGCTGACGGAATCGCTGCTTAACATAACGGAAATTGCCGACTACTTGGGTTATTCCGACGTTTCTTATTTTCAGCGCATGTTCAAGAAAACGTTTGGCGTTCCGCCTTCGCATTATTTAAATGAACGGCCTGTGCAGGTATAATAGAACTAATGTGAACAACCAGCCGAAAATGAAAACAGCCAGAAAACACAAGTGGAGTTGATCCTTATGAAACCATTCGCCACAAACGGCGTCGTCCGCTCCGTATGTCCTTTTGACTGCCCGGATACTTGCGGCTTGCATGTTACCTTAAACGATGGGAAGGCCGTTTCGGTAACGGGAGACCCTGATCACCCCGTAACCAAAGGAGCGATCTGCAACAAAGTAAGACAGCTCCCTGATCGTGTTCACCATCCCGACCGCGTCTTATATCCGCTTCGCAGAGTCGGCCCTAAAGGGAGTCTCGATTTTGAGCGCATCACATGGGATGAGGCTTACAAAACGATTGTATCGCAAATGCGGCATATTTCCGCTGCTTACGGAGCAGAGGCTATACTGCCCTACAGTTTCTACGGCAATATGGGTATTTTGAATGCCGAGGGCATGGATCGCCGCTTCTTCCACCGGCTTGGAGCAAGCAGGCTGGATCGCACCATATGCAACGCGGCGGGCTCCAAAGGCTACAGCTACACGATGGGCGGGTCCATCGGCATCGATCCCGAAACGACCGTACATTCTAAGCTGTTCCTCATATGGGGCGCCAACATCGTCTCGACAAACATGCATCAAACGATGCTGGCTACCGAGGCCCGCAAACAGGGTGCCAAAATCATTCATATCGACGTTCATCGCAACCGCACCTCTTCCTGGGCAGACGAGTTTGTTTTATTGCGGCCAGGCAGCGACGGAGCGCTAGCGCTAGGCATGATGCATGTCCTTATACGCGACGGACTTGTCGACGGGGAGTTTATCGCTAGCCATACGATCGGATACGAAGAGCTGGCGGCTGAAGCGGCAAATTATACACCGGAAGTAGCATCCGAGCTGACTGGAATACCCGCCGAAAAAATTGAAGAGCTGGCTACGCTTTACGGCACAACCGCTCCTTCTTTTATCCGGATTGGCAATGGACTTCAGCATCACGACAACGGAGGCATGATTATCCGCACGATCTCCTGCTTGCCCGCTCTCACTGGGCAATGGGCGCTGACGGGCGGCGGCGCAATGAAAGGCAACAGCTGGTACTCCTCGATCAATAATAGCGCCTTGGAGAGACAGGATTTGCTGCCGGACAAGCGTGTTCGCAAAGTCAATATGAATCAGCTCGGCGATGCGTTGCTTGAGCTGGACCCTCCCGTTAGAATGCTGTTTGTTTACAACAGCAATCCGGCCATCGTCGCACCGGATCAGGTCAAAGTAAGACAAGGCTTGCTTCGGGACGATTTGTTTACGGTAACTCACGACTTGTTTTTGACGGATACGTGCAAATACGCGGATTTGGTGCTGCCCGCCACCTCCCATTTTGAAAACTTGGATTTGTACAAATCGTATTGGCATTTCTATTTGCAAATCAACAAACCTATTTTGCCTCCGGCCGGCGAGAGCAAATCCAATTTCACCTTGTTTAAAGAGCTCGCTTTGCGAATGGGATTTGAACCCGAGCTGTTCAACATTAGCGAAGAAGACATGATTCGCGAGGCGCTAAACAATAAGCGCAACCCGCTCCTTAGCGGCATAACCTTTGAGACATTAATGGAAAACGATTGGATGAAGGCCGGCGGCGGCAACAAAATTGCTATGCTGGAGATGCTGCCTACGCCAAGCGGCAAAATCGAGTTGTTCTC
This sequence comes from Paenibacillus sp. GCM10027627, assembly GCF_042675505.1. NCBI lineage: Bacteria > Bacillati > Bacillota > Bacilli > Caryophanales > Paenibacillaceae > Paenibacillus > Paenibacillus sp. GCM10027627. The sequence goes on from NZ_JBHTHB010000001.1 coordinate 1,248,047, forward strand.
GAAATCGATGAAAGCGGCGGGTCATTCGCCAGTTCCGACCTACACTCCTCTAAAGGAGCCTGAGCATTATCCGTTTCTGCTTATGACCGGGCCTAATCATAGCTACATCAACTCAACCTTCGCCAACCAGTTAAAGCTGCAAAAGCTGGAAAAAGGCCCTATTCTCCATATGAACGAAACCGATGCGCTTGCGCTTGGGCTGACCGATGGCGAACGGGTCGTCGTCCGCAACGACAGAGGTGCCGTCGAGCTCCCCGTCAAGTTGGGGCTTGATGTGCTGCCAGGCGTGCTTGTTACGCAAGGGCTGTGGTGGGATGACGCGCAAAACGGCCGTTCCGCCGTCAATGCTCTGACTCCGCAGCGCCTTGCCGATATGGGCGGCGGAGCTACCTTCTTCTCCAACCGGGTCGAGGTTGTGAAGGTGGAGGAGTCTCTTATCAAATAGCCTGCGTGGCAGGGTGTTCCCGATAAAGGATGCAAAAAAGCTGTATGGCCCAGTAGCCATACAGCTTTTTTTTACATGTTTTATTCTTTACCCTTATTTATCTAATAATAAATCGACATTTACGGGCGCAAGAAGACTCATCTTCTTCGTCCAATACATCTACACTACTCTACAATCTCGGCCAAATCGCCGTTTTTCACTCCGGCAGCATTAGCCTCATCCGTATCGATATGCATATCCAGAGCAAAGTCCTCGGAAACGCGTGCTACGACATGTTCGAAAACAACACCGCGCTCTCCTCCAACGCGAACTTTCAGCTTTTGCTTGTCTGCAATGCCAAAACGCTCGGCGTCGCTTGTATGGAAATGAATGTGACGCGCCGCCACAATGACCCCTTCTTCAATAACGACTTCGCCCGCAGGGCCTTGAATCGTAATGCCTGCGGAGCCGGCCGTATTCCCGGACTCACGTACTGGAGGGTTCACGCCAAGCGCAAATGCGTCTGTGCGGGATACTTCCAGCTGTGTTGCTTTACGAGCGGGTCCCAAAATGCGGACTTTGCCAAAAGAACCTTTTGGCCCGACAACGGCAACCGTTTCATTGGCCGCATATTGCCCTGGTTGCGACAACGGCTTCATTTCGGTCAGCTCATAAGCTGCGCCAAACAATATTTGAACATGCTCCTGAGACAAATGGATGTGTCTTGCTGATACGCCTACCGGCACCTGTTTACTCATGATGTTGCACTCTCCGTTTTCTATGTATGGTTTTAGGTGGAAATAGAAAGCATACGGCATATTATGCCGTATGCTCTTATCATAGCATTTATTTAAATTCTGCTACAAGCTGGCTGAACTGTTCTTCGGTCAATTCCAAATCTTGCTGAGCCAATCCTTCCGGCTTAAATCCGCTAATTAAGTCCTCATACGACTTGCGCTCCGTATTTTGGTAAATTAGACCAGTGAGCAAACCGTTTGTTTCCATAATTTTATTAATGGCGGTTACGCGGTTTGCCGGATCATAATCCGGAAATTGCTCCAAATTGACGATATTTTCTTTGAACCAGTCATACGTGTTGATTTTGTTGAAGGTGACGCATGGGCTGAACACGTTGATTAATGAAAAGCCTTCATGGCGAATGCCTTGCTCGATCAAGCTCGTTAATTGCTTCAAATCACTGGAGAACGATTGGGCGACAAAGGTTGCCCCTGCCGACATCGCGATTTCAAGAGGGGACAAAGTCGACTCAATCGATCCCTCAGGCGTAGACTTCGTTTTGAAGCCTTCGGCGCTGCGCGGCGAGGTTTGGCCTTTGGTCAGACCGTATATTTGATTGTCCATTACGATATACGTAATGTTAAGATTTCGGCGGATCGCATGAACGGTATGCCCCATTCCGATCGCAAAGCCGTCGCCGTCGCCGCCGGAAGCGATAACGGTCAGCTCACGGTTGGCAAGCTTGACGCCTTGCGCAATCGGCAGCGCGCGGCCATGAATGCCGTGCAGGCCATATGCGTTAATGTAACCCGAAATTCGGCCGGAACAGCCGATGCCGGAAATGACCGCCAGTTGCTCCGGTTCTAGACCAACATTGGCCGCAGCCCGCTGAATGGCCGCTTGAATGGAAAAGTCGCCGCAGCCGGGACACCAGTTTGGCTTTACATTGTTGCGAAACTCTTTAAACGTTGCCATCTTTTAGCTCAACTCCTTACAAGCTTTGTATACTTCAAGCGGAAGGAATGGGTTGCCGTCATATTTAAGCAGGCTCTTGATTTTGTCAGCATAACCTGCATTCATTTTGATTTGTCCAGCAAGCTGCGCGGTTGCGTTATTTTCGATAACGACTACCTTTTTTGCCTTTTCCAAATAAGGAGTCAGCGCGTCCGTCGGGAAAGGATGAATTTGGCGCACCGTAACATGATTAGATGTGATGCCGCTTTCTTGAAGTATAGCTCTTGCCGCATCGATTGTGCCGCCTGTCGAACCCATGCCGACGATAAGCAAATCAGGCGATGCATGCGGAGCGTCTACCCGGATAGCATCTCTTATGTTCAAAGCATCCAGTTTGTGAAGACGCTTATCCATCATCCGCTTGCGGTTGCCGGAGTTTTCGGAAGGACGTCCTACTTCATCATGCTCAACGCCCGTCACGTGATGCAAGCCGCCTTTTTCCCCGGGCAGTACCCTTGGAGAAACGCCGTCTTCTGTTAATTCATAACGCTTAAACAGTTCATGACCTTCAAGCGCTGGGACATCCTTCACAAGTTTGCCGCGGTCAATCGATATCTTTTGCAAATCAAGCGGTTCGCAAGACTGTTTGCCTAGCGACAATTGCAAATCCGTCATAACGATAACGGGCACTTGAAATTGCTCGGACAGGTTAAACGCCTCAATCATATCGTAGAAGCAATCTTCAATGGACGCGGGAGCAATAACGACTTTCGGTATTTCTCCATGCGTGCCGTATACCATTGCGTTCAGGTCGGACTGCTCCTGCTTGGTCGGCAAGCCTGTAGAAGGGCCGCCGCGCTGCGTATTGACGATAACAAGCGGAGTTTCCGTCATGCCGGCAAGGCCAATCGCCTCCATCATTAGAGAGAGGCCAGGTCCCGCCGATGCTGTCATCGTTCGAACACCCGCGTAGTTGGCGCCAATGGCCATCGTCACCGCTGCAATTTCGTCTTCCGTCTGAACGACGGTACCGCCGAACTTAGGCAGCTTTTTGATCAAGTATTCCATAATTTCCGAAGCCGGTGTAATGGGATACGCCGACATGAGTCTGCATCCCGCTGCAAGACTGCCTAGCCCGATCGCCTCGTTGCCGATCATAAACAGCTTCTGCTTGCCATCCGCTTCGTTCAGCTTGAAATCGTCAAGCGGGCCGCCTGCCAGCTCAAGCACATAATCCGAGCCGCGTTTGACCGCTTCAATGTTTTTCTCCACGATCGCTGCGCCTTTGCGGCCGAACTCCTCTTCCACCGCCTTGTTGAATACTTCCAAAGGCAGACCAAGCAGCCCCCAAGACGCGCCGGAGGCAACCATGTTTTTCATAAGGGACGTGCCGAGATCCTCCGCTATTTTCGTAATTGGAACGGGGAACAATTTAGCATCGATGCCCTCTGGAATAACGGGATTAAACTTCGCATCCGCCACCACAACGCCGCCTGGGCGCAGCTCATGCGCATTGAGGTCAATGCTTTCTTGATCGAATGCAACCAAAATATCCAAATCGTCGGATATGGCACGAATCGGCTCCGTGCTGATCCGAATTTTATTGTTCGTATGCCCGCCCTTAATTCGCGACGAGAAATGACGATAACCATATAAATAATAACCTAGCCGGTTAAGCGCGGTTGAAAAAATGCGGTCGGTACTCTCAACGCCTTCGCCTTGTTGTCCGCCAATTTTCCAAGACAATTGACTTATCAAAACGCCCATCTCCTCTGCATCATGAAGGTGCATGATTTTCGACACTCAGTGCATTATATAATAGAATTGTTAATAGTCACAACAATTTTATGATTGAGTCTGCCGATTTGCAAGATGTAAACGCTTAGATGAAATGATAGTTTGTTTAGATGGTTATCATATCGAAGAGAGATGAACCTTTTTGCTAGTGCAAAGGGAGTTGTCCTCTCAAAAAAGATAACGCATTTCCGTATACAAAAGCTTCCGTCTGTTCCTGCGAATACCTTTTCAGAAGCTCTTCGATAAGCGCATATACTTGTCCGGGATGAGTCAAACCTTGCACATGTTTGTCAATCCCGTCAAAGTCGGAGCCAAGCATCAGATGACGCTCCCCCCCAAGTTCGCAAATGTGCTCGATATGAGCAATCAGATTGGAAATTGCGGCGTTACCGCTGGAATGGACAAAAGCGGGAACATATGTAATACCGATTCTCCCCTTCCCTTCCACGATCGCCCTAATTTGCAAATCCGTCAAATTGCGGGGATGATCGCAAACCGATCTTGCATTGGAATGGGAGGCGATAATCGGTTTGCTCGATAAAGCCGCCATATCCCAAAACGCTCTCTCCGATAAATGGGACACGTCAACCACAATGCCCAGTTCATTGCATTCTCGCACAAAAATTTTTCCTAGAGCAGTGAGGCCGCCGCCTCGCGGCTCCATCACTCCGTCAGCCGCCCAATTGGCATGATTCCATGTAAAGCCGGCAGCCCGGACGCCTAGTCTGTACAAATTGCGCAGCGCTGACAAGCTGCCTCTTAGCCCATCAATTCCTTCGAGCGACAATAAGGCTCCCGTTTTACCGTCTTGAATACATTCCTCCAAGTCGGAAACCGTTAAGATGAGCCGCATGTCCGGACATGCCAGCACTTTTTCGTACAGCAGATCCACGCTTTCCAAAATGGGGTGAATCGTTCCGTGGTCGGGGCGATCACTCGAAATAAATACCGCAAACACTTGCAGCAGCGCATCCGATCCTCTCAGCCGCTCATACGTGACATCGAGCACGCCCGGTCTGCCATTTTCAAAAGCCAAATTTCCGTCATTCAACATTTTATATAACGCATCGCAATGAAAATCAATAACCCTCAAACGGAAGCCTCCTTCCCAGTTCTCTCAAAGCAAAAAACCTGTCTACGGGGTAAACAGGCCAAAGATGTCAGCTTGATATCGTGTGCCGTCCCATTAACGGGGTTCGACGATTAGTTTAATGGCTGTGCGATCTTCTCCGTCAATGACGATGTCCGTAAATGCGGGAATACAAATGAGATCCACGCCGCTTGGAGCGACAAAACCACGAGCAATCGCTACTGCTTTAATGGCCTGATTGAGCGCACCGGCGCCAATGGCTTGCAATTCGGCTCCGCCGCGTTCCCGTAAAACTCCCGCCAACGCGCCTGCAACGGAATTTGGATTGGACTTGGCTGATACCTTTAATACGTCCATAAAAAGTACCTCCCCTGGAATGTTGGATGGATTCCACTTCTAAAATACTATTCGAGAGAAGGAGAAAGATTCCTGCTTTTCTAAAGTCAACTTTCCTAACAGTTCTGAATTATCTGATTTTTATCGGCAAAAAACGGCGCTACATGAGCAGCCATTCTTCTTCGGTCAATTTAATTTTTGTTAATTTCGTCGCTTTGCCCGTCGAATCGTCGATTTGAGCAAACAAGCCATGCAGATGCCATTTGCCTTCATCCACGACAAACCGCGCCGGCAATTGCGTCAAAAAGCGGTGAAGCACAGCGCCGCGCTCCATGCCAAGTACGCCTTCTTTGGAGCCAACCATCCCGACATCCGTCAAATAAGCGGTACCTTCCGGCAAAATCGTATCATCATTAGTTTGAACATGGGTGTGAGTGCCAAGTACAATTGAAGCTCTTCCATCCAAATACCAGCCCATCGCGATTTTTTCGGAAGTGGCCTCGGCATGAAAATCGACCAAAATCGCTTTGGTCCGATCGCGAGCTTCTTCGATCAAAGCATCCGCCGTGCGGAACGGGCAATCGATTGGCGGCAGGAAAGCTCTGCCTTGCAAATTAATAATAGCCAGCTCTTTGCCGTTCGCTTTAATAAAAGCCATGCCTTTGCCTGGCGCTTCATCTGAAAAGTTGGCCGGCCTTACGATCCGCGGCTCATCGTCGATCCACTCAAAAATATCTTTGTTGTCCCAAGTGTGGTTGCCCATCGTAATGCCGTGGACTCCCCACTCGAAAAACTCTCTTGCGATCGTTTTTGTAATGCCTCTTCCCGCAGCCGCATTTTCTCCATTTACAAGAATAATGTGCGGGTTATATTTTTCTTTGAGGGAAGGCAACACCTGTTTTAGCGCGCTTCTCCCCACATTGCCGACGATATCGCCGATAAACAATACGTTCATGTGTTACCCATCCTTTTGATGCCTATATTTGTTTACGCATTAATGAAGAAAAGTGGCTGACATGCAGCCACTTCTCCAAATTGCGTATCTTATTATTTTGCGTATTCCACTGCTCTCGTTTCACGAATAACCGTAACTTTAATATGTCCCGGATAATCGAGTTCGCTCTCGATTTTTTTCGTTATGTCGCGAGCAAGACGGAATGCTTCCGTATCGTCGATCTTCTCCGGTTGAACCATAACGCGCACCTCGCGGCCCGCTTGAATCGCGTACGACTTCTCGACGCCGTCGAACGATTCTGTAATGGCCTCCAGCTTCTCCAGACGTTTGATATACGTTTCCAGAGTTTCCCGGCGAGCTCCCGGACGCGCAGCCGACAAAGCGTCTGCCGCTCCTACGAGCATCGCGATAACGGATGTCGCTTCCGTATCGCCGTGATGAGAAGCGATACTGTTAATAACGACCGGATGCTCTTTGTATTTTTTGGCGAGTTCTACGCCAATTTCTACGTGAGAGCCTTCCACCTCGTGGTCAAGCGCTTTGCCGATATCATGCAGCAATCCCGCTCGCTTCGCCAGAGTAATGTCTTCCCCTAGCTCTGCAGCCATAAGGCCGGTCAAATACGCCACTTCCATGGAATGCTTCAGCACGTTTTGACCATAGCTTGTCCGATATTTCAGTCGTCCAAGTATTTTGATCAAATCCGGATGCAAGCCATGAACGCCAACCTCAAACGTCGCTTGCTCGCCATATTCGCGAACGCGCTCGTCGATCTCTTTGCGGGACTTTTCAACCATTTCTTCAATCCGCGCAGGGTGGATACGACCGTCTGCCACCAATTTCTCCAAGGAAGTTCGGGCAATTTCACGGCGAATCGGGTCAAAGCCAGACAATATGACCGCTTCCGGTGTATCGTCGATAATGAGATCGATACCAGTCAATGTTTCCAAAGCACGGATATTACGGCCTTCGCGTCCAATGATACGGCCTTTCATTTCTTCATTAGGCAACGTTACAACGGATACCGTCGTCTCGGCCACATGATCGGCTGCGCAACGCTGAATCGCTAACGATATAATGTCTCGCGCTTTTTTGTCGGCTTCTTCCTTCGCCTGCTGCTCGATCTCTTTGATCATTTGCGCGGTTTCGTGACGTACTTCCTGCTCGACATTGGTCAAAATAATGGATTTGGCATCCTCCATCGTCAAGCTTGAAATACGTTCCAACTCGCTAAGCTGCTGCTTGTAAATGGAGTCAATCTGCTCTTGCGTTTCTTCGATTCTTTTCTCCTTGTTGGCTACCGTTTCTTCTTTGCGTTCTAGCGCCTCTAATTTTTTATCCAGCGACTCTTCTTTCTGTAGCAGGCGTCTCTCTAGACGTTGCACTTCATTGCGCCGCTCGCGGATGTCCTTTTCAGCTTCTGCACGTAGTTTGTGGACTTCGTCCTTTGCCTCAAGCACCGTTTCTTTCTTTTGCGCTTCCGCTTCCTTCTTCGCATTTTCTACGATTTGAGCAGCGGCTTGCTCAGCGCTAGAAATTTTGGCTTCAGCAATCGACTTTCGATAAGCATAACCAATCCCAAAGAAAATTACGCCAACAAGGATGCTAACCAGAATCAAGATCCAGATGTTTACATCTCCCATCTTGTTCACCTCCTTGCTGCATACACCAAGGCTATTGCTTGGGATGATATTAGGTTTTTTAACCGGTTTCCATACCGTTTCATCGTGTACCATTTTGACGAAAAAAAACGCTTTGAATCAACTTTTGGAAGAAAACCTGATTCAAATAGAAAGGAATACAACCTCATTTTAGCTTTACATAAAATCAGTTGTCAAGCAAAACGCCATCATCTTCCTCATCGCTCTGCTCAGCTGAACGTAAGTCCAATCCTTTTATCGCCTCTCTGACGATATCGCCAGGAAAGCCTCTCCTGAGCAAAAACGCCATTAGTTTCATTCTTTTTTGTTTGGCTTCGCCTTTTACGGAGCGACATTTTTTTTCGGCGAGCTTTATGGCGGCTTGAAGCTCGCTCCCGCGATCCAGCCCGGATAGAGCCTCAGCGGCTATCCCTTTGGGCACTCCTCTTTGCTGCAGCTCCTGCTTAATCATAAGCCTGCCTTTTAAGCCGCTTTGCATCCGGCTTGCCGCGAACTGGCGCGCATATTGTTCATCATCCACAAGTTGTTCGCTTTCTAAACGCTGTACCGCATATTGAATACTTTCTTCCTCAAACTCTTTTCTCGCCAAATATTGCGCGATCGCCTTGCTCGTTCTTGGCTTCGCCCCTAAATACGCCACAGCCTGTGCATAGGCCAAGTACCGGCTGTTCTCCATGCGGATTTCTTCAGCTTGCCGAATGGTTACGAATTGCCCCTTCATTAAGCGAAAGCGGATCATAATATCCTCATGTACGGCTATCTGCGGCAACTCTGCCTCCAAATCGGCAAAAATTAAATAAGTACGCTTCTCCTTTTTATCGCGGCGCACAGCCTCAATCGTCCATCCCTCGCCATAGGCTTCCAGCTCTTCATCCTTCAATCCCGCCATTCCTTCCTGCAAAAACAGCTTCGCCGCTCTCAAAGAGAGCGGCGAAGCCATCTATTAATCTTGATCTTCAAATTCATCCTCGTCTTCGTCATCCTTGGAGAAGTTGGCCGGAGAGGCCGTAGCCGACAGGTTGCTTGCATCACGGATTAGCTTTTCAATTTCGCCGGACATTTGAACATGGTCTTTCAAATATTGCTTCGCATTTTCCCGGCCTTGTCCAAGACGCTCGCCATTATAGGAAAACCAAGCGCCGCTCTTTTGGATAATGTCCATTTCAACGCCGATATCAATCAAGCTGCCCTCTTTGGAAATTCCTTCGCCGTACATAATATCGATTTCCGCTTGTTTGAAAGGAGGCGCCACTTTGTTTTTAACAACCTTGATTCTCGTACGGTTGCCGACCATATCGTTTCCTTGCTTCAGCGTCTCAATACGGCGCACATCAAGCCTAACGCTGGAGTAGAATTTAAGAGCCCGTCCGCCTGGAGTCGTCTCCGGGTTGCCGAACATCACGCCAACTTTCTCGCGCAATTGGTTAATGAAGATCGCGATCGTCTTCGATTTTGCAATGGCTCCCGATAGCTTACGAAGAGCTTGAGACATCAAACGCGCCTGAAGACCTACGTGAGAGTCACCCATATCGCCTTCGATCTCTGCCTTAGGCACTAGCGCCGCTACAGAGTCTATAACGATAATATCGACTGCTCCGCTGCGCACAAGCGCCTCTGCAATTTCAAGCGCCTGCTCGCCCGTATCCGGCTGCGACAGAAGCAACTCGTCGATATTGACGCCAAGCTTGCTTGCATAGAGAGGATCAAGCGCATGCTCGGCATCAATAAAAGCGGCTTGTCCGCCGATACGCTGAACTTCCGCAATGGCGTGGAGAGCGACAGTCGTTTTACCGGAAGATTCCGGTCCGTACACTTCAATAACACGGCCGCGCGGCAATCCGCCAATGCCAAGTGCAATATCTAGGGCAAGCGAGCCGCTTGGCACGGTCTCTACTTGCATATGTGTCGATTCACCCAATTTCATAATGGAGCCTTTACCAAACTGCTTTTCGATTTGACGAAGAGCATTATCTAAAGCTGCGCGACGATCCGCCAACTTACCCACATCCTTCACGATTAATATTAATCTATTAGTATGATACCTCATTTTTTGCAGGTTGCCAACCTTTTTTTCGAACACACATTCGTATTTTTTACTAACATCACTCCTTAGGCATATAGACATAAAAAAACCGCAGCAAAGTAATCTTCGCCACGGTTCTTCCGATAGTTAATCCTATTATAGCCGCCCCTTCGACATTTGACAACAGCGAACACCGAATTTTTTGCGACGACTATTCGTCCTTCAAAGCTTGCCACAGACGGAACATGGCGGCTTTGACAGCTCGCAGCCGGATCATGGAACGCCCCCCGCTTAGATGAGTCGTATGGACAACCGTCCCTCTTCCCCGCTCCGCAATTGCAAAATAAACAAGACCTACCGGCTTGCCCTCCGATTCAGCCGGACCTGCAACACCCGTCAGCGATACGCCGAAGTCAGCGTCTGCCAGCTGCCGCACATTTTCCGCCATAAGAGCCGCGGTCGACTCGCTAATGGCTCCAGGAGCGTCCTCGCCCTCCAGTTGCGACATCGGAATGCCAAGCAGCTTGTTTTTCATAACATTGGTATAAGTGACGACTCCTCCGGCAAATTCGCCGCTGCTGCCCGGCACGTTTGTAATCAGCTCCGCGAACAGCCCCCCGCTACAGCTTTCTGCGCTGGCCATGCGCCGTCTTGAGCTTCTAAGCAGCTTAACGATAGCCACCTCGATCGGAACGTCCTCCTGGGCATACAAATGAGCGCCGACCCGCTGCTTTATATCCGCTACGGTAGCGTCAATACGGGAGCCCGCCTCCTCTGCCGATTTAGCCTTTGTCGAGACTCGAATCGATACTTCGCCTTCCTTGGCATAGGGCGCAATGGTAGGATCGGACTGCGCTTCAATCAAATCGATCAGCTTCGCCTCCAAAGTCGACTCGCCGATGCCCACAAACTTCAGCAAACGGGAAAACAGCGGCCGCTCCTCGCCCATAATTTCTCTCAGCCATGCTTGACCGGGGCCACCGAGCATCGGCTTCATTTCTTTTGGCGGCCCAGGCAGCAGCATATAATATGTGCCATCCGCTGCAAGCGCGTTGCCAACCGCAAGTCCCGTTTCGTTCATAAGCGGCAAGCTGCCTTCAATGAGATTCGCCTGGCGCTTGTTGCTCTCCACCATCTCTATCCCTCTGGACGAAAACAACGTTTCAATCGCTTCCATGGAAGGTCCATGAATTTCAAGCTTGCGATTCAAATAACTTGCGAGCACATCTTTGGTCAAATCGTCCTGTGTAGGTCCAAGTCCTCCCGTAAACACCAGCAAATCGGCACGGCTTCTGCCAACTTCTATTGCGTTTAACAGCCGAGCCGCATTGTCGCCGACTACCGTTTGAAAATAAACATCAATTCCGAGCTCCGCCAGTTTTTCCGATATAGCCTGCGCATTTGTATTGACGATCTGACCCAGCAGCAATTCCGTGCCTACTGCAATGATTTCCGCTTTCATCCTAATGACGGCCTCCTTTGGGGTATCCTCTTACGATAGGCAAAAGCACTCTTCCGCATACGGAGGAGTGCTCTTTGTTTATTCTACAGGTATTAGATGTTTATTTTTCACAAAATAATCAATGCCGGAATAAACGGTAATCGCTGCCGCTACCCAGCTTGCGATCAGGTCAAATGGCACGTCGATTAAAACAAACGGGAAGTTATTGAGAAGCAGCGCGATAATCATTGTAATCTGAATCGCCGTTTTCCATTTTCCCCAAGCGCTCGCGGCCATAACGGACCCTTCCAGCAAGGCAATTTGTCTCAGTCCGGTAACCGCAAATTCGCGGCTAATAATAATGATCGCGATAAGCGCGTTCAGCTTGCCCATTTCGACCAAAGAAATAAGAACAGCGGCTACGAGCAGCTTATCCGCGAGCGGATCGAGCAGCTTTCCAAGATTCGTGACGATTTTGTTTTTGCGCGCGATATAACCGTCGAGGCCATCGGTGCTTGCCGCGATAATAAAAATGATCGCTGCTACAATTTGATTGTAAGTAATCTCAAAATCGGCGAACCTCAAAGAGCCAAGATCCAGCTTGATAAGCAGGAAAAACATGATGACGGGTACTAAGAAGATTCTTGCCAGCGTTATTCGATTCGCTAAATTCACTTAATTCCCTCCCCAGACAGATCGAACTCGTATGCGTGCGTTACACGCATCTTCTGAATGGAGCCGATTTCAGCACGACAATTGGAGATAAACATTTCACCATCAATTTCAGGGGCATCATACATGGATCTGCCCACGTAGATATCGCTGCGTCCGTCATATCGCTCCACTTACACTTTCAATTTCCTTGCCGATCAAATCAAACTTTATTTCTTTTAAAAATACAAACTCGCTAAGACGCACCAAATTCACTTCGGTCTCGCCATGAAACCTAACGATAGTTGGTGAACTGGAGATCCACAGGCAAATCCGCACCTCTAAGCAAAGCGATGACCGCTTGCAAATCGTCGCGGCTTTTTCCTGTTACGCGGATCTGATCACCCTGAATTTGGCTTTTCACCTTCAGCTTGGAATCGCGAATCAGAATATTGATTTTTTTGGAGACGTCCTGCTCAATTCCTTGTCTCAGCTTGATGCGCTGCTTGACGGTTCCGCCGGAAGCGCCCTCAACTTTGCCGTAATCCAAGTTTTTAATCGGGACACCGCGTTTAATCATTTTGGTTTGCAAAATGTCAATTACGCTTTTCAGCTTGTAATCGTCATCCGAGCCGACTACGAGCTCGTCTTTCTCCAGCGCAATGCTGCTTTTGCTTCCTTTAAAATCAAAACGAGTTTCGATTTCCCGCTCCGCTTGTGTAATGGCATTGGCTAATTCCTGCATATCCACTTTGGAGACAATATCAAAAAAACTTTCCGAACTCATGGCTTACACTCCTTGCTTTCAAATATCGTTATTCGCTTGTAATGGATTCTCCCGCACCATTATTTTCCGTTCCCGGCGTAGGTGTCGGTGTAGGCGATACCGCTCCGCCCTCCGCTTGCAGCGGATTAAGCAGCAGCTTTTTGGAAGTTGCGCGGTCGCCGTCCGGAACGATAACGCCATCTACCGAAACTTCAACCAAGTCGGCACGGCCTACGTTAATATAAATCGGCTCCGTTGTAAGCTCGTAGCTTTGAATTGCCCCGTCTTCAGCGGTCGTATAAAAAAGCTTTTCCCCAGAAGCGCTGCCGGCTCTCACTTCAACCCAGTTGCGGCCGCCGCTTACTTTCAGATCAATCTTATGTACACCGCCAGGGGGACCAATATCGTATTTATCCGCTTTGCCCACTTTGCTGCTGAACGTAACTGTAGCAGGCGCTTGTGTCGACGGAGTTGGCGTAGGCGGTACAGATGCAGAAGGCGTGCTTGTAGAACCTCCGCTTGTTGGCTCCGGAAGCTGCGTATTTTCGGTAATTGGCGTTTCGTCGGTTTTTTTGGTTGTTTCCGAATCCTTGCTAAAAGCATAATACCATACGAGAACGACGATTAAAATGAGAAAACACCACATCAGCAAGCTAAACCCGATTTTTCCGAACCGGTCGGAAGTGCTGGATCTGACCTTTCTCGGTTTCCTGACGGGAATAGCTTCTGCGGATTGCTCCAATACCGGAGCGGCCGGAACCTCATGCTGGTAAAGGCGCAGCACTTCTTCCGGCTCAAGGCCGACCGCCTCGGAATAGTTTTTAACGAAAGCTCGAACATAGAAGGTGCCGGGCAAAATGCTATGATCACCCGTTTCCAAAGCTTCCAAGTAGCGCTTTCTAATTTTGGTCAGTTCTTGTATTTCATCAAGCGATAAACCGCGTTCCTCTCTTGCCTTTCGAAGCAATGCGCCTAAATCAGACATCGAATGGGCTCCTTTCCTCTAAAAGTCGTCAGTATAGTTGGCTGTAAACGATTCGTAGGAGATTTCTTCATCCGGCGTATTTCGAAGCTCGATAATAATATCGAAATGACTATAGTCATAATGAGATTCCTTCACGAAAATGTCGGGATGCTCGATTACTTTAGTGGATGGCATCGCCATAATTTCCTGCAGCAGCGAATAATGCTTTTCATTGGAACGAATGGTGCTGACAATCCCGTCAATAATATAAATATTGTTAGGCTGCATTTCTTCCTCGCTCAACTGGCTGCGAACCGTTTGACGAAGCAAAGTAGAAGAAACGAACGTCCACCGCTTATTGGAGCATACGCTTCCTGCGATAATGGATTCCGTCTTTCCTACTCTCGGCATTCCTCTTAGTCCAATAACCTGATTACCGTCGCGTTTAAACACCTCGCCAAGAAAATCGACCAAAATACCTAGTTCATCCCTTACAAAACGGAATGTTTTCCGATCGTCGGAATCCCTTTCAATATATCGTCCATGCCGCACGGCCAAAATATCCACGATCGTTGGAGTGCGCAGCTTGTTAACCGTTATGTTGTCCACCTTTTGCAGCATTTTGCCGAGCAGCTCGATTTTTTCATCGTCGTTTGTTTGCAAAAGCATGCCGCGAGTGCGGTCTTCCACACCGTTAATGGTCATGATGTTAACTTCCAGCATACCAAGCAGAGAAGCAATATCACCAAGCAGACCAGGGCGGTTCTTATGTATTTTGTATTCCATGTACCACTGCTTTGTTTCCAAGGCTGTCACCGTCCTAAACTTGTATGATAAATAGAATAATAACAAAAATCAAGTTATGTATACCATAATCATCTATTCTACAATTTTCGTCACAATCCTGCAACGATGCGAAACATTGCAGAAAAGCCTCCCCTTAGGAGGCTTTTCTGTTACTTATGAGTGCTACGATTTTTCGGCGAGCCTAACCATCAGTTTTGCCACAGTTTGTCTCTCCGATTCGTCGCCTACATCCCACAATTCCTTCAAAACACGCTGCTCTTCATTTTTGGGATCGACTTTTTCATCGAGGAAAGATCCGATCTCGAACGCCAGTTTAGAAATGGTGTCTTCAGACATCCCGATTTCTTTTGCTTGCGATACGCGCTCCGCCAAAAAATGTTTCCATGTCGTGAAGTTTGAAAGGACAGTTGACATGCCTCTTCGCCTCCTAGTGTAGTGTGGAAAAGAATCATCAACAGTCGTTATTTTGCACATGGAGAGACAAGTTTATACGGACGGATGCAAGCTTCTGCCGGCTCCTAAGTATGCCAGCCCCCGTTCGGGCTAATAATTTGACCTGTAATATAAGATGATTCCGGCAATGCCAAAAAATAAACAAGCGATGCGATTTCATCGGCGGAGCCGAATCGGCCGACCGGTATTTCCTGCTCCAAAGCCGCTTTCTCCTCGGAGTTGAATCCGTCCATCATAGGCGTGTCGACAACACCCGGAGCGACCGCATTGACGGTTACGCCGGACGGCGCCAGCTCTTTAGCCAGCGCCTTCGTAAATGCGTTCATGCCGCCTTTGGTGGTGGAATAAAGAACTTCGCAAGCGGCCCCAGATATCCCCCAAACGGATGAAACATTGATAATGCGGCCATATTTTTGCGAAATCATATGCGGTATAAAAATTTGAGAACTGAGAAACATCCCCTTTAAATTAACAGCCATCACATCGTCCCATTCCTGCTCCGATACATCCGACAACATTCCGTAATGCGAAATGCCGCCGTTATTGACGAGTATGTCCGGTTTAATGTTATGGCTGTCAAGCTTATCCCTCATCCGAAGCAATTGCTCCTTCGAGCGCAGGTCGGCAGAAATGGTCATCACATTGGCGCCAAGCGCCATGCACATTCTCGCCGTTTCGTTTGCACGTTCATGCGATTCCAAATAATGAAGGACAATATTGACCCCTTCCGCGGCAAATCGTTTCGCAATGCCTGCGCCGATGCCGCGGCTCCCCCCGGTAATCAATACAGTCGTTTCCTTCAGCGTTTTCATTTCTTTGCCGCTTGCTCCACGATGGAGACGGCCAATTGGCCAAAATCGAAATGCTCGCGCAAACGGTCGTTAACCTCTTCAAGCGTGCAGTTTTCGTATAGGGCAAGCACATCGAACAAATCGCTGTCGCGGAACCGGTAACGGGTAAATTCGCCCGCAATGGATTCGGGGGAGTTCAGCATACGCAAATAACTGCCGATTTTTTTTCTTTTGGAACGCTCGAATGCCGATGGATCGATTCCGGATTTCTTTTTTTCCTCGATGCCCACCCGCAGCCCTTCAATCAATGCATCAGGGTCAGGAGTATCTCCGCCTATAACAGAAAAACCGTAGTCGCGGCTCGAATTATATTCGTGGCCGAAAGAATCGGAAATCAAGTTTTGATCGTACAACGATTGATACAATGCGGAGCTTGAGCCAATAAGCGTCTCAAGCATCAGCTTTGTCGTCACTTCGTTTCGGAGCAAAGACTCGCCTTCCAGACCCACTTGCTTTTCTTTGAAGCCAATCATACATTTCGGCAAGGAAACCGGCAATTGCGCCACTTTACGCGGAGTTTTTACTTGTAGGGGCTCCTCGTCGAAGAAGCGTTTGATTTCGCCTTGCGGCTGGAAGCTTTTGGCGTTTTGATTCGCTTTTACAAGCTCAAATATTTCTTTTGTATCCACGCCGCCCACCACAAACAGAAGCATATTGGACGGATGGTAAAACGTCTCGTAGCAGCGGTAAAGCGTTTCTTTGTCGATTTGGCGAATCGATTCAACCGTGCCCGCTATGTCGATATGAACGGGATGCTTATGGTATAGGGCGTCGATAAGGCCAAAGTAAACGCGCCAATCCGCATTGTCTCGATACATATTAATCTCTTGCTCAATAATTCCTTTTTCCTTTTCTACGTTCCCATCCGTAAAATAGGGCCTTTGCACAAAATCGATCAGCGTACCTAAATTTTCCTTGATTTGCTCAGTTGCGGAAAACAGGTAAACGGTACGGTCAAATGTAGTATAGGCGTTAGCTGAAGCGCCTTGAGAAGCGAATACGGCAAAAATATCGCCTTCTGGCTCTTCGAACATTTTGTGCTCCAAAAAATGTGCAATGCCATCCGGAACGCGTGCCGGTTCACCTTCGCCTACGGAGAAGACATTATCCACGGAACCGTATTTCGTCGAAAACGTGGCATACGTTTTTTGGAAGCCTTCTTTAGGGAGCACAATGACTTCCAGTCCATTAGCCAAAACTTCCCGATACAACGTCTCCTGAATATGAGGATAGTTTAACGTTTCCATCGATTAAGCCTCCTTCCGATCGCGCAGGAAATACACTGTGTCCAGTTGCACTTGTTTAGCCACTTGGACGATATCGTCCGGCGTTACGGACAACACCTGCTCCATCAGCTCGGCAGACGTCCGTTTGTTGCCGGTCAATACGCCATTAAAGTCGTACGCGATCATCTCATAAGCGGAATCCTGCAGCTCTCGCAAATGGCCGGCGATCATCGCTTTGGTCTGGCTAATTTCCAATTCCGACAGCTGTCCGCTTGCCATGCTCTCCAATTGTTCCTTAATGATAGCGACCGCTTTATCGTAATTTGCAAATTCAATGCCGGATTGAACGGTGCAAATGCCTTTGTGTCCATCAAGCCTTGACGCCGCGTAATAAGCGAGGCTTTCCTTTTCCCGAACATTGATAAACAGCTTGGAATGCGGATATCCTCCCAAAATGCCGTTGTACATTAAAGCAGCCGGATATAGAGGGTCGTCGTAGCCAACACCTGTCCGGAGCCCCATATTCAGCTTGCCTTGGCTGACATCCATTTCGTCTACGACATATTTGACTTTCTCGACTTGATGTTTGACATTTGGGCGCGAATAATCCGCGGGAGCTCCCGCTTTTAGCTTGAATGCCTCCGTAACAAGCGCTGTTACTTCCTCCAGTGAGGTGTCTCCCACTACATATAAATCGAGAGCCGCTCCACCAAGCCAATCCTCATATCGGCTGTACAAGGATTCCGGTGTAATGCTCTCGATGTCTTCTAATCTGCCGAGTGGATGAAGCCGGTATGGCTCTCCTTCGCACATTTCCTCCATACATCTTTCTGCGGCATATCTGATTTTGTCGTTGACGATAGCTTCTAGCCGCTTGCGCAGCGTTATTTTCTCAGCGGTCACATATTTGGTGCGGAACGCATCGTTTTCTTTGCAAGGATTCGTCAGCGCATCGCCCAAAAACTGAAGCGAAGCTTTCAGCAACGACTGTTCTGAAGATACAAATCGGTCGTTGATGACATCCATTCTGAACTGGATGATTTGCGCATCCCCTCTTTTGTAAACATCAAATCCGAATCCGGCGCCGTACATATCGTCGAGCTTTTCCCGAAACTCGATTGTTTCAGGCGTAGTTGCCGTCCCTCTGCGCAACACAAAAGGAATGAGAGCATTCGGCGTTACCGTCTCTTCATTCAGAGGAACTCCAGCAAACAAAGATATCGCAAATGTCTTAAATCGATTCGTCGGCAGCACATGCAATCGAATGCGCTCAAGCTGCCCTCGCTGGAAAAAAGTCACGCGGTTTGCTCCCTTCATGGATGCTTTTTTACCATTTTAACCTATTGGAAATGGAAGAAGCAACCACGGCTGCGCCCTTGCGCGCATGCGGCTGCTTCCTCTCTTTACAGGTTTACTTTGGTGTACGTCAGATGCAGAAAATATGCTTTCCGATCGTTTTGATTTGCGTTCTTGTCCATATCCAAGCGGATGTGGCTGTAACGGGATTAAAATAATACAAGCAGCCTCCGCTTGGGTCCCAGCCATTAATGGCATCCTCTACCGCTTCTCTCGCTTTTGCGTTCGGCGTCAAATAAATTTGTCCGTCCGCTACTGCGGTAAACGCTCTAGGCTGAAAAATGACCCCGTATACCGTATTCGGAAAGCTTTGCGATTTGACCCGATTCAAAATAACAGCTGCCACTGCAACCTGTCCTTCGTAAGGTTCGCCGCGTGCTTCGCCATATACGGCGTTAGCCATAATTTGAATATCGTTTTCCGTCAGCCCAAGCCGATTAGACTTGCCCAAACTGTTTCCTTTGCCCGCTCCTGCGCCTTGATTGCCGCCCGAAGGAGCTTGCCCAGCTCCGCCGCCGCTTGCGCCAGGCTTCCACCCTTTAGTGGCAGCTACCAGCTTTTTCTTCGTGTCCGCTCCTACAATGCCATCTGATTTCAAGCCAAACTTCCATTGAAACCATGTAACCGAGCCTTTGGTTTTGGAACCGAAGACGCCGTCAATTTTGCCATTGTAGTAGCCGAGGTGAGTAAGCCTGCCTTGGAGCTCGTTTACATCTTGGCCCGAGGAGCCTACTTTGAGTGTTGCGTTGCTAAATACGGCCTCAGTATGACCGTAATGTCCTTTTGTCAAGGAAAATGTACCGACAACGAGCAAAACCAAAACTAAGGTCAGCGCTATCAAACGATTTCTCATGTAGGGATCTGCCTTTCTCTTGCAAGTTAGTTCGCTATAGGTAGCGTTACCTAACTCTAGTATGAGAAAGATGTCCATCTTCTATGCACAAAATTGCCGTGGGCAAACGGTTAAGAACTGATGCGCCCAGCCTGCAATTGTTCGAGCGTCATGATCACTTCTCTAGGCTTGCTGCCTTCATATGGGCCGATGACGCCTTTAGCCTCCAATTGGTCAATCATTCGGGCAGCTCGCGTATAACCGATCCTCATCCTTCTTTGGAGCAGCGAAACGGACGCCTGCTTAGCCTCCACCACGATTTGAACCGCTTGATCAAACAGCTCATCGAGCATCATATCGCCGCCTTCGCCTTCCTCTTCCAGTTCAGGGACGAGATCCTCTTTGTATTCCGCCTCCGCTTGATCGCGTGAGAAGGCTACAAGCGCCTCCACCTCTCCATCGGATAAAAATGCGCCTTGAACACGAATAGGCTTAGACATGCCAACAGGAAGAAACAGCATGTCGCCGCGGCCCAAAAGCTTCTCCGCTCCAGCCATGTCGAGAATCGTTCTAGAATCGACTTGCGAAGAAACGCCAAACGCAATCCGCGAAGGGATATTAGCTTTAATAACACCTGTAATGACGTCAACCGAAGGCCGTTGAGTCGCTATAATAAGATGAATGCCGGCAGCACGCGCCATTTGCGCAAGACGCGCAATGGAATCCTCGACATCCCCCGCCGCCACCATCATTAAATCCGCAAGCTCGTCTACAATAACAACAATATACGGAAGCACAGCTGACGGGTTGTCGGCCATGAGCGTATTGTAACCCTCAATATTACGGGTTGAAGATTTGGAAAACAGCTCGTACCGCTTTTCCATCTCGACCACAATCTTCTTGAGCGCAAGCGATGCGCGGCGCGGATCAGTGACGACAGGAGCAAGCAAATGTGGAATGCCATTATACACATTTAGTTCAACCATCTTCGGGTCAATCATCAAAAACTTGACTTCATCCGGCTTCGCCTTATACAAGATGCTTGTAATAATACCGTTTATACAGACTGACTTGCCGGATCCGGTCGCACCCGCTACGAGCAAATGCGGCATCCGGGCCAAATTGCCGACAATCGTTTGTCCCGAAATATCTCTGCCAAACGCAATGGACAATTTGGCGGAAGAGTTATGGAAGGCAGGCGTTTCCATAACCTCCCTCATCGTCACGACTGAGACTTCCATATTCGGCACCTCGATGCCTATGGCGGATTTGCCCGGAATCGGAGCCTCCATCCGTACATCTTTTGCAGCTAGCGCAAGCGCAATATCATCGGTGAGTCCAACAATTCGGCTTACCTTTACGCCTGTGGCAGGCTGAACTTCGTACCTTGTAACGGCAGGACCACGAACGACATCAAGCACCTTCGCTCGTACGCCGAAACTTTCGAGCGTAGCTTCGAGCTTTCTTTTTGAGTCGTACATATCGGAAGCATCCGACCCTTTAGACATCCCGCTAGGCTTATGAAGCAATGTAAACGGCGGAAGCCGATAAGGCTTGACCGCGCTAGCTCTCGAATCGCTGCTTTGGACTGAAGGCGCCTTCTGGGCCGCATCTTGTTCAGTTTGCGGTGCAGCTGGCAATGCTTCTTCTTCCGTCAAAGAGACGGTTTCCGAATATGGCTGTTCCTCCGCTTCATGATAGGACGGAAGATCGCTAGGTTCGGCTTCGTCATGAATGAGATCGTTATTGTCATATCGTGATTCATGGATGACATCGGGAAATTCGTTATGTATTTGATGTTCATCTTGCCGCTCATATTGTTCGTCCTTGAATTCCGCTTTGTCTGAGTCATCGTTATGTACATTTACATTTATTGACTGAATTGTGTTGTCCCGCTCCCATGGAGGCTGTTCGTCACGATCCTGCGCTCTATCGCCAGCGGTGTAAGATTTTTCGGGTTCGCCAGCAGGCTCCCAATCATCCTGCTCCGTCTGCCAAGCTGGCTTCACATCATGCTCTTCACCGGGATCAGACTGTTGAAGCTGCCATTCGTCCTGCTCTTCCCTCTCCTTTTCTTCCGCTTGCTCTTGCTTCCAAGAAAAGAATAGCGATTTTCGCTTTTTGGGCGGAGGCGGTTGATACGAGGCGTCGTCATCGATCGTTTCGTCATCGTCCTCTTGCTTCGACTGAGTCGCTGCCATGGCTGCCATAGCGGCCTTTTTCTTTTGCATAGCGCTGCGTTTGGCCATCATTAATTTCAGTAAACGTCCTACGCGAGCTTTCAGCACTCCCGCAAGCTCCACGTAAGATTTTCCTGTGATCAGCATAATGGAAATGGCATACATGACCATGTTTATAATTAAAGCGCCATAATAGCCAAACAGCATAAACAACATGGAATATTGAATAGCCCCGATATAGCCTCCGCTAATCGTTTTGTCTCGGATGGAAACATCGTTTTCGGGCGATACCGTAATGAGCTGCTCTTTCAAATCTCCTCCAAGCGAACTTAAAATAACGCCGCCTGAAAGCGTTTCTCTTTCCAAACCAGCAAATCTTAAGTTTATTTCCGAAATGGAGCTGCTCAGCGTAAAACCGAGCACTAAAATAAGCAGGCCAGTCTTACGGCTTGACCACTGCTTGGGCCATGCCCGCTTAACCATGACGGTAAGGCCGACGTAAACGCCGACCAGCGCCAGTACAAAATAAAATTTGCCCAGCATAAGACCGAACAATTTCGATAGGGCCCGTCCAACCGTCGCTTCGCCGGAAAGCGCAATAACCGAAATGGTAATGAGAAGAATGCCATAAACTTCATATTTTAATTGAGCGCCAAATGATTTTTTTCGTCTCTTTTTCTTAGCCAATTCCGTCACCTCTGGTCTCCCATTATAGCACAGATAATGGGTACGGGGCTATGACGGAGACTGTCGCTTGGTGCTTAAGATTGACGTCCGAAACAGATGACGTTGCCTGGGGTCAATTCTGGATTTAAATAATCGTCGAGCGAACAATCCAGTAGTCTTACGATTCGGCCCATGCCGGGAGCAATCGGTACGATCTGCATACGTACTCCTCCAGCCCAAATTTCTTGCAAAGGCTCCTGTTCCTTGTCCATGCCATGAAAAACCAATTCCAGAGGCATTGTCGTATGCAGCGTCATTGAGTCATTCCTCCCGGTTGCCCGTGAGAAGCTCTGCGGAGCTCAATCAGGCCGTTAAGTTCCCTCAAAGCTTCGCCCAGCCCTCCTACCGCATCAATTAAGCCGTGTTTTACAGCATCCGTCCCGATAACGGTAGTTCCGATATCTCTAGTCAATTCACCTGTCTTAAACATTAGCTCCTTGAAAACATGTTCGGAAATATTAGAATGGGAAGTAACGAAGCGGACAACCCGCTCCTGCATTTTGTCCAAGTACTCAAAAGTTTGAGGCACGCCAATAACAAGTCCGTTCATTCGGATCGGGTGAATCGTCATAGTGGCTGTTGCGGCTATAAACGACTTGTCCCCTGACACTGCAATCGGAACGCCAATGGAATGCCCTCCACCAAGCACAAGCGTTACGGCCGGTTTCGACAGAGAAGAAATCATTTCCGCAATGGCAAGCCCCGCCTCCACGTCTCCCCCAACCGTATTCAATACGACAAGAACGCCTTCAATCTTATGATTTTGCTCAGCCGCCACAAGCTGCGGAATAATATGCTCGTATTTGGTCGTTTTGTTTTGCGGAGGAAGAATAAGATGCCCCTCCACCTGCCCAATAATCGTCATGCAAAAAATGTTGGACTCTGTAGATGTCGGGGTTGCGGCCGTGCCAAGCTGCTGGATCGTTTCCACGACGCCAGTTGTTTTCTTTTTGTCATCCCCGCTTGGTTCTGGCTGTTCATTAGTCGTTTCAAAGTATGTGCGGAATGCTGTCATGTCGTCATTCTCCTTTGCGGGCGGTAGTCACTGCATAGCTTGTCATAGTATGGGGGCGGCTATAAAAATTATGCAGGGAATCCTTTGCATTAGAAAACATAAAAAAACCGTTTCCTCTCTCCTCGCGGGATGAGAAAACGGTTTGTATTCGTGATGGGTTAATGTCGATTATACTTCCATGATGATCGGCAAAATCATTGGACGACGACGGGTTTGTTCATATAGGAAACGGCCAAGCGCATCTTTCACATTTGTTTTCAGCGATGCCCATTCATTGACCTTGTCATTCATTAGCTTGTTGAGCGTGGAAGTGACAATACGGTTTGCCTCATCGAGCAGCCCTTCCGACTCGCGTACGTATACGAAACCGCGGGAGATGATGTCCGGTCCGGACAAAATGGCTCCGTCTTGTTTGCTAAGCGTAACAACAACGACCAAAATGCCGTCTTGGGATAGCAGCTTGCGGTCACGAAGCACGATGTTGCCTACATCGCCAACGCCTAGCCCGTCAATAAGAACGTTGCCAGCTTGTACTTTGGAGCCTTTGCGAGCGCTGCCGCCTTGGAACTCCACAGTATCGCCATTATCCAGCACAAAAATATTTTCGCGTTCCATGCCAATCGCTTCGCCCAATTTCGCATGAAGACGGAGCATACGATATTCACCGTGAACCGGTATAAAGTATTTTGGCTTAATCAAGTTGAGCATCAGCTTCAGCTCTTCTTGGCTGCCGTGGCCGGATACGTGAACGCCGGATACGGAGCCTGGTCCGTAAATAACGTTTGCGCCCAGACGGAACAATTCGTCAACTGTACGACCTACATAACGCTCGTTGCCCGGAATCGGCGTAGCGGCAATAATAACCGTATCCCCTGGCAATATGTCTACTTTGCGATGGGTCGAGCGAGCCATGCGTGTAAGCGCCGACATCGGCTCTCCTTGACTGCCTGTACAAAGTATAACAACGCGGTCGGCAGCAAGCTTGTTTACTTCCTCAGGCTCGATAAGCATTCCTTCCGGAATGTTCAAATAGCCTAGCTCGGAAGCGATTCCGACTACGTTTACCATGCTGCGGCCTACGACTGCAATTTTGCGGCGAGTTGCGATCGAGGCGTTGATGATTTGTTGAATCCGATGAACGTTGGATGCAAACGTTGCAACTACAACGCGTTGCGAAGATTTGCGGAAAATGTCTTCCAGCTCGTCCCCTACGTTGCTCTCGGAAGGCGTATAGCCAGGGCGCTCTGCATTTGTACTGTCA
The DNA here is from genome assembly GCF_042675505.1 of Paenibacillus sp. GCM10027627. Lineage (NCBI taxonomy): Bacteria > Bacillati > Bacillota > Bacilli > Caryophanales > Paenibacillaceae > Paenibacillus > Paenibacillus sp. GCM10027627. Next base: position 1,272,554 of record NZ_JBHTHB010000001.1, read on the forward strand.
GACAGCAAAGCGAGAACTCCGCGGCTTCCGATTTCAGCAATGCGCTGCAGGTCTGCAAATTGCTCATTAACCGGCGTATGGTCGAATTTGAAGTCGCCTGTATGAACGACAATACCTTCTGGCGTGTCGAGACAAACGCCGACGGAATCCGGAATACTATGGTTTGTTTTGAAAAAGCTTGCACGGATAGAGCCCATTTGAATTTCGGATTCGGCTGTAATCAGAATGCGTTTCGTGTCGCCTAGCAATCCCGCTTCTTTCAGCTTTCCTTCAATTAAGCCCAAAGTCAGCTTAGTACCGTAAACCGGCACGTTCAAATGTCTAAGCACATATGGCAATCCGCCGATATGGTCCTCGTGTCCGTGGGTAATGAGAATGCCGCGAACCTTATCGCGGTTCTCCGTTAAATAAGTAATGTCCGGAATGACGATATCGATTCCAAGCATGTCCTCTTCCGGGAATTTAAGACCCGAATCGACAACGACAATGTCGTTGTTGTATTGAATGACGTACATATTTTTACCGATTTCGCCTACTCCGCCCAGTGCAAAAATAAGCAGCTTATCTTGGTTGTTCTTCTTAGACAAGTGTATCTATACCTCCTACATAATGTTGGATAACCAAACAAATGTTCCATTTTTTAATTAATCATCTATACTATTCGTTAAACGTCAGATGCCGCTCTGACGATCCACTTCAACATTAAAACCATTTACCGCACCCAGTCACTTGTGACCATTATACATGATGAAAAAGATGGAATACAAGTAATACGAACAAACCCGTTAAACTTATTACGATTAGGCTACCCCAAAAAAGAAAACCGATGCTGTACGCATCGGCTGCAAGCAACAAATTGTCTATTTTAAAATCAATGAATGAGTTCCTTTAAAAATGCGGCTTCCGCTTCTGTTACGCCGACAAGCGGCAGCCTGACGCTTCCGACAGGCAAACCTTTAAGACCGAGGGCATATTTGACCGCGACGGGATTAGGGACGGGATGAGGGCAATAGAACAGTCCTTTAAAATAAGGAAACAACTTACCGTTAAGAGCGGCCGCTTCCTTCACATTGCCGTTCAAATAAGCCTCGATCATCTCTTTCATTTCCGCTCCAACAATATGGCTCGCCACGCTAATAATGCCATAAGCTCCGATAGACAGTGCCGGAAGCGTAGCGCTATCATCGCCGCTGTACACGATAAAGCCTTTTGGAGCGCCGCTCACAATCTGAGTCAGTTGATCCGTCGAGGCGCAGTCTTTTGTGGCGACGATGTTCGGAAGCTGGGCTAGCTTCAGTGTTGTATCAACGGAAATATTAACGCCCGTTCGACCCTCTACGTTATAAATAATAATAGGGAGCGGTGTAGACTCCGCAATGGCTTTAAAATGCTGGTAAAGCCCTTCTTGCGTCGGACGATTGTAATAGGGAGCCACTAGCAAAATGCCGTCGACGCCGCATGCCTCGGCCGATTGAGTCAGATGGATGGAATGAGCGGTGTTGTTGCTGCCCGTTCCCGCGATAACTTTGCAGCGTCCCGCTGCGTGTTTGACGACAAAACGGAACAACTCAAGCTTTTCGTCCTCCGTTAAGGTTGGAGATTCGCCTGTCGTACCAGATACAATCAAGCTGTCGCTTTTTTGCACATCTATTAAATAGTCGACCAGCTTGCCTGCCGTTGTCCAATCAATTTGTCCTTCCTCATCAAACGGGGTCACCATCGCAGTTATCAATCTTCCGAAATCCATCCCATATCCTCCTCAAAGGTTTGTGAAGCGCACCTGTTTCGTATAATGTTCAAGTATTATTTCTTCGAATTCCTTATCGATGAAGATCAAATTTCGCATGCAACGCCCTTAGCGCGTTAACCATGTCGGATTGTTGAACCAGCACCCAAATCGTTGTATTGGAGTCTGCTGACTGCATGATGGTAATGCCCTGCTCCGTTAAAGCCTCAACGATGCGCGCCATGACGCCCGGCTCCCCATTCATGCCTCCCCCAATAACGGATATTTTCGCGCAGCCGTTAATGGCCGCAGGATGAAATCCCTCTTCTTTGAGAAGCTCGACGGCTTGCCGCGCGTCATAGTCAAAAACGGTATAAACGGCCCCGCTTGGCGTCACATTAATAAAATCAACGCTAATGCGGTGTTTGGCCATCGTTTGAAACACTTTCAACTGCATATCGGATTGGCCTTCGGGGGCGCAAACCGATATTTGTGTAATTCCCGCTGCATGCGCAATACCCGTCACATGTTTGTCCCTAAGCGACGCTTCTCCTTTGCCGTGCATCGAGGAATCGGCAACGAGCGTGCCCGGCTCGTCAGAGAAGGTTGAACGGACGCGAACGGGAATACGGGCTTGCTGCGCAATTTCGACGGCGCGCGGATGAATGACTTTTGCGCCTTGGCGCGCCATATTACCGATTTCCGAATAAGTAACGGACGATAAAGGTCTAGCTTCGCTCACAATTCGCGGATCTGCCGTCAATACGCCATTTACGTCCGTATAAATGTCGACAATTTCTGCACGCAGGGCGGCGCCTAACGCCGTTGCTGTCGTATCGCTTCCGCCTCGGCCAAGCGTGGTGGCATCCCCTCCTGCCGTTGAACCTTGGAAGCCCGTCACGATCACAACCGAGCCTTCTTGCAAATGCCGGAGCATCCTCTCGGTCCGGATCGACTTAATTCTTGCCGCTCCAAAATGGTCGTCGGTCACAATCCCCGCTCCGCCGCCCGAAAAAGCTACCGCAGCAATGCCCCTTCCGTTAAGGAGGCTGCATAAAGTGGCTGCGGAAATAATTTCTCCGCAGCCCAGCAACATATCTAGCTCTCGCGGCGACAAAGTGCCACCCGCTTCGCGCACAAGCCCAAGCAACGAATCCGTTGCATAAGGCTCTCCTTTTCGTCCCATCGCTGAGACGACAACGACTATCCCATATCCGCTTTCTTTCTCTCTGGCAATATGATGAACCACGCGTTCTCTTGCATGTTCGGTTGACAGTGAAGTTCCTCCGAATTTTTGCACCAGAATCCGCATCTCTTCAGCCTCCGTCATTCACTGAAGACGTGAAGCGCATAACCCGTCGATTGTACCGTTACCTTTGCATGAATTGTTGAATTTTGACCGCATTTCCAGCTGCGCCTTTGGCAGGTAGTCGGAAACGATCATCCCATTAAGCGCGACTGACATACAGTCATGCTTTAATCGGCCGACGAAGTCCCCTCTACATAGCGGAACATTCCCCGAAAGCGGGTACTGCTGATTGGCAGCGGCGGCGCAGAACGCTTCGCAGTCATGTCAGCCAACAGTTTGCTTGACCTCTTCCAGCTCTTCAAGTTGTTTTTCGCTTATTCAGTCACATGAATAAATATAAGTGCCTTAACCATCTGAATAGTGGGACAATTCTGATCAGAATTGTCCCTGCCTCGCAATCCTTTAAACGCTCCGCTCAATAATAAGCGGTTGAATTTGCTTGCCTTGAAGAGCGGCTTCGCAAGTTTCCAACACCAAATCCATTCTGGCTACAAGCGAATTTGGCTTCTGAATCGGATTGTCTTGCCCAAAAGGAACAAAATAAATATGTTTAGCCACAAGCAGCTTCGCGATATTTGCAGCGTTCAGCCCAAGGCCGTCATTGGTCGAAATCGCAAGCACAATGGGCCGACCGTTGCGCATTTGCGCTTTGGCAGCCATCAGTACTGCGCTATCCGTTATGGCGTTGGCGAGCCTGCTAGTCGTATTGCCCGTACATGGAGCAATCGCAAGTACATCTAGAAGCTTCGAGGGGCCTAGCGGCTCAGCTTGAACGATGGTAGATATAATTTCATTCCCCGTAATGCCGGTAAGCTGTTCTTGCCACTCTTTGGCCGTACCGAACCGGGTGTCGGTCGTAATGAGCGTATTTGACACAATCGGCACAACATTCGCTCCCGCATCGACAAACCGTTTAATTTCCGGCATTACTTCGGCAAACGTGCAGTGAGAGCCCGACAAAGCGTACCCTACCGTCTTACCATTCCAGTTCATATCCCATTCCCCCGCTTAATCGTATCATCCGAAATCAACTGACATAAGCAATCCGCTATGATTCGTCCAGCTGTCTTCGGAGCCACAATTCCGGGAAGTCCGGGTGCAAGCATCGCTTTAATCCCACGCTTTTCCGCAAAGCGGAAATCCGTTCCGCCAGGCTTCGACGCAAGGTCGATAATGACGGCCCGGGATGGTAAATTTGCGATAATTTGCGCTGTGACTATCATAGTCGGAATTGTATTAAAAATCAAGTCAATACTGCCTACGTTCTGCAACAAATGGCCCATGTAAAAAGGCTCGAAGCCCATTTCCGAAGCTCTTGCAAAGTGCTCGGAGCGCCTAACGCCAACCTTGACTTTAGCCCCTAATCCTTGAAGCGCCCTTGCCATAGTAAATCCCGTTCTCCCAAAGCCGAGCACCATCGATTCGGACCCGTGAATCGTAATGTCGGTATGCTGAATCGCCATCATTAAGGCGCCTTCCGCCGTCGGAATGGAATTGTATATCGCTACATCGTCGCGGTCAAACAGCTCAACCAAAGCTAGCCCCCGATTATCGCATAGCTCGCGCAAGTAAGGTTTGGCCATGCCTGTATAAACCGTGCAATGCTGCGGAAGCCTCGCGATATGCGCAGCCGTTAGCTTTAGCTCGCGATCGCTGAATACCGCATGAATTTGGCCTTGGTCATCCGTGCCGACTGCCGGGAGCAGCAAAGCGTCTACCCCCTCGAACAGCGTTTCATCGAACTCCGCATGGACGGCGCCGTCCAAAGACGAATGAAGACCGTCAAAGCCGCACACGGTGACGGAAGCATCCAATTCGCTAAGCTTCCTGATCACTTCGAGCTGCCTCGCGTCGCCGCCAAGCAAAAGCACTTGAACGCCTGTTAGCATCAGGCTTCACTCCTTTCTGGCAAATAGATATAAATCATCGTATGCTCCCGCCCAAAACGGGGTGAAGGAATCGAGCACAAAAAAAGCCGGAGCATATGCCGCTCCGGCTAAAATCCATTATTATTTCACTCCAGTATGGCCGAATCCGCCCGCTCCCCTTACCGTTTCCGGCAGTTCTTCAGCTTCTTCGATCACAACGGACGGCACTTCGTGGAATACCATTTGGGCAATTCTTTCTCCGCGGGTAATCGTAAACGGCTCCGATCCGAGATTGACGAGCAGTACCTTCACTTCTCCCCGGTAATCGGCGTCGATCGTGCCCGGCGAATTCAAGCATGTAATGCCGTGCTTGTAAGCAAGTCCGCTGCGCGGACGAATTTGCGCTTCAAGCTCCATCGGCATAGCCATCGCAAAGCCCGTTGGAATTAGCATTCTTTGTCCGGGCGCAAGGATTACTGGCTCGCCTACCGCAGCCTGCAGGTCAAAGCCTGCCGCCCATTCCGACATTTTGCGAGGAATCGCGATATCATCGTTTCCTTCCAATCTTTTAAACAGTACCTGGTACATAACGGTCCCTCCTGAGTCCTGAAACATCTTTGTCCGTCGAGCCGACCATGGCCACGGAAAACGGAACGGACAACATCCGCTTCGTTACTTCTTGCACATCGTCCATTGTAACCCGGTCGATTCGCGCAAGCAATTCATCAAGCGTATAATGACGGCCGATCATCAGCTCGTTTTTCCCGATTCGGTTCATTCGGCTGCTCGTGCTCTCCAAGCTCAAAATAAGCGAGCCTTTCAACTGCTCCTTGCCGCGGTGAAGCTCATCCCCTCCGAGCCCTTTGACGGACAGCTCATGCAGCTGCTCCATCGTCAGATCGAGCACTTCCTTTGTTTGCTTCGGCGCTGTCCCTGCATATACAGTAAACAGTCCGGAATCGGCATATCCCATATGATAGGAATAAACTGAATAAGCAAGTCCCCGCTTTTCGCGAATTTCCTGGAACAGCCTGGAGCTCATGCCGCCGCCAAGCGCGTTGTTGAGCAAAACCATGGCGTACAGCTTGTCATCCTTATTGGATAAACCTGGAAATGAGATGCAAATATGATTTTGTTCCGTCTTCTTTTTATAAAACGCATAATTCCCTTGAAATTGCGGGGCTTCCGGCACAATAGGATTCGAACGTCTGGCAAAATGACCAAACTGCGCTTCCAAAAGCTCAAGCAGCTTGCCCTCCTCGACGTTGCCCGCCACGCTGATCACCGTATTTTCAATCGTATACCGCTCGTTCATATAGCTCTTGAGCGTATCGCCGTTCATCGCTTCCAAACGTTCTTTCAGTCCCAAGATGGAATAAGCAAGCGGATGGTCTCCGAAAGCAGAACGAGAGGCCTCGTCATGCACTTTGTCGTCTGGCGTATCTTCGTACATCGCGATTTCTTCCAAAATGACGTTTTTTTCTTTGGCCAGCTCGTTTTCGTCAAATTGGGAGTTGAAGAACATATCCGACAATGCGTCAACCGCCATTGGCAAATGCTCATCCAGCACCTTTGCAAAATAACAAGTATATTCCTTCGCCGTAAAGGCGTTTACATTGCCTCCGATGCCGTCGAACAAGTCCGCGATATCTTTTGCCGACCGCTTGTCGGTTCCCTTGAACAGCATATGCTCAATAAAATGGGAGATCCCGTTATTGTCTTTCGTTTCGTTCCGTGAACCCGTCTTGACCCAAATGCCGAACGAGACCGAACGAACTGTCGGAATATATTCGACTACAACGCGTAACCCGTTGCTAAGCGTATACTTATTCACAAGCTTCCTCCTACTTTCAACATGAATGATTTCACTATATCAGAATACGTCTGCTCCCTCAACAAGGGTGACAATCCGTTCAGGAGAAAGCGTCTCGCTTACTGTCCCAATTGCATATCCCTTTGCCGTTGCGCTATCGATCATTCCGGCCAAAGCATCGCGTGTCGTTGCGGTTGGATGCATGAGAATAAGCGACCCCGGTTCCAGCTTGGACGATATTTTTCGAATGACGGCATCCGCCGGAGGTTTTCTCCAATCGACCGTATCAATGGTCCACATGACCGTTCCGAGTCCCTGCTCACGCGCAATTTGAACCGTTGCGGCATTGTACGAGCCCGACGGAGGCGCAAACCATTTATTTTCTACACCAAGCAGATTCTTCAGCAACTCTTCCGTTTTTGCTATTTGCGTGTACTGCAGAGATCGGCTTAAGTTCGCCATATCGGGATGGGAATACGCATGATTGGACAGCTCATGCCCCGCCTCCTGAATTTTTTTGGCTAGATCCACATTTTTTTTGAGCCAGCTGCCGTCCAGAAAAAAGGTAGCCTTTACGCCTTTTTGCTCTAGTGTTTTAAGGATCGGTTCTATATATTCATTGCCCCATGCCACGTTAATCATAAGCGAAATCATTTTTTTATTCGGGTTTCCCCGGTAAATCGGCTGAGGACCTAATTGCTCAAGACTGATTTTGGGCGGTACTTCCCTGTATCGGTACGGGATAGGACTTGAGCGCGGTGCTTTAAGTGCCGCCTCATACGTTTGCTCGATATCGACCGCAAGTCCGTTATAGCCCGGAATGGCATGCCATACCCGATCGATTCTGGCATCGACCGGCTCCTCGGAGCGTGTTCCCGCCTCCGCTATAATAGCCTCGTAAAGCTCCTTTTTTTCCGAATCGGTAAAGCCGGAAGCTTGAGCCATCGCCGCAATCGCGTCCCCTTGCTTTACGGACTCCAAAAAAGAGGTCACATTGCCGTTCATCTTTATAAAAACGAGCATCATCAACATGCTCGCCGCCACAGCGGCGGCTTTCCGCAGCCTCATATCGTCCACTCCCAGCTATCCGCCTGATGCGCTTTGAGGGCCTGCCTCCGGGGCAAACCGCTCATTTATGCGCTTATGAACCAATGTATGAGGAGCAGGACAAGATTATTCTGGACGCAAAACAAAAAGAGACAGATAAACTCTGACTCTTTGGTTATTGCCTATTTAGTTTGAAAGACTGCCGCTTCAGCTTAAGGCTGAGTAGGCACTTCCGGAGTAAGGAGCACTTTGCGGGACAGATTGATTCTGCCTTGCTGGTCGATTTCCGTTACTTTTACCGTAATTTGATCGCCGATTTTGACAACGTCCTCGCATTTCGCCACACGCTCCGAAGAAAGCTGCGAAATATGAACCAGACCGTCCTTGTTCGGCAAAATTTCAACGAAGACGCCGAATTTTTCGATCCGTTTTACCGTTCCGAGGTAAATCTCGCCGATCACAACTTCTTTTACGATACCTTCGATAATCGATTTCGCTTTTTGGTTCATCTCTTCGTTGGAGGAAGCGATAAATACCATGCCGTCTTGCTCGATATCGATTTTTACGCCGGTTTCCTCAATAATTTTATTGATGATTTTGCCGCCTGCGCCAATAACGTCGCGGATTTTGTCCGGGTTAATGCGAAGCGTCAAAATTTTCGGCGCGTATTTGGACAAGTTCGTGCGCGGAGCCGCCATCACTTCAACCATTTTGCCCAAAATGTGCAGGCGTCCTATGCGAGCTTGCTCAAGCGACTGTTCCAAAATGCTGCGGTCGATGCCGTCGATTTTGATATCCATCTGAATCGCCGTAACGCCTTCAGCCGTTCCTGCCACCTTGAAGTCCATATCGCCAAGATGATCTTCCATCCCTTGAATGTCGGACAAAATGGAGAAATGTTCGCCGTCTTTGATCAGACCCATAGCGATGCCCGCAACCGGAGCTTTGATCGGTACACCTGCGTCCATCATAGCAAGCGTACTTGCGCAAATGCTGGCTTGCGAAGTCGAACCGTTGGATTCAAGAACCTCGGATACAAGACGGATCGTGTACGGGAAGTCCGCTTCGGAAGGGATAACCTTCGACAATGCGCGCTCACCCAATGCGCCGTGTCCGATTTCTCTGCGTCCCGGAGGGCGCAACGGACGCGCTTCGCCTACGCTGAACGGAGGGAAGTTGTAATGGTGCATAAACCGTTTTGTTTCTTCAGGGGAAATGCCGTCCAAAATTTGAACGTCGCCCATCGCACCAAGCGTACAAATGCTAAGCGCCTGGGTTTGTCCACGTGTAAACAAGCCAGAGCCGTGCGTGCGCGGCAACAGTGCAACATCGCATTCGATTGGACGAATTTCGTCCAGCTTGCGGCCGTCCGGACGCACTTTGTCGTGAGTAATCAGTCTGCGGACTTCTTCTTTCACGATATCGTACAATACTTCCTTCACATCAGAGAGAAGCTCCGGTGTTTCGGCATATTGCGCTTCAAAATGAGCAATCGCGTCGCTGTTAACCGCATCAATAGCTTCTTGACGGGCTGCCTTCTCGGCAATTTTGATCGCTTCCACCAAACGGGCGGACGCAAAAGCGCGCACTTCCGCATTGACGGTCTCATCTACGCTATGTAGTTTAACAGCCATTTTCTCTTTGCCCGAAAGCGCTTGAAGCTCTTCGATTTTGGCGACAATCGATTTGATTTCGTCGTGACCGAACATAATCGCTTCCAGCATAACGGATTCCGGTACTTCATTCGCTTCTGCTTCCACCATCATAATCGCTTCTTTTGTGCCGGCAACCACAACGAAAATATCGCTAGCTTGCTCTTGCTCAACGTTTGGATTGATGATGAACTGGCCGTCTACGCGTCCAACAACTACTCCGCCAATCGGTCCGCTGAACGGCACGTCGGAAATGGTAAGCGCTGCGGAAGTTCCGATCATAGCGGCAATTTCCGGCGAGCAGTCTTGATCCACGCTCATGACGATATTGGCGATTTGCACATCGTTCCGGAAACCTTCAGGGAACAACGGGCGAATCGGTCTATCGGTCAAGCGGCTGGACAAAATCGCTTTTTCACTTGGTCTGCCCTCGCGCTTGATGAAGCCGCCTGGAATTTTGCCTACGGCATACAGACGCTCTTCATAGTTGACAGTCAGCGGGAAAAAGTCTAAATCTTTTGGTTCCGTAGAAGCGGTGACGGTACATAAAATTACCGTTTCGCCATAGCGGACCGTAACGGCTGCGTTTGCTTGCTTAGCTAAACGGCCGGTCTCAAGAATTAGCGGTCTTCCGCCTAATGTCGTCTCAATACGGTGAATCACCTAAATCCCTCCCTTTCCTATTACAAAAAGCAACCCAAATTCCCACTGCCGGTAATGCCGGAATTCGGGAACATCAGGTTGCTTTTTGTTCACGCATGGTTTAGCGGCGTAGGCCGAGTTTTTCGATCAATGCGCTGTAACGTCTTACGTCTTTGTTCTTCAAGTAAGCTAGAAGCTTACGGCGTTGACCAACCATCTTCAACAAACCGCGACGGGAGTGATGATCTTTCTTGTGCTCCCGAAGATGTTGAGTCAAGTTTACGATGTTTTCCGTAAGGATAGCGACTTGAACTTCAGGGGACCCTGTGTCACTTGCGTGAGTTTTGTGAGTCTCGATCAGCTCATGTTTACGTTCTTGAGTGATTGCCATCCTTTTCACCTCCTCTAATTCATATAATCGCCGTTAGCCTCGCCGCCGTCGGTGAGATCATGCGACCAAGCTAAGGTTAAGTTGATGAGACTGCATCTCCGCTTAAGGAGAGAGTCTGCACAACGATCTATAGTATAGCATACGATCAACGGCTTGTCGAGGCAGTCCCTATTGCTCGGTGAGCCAATCCCTCGCTTTTTGCGAATCCTTCCCGATTTGTTCAATCAATTCGTTGATAGAACCAAACTTTTGCTCGGGACGAATAAACGCCTGGAACTGAACTTTAATATGCTTGCCATATATATCGCGGTCGAAATCGAACAAGTGGGCTTCCATAACCGGCTGAACCTCCGTTTTGTTAAACGTCGGCTTCATGCCGTGATTCAACACGCCGCCATAAGGAATGCCGTCAATCCAAGCCGTTACGGCGTATACGCCTAGCCTTGGCGAAACGTAAGGATCGTGAAGCTCCAAATTGGCGGTCGGAAAACCGATCGTGCGGCCTCGTCCATCCCCATGTACAACAGTACCTGCTACCTCATATGGACGACCGAGCAAATAGTTTGCTTTTTCCAAATCGCCTTTTTCGATAGACTCCCTAGTAAACGTACTGCTCACTTTCGTCTCATCGTCATATAGAGGCTCAACAATTTCAACCGTCATCTCTGGAGCGCCAAGCTCGCGCAGCGTGAGCGCATCTCCCGCACCCTTGTGCCCGAACGTAAAGTCGAAGCCGACCACCGCATGGCAAACGCCAAGCGGACGCAAAATATCCTCAACAAACTGGGAAGGAGTCAAAGCAGCAAATGCCAAATCAAACTTCATCACAAATACTAAATCTACTTCGAGCGAAGCAAATTGCTCTGTTTTGCTTTGAAGCGGCGTTAAGCAGCGGTAATACTGATCGCCATGACCGAGCACTTCCTTCGGATGAGGAGAGAAGGTCATGACCGCTGAGCGCATATTGCCTTTTTTGGCGTCCGCCACCGCTTGTTTCACCACATTTTGATGCCCGCGGTGCACTCCGTCGAAATGGCCGATCGCGATGGATATCGGTTCTCCGGCCGGCAAATCCGCACGATCAGTTAAAGGATAGGAAAGCGATATGATTTCCATGCTGACACACCTGCATTTCTACATGTACTTTATTGGACTTCCGAAAATACTTTAACCGCTTTTAACAATGAGGCTTCCGTATCGATTTCAAAAATGCCTAAAAACCGTTCCCCGGTCCCTTCATACAATCGGACGAGCGCCTCCGCGCCCACGCTGCCGGATTCAAAGCTTACCTGAGGAAGAGGAAGCTTCTGGCCGCGCAAAGCCCGCTCAGCCGCAATAGAGTCAACCGTCGCTTTTTCCATATGCGAGATGGCTTCGTCCGCAGGTATCAGATAAGGCTCCAGCTCTCCCGATTGCATCAGTTCCTCAATTCGCTCCAAAGTGAGACAAGCATCGGGCGTGATTCCGCCTGACATGGTCCGCGTCAGCTTGGCCATCGTAGCCGGAAAGCCAAGCGCCTTGCCGATATCGACGCAAAGCGTACGGATATAAGTACCTTTGGAGCATACCACGGAAAAGGTAAACTCGGGTTCTGGCCCTTCCAAATTAGAGCTAAGCAGCTTGATTTCGTGAATGGTCGCTTTTCTCGCTTTCCGCTCCACTGTTTTCCCTTCTCTAGCAAGCTCGTAAAGCCGCTTGCCATTTACCTTAACGGCGGAAAACATAGGAGGAACCTGCTCAATCACTCCAACAAAAGAGGCTAGCGCTTTTTCAATATCCGTCATTGTAACGGAGTCAACAGGCTGCCTTTCGATGACGTTCCCTGTTAAATCCTCAGTGTCGGTTGCGATACCAAGCTTCAGTACCGCTTCGTAAGCCTTTGGCCTCTCCTGCACATATTCCACAACACGAGTCGCACGGCCCAAACATAAAGGAAGCACACCGGTAACCATAGGGTCCAGCGTGCCGGCATGTCCAATCCGCTTCATTTTGAGCAGCCGTCTGGCTTTGGCCACTACGTCATGGGAAGTCCAGCCCTCTGGCTTCCAAACTGCAAGAATGCCGTCCATCTTTTATATCAACGCCTTTCTGACCTCTTCCACCAGCATGGCGATGGATGGTTGCAGGGGACCATCGATTCTACAGCCCGCAGCACGAACATGTCCGCCGCCGCCAAGCGATTGCGCGATAGCCGCCACATCCGCTTTCCCAGCGGAACGAAGGCTTGCCTTGACTCCTCCGTCGGACGTTTCTTTAAACAAGATGCCAACTTCCACGCCGTCAACGTTAAGTGCGTAGTTTACGATTCCTTCCAAATCTTCCGGAACGGCACCGCAATCGCTCAAATCGTTTTTGCCGATAAACACCCAGCCGATTTTGCAATCTTCGCTAAACGTCAGCCGGTTAAGCGCAAGCTGAAGCAGCTTCAGCTTGGCCAAAGTCATCTTTTCAAGGAGATGATCGGCAAGCTGGCTGCCGGAAACGCCTGTATCCAGAAGGCGAGCCGCAATTTCCATCACCCGCGGACTCGTGTTGGAATAACGAAATCCGCCCGTATCTGTCAGCAGACCGGTGTAAATCGCAGTCGCACAGTCCAAATCAGGGGTGAAACCCGCTTTTAAAATTAAATCGTACAATATTTCAACGGTAGCGGCGGCATCGGATTTGATTAAATTGACCGTTCCAAAATCGTTATTCGTCGGATGATGATCAATGTTAAGCAGCTTGCAGCCTTCTGGGAAAAGAGCAGACACTTCGCCAATCCGGCGAAAATCGGCGCAATCCACCGCAATGACCGCATCAAATTGAAGCTCGGGACGCCCGTTTTTTAAAGATAAGATTCCTTCGAATCCTTTTAAATAGCTTAGACGGGAAGGCAACTCGCTTTCATTGATAAGCGTAGCCGTTTTCCCCATCTTCTCCAGCAGCCAGGCTGCCGCGACAGTAGAACTAATCGCATCGCCGTCAGGCTGAACATGAGACACGACAAGGAATGAAGCATTGTCCTTTAAAAAGTCCAATGCCTCATCCAGCGCCAATCGATAGGTTGTATCACTCATCACTTGCTGTCGTTCCCTTGATTGATTTCGCCAAGCAGCGATTCAATCCGGCTGCCGTATTCGATACTGCTGTCAAACTTGAACAACAGCTCAGGCGTATGACGCAGCTTCATTCGCTTGCCAAGCTCGGATCGCAAAAATCCGTTTGCGCTGGCAAGTGCCTTCAGCGTCGCTTCCTTCTGCTCGTCGCTGCCCAGCACGCTCAAATAGATACGGGCTTGCGACAAGTCGCTTGTCGTTTCAACGCCTGTTACCGTAATAAAACCGATCCGGGGATCTTTAAGTTCTTGTTGAATAATTTGGCTCAGCTCTTTTTTAATTTGCTCGCTGACCCGTCCTACTCGGATTTTTGCCATGCGCAAATCACCTCTCTACCGTTTCCATGACAAACGCTTCAATAACGTCTCCCTCTTTAATATCGCTAAAGCGCTCCAGCGTTATACCGCATTCGTAGCCTTGCGACACTTCTTTGGCGTCGTCTTTAAACCGTTTCAGGGAATCGATCTTGCCTGTATAAACCACAATGCCGCCGCGGATAACTCTTGCTTCCGAGTTACGCGAAATTTTGCCGTCCGTAATCATGGAGCCTGCGATAGCGCCGACTTTGGTTACTTTAAACACATTACGCACTTCGGCGTGGCCTGTGACCACTTCTTTATAAATCGGATCCAGCATGCCCTTCATCGCTTGCTCGATCTCATCAATTACGTTGTAAATAACGCGGTGCATCCGTACGTCAACTTTCTCTTGAGCGATCGTCGCTTCCGCTTGCGGATCCGGACGAACGTTAAAGCCGATGACGATCGCATTGGATGCAGAAGCCAAAATAATATCGGATTCCGTAATCGCACCTACGCCGTTGTGAATAATTTTGACGCGTACGCCTTCGATGTCGATTTTCGCCAAGGAGCCTTTAAGCGCCTCTGCAGAACCTTGTACGTCCGCTTTAATAATGACGTTCAGGTCTTTAATTTCGCCATCTTTAATGTGGCTGTAAAGATCGTCAAGCGTAACGCGCGTATTGGCGCCCATTTCCGACTGGCGGTGCTTGATCGAACGACGGTCTGCAATCGCACGCGCTTTGCGCTCGTCTTCGAACACCATAAACGGATCGCCCGCTTGTGGAACCTCTGTCAAACCTGTAATTTCAATCGGCGTGGAAGGTCCCGCTTCTTTCAAGCGGCGTCCACGGTCGTTCACCATTGCTCTTACACGGCCGAAGCAGTTGCCAGCAACAAACGCGTCGCCGATTTTCAGCGTTCCGTGCTGCACAAGGATACGTGCGACAGGACCTTTGCCTTTGTCCAGCTCAGCCTCGATGACCGTCGCGCGAGCGCGCTTGTTCGGATTTGCTTTGTATTCGTTCACTTCGGATACAAGCAAAATCATCTCAAGCAAACCTTCCAAGTTGATGCGCTGCTTAGCCGACACTTCAACAAAGATCGTGTCGCCGCCCCACTCTTCAGGCACTAGCTCATATTCAGTCATCTCTTGCTTAATTTTATCAGGGTTCGCTTCCGGCTTATCGATTTTGTTAACCGCTACGATAATCGGAACTCCTGCCGCTTTGGCATGGTTGATCGCTTCAACGGTTTGCGGCATGATGCCGTCATCCGCTGCAACGACAATAATCGTAATATCCGTTACTTGAGCGCCGCGAGCACGCATAAGCGTAAACGCTTCGTGGCCCGGAGTATCCAGGAACGTAATTTTTTTGTTGTTGATTTCAACTTGATAAGCGCCGATATGCTGCGTAATGCCGCCAGCTTCTCCGCCGGTAACATTCGTTTTGCGGATGGCGTCCAGCAAAGTCGTTTTGCCGTGGTCGACGTGACCCATAATCGTTACAACTGGAGGACGAACGACCAAATTTTCTTCTTCGTCCGTTTCTTCCACCGTTTCGAAGGAATCCTCTTCCACCGGAATTTTCACTTCAACTTCAACGCCATATTCACCGGCAATCAGCAAAATAGCGTCCATGTCGATTTCTTGGTTAATCGTTGCCATTACGCCTAGGAATAGAAGCTTTTTGATGACTTCAGAAGCGTCTTTATGAAGCAGCTTCGCGAGGTCGCCTACCGTCAGCGTGCCGCGGACGATAATCTTTTTAGGCGTATTGTCGATCTTCTCGCGTGGTGGCTGAGAAGAATGGCCTTTGCCGCCTTTCCCTTTGCCGCCGCGATAGTTGTTTCTGCCGTTGCCGCCGCCAAATCCAGAACGTCCGTCTTCAAAACGTTTCTGGCCTTGGTTGTTGTTGTTGCCTCTGCCGTTTTTGTTGCCGTCGGAACCACCACGACCTTGAGCAGGTCTGTTGCTCGTATCAAAGCCGCGGCTTTGACCTTGTGGAGCAGCCGGAGCCGGACGGGAGCCGAAGGACGAAGAGCCTTGACCACTGCGATTAGCATTGCCCCCTTGACCGCCCCCAGAAGAAGGGCCTCTTCCGCCGCCACTGCCTCCTTGGCCGCCGCTGAAACCTGGACGATTGCCGCCGCCGGTAGAGGAGGATTGTCCCGGACGACTAGACGACTGTCCGAAAGAACGGTTGCCTTGGCTTCCTCCCTGGCCGCCTTGACCGCCGGATGGGCGATTTTGTCCACCTTGACCTTGCGGACGGTTTTGCCCGCCGCCGCCTTGGCCTTGCGGACGGTTGCCGTAACTACCGCCTTGCTGGCCTTGACCTTGCGGACGATTGCTTTGGCCTTGGCCGGAAGGACGGCTTTGGCTTTGGTTTTGGGATTGAGGTCTTTGTTCACGCTGCTGTTCTGTTGTTTGAGTTTTCGTATTGTTCGTATTAATAGAGTTCGTAGTCCCCTGTCTGTCTTGAGTAGTTTGTTTTTCGACTTGCGGTCCAGGCTGGCTTGGAGCAGCTTGCGGACGGGCCGCCGCCGTAGAAACGGATGGGCCGCCGCCTTCTTGCGCACGTTTAGCTGCCGCATTTGCTTTGATATCCCGGAAAAAACCTTCCACCTTATGCACCATTTCGTTTTCCATGACGCTCATATGGTTGTTAACGGGCAAGCTCAGCCTTTTAAGAATCGTAATAATTTCTTTGCTGCTCATATTAAGCGATTTGGCATATTCGTAAACGCGCAGCTTATCTTTATTGTCCTTGCTGTCCTGTTTGTTGCTCAATAGGATCCACCTCCGTATTTTGGCTCAGATGACTACCAATCATTTTTCCGAATTGCATGTCGGTGACTGCCAGAACGACGCGTTCGGGCTTGCCAATCGCCTTCCCCAGCTGCTCACGATCGAATGCTTCGGCGAGTTGTATTCCGTAGGTGCCGCATTTATCTTGAAATTTTTTCTTTGTGTTGTCGGACGCGTCACCGGCAATAATGACCAGATGGGCTTTTTTTGCCCGGACCGCTTTCAGCACCGTTTCGTCGCCAGTAACCAGCTTGCCCGCCCGCATTGCCATTCCTAGCGCAGACAGCGCCTTATTCGGCTTCATCTTGCACCAGCTCCTTGGCTGCGATGAACTGCTCTTCCACCGCGATAAATTCATGTTCCAATTGATCGTATATCGACTCGCCGACAGGCTGCTTCAGCGCCCGGTCAAGCGCCTTCGTCTTTTTCGCCAGTTTGAAACAGCTTACTTTGCCGCATAAATATGCGCCGCGACCCGATTTCTTCCCAGTCAGGTCGATGCCGACCTCACCATCCGGCGTGCGCACGACACGAATAAGCTCCTTCTTCGGCATCATTTCTTGGCAAGCGACGCATTTGCGAAGCGGTACTTTCCTCGGTCTCAACGTACACCCTCCTTTGCCGCATGGCGAATTGTCCTGTTAGTCGAAGGAAACGGAATCTTGATGCATGGTTCCCGTCGTTGTTTTCGAACGGCCATACTCCTGCTCTGCCTGCGTTTCGCTTTTAATATCGATTTTCCAGCCAGTCAGCTTGGCTGCCAGTCTGGCATTTTGCCCTTTAATGCCGATCGCAAGCGACAATTGATAATCCGGCACAATAACTCTGGCCATCTTCTCTTGTTCAAATACGATCACTTCCAGCACTTTGGAAGGGCTCAGCGCATTAGCCACATATTCCTCAACGTTTTCGGACCAGCGCACGATATCGATTTTTTCGCCTTTCAGCTCGTTCACGATCGTTTGTACGCGCATTCCCTTTTGGCCGACGCAAGAGCCAACGGGATCGACTTCGTCATTGCGGGAATGTACGGCGATTTTGGAACGGAAGCCCGCTTCCCTTGCAACCGAGCGAATTTCAACGACGCCGTCGTAAATTTCCGGAACCTCAAGCTCGAAAAGACGTTTCAACAAACCTGGGTGCGTACGGGATAAAATGATTTGAGGGCCTTTTGTCGTATTTTCCACTTTTGTAATAAACGACTTTACACGATCGCCGTGCTTGAACTTGTCCGTCGGCATCAGCTCGGTCAGCGGCAAAACTGCCTCCACTTTACCCAAATCAACAAACAGGTTACGCACGTCCTGGCGCTGCACGATGCCGTTGACAATATCTTCTTCCTTATCGATAAAAGCGTTGTAAATCAAACCGCGCTCCGCCTCGCGAATGCGCTGCGTAACGACCTGCTTAGCCGTCTGTGCGGCAATGCGGCCGAAATCTCTAGGCGTAACTTCAATTTCCGCTACGTCGTCGAGCTGATAATGCGGATTTACTTCACGGGACGCTTCCACCGTAATTTCGAGCCGCGGATCGAGCACTTCGTCTACGACCGTTTTGCGGGCGTAAACTTTAATGACGCCAGTATGGCGGTTAATGTCTACCCTTACGTTTTGTGCAGTGTTGAAATTGCGTTTATAGCTGGAAATAAGAGCCGCTTCGATCGCTTCCAGAAGCACATCCTTCGCAATCCCTTTATCTCTTTCGATTTCCTGCAAAGCTTCGATAAAATCCATACTCATTGGAACGAAGTTCCCCCTTTCATAAATAGAAACAAATTAGAATTTAATCGCCAGTCTAGCGCTAGCCACTTTTTCGTAAGGAATGAGGTGTTTCTTTTTGCCGACTTCAACCTGAGCCTGCTCGCCATCAAAAGAAACAAGCGTTCCTTCGAACTCCTTCAATCCGCCGATCGGCTCATATGTAGTGACAAAAACATATTTTCCAATCGCCTTGCGGACATCATCGGCCTTCTTCAACGGTCTCTCCGCTCCTGGCGAGGACACCTCAAGGAAATAAGCTCCGGAAATAGGATCATTTTGGTCAAGCTGTTCGCTGACGTATTCGCTAATACGTCCGCATTCGTCGATGTCGATGCCGCCATCCTTATCTACAAAAATGCGCAGAAACCAGTTGCTGCCTTCCTTGATATATTCAATGTCGACCAGTTCAAAGCCATTGTCATTGAGAAAAGGCAGAACCATAGCCTCAATGGCGGATTTGATAGTGGATGTGCTCAAGTTTAATTGACCTCCTGTATAGGCTCTAAGAATGGATAACTTTCCTAATACAAAACGTAAAGAGTGGGTTTCCCCACTCTTCTGCATCAAGATTCTATCCTCATCATTGCCACAAAAATTATATCATAATCGCATAAACGTGACAAGAAATGATTTCTAGCCGGCAAGGTTAAAACAAGGACAGCTGATTGGATTCCGGCAAGCCGCGGAAGCAGCCCATTCCGCCAAGCACCTCAATAATCGTTTTGGTTGCTTTCGATTTCATTTGGAAATCTTCGACCGAAAGAAACTCTCCGCTCTCGCGTGCAGCGGCGATGTTGCGGGCAGCGTTGTCGCCTATTCCGGCAATAGCTGCAAACGGAGGAATTAAGGAATCCCCGTCCACTTGGAATTTAACCGCGTCAGAGCGGTAAAGATCAATCGGCTTAAACGAAAAGCCTCGTGCCGTCATCTCCAGCGACATTTCCAGCTGCGACACCATATTTTTTTCTTTCGGCAGCGCGTTGAATCCTTTCGCCTCGATTTCAGCAAGTTTGCGCAAAATGGCATCGTAGCCTTGGCACAGCAGCTCCAAATCGAAATCGTCTGCACGAACGGTAAAATAAGTCGCGTAATATTCAATCGGATGATAAAGCTTAAAATAGGCGGTCCGCACGGCGGAAATAACGTAAGCGGCGGCATGCGCCTTCGGAAACATGTATTCGATCCGCAAACAGGAATCGATGTACCATTGCGGAACTTTGCAACGCTTCATCTCATCGATCCATTCCTGCGTGAGCCCTTTGCCCTTACGAACGCTTTCCGTAATTTTAAACGCCAGCCCGGCATCCATACCCGCTTTATAAATGAGATAAAGCATAATGTCGTCGCGGCAGCCGATTACGGTTTTAATATTGCAAGTGCCGTTTTTGATCAACTCTTGCGCATTGCCAAGCCAAACGCCCGTTCCATGGGACAATCCCGATATTTGTAGCAAATCGGCAAAGGAGGACGGCTGCGTCTCTTGCAGCATCTGACGGACAAACTTGGTGCCCATCTCCGGCACGCCGTAAGTCGCAACGGACGACTTGATTTTCTCAGGCATGACACCGAGCGCCTTCGTCGAGTTGAACATGCTCATCACTTTCGGATCGTTCATCGGAATCGTCGTCGGATCGACACCGGTAAGGTCTTGCAGCATCCGCATCATCGTCGGATCGTCATGACCTAGAATATCGAGCTTCAGCAAATTTTCGTCAAAGGCGTGATAGTCGAAATGGGTCGTCTTCCACTCCGCGGACACATCGTCCGCCGGATATTGAACCGGCGTTACATCCTCAACCTCAATATAATCCGGAACAACAACGATGCCGCCTGGATGCTGGCCCGTACTGCGCTTAACGCCGGTACAGCCGCTAGCGAGCCTCGCAAGCTCCGCTCCGCGCCACTTTTTTTGATGCTCTTCTTCATACTTTTTGGCGAAGCCGTAAGCCGTCTTCTCCGCAACGGTGCCGATTGTTCCGGCTCTGAAAACGTTTTTTTCGCCGAATAGAACCTTTGTATAGTTATGGGCAACGGGCTGATATTCGCCGGAGAAGTTAAGATCGATATCGGGTACCTTATCCCCTTTGAACCCAAGGAACGTTTCGAACGGAATGTCCTGCCCTTCACCCTTCATCGTTTTGCCGCATTCCGGGCAAGCCTTGTCCGGCAAGTCGAAGCCGCTTGGCACGCTTCCGTCCAGGAACCATTCGCTGTGCTTGCAATTCGAATCCAGGCACAAATAATGGGCAGGCAGCGGGTTAACCTCGGATATGCCAAGGAAAGTCGCTACGACTGATGAGCCGACAGAACCCCTGGAACCAACCAGATAGCCGTCGCTGTTGGACTTTTTCACCAGCTTTTCGGAAATGAGATAGTTGGCCGAGAAGCGGTATTTAATAATAGGAACAAGTTCTTTCTCAAGACGGTCAATGACCACTTGCGGCAAGTTTTCCCCGTACATCGATTTGGCTGTATCGTAGCACGTATTCCGAATTTCTTCGTCCGCCCCTTCAATATTCGGCGTAAACAGCTCTCTCGGGAACATGTCGTACGCCTCGAAACGGTCGGCGAGAGCTGCCGTATTTGTGACAACAACTTCAAACGCTCGCGCTTCGCCCAAAAAGGCGAATTCCTTCAGCATCTCATCGGTCGTCCGCAGATGCGCGTCCGGCTTCCGCTGACTTTTCAGCGGGCTGAAGCCGGTAATGCCATGTATCGTAATGTCGCGGTACATTTTGTCGCGCGGGTTCAAATAATGGACGTTGCCGGTTGCAATGATCGGCTTGCCAAGCTCATCCCCGATTTCGCAAATGCGCCGCATGGCGCCCTCAAGCTCGGCACGGCTGCCCACAAGCCCCTTATCAACGAGATGCATATAAAAGTCAAGCGGCTGAATTTCCAGCACATCGTAAAATTCCGCAACATCCTTTGCTTCTTCCTGCGATTTGTTCAGTACCGACTCAAAAAATTCACCCTTTTCGCAGCCGGAAATGACCAGCAGCCCTTCCCGAAGCGAAACAAGCTTGCTTTTCGGAATGGTAGCCACTTTTTTGAAATGCTGCGTATGGGAAAGCGAAATTAATTTGAATAAGTTCTTTTTGCCTGTTGCATTAAGAGCATATATGTTGCAATGGAACGGCCTTGCGTTGGACAAGTCGAGGCCGACATAGTCGTTGAGCTGATTCAAATCTTTAATATTCCGCTCCAAGGCGTCCCCGATAAGTCCAAACAAGACACCGCCAAGCGCAAGGGAATCGTCGATCGCACGGTGATGATTGTCGAGACTGACCTTGTATTTGTCCGCCATCGTATTAAGCCTGTGGTTTTTCATCATTGGATGCAGAAACCTTGCCAGCTCAAGCGTGTCGAGTACAGGATTGGTCACCTCAGGCAATCCGAGCGTTTTGCAGTTCGCTTGTATAAAGCCGATATCGAATCTGGCGTTGTGGGCGACCAAAACGTCATCTCCGATAAAAGCGATAAACTCGCGCAGCTTCGGTTCAAGCTCAGGCGCATCTTTAACCATATCATCGTTAATATTCGTCAACTGCTGAATATGATACGGAATTTTTTCATGCGGATTAATGAAGGTGGAAAATCGGTCGACTTCTTTCCCCTCATGCATCCTTACGCCCGCAAGCTCAATAATTTTGTTATTGACGACGGACAAACCTGTTGTTTCTATATCAAATACAACGTAAGTGCCTGCTGCCAAAGGCTCGGGACGGGAGTTCAGCACCATCGGAACGGCGTCATTAACGACATTCGCTTCCAGGCCAAACAAAACTTGTAGGCCGTGCTTTTTGGCCGCTTTGACGGCATCGGGATAACACTGCACATTGCTATGATCCGTAACCGCAATCGCCTTATGGCCCCATTTCGCAGCCAGCTTGACATATTCGCCGATCGGCGCAACCGCGTCCATCGTACTCATCGTCGTATGGAGGTGGAACTCTACCCGCTTCTGCTCGGCTTTGTCCATTCTCTCCGGCGGCGAGCCGATTTCGTGAAGGTCGTTTGGCATCATCACGAGCTCAGGCTCTTGCATAAATCGGTCGTATTCGATCCGGCCACGCGCCTTGACCCATTTCCCATTGGCAAGCTGGGACAACACTTTTACATCTTCCTTCGTTTTTGCAAACATCTTCATAGCGATGGAATCTGTAAAATCCGTTACATTGAACGTAAAAAGCGTGCTGCCGTTGCGCAGCTCTTTGACGTCGAGGCCAAATACGGCGCCTTGCACCGTTATTTTTTTCTCTTCGTCCTGAATATTCATAAGAGGTACAGCCTCTTCGCGAATGTCGTAGCCTACGGCCAACCTGACGGCTTCTTCGCCGTTATCGTCGACCGAAGATTCCACCATCGCTTCCGCCATCAGCTGCTGAACCGCTTCCCGTTCTTCCTGCTCTATCTTTTGAACAAATTGTTCGTAAATTTCTTGTCTAGGCTCGCCAACGACGAGTTTTATTTTGCAATCGCGGTCAAAATAGGTTTTGTAAAAGGAAGCGACCGCTTCATCGACCTTCTTTTTTCGGGCAAGCTCAAGTCCTGTGGAATCAAGCAACGACAAGGTTACACCGTCGCCCACCGCCTCGATGGACGCCTTCTGCAGCCAGCCGTTTACGGAAGCGATTTCCTTCTGCGCCCACTCCATAAAGAGCGGCCAATATTGCATAACAATGTTTTCCGTCTCAACAACGGGATCGTATTGAAAAATAAAAGAAGTGCTCGCAATAGCCTCGAACTTGAGGCGTACTGCCTGACAAAATCCATTATAAGCTTGTAAAGGAACCATGGACGTTTTGCGGATGCAAAACGTCCATTCCCGGTTTTCGCTGCTTACGATCACTTGATCGATATAACCATCTTGAAAATACATATGAATTAATTCTTGCGGCAAGCCCGCTTGCTGCAATAGCAGTTCAAAGCGGTGCCGCTTGTCACCGTTTTGGCTCATCGCCCTCAACTCCTGTCGATCCGAACTCTATTGAAGTTCTTAGTAAGCACGAGCAAATACGACAGTATGCTTGGCTGCGTCTCCGCATACGAGACATGTGGATTTTTGTACGGAAGGCTCAAACGGAATGTTGCGGCTTGTTGCGCCTGTCTCTTCCTTCACTTGCTTCTCGCAAGCGGCCGAGCCGCACCAGCCGGCTTCTACAAATCCGCGCTGCTCTTCCAAAAAGGCTTTCATCTCATCCAGCGTGTCTACATTGCGCGAGTTTTCCTCGCGGAATTTTTTGGCGCGAGCGAACATTTCCTGCTGCGTCTCCGCCAGCATCGCTTCCACTTCCGCAACCAAATTGTCCTGCTGAACGATCCGTTTTTCTCCCGTAATGCGGGAAACTAATACGACAACGCCGTTTTCCATATCGCGCGGTCCAAGCTCCAGACGAAGCGGAACGCCGCGCATCTCGTATTCGTTAAACTTCCAGCCTGGACTTACGTCAGAGCGGTCGTCTACGCGCACGCGCACACCGGCTTTTTTCAGTTCTGCATACAGCTCGTCCACACGGCCAACTACCTGCTCGCGCGTTTTCGCCGGTCCAATTGGAATCATAATGACTTGTGTCGGCGCCACTTTTGGAGGCAATGCCAGTCCGCGATCGTCGCCATGAACCATAATCAAAGCGCCGATCAAGCGAGTGCTGACACCCCAAGATGTGGTATGTGCAAATTGAAGCGTGTTTTCACGGTCCAAATATTTAATATCGAACGCTATCGCAAATTTGTTGCCGAGGTAATGGGAAGTGCCCGCTTGTACAGCTCGTCCATCCTTCATCATCGCTTCGATAGAGTACGTGTCCACCGCGCCGGCGAAACGCTCGGACGGCGTCTTCTCGCCTTTAATAACCGGAATCGCCAAAAACTCTTCTACAAAGCTTGTATATACTTCAAGCATTTGCATCGTTTCCCCGCGCGCCTCTTCTTCCGTCTCGTGAGCGGTGTGGCCTTCCTGCCAAAGAAACTCGCTTGTGCGAAGGAAAGGCAGAGTGCGCTTTTCCCAGCGGACGACGTTCGCCCATTGGTTAATAAGCAGCGGCAAATCGCGATACGATTGAATCCACTTCGCATACATATGTCCGAACATCGTTTCGGAAGTCGGACGAATCGCAAGACGCTCCTCCAGCTTCTCTCCGGCTGCTTCCGTTACCCAAGGCAGCTCCGGATTAAAGCCTTCGACATGCTCTTTTTCCTTTTGGAAAAAGCTCTCTGGAATAAACAGCGGGAAATATGCGTTGCGATGTCCCGTTTCCTTGAAGCGGCGATCCAAATCGCGCTGAATATTTTCCCAAATTTCATAACCCTCCGGACGGAACACAATACAGCCCCGCACCGGAGAATAATCCATTAACTCCGCCTTCTTGATGACGTCGATATACCAGCGCGAGAAATCTTCGCTTTGCGGCGTAATTTCCGTTACAAAACCTTTATCTTTAGACATAAGCGACAGACTACTCCCCTCGAACTAATCGTAAAATATCGTTGTAAGTTACTACCAGCATGAGCAGCATCAGCATCGCAAACCCGACAAAATGCACCATGCTTTCTTTGTTTGGATCAAGCGGTTTCCTTCTCACGGCCTCCAGGCCGAGGAAAAGGAGTCGGCTTCCGTCCAGCGCCGGGATCGGCAGTAAATTGAAAATTCCCAAATACAAGCTGAGCAGTGCCGTCCACGAGGTCAGCTGCGCCATTCCTTGCTTTGCGATTTCGCTCGTCATTTCGGCTGTACGTACAGGACCGCCAAGATCGTCGAGCTTGAATTGCCCTGTGATGAGCATCTTGAAGCTTTTAAAAATAAACTCTGTCGACACCTTCATCAGCTGTCCGGCTTTCGAAAACGTCTCGGTAAATGTTGCAGGACGAGTCGGCGGAGACGCACTTATCCCCACTTTTCCTATCCCTTCTTCGTTTGGCTGCGGCGTAAGCGTCAACTTATGTAACTGGCCCTCACGAATAACATTCATTTGAATCGGCACACCCGGAGATTTCCCGATGATGTCGATCATCTTCTCTAAATCGGCTCCGATTTTGACGCCGTTGACGGAATCTACAATGTCGCCTTTACGCAGATCCACACCGGCTGCGGGCATTTTTTGTTCAATCTTATTTACAATAAGCTTATCCGGATTGTCAACCGGCATTCCAGCCATTTGCACATAAACGGCATATAGGACAAACGCAAGAATAAAATTCATCAGCGGCCCGGCAAAAATGGCCATTGCCCGCTTGCGAATCGGCTTGCTTCCAAAATGCCTGTCAATCGGCGCAATCTGCGTATCTTTCCCATTCGAAATGACTAGCGCTTGCGGATGTACCGAATACCTTTCCGGCTCGCCTTCTACAAGGAGACTTATAGAAAGTTTGCGTTCCAAGTCAACTTCCGACACCTCGCCGCGAACGGTTCCCGACCGCTCGTCAAGACGATCCAAATAAATACGGGTAACGGCCCCGTCTTTCAAACGTACAGCAACCGTTTGACCCGGCTGCACTTCCACAATTTCCGGGTCTTCTCCCGCCATTCGGACAAAACCTCCGGCAGGGATAAGACGAAGCGTAAATCTCGTTTCTCCGCGCTTGACGGAAAACAGCTTGGGACCAAAACCAATGGCAAACTCCCTGACCAATATTCCCGCCCGCTTGGCGAAATAAAAGTGTCCCCACTCATGAATGGTCACAATGACAAAAAATACGAGCACGGTCATAAATATGACCTGGATCATCCCCATCGAAGTGTTTCCTCCTGTTCGTTACGGCCTGTACATAGATTATCATTATTCTCCCGCCCGATACAAGAGAACCACTTTTTCGGCATGGTCAGACCGTTGCAGCGAGCCTGCGCGCCCAGTTGTCCACTTCAGCTATAGCTTCTAAATCATTGATTTCGCAAGGATTATGGCGATCAATAACCGTCTCCAAAATACGCTCGATATCGAGAAACGTAATTTCCCCGTTTAAAAAACGGGCAACGGCTACTTCATTGGCCGCGTTAAATACCGAAGGCGAGGATTGCCCCATTTTGCCGCATTCGAATGCCATACGCAGACATGGGAATCGATTATAATCCATTTCCCTGAAATTCAGCTTGCCTATTGCCGCTAGGTTCAGCCTCTCCGTAGGAGTGGACATACGATCCGGATACGACAAAGCATATTGGATAGGTACTCGCATATCCGGCATGCCCATTTGGGCAATGACGCTATGATCTTTAAACTCTACAAAAGAATGAATGATGCTCTCCGGATGAATCAGCACTTCAATTTGATCGTAAGACAAATCGAATAACCATTTCGCTTCAATGACTTCCAGCCCTTTGTTGACCATCGTCGCGGAATCTATCGTAATTTTGGCGCCCATTGACCAGTTGGGATGATTAAGCGCCTCCGCAACAGTCACACCTTCCAGCTCCGCCCGAGTCCGGTCGCGGAACGAGCCGCCAGAGGCCGTTAGTGTAATGCCTAGCACATCGCTGCGATTTTCTCCATTCAAGCATTGATAGATAGCCGAATGCTCGCTATCCACCGGCAAGATGGCCACACCGCGCTCTTTGGCGCGTTTCATGACCAAATGCCCCGCCGTAACAAGCGTTTCCTTGTTGGCGAGTCCAATCGCTTTGCCCGCTTCAATCGCGGCAAGCGTTGCGGACAATCCGCGGCTGCCGACAATCGCCGTCACAACAGTGTCGGCATCCGTTCCTGCCGCCACTTCGATCAAGCCTTCTTCACCGTACACCACTTTTGTTCCCGGAGGCAGATGGAGCCGCGCTGAATCCGCCAACTCCTTAGTCGCAAAGCTTACGACGGACGGCTGAAACGCATTAGCCTGCTCAATTGCCAGCGCGACATTGCTGCCAGCCGACAATCCTGATATTTGATAACGTTCCGGCTGACGGCTGACAATATCCAGCGTCTGGGTTCCAATGGAACCAGTTGAACCGAGCAACGCAATTTTTTTCAAGGTTGGACCTCCCATTATGCTACACGGGGATAAGTTCTGTCAGGATCAACAGCGGAAATACAATAATCCAACTGTCGCAACGATCCAGCACGCCGCCATGTCCCGGCAGCAAGCTTCCCGTATCTTTAATATCGCGCACTCTTTTGTATGCCGATTGAATCAAATCTCCAAACTGGCCTGCAACAGCGGCTACGAGGCCAATAAGCAATGCTTTTGCAATGGATACAGTATCTGGAGCAGCCAAAGAAAACGCCAAAGCGACGATTAACGAAAGCAATACGCCTCCAACCGCTCCTTCAATCGTTTTGTTAGGACTGATCGAAGGCCACAATTTATGTTTGCCAAGAGCTCGTCCGGCAAAATAGGCTCCTACATCCGATGCCCAAATACAGCCAAAGGCCAAAAATGTCCATAATAAGCCATGTTCTGGCATTTCACGAACGGCAATCATCGCATCGAATCCATAGCCGACATAAATAGCCCCTAACAGCATAAGAGCGGCGCCGTCAATCGTTGTCCTATTTTTTGTAACGACTGTAATAGCGAGTAAAAGGAAAGCGAGCATCCACAGGATCGTCAAAGCAGAAGGAGGCTGTACGCCCCATGATTCCCATGGCAACGTAAAGTACAATACGCCGGCATAACCCAGCAGAGCGGAAGGATGTAACGGAGAGACGCCGTTCATTCGGGAATATTCTGTAAATCCGATAATGGCCAATAAGATGAGCAGCCCTGAATAAAACGCTCCTCCTATTACAGCGAGAGCAATAAAAAATGCGCCCGCAATGACACCTGTAATTAATCGTTGTCTCAATGTATGTCACACTCCGTCAGTTGAAACTATATGCCCCCGTATCTCCGAGCGCGTCGTTGATACTGCGCTATCGCTTCATAAAAATGCTTTTCCGTAAATTCCGGCCAATAAACGTCGGTAAACCACAGTTCGCTGTAAGCTAGCTGCCACAGCATAAAGTTGCTTAGTCTAAGCTCGCCGCTAGTACGGATCAACAGATCGGGATCGGGCATACCGCCCGAAAGCAAACGGGAAGACATCGTTTCTTCGTCGATATGTTCTATCGCTAGTTTGCCCTGCTTAACATCATTTGCTATTCCTTTTACAGCTTCCATCATTTCCATCCGGCTGCCGTAATTTAGAGCAAAATTGAGTACAAGTCCCGTATTGTTTTTTGTTTTTAGGATGGCTTCTTCCAATGCGCCGATGGTGTGAGGCGGCAAGTTGTCCCTCGTGCCCATCATTCTAACTTGCACGTTTTTGGCGACAAGCTCATCCAGTTCAATTTCTAAAAACTGCTGCGGCAGCTTCATCAAAAAGTCCACTTCCGCTTTCGGACGTTTCCAATTTTCAGTTGAAAACGCGTAGAGCGTCAAATATTTGACGCCCAGACGATCGGCGGCCATCGTAATCCGCTTCACCGTCTTCATACCGGAATGATGACCCGCCACGCGCGGCAGCCCGCGTTTTTTTGCCCAACGGCCGTTTCCGTCCATGATAATCGCAACATGCTGTGGCACATTTTCGGAAGCAAGCGCATCAGCCGTCGGCAAGGATGGCAAGCCCAGTTTGGCTAAAAACCGCTTGATCATCTAGCTTCCTCCCTGGCGCGTTTTAACTTAGAAGCTTTATCAGCGTTCATATAGTCAAAAACGTAACCCCACCTGACGGAGGGGTCTATAGTCATTTAAACTTCCATTATTTCTTTTTCTTTTGCGGAAAGCACTTTTTCTACTTCGGCAATAAACTTGTCCGTTGCCTTTTGGATATCTTCTTGATGACGGCGGGACTCGTCTTCGGAAATTTCGGTTTTCTCCAGCTTTTTCACGTCGTCGTTAGCGTCTCGTCTAATGTTGCGGATAGCCACTTTAGCGTCCTCGCCAAATTTTTTCAACGATTTGACAAGCTCTGCTCTGCGCTCTTCCGTAAGCGGCGGAACGGAAATACGGATAGACGATCCGTCATTGGACGGAGTAAGGCCCAAATCCGATTTCAAAATCGCCTTTTCGATAGCCGAAACGGACGATTTGTCCCAAGGCTGAATCATAAGCGTGCGGGAATCCGGAGTGTTGATATTAGCCAATTGATTAAGCGGCGTCAACGATCCGTAATAGTCAACCTGTATGCGATCCAAAAGGGCCGGACTTGCTTTCCCCGCGCGAAGCGTCGACAAATCACGCTTAAACGCCGAGATCGCTTTATCCATACGCTCTTCTGCATTTTTTTTAATGTCTTGCGGCATTATTTTACACTCCCTTTTATGATAGTACCGATTTTTTCGCCCAATACGACACGTTTAATGTTGCCATTTTCCGTAATGGAGAATACGATCAGCGGGATGTTATTGTCCATACAAAGCGAGGAAGCCGTGGAGTCCATGACGCCAAGATTACGATTCAGCATATCTAGGTAAGTCAACTCTTCGAACTTTTCTGCTGTTTCGTCTTTGAACGGGTCGGCGGAATAAACGCCATCCACTTTGTTTTTGGCCATGAGAATGACTTCTGCCTCAATTTCAGCTGCACGAAGCGCGGCAGTCGTATCCGTGGAGAAAAATGGATTGCCCGTACCTGCTGCGAAAATGACGACGCGGCCCTTCTCCAAGTGGCGAATCGCACGGCGTCTAATATAAGGCTCCGCGATCTGTTGCATGGCAATCGACGTTTGTACGCGTGTTGGCACATCAATTTGCTCTAGCGCATCTTGAAGCGCAAGGGAATTCATAACCGTAGCCAGCATGCCCATGTAGTCCGCTGTTGCCCGATCAATACCCTTTGCCGAACCGGCAATACCTCTCCAAATGTTGCCCCCGCCACAGACGATGGCAACTTCGACGCCGAGTTCCACCACTTCTTTAACCTGATTGGCGATGGAAGAGATGACAGAAGCTTCAATGCCGTAACCTTCTTGTCCGGATAGGGACTCTCCACTTACCTTCAAGACGATGCGTTTATATACAGGATGTTCCAACGTTTATACCTCCATCATGCACCTCGTGAGCGAGGTCCTTCAATTTTGATTCCAATGTTGCTTTGTTTATAAAAGCAAGGCGGGGCGGACGCCCCGCCCCGCCTGTGCGTTCGGATTAAAGTTTCGCTTGAGCCATAACTTCTTCAACGAAGTTGTCAACTTTTTTCTCAAGACCTTCGCCCAGTTCATAACGAACGAAGCGACGAATTGTAATATTTTCACCGATTTTGCTAATTTTTTCATTCAGCAGCTCGGAGATTTTTTTGTCTGGATCTTTAATGAAGGATTGCTCAAGCAAGCAATACTCTTCATAGTATTTCGAAATGCGGCCTTCAACCATTTTTTCAACGATTTTTTCAGGCTTGCCTTCGTTAAGCGCTTGGTTTTTCAAAATTTCTTTTTCTTTTTCCAGTTCGTCAGAAGGAACTTCTTCACGACTAACGAATTTAGGATTTGCTGCTGCGATTTGCATAGCGATATCTCTAGCGAACTCGCGGAATTGGTCAGTCTTCGCAACAAAGTCCGTCTCACAGTTTACTTCTACCAATACGCCGATACGTCCGCCAGCGTGGATGTAAGATTCTACAACGCCTTCAGTTGCAATGCGTCCAGCTTTGTTTGCCGCAGCCGACAGGCCTTTTTCGCGAAGTAAAGCGATCGCTTTATCGATGTCGCCACCTGTTTCGTCCAAAGCTTTTTTGCAATCGAGCATGCCTGCTCCCGTTCTCTCACGAAGTTCTTTAACTGCGCTAGCGCTAACTGCCATTGAAAAACCCTCCTAAAAGTTCACATCGTAATTTTGTTCAAAAAAAGGGCAGCGAGAGGTTTGCACCATCTGACCACCCTTTGTTGTTTGCGAAATTGTAAAAAAAAGCGATGAATTAAGCTGTTGTTTGCTCGCCTTGGTTAGCTTCCACGATTGCGTCAGCCATCTTAGCTGTCAATAGCTTAACTGCACGGATTGCATCATCGTTACCAGGGATAACGTAGTCGATTTCGTCCGGATCACAGTTCGTATCAACGATACCTACGATTGGGATACCAAGTTTGCGAGCTTCCGCTACTGCGATACGCTCTTTGCGAGGATCGATAACGAACAATGCGCTTGGAAGACCTTTCATGCCTTTAATTCCGCCCAGGAATTTCTCCAGACGATCTTTTTCCTTGCGAAGAATGATAACTTCTTTCTTCGGAAGAACTGCGAACGTGCCGTCCTCTTCCCATTTCTCAAGCTGTTTCAGACGGTCGATACGCTTTTGAATCGTTTGGAAATTCGTCAGCGTGCCGCCGAGCCAGCGTTGGTTGATGTAGAAGTTGCCACAACGCTCAGCTTCTTCTTTCACCGAATCTTGAGCTTGCTTCTTCGTGCCTACGAACAGCATAGTGCCGCCCTCTGCAGCGATCGATTTAACAAAGTTGTACGCTTCGTCAACTTTCTTAACCGTTTTTTGCAAGTCGATAATGTAAATTCCGTTTCTTTCTGTGAAGATATAACGATCCATCTTCGGGTTCCAACGACGAGTCTGATGACCGAAGTGTACCCCAGCTTCTAGTAGCTGTTTCATGGAAATAACCGCCATTTCTTCAACACCTCCTGTAATGGTTTTTGTTTGTGTCCCTCCGCGAGTCGCATCTTTCGTCAAAACTTTCGCCGGGCGAAAGCACCGTTGACGAAATTGAATCGCGTGTGTTTTTAACACCGTCAATTAATATATCACAAATGCGAGGTCGGTGCAACAAAATTAAGCTTTACTCGCGAGCTTATCGGCTTCTTTTTTATCCAGCGGCTGCCCCGTTACGATCTTGATGGCTTCTTCTGCGCCAATCCCTTTTGGGAAAAGGAAATAACCTGCGCGGATTAGTTTTTTGGAAGCTTTCATTTTTTTGATGAACGGTGCGGAATCTTCGATAATTCCCTTGGAAACGAGCAGCTCGCCTGTTGAAGTCAGATCCGTTCCTGGCTCGATCCGAATGACAATCCGCTCCTGCTCCTCTGCCGCTTTCGTTTGCTCAGGCTTTGCAGAAGAGCTTGTCTCCCCTGAAGACGATACGTGGTCAGCCGTTGATGCCGGTGTCGCAGACGGGGTTACAGTCTGGGCCCCAGACGAAGTAGAAGAAGGCGATGCCGCAGACGACGGCTCGGCAGCAGCTGAATGACCAGGCTGCGCTCCTTCGCCCTGCTCGATTTCTCGGCCTATTTCTTGCAGCCGATCCTGGCTGGACTGGCCCAAATTAAACAATTGGAGCAAAATCGCTCCAGCAATGATGCCGCATCCCAGCCCAAGCAAAAATGAGCGTTTGTTAAACATGAGCAGACTCCTCCTGCTTGGAAAGACCGATGATGAGCTGAACCTCGCCTTTGTTCATCCCGAGCTTTTTGGCGATAGCCTCGATAGACTTGCCTTCCCGGTACAATTGAAACAGCGTCTCATAACGGTCTTGAAGCGAAAGTCCCCTCTCCTTAACCGGTTCTGCGTAATCCGCCGCACTCTCCTTAAGGGAGTCGGAAACGATCTTCTCTGCCGAATATAACTCTACGCCGTTTGAACTGGCATTAGTGACTATCTTCACCGATTCCTCGACGGTTTGAGCCTGGGCCATTCGCGAGTCAAGCGCTTCGGCTGACGCCTGAACTAACATTTCGAGCTGCTCGCAGCGCTGCTCAAGCGAAAGGATTCTTTTGTCTTTTGCCTCAGCTTCCTCTTTCGCCGCCTTTTGCGAACTCGACACAAGCTCCAAGAGCTGCTCGTTGTCCTTCTCCATGTTTTCCATAAACTGATCGAGCGCCGTTTCCATGTTGCGCACCGATTGAGAGGCTGGCGCGCTCTCTTCTTTTTTCCTTGGCATAACGAAGGCGCCTACAATGACAACCGCTCCAATAAGTACAATATATTGCCATGGCTGCATCTGTACATCCCGCCTTTATCCTTTATTGCTGCTTTCCTAAAGCTTAATATCAAAGTTGCGGCCTTTGTAAGGATGAACCGGAATCTCAGGCGCAGGGGCGGCTTCTGCCGCTTCCTTGTCCGTGCGCTTTTGCTCCTGTTTCCCGTTGCCGCCGTTTTTGCTGCCTTCTTGATCCGCCCGGACATGAGCCTTGGACGATTGTTCAAGGGGCGCATTTTGAGTTCTCAATTGTTCCGTTTGTTTGGCCGATTGACTCGCCAACATATTTTGCTCCACGAGCGGCCTTTGAACGGCTTGCTGGTGTTTGCCGCCAAATTCCGGCGTCCGAGGCACGGACATTTGCAGATCAAGCGGTTTAAACGTCATGCGGGGCCCCCCCTTTTATGGAAAGTGTCGGCGCTATGACTTTAAGCGCTAAGATTGGAATGGCACAAGCGCAATATCGCCGTCCATCAGCTTAAACGTGACACGCTGCGCACTGTCCTTTACAAACTTCGTATAACGGCCGATAACGATTCTTGTGCCGCCATATGCGATGCCGCTTACGTCGACTCTGGAACGATCCGTATCCTCCAGCGTTTTTTCAATTTCAAGCATGCGCGCTTTAGATTCGTCGATCAATGCAATCGTCTGGCGTTTCGTTGCGCTGAGCTTTGAGCGAAGCTCTAGCCTATCCTGCGTCAGTTGTCCCGCAGCCGCCATCTGATCTAAAATAACAAGCGCTTTTTCGGTTTTTTCGTTGCTTTCGTACGATTGCTTAATCGTAGCTCTAAGCTCTAGCAGCTCTTCCCGAAGCCGCGGATTAACGCCTACTTCGATAGCCGTCGCGGTTGACATGGCATTGCCGATCGTACGGGCATGCACTTGATCTCCCGCTTGAATAGTGCCTCCTACCAGGAGACCTTTGGCGCCAGAGCAAATGACGCTTTTGCCTGCCTTTACAGTGGAATGCATAATGCTTTGCGAGACGAGAACATCCTCGCCCGCAAATACATTGCCGTCCTGAATAAAGGAGCTTTTGACATTGCGGCCCGCTTTGACATAACCTTTGTTGCCCGCCATAATGCCGCCCGTAATTTCGATGGAACCTTCCGACTCCAGCTCAGCGCCCTCCACGCCGCCAATGACCCGGATATCGCCTGACGCCTTGACCCGAAAGCCGTTTAGCACATTCCCCCGAATGACAACTGTTCCGACAAAATCGATATTGCCAACGCTGTAATTAACATCCCCGTTTACTTCATAGACAGGGAAAACATTAATTTTCCCTTTGTCGGTAATCGCGATTAGCCCGTCAATGGCAGCATACATCGCCGTATTTTCACCGCTAAGCACCACATTTTTGCCAACCATCAGTCTGGACTTTTTGCCATACTTCGATTCGATTTCGTCTCCCGTAACCGTTTTGCCCGGCGCCCCCGGCAGCGGTTCGACTAGTTCGGCAATTAATTGGCCGCGCTTCACATTTTTCAGCTTGGTCACTTCTTTTAAATCTACCTTGCCGTCTTCGTTTTCAAAAGGCTTTTGTTCCGCTTCATTAATATCGAAGATATAACGGACGGAACCATCTTTGCCGGGACGGGCCATGTCCCCTTGGGCAAACAAAGTTTGCTCCCGGCAATAGGCAAGGGGATTGGCGCAAATTTGTTCCAGCACATCGGTTCGGAGACCATGGACAACCCCCTTGCTACGCACAAAGTGCACCAGTTCCGATGCCGTACATGAAAATTCATCCGTAATTCGGCTAAATGTAATAAAGGCAGACAGTTTGTCAGCTGATGTTTGAATACGCAGATAGGTGTCTAATTGTAGATTGTCCACCTTACTCCCTCCCTCCTAATGCTGCATTAGTTGATCTTTATGTTTAGCCAGCGCTCCCCGCAGCCGCAAAATGGCTTTGGAATGGAGCTGGGAAATTCTCGAAGGTGAAAGCGACATCACTTCCGCGATTTCGCTGAGCGAAAGCTCTTCATAATAAAACAGGGATACAACCGTTCTTTCTTTTTCTGTCAATCGTTCAATCCCTTTAACCAGCGATTCTTTCAAATAAAACTCATGTACTTTATGATCTGGATTTTTTGCTTTGTCATCTACAAGCAAGGACATTCTCGTTTCGGATTCCTCTTCGCGTATTGGGTCTTCCAAGGAACAAATCGTCGCCACAGAAATATCTTGAAGCATCGTTGTAAATTCCTTTTCGCTTACTTGCAAGTAAGAGCTGACCTCGGCATCCGTTACGGACCGCATATACTGCTGCTCAAGAATCTGATAGGCATCCTCTACTCGCTTGGCCTTTTCGCGAACCGATCTCGGAACCCAGTCTCCTTGACGCAAGCCGTCAATAATGGAACCCCTTATTCTCCAGGACGCATAAGTTTCAAACTGAAGACCGCGCAAATAGTCGAATTTTTCAATCGCATCTATTAAGCCCATTACTCCGTTGCTTGCCAAATCGTCTTTGATTACATTTTTGGGCAAGCCGATCGCCATCCGGTTCGTTACATAATCGACGAGAGGCAAATAATTTTCAATTAATGACTTTTTGGCTTCAAGATCGCCATGCTCTTTCCACGCTTGCCACATCTGGATGTTAGTCAAATGAGGCGTTTTCAGCTGCTCAGTCATCGACTCACTCTCCTGTCAGGTGACGTAATGCTTTCGCCAATTCCTCTGGTTGTTTGTTGGTAGTTGAAACAAATTGGGGAGGCGACAGCGGCTTGAATCCGGCATCCATTTGGACCGGTTCCATTTCCTTGGACTCCGCTGTTCCCCCTTGAAGCTGTTGCTTCAGCAGGTCGTTCAAATCATCCATCTCATCGGGCGTTCTTAAGTCCAGCTGCCCCCCGCGCTCGCCGCCATCCTGCTGCTCTTCTTCGCTAGACGGTTCGGCGATGATAGCGGGTGGCTTTAAAATGATGCCCGCCGCTAACCGCGCCGCATAGCCGAGTGCAAAAAATGCCAAAAACGCATAGAGACTTCTTAACAGAGTAACGGTCAGCGGGTTGCTGTCAATTGAAAAGAGGACCGTCAGTCCGATGCCGAGCAGGCCAAATGCTACATTCCATCTCCATGTTCCCAGCATGCTAAATCTCCTTTGTTCCAAACTGCACGCTTCTAATGAGAAGAATGCCATTGTCGCTGTCAAACTCTACCGTTCTGCCGTAGTTTCCGCCAGTATCCTGCGATAATATCGGAATGCCTAGGCTGACCAGCATTTCACTGCAAGAATCCACGTTGCGAGGACCGATGCGGAGCGTATCCGATTGTCCGCTAAAAGCAAACATTTGCGCTCCGCCCGCCATTTTGGCCACAATCTTTTCCATCCGGGCACCAAGCCCCTTCATCCGCTCAATCAATTCCGGAATGGCCGTATCCGCATATTTGGCAATGTTGATTTGCGATTCCCTCGCTATGCTTGATGTTGGCAGCATCACATGAGCCATGCCGGCAATTTTGCTGGCCGGATCGTACAGCGTCAGACCTACGCAGGAGCCAAGGCCTGTCGTTTTTAATACGGCTCCGCCTGTCGCGACATTCAGATCCGCCATGCCAACCTTCACTAACGTTTGTCCCGTCATGGTTAAACGACTCCCAGTGCTCTGAATATTTTTTCGAAAGATTCCGGGTCCGGAATAAGAAAGAAATGTCCATCGAGCGACTGGCTGTCTTCCAAAAATGCCGTTTCAATCAGCAGAGCCGAGTCTCCCATTTCCCCGAATTGGAGCAGTCCGTAGCTCAAAATGGCGCCCGCCATGTCAAGCGCGATACCGGGGACGGACGGGAGCATCGGCAGCTTGGTGAAATCCCCAAGCGACGAAAGATAGGAGCCCGCCAAAATATTGCCGATTTCGCTAAGAGCGGACAGCTCCATTTCGGAATAACCAACGCCATCCTGATGATTTATCGAAAACAGCTGGTTCAAAATGCGTTTGGCGGCACTCTCCTGCATAATAAAAAACATGTTGCCGGGCGCATCGCCCTCCACCCGGAAAAAGATGGCCACTACGGTTTGTTCGGCGCCGCCGACACGCTCCGCAATTTCCTCAAAAGGAAGCAGGCTCACTTTTGGCACAGCCATATCGACTGGTTTGTCCAAAAGTTTGGATAGGGCGGTCGCCGCATTGCCTGCGCCAATATTTCCGACCTCCTTCAGCACATCGAGCTGAAAGGCTTGAAATGAATTAAATGATGTCACAGCTTATACCTCTAGCTGCTCAAGCTGAATAATTTCGCTTTTGTTCAAAACTTCGGACAAATTCAGCATAATAAGCAAGCGCCCTTCCCCTAGCTTCGCAATTCCTCTCAAATATTTAGCTTTGATGCCCCCAACGATTTCCGGAGGAGAATCAATAGTATCTTCATCGATATCAATGACGTCATTTGCAGAATCAACGATAAAGCCCACTTCCATATCCGCAACGGCAACAACAATGATTCGGGAATTATCGGTAGCCGTCGTTTCGGCAAGATTGAACCGGCCGCGCAAATCGATCACCGGCACAACAACGCCTCGCAAGTTGATCACGCCTTTAATGAACGAGGCGGTTTTTGGAACTCGTGTAATAGGCGACAATCTTTCAATCGTACGGACCTTGTCGACCTCGATTCCATACTCCTCATTCCCTAGCGCAAATACGATTACCTTCAGCTCTTCTCCCATCGAAAAAACCTCCTTATTTGATAAGTGCGTTCGGGTCGATAATAAGCGCTACTTGCCCGTCGCCCAAAATGGTGGCGCCCGAAATGGCATAAATATTAGTTAAATATTTGCCTAGCGATTTCAATACGATTTCGCTTTGGCCGATAAATTCGTCCACCATGATGGCCGCCCATTTTTCGCCTTTGCGGATAACGATAATTTCCGTTTCCGTCTCACTGGATTCATCGTAATCGGATGCTTCCAAAATTTGACTGAGCGATACTAGCGGAATAATGGAATTGCGGAACTGGATCATTTGGCTGCCATGAACATTTAAGATAGCAGACCTTTGCACGATGCCCGTTTCCACAATGGACGTAAGCGGAATAGCGTATTTCTCGGAACCAAGCTTGACGAGCATGGCGGAGATGATCGACAGCGTCAGCGGCAGCTGTACGGAAAACTTTGTGCCTTTGCCGTACGCCGATTGAATGGTGACATTGCCGCCAAGCGAAGTAATTTTCGTTTTGACGACGTCAAGACCTACTCCGCGGCCCGATATATCGGAAATTTTGTCCGCCGTACTAAAGCCGGGGGCAAAAATAAGCATGTTGATTTCATCCGACGACAACTTTGCGCCTTCCTCTTCGGTAATGACGCCGTTTTTGATCGCGATTTTGAGCACCTTTTCCTGATTGATGCCGTGACCGTCTTCCTCCACCTCGATAAAAACATGGTTTCCGCTATGATAGGCCCGTAGATGGATCGTCCCCGTCTCCGGTTTGCCAGCCACGACTCTCTCCTGCGGCAGCTCGATTCCGTGGTCAACAGAATTGCGCAGCAAGTGAACGAGCGGATCGCCAATTTCATCAATAACGGTTCGGTCAAGCTCCGTGTCCGCCCCTGTAATGACCAACTCCATTTTTTTATCGAGCGATTTAGCAAGGTCGCGCACCATCCGCGGGAACCGGTTAAATACGGAATCGACAGGAACCATTCGAAGTTTCAACACGATATTTTGCAAATCCGAGCTGACTCTCGCCATATGTTCAACGGTTTCAGTCAAATCGTTTTGTTTAATTTCGCTTGCCAGCTGCTCCAGACGGACGCGGTCGATCAGCAGCTCGCTAAACAGGTTCATCAGCGTATCGAGCCGGTCGATATCGACGCGAATCGTTCTTGCTACATTGCCCCCTTGAGCTGGAGCCGCCGCCCTTTTGGCGGGTTCTCCTCTTTCGGCAGCAGGAGTGAAAGTCGATGGCGACGCAGCCGGCTTCTCGGGCGCTTCTACAGCGGCTGCTGCTGGAGCCGCCATTAGCTCAGCAAGCGTCTCGGCGTCTAGCGGGGTAATCTGTACCGATTGAATTTCGGAAATGTTGGAAATTTGGGTTTTCAGTTCTTCCTCTGCCAAGTTGGAAATGGTAAACACAGAGAACGAACGGTCAAACTTTTCTTGCTCCAAATCTTGAACGGACGGGTCTGACTTAACAATTTCTCCGTTTCGCTCCAGCAAATCGAATACCATATAAGCGCGAACCGCTTTCAGCACACAGTTTTCGTCTACGGATACTTGTACATAAAACGGCTTTAGACCGCTTTCCATCGATTGAAGCAAAATGGAAGATTGGAACTGATCAAGTAAAGCGGCACCTCCCGAAACCTGCTGCTCCTTCGTTTCGGCCACAGCGGCAACGCCGCTTTTGTAATCGCTTTTTAAGATGCTCTGCAGCGAAGCGACAATGGCCGTAACATCGGCTTTTCCCGTTCCCCCGCCCACAATATCCTGAACCATCGCTTCCAAAGCGTCCAACCCTTTAAACAACGTGTCAAAAATAAAACTGTCCATCTTAAGCTTGTTGTTGCGGACTAGATCAAGGACGTTTTCCATTTCATGGGTCAAAGCGGCTAAGTCCTCAAATCCCATCGTGGCCGACATGCCTTTAAGAGTATGGGCGGAGCGGAAAATCGATTGTACAATGGACAGGTCTTCGGGATTGCTTTCTAATTGAAGCAGGTTTTCGTTTAAGGATTGAAGATGATCGTTTGATTCGTCAATAAACATGGACAAATACGCGTTCATATCCATTTTCTGGCACCTCCTGTTAGTATGATCATTCACAATCTATACTTACGTAGACACTGCACCCTCAAGCTTGGAAGCAATGGCTTGCAAGGGCAATACCGTCCCTGCAGCGCCCATTTCCACTGCGCAGCGGGGCATTCCATATACGATGCACGTTTCCTCTGCCTCCGCAATCGTCGTTACGTCGCCTTGTTCCGCTAGAACTTTCATTCCTTTGGCTCCGTCGCTGCCCATGCCGGTCATAATGACGGCATGTCTTTGCAGCTCCCGATAATTGGCAATCGATTCAAACAAAACGTCTACCGAAGGGCGATGACCGTTTCGTTGCGGCTGATCCGACAAATGAATCGCATACCCTGCCGAATCTTTGGCGAGCTCCATATGATAGCCACCTGGAGCGATATAAACCGTTCCTGCGGCAACCCTCATGTTTGCTTCCGCCTCTACCACTTTTAACGAGCTGAAACTATCAAGCCGCTGGGCGAGCGATCTGGTAAACTTTGGCGGCATATGCTGAACGACGAGCACTGGGGCAGGAAACCCTTCTGGCAACGAGCAAATCACTTCATGAAGCGCCCTAGGTCCTCCTGTTGACGTTCCTATCGCAACAATATGCTTAAACGATGTGGAACCGGCTGGTCTATTTTTATCCGATGATTTTTGATTAAGCAGTCCCGCGTCTTTAATCGGCCGAGAAACGGATGAGCTCTTTTCTGTCATCTTGCGAGCAGGAGCAGCTGGTTCCTTCTCTTTTGGCCGTTTCCTTTCAGCCGTGGGGTCCGTACGTTCTGCTTCTGACTTTTTAACTGTATGTAAAGGAGTTTTCGCTTGTTTTTTCGGCTCCTCGATCTTTGGAGCCTGAGGCTTCCGCAGCGGCGGTGCCGGCTGCTCGATCCGGGCAGCTTCTTGTGATCGCGTTTCGGGAACCGGAGGCGATTTTCGGCTGCGCTTCGCAAAAACGGCCACTTTCAGCTTCTCAAGCAATTGTTCGCCGACCTGATGAATGTCGCTGGACATTGCGCTGGACGGCTTGCGAATGAAGTCAAACGCCCCGTATTGCAACGCTTTGATCGTATCCCGCGTATTGTCTTCGCTGATCCCCGACAACATAATAACGGGAGTCGGAGTCGATTTCATGATGAGTTGCAGCGCTTCTATCCCGTTCATCATCGGCATTTCGAGATCCATCGTAATGACATCCGGTTTCAGCTCGGCAGCAGCGCTAACCGCTTCCACTCCGTTTGCAGCCGTTGCAGCGATGATAAACTGATCGTCCTGCAAAATGAGATCGCTGATGATTGTTCTCATAAATGCGGAATCGTCTACGACCAATACTCGATATGGACCCACCATTTGCTTCCCACCTCATTTCAAAGGATCATCTTGAAAGTCTGAACCATTTAGTCAAAAATCCTTTGACGCCGCCGCCTGCTTGGTTCGGTTGACGGATATCCAAAAAATGCTTGGCGATATCCAGAACAGCCACCGCCGCGTCGCTGTCCGGAAACGCGATCAAAAATGGAATTTGTTTTTTTACGGCCTTCGACACTTTGGAATCATCTGGAACGACTCCAAGGGACGGCAATTCCGAATTTAAAAAGCGGCTGGAAACGAGCGAAATTTTTTGTGCCGTCTCTCTGCCTTCTCTTTCATCCGCCGCCCTGTTGACAATGAGTTTGAACTCTACTGGCACATCCATCGCCTTTACCATTTTAATGAGCGCGTAGGCATCCGTAATGGAAGTAGGCTCCGGAGTGGTGACGACTATCGTCTCTTGTGCCGCGGTGATGAACTTGACCGTTTCCTTGGAAAGTCCTGCGCCGGTATCGAATAAGATAATGTCGTATTCGCCATGCAGCTTTTCAATTTCGGAAGCGAACCGTTCCAATTGGTCTTCTGACAGATCCAATAAATCTTTGAAGCCGGAACCTCCCGCAATATAATGGAGACCTTCCGGACCCGTTTGAATAATATCCCAAATCGTTTTTTCTTGCTTTAACAAATGGTAGAGACTGTACGTCGAGGTTTTGCCCATCAGCACATCGATATTCGCCATTCCGATATCTGCGTCAAATACGAGCACCTTTTTGCCGAGCCGTTGCAGCGATAAAGCGAAATTAAGGCTGAAATTGGACTTGCCGACCCCGCCTTTTCCGCTTGTCACGGTTACGACTCTCGTTTCCTTCCTATCTATGCGAAGCTCTTGCTGCTTGACTAAATTCCGTAATGCTTCCGCCTGATCATTCATACCCGCTTTCTCCTAAAAGCAATTCCACATATTTCTGTGCCCGAAACCGCTCAATATCGTCCGGGACCGTTTGGCCGCTGGCCAGATGTGTCGGAAACAGCTCATAAACCATGATCAAATTCAAAATCGCACCATACACGCTTGTTTCGTCCAATTTCGTAAACAACACCTTGCGTACGCCGAACTTTTGAAACCGCTCCGCGACCGCAGCCATATCCTTTGTTTTCCCGGTTAGGCTTAGAACAAGAACCGTTTCGCTTGGCTCATCCGTTTGCAGCAAGCTGTTTACTTCCGATACATGAAGCTCGCTTCTAAAGTTGCGTCCCGCCGTATCCATCAGAATCAAATCGCGTCCTTCAAGCCCTTTATAGGCTTTAGGCAGATCCATGGGCGAAAACACGACTTCAAGCGGAACGTTCAAGATGTTGGCATAAGTCCGAAGCTGATCCACCGCCGCGATCCGGTACGTATCCGAAGTAATAAAACCTATCTTTTTTCCTTGCTTAATCGTTTGCTCTGCGGCAAGCTTTGCAATCGTCGTCGTTTTCCCTACCCCGGTCGGCCCGACAAAATGAACAACTTTAGCGTCCCCGCTAATGACTGCATGGTCGTAAGGCTGGAGCCATTCCGTCACAATTCCTTTGGCGAGGCGCCATATTTCCTCGAAATCAAAAATCGTACCGGCTTCCGATTGCTTCGCCGCCAGTTCGTCGATCAACCGGTTGATCAAGACCTCATCCAGCTCTTGCTGCACCAGCCGTCCTTTCAAAGCCAGCATCGCTTCCGACATAGAATGCAGATCGCTTTGCTGCTTGGACAGCTTTAACATGTATTCCTTGAGATCGCGAATTTCATTAATAATAAATTGTTCTTTTTCGAGCCTTGCGCTGTCGGCTTCCTGAACCTTTTGCTGCGGGGGCGGAGGGGGCGGTTCCATAACCGCCGTGCTAGTCCGCTGGGCCGTCTGCAAAATTTGCTCAACAACCGCATGAATCTCTGGAGACGCTTTACGCTGAGGAAGCTCCCCGCTTTTAGCGGCTCCGGCCTCCACAGCTGCAATGACCTCCATTTTTTTCTTGCGGAACATGCCCATAAACCCGCCGACCTTAATTTCCTTTGTGTCCAAAATGACGGCGTCTTTGCCAAGCTCCGTTCGAATCATGGTGACGGCTTCCGGGAGCGCGTTTACAACGTATCGCTTAACTCTCATAAATTCACCACCCCTACGCTTTGCACTTCAATGTTTGGTTCGAGCTCGCTGTAGGACAATACAGGCACTTCTTGCATCGTTCTTTCAATAATTTGCCGCAAATACATTCGAATCGTAGGTGAAGCCAGTACAATCGGCTGCTGTCCGGATTGGATTTGGCGGCTTACATGCTCGTTAAGCTTTTGATAGATTTGTTGAGTGGAAATCGGGTCAAGCGCGATGTAGCTGCCTTGATCGGTTTGCTGTACCGATTCCGCAATCTTTTTCTCCAGTTGAGGACCGACCGTAATGACTCTAAGCGTATCCCCTCCAGGAGAAAACTGCTGCGTAATTTGGCGGGAAAGCGACTGCCTCACATATTCCGTCAAAATATCGGGGTCTTTCGTATAATGACCGTGATCGGCCAAAGCTTCAAAAATCGTCACCAAATCGCGGATCGACACTTTTTCTTTCAGCAATTTGGCCAGCACCTTCTGAATGTCTCCCACCGATAAAATAGAAGGAATCAATTCGTCTACCAATGCCGGATACGATTCTTTCACGTTTTCGACCAGCATCTTCGCTTCTTGGCGTCCGATCAGTTCATGTGCATGACGCTTAATAATTTCGGTTAAATGCGTCGCCACAACGGAAGGCGGGTCTACTACCGTATATCCGGACAGTTCCGCGCGCTCTTTCGTCGCTTCGTCGATCCAAATGGCCGGCAGTCCGAACGCAGGTTCCGTCGTTTCAATTCCGATGACGGAATCGTCCTCAAAACCGGGGCTCATGGCGAGGTAATGATTAAGCAGCAAGTCGCCCCTAGCAACCGTATTGCCTTTTATTTTTATTACATATTCGTTTGGCTTGAGTTGAATATTGTCGCGGATGCGGATGACCGGAACGACCAGTCCCAGCTCTAACGCGCATTGTCTGCGAATCATAATGATCCGATCCAGCAAATCGCCGCCTTGCTGCGCATCCGCAAGCGGAATGAGGCCATAGCCGAACTCGAATTCGATCGGATCCACTTGAAGCAGGCTGATGACGCTCTCCGGACTGCGAACTTCCTCGATTTGCTGTTCTTCCACAAGCAGCTCTTCCTGCTGCTGCTGCTGCACCTGCTTTTTCTGCATGACATAAGCCCCAATTGCAAGCAAAATGGCAAACGGCCATGTGCTCAAAATGCCGATTGGCGTAAGGCCAAGAACGGCAATTGTGCCAGCCGCGACATACAGCATTTTAGGATATCTGAACAACTGTGCAGTGACGTCATCGGACAAATTGCCTTCGGATGCGGCGCGCGTTACAATGAGGCCAGCAGCTGTGGAAATAAGCAAAGCCGGAATTTGTGCAACGAGACCGTCACCAATAGTCAAGATGGAAAACGTTTTGAGCGACGTGGCGAAGTCCATATCGTGCATAGCCATAC
Source organism: Paenibacillus sp. GCM10027627 (assembly GCF_042675505.1). Taxonomy (NCBI): domain Bacteria; kingdom Bacillati; phylum Bacillota; class Bacilli; order Caryophanales; family Paenibacillaceae; genus Paenibacillus; species Paenibacillus sp. GCM10027627. The sequence continues at coordinate 1,317,413 of NZ_JBHTHB010000001.1, forward strand.
CTACAATAAATCCGCCAATCAAGTTGATGATCAAAATAATAATCGTCGCAATCGCATCGCCTTTTACAAATTTGCTCGCACCGTCCATCGCGCCGTAAAAGTCGGCTTCGCGCTCAATTTTAGAACGGCGCTCTCTAGCCTGCTGCTCGTTAATGAGTCCGGAGTTCAAATCTGCGTCGATACTCATTTGTTTGCCGGGCATTGCATCAAGCGTAAATCTGGCGGCAACCTCGGCAACCCGCTCCGAACCTTTCGTAATAACGATAAATTGAACAACGACTAGAATGAGGAAGACGATAAAGCCGATGACGACTTCTCCCCCGCCTACCCAACTGCCGAAAGTGGCGATAACCTCTCCCGCTTCCGCATGCTGCAAAATGCTCCGTGTAGTTGAAACACTCAGCGCAAGCCGGAATAAAGTAGTGATGAGCAAAATCGCTGGAAAAATGGAAAAGTCGAGCGCTTCTTTTGTATTCAGAGCGACTAGCAAAATCATCAGTGCTATAGAAATATTTAAGATGAGGAGGATATCGATAAGTAATATCGGGATCGGGATAATCATCATGAGTACGATTCCGATGATTCCTAAAATAATGAGTAAGTCTTTTGCTTTCATGATGCTTCCTCCTCCCCGAACATTTAAGGCCGCCCAGACTTCCGGCCCTTCATTTTATATACGTATGCCAGCACTTCAGCCACAGCTTGGAACAAGTCCCCCGGTATGACATCCCCGATTTCGGCCCGTTCGTATAGCGCTCTGGCCAGCGGCTTGTTTTCCATCGTGATGACGCCGTTTTCCTTCGCGACTTCCTTAATTCGCAAAGCTACATGATCCATCCCCTTTGCGAGAATTGTAGGAGCCTCCATTTTGGAAGCATCGTATTTCAAGGCGATGGCAAAATGGGTTGGGTTGGTGATGACGACGTCGGCTTTAGGGACATCCTGCATCATTCGCTGAAGCGCCATTCTGCGCTGCCGCTCGCGAATCCGTCCCTTGATAAGAGGATCCCCCTCCGATTTTTTGTATTCGTCCTTAATGTCCTGCTTGGACATTCTGATGCTTTTTTCATGCTCATATCTTTGGTATAGAAAATCAAGAAATGCTAGCGCTGCGAGCACGGCCCCCGTTTCCAACCCCAACTTGATTGTAAGACTGGCCGTAAAAGCGAAAATATCCTCCAAAGGCTGCATAGACAGCGACAACAAATTGTCCCATTCTCTAACTATCGTTAAATAAACCAATACCGCTATAATTGTTACTTTCAAAATGCTTTTGAGAAACTCGACCAAGCTTCGCATCGAAAAAATTCGCTTGAACCCTTCGATTGGATTCAATTTGCTAATCTGCATTTTCAGCGGCTCACCCGTAAGCAAAAATCCAAACTGGACCACATTGCCGAGCACGCCGATGACGACTACAATAGAAAAGATAGGCAGCAGCATAATAAGAGACTGTTTCGCAATGTTCAGAAATAAGGACATTACGTTTTCCGTGGTTATCTCCATCGTCAGCCAATCCTGGAACAGACCCCCGAACATATCGTTAATGCGAGACTTGTAAAAGCCGCCTAGCATCGCAAACGAAGCAAATACAAACAAAAGAATAAGAGCCGCCGGCAAATCGCTCGATTTGGCGACTTGTCCTTTTTTTCTGGATTCTTCGCGCTTTTTCGGAGTCGCCTTTTCCGTTTTCTCTTGGCTAAAAAGCTGCAAATCCAGTTCATAACGATACTTGCGCACGAAAACAGCCTCCTATTGCCCCGCAGGCGGTCCCTGTACGATTCCAAACAGCTGCTCCAGCGACTGGAACATAATCGCAAACAGCTTTTCAAACAACATAGTAAGTCCAGGCATCAGCAAAACGATAAGGAACAAACCGATTATAATTTTTAACGGAATTCCGATGACAAAGACGTTGAATTGCGGAGCCGTTTTGGTAATAAAGCCAAGGCCTAAATCCGTCAAAAACATGGCAACGACAAGCGGCGCCGAAACTTGCATAGCCAGCAAAAACGTATTCGCAAACGTTCGGGCCAAAAAGTCGGTTACTCCCCCGCTCATCAGCCGGCTGAACATTTCGTTCGAAAGCGGCATCCATTGATAGCTGTCCATAAGACCCGTAAGTACATAATGGTGACGTTTCATCATAAGGAAAATGATCAGCATCAGCATATACTTGAAGTTGCCGAGCATCGGGGCGGACACCCCCGTATGGGGATCTACCACGTTCGCCATGGCAAAGCCAATCTGTAAATCCATCAAAGCTCCGGCAGATTGTACGATGGCAAAAAACAAGTAGACGACATAACCCATCATAAGCCCGATCAAAATTTCTCTTATAATAAAAAGCACATACTGCGCATCGGGCACAATCGTTTGTTCCATCCCATAGGTGAGAAAAACGATAAAGGAAATAAAAAAGCCCAGCCCAATCTTAAACGTATTCGGCACGCTTCGCGAAGAAAAGACAGGCGCGACGACGAAAAACGAAGTAATTCGACAAAAGATAAGCAAAAAAATAGGGAAGCCTTGTACGATCGCGTTCATCCGCTCACAACCTATCCAATATAATTATGAAGATTGCTCAGCAGATGATAGGTAAAATCCACAACCGTATTTAGTATCCATGGTCCAAAAATGATAATCGACAAAAAGACCGCAACGATTTTTGGAACAAAAGCAAGCGTCTGCTCTTGAATTTGGGTTGTCGCCTGGAATACGCTAATAATAAGTCCGACAACAAGCGCAAGAACGAGCATCGGGGCGCTGGCCTTCAGTACCGTATAGACGGCTTCGCCGGCTAAACCGATGATAAAGTCAGCACTCATCCTAGTTCCCTCCTGCCTTCGTCATGTGCTGAAACTGAGAAGCAACGATCTAACAATTAAATACCAGCCATCCACAAGCACAAACAGCAACAGCTTGAACGGAAGCGAAATCATAATCGGCGGAAGCATCATCATCCCCATCGCCATTAAGGCGCTGGACACGATCATATCAATGACGAGAAACGGGATAAAGATCATAAAACCCATTTGAAATGCCGTCTTCAGCTCGCTTATCGCATAGGCGGGAATTAAAACCGTTAACGGTATTTCCTCAAACGATTCTGGCTTTTCCGTTTTGGTATAATCCATAAAAAGCAGCAAATCCTTCTCCCTTGTATGAGAGAACATAAACTTTTTCATAGGAACGGACGCTTTTTCAAAGGCGACGGTTTGCGAAATTTCCCCTTTTAAATAAGGTTGGAGCGCAACTTCGTTCACTTGTCCAAAGGTCGGCGCCATAATAAACAAGGTGAGAAACATGGCGAGCCCGATCAGCACTTGGTTCGGCGGCATCATCTGCGTGCCGAGCGAGGTGCGCACAAAACTGAGCACAATAACGATTCGAGTAAAGCTTGTCATTAATACCAATATAGCTGGCGCTATGCTTAGTACGGTTATAAGCAGCAGAAGCGAAAGCGCGCTGGTTCCGGGCTTATCCCCTTCGCCGCCTCCAATATTAATGGAAACGTCGGGAAGCGGCTCCGCATAAGCATACGATTGTGCTAACAAGGACAACAGCAAAATCGCAACGAAAGAAAGCAGCCACTTCTTATTTCTCATCATCCATCAACCGTTCATTCGTATTATGGTCTTTCAGCATGCTCTCCAATTGCTGCTTCCGGTTCGCTCCTTTTTCGAGCTTGCTCTCAAGCATTTGCTGGAAAGAAGAAGGCGAATTCCATTGCTCTTTGCCCGGCTCCTGCCGCTCTGTTTTCCGATTTTTCCACTTTTTCAAAAGCTCGGCAAAATCTTTTGGCGACCAGGCGTTCTCAGGTCCGCCCTCAAGTGCGGCGATGACGTCCTCCGCTTCTTCCGGACTGAGCTTATCGAGCAAAGTGATGTTTTGCCCAACGCCTACAATATAGAGGCGACCCGCTATTTCAACTACTTGCATGGAGCTGTTTTGCCCCAGTCCCACGCCTCCCAGCGAGCGCATCGAGCGATTGGCTCCCCAAATTTTGCTTCGTTTCGAAAGCCACTTGATGACAACTAAAATAAGGGCAATAACGATGGCAAGCGCCACCATGACCCACACCATGCTGCCGAGAAATTCGCCGGGGTCCGTGTTCGGGATCGAAATCGGCGCATCGCTGCCCGTGCCGTTCCCGCTGCCGCTTGAATCAGCAGCAGCAATGGCAGGCAAGGCGGCAAACCCGGTCGCGGTCAAGATCGCCAAACGTATTTGTTCACTCAACATAAAAATAGAACTATCCTAATGTCTTTTTGATCGCTTCAATAACGCGATCCGCTTGGAAAGGCTTAACGATAAAGTCTTTGGCGCCAGCTTGGATAGCGTCGATAACCATCGCCTGCTGACCCATAGCAGAACACATAATAACCTTTGCGTTTCCATCCAGCTTTTTAATTTCCTTCAAAGCGGAAATTCCGTCCATCTCCGGCATCGTAATATCCATCGTAATGAGATCGGGCTTCAATTCCTTGTACCTCTCAACCGCCTGAGCGCCGTCTTGTGCTTCCCCTACTACTTCATATCCGTTTTTGGATAAAATATCGCGAATCATCATACGCATAAAAGCAGCGTCGTCTACGATCAGAATGCGGTTTGCCATCTTCATTTCCTCCTAGGATGTTATTGTAATTTTTGAATGCGGTCCCATTGGCTTACGATATCTGTGACGCGAACGCCGAAGTTTTCGTCAATGACGACGACTTCGCCTTTGGCAATCAGCTTGTTGTTGACCAAAATGTCAACCGGCTCGCCTGCCAGCTTGTCCAGCTCAATAATCGAGCCTTGCGAAAGCTCCAAAATATCTTTGATTTGCTTCTGGGTCCTTCCTAATTCTACAGTTACCTTAAGCGGTATGTCGAGCAATAAATTCAAATTGGTACCGTCCGTTTGAGGATACGATCCCGGGCTGAAATTCGCGAATTGAACCGGCTGAACATTGACGTTCCGGTTGGCGCTTTGCGCATAACCCGGTGGCGCGTAGCCCATATTCCCGTCGTATGCCGCAGGATGTGCGCCATATCCCATTGGCGGTTGCTGCGGTGCCGTCTGCTGATATTCGGCGGGCGGCGGCGGTGCCATAGCTGCGGCCGTCTGCTGAGCGGCAGCCTGTTGCTCGACATGCGCGGTTGTTGGCGGCGGCGATGAAGCGTTAGTCGGTGTGCCGCCTAGCTCTTCCCCTCCGCCCATTAGCGTCGATACCATCTGCTTCGCAAAGGATACCGGAACGAGCTGCATAATCGTGGAATCAATCAGATCGCCAATAGTCAAATGGAACGAAATTTTAATAAATACATCGACCGGAGGCAAATGACCCATTCCATCTCCATTGTTAACGTCCAAAATATCAATGCCCGGCGGGGAAATGTTGACGAATCGGTTAAAGATGGTGGACATCGATGTTGCCGACGATCCCATCATTTGATTCATCGCTTCCTGTACGGCGCTAATATGTATTTCGTTAAGCTCTTGGTCGGTTACGTTCCCTTCTCCTCCAAGCATCAAATCTGCAATGATTTGAGCATCCTTCGTGCGGATAACAAGAGAGTTGATGCCTTCAAAGCCGTCTACATATTGAACGCTAACGGCCACATGCGGCTTAGGAAACACATCGCCAAGATCCTCACGCTTCACTAGCGTAACTTGAGGAGTCGTAATATCGACTTTTTTGCCCAGCAAAGTAGATAGGGCCGTCGCGGCGCTGCCGAACGTAATATTTCCAATTTCCCCAAGAGCGTCTTGCTCCAATGAGGACAAAAAATCGGAAAGCTGAACTTCATTTGCCGGCGATTGTACGTCATCAAGCTCATTGGAGGATTGACGGAGCAATGCGTCGATTTCCTCTTGTGACAAATAATCTTTACTCGTCATAGTCTTCTTCCGCTCCTTCGCTTACAATCTGGTCCACTTGCACAGCAATTTTGTCCCGTACGGACCCAGGGCTGCCAATGAACTTAAGCTTGTCTCCAACTTTTATTTTCAGTCCTTCATCAACCGGCTTGTTTAGAGTAAGAACATCGCCAACGTTTAAAGTTAAAAATTCGTTGATAGTAATAGATGATTCTCCCAACTCGGCGACAATAGGCAGTTTCGCTTTATTGACGCGCTGTTCCAGAATTTCAACCTCTCCGGGAATTCGTTCCTTTTTCTGAGAAACAAACCAATGATGGACGGACAGTCTTGGCATAATCGGTTCCAGCACGACATGCGGAATACAGAGGTTGATCATCCCGGTTGTGTCTCCGATTTTTGTGCTGAATGAAATTAACGCAATCGTCTCGTTAGGCGAAACAATTTGCATAAATTGCGGGTTCGTTTCTAGCGCTTCAAGTCTTGGAGAGATATCGATAACGGTTTTCCAAGCTTCCTGAAGGCTGTCGAACGTCCGGGCAAAAATACGTTCCATAACCGTCGTTTCAATTTCGGTAAGGGCGTTGATTTTGGATGGGGCTATCCCTTGACCTCCGAGCATGCGGTCCAGCATCGCGTATGCGACATTGGGATGAACCTCCAGCACCATGCGTCCTTCCAGCGGCTCCGCCTCAAAAATGTTCAAAATCGTCATTTTGGGAATCGAACGGATAAATTCGTCGTAAGGCAACTGCTCAACGTCTACGACGTTGATCTGAACAAACGTGCGAAGCTGCGCCGAGAAATAGGTTGTCAAATATCGCGCGAAGTTTTCGTGAATGCGTGTCAAGCTTCGAATATGATCCTTCGAGAAACGAACGGCTCGCTTGAAGTCGTACACACTTACTTTGCGCGAAACCTCTTCCTTCTTTAAATCTTCTGCATCCATTTCTCCGGAAGACAGCGCGGCGAGCAGGGCGTCAATTTCGTTCTGCGATAATACATCAACCAATTCTCTCACCTCCTTCGAGGAATATCGCAGGGCTACCTACATATCCGCGATAATGATGTTTGTAATTTCGACTTTTACAAGCTTGCCTTTCGGCAGGCTAGGATTAATCAAATTAAGCAGCTTCGTTTCCAAAGCATCCTCGCCGAGCGAGCCGCTTAAATCTTTTGCCGTCATATCAGCAAGCGTCCGGCTAATAATCGGTTTAATTTCGATTTCCAGCAGCTTGTCGAAATCTTCTTTCGTTTTTTTGGAATCGAGCTGGAATGCAAAGCTCGCAATGACGACCTTTTCCTCATCCATCAAGTTTCGGCGGAAATCTTTCAGCTCCGACGTGACCTCCACACGCTCAGTAGCAGACAACACTTCGATTTTAACCGGCTTTTTCTCCGCTTCCGCATCGGCATTATCTCCAAATAGCGATCGGAATAAAATGATGGCTACAATCGCAATTAGCGTTATGGCCAACAAAATCGTAATTAACCAAGGCAGCATCTTTTTCATGTCGAAGGACCCTCCGTCTGTTCACTCTTTTGGGCCGCCGCAACGAGGCCGATGGTTTGCAAATACTGCTGATTGAGCGAAATGAGCTCAGCTGATTTCTCTTTCACCACCAGCTTTTTCCCAGTCGTAAGCGTTATAACCGTATCAGCAGCCTCTTCTATTAGTTCAATGAGAAGTGCATTAATTACAACTTTTACTCCGTTTAAACGCGTTACGGTAATCATCAGCTACCCCCCTCTATTGTAGGGGAGGCTGGAAGCCTCCCGCTTATTCATGATCTACTAGCGCTTCAGATTGACAACCTCTTGCAAAATCTCATCGGAAGTCGTAATAATTCTCGAGTTTGCTTGGAAACCGCGTTGCGCTACGATCATTTCCGTAAATTCCGCCGTCAAATCAACGTTGGACATTTCAAGTTGTCCGGAAATGATAGCGCCGGTACCTACTTCGGGATCATTGGCAAGCACAAGCTCAAATTCCCCGTCCGGGTTGGCATTGACCGTCATCCGGTACAAGTTGCCGCCTAGCTTTTCAAGGCCGCTTGGATTAACGACTTTTGCAATGCCAAGCGATCCTACTTCCACCTGGCCATCGGCCGTTACGCCAAGAATCGAGCCGTTTTGGCTAATGCTGAACGCCGTTACTTCCTCGCCAAGCGTAATTGGCGCTCCGTCTTGACCGAGTACGAACAGTCCGTCGGCCGTTACGAGCTGCCTAGCCGCATCAAGCGTAAAGTTGCCCGCGCGCGTCAGCATCATTTCCGCTCCGTCGCCTGCCGATACAACAAAAAATCCGTCGCCGTCGATCCGAAGATCGGTCGCCTGGTTCGTCGTCATCGCGCTGCCCGCCGTATGGATCGTGTCGATCGAGCCGATCGACACGCCCAGGCCGATTTGTTTGGCGTTGACGCCGCCGCGCTCTCCTTCTTCCGGTGCCGTTACGCCGGATACGGTTTGGCTCAAAATGTCCTGGAACATAACGCGGCCCGCTTTAAAACCGACCGTATTGACGTTTGCAATGTTGTTGCCGATAACGTCAAGCTTGGTTTGAAACCCTCTCATACCGGAAACGCCGGAATACATGGATCTTAACATGGTTTCAATTCCTCCAATGAATGTGATTGTACGATAATTGCAGTTGCTTCAATCGGTCCGCAACCTTTGGGCTTCCTGCACGGTCCAGCCCTATGACAATATAATCGCGCTGTCAATTTGCGTAAATACGTTGCTCTGCATTTGCTTGCCGTCCATAGCCGTTACAACGGTTCGGCTCGGCACGTTGACGATCATCGCGATATCTTTAAAAACGATCAAAGAATCCTTTGCTCCTTTAGATGCCGCATCATCGACAGCCCTTGCTATTTTGGACCAAGATTCCGGCTGCAAGGAAATGCCCCTCTGCTCCATCCGCATTTCTGCATGATGGCTGAATTTTAAAACCTTGGAATCCAGCAAATCTTGAAATTCGGTCGATTGCGGCGATTTGCCGTTTAAGCCTTTGGCCGACTTGTCCAGCTGGAGCGGCGTCGTTTTGATCGGAAACAAATGTCCAATTTTCATTCTATCGCTCATTTAGCAGCCACCTCTTCCGAACCAGCACTAGAGTCGCCCTCTGTGGAGCTCTCTCCTTTTGGCTCGTTTTCCGAGATGGACGTCAAATAATCAAGCGCTACTTCTTTGTCTCCGATTTTCGCGTACAGCAAGCCGTCCTTTGACAAAATAGAGTCGACCTGTCCATGAAGCTGAGTCACTTGACCATTCTCGTCATATTCGCTCCACTCTGCCCACTTGCCGATCAAACTCGAAGCCGAACCGATGCTGTTGCGCATCAAAGCCATTTCGCCCGACATATTCATCAGCTGCTCAACGGAAGTAAACTGCGCCATCTGCGCAATAAACTCTTTGTCTTGCATAGGCTGCATCGGATCTTGGTTGCGAAGCTGAGTGACGAGGATTGAAAGAAACTGGTCTTTTCCCAAAACACTCGAAGGCTCTCGCTTTGCTGCTGCCTGCACATTGTTTTTGTCATAATTCGGCCATACGTTGCGGGTCGATACACCCTCTGCCATATTGTTCACCTCCGATCGTTAGCGTTTAAGCTCAAGAACAGACCTCCAATAACCGCAAGGTGATCATTATGCCGTTTCGTTAATCGCCCTGCCGTAGCCTAATCCTTGGATAGCCGCTTGTTCCACAAGCTCTGGTTCAAATGCCGCATCCTTTACAAGCTCTCCGTCTCTAAAACCTTGGCGGTTGCCGAAAGGCTGCTGGCCCTGATGCCCTTGGCCCTGGCCGGTAAATTGCTGGGACAGCCCGCTGCTCACCGGACTTTGCGTTACCTCAAGCTTCTCAATCGTCAAGCCTTGCGCTTGCAAAGCTGCTCTCAGCTGTGCCATCTGGTTTTCCAACATATCCTTTGCTGCTGCTGTATCCGCCTGAAAAACGGCAGTAAGCAATCCGTTTTGCATCGAGATGCGAACGTCTACTTGACCGAGTTGCTCAGGGAAAAGAATCAGCTTGGCTTCGGACAGCCCGTTTACCGTGCGAACGTCGAACTTTTGGACGATCAGTCCGTTCATCGTTTCCGCAAACTCATCGGCCAGTACAAAAGCCGTCGGAGCTTGCGACTTCGTCAGAAGCGGCGCAAATTCACGAATATTTTCCGGACTAACAAACGGAAGCTGGGCTGGTGCGGAACCCCCGGAAGGTTCGGCAGAAACGGTTGCCACAACGGCATCTTGCGTCGCAGATCCCTGCTCTTCAGCTACGGCGGCAACCGCTTGATAAAACGACGGGTGCACCGCTTGAGCGGTCAATCTTTGCAGCAGAGAAGACGCTTCCCTCGCTGGACTAGACTGAACATTTAGCCAAACGGGAACGTTTTGCTCATTTGCGGACGTTTTCGTTTCGGTTGAAACGTCTCCATCGCCGCTATTTAGAGCCGCCGCCAGCGCTTGCAGTTGTCCGGCGATAAGCTTCAGAGGCTCCTGTCCCTGTACTTGCTTCAAAGTGCCATACTGCATAAACGTTTGCAATTGCAACAATGAATCTTGAAGATTCGTGTTTGCTTGCGATACGGCAAGCTTCAAGGAGTCTCCCGCATTCTGAAGCTCCATGTTCGATTGCGTCGTTTGAGGAACCGGCACCGGAATGCCAAGCAAGCCAAGCAGCGCATTTAAACTATCCAGCATGTTTTGAAGCTGTTCCAACTGATCTTCGGTCGCCGGCTTTTCTTCCATATTTTCCATATGCAAGCTGTCTAGCAATCCGTCCAGCAAAGCGAGCAACTCCTCGGTCGCTGGCATAGCTCCCGCCGCAGTGTCGGTAGCAATCGCTTCAAGCTGAGCCATGATCGCAGTTACGGCTGTCGGCTGTCCTTGCTCTCCGCTAATCGCCGTACCTGTCGAAATTTGTTCCACCAGTACCTGCTGAAAGCCGGTTTCAGGCGAAGCTCCCGTTCCCGCTTTTGGCGACGCTGTGGATTGCAAGGCTGCCGTCCCTTGAGAAACCGTCATTCCCGGAATCATCATTTCCATCTTTTTCACCTCCTTTCCATAAAGGGGTTACAAATGAGGCTAGTTAGCTGCCTGACATCAGCTTTGCCATAATATTCGCTGCCGCTTTCTCGTCGATAGCCGACATTTCAGTCAAAATGGCCGACCGCGTTGCGTCATCCACCGAATTTAAAATACGGAGCACTTTGCTTGGGCTGATTTCCATCATTTTAATGAGCATTTCACCGGCGCTTTTTGGATCCATTGCCGTGAAAGTAGCTTTAAGCTGCTCTTGATCCAGCGTAGATGAAGGAGATTTGACCGTACCTTCCTCCGCTTTGTCCAGACGGGATTGAAGCGCAGCAATTTGCAAATCTTTGGCGCTTTGGTTGTCTTTCATTTTCATTGTTGCTTCCGCAGCTATTTTTGGATCCATCTTCTCCATAATGCGCACGCGGTCATCCGGCCTCATAGCCGAAAATAAAAGCACCATTTCTTCCGTCGTCATGTTTTGCACGATGGGAGCCGCTTTGCCTGGCGTCATTTTTGAAAACATACCGGCAAGCTCAGCGATTTTGGCTGTATACTCTTCATTTTCAAGTGCTTTTTCTTCCGTTTGTCCTTTTAGTTGTCCATTTTCCGTCTGCAAATCTTTGACGAGTGCCCCTTGCGTCTCTTTCACGCTGTTCGCTTCGGCGAGCTCGTTTTTTAAAGTGTCCACCTCGGCTTGCAGCTCGGTGATTTTATCCGTCATATTAATCGAACGGATTTGATTGTCATCCATGGAGCCGCCTTCCACTTTAGGTTCAGGCAGCACATTTTTGATCACTGGGATCGAGTTGCCAAATTCCAGCGCCCGATTTCGAAAGTCTGCATCAAACAAAGTAAGCAGCACACCGAGCAGCACAATGACAAACAAAATGGGAACCATCAAAAACATAAATCGTTCAAAGCCGCTATAGCTTTGCTTTTCGACATCCATATCCGCCAATTCCACTCACTCCTCTAGCCGGCGTTACACGATACTTATGGGGTTGGCATGATGAACCTTACTGTCGCCATTTCATCCAGCTCGTTTTGCTCCTTCAGCGCAAGCGCATGCCGGAAACGATCCAGCGCATGATCTTTGGCCTTCAACCATACTTTCTCGTCTTTCATTTTGTCGGCAAGTTTGGAGCGGCTTAGTTCAACCGCTTTTTGAGCCTTGGCGACATCTTTCATTTTGCTTTCTATTCGAATCTGGAGATATTCCACATATTGCCCTATCATTTGAAGCTCCGAAAGAGGAACCGCTTGAGCGGATGCCCCAAGGAGCTTCTCCTCCCACTCGCCCTTCGTCTCCAGCAATTGCTGAAGCGTCAGTTCTTCCGCCGCCAATTCACCGATTGCGCTTGACAGATGCCACTCTGCTTGCGTCTTTTGGCTAGTCTTCAAATCAACAACCTTCTGAAAGGAATAATGAAAGGACGCCACTTATGCTTCAACTCCTATTAAATTCATTAACCAATCCTATTAAATTCATTAACCAATCGCTCTTGCACATCGCCTAAAGTGACCTTCTCCGACGTCTTTTGCTTCATAAAAGAATGGATAGCTTCTATATATTGAAGCGCCAAATCAATTTCTTTATTGGAACCGCTTTGGTACGCCCCAATATTGATAAGGTCTTCCGAATCTTTATATATAGAAAGAAGACGTTTTAATGAGTTCGCTGCATCCTGCTGCTCCTCGGTTACGATTTCTTTCATCACCCGGCTTACGGAAGCAAGCACATCGATCGCAGGGAAATGGCCTTTGTGAGCCAAGTGCCGGCTAAGTACGATATGACCGTCCAAAATGCCGCGAACGGCGTCCGCGATTGGCTCGTTCATGTCGTCTCCGTCCACAAGCACAGTATAAAAAGCGGTTATAGATCCGGTCGGTCCAGTTCCGGCCCGCTCCAGCAGCTTTGGCAGCGCCGCGAACACGGATGGCGTATACCCTCTTGTTGCGGGAGGCTCGCCAATCGCCAGTCCTACTTCGCGGAGTGCCATTGCATAACGGGTGACGGAGTCCATCATCAGCATGACGTTAAGCCCGCGATCACGGAAAAATTCTGCGATCGTCGTTGCGATAAGAGCTCCCTTCATCCGGATCAACGCGGGTTGATCGGATGTAGCGACAATAACGACCGATCTGGCCAGCCCTTCGGGACCAAGATCCTTTTCAATAAATTCGAGTACTTCACGCCCCCGTTCGCCGATAAGTGCGATAACGTTAACGTCTGCCGAGGTGTTTCTGGCAATCATGCCGAGCAAAGTACTTTTACCGACGCCTGATCCTGCAAAAATGCCGACGCGCTGCCCTTGCCCTACCGTTAGCAAACCGTCAATTGCTCTAACGCCGATGCTTAGCGGTTCAGTCACCCTAGGCCGGTTAAGCGGATTGCTCGGTTCATTATGCGTTGAGTAGTGCTGCATGCGGCTTGGCAAAAATGATCCGTCGAGCGGGTTGCCCAAACCGTCCAGTACTTTGCCGAGCAGTTCAGAACCAACCTGTACCGTCAGCGGTTTTCCCGTCCCAACGACGTCGCAGCCGGGACTAATGCTGTGCAGATCGCCAAGCGGCATCAGAATGACTTTGTTGTTGCGAAAGCCAACAACCTCCGCCTTAAGCGGCTTTGCGCTTTTGGATGGATAAATGTAGCATAGATCGCCGATGCTGGCATCCGGTCCTTCGGATTCTACCGTCAAGCCGATCACTTGCGTCACCTTGCCGTTGACCCGGACCGGATCGAGCGGCCTGAGATGCTCCAAATATTTGAGAACATCGGGCTTAGTTGCGCTCATGGTCATGGCCTCTTTCATCGCTGCTCTGATGGGCAAGCTGGATAAGCTCGCGCTTGATTTCCGACAATTGCGTATCGATGCGGGCATCGATGCTGCCGTACACGGAGCGGATGACGCAGCCGCTGTCCTTCACGCTGGAATCCGGCAAAATTTGCAATTCAGCTTGAGAATCAATTGCGGTATGAAGCTCCTCTCTCGCTGCTTGTACGAAAGCAAGCTGAGACGGCGCTACGCATAATGTGATGACGCCTTGCTCTCTTCTGCGGGAGAGCGACTTCCGAATCAAATCTACAGCAATATCAGGTGCAAGCGTCAGCTGCCGGCCAATAATTTTTTCTGCGATGGCGCAGCTTAGCTCTACTAAAAAGGGCTCGGCCTCCTGAATGATTTGCTCTCTCGTTGAATAGGCGTGTTTAAGCACTTCGGCCGCTTCCGCGAGTCTCGTCTCCCAATCGGACATAAGCTGAACTTGTGCTGCTTCTGCTGCTTCCGCAAATCCGTGTTCATAACCGGACTGCCTGGCGGCTTCCGCGGCGACTTCGTCCTCGGAGCGCTTCTCCAGCCACCATACGTCAATCTGGCTTTGAGCGTCGTTTAACATTTTTTCGCATTCTTCGGCCGTTTCGCGCAATCTATGATCGGCGAAAGCTTGAGCGTCTTCCAATATTTGATCCCGCAGCGAAATGGTCTCTTCGTCAGGCCCGGCATACTCCTCATTTACTGTTTCATCCATGTCTAAACCGGTTAATTCAGAATAAGGGTTATGCCATTTCAATTGTTTAAGTTGATCTAGCGGAACAACGCTTGAAGATTTAATCAAATTAGACAATGATATCATCTCCTCCGCCGCGCGCGATAATGATTTCGCCCGACTCTTCTAACCTGCGAATCGTAGCCACGATTCTGGTTTGGGCTTCTTCAACGTCACGCAGCCGCACAGGACCCATGAATTCCATTTCTTCTTTGAATGTCTCCGCCATCCGTTTGGACATATTGCGGAAAATCGCTTCGCGAACTTCTTCGCTTGCCACTTTGAGCGCAAGCTGGAGATCCGCGTTTTCGATATCGCGTATAATGCGCTGAATGGAGCGATTGTCGATATTGACGATATCTTCGAATACAAACATCCGTTTTTTGATTTCTTCCGCAAGCTCCGGATCCTGAATTTCGAGAGCGTCCAATATGGTTCTCTCTGTACCGCGGTCGACGCCGTTCAAAATTTGAACGATAGAATCGATACCGCCGGCATTTGTGTAATCCTGTGTGACGGTTGCCGACAGCTTCTGCTCCAACACTCGTTCAACTTGAGAGATGACTTCCGGCGAAGTGCTATCCATTAGTGCAATTCTTCTAGCGACATCCGCCTGCTTGTCCTGCGGAAGGGATGATAATATTTGCGATGATTGCTCCGACTGCAAATAGGAAAGCACAAGCGCAATCGTTTGAGAGTTCTCGTTTTGGATAAAGTTTAAAATTTGCGCCGGCTCCGCTTTTCTCGCAAAGTCGAACGGTCGTACTTGCAAAGTAGCGGTTAACCGGTGAAGCACTTCCTGAGCTTTGGATTCACCAAGCGCCTTTTCCAAAATTTCTTTGGCATAGGAAATGCCTCCTTGAGAGATATACTCCTGGGCTAGGCAAATTTGGTGGAACTCGCCTAAAATGACCTCTCGGTCTTGGCTGTCAACCTTGCGGACGTTCGCGATCTCAAGCGTCAACTGCTCGATTTCTTCCTCACGCAAATGTTTGAAAATTTGTGCCGATACTTCAGGACCTAATGTAATGAGCAAAATTGCCGCCTTTTGGCGTCCCGATAAACCTTGCATCGCTTTAGACAATTAGAACACCTCTATTCATCCACAAGCCAGGTGCGGAGAAGATTGACAAATTCGTCAGGCTTGCGTTTGGCCAGTGTTTCAAGATTTTTACGGGCTTGACTTTCGTTGTTGGCGCTATCCAGATCAAGCGTAGGATATTCTACCTTAGAAGGCGACGCCATTTCCATCTCTTGGATAGGAGGCTGCTTTCTTCTACGCATAAGCATAAAGACAAGTCCGCCGATAAGCGCCAGCGCTGCTACGCCGATACCAATTGCCCATGGCATTGAGATGCCGCTTGCACCGGAAGCCGAAGGGCTTTCCGCAAAATTTCGGGCGATAAGTGAAACTTTTTTGTTAATCAGTTCGTCATCATTTACATTCTGACCCGAATCTGCAAGCTGCGCTCTGACTAAAGTGGTCAAATAGCCCATAACAGAAGCTCTGCTCGCTTCATCATTCAATTGCTCGGCTTCGATGCCGATACTAATAGATAGATCCTTTAAAACAAAAGGCCCGGATTCGATGTTATTGTTAATTCGGTCGAATTCATAATTCCGAATCGCGGAATTGGATTCCGAATTGCTATTTCCTTGTCCAGAAGCCTCATAACCTGGAATGTCCGTTTCGCCTGTTCCTGCAACTCCGCCTGGAGCTGCCGACGAACCTGTGGAACTAGTGCTGTTAGTTTCTTCACTAATAAGAATTCCATTGTTGTTATTGTTTTCTAAAGGTCGAACCAAATTTTCTTGCGTCAGCTTTTTGTCAAAGTTCATGCTGCTCGATACGCTGACGACCAAGTTGTCGCTGCCGACAATAGGCCCCAAAAACTGCTGTATGTTTTTCTTAAGTTCCGATTCGTATTTGTTCTGGATTTGGAATTGCAGTTCTACCACATCGGCATTGCCTGTTCCGATTCCGCCGGCTTCAGAGGAAACAAGTTCTCCTTGCGGGCTCGAAATCGTAATGTCTTTAATGTCCAGATCCGAAACCGTCGCTTGAACTAGATTGTAGTATCCGTCAATGGCCTTTTGCGTCGGACGATAACCTGGTTTGAATTTCATCACGATCGCAGCCGATGCTTTTGTCGCATCTTCCGGCGTCAGAAAAACGCTTTCCTCCGGAGAATTGATCAATACTTTAGAGCTCTCAACGCCTTGCAGCCCGTTAAGAAGCTTTTGCACTTCTCCGTTCACAGCGTTTTGATAGATGACATTAAATTCATTTTCGGTTGTGCCTAATTTTGAAGAACTCGAGTTAAATACTTCAAATCCGATTGATCCGTTTTGCACTAGGCCTTGAGAGCCGGCTTCTACTTTCACTTTCGCAGCGACCGCGCTCGGAACACTGATGCTCGTACCATTTCCGCCGAGTTCATATGGAATACCGCTTGCTTCTAAATAATTCATGACTGCGGCTGTATCAGTGGCATCCAAATTTTGAAAGGCTAGTTCATATTCCGTCCTAGTGAACACAATTGTTAACAGAATAACTGTCAACAACAATCCGCTAATAGATGCCCCCAACCATATTTTTTGTTTTTTGCCCATTTGCCCCCAGAACGCCGTTAACCGTTCGCGGTATTGAGCGAATTTCTCGTTCACATTGTCACCTCACCCAAATGCTTTGCTAGGAAAAAAGTTCGATTAGATTTGCATCCGCATTATTTCTTGATATGCTTCAACCACTTTGTTGCGGACCTGTGAGGTAAACTGCAAACTTAGCTGCGCCTGTTCCGCAGCCAAAAGCACTTGAGTCACATCCACTTTTCCGACCAAAAATTGGTCGTTCATCTTGTGAACGTTTTTTTCTTGGGCGCTAACGCCATCCAAAGCCGTTTGCAAGTATTGGCCAAAAGACTGTGTAAGCTCAGCCGGAGTCGATTGCTCAATCGGCTTAGTAAGGTTCAATTTTGCGGGGGCCACTTGGCCCAATGACATCGATTGAATCACGATCTTCCCTCCGATTTCTGTTTAAGTATTAGGCCCTTCCGATTTCAAGCGCCTTGACAAACATGGCCTTTGTGGCATTTATTGCCGTTACGTTGGATTCATAAGCGCGAGACGCGGAAATCATATCGACCATCTCTTTCGCGATGTCCACATTTGGCATATGTACATAACCGTTTTCGTCAGCGTCTGGGTGAGTCGGATTGTAAACAAGCTTGCTTGGCGTATGGTCCTCTTGAATTTTAGCAACCTTTACGCCTTGCGCCGTTTTGGCTCCGCCGTTCATTTGATTCGACAGCATGCTGGCAAAGGATTGGCCGCCCATCGGCTCAAGCACAACTAGCTTTCGCTTATAAGGCTCGAACTTGCCGTTCACATAGCTCCCGCGAGTCGTTTCGGCGTTGGCGATATTGGATGAGATGACATCCATTCGCATCCGTTGCGCCGACAAAGCGGAGGCACTTATATCGAATCCTGTCGACAGTTTCATTGATTAGCCCCTCCCCTCGATCGCAGTCCGCATCATTTTAAAATCATGGTTAATTTGTTGGATGTAAAAGTTGTAACTTAATTGATTTTTCGCAAGAAGAGACATTTCTCGATCAATGTCGACATTGTTCTTGTTGTTGTTCATCGATGTAGAAGCGTCTGTTGTGACCTCAGCCGTAGGAATCTCTGCGTTGCCAGTCCCGATTGCGATATGCCTTGCGTCGCTTCGTCTTCCCGACAGCTTCTGCTCGCCCGCTCCCATCGATTGTTCCAGCAATTGTTCGAAAAGAACTTCCGATCTCTTGAAATGCGGCGTTTCAGCGTTAGCAATATTGTTGGAGATGACGCGCTGCCTCATTTCCGAAGCATAAAGTGCGCCTTCCATCCGTTTAAATGCTGCGCCATTCAACAAAGTCATGTAAGTTCACCACTTTCACATATGAAAATCTTAACTAACGTATTCAACAGATTCTCTCTCATTCCTTCTTTGTTCGACATAAAATTATTAAAAAAATGAGATTAACATGTCGATTTATGCCAACACGAATATCTTCATCAATTCCCTAAATTATTACAATAAGAAAATAGCCCTATCTTTAAATAAAGACAGGGCTTACTTGGTCTAATAGACCTAGTGCTATGATTTGATTTTTTTTAGCTCTTGCAGCAGCTGGTGGTTCAAAATTCGGATGTATGTGCCTTTCATACCAAGCGACCTTGTCTCAATGACGCCGGCGCTTTCCAGCTTGCGGAGGGCATTGACGATAACGGAACGGGTAATTCCGACCCGATCGGCAATTTTGGAAGCGACTAACAGCCCTTCCTTTCCGTCTAGCTCCTCAAAAATATGTTCTACCGCTTCAAGTTCACTGAACGATAAGGAACCAACCGCTACAGCCACAACAGCGCGGCTGCGAACTTCTTGTTCAATTTCGTCTGCGCGCTCGCGCAATATTTCCATCCCGACAATAGTAGAGCCGTATTCCGCCAGCACCAAATCGTCATCGTTAAACGAGCCCGACGGCCGGGTAAGCACAAGCGTTCCCAAGCGATCGCCCCCGCCGATAATCGGCACAACCGTCATAATTTCTTGATCCCCTAGCCTGGCGATCGATTGGAACATTTCCTTCTCCGGCGCTACATTGGTCATCGTTTCGCCCGTTTCAAGAAAAGCCGCGTTCACATCCGAGGAGAATCTAAGCTCGTCCCCCGAAAGCGTGCGAATAAAATCATGATCGTACACGTCTACAGCGGCACAACCCAAAATTTTTCCTTTGCGGCTTACGACAAACACGTTGCTTTGCACTGTGGAACAAAGGACTTCTGCCATTTCTCTAAAGCTGAGCGCCTTTCCGGCCGCTCGTTGAAGCAGCCGGTTAAGCGTTCTTGTTTTGTTCAATAAACTCATTTCTAATTGCCTCCCAAAACTGTAACCACTACGGTAACGACTACAATATATATTGACTTAAATCTCGGTCCTTTGCAATGCCGCCCAGCTTTTCCCTTACATACTCCGGTGTAATGGTCAAAGTTTCAAGCGAAAGTTCCGGCGCTTCGAACGAAAGATCCTCCAGCAGCTTCTCCAAAATGGTATGAAGCCTTCTTGCCCCTATGTTTTCCATGTTGCGGTTGACATCCGCCGCTATAGAAGCAAGCTCTCGAATCGCTTCCGGAGAAAACTGGACTTCAATTCCTTCCGTTTGGAGCAAAGCGGTGTATTGCTTAGTTAGTGCATTTTTTGGCTCCGTCAAAATGTTGATAAAATCATCCAAGCTTAGGCTGGTCAATTCCACGCGAATCGGAAAGCGTCCTTGCAGCTCCGGAATCAAATCCGACGGCTTTGCAATATGGAAGGCTCCTGCGGCAATAAACAGCACATAGTCCGTTTTGACCGGTCCGTATTTCGTCATGACAGTAGAGCCTTCAACTATTGGCAAAATGTCGCGCTGCACGCCTTCTCTGGAAACGTCCGGCCCGGAACCGCGCGAAGGGCTGGCAATTTTATCGATTTCGTCGATAAAGATAATGCCGCTCTGCTCAGCCCGCTTGATGGACTCCGAAATGACATCGTCCATATCAATCAGTTTGTTCGCCTCTTCCAGGATGAGTGCCTTGCGCGCTTCCTTAACAGGTAGCTTGCGCTTCTTCGACCGTTTCGGCATAAGCGAGCCCAGCATCTCCCCCATGTTCATGCCCATGCTATCTGGCCCTTGCCCGCCGGATAACATATCGAGCATATTCGGGGTGTGATCCTCTACTTCGATTTCGATCGTTTCGTTTTCCAGCTTGCCTGCCGCAAGCTGCTCGCGAATTTGAGACCGTTTCAGATCAAGGCCTTGATCCTTTTCCTTATCCGCTTCCTCTTCCTTATCGTCCTGATTGCCGCCAAACAGCATCTCAAACGGATTTTTGGAAGACTTCGCTTTGGCGGGGGATGGAGCGAGCAATGCGACGATTCGTTCATTCGCCTGTTGTTCCGCTTTGTCCTTAACGCCTTCCGTTCTTTCTTCCTTCACCATTCGGATGGACGTCTCCACCAAATCACGGACCATGGATTCCACATCTCGTCCAACGTATCCCACTTCTGTAAATTTGGTTGCCTCCAGCTTCACAAACGGAGCGCGAACAAGCTTAGCTAGCCTTCTTGCAATTTCTGTTTTGCCGACACCGGTAGGGCCGATCATCAAAATATTTTTCGGCACAACCTCATCTCTAAGCGCCTCGTCAAGCTTGCTTCTCCGATAACGGTTGCGAAGAGCGACCGCTACCGAACGCTTAGCGTCCTTTTGGCCTACGATATACTTATCCAGCTCCGCGACGATTTGGCGCGGCGTCAGTGCGTCATGTCCCATTTTTTCATCGCCTCCGCTTTCATCTATACGACTTCTTCTACGATAATATTATGATTCGTAAACACACAAATTTCAGCTGCGATTTCCAAAGCCGACTTCGCCATTTCTTTTGCTTCCAGCCCTGGCGCGTGACGCTTAAGCGCTCTTGCCGCCGACAGCGCAAAGCTGCCGCCCGAACCGATAGCCAGCACGCCGTCGTCCGGCTCAATAATTTCACCGTTGCCGGAAATAAGCAGCAGGCCTGATTTGTCCATGACGAGCATCATCGCTTCCAGTTTGCGAAGCACACGATCGGAGCGCCAGTCTTTAGCCAATTCAACCGCAGCTCTTTGCAAGTTTCCATGATGCTCTTCAAGCTTGGCTTCAAACTTTTCAAAAAGCGTAATAGCGTCGGCTACCGACCCGGCAAAACCCGCTACTACTTGACCGCGATACAGCCTTCTTACTTTTTTCGCTTGTTGCTTCATGACCATGCTGTTGCCGAACGTCACTTGACCGTCGCCGGCAATCGCTCCTTTGCCCTCATGGCGTACCGCACATATCGTTGTGGCATGAAACTGCATTTCCATTACTTAGCCTCCCTTTACTAAAATGGAGCAAACCTTGCGCGAGTAATCTATATTCGCATTATTCCTCTAGTCTACTGTACGGCGGCAGACGATAAATGTTCCTGTTTAAATGTTTCAATGGCATCCAAAGCCCGGTTTGCGATCGCTTCATTTTTTTCTTTTTTGTTCCGGATTCGATTTTCGAGCGGCGGGAACAATCCAAAGTTGGCATTCATTGGTTGAAAATGTTTGAAATCGGCTGTCGTAATATATTGGGCCATACTACCTAAAGCCGTTTGCTCCGGCAGTACAAGCGGCTCTTCCCCTTTAGCCAGCCTTGCAGCGTTGATACCCGCAATTAGACCGGAAGCGGCAGACTCCACATACCCTTCTACCCCCGTCATTTGGCCTGCAAAAAATAACTGTTCACGAGCAACCGTTTGATAAGTCGGCTTCAGCAGTTTAGGAGAATTAATAAACGTATTGCGATGCATAACGCCGAACCGAACGAATTCCGCATTTTCAAGCCCCGGAATCATCGAAAACACTCTTTTTTGCTCTCCCCACTTCAAATGGGTTTGGAAACCAACCATATTGTACAACGTGCCGGCCGCATTGTCCTGGCGCAATTGAATGACGGCATGCGGCAGCTTGCCCGTATGCGGATTGACGAGTCCTACCGGCTTCATCGGACCGAACAGCGCCGTTTGCTTGCCCCGGCTCATCATCACTTCAATCGGCATACAGCCTTCAAAATAAATCTCTTTTTCAAATTCTTTCAGTTCAGCCTTTTCCGCGGAAATAAGCGCCTCATAAAAAGCGTCAAACTCCTCTTCCGTCATCGGGCAATTCAAATAAGCGGCCTCTCCCTTGTCATAACGGGATGCCAAATAAACTTTGCTCATGTCGATGGAGTCTTTTTCAATAATCGGCGCCGCCGCATCGTAGAAATAAAAGTATTCTTGGCCCAGCAGCTCTTGGATTTCCTTGGAAAGGGCAGGAGCCGTAAGCGGGCCCGTAGCGATAACCACGATCCCATCCCTCGGGATTTCGGTCACTTCTTCGTTCCGCACCTCGATCAGTGGGTGTTCATGCAATCTGCGCGTCACTTCACCGGAGAAACCGTCGCGGTCTACCGCAAGCGCTCCTCCCGCAGGCACCGCATGCTGGTCGGCGCTGCTCAAAATAATAGAGTCCAGCCTGCGCATCTCTTCCTTAAGAACTCCGACCGCATTTGCCAGTCCGTTGGCGCGCAAGCTGTTGCTGCATACTAGCTCTGCAAACTGGTTCGTATGATGGGCAGGCGTTTGCTTCACTGGACGCATTTCATATAAAGTAACGGGCACGCCTTGCGATGCGATTTGCCATGCGGCTTCGCTTCCTGCAAGACCCGCTCCGATAACGGTAACTTTTTGATATGACAAGTCATTCAGCCCTTTCGTAATGGTTCGTTAGCAATCTCTTCGCAGAGTTTGCCGTCTAGTTGTCGCTTTAAATCTTTGAAGTGAAACAGATTTCTAACCCGAAACGCATTGCCGCAACCGTCTCTATAACAACATCATCCTCCCTATGAAGGGAGGACGTGTAGGCAGCGGGTGCGATATGCAGGCTCAGGCTATTTTGTGAACCGTTCCGGTTTTATTCCTGATCCTCTGTTTCCTCTTCCAAAACTTCCTCTGAATAATCGCAGGACGGACATTGCAGCTTAGCCCCGGTTCTGCTTCGTTTCTCGACAAGCATCGTCTCGCAGCTAGGGCATGGCTTGTTCGTCGGTTTATCCCAAGATACGTAATCGCAGCCGGGGTATTGATCGCAACCGTAAAAAATACGGCCCTTTTTGCTGCGGCGCTCGATAATTTTGCCTTCTCGGCATTTCGGACAAGTAACTCCGATATCTTTCACAATCGGCTTTGTATTGCGGCATTCCGGGAAGCCCGAACAAGCCAGAAACTTGCCGAATCGTCCCATCTTGTAAACGAGATGCCGGCCGCATTTTTCACACAGTTCGTCGGACACTTCGTCTTGAATTTCGATTTCTTTCATTTCGTCCTCGGCGAATTCAAGCCGCTTCTCGAACGATTCGTAAAAATTGGCCAGCACTTTGACCCAATCTTCCGTGCCCTCTTCGACGTGGTCGAGGTTGCCTTCCATATTCGCCGTAAATTCGGCGTCCAATATTTCCGGGAAAAATTCCTCCATCAGCTGGATGACCAATTCGCCAAGCTCCGTCGGAATAAACTTTTTCTCTTCAATGGCTACGTAACCACGCTTCTGAATCGTCTCCAGCGTCGGCGCGTACGTGCTTGGGCGTCCTATGCCAAGCTCCTCCAGCGTTCGTACAAGCCGCGCTTCCGTATAACGGGGTGGCGGCTGAGTGAAATGCTGCTTCGGCTCAATTGCTTCCGTCTCCACAGCGTCTCCAACGACAAGCGGCGGCAAAAACTTATGCTCTTCCACCGTACCGTCGTCGTTGCCCTCCACATAAACTTTCATAAAGCCGGCAAACTTCACTTTGGAGCCGTTGGCTCTAAATACGGCCTCTCCCGCTTCCATATCGACCGTCATCGTATCCAAAACGGCGGACGACATTTGGCTGGACACGAACCGTTCCCAAACTAGCTTATAAAGGCGAAATTGATCTCTGGACAAAAACGGTTTCATAGATTCCGGATCACGGTAGATGGAAGTTGGCCGGATTGCCTCGTGAGCGTCTTGGGCGTTGCTGTTTTTCTTCGTATACACTCTAGGCTGCTCCGGCGAATAATCCGCTCCGTATTTTTCGGAAATGTACGTTTTGGCTTCCTCTTGAGCTACAGGAGAAATGCGAGTGGAGTCCGTTCTCATGTATGTGATGAGACCGACGGTTCCCTCTTTTCCAAGCTCGACCCCTTCATACAACTGCTGGGCTACAGACATCGTCTTGGATGCGCGGTAGCCGATTTTTCTGGCTGCTTCCTGCTGCAGCGAGCTCGTAATAAACGGGGGGGCCGGATTGCGCAGCCTTTCCTTTTCTTTCACTTCGATGACACGGAAAGAATGGCTGCCCATAGCCTGAAGCACTTCTTGAACGTCGGCTTCTTTGCCAAGCTCCCTTTTTTGGCCTTGGATGGAGTGATATTTGGCTTCCAAAGCAACGCCGTTATACATCAGCTTTGCAGTAATGGACCAATACTCTTCCGGCTCGAAAGCGTCGATTTCATTGTCACGGTCGATAATCAGCTTTACGGCAACCGACTGAACACGGCCTGCGGACAATCCTTTTTTTACTTTCTTCCATAATAATGGACTGATTTTGTAGCCCACTAGCCTATCCAAAATACGACGGGCCTGTTGAGCGTTGACCAAATCCATATTTATTTTTCTCGGACTCTTAAACGCATCTTTGACCGCTTGTTTCGTAATTTCATTAAATACAACCCTGCATGTGTCCTTTTCATTCAGCTCCAAGTAATGCGCCAAATGCCATGCGATAGCTTCCCCTTCGCGATCCGGGTCAGCCGCCAGATAGACGTTTTTCACTTTTTTGCTGGCATCCTTCAGTTCTTTGAGGACGCTGCCTTTTCCGCGAATCGTAATGTATTTGGGATTAAAATCATTTTCAACCTCTACGCCAATCTGGCTTTTAGGCAAATCTCGAATGTGGCCCATAGACGCTTTTACAATATATTTGCTGCCTAAGTATTTTCCGATCGTTTTAGCTTTGGCCGGTGATTCGACTATGACTAAAGAATCTGCCATACGAGGTGCCTCCTCTCTTTGCGACAAGTTACAATGCTATATATATGGAACCGGGCTGAAGCTCGATTTTCCGTTTTATACATAAATTTAGCAGAAGTGAATTCAAAAGTCCAAACGGAATCGAAGCAAGCTCGTGCAATTCATCAATCGACAATGGACGGTCACGGAGCAAATCGATCACTTTGCGCTCCTCCGAGCTAAGCCGGAGCTCCTCGATTTTCCCGCTGTCAAAGCCGAGTTGAAGCGTTAAGACGGTGTCTGCAATGGCTTCCCGCAGCCACGGAAGCTCATGAAAAATTTGTCCAACATCGCTGAGCAATATGGCCTTGCCCTCTCGAATCAAATCGTTTGGTCCTTCGCTTTTGGCAGATGATATCGGCCCCGGAACGGCAAACAACTCACGATCCATTTCCGCCGCATGTTTTGCGGTGATGAGCGATCCGCTCTTCTTCGCCCCTTCCACAACAATCGTCGCCCTGGACAAAGCAGCAATAATACGGTTGCGTTGATGAAATTGTCCTCGATGAAGAGGGGTGCCAATTGGAGTCTCCGATACAAGAAGGCCTTCTTCCGCAATTTTTTGGAACAGCGACCGGTTTTCGGGAGGATAGCAAGTGTTAATCGGGGTGGGTAAAACCGCTATCGTGCTTCCTAAGCCCTCCAGAGCCGCCTCATGAGCTTTGGAGTCTACGCCGCGGGCCAATCCGCTGACGACAGAAATACCCGCCTTAGAGAGCTCCTGAGCCATGGAATAAGCGGTATGCCTGCCATAAGCGGTCGGGGCTCTTGTTCCAACCATGGCTACGGCGGGACGTTCCAGCAGTTCCATTCGGCCCCTTGCATATAAAACCCAAGGCGGCTGCGCAATTTCGCGCAAAACAGCAGGATAAGATGAATCAAATGGCGTTAATGCACAAGCTCCTATATTCTGCACAGCTTGCGACGATTCCTCCGTCAGCATCCACGGCCGCCGTTTATAAAGAGCGACAGCAGCTTCAGCTTGGTTTCGTCTAAATCCTATCGCAGTTAAATCATCCACCGTCCAATGACTCTTCCTCCACAACCTGTGGCGGACGGCCTTATCGATGGCGTGCCAGCCAATGCCTGGCAATTCATAAAAAGCGATAACCATTCTCCTGCACAACATCTGTTCCTGGTCCATCAATACCAACCCTCTCTTCGTAGGGTCAGCTCGCATCCCTATCTATTTTGCGTTACAGAGCGGCAGAATGCAAGTCAACCGTAAAAATAGACTCCATGCCATGCAAAAAGGCAACCTTCCGAACACCTGCAAAAGGTGATCTAAAGGTTGCCTACCTTATCGAATTTAGCTTCGATTATTTAATTGTCGTACACTTTTCCAAAAGGCCTTTTTCTTCAAGCACACTTACAAGAGTCGAGCCCATGTCGGAAGGTGTCGGAGCTACTTTGACGCCGCAAGCCTCAAGCGTAGCGATTTTTTCTGCCGCTGTGCCTTTGCCGCCGGAGATGATCGCGCCAGCATGACCCATCCGCTTGCCTGGAGGCGCCGTTGCGCCGCCGATGAAGCCAACGACAGGTTTCGTCATGTTCGCTTTAATCCACTCAGCCGCTTCTTCTTCAGCCGTACCGCCGATTTCGCCGATCATGATTACCGCATAAGTGTCCGGGTCATCGTTGAAACGGCTCAAAATGTCGATAAACTCGGAACCTTTAACCGGGTCACCGCCGATGCCGACAGCGGATGATTGGCCGATTCCGCGAGTTGTAAGCTGGTGTACCGCTTCGTAAGTGAGCGTTCCGGAGCGGGAAACAACGCCTACATGTCCTACGGAGTGAATGTAGCCCGGCATAATGCCGATTTTGCATTCGCCTGGAGTAATAACGCCTGGGCAGTTAGGTCCGATCAGAACCGTTTTGCTGCCGTCCATGTAGCGCTTCACTTTGACCATATCCAGCACTGGAATGCCTTCAGTAATACAAATTACGAGGTCCAGCTCAGCGTCTACCGCTTCCATAATTGCGTCTGCCGCGAAAGCTGGCGGAACGTAAATAACGGATGCGTTGGCGTCTGTTGCTTTTTTAGCTTCTAGAACTGTATTAAAAACGGGAAGGGAAACGACGGAGCCGTTTTCCAGCGTAATGTCGACATTTGTGCCGCCTTTGCCTGGCGTAACGCCGCCTACCATTTGCGTGCCGTACTCCAATGCGCCTTTTGCATGGAACAAGCCTGTTGCGCCTGTAATGCCTTGAGTAATTACTTTTGTATCCTTATTGACCAAAATACTCAACTTCACTCACATCCCCTGATTGTATTCGTATGCGTATCGTCAGCCGCATGAGCCGAGCGGCTTTATTTTACGAGTGCGACAATTTTTTGCGCGCCGTCGGACATCGAGTCTGCTGCGACAATGTTCAGGCCGGATTCGTTAAGAAGCTTTTTGCCAAGCTCCACGTTTGTTCCTTCCAGACGAACGACAAGCGGACGGTCCAGACCCAGTTCTCTGGCAGCGGCAATAACGCCCTCTGCGATAACGTCGCATTTCATGATGCCGCCGAAAATGTTAACGAAGATGCCTTTTACTTTTTCGTCAGACAGGATGATTTTGAACGCTTCCGTTACTTTCTCTTTTGTAGCACCGCCCCCAACGTCAAGGAAGTTGGCAGGGTCGCCGCCGTAGTATTTAATAATATCCATCGTTGCCATCGCAAGGCCGGCACCGTTAACCATACAGCCGATGTTGCCGTCAAGTGCAATGTAGCTAAGGTCGAATTTGGACGCTTCGATTTCTTTTGCGTCTTCTTCTTCCAAGTCGCGCAGCTCAACGATGTCTTTGTGACGGTAAAGCGCGTTGGAATCGAAATTCAGCTTCGCGTCAAGCGCCATCACATTGCCGTCGCCTGTAACGACAAGCGGATTGATCTCAGCAATAGAACAATCTTTTTCTACGAATGCCGTATATAGAGCCAGCATGAACTTAACGGCTTTGTTAACCAGCTCGCCCGGAATATTGATCGCATAAGCCAGCTTGCGCGCTTGGAATGCTTGCATGCCGACAGCGGGATCGATGACTTCTTTGAAAATTTTCTCAGGGGAATGCTCGGCCACTTCTTCGATTTCCGTGCCGCCCTCTTCGGATGCCATCAACGTTACACGGCCTGTGCCGCGGTCAAGAACGACGCCGATGTAATATTCTTTTTTAATATCGCAGCCTTGTTCGATCAGAAGACGTTTTACTTCTTTGCCTTCAGGACCTGTTTGGTGCGTAACAAGCACTTTTCCTAGGATTTCGCTCGCATAAGCGCGCACTTCATCCAAGCTTTTTGCTACTTTAACTCCGCCCGCCTTGCCGCGTCCGCCGGCGTGGATTTGCGCCTTTACGACAACGACAGGTGTTCCGAGCGCTTCTGCCGCCGCAACAGCTTCGTCAACGGAGAATGCAACTTTCCCCTCCGGTACGACTACACCATACTGCTTCAGCACCGCTTTGCCTTGATACTCGTGGATATTCATTGTTGAAATCCTCCATTTCACAGACTCGAATCAGTCATATGTACAAAAACCTTTTTTATTGTAGCACTTTTCCTTGTCCGATACCTTATATTTCTCTTTGAAAGCGCAAACTTTTTTGATATGGATTTCATCTCAAAATGAGATTAAAGCCTGTCACGCCAAGTAGTATAGCCTAAAGTGGATGAAATAATCGCCCTTTTTAAGGCGTCGTTGACAGAACACTAAGCGGCCGATATGATGTAGACAATTGGTTTTTGTTCCAAATTACTTATAAAATAAACAATTGGGAAGCACCTTCATTGTGGACAATCAAAGTCGATGGAGGTGTTTTTTTGTGTTTAGCATGACTCATAGCGCAAGCGTAGTAGGTGTGGAAGGCCGAAACATAGCTGTGGAAGTGGACATCAGCAGCGGGCTTCCCCAAGTGTCAATCGTAGGATTGCCTGACCCCGCCGTGCGGGAGTCGGTTGAGCGGGTACGCGCCGCGCTGAAAAATAGCGGCTTCTCTTTTCCGATGGACAGGATTACGGTCAATTTGGCGCCCGCCGATATGCGCAAGGAAGGAACCGCTTTCGATTTGGCCATTGCCGTTGGCATCTTAACGGCAAGCGGACAATTGGAAAAGGAAATGATGAGGGATACTTTGTTTATTGGCGAGCTGTCCTTGAATGGGGGCATCAAGCCAGTACCAGGTGTGCTCGCCATGTTGGAGCAGGCGAAACGGTCAGGAGCAGGCCGCGTTCTGCTTCCTTTAGGCAACCGCAGGGAAGCGGATTGGATTTCAGGGCTTGATGTTTATGTTCTGGGCCACTTGCGGGAGCTGCGGCCGCAAAAAGACGGGCCTCCTTATTGGGATCAGCTGCGTGAGGCTGCGGCCTCTTTCGAAACCGAAGCTTCCGAAGCATGGTCCATAACGAACCAAGAGGCGATCCAAGTCGAGCGAGAGGATTTTGCCGACATTGTCGGCCAGCATCAAGCCAAAAGGGCCATGCTGATTGCCGCCGCAGGCAAACATAATATTTTGGCATTATGATACATTGTCATGCTAAGTTCTATAAGTACATCATTTATAAAATAAGTTGTTAAACAATGCAAATTCATAGGTTACTATCGACTCAAGCCTTGATGATTTGCGTTTATCTTTTTTTGTAATAAATTCAACTGTTTTTTCTGAAACAGTGAACCGCGATATAAGTTCTATAATCTCTTCTCGGCTGTATTTACTCTTAAGTGACATAGAACTTATCTTCGAAATCTTTTTTTCAGTTTCGTTGATTAGCTTAAACACATCTTCATTAGTCTTAGAAAGTTCAGAAATTTCGTTTTGCAAGACCTCTCTTCTTTCATCAATGTCTAGTTTCATTTCATCTAGTTGCATTTCATTATAAGTGCCTTTAACAAATAATTGCATTAATCGCGACTCTTCATTATTCAATGAAGCCATTTCGAGATTTTTAATTTTTACTTCTTCTTCAGAAGGACTATCAATGCGATTAAGTAGTTTATTAATTTGATTTTTGAATTCAGCAATCTGTTTTTCCTTTTGTGATACAAATACAGCAATTAGTCCATTTTCGGCTATATCATCAATATGCTTGTATAATGTTTCC
Source organism: Paenibacillus sp. GCM10027627 (assembly GCF_042675505.1). Taxonomy (NCBI): domain Bacteria; kingdom Bacillati; phylum Bacillota; class Bacilli; order Caryophanales; family Paenibacillaceae; genus Paenibacillus; species Paenibacillus sp. GCM10027627. Next base: position 1,347,605 of record NZ_JBHTHB010000001.1, read on the forward strand.
TCTTGGACATTGATATTAGAGCAAGCACTTGTCCCTTTTTGTTTCTTTAAAGAACAATTGTAAAAAGCTCTTTCTACATCAATATTGCGCGTATAAACACTGCCACACTTTCCACAATATATTTTTCCTGCAAACTCTGATTGACCTCTGTATATACCTTTTTGATTTATATGATTTATTTTACTAGCACGAATTTCTTTGCATTGGTCAAATAATTTTTTTGAAATTATGGCAGGCACGCGATTTTCATGGACAAACCATAAACTTTTATCTTTAACAGTTGGAGTTTTCTTGTTAAAGATTGCTCCAGTTTCATACTTATTGCGAACTAAAGTTCCATAATATTTTTCTTGGTCTAGCATTCGTTTAATGAAAGATGGCACAAAGTCTTTACCTTTCCTAGACTTTACTCCTTCTTCACTAAGCTTTTCCAATATTAGGCGAATTCCAAAACCTTTTGCGTATAGATTAAATACTTTACGAACAATCTTTGCTTCCTCTTCTATGATTGTCAATTGTTTTGTATCAGTTGAATAACGATACCCATAAATATTTTTTGTTGTTTGAATTACTCCTTTTCGAGCTGACTCTTCTTGCCCAAAACGAACTTTAGCTGATTTGTCTATACTTTCTTGTTGAGAAAAATTGAGAAACAAGTTAAGCATAAACTCCTTTTCTATACTATCGAAAACTAGATTAATGTCCAAGAAATAAACAAAAACATTTTTTTTGAGTAATTCGCGCAAAATATCAATAACTAATACATTCCTAGCAAAACGACTTGTGTTTTTAACAAAGATACAATTAAACACAGGTTCACGACGGCTTGCCACAAATACTGACTTTTTGGGGCTTATTTTTGTCTCATCGAGTCCTGCATCATAAAGCATTAATGAAAATTCTTCACGTCTATTTAACGAAGTTCCACTGATACCTCTATCAGCATAAATACGATAAAGTGAAAATCCTTCTTTCATCGATATTTCCCGCTGGAAATAAGATTGTTGATTTTTGTATGAGGTTTCCTGTTCCTCAGAGCCTGTACTTACACGACAATATGCAACTGCTTTTATTGTTTGATTTGTATTTGTATCATTAATTATTTTGAACACATAAATCCCCTTCCCTAATCATGATATTGTTTTCATAACAAAAATGATACCATTATCATGGCAATGATGTCCATTAAAAAAACGCCCACATGTTGGCGTTTTTTAATATTCTTAGGATTTTGAAGTTTCTATTATTTCGTGTGTGTCATCATCATATTTTATAATTGTATAAATTGAGCTTGGTGTTTCAATGTTATATTGAAGAGTTATAAGTTTTTCTTTAATCTCATTTGTTAGTAGTGTTAGTAGTTTTTCTATAGCACATTACTCCTCATAATTATTGTGTAACGAATCATTAATTAAAGGTAGGCATTTATTAGTTCTTCCATCTCATCTCTCACTTCGATTAATTTTTCTCTACTAATATATTTGCGACTTAAGCAAAACAGTGATGAATCTTTTACAAACTTTTTTATGTCGTACTTATAATTCACTTTTTTAATTCTACTATTAATTCTCAATCCAATTGTTTGACAATCATCTCTATTCAAACCTGATTTACCTGTTTCTTTTGCAAACTTCATAAAATCTCTTATATGTATAAAAAATGTTTCATTTTCAAATTTCAGTTTCTTGGTTGATCTTGGTCTGAAATTAACAACAAATCCTGCAATTACACCTTCTATGTCACATGCATTCAAAAGTGATTTAACCTGATTTGGTTTGATCATTACCTGTGAAGTAGTTCCTTCTGGCTTCTCATCAGGACTTTTTGGATAAAAGCTTACACCTGTTCCAGAAGTACTTTTCAATTCCAATAGCCAAATGAATGGCATTTGAAATTGTAATGCATCAAACGGATTTTCTGGCGTAAATGAAGATTTATTACCTCTATTCCACTTTGCTGAATCTTTTAATCTCAAGTAAAAAATAGGAATCTTTGAATAGCTCTCTTTCCAATCTTCTTCAAATTTTTTACCTGCACTAGTTTTACCTTTACTTTTACTTTTCCTCATTGCACACTCCTCTGAGTCTAGAATCCACATAATTATCAATTCTACTATTATGAAATGTTTTGATTTTTTCTTTTTGTTCTTCTGTAATTAGACCATGCTCTAAATAAATATTGATGTATCCTATTAGATAATTTTGAACTGAATACATAAAATTCATTTCTGACTCAACCATGAATTTATCCATTTGAAACACCTGTTTTTGTTGTCCTTCCTTTCAAAATTGGACTCATTGACCAAAGAGATCCAATTAAATCTGGATTCCTTGGTCTTTTATTAGATTTATATTTAATACTTTTTATTGATATTTTATTTCTATTGAAATGTTGCTCTGCTGATTTTTCACTTCTGAATGAAAGTGTGATTTTATCACCTGAGTTATCTATGTAAGTGAGATACAGTTTTTTGCTTGTTTTTGTTTTCTTACTTGCTAAATTTGACATGATTACTACCTCCTAATGTTTTGTGTGTTGTCTAATTACAAATCGTACAACCAACAAGCCATGGTTCAATGTCTTCAGTTTCAATAAAGTCACCATTTCCATCTGGTTTCTTTTTATTTTTCAGTTCAATATTTAAATTCTTGATTAAGTATCCAATCTCAAGACCACTCTTTTTAAACAACTTTTTGTTCATCTTGATGATTTCTTCTTCTCCATTTTGAAGATTGTAGACAGTTAATTTTGGAGAATATGTTGTATCAATCTCTACAATTACGCCATAATACTCATTCAAGTTTTCATACTTAAGATCAGAGTACCCCATGACTTCCTTCTGGAACATAACAAGAGTTTGTGGAGGCAAATCTTTCTTCAGAAGATTTTGTTTAATTTCAGACTCAGTAGTTCTCAAGTTTTCAAGACGTTTAATTTTAGTTTTTTCAACATACGTCTTCTTGTACTGATCTTTCCCAGATGAGAATTCATTAAAAATAGATACAAGTTCATTTGTTCTGCCAAACTCAGAGAAGTAATTCAGACGAATTAGAATCTCGATATTCCTAATATTAAGACAAGTTTTTTCAGTTAAATAAACCAGTAAATCAATGAATGTTTCGAATAGTTTATCTTTAGCATCGAACAAATCTTCGGCAACGTTTGAACTCATGAATTTGATGCTAGACAAATCTGCAAAAATCGTATTGTTTTCTTCATCTGCAACAAATCCCCTATTATCTTTTCTAAATTTAATACCTCCATCAATAATGTTAAATGCTTTCTTCATTTCTGTTTTAAGTTTAGCTATTTTTTCTTTATTGTTTTTTTTCTCAGTAAAATGCCTCAACATAGTCTCATAGAAATAGATCGGATAGTGACTTTTAAGATATGCACCATATGCAGAATCGAGTGCTACAGAATAAGCATGTGAAGCATTAAAACCGTAGTCTACTGAATCCTCAATAATTGTCCAAACCTTCTTACTCATCAACGATGCTTCTTCTTGACTTGAGTTTTGTTCAGAAATAATTCTCTTACTAAATTCTTTTAAGAATCTTTCCTCGAGAGGTATGACTTCTTCTGGCTTCTTTTTGCTTATTGCCTTGATAATTCCGTATGTTTCATCACTTGGGAATTCAGCATATGCCAGAGTCGCCATCATCTGCTCTTGATACAATACAAATGAATTTGGCATTTCTTCAGTTTGCAAAATTGAATCAAAGTTTGGAATGTTATAAGAAAATGGCTTCCTTGATTCGAAAATAGAGTACATGGACTTAAATGATGGTCGTATTGCTGCGATAAAAGCTGTAAGCTCCGAAATATTCTTTGGTTTATATTTTTTTACTTTTTGGGTTGTTGAATACTTTTCAACTTGGTTGATTCCAATTGTATATCCGTTTTCGTAAATATCCCATACTTTTTGATTGTCTCTAATAATATCCAAGAGTTCTTGTTCAGTATGCACTTCTATTCCAATTCGTTCATAGATTTTGTAATTCAATTTAACCACATCTACTTTAAGGAGATCATTTTTTAAAAACTTAAATTTTTCAGCAATGTCTCCATCCATAAGTGCTGCAAGAACTTCTTTCCCTGTTGACTCACTCTTTAGTTTTATTAGGCCAATCTCTTCTTTAATATCACCTTGATAAAGAAGGTATGCACAAGGATGCGGTTTTTTGTCAGATATGATACCACTATATTTTTCACTATCTTTAATTAATCCATGATATTTTCCATCTACATAATCATAAACGTCAATCAAATCTTTCTCGTCATCCTCAGCATACTTCAAGTCCTTTTCATAATCCTCAAGCTGTTTTGAAATTATATTAGCAATTTCAAAGTCAAGATTCTTTGCCCTTGCATACATTTTAAATGCTGATTTCCTCTTAAAAGTACCAAAAGCCATCATTGGGTATGAATGACCTTCTCCTAAAATTTTCTCTTGTGATTTTGCAAACACTTCTACATTTCCAAGATTAAGATCTAAATCAGGAAGAGATTTTGTCTCCAAAATCCGACTCTCACTAATAAATCGTTCTGGATATAGCTTAACTGGCGCTGTTACTCGATTAACTTTTGAGAATCCTAACAGAGTATTGGTATAGAAAGATACCCCAGATCCTCTTCCTGTAGATGTTATTTGACCACCATTTGTAACAGCATCTTTAACAATCTCATAATCTAATAAGAAGTAGTCAGCCATACCTGTATTAATAATAACTTGGCCTTCCTTTCGGATCTCTTCTAAGTGTTGTCCATGTTGTTCTCTTGGTATTTTTTCTCTATGTATCTTCCATTGCTGGTTTAGAAGTTGTTTATATTTTTCATTTTTTTCTTCCTGAGTTAATTCAGGATAGATCGAAGGTAGCTTGATATCTTTACTGAATACTTTAATTTTGTTCTCATCATAATCATCAAAATCTAGAAATACATGTGTATTCTTAATTGCAGTTTTAATCTGATCATTGGTAAGGACACCTTGTTCTTGGAATCGTTTAAATAGTGTTTCTCCATCTGGATAGTCCATGTACCAACCAACTTCATCTTCGTAAAAGATTTTGCTTGCCGCTAATACATCATCACGATCTGCACTTTGTTCAGGGTAAATGAAGTGGCTATCACACCCTGCTATAAGGTCAATATCATACTTTTGCGACAGTTCAAGAATCCTTCTATGTAAATTTTTCTGTGGCTCAGTATTATGTGCTTGTACTTCAAACATAAAATTCTTACCGAAATATGACTTGAATTTTTGAACGATTTCTTCTATATCTTCATAATGCCAGAAGGCTATGCAAGCACTTGTTATGAATACCTCGTTAGGATCAAGTGTTGAAAGCAAGTTCAGATCAACTCTTGGTCTGTAATAGTAACCACTAATATTAGCCTCAGACAGAATACGATTAATGTCTCGTCTGCCTTTTTCCGATTTTGCAAATAAACAGATATGAGCATTTGTTTTATCCTTATCAAACCTATTCTTAACCCAATATGCCTCTGTCCCAAAGATGAACTTGAGTCCATTTTTTTTAGCCACGTCATATGTATTGAGATAACGTCCCTGATATCCATGTTCAATGCTTGCTAATATCTTATGATCAAGTTCCTTTGATCGATGTACGTAGTCCATAATGGTTACGGGGCTATCAGGAACGTATATGTTACTTTCATGGGTGTGCTTATGGTAATTGCAGAAGAAACACAATTTCCTACACTCCTTTCATAATTTATTCAATCCAATTAAACTATCATTTTATTTTCATATTTTAATTATTAACTTCCTATTTCAATTGATTTTTTTAATCTATCTGTTAACTCAATTCCATTTTGAAAAAATCTCATACCATTTAATAATTTATCATCCTTCCATGTCTCCATTCGATACGCAAATTGACCCTCATCTAGTGAACTTAATCGTAGCACCTCACTTTCAACATATTTCATATCATTTGATTCAATAATATACTCTTCATAATCAGCAAGATCGTAACGCTCAACTTTATAATTGTACATTCGATACCTCTTCTCTATAATAAATCAAGGAGGTGAAACTATTGCTTAATGTAAAAATCTCAATAGATAATGGAAATGGCAAAAAAGCAGAATTAGAAATTAATGAAGTAAATAATGAAACAAAATTACTTATCATTCAAAAAGTATTTAATTTATTTGGTGTAGATACTGATGTTATTGAAATGACATCAACTTATCAAAAAGTTGGTGATGCATATACTTCATTCTTCTCACAAGTTGATTCAATGGGAATAGAAACCAAAGAAGAATTACCACAAAAAGATGTTGATGAGATAAAAAAAGAGTTAATTAATGGATTAAATGAACATAAAAAAGAATTAGAAATCACTTATAAAGAAACTAGAGATCAGCCTGAATTTGTTCACACAGGAATTAAAATTAGAGAAGATGGAACAAAGCATTATCGACTACATTACAAATGCATTGCTTGCAACAATAAGGCATCACATTACATTCCTGAATATGCAAGATTGACTTACTGTCATAAGTGTTCACATAAAATGATTGTCTATCATGCTCATCCAGATGGGTTTCCTAATCGAGATACGTTTGGAAATTTCTTTAGGGCTGGCGAGTTTAAGGATCGGAATCTAAGTTGGAGTATTAAATTTTGATATTATTTATTTAATATCTACAAGGAGGGGAATCCCCTCCTTTATTTATTCTCTTTTTTATCCTCAACAAATTTTTGAACATTAAATTCTCTAGAACGACCAAACGAATCTGAAATGAATGCTCCTCTTCTCTTTTTGTGCCCCCATGTTGAACCTTCCTTGTAAACTGGATCTTTTTTGACCTTACCTTGTGGTCTTGTTACTGGAATTGAGTCTGGACTCTCCCAAAGCTTCAGCAGCCATCGTACATTATTTGAATTGGAGAACATCTCTTCTTTTCTGCTCCCAAATACAATTTCTCCTAATTGATCAACATTCGGATCTCGTGTTCCAGTTAATACAAAGTATGTCTTCATAGCTTTTAAAAACTCGTTTAAGTCTGTAAATTCAGGCATAGGTATCATTACAAGCTTCACTAAGCCTCTTATTTCATCTAGCAATTGTTTTTCTCGTACAAAATTTTTCAAAATCGCTTTGCCAGACTCAACATCAACATTTCCTTTTATTAATCCAAACCTGATTATGCAAGTTGATCCAACATGCAAAGTTACATTTGTATGAGGATTATGTATAACAAAGTTACAAACCAAATGAGGGTTGTTACACAATCCACAGACATTTGTAAAATCTTCTGAAGTTTCATCAAGAGCATTGATTAACTCCCATTCAGATTTTGCATCATCATATTTTTGAGAAAGACTATGTGATAAAACTTTGTCAATTTGATACTGCTTTGGATCGGAAAGTTGTTTCTTGATGTCAATTTTGATTCTGGACTTTTGCTTTGTGCGACTCTGCAATAATTTGTACCTCCGAACGTATATTCTATTGGTTCCTGATTCCAATATAACATAACGCTCATCAGTATATCAACATATATGTATTTTCTGTTATCTAGAGATAAAAAATAACTATATCTTGTGATCGTTTGAAGAAGAAAATCAAATTTTATTTATTGTGTTCATCTCCAGTTTCTTTAATCAGATAAATTCTCCCTCGTTGTTCAATGATTTCATACTTTGTTGCATTTAGAACATATCCATCCTTTAAAATTACTTCATGTTGAATTTCAGTGCCTGTGTCTACCATTAAAGATCCAAAAATCAGTGCACCACCAATGAGAAGAGGAAGTATTCCTGCACCCTCCTTCTGTTCTAGAAAGAGGATCCCAATTATCAATAGTATTACTCCAACAATAAAAATCCAAAATGGTACAGATGATGATGTTTCAGTTGTAACTGTATTTAAAATCTCCATTTTTCACCTCATAGAATTAATGTTTCATAAGCTATGCTTAAATATGTATCTTAAAAACCAATACAAAGGGGATACAAATAAAGCCATAAGCATAACAATGATCATTTGACCATCGAATTTATTCTCTTTTGTTTCAACAATAACAAAATCATTGATGTAGAAAATTAATGACCATACACCAATTCCCAAATAAAGAACTGAAAAGATAATTAATAAAGTGATCATTTTAATTATCACCTCCTAATTCTTCAAAATTTAAGGTAATCAACATGGCATAGCAGCTCTTTGAGTAAATGAATAACAAAATTTTTCTGCTACCTGATGATCGGAATCTTCCATTTTAGTCATACGTTTGTAGCAAGAATTGGCTAACGAAAACTCGCCTTGGATATCATAATATGTATCTTTAATTTTTGTGACTACATGAGATAGAATAAAATCATTTCCGTCTACATCTCTACGATTTTTATTACTTTGATAATCAACTTTGTAAGCTTCTGCTTCAGGAAAAACCTGTTTTAAAATCTGATATAGTCTATAGCAACCACCATTCAAGTAAATTTCTTCTGTGATTTCAAAAGCTGTTATCTCACTTGTAGATTTTCTTCCTTTTAATAGTTCAATAAATTCAATTACATTTTTTATCAGTGTCACCTCTTCTCCCGAAGATTCTGAGTATCTCATCACTTGATTTATTATCTAATTTATACGAATTAATGATCACTTCTTTCCATTCATCAGGCAGATTACATTTCCCTATTTCGACTGCTGATAGATAGGAAGATGATACTTCAAGTTTATTTGCCATGTGTTTAAGCAATTCATCATTATCAATTCTAAGTTTACGAACAAACTTTCCAAATTCGGTTAGCAATTGATCTCACTGCCTCCTTATAAAATACATCATTTATTGTAAGTCCATATACTTAACTTTTCCGACGAAATCATTGTCAGTTAACCATTTAGCTCCATTCTTCTTTGCAAATTTAATTTCGCAAACATTGTCTTTATTGCTTGCATCAGCAGCATACATAAACCATTCATCACTCAAATTAAACTCTTCTCTTCCTCGTAGCTCAAGCTTTCCCCACAGATCCATTAATTTCACCTCACGAAATGTATATTTTATTTGAATCGTTTTTTGTACTTAATACTTATTGTGTATTTGTGCCTGATTAATGGATTGGTACATCTCACTCCGTATCCATTAAGTTTGTAGTCATGGTCTTCCACAAGTTTCTTCTTAAGCTTCCAAAAATGCCTCCATTTCTTATGAATTGGCGTTGCATAAACAGTTATATGAGACAATGATTCACCCACTTAATGTTTAGTTGTTTAATTTTTTCTTAGCGAAATAATCTTTTTTTTATTTGACTTGCTTTGATACGATTCTCCCCAATTGGTTCTTCTACAGTTCCGCCACCGCCTGCAATTGGTGCATAGTACATTTCCATATTCTCATGCTCACAATTGCTGTCCTTGCCCATCTACTCCAACACTCCTTCGGATTCCCAGTCTTTGTAGCACTCTTTGCACAAATCATCGCTACCAATCACATATTCCCGTCCCATTTCCACTCATTGATTGTTTTTCATAATACCCTTCATCCGACTCGCAATGTGGGCATTCGGTCATCTGCTCCCTAGTAAGCATCTAAGACCCTCCTTCATCCTCTAGTAATTCGTCTTCAAACTTGCTCCCACACATAGGGCAATAGTTAGGTATTTGTACGCCCTCGCTGGTATACCCATATCCGAATCTTTGGCAATCCCCGATAAACTGCCAGAGGCATTTCATACACTCACACGCCGTATATGATGTCCTGCGGCTGTCTTCATCAATGCTTGAATCTTGCAATTCGACGTCAACCTCTCGCAAAAACTTTACTTTGACTGCATCCTGTTTAGGTTGTGTCATACCAACAAACCTCCTTCTCTCATAGATTCGCCAATTTCTTCACACGACCAGCTACCTTCGCCGTTGTCGTATTTATCTGCATATTCCTTTGCTTGATCGGTACAATGCCAATTTTGAAAATCTCCCTCAAACTCACCAATAAAGTTCCAGCAACTTGAGCCAATTGGGATTGTTTGTCCAGTAATTGCACATCTATGCGGCTTCCTAGTCTTGTTAATTCGTTTGTATCCATTCCATGTCATACCGTATCCCCCTTGAGTAATTGAGGGTGGTCAAAGACTTTTACTACATCACGAATTAGCACATCATGCAGCAATTCTTTTTCGCCTTTGAGAATGTAACTACCGTTCTCAAAAACAACTGTATCAATGTATGACATCCATCCATCCTCAGTCCTATAATTAATCTCAATCTGAGAATTTCCGAAAATCTCCCTGCTATCGTTGTCTTTTTCGCCCGTATATTGCCCAACTGTATCGGGATCGACCTGTATTAAATTATTTGCAATAAAATCTCCAGCGTTCTCCCGAGTCCAAATACAATGACGTGGTTCGCTCTGCTGATCATCCACAAGATACCAACCATACACCCATTCCTTTGTGTCAATGTGCTGGCCCCTATACTCCCTCTGTGTCATTCGGATTCCTCCCCCGTTCCGTCACACGCTCCACATGGCGGCGATCCGTGGCTGTCATAGCGTCCTGAGCCGTTGCAGGCTGTGCATTTGCGTTTTTTCACATCGAAATGACCTTCCTCAATGAGATTAATTACATTCAAAATCTTTCTGTCTGAACGGGAATATTCTTTCAAAAATCCCGTTAGTCGTTGCTTATCTATCATCTCCGGCATCCCAAATACCCCATAAAATACTTGATTTCCGTACTCCAGCACTGCAAAAGTAGCTCTTCGAGAATAGGAACGGTCTCTTCCGCCATATCCCTGAATTTCTCAATATGCTTTCTATTGATGGCATCAGTCATCTGTTTTATCCTCCTTGGGGGATAGCACAACGTTAATATCCTCAATTGCACCAAGAGATGTACTTTCCACCTCATACGCCAGATTTTTGAATGCAAGAACAACATTTAAATTTTCTATTGCTTCCAACAGTCCTTGACGCAATCTAGCAATCTCCCTATCCTTGTCGGCTACCATTTCTTTTTTTTCAAGGTTGATAGTCTTAATCAGGCTCTTGAAACTCTGTATCTCGTCACTGAGCATTTGGATTTTACTTTTATTGCGCCCTATCTCCCTCTGCTGCTGTTCCATGGTATCCGCAACTCTATTAACAAACCCTGCGAGCCAATTTGCATCTACCTGACGGGCTATATCTCTTAGCCCTATTACTTGTTGTTGGATATCCTTACTCACTCGATTCCCTCCTATTTCTTGATCTTATGAAATCTGAATTTTATAGTTCTTCATTAATCTTCTATATTCCAAGCTTTATCTATATCAAACTTTCCTTCCTGTATCTCAGTAAAAACACATTCCATAAGAGACAACTCTGAAAGCATTCCTTGACGTATTGACTTGTAAATTTTCGGTTGAACTTCTCTGTTTGAAGTATCCAATTGAGATAGAATATTTCTCAAATATTTTCTTCTCTTTTTGATGGCAAAAATATAGAGATTTAACTGCGCATCCTGTCTATTTTTTCTATGTAGCTTAAGCATTTCTCTCATTCGATTCATTTCTTCACTCAAATCTTTCTTTCCCAAATTTTCAAGAAACTTGTTCATCTCTTCTTCTGTTTCAAACTCCACTCTTGTTGTCCTAATTGGTTTATGAATTATGCTCACCTTCAATTCCTTTTTATCAATTATAAATATTCAAATTTATAACAGGTTTTTCATTATTCATCCCTAAATCCACCTGACATTACCTTGTTACAAATCTCACAGATTGGGATATCTGTATTTTCTGTCACAATGAAGTAATTTGGATTGCATTCATAGCAATAAAAATGTCCTTGATAAATTGGCACTTGGCTTACACTCCTTACTTAGAAACATATTAATAATTCAACAGCACTCCTTCATTCTTAGCCCATTGAACAATATCATTCCATGAACAAACTCCATCGAAACCAATCATATCACCTGATATTAAAGTTTCATTATTATCTTCGCAGTCTATGTATGCAAAACCATGTCTCAAACGAAAGTAATATCTTGCTCCTTTTCTATCTACAAAATCGAATATTGTAGGACATCCTGCACAGGTCATTTCACATTCATCAATATCTATCTCAATTGTATTTTCATTTTTTATTTCAAACATATACTTTAATCCTCTCCTGAAACAGGTATTTTATATGTAATGATTTATTCTATGTTTGAGGTATTGTAGCAGTTTGTCATTTATTAATTCACCTTGCCTAGTATAGTAATCTAAGTATAAATAACCTTTATTGATTCCTCCGCATGTACATTCTGTAAATTTAACAGGTTGTCCCCAACCGTCAGTGCCAAATCGATTTCTTTTCACTGGCGATTTTGTTTCCTCGTTCTCAATAGACTCCAATTTACAATCTGGACAATATTGATAGTATTTCATATGTAGTTCCTCCTCCCATGAAAAGTGTCTTTTATTACCTATTAACTAATCATTCTACCATCTTTTGCAATCTTACTAATGCATCGCTTATACATCTGATGAATGTTTTGCCTAGATACATTGTTCTCTCTTGCAATGTCAGATAATGATTTTCCATTAATAAAGTAACCATTAGCTACCATCTTCTCATTTTCATTAAACATCTCTGAATTCAGGAAGACTTGTAAAGTTTCACTATAAACTCTATTCTCCGTCTCAACATAAACATCCATATTCTTCTCATCTGTAATTGTCTCATGTCTAGATGATACTTCATTACATAATTCATCAACATCAAAACTCACAGCATCATACTTAGTTCGTACTGAACGTTTTGATTTTCTTGCAAAGTTAATAAAGTGTTGCCATACAGCAGTTCCAGCAAGTGTTGAAAATTTATTCTTTTTGCTTGGATCGAAATATCTATAAGCTTTCATTAGACCAATCATCCCTATACTGATTAATTCATCAATATCAGTATAAGTAGATACTCTAGACCAACGTTTTGCCAATGCAACTACAAGAGGAATGCTATTTTGAATCAACAGATTTTTAGAATGATCACAGCCTAACTTCGCCTTTTCAAACAATACTTCATTATTTAATTGTTTGTCATATTTCACTTTTTTGTATTCCATTTTAAACTCCTCCAAAAACTATATGTATAGACTGACTCATCAAGGCAAAGAAATTAAGCATTATATGTGCCAATATAATAACTAAAACATTTTTTGTCTTGAAGTAAAAGTAACAAAGAATATATCCTACTGCAAAGTATCCAATAAACAATATTACATTCATATGCATGATTCCAAATAGTGTTGAGCTGATAAAAGCTCCTATGATTGAGAATTTCTCTTTCGAGCCTTGAATCCAACCAAAAATGATATGCCTGAAGATTATTTCTTCAATAATTGGTGCTAACAATACTGCATAGACTGGAATAATAGGAAGCAATATTTCTAAATCAAATCTTGTTTCTTGTTTACCAAACACCCATATTAAAAGGAAGTTTGTAGCTGTCTGTGTAATAAGACTAAAACAGAACACTTTGTAGGCAGTCTTTAGATCTGGCTTTCTAAGTAAAACTTGGTCATATGTAATTTCATCTTTTAGAATCAAGTAAATAATAGCCATCATGACTGGTGATGCAAAAAATTGAATGTATATTGTTTTAATGATAAAAGTTAGGCAAATGATTAGAATGAAAACGATCAGTATTAATATGTATTTATTATTTTTTGTTTTAATGACTTCTACCTATACAATGCAAGCCATGGCTCTAGCAATCTTTCTTTTGTCATTTTGAATTTTCTTAATTTCCTTCTCATGATCATGAATGTAATTATTTATTGCATGAAGCCTTGCTGTACAAGAGTTCTTAACTGAATGTGATTTCGTTTTGTATATTTTATACTTAAGTTCTGCTTTTTCAATTTCTATCTCTAACTTCAATCTCTCTAACTTCCTCGATTTACTTTGCTCAGTTCGCTCATATCTACGCAACTCAGTCTCATAAAGATTTTTCAATTTATCGTGCAAAGGATTTTCTGGTTCTGTTTGCACTATGTACTGTTTACTCTTTGTTTCATATACAGTCACAATTGTTTCCAAGTCTTCATGAAGAATGATCGTCATTTTTACATCTGCAAACATATGCCCTCTTTTACCTTTATCACAAGTGGTCAAACCGTAGTACTTTGCATTACCTAAAATACACTTGCAAATTTGCAATTTTTCTTCAAGGCTTTTTGCCCTCAAACGCTGTGTGAATCGAAGATCAGCATGGGGACTGATTTTAATCTTTTGGAAATTGAGATTGGGTTTCTCCAATTCGAATCCTCCTTTAATATAAAAATTGGGATAACCTATTTCTAAGTTATCCCAATGATATCATGCCATTTTTTTAGTGTCAATTATAATATTTTATTTAATTTTATCCCACATGGTTCGAGGAGGCTTTCCAATTGTGGTCATGATAATTTCATACAGATGAGTGTCATCAGTCAAAACACCTTTAAACTGATTTTTTAGATCATCTATTGTGTAACCTTTATCTCGAAGTGTTCTCATTGCTTTTTCCCAACCAACTGTGTGCTGTCCATGGTAGTCATAAAGTGTCTCCCATTTTTCTTTGTCCAGTTGAATGCAACATTCCCACATGTCGTTTACAATGTCTACAGTAGACCCTTGAGCACCCTGTTCCCATAGTCTTTGACGAAAAACACTTTTTGCTAAAGCCTCTTCACTGAACTCAAAAATAAATGGAGGCATAATGTAGCCAACTGGAAGTTCTGAACGTGCTGCTTGCAACTGCTCTTTAATTTCAGGAGTTCCTTCACCTTTACCAGTGATATTGATTACATCTAAAATACGTTGCCAATTGCGATTAATGTAACCCTCTTTGTCCTTTGTTTCAACTGGAACTTCAATACCCCAAGGTAAATTAGCACGTTGACCACCTGCAATACGTGTATACCGTCCAGCAGAATATGTAATCAGATGATCGTAATTGGGCTTCCCTACTCCAATGAATAGGAAAGCAATCTCCTCCCCTCTAATTGGCTCATACGAATGATGTGATTTAACCATCTTACTCAAAAATCGATTAATATTAGCCATATCATCATACTTACCAAGATATGTAGCTGCCTTAAAAGAGGAAAAAAGTCTATTTACATCTGTAGAACGAAATGCGATAACTCGACCATTCTGAACAATTTTTGTTCCAGTTTCCTTTTCAAGATGTTGAAGCGCGAGTTCAATGTTTTGAAGATCTTCTTCAGTCCAATCCCCTAAAATAATACGTTGAGACTGGATTAGTTCTTGACGATTGAGTTTAAACATGTGACTCTCCCTTGTAAGTTATATTAGAGTACTACTTTTACCAGTCCTCTATAGAATGAATTATTGTTGTGCAGATTCTATTTGTCTTTGAATTTCCGCCTCTAATAGTGGTTCAGGTGCAACCCAACCTTCAGGTTTAATAATCTTTCCATATTCATCATATCTTGGCTTTCCATCACTATGTAATTTATTCATATTAGCATTGTGAACAATTTCAAAAAGTGGATCAGGGTTAAGTGAAACCAGCGTGAAATCACCATTATTAAAATACTTTTTGTCTAGTAGGCCATCTGTTTGAGCAACAAGTTTTTCACGAATACTTTGAGGAAATTCCTTTTTAAGTTGTTTCTTTAACGAACTTTCCATACGAATCATTAACTTTTTATATAGCTTTTTCAGTTCCTTTTTAGAACTGCAAGTTGCATGAAGAATTTCTATTGTTTCTTCAGCATCAAAACTCATACGATTTAGAATCATCTCCTTACTCATTGCTGTTGGTTCAGTTGGCATTGAGTATGAAAATGCATGATGAAATTCTTGAACAGACTCATAATTAGTTTTAATAGACAAGCTTATGAAACACTCCTTTTATTTGGTTATAATATTTAATTTTTCAATTGGGAATCCAAGTTCAGTACATTTTTTATTATAGGTCTCTGCTGCTTCCAATTCAGTTTCGAAATAACCAATATGTACTTGTTTTCCATCCTTGAAGGCATATGCTCTCCATTTTCTTCTTTTCTTGTTCCAACCAACACCTATATATTTAGAATTAATTTCAGCTTTCTTCTTACTCGTTTTAAAAGTTTCCCACAACTCCATAGCCATAAAAGGGCAGTCATTTAATACAGCAAACTCTCCATGTAATTTAATGGCGAAATAATTGTATGCATTTGCTGCTGCAATTTCATTGTTAAAATTCATATCAACATATGTTGAGTAATCATCCCTTGTCACTCTCATTCTCCATCCAGTTTCTCCAACCCTTTCACGTTTCGAAACACCTTTATAAATCGAAGTTGCATCTTCAGGATTAACTTTTCCAACATTAAATGAGTTTTCTTGAGATGTGCAGATTCTTAGCCTTTCTTTTCTATTGTCAAGTCGCTTTCTTTGTTTATGATCTACTTCTAAATCATCAGGACAGTTCATGAGAATGCGATGCATTCTTATCTTCATGCGTTCACCATTTACAGTTGTTATTCTTACTGCGTATCCACAATCTTCTCTCCAAGTCCATTGGTTTAGATAATCATAATCTTCGTCATCGACTAAACAAATTTCTCCTCCAGCGAGAATCAGTTCTTTAGTCAACGATATTCTCCTTTAACTTGTTCAGATAAACATTTTTGAACTTCGGATGAAGGATACCCTTCAAATTTAATCTTAAAAATAATCTCATTTTTTTCTTTTAACATCTCTTCCAATACATCTAATGCTCCACAAAAGTCATCTCCATACACTGTATTTCCACTTCCAAAAAGCCCTATTTTCCTGCCCCTAAGCAGTCTCAATTGTTTGAGTATGCCTAAGAAATATTCAGGAGGAGCACCCCTGCCATAAGTAGGAGTGCCAATGACAATAACATTCTCATCATTGAACCTGAATTCATTGGGATCAATTTTGTTCAGTTTAACCTTTCTCACATCAACTACCTTATCTAGTGCAGCTTCAGTCTTACCAGTTAAGGAGTAAAAATAAATTGCCTTAGTAGTCATAATCCTCTCCAGAACTATGTTCGTAATTCGGAGCATCTGTTTGAAGAAAATCAGACCTTGTTACAATTTGCTTCGAGTCCCTACTGTCACGTTTCTTACTTCCATATGTGACAATCCACCGAGATTTCAGTTCTTTATTCTCTGGAAATGGTTCAGTAAATCCAGCATTCCTTGCAATTAGATTTGCTAGATATTCTACATAATTGTTATATTCTCTAAGGCTAAATGTTTCAATTCCTTTAAAGATATACTTTGCCCAAATCTTCTCCATTTCAACATATTCGCGCAAGAAGTTGACTGCATATTCTTGGTTAACCTCAGTGTTGAGTTGTGGGTATTCACCCATCATAGCTCGAACTAGAGTTCCATAAAACTCAGAATGCTGAACTTCATCACCTTTTATGAGGACTACTAGATTATTTGAGCCAATCATTTTTTGATCTCTTGCTAGTGAATGAAAGTAAACAAATGCAGCAGTGAAAGAAACTCCTTCTAAGCATTGATTAGCTAATATTGCTTCAAAAGTAACTTGAAGAAAATAATCATCGATTTTCTTCTTATTTACAATATATTCAGTTGTAACATCAACAAACTTTTGAATCTTATCAAATAAAAACTTATTTCTTTCTTGAAGAACAGGGATATCCTTAATCTCCTCAAATGCTTCCTTTTTTTGTGCCTCACTAAGCATTGTAGATGTGAGATACTGATAAGATCGATTATGAAGAACCTCAAATGCGTTAATTAATGCAATATTTGAACGAACACTAGTGTCTGTGGTAACAAACGAAAGAAACATGTTGAAATCCGTAGCAACTGAGTCAAGGGTGTTTAACATTCCAGTTAATATATTGTAGACATAGCGTTCTCGATCACTAAGTTTAGTGTTGTACTGTTCAATATCTTTTCCAAGTTTAATCTCATCCTCAATCCAATACTCTGCAAACATTGCTTTATTCATATCAAGCATAGTAGGGTATTTGATATTGTCCCAATCCCTAATACCACTGGCCTCCCCACCAAAAATTTTGGTAGGGAGATTGCTTTTCTCTGCATTGAAAATTTTAAATGGTGAAATGTTCATTTTTTATTTATTATCTCCTTTATGCTTCACACATTGAACAAGCTGGATCGCGTTCATATTCTTCAGTATAAGTGTAGTAAATAGTCTTGAGTTCTTTTTTCCATGCCCCCAAATCTAATCGAACCATTTCAGAGCCTGTCGTAGATTTTAATACATGCATATTATGTGAAATTGCTTGGTCAACATGCTTTTGTGCAGCAGACACAATGTTGATAGACCACATTTCATCCATTTCAAACCCAGACTTATAATAAGCTTTTGTTTGTTCGTTATAGTTTGATGGGACTATGATAACATTGAGACCAGATTTAACTTCACGATAAATCACTTCATAAAGTGGATCAATACTTGGTGAACCATTCATAATAATACTGTTGCTTGATGTTGGTGCTATAGCTTGCAAATGACCATTTCTCATAGCCTTCATAGCCATCTCTTTGATCTCTTGCCACTCATCAGACACATAACCACGCTTATCAAAGTATGCACCAGTATTCCAATCAGATCCTTTAAATACAGGATAAGATCCCTTCTCTACCCCTAGTTTATGCGATGCAATGATTACTGTTTTCGCAATTCTTTCGAATAACTTATCCACAAAGCCATATGCTTGGAATGAATCCCACTTAATTCGCTTATCTGCCATTAGAGTTGCTAATCCAAGCGCTCCAAGACCAATAGCACGATATTTATGATTGGTTATTGTAGCTTGAGGTACAACAGTGCGATTTAAACTAATAACATTGTCAAGAAGTCTCACTTGAATATCAACCACTCGTTGCAAATCAACTTCTTCTTTTCCAAATACATTTTGTAGCACAAGTGAACTTAGGTTACATGTCACCAAGTCACCGCTTTTTATTTTAGTGACCACAGTTCCAGTCGCATGATTAATATCTTCAATGATTAATTCATCGTAGGATTGGTTCTGGATTATTTCGCTACAAAGATTAGATCCAAGTGGCATACCAGCGTGATTATTGGGGTTCATTCGAGCTGAAGTACAAGAGAAATACTCATAAGGAGTACCTCCTGTCTTTCTTGAGATAAACATTGCCTTATGTATTTCAGACGCATTTACTGTTTGTTTAATCTCTAGATCAGCTTTCTCTACATTTCGATAGTAATAAGTAAATGCATGGTCTACTGCATTTGGCTCTTCGCCATCCTTAAGGCGTTCTTTGTCATACAATTTGTTTAAGTCGATACCAAGTTTTTTCTTAACTTCATACGGATCAACAATCGTCCAAGTCTTACGTTGGTCAATACGTCTCATAAATTCATCTGGCATACATACTGCTGTTTTTATTGATTGAGCACGTTTTTCCTGAGACCCTGTTTTAAGACGCAATTCAAGGAAGCTAAAGATGTCAAAATGCCAAACTGGAAGATAAATAGCGATTCCAGCTACACGAGTTCCAAGTTGATTGACATATTCAGCAAGGACACTCAGAGAACGGGATGGATGTGTAACACCTGTAGCACGATCCTTAATCCCTCTGATCCAACTTCCCCTTGCTCTTAAATAGCCTGCATAAATTCCAATCCCTGCTCCATTCTGACTAAATCGAGCAGTTTGTTGTTGAACATCATAGATATTATAGAGGTCATCATTCCAAGTGATTTCATGACAAGAAGATAATGAGCCATGTGGAGCACCAGATGACTTAAGCGTTGGAGTTGCAAGACCAATGTAATGATTGTTTAATGCCCAATATGCTTCACCAACATAGAACATTCGATTAGACTTTTTCTCGTCTTTGAGTAGATATAAAGCTGCTGTCATAAGTCGCTCTTGAGGTAGTTCTAGTATTTCGCCATAATAATCCTTAATCATATATGTATTATTTAGTAGAAATAATCCAGCATAACTAAACAACTTGTCTTTATCTTTCTCAATAAGTTTTCCTGCTTGACGAATTTCCTTTTCAGAATATGCTTCAAGAATCTCTTCAGAATAAAGCCCTTTCTCAGTCATCATGCGAATAAAGGAAAGATAGTCACCATATCCCTCTTTGTAATTAAACCCTCTTTCCTTTGAGGCATGTTTGTAAAGTTTTCTTCTGAGTGTGGCTGCTGAAAGAAATGTGTAATATGGAGTCGCAGCGCTAATCTTCTCGTTTGCTTCACGAATGATTAGATCAAACAATTTATCAGCATAAATTTCATCTCGACTTAGAACCTCATCAATTACATTCAATCTGACTTCTTCGAGTTGATTGTCATATTCTTGTGCAGAATCTTTAACGATTTCATCAAAGAATCGATTAAACCTCTGTTCACTGAATTGCGTCTTCTGAATATAGGATTTTCGATCCTTTAAAACAATTGTCAAATTTATTGCTCCCTACTATATGTATTTTCATTACCCTATGAAATAAATATTTTATTTATAAAAATCGGTTTTCAATAAGTACACCCAAATCACTAAAGAAAAGATCCAGCATCGCAATAATTGTAATAAATGACACCCATAACAATGCTGCTTTACTTACTTCCTTCTTCCTAATTAATTTAACAAAAATCGTAATGGATAGAATCACTGCAAGTAAGTCTACAAGTAACCAGAAAATATCCATCTATTCAACCGCTCCTACAGACTCAACAAAATTCAATTCATAATCACTACCAACTACAAATTGTTTAGCATAGTCATTGCTCACATTATTAAAATTGATACTTGCTCCTTGATGGTTTGGGTTTCCGCCAACTTCAACCAAACTAATATGACTTACAACCACTCCATCTTGAATCCATTGCTGACCCTTGTTGATTGCTTTGAATTTTTTGTTTTCCATTTCCGTTTCTCCTTTTAATATGTTTTATTTACTTCCTCATGCAAAACTAAAAAGTACAATTTTTACACCCTATTTCTTCTTATCTTATTTGAGATAATGTCAATAATTTCGCTATAATTTTGTTCTGACACACCATTAATAGCTACGTGAATGTTTTGTACATCGTTCTTATCAAACATTCGCTTATAAATGGTCACTCCAAAACCAATGACAACGCCAATCAATAAATTTAGCTTTGTGTCAGTGATATTGCTATTGGTCAGATAACACCATCCAAATGCAATAGCATTAAACAGTACAGCTATTGTTATCACTGTTAGATAGCTCTTCAGAGTTTTCAAATTGCTCCACCTCCTCCCATAAAAGAACTGTTTCAATGGTTAAATTTGTTTACAAAACAACTCTAATACATCAAGGAATTCATTCTTCTCACTAATCGTTAATAATTGAAACTTATCAGAAAGCTGCGCACGTTTCAGCCCATTCTTGATTGTTGAACTTCGATTATACTGATTAATTTCTAAGTAAGTAAGTTTAGTAATTTTTCTTTCAATATCTTTAAGTAAGCGAACAACTCTATCATTATCACTTGTTAGATTGTCACCATCACTAATCAAAAAAACATATGTATCGATTTCTTCATAATTGTAATTATTAATCAATTCATTCACTTTATGCAGACCTGAAGATACAATTGTCCCTCCTGAATCTGTTGAACCATAAACACTAGCTTCATCTAAAAATCTTGCCTCAGTATGAAAACCAATAAACTCACTTGACACAATCTTGTACTTTTCAGACAGAATTTTATCAATCCACGTCATAAAGCCTTTAGCACAATACTTTTCATAACTCCCCATTGAACCAGAATGGTCGATACACACAATTATTTTAGCTACTTCACCTGTCTTCCCAATTCCACTTACAGTTTTTAAATGAGATAGTAGTTGTGATGTAATTTGATCTATGCTCATCTTATCAATAATTACATTCTCATCTGCAATTAGCTCATACAGCTTTCTATCAAAAACTTTATTTTGTGGGTTTAATCGTTTCAATAATTCACTTTTTATATTAAGTAGATTCTTTTGTAGATTTTCGTCATTATTGTCTAAAGCTAGTTTTCCAAAGCCAATAGCATACATTTCCAATAACTTCTCATTATCTAAAGACTCAATTTGTTTCAGCTTCATCTAATAAATCCTCTTCCTCATTTAATAATGTAAATCTCTTTTGTCCATCCTCAAGATATCCAAAAAACATATCAATCGGTCTTGCCCAAATCTTATAATTTTCATCATGATAAACAACCAACGTTTCCTCTGTTTCAGTATGGGTGGCAATATTAAATAGCGTATATATATTTCCGCTGTAGTGTTTGAAACGTTGTCCAGATACTATTTCAATTCCTGTATATACACCTGTAAACCCCATTTTCTCTCTCCTTTAACCTCATGAAAGGACGATTTCAATCGTTACTTTATTTTTTCAATTTTAATCAAATAGTTTTCCATAACACCTTTTAAGAATTCCATTTCGACAACATCGCCAATGTCCAAATTAACAAAGTCTATCTTATGTATCTTTTTTACTTTTTCGTACAAAGTTACTTTATAATCACCATCAACATAAATACTATTTTCTGAAATAGATGTTACTACTCCATAGCTTTTAAAAAGAATATTATTATCCATAGCTCTCTGTTCATCTGTGTTTGATATTGTAATCCAAGTAGCAATACTAATTATTAATGGGATCAAGAAAATCACAAACGTTTTCCATTTTGCTGCAATCAAACTTATGATTGTTGTAGCGAGTGAGATGATACCAGCAATTAGAGCAATTAAAAGTAGAAGATCATAAATAAAATACATTTTTACTGCCTCCTCTCCATAGAATGAAGTGAGCATTTTATGTATTTTCAAGAATAGTCCACTTACCATTAATCAAAGGAACTGGAAAAGAAATGGCATGGTTCTCATTAATAAATACTTGCCCATTCGTTTCCGATTTTATTGCTTTCCCATCCAAAAATGCTTTAAAAGCTTGAGAGAAATCAACTAGTACTGCTGGTTTAGGTAACTTAATCCAATCAGCATTGATTGCAGCCTCACATAAATCTAGTAGATACATGCTATTCTGACACTTTACACAATATCCATTTTCACTTGCGTAAATTTCATAAACTGCACCATTCCAAGTTTTATCAACACTAACACACTTAAACTTATCACCAATCTCTCCATCTCGAAGCATTTCCCATAGCTTCAAACATGCTCACCAACCTTTCTTCAAATCCAAAATTGATACCATTTCTTATTTCTTTTTTCTTCTTTAATTTCATTGATAACTTTTTCTACACTTGCATTAATATCAGTTATTTCATTTTCTTTTGCCTTATCTTTTCTTTTCATAAGAATTTGTTTTCTTTCCTCTAGATCTGACTCTGCTTTAATTTTTGACTCAATATCTTCTATAATAGCTTCTTTGTTTATCATGTAGTGAACTGCCCCATCATCTGAATGTGAAACACCTACAATTTTATAATCCTTACCACAAGTATTTAAATACTCATTAACTACAAATTCTCTGATGTATTGATTAGTTTCCATGATAATTGACCATGAATCAAATTTAATCTCACTTCCTACAAATCCAATCTCATTACTCATCGAATTTACTTCAATCTTTGCATCTATGAATGGGAAAATACGATCTTCCTCTGCTAAGAAGAATGTCCTCTTTACTTTTCTCTCATAGACTTTTGCTTTATAAATTTTCATTCACTCCTTAAAATCTATATTTGATTATCTAATGAACTCCTGAAGTTTCGCTTTAATACCATTATTAAATTCAACTTCATTATCTACTGAGATTACCTCTTGATTAATTTCTTCAAGTCGTACTAAAATAGCTTCTTTCTCAGTTAATCTAATTTCCTTTTCACTTGCAAGTAGCTGGTTTGCTAGATCAACTGCTTGAGAAGCCTTTGTGAACATTGCAAGAGCACCATCAATCTTCTTTTTTGCTATGACTACATTATTTTTATTAAACATGTTTATCTTCTCCCTATAGTTTGAGTTTAGGAGGATTTCTCCCCCCATAATTTCTTACTTACCAGACACGATATTACTTGCATTAAGAAGAATATCTGTTCCTGTTCCACTTACAACTGGTTGTTTTCCATCCCATTTTTTGATCCATTCATACTGTACTAGTTCCTTAGTCAAGGATTGGCGAAGTACTTCATTCGCTTTTGCTTGACCTTGAGCTTCAATGAGTTTCGAGTCAGCAATACCTTGAGATTCAACACGTTTACGATCTGCTTCTTTCTTAGCAATTTCAAGCTCAGTTGTTTTACGCTCCAGTTCCTGAGCAGCTTCCACTCGTTTATCAATTGCTTCTTGTGTCTTAGCATCAGGTTTAGGAACTCCAACAGTTACATTGGAAACAATGAATCCTAAACTCTTAACATCTTCAGAGAAGCGACTTTGAACATCATTAGCAGCGTCAGATGATTTTTCTCCATACACATCGATTACAGTAAACTTGGAAATTCCTTTTCTTGAAGCATCCCAAAAACGTGTTCGTAGATATGTATCTTCAATTTCACCTACAGAGATAGGGCCAAATGTATTAAACAGTGATACTACTTTACTTGGTTCAATCTGATAATTGTAAGCAAAATCAATTGTAATATTTTTACCATCGGAAGTTGCAATTTGAATATCTTTATACTCAACTGTTTTGATACGAACAGGATATTTAATTACTTTGTCAAACATCCCAACAATGTGCCAACCTTGACTGAGTGTTTGATTTTGAACCCCACCGTTTGGAGAGTATACGAGACCAACGTATCCATTAGGAATTCTTGTTACAAACATACTCAATAAAATAAGTCCCACAATCAACAAAGCACCAACATAAATCGAACCTTTAGCAAATTTACTCACTCTTTTTTTCCTCCTGAATAAAATATTTTAGTTTATTATTAATAATGCTTCCAATCTTTTTATAGACTGGAGCCAGCAAAACCCACAACACAAATGCGGTTATTAGAACGATAATTATACTTGCAAGAAAAATCATATTTGTATCTCCCCATTAAAACGGTTATCTAATTACCTTTTCACCTTTATCATTAAACTTCCATCCTGTTTTACCTGTTCCATAACAGTCCGAACAATCATAACCATCGAACCACATGTCATCTTCACTTGCGCCACTACCACGACACCACTTACAAACAATTAGGCAATGACTTCAATAAACGCTCTTCTTCAGTAAGATATAACTCATCTTCAAATGTTTCGAAATATTGATTCATTGCCTTTTTAGTTTTTCGAGACATTTTGGACTCATCAAACTGTTTACTCACAATCCACTTCCAGTGTCGATCAATGTATGACTTTTTGATCTCATTCACTCCTTATGAAACTCAACCTTCATTACCTGCAATAATTCGCAAATCTTCAATAAATATTTGTTTTGTCTTTTCTATATGATACTTTGGTTTGTATCGTGGAAATAGATTTAAATTGAGACTACCAACAACATCAATCTTGTCACCAATCTTAACTTTGTCTTTAAAATTTTCATCAGCTTTAAACTTCATAATTACCAATGAGGACTTTGCCTTTTTAAAATCATTGTCATCCATAAAATATGTATCAGACTCAATTAAGCAACCTAATTTCAATGTGTCTTCTCCACTACCAAGAATTTTCTTCTGAATTACTATGAGATCTTTGATAAGAAACTTGGCCTCATTAAATCCTGTTCCAGAAACACGACAGAAGTCTTGAACTTGAGTAATTATTTTTTCATTAATTTCATCTGCCTTCAATTCAAAATCGTATTCAATCATCTGTTCGAATTTTTCATTTTTAAGTTTACTGTTTAAATTTAATTTAATTCTGTCTATGTCTGTCTTTTTAAACGAAATTCCACCTGCTCCTGCATGGCCTCCACAATTTGTAACCAACTCTAGCTCTGATACAAATTTCAAAAAATCAAAATCGCCATATGAACGGAAACTTCCTGCATATTCCATATCACTCTCACCTTGGATGATTACTGGTCTTTGATAAATACTTGATAGATCGTTAGCAACCAATCCGTTATATCCCTTACCTAAACTTGAATCCACTAAAACAATGCATTTGTCTTGCTCGTTCACTAAAGGCCTGAGTCTTCCAACTGCTTCTTTCTGAAACTTTTTACGCTCTTCATTCAAAATTTTAATCTCTTTAGCTAATTTTAAAGCAAGTATAGGATCTTCAGTTGTAAGTAGTTTAAGAGGTAACTCAATTTTGTCTAGTCTTGTGGGTGCATTAATAAAAGGTGTTATATTGTAACCAAAAGTTGAAGAATACAGCTTCTCTTTCTCTTTACCAATTACCTTTAGAATAGATCTTAATCCAATGTTTTGTACATTGTCTAACATGTGATTAACCATAAATCTATTCTCATACTCCTTCATGCACTGTATATCACTATACAGCCCAAAAGCAGCTAAGTCGATAAGTGAATCAGAGTAGTTTTCATGAAAATACTCATCTAATGTCTGACAAACCTTCCAAGTTAAAAGTGAACCTGATGATTGTTTATTTGGATACTGACAACTTTCTTGTTGTGGATTTACAAGTATACAATAGTCATTCTTGTCTGTGATAAGATGATGATCAATTACTATAATATCCATTCCTTGCTCAGAAATTAATCTGCATGACTCCCACTCATTGCTTGATGAATCTACAATAATGAGAAGGTCTGTATTTGAAGGTATTAATTCTAACGCATATTGAATTCCATGACCCACACTTCTCTGAGTATGAAAATATGTAACATTATCACTATAGTTATTTAAATATTGAAACAATAATGCAGTTGATGAAATTCCGTCTGGATCATTATCAACAAATATACTAATTTTTTGCTTGTTCTCTAGAGCTACAATTATTCGATCTCTTGCTGGCTCTATATTTTTCAATAAATATGGACTATGTAATTCATCTTCAGTGGGGTATAAAAATCTGAAGCGATCTTCAATGTTATTGACTGCAATCAACTTATCAATAACACTGTCTGTTTCTTTGTAATCTTTAATTGGTTCTTTTTGTCTCCAAAATTTCTTCACTTCTCATTTCCTCTCATTTGCTTGTTCATACTAACAGATCAACTTCAATTAAGTCAACATATTTAATTTTTTATTTAATATTTTTTATTTAATTCTATTCTGTAGCCTTTTGGCAATCTCATTCCTTCAACATTTTCATTAAGGGAATCATTATAAAATCTTGTCAATGTTTTATTAACTTTTCCTGAGCGACAATCAATAATAACAATTTCATATGTATGAGGCATTTGTCTTCACCAACTACAATAAAAATTCTAATTCTTTTGCTCGTTCAGGAAAATTCTTTTTAAGTAAATCATATATTTCCCAATCCATATTGTCCCAAAATAATTGCTCTTCTACTCTAGTAAACTGTGCCCATCCCTTATTATAATATCCTTTAGGAGGTATTTCAAAAGTGCTGATTAGATCATATACTTGCTCACTGCTAAACCTTTTTCCATATTGATAGGTATAGTTATCTATGTGAGTGATGTTTTCATCTAGTACGCCTTTTTTCATGAAATTATTATACTCTTGTTCACATAGACAAAAACTAAATTGCTCATCCATTAGGTGATCAGCAGTAAAACCAAAATCCCCATTAATATAAAAGTCATATATCTTCCCTTCGGTTTGACCAGTCACATTACATCTCACATTTATCACTCCATTTCAACTTTTTAGTTTTAATGAGTAGTTCAATCTCAAGGAGTTTGTTCAGATATTCATTGTCGCCAAATATATTATACAGTGTCTTATAGTTGCTATAAGTATCAAGCAACTCGTCAGTTGTCATACCTGAGTCTACACATACCTGTTTTGAGTCATCCTTCAAACGAGCAATTCTATGATCCACTTTCCACGGAAATCCATTCTTTGTTTTAACATCATACATAATCGTCGTTGAGACTTTTCTCTTTATGATGTTTGTAGTCCACTTATATCCAGTAATTTCAAACTCCTCATGACTATAGTAATTATCAACCATGATGATTGAACCGATTGGATGTGGTTTATGTTCAGTCATGCAATTTCACCTTAGACAGTTTCTTTGATAGTCGCTTATATGTGTCAGCAGCGAGATATCGGAGTGCGTGTTCTACTGATTGGTTGTTCTCCATAAAAGAGATTCCTTCTGTAAACTCTTGAAATTTAGCCCTATCAAACTCAGGAACCAAGTCCTCAATTCGAAGACTGAATGGTTTAATAAAATCATGTATAAGTGCAATAATTATTACGTTTTTTTCAGTCTGCTTAATATGTATCACCCCTCATAAAAGAGATCTTTTACTTGCATTTATTTAGATATTCACAAATTTCTTTAGCATATCGATTATCATTAAATGTAGCGATTATTAAATCTTGATTACTATGATCATAAAAGGTTCCATTTTTTTTCAATCAATAACAATTCACCTTTTCTGGTCTCCTCTAAGAATAAATAATTCTCCACATAATCACCTCACCCTATAGAACTGTTATTTTAAGGGGAGTCGCCTCCCCCATAAGCTTTACAATTGGTTCACAATGATTTCACGAATCTCACTCAATGTTTGTTCACGTTTCAATTCTCCATTTACAAACACTACCTCAAGAAGGTCATTTTCTTCAAGTATGTTTTGTTGATCAATTGTCAGACCATCAACCATAATAATATTGTCTGTGAAATCTTCTTTAGTGACAATTAAACGACCTGTAGCTGATTTTTTAGTTTTTTTGGTGTCGGTTACTGGATCTTTAAGAATAAACTTTTCTTCGCCATTAATCACAACATGAACTGCCTTCATTGCAAATCCAAATGTGTCTCGTGTTTGAAATTGATAAGTGAATGAGCCAATACCAAATACTACATTTGTTGAAGCGAATCCTTTCTCCATGAGTCCCTTGCAAATAGCCTCAGCTCTAGCCAAGGTAATGGAATCTCCATAGATTGCACCAATATGGGAATCAAGTTCTTTATATCCTTTTTCGTTAACGGTGCCACCAAATACATTCCATAGAAGTTCAATCACACCAATTTGCTCAGGAGTGGGAGTTGTTTCTTTGCATTTAGAAACTCTACTTCCATCAATGTAATAATATTGTTTATCATAGCGGTTCCAATCAATTTCAATTTCGATTGAATAATATTTACCTTTAAATTTAAACATATTTGAAACATCACAATCCCCATGCTCTCCATGAGGAGTCTCATCACGGACTTCATCAATCAAAACATCTTCCATATAAGTTTTACATTCTTCAATGGTACTGCACTTTTCAGTTAAGTCACGAATGTAATCACCACAGAGAATACGAACAGGGTCTCCAGAATCTGGACGAATAACAACTTTGCCTTCACGATTCATGATTGAGTCTTTTAGTTTAACTAAAGTATCAGTGAGGACATTCCACAAGTCCCATGTGTCAGATACAATTGAGAGAATTCCTGTTGGATGGACTTTATTAATTAGTCGATCATAAGTCTCAAATTCATTGTCCTGTCCACCAGCACACATTACTGAATGCTCAGTTGCATTTACTGAAGTGCCAACTAGTTCATTTTCAACATTTGCTTCATAGTATTTTTCTAGAAATGAAATAGCTGGAATCGTGTCAGTGCCAAGAAATGATGTAAGATGACCAGCACCACTTAGTTTGCTTGCTTCAACAACCATTCCCCTCATCGAAAAATCATGTCCTTGAAATGGAACAAATCCTAAGTCTCCACCTGTTAGTTCTGCATACTTATTTAGAAGTTTTTTATATTCAAGGGCAATTGTTGCGCTTGTTGATGGAAGCCAATTCTCAGATGACATTAGTGTTTCGATATAGTTCGTCAACCAGAAAAAATCTGGATGAGTGTTTACTATTGTTGCCATTGGAACTTTAAGTGGAACGATAGTTCCCTCTTTAACCATTCGAATTTCCAATGGAAGATAGCCTAAGTCGTGAAGCGCTACAATATGGTCATATTCTGGAGAGTCAACAAATAATGTATTCTTGATAAATCGAACATACTCATCAATTACATCTTGCTTAGGACGTTCAAAGAAGTGTTCATTGAAATACTCAATAAGATATTTCATGACGAATGCTTGCATACCAAATGCAACTACACCTTTTACTCCATCAATATAGCTTGCTCGTGGTGTCCATGTAGAATAAACAAATTCAGTTCCTTCTGGATATTGTTGACGGTGAGATACTTTGTAGAAATCGCAGAGCAATGTTGCTGGATAATAGGTAGTTTTAGTCATTAGATTTTCCTCCGATATGGTTAAATAATTTAATTTTTTCGTTTTTTGATTCTTTGATAATAGTATTTGTGGTAAATACTTTATTAATCAAATCAGTATTAAAAATCTTACCTTTGTAAATAGATTCTTCACAATGTGCAACTAACAGATAAATTTCTGTTGCACCAGCAGCCTTAAGTTGTTCTGCACTGAGAATAAATGTTCCACCAAATGAACATAAGTCATCTACAATAATCGCTTTAAATCCATGCTGAGGCTTTTCACCAACCAACTGCAAACTATTGATTTGACCAGTTTGAAAATCTCGCTCCTTAAATCCTACAAGTGATTTGTAACCTTCTATTTTCGAGTATCGTTTAGCAGCTCCTTGGTCTGGAAAGAAAAGATAATCTGTATCTGCATTAAAACCAACTTCTTTTACCACATCTTTTAAAAGGTTTAGACTTGGATAAATCGCTTTACTTTTATTGATTAATGCTGGAGTGACATCAGAATGTGGCTCTACAATTGTCACTTGCTCAAAGTTTAAACTGTTAATGAGTTCCGAAACGTATTTGAGTGTGAAAACGGAATCGCCTTCGACTCGATCCATTCTGCTATATGGCATGTAGTAAACAATGAGATACGTTCTAGTGTTAAGTTTGTCAAGGTGCCTTTTTACAAATAGAAGTTTTATTAAATCACTATCATCTTTGTACTTAAATTCAATTTGATTAACATCTTCCTGATATACATTAATCTGCTCACCATTAACTCTTGTCTCACCATTGGGGAACTTTTCAAAATCAAGCACCTTTCCATTCAATTTAATCATTTCATTCCTCCTTTTCCCTTTAAAAGCATTATTTCATTAGTTATAACTGGCTTCTGGTTCTGCTTCTGGCTCCACTTCATCACACTCACTATCAGAATCAATAATTAGTTTAGCGTAGCTTTGTCTAAGCTTCATAATTAAGACTTCAAATTCACTCAAGTTTCTCAACGAGTTCAGATCGTGAACAGAGTCATAATCGATTGTCCATTTATCCTTATCAAACTTTTTCCAACGATGAATGTTAATTTCGAAATTCATGTCTTTATCATGGTCACACTCAAAAACTAAAACTGCTCGTTCAATATCACTCCACGATCTATCAGTGTTATATTCTACTTCAAATCGCACTTCAACATTTTCATATGTAGGACGATCATCATAATCAATTTCAAGTCCGTCAGTTTTTACATTTTTCTTAACATAATTCATCCAGTGATTAAAAAGTTCACTCACTTTGATAGTGTCATGCCACTGTTTTGGAGTCATCAAATTTTTGAAATTCTCTAGAAGATTCTTATTCTCCAAAGCAGAAGATTTAAGGACATCTACGAGAACTGCATCTAGTTTTGTGATGTATTGAGAATAGTCGTATTTTTCAAGATAGGGAATCATCACAGATTTTACTTGCTGTTCAATTACTTTTGTAACATCGCCATATGAACCAAAGAGATGATCCAGTGCATTCTTTACGCCTTTCTCTAATTGCTCACTTACCAATTTCTCAATTAAACCATCGTTCAACTTATTTAAGATTACGTCTTTAATGCTATTTTCGATTGTCATTTATATGGTCTCCCTAATTGTCCAATTATTTTTCTTCTCAACCTCAGTCATTCCAAACGTATTAAAAGAAACATAGCGCTCCAACCCATTCAGGCTGCAACATGGCATATGTATAAGTTCGGCCTGCACAGGAGACAATTGAGGCTCCCTGAGAGACTTTATTGATTGCTTGGATCAAGTTCATAACATCTCAATCCTTGCTGTTGGCGATAGATTATGCTCAATGATTCCAAAGTCATGCACGATATGTACTGGTCTGATGTACTGAAGATACTCCGTTGAAAAAGATCCGCTGAAACCCTCTAAAAATACTTCACCATAATTATGTCCCTTACGAACAAATTCATCTGACGAACAAACCCAAACTTTTCCGAAACACTCAGGATAGTCGTGTTCTATACAAGTATGCATGACTACATGATCTCCTTTTTTAAGTTGGTAGTAGTCTTTTACTGATCGTCTATACGACATTCAAATCCCTCCTTCTGGGGTAATGAAAATCATGATTTATTGGCTCATTGCATTTACAACTTTAATTCCATAATCCTTTATATACTGTAGGATATCTGGTTTAACATCTTCTTTTATGAGTCGCCAACCATAAATTGTTTTCCCATAATATAAATCGTTCAACTCTAATTCATCGTCAAACATTTCACCTTTTAGTCTAATCATTTTATCTTTATACTCTTCCATACCAACAACATTGTATTGATCATCATACAATTCAAAAGTGATATCATCATTTTCGGAATCTTGATAGGGGGTATAAATCCAAGTATCATCATCCAACTTAGGATCAGACTTTAACCATTCATACACTTGCTCATCACTATCGGCAACAAGATATGCGACAACTCCTCTCTGACTGTCTTTTGGTGAAAAATGCTCAAACATAATTTTATACAAGTTCATTTTTTATCATCTCCATTTGTAAATAAAATCATTGTTTTATTGCCCTTTCTTTAGCTCTTCAAGATATTTCTCTTCATATTCAATTTCAGAAATAGGTGTTACCAGTCCTTTTGAGCGTTTTGCCAAGTCAAAATCTGCTTTGTAGTAAATGTCATATTCACTATCTACAAAACTATCTAGATATTGACCTTGCAACCGCATCACTCCATAGCAAAACTTAATAAGTCTAAGTTCTTGAAAGTCATTAAGTCCCGTTTCTTTAACAATATTTCGATATTGATTATAGATTTCTTTTGCTCTTTTGGAGTTGGTTTTCAATTTTCCTTCTTTAGTGAAAAGTTTTTTATTTTCTTCTCTATGTATTTCTCTTGTGTTCACCCAAAGATTATCTGGTGCTAGACCCATTTCATTTATTTTTTCATTGAGCAATTCGCCAACTTTACTTATCACATCTTTCCATTTGGGTTTTTGTTCAAAATGTTTCTTAACTGCTTTATCAAAATCTGTTCCTCTGACAGTCTTGAAGCACTGGTACATTTGCATTCTCCATTCATTTTTTATTTTACTTAGATTCTCATAGCCCAAGCTAATTCTTTTCTTTCATTTTTTCTAAAAATTCTTTCGCTTTCTTCTTAGCCAAATATCTTGTTTCTGCTTCCACAATGCCCATTAATGCGGATTCATCTTTTATGTGCATCATTCTCCCTTCAAACTCAATTAAGCTATACCATGCACAATGCAATTGTTTATTGTCTAACATAAAGCACAAATGTTTTGCACCTATTTTGTCACCGAGTTTCCCACTCAATTTCATTTATCTCCTTTTTTAGTTCCTCATAAAAACTCTCATTTATTTGGAAAATTAAGTTTAGCTCTGTCACCCATGATTTTTCTGGCAGTATTGTCGTATGCATTTGCTGCATCCATTTCCTCTTTAAATGAACCAACTCTAATTCCTTTCTTATTTTTGTTGTCCCAAATTTGTGCAACCCACTTACCTTCAATTAATGATACACCATGATACCTTGAAGTTTTAATTTTCCCTCGTTTATGCTGTTGCCACTCTTCAACATGCATTTCAATACCTGTCAAATCGTTGAGTCGTGCATATTCACCATGATAGATTGGTGCCCAATAGTTGTAGCAGTTTGCGGCTGCTATTTCATTGTTGAATCTCCCAAGACATATGTATTTATTATTATATTTTATCCTTACTTCCCAATCCTCGTTTCGCTTATGCCAACAAACTCCCTTATATTTTGATGTGGGGGGCTTATTCTTGAATAATTTTGTCTGCTTCCTGTTTCTCATATTTTCAGCATGTGAACAAACTCTTAAGTTGTTCTTTTGGTTGTTTAACTCATTACCATCTCTGTGATCAACAGGTGTACTTCTTCCTGTCTTATAAGGATTCATGAGTAATTTCTGTAATTGTAATCCTTTAAATAATCCCATCCTTACATACTTGCCTTTTGGTATGCATTGAACGTATTTGCCATTTATCTTAAGATCATAAAAATTAATTAGATATAAATAATCTTCGTCATCCACTAAAACTTCATTACCTTCAACCTTAATAACTTTCAATTTTCATAAACCACTCCCAAATGAAACTAATATTTCATGTGGGCATATAATATAAAAATACATGCCCACACTCATATCAAATTTATTTTTCAAACTGTTCTAACAGTTTTTTAAGTTCATCAATGGATTTATCTTTTAGGGCTTCATCCTGTTTATCTGTCAAAACCTCAAGAATTTTTTGTTTTTGTTCTTTACGTTCTTTCTCCTTGAGACTAAGTTCACGTTCTTCAAGTTTTACATTAAAAATGTATTTAACAATCTCAATCTTTAAATCTAACTCTTTATCTGTTTTGGTTTTTCTATTTAGAAGGCTTTCTTCTTGAACAGTTTTCAATTGAGTATTTAGTGTTTTAAAAATTGAATCCAAATTTTCTACAGACAGATCCCACAAGTCTTCTACAGACACCAAGCCCCTAAATGGGAATCTCATTTTATTGCGAATTGCTAACTCAAAAATATTGTTGTTTGTCATTTTAACATTTCTCCTTTTTAATTTTTTTCGAATAATTGATTTAAAACTTAATTTTTAAAACACGCTCTGTTTGGCCTTTGACTTTAACAAGCAACTCATTACGTTTAGTGGAGCTGAAGCCAAGACCGCTTAATTGATCATTTACAACTTTCACAGCCATTTTTCCACCAAGTGCTTCAAAGACTCGTTTGTGTTGCATTAGTTCTTCCTTCAAGAATTCATTATAGAAGCCATTAGGACTTTCTGAATTTACACAATTATTCAACATGAACATATAATGCCTATGCCCGATTCCATTTTGATTGTCCCAATAGTTTGGAGAATACATTACAATAGAAGCTGGTGTGAATTGATTGGTACTTAATCCCCAAATCTCTTTTGAGGACAGACTAGATTGAAGCTTTTCAATGATTGTAAAAACACCATTTTTCAATACAACATCTGCAACTTCAATTTTCTGCCCACTTCTAATTGGTTGATTATAGTCAAAGAAATAAATCTGACCATCAAACTCGATTTCAGCCCTAAATCCATTTTTATTACTTCCCGAATACGGATGAACAAAGAATTTATAAGTACCATCTGACATAGTGTTCCTGTTGCTCCATGTAATATTTTCTACTGCTGGAACACCTCGTAGTGGAGAAACGATATCAACATCTAACATTCCTTTAGTTGGCGACAAAGTTCTTTTGTTTCTGAAGTGAATTTCATACCCATTGGGTTCTATACAGTGTGCGTCCAAGTCATTGCTATCACTATTAATATCGTTCCATTGAATTGAGAATCTTAGATCTCCCTCTACATTTCCTCCAGCAGACTTAACATTCTCCTTCATAGAGCTATCTGTAATATTGCCTGAGTATGCCCAACTGAATCCATTATTCCACTTAAACATCGTTTGAGAACTTTTGTTCTCTGGAGCAATTAATGATACCATATTGTTTGAATGTTTATTTTCAACGAATATTTCCAGTTCGCTTGTTGATGGTAGAATGTCTTCAATAAACTTATCAATAGAAATCTCTTCAACTTTAGCAAACTTTTTGGGATTAACAGCAATTCCATTAGACATTTCTGTGAAAACATCTGCTCCCTGAACCCTCTTAACTGCATCTTTATTAGAGAACAAAATATTATTGACTGAAATATCATCAAGTGTCGCATGTCTACGGCTAAGAGAATCTAAATACCCAAGATCCTGAATAGTCTTTTTAGCCTCATCAAGCATCTTCTGTGTAAAGATTGCCTTTGGTCGTTTATAATTTGCAGGAGCCACAATTACTTCATACTTCTTAACTGCCATATCAAGATCCATACCTTCACTAATATTGATTAGCAAAGTACCAATGCTGTGGCTTCGGATTCTTCCAATTGATCCACCAACTTTTACTGACTGTTCCCATGAATAATTATCTTTTTCGAATTGAGTAGACAATTTGTCATATGTTTTTTTGAGTTTCAGAAATTCATTTAAAGCACCTTTCCACTCTTCTCCTTTGTAAAGTGAGTTTTGAGAAATTAGCTCCAATACAGTGAGCAGGCTTTCCTCAGTGATCTCATCTAGTGATCGCTTAAAGACGTTTCTTGTATCTCGCAGGCCACCTTTAATCTCTGCTTCAGATTTATTGCTACTGTCAACGAATTGGTCAGGTAGTTCAACGTAAAAGTGATTCCACTCAATAGTTTTTCCTTCGTTTGTGTGCTCGTAGTTTCTATCCACTCCGATTTTTTTGATTTTGCTTACATAAACATCGGATACCGATTTCGAAAGAACAAAATTATTAAGAGCATTTAAGACAGGTTGAAATTTATCATCATTAGTTTCAAAATCCCAAATCGTTGTCACTTGATTGTCTTTGATTACAACAACGTTACCAAAATTTCTGACAAAACTTCTGTCATAACTTCCATCATACTCTCTTCGTGTTCTAAAAATATTATTAGTTCCTTCTGGGAAACTGTCTAAGTACAAATTCCACAATTCGTCTTTATCCAACTCAACTTCAAATAATTTTGTTGCATCTGAAGTCATTTGCTTAAAATTATTTTGTAGCAGCGTCCTCATTTGTTTGAATTCCATTTTGTTATTTCTCCCTTTATTTTTTTATTTTTTTCTTTAAAATTTAGTTTTTATTTGCACCAATTCTTCTTACATAAGTGCAACATATATATGGATGTTCTTCATTAAGAGAAGTTTCATGAACATGAAAATAATCTCCTAATAGTTGTTTTTCATGATCCTTCCATTCCACAAATGTATCATATTCATATTTAATATATGTTACAACTTCAGAGAATCCTGATACTTTTCTCATTGAACCACCTCAACATGTTTTTGAGAATTTTCCTTAAATGCATTTCTGATTTGTTTTAGTTTCTCATTTTCCACAAAATCTTCAGGAACAATTTTTCGTCCTGAATAATACATTTTTGAATCACAGCAATAATATTTTTTAATTGGAGCCCCAATCTCACCCTTTTGTTTTTCATCCAGATAGTCCTTTGTTTCTAGTTTTCTTCCACACTCATTGCATCTATAACACCCATAATTATAAAGATGATACCATTTTCCATTTTTGTAGTCTGATGTATATGTAGATGAAGCACCGATTCGTTTCAATTCTTCCTCAAAGAATTTAGTATGATCCCTATTATCTTCACCAATCTCATCGCAGTACCAATGGCACAGTTCGTGAAGCAAGGTATCATCTGTCAATAGTTCATCATGAATTATTCTTTTTGAAAGATCAATTTTGTCTTTACAATACTGGCCTAGTGTTGCTTTAAGGCGATTATTTATTCTTATAGGTATTGTTAATTTTTTATTCCATAAGAACTGAGTAAAGAACGTTGCCTTATCATTGAGTAATTTTTCAGTTATCAAAGAATCACTCCTCATTCATTGTTTCAATCAACACATCTTTTGTTTTTTCAAGTATTTCAATCAAGTGTCCA
The DNA here is from genome assembly GCF_042675505.1 of Paenibacillus sp. GCM10027627. Classification (NCBI taxonomy): domain Bacteria; kingdom Bacillati; phylum Bacillota; class Bacilli; order Caryophanales; family Paenibacillaceae; genus Paenibacillus; species Paenibacillus sp. GCM10027627. Next base: position 1,385,375 of record NZ_JBHTHB010000001.1, read on the forward strand.
TGCAACCATTCAGCTTCATTTTTGTTTTTACAGGGAGCAAATAGGTTGTCAAAACACTTCATCGTTTCACTATGATCAACCTCTATTTTTCCTTTTTCATTTCTTTGTATCATCATACAGTAACTCCACCAAACAATTTATCATATGTATTTTTTTGTTTTTCAGAAATGAAATATGTTCCCTTGAGTCTATCTCGTTTCATACTGATCACGATGTTATTACTTAATGTGAAGTCCAAGTCATACGATCTTACAATTAAAGTGTCTCCACCATCTTTTATTTCAATCACTGTTCCAAGCCATACATGACGTTCAATCTTATATTCAATTTCTGAGAATGAGTTGCATTTTGCACTACTAGTTCTACAAAGCTCCAGATACTGAAGTGTTACTTTACTAGATACTTTCATTTTTTCTTTATTTGATTTGAAGTAAGACAGCTTCATGTACAAAAAACAAATTAGTGCTAAAGTAGAATATACCAAGCAAGTAATTGTTAGTACTCCAATAATCATCATCTCCTTTTTCCTGTTACCATATTTTACGTTGTGGGATCATATTACCATGCGTTTTAGAAAAGCACAAGTACAAAATTTTAATATTTTATACTTGTGCCAATTTGAAAGTCGCATCTTTATATTTGTAAAAAATGAACGGGCCTTAAAAGTCAATGTTTACAAGAGTTTCAAAGACTCAAAAAGCCCATAAAAGGATAGTTTTATTACCTTACGTGATTCGATACTTTGGATAGTCGCTGTAAAGCTTTAGGAACGTCTTTTGGCCCTTATCTGTAGGAGACTCCTTCAACTCTTCAGACAACAGATTATGAGCATCATAAAGTGCATAAACCTGTCTTGATAGACCAAACTTCTTACCTTGTTTCTTAATGTCATCAACAGACTTGTCTTTGTCCATGGCTAACACAATACGCACATCAATACCCAAATCCTTAATCATTTTCACTTGATATTCACTAAGATCGTCACCACTAATCGCAACACAATTAGGAATTCCAAACTGTGTACTATACCAACAACTTTTTTCAGCTTCATAAATAATTATCTCTTTACTACTTAGCACATGTTCAAGTGCATTATGCCAATTATAAACCTCAATCATCTTATTAAAATTGTAGAGGTATAGGAATTTGTAGATACCTTTTTCCTTGTAGTCAGGATCTATCGTTCTGCCCTTAATTGAGATGATATCTCCAAACTGGTTATATATTGGATAGATCACTCTATCTGAGTAAATGTCAAAGCCAACCTGAAAATCAAGTTGCGTTTGATAATCAAGGCCTTCCTGTATGTATGGATAATACGGATACATTATGTATTGATTAAGAATAGAGTCTGGATAAACCCGATTTTCTGAAAACTCACGAAGCTGCTGCTTATTTCGTTTCTTCTTTAAATCCTTTAGCCATTTTAGAGGATCATCTTTTACAGTCTGGAATTCACGGTTATTAGATATAAAGTCAGCATATCCAAGTGTATTGCATATCCATTTTTTCGATTTATAAATATTCGCTTTAAGTGATGATTCATTATGTTCAACATCGAAGACAATTATTGAGACAAGTCCAAAGATATCAATATCGGAAATCCCTTTACTTCTTATTCGACATTGCATCCATTCAGTTAAATAAACCTGCACGGAACGAGGGTTAGACGAATTGTATTTATCAGGTAATTGAGCCTCATATCGATTAGAAGCACATCTAATGCGCTGACACTCCATTGCGCTGAGCAATTCTTCGACTCGTCTATCATTCAGAATCTTCTGTTTAATTTCCCATAAATCGTTGCTCAATTACCTCCTCCCCTTTTACTTATTCGTTCCAAGATTCTTAACTTTGGCATATGCAACTTCTTTCCATACATTTAAATCAGAAATAACTTCGAATACTATCTGTTCATCCTCGCTCCCCTCACGATTTTTAGGAAGGAAGAGAATTAGATATTTTTTCTCTGGATCAAGATCATATTCTTTTTTTTGCCATTTTCCATTAAAATCCTTCTCGTAGTTATAACAAAATACCTTATGTTTCCCATCAAACTCATCGTCATAAAGAAGTCTACCAGCCATTACAACAGCAGCCACCTCAACGATTTCGAGTGACTTGCCAATACTTTCCAAATCCAAATAACGGTATTCTTTTCCGATTTTCATCTGGACTGTTGCTAATGTAGCACAGTTATAATTCTCTTCTTTGATACAATCATGGAGATCCTGAGCTGAATTTGAAAAAGCAAGCCATCGATCTGTCTGCTGCGTCAGGTCAGGTTTGAATGTATCGAAATAAACATGCTTATAGCCCAGTGGTCTATGTAATTCAATATTATTGATAACATCTTCAATACGATATTTCTTCAAAATAACCAACTTGATAAAGTCAGGCTGGTTTTGTTTGAGCCACTTAGCAGCCTCGATGAGAATTGCCTTCTGTTCTGGTGTGTAATGTCCCTTGTTAACTGTGTCTCTTGCTATAGGCTTCTTCAGAATTCGTGAGGCGACTGTAGCCAATAACCTACCTTGCCACCTTTTCTTCCCTTCCTCGTTTACAACGATAAGTGCTTTCTCAAAACTCAAACCACTTTCTGGATCAAGTGCCTTTGTGTTATGCTCGAATATCGAGAGCACAAATTTTTCTGTTACAATACTCGATTTACCAACACCACTGGAAAGTACAAGGTACATAAGATTACCTAATTTTTGACCATTGATTTTTTTTGTCAGTCGTGGAGAGTCAAACAGTGGAAGCCCAACTTCCTCACCTTGATCAAGTTCTTCGACTACCTCTTCAATATCCTCCGTAAGATTGTATATGATCACATCACCTGAATTGATTTGTGAAAACGAGGTTTTTATCTTATGTTGGCAAAAAGTTTGAAGTTGCTTTAGATTCATCTTTGCTAACTTCTTAACGAATTCGGTATCATACACATTAAGTAAATTTTCATCCTGTAGTATACGCAAGCTTTCATATTTTTGAACTTCACTAAAATGATAATCATCATTACTTTTGTCAACCACACATTCATTCATTAAATCTTGAACTGTAGAAAAGCCACCAAACTCATCATAAACTTCAAAATATGATTTCTTCCCTGTTTCTTGGGGTTTTGATGTAAGATACGAGAAAACTGATGTATCTTCAAAATTACGAATGCCACTGTCATACATGTCCTTACCTATGTAGTAATAAAAGTACCAGATCAGTTTTGTAAAGGTTGTCTGCTCAATTTTGTGCGATTTGTATTTGGAATATAGATTAGGATTCTTCCACAGATTCCCCACAAACAATGATTCATGTACCTCCGAAGGTGCTACAAATTCAGTTAAGTATTTTGTGCTAATAAAATCACTCCTCTATAGTAAGTGCGAAATATCCCCATCGTCTCTTCTCTTTTTAATGTTAGTTGCATCAGGAAATGACATATCTTTTTCGAACGTTTTTGATAATTCATTTTTAATTTGTTTTTCTAGTTTAATCTTCGTCTGCCGAACCTGCCACGCAGTGTTGAGTCCGTTGAGCATCATCGAAATGCATTTGTTGATGTCAGATGCATCTTTACCATCATTCAACACCGAAGAAATGAACCATTTAATTTTATCTTCTTGCAATTTGTAAGCTTCAAGCATTAGTCCATAACTTGGCCCTTGCTTATACCTCTTTTCAGTTTTGCCGTTAACAATGTCATTTCCATCACGAAGTTGGTGTAGTCGTTTAATATTTCTTGTTGGTATGGCAATGATCCCATGTAGTTCTTTTATGTATTCAAACAAATTACTCCATTCGATGTTCTCTTGTTTCTGTTTCTCTTCTCTTTCATTATGTATATCAAGACATTTTTCAGTATGCACAAACCTTTTATTCGGTAGTTGTGTCATTTCTTCTGGATCATCAAACTGTTTGCATATAGGGCATTTCCTTCCTGCCACTCAATCACCTCACCTATACTGCTCTACAAATACATTACCTGTTCCAATCTGACTAATCGTTAAATTGTCTTTACTTCGTGTTACTGCCACATAAAATAATCTGGCTTCGCTCAACAAAGTACTTCGTTCATGTGGAAATTTAGAGTCTTGAATCCCTACGAGGAATACATACTTAAACTCCAATCCTTTACTTGCATGAACTGACATGAGCTTTACAACGCTCTTTCCCTTTGATTTCTTTCTCGTATTTGATACATACTTCAGGAAGCTTTCAGGGTTTTCGGATCTCACAAATGACATCAAAGTATTTAGTGAGTCCAATCTTTCTTTTTTTTCGTCTGGATTTTTATATTTATCTTCTATGTATTTATGGATTTCAAAAGCCTTTATGATATTTGAAATCAACTCACCAGCACTTAAACCTTTATCTTTTTGCAGTCGCAGTTTAGTTATGTAATCTGCAAATAGTATTGCATTTTTACGCTGCCAATCTGCCTGATAATTATAATCTGACAACGCCTCGTAGTATGACAGATTCCGTACTCCTGCGTATCTCTTAATATCCTCAAGGAGCTTCCCACTAAAAAATGCTAAAGGATAATTCCTCATCTTAAAAACATCTAGAAATGCTCCGTCATCATGAGGATTGATGATTAGTTTTAGATAGCCAAGTATTCCTGCAATCTCTTTTCGTTTGAAGAAACTGCCATCACTTACGATGTCGTAATCAATGTCACGCTTCATTAACTCATGCTCAATGTGTGTCGATTGCTCATTTAGCCTGTAGAGAACGCAAATTTCATTTGGTTTCTCTTTTGCATCAAGCAATCCTGCAATGTCATCAACAATCTTTTTTGCCTCTGTTTCCCTATCTAGATATGTTAGAATGTTAATCTTCCCATCCTCTTGCCTAAAAGGGATTGCTTCTGAATAATGTGCATAGTTGCCATAGTATCGCTCAATAAATCGATTTGCTTTCTGAACAATATTCCTACAGGAACGATAATTTAGGTCTAAATTGATAACAGTCGCATCGTCCCAATCTTTGTAGAAGTTCATGCAGTATTCAGGATTACTCCCCTTCCACTCATAGATGGCCTGCCTATAGTCAAAAACTACAAACACATTTCCTGAACGCGTCAGTTCTCGAATGAGTAAATTATTTACCTTGTCACTGTCCTGATGCTCATCAACCAAAATGTAATCATATGTATACTTCTTAGGATTCGCTTTAAGCATGTTTAATGCTTTATGTAGATAATCGTCGAAATCATGAAGCTCATTTCTTTTTTTGTAGTCCTCATATGTCTTGTAGAATAATCGCAATTCTGATTCGCTATAATTGCTTTCCTTTTCAGCAAACTCATCATTGTATGATTTGAGATAGCATTTTTGATATGCAATGAACCCCTTAATGTCACCAACGTCAATATCTGCTGAGTATACTGCACTCAAAGCCTTCTCAATTTGCCAATCTTGAATGAGTTTGTCATGTGCAAAGTAAATGCCTTCTTTTGCAAGTAACTTGCCACAGATGTTGTGAAATGTTCCTGTATTTACATTGGTGTGTCCTAGTGCTTTCAGTTTATTTTTCAGTTCTTCGGATGCGTTATTTGTAAAACTAATCGCAAGTATTTCTTCTTCTGGTACTCCATGATGCGAGATAAGTTTATCGATTCTGTTTACTAAGACGGTGCTCTTTCCAGATCCTGCGGCTGCTATTGTGGCACATGCCCCCTCGTGATGGTTAATTGCTGCTTGCTGTTGTGGATTAAATTTGACTGATATTGATTTCACTCCCCTTCAAATACCCAAGAAAATTTAAGCTTTATTGGCTTTATCTAAACTCTAATTTTTCTCCCATTGATGCTGCACATTCCATGCCTTCCGCTAATTCTAGAGCCTTAATCTTATCATAATCTTCATTATCCCATGTTTTCACTAGTTCTCGTAGTCTAGGAGCCACTTTAGCACATCTTTTTGCAGTAATATGTCCATCACAATCAGAATGGTCTAGTAGATAAACAATGTCATCTTTTATTTCATTGAATTTTCTACTACCCCCAAAGCCCTGCATTTCATTCAAATTAAAACCTAATTCATTAGCCAATTTTTTGCGAAAATTATTAAATCCGCTATATGACCATCTTGCTTCACAATGACTAAAATCCAATCCCATATATATTCATCTCCTTATAGATGTATAATTTCATTTTGTTACTTATTAATTATATTTTATTCACACTTCTATCTTCCTTTGTAATTTGCTAACCTATCAGTCAGCTTTAACTCTTTCAATATGTATTCAACAAACAGTTTGTATGTCTGGTTATTATAACTTAAATGCTTACTAAGATATGGATAAGGATCTACTGGATGCTTATAGTACTTAACTTCAAGAAAGTATCTGTCATTAAACCTATCTCCACCTAATGTTCTTACACAGAGTTTTGCATATTTATTCGCAGCCTGTGGAATCCATGCATAATGATGCCAATGATAACTTCCATCTTCATCAAGCCTACCAGATGCATCAATCACATAAAGCACCTCTCCATTAGCCATCATTTTGAAATTTTCACGAGATTCCCACCAATTAAATGCTCTAGGAATTTTATATTCAATTCCATTTTGAATTAATTTCTCAAGTGTGGCGTCTTCTCTGTGTTGTTCTGCATCAATTTTCTTTTTTAATTCATATAAAGCATTATTAATTCCTGATTGTGCCGTTTTAGTTTGGCATTGTTTAAGATCCACTTTAGTAGCATCGTATTCCATCTTCATCTCTTCTAGTGTCATTTTCATTCTTAAAGATCCTCCCTCTTTTCTTATAAAAGACTTCTTTTGTGACCTACTCGCTAAACAATCCATCTGAATAGCCCTTTGCTTCTCTTTTAAGTTCATTAAGTCTATTTATCATTGTAGTACATTCTGATCTCCAAAATCTTTCTTGATCTTTGGCTGCTTCAAGTTTTTCTTCTAGCTCAATTACTTCGTCTATGTATTTCCTCATCTTTTCAACTACATCAGTTTTCACCTCATCATTTCTTGGGTAATAGCAGGATTTTTCATTTCTTCTCTTTATTCGACTGTTTCTGCTCTCAGAAGTCGATATGTATCCATGGTGACAACTTCCCTTGTAAACTTCTCTGGGCAGATTTCCAAATACCAGTTTGCTGTCTTATGATCAACATCAGTAGTTAAAACTCGTGCATATTCACCTTCCAAATCGTCTTTATCCCACTCTAAAACCACATATTTTATTTAAATCACCTCCAAATGAAAGTTTCATTTCACTATTAATTTAATTTATTCCTTCAATTCAAAATGACCACTTTACTACTGTTCAATTATCTTATAAAATAGAACAAACGTTCCTATTTAGAGGTGTTGAATAATGAGTCACCCTAGTGTCTTAACAATTGAAGAACTCACTTTAGTTAGAGATTCAATATTATTATTTTTGTTGATATCTGTTGTTGAAAAAAATAGATCTGATCTAAAATACTCTGACATGTCTTTGAAACAACTATTTATTGCTTCGACAGACTTAGTGCTTGATCTTATAAAGAAAGACTACTTATCAACCAAAACATCGCTCAAAAAATCAGGTATTAAAGTTATTGAGGTTGATGGTGATGCAAATTCTTTAAAATTTGAAATTTATTTTCGTGGGTATCAAGAACGTTTTCAAATTATGAAGTTTTTAGTAAAGTCACAATTGGGTGTTGCTTTAGGGAACTATGCAAAGCGAGCTGAAGAATTGATACGATTGAGAAAATGAAATCATGCTTTTACCAGCTCTACTTCATTAATTTGAGAAATCAATCCATCTAGATAGTTATCAAAAAAAAGTTCTTGGCGAATGTCTTCAGCATATTTATATGGAACCTCATTCTCAATAAAGTTAGATAGATTTTTATATTCATTAATAACTTCAATCAACTCATTTTTTAGTTCACTATTCATTAAATTTTCTCCTTTTTAGCTGATGAAAGCTATGTTTTATTGTCTGTTTCAACTTGGTTCCAACTATTTCCTGTATTTATGTTGCCAATAGTAGCCCTACTTACACCAAACTGATCTGCAATTACTTGTTGAGTTATTCCATCATGCAGCATTCTTTTAATAATAATCACTTTGTCTGCATTAAGAATAGCTCTAGGATTCTTTGAACCTTTATTGGCTTTGCTGAGTCTTTTTCGTGTTTCTTCACTTGGATTTTTCTTTGCTTTTGATAATTTTTCTTTGGTTTCTGCGCTAGCCTTCTTTCCAGTTCTACTTATGCTCATCATTACTTTCGTTTCCTCGCTATGTCTCTTTCCTTGTTGCTTCTTACGGAGTTTTTGCTTAGTTTCTTCAGTATGAGTCTTTCCTAAAAACCATTTTGTTTTTGATAGGCTTTCCATCCTTCTTCTAAGCTCTTCTTCTGAATATTTCATTTTCTTTCCCATATGAGCCTTTCCAATCTTCATTTTTGTTTCTTCAGAATGTTTTCTGCCTTTCCTTTTAGCACTCAGTTTCAGTTTCTGTTCATTTGTCCATCTCACTCCTAGTCTACTTCCAGCTTTTGATGCTAAGTTATAACCTACAAGTTGATTGTAAGAAGAAAGTTTATCAAGCCAGTGCTGTTCCCTTTCAATCAATTTATCCTGTGCCTCAACAATCTCAATTATCTGAAGTTTAAAACTTTCTTTACCATAATTATTCCAAGCTCTCTGTAGATATCTATTGTGATGAATTCCCAATTTCAGTTCTTTTTTATGCCTAGAAAACCTATACCCGATATTCTTTGAACTACCAACATAAATCTTTTGATTTATCATATTAACTATTTGATATATTCCACAAGTCATAATGTATCCCTTCCTAGCATTATTAACATATACCTCCATCTACAAGATACGAATCATTTGCTCATAGATCAATATTTGCTTATTTGGCAAATTCAAATTCTTATGAAAGTGACCAAAAAACCATTTTTGATATTGAAGTTTAGTTTGAATTTCTTCAAAGTACTCATGCATAACATCAACATCATACCTCATTCCATAATTATCTGCCAATGTCTGCAATGTAGACTCTGAACAAGTATGTGTTAAAACAAAGTCAACAATACATTCATTTTTATCGAGATTATTCAAACCTTCTTCATATTCTGCATATGAGGGCATTTCTCTAGCCCACCAATTTATCCATTCTTTACGATGTTCTTTATCATGAGAAGCAGCTCCACCAAAAGTGAAGAACTTTTTCCCCTGAAGGTTAAAAACTTGCCCTCTCATAAGATGATAAATGCTATCTTTGACTTTGTGAACTTTTCCACCATTCCATTCTTCTACTGGCATATTGTCAAGCAAGAAATGATTTTCATGATTGCCGTCAACCCAAATCGTAGTCCATGGTTTTTCGTTTAACCATCTTAGCCAATATTTCTCTTCAGCATTATTCTCTTCTCCATACCACACCCAACCAAAATCACCAACAACAATAACATAATCATCCTTTGTCATGTTCTTTTGTTGTGGAAAATTACGTGTATTGAAGCGCCGCATTGAAGAAGGCAACCCATGAACATCCCCAGTTACATAAATCATTTATCATCACCACTTTCAACTAAAAAGAAACAACGTGCTGGCCTACCTATATGTTTAACATAGCCTTTTTTAAAGAAACTACTTCTATCTAGTGCTGAGAGTACTCTATTGTTTATCAATATTGGATGAATTTTAGTTTCCTTTTCATATAAGCCAGCACGTTTGGCGCATTCATCAATCTCTTCTATGTCTCCATACCAAACACTAGATCGTTCGTTTTCCTTTAAAATATCTATCATGTGATGTGCAATTGTCTTTTTCATATACACTCCTTATAAAATAGAGTTTTTATTTCCTACGCGCTGTCAATTTGCATGGTTACTTTCACTATCTCCTTCGGGGTTGCTTCTATCCTAAAATCAAAATGAATCCTCTCATCATGGCCTTTAAGTAGATCATTAAATATTTGGACTACTGTATCTTTTTTCCACATATCAGCAAATCTAATAGATGTATTCGAGTGCGCATCAACACTCCAATTGTTTTCTTGCTGAAATCTCACATAGCCACCATCTAACATCCTTATTGCGTAGTAGATTTCTTCCATATCCTCACTCCCTTCTCCATGAAACCGAGATTCTATTCACTAACAATTGCATTACAGCATTAAACTTCCTCTATTTCATATCTTGATACATAAGAACATTTTACATACAATCTCTTTGCTGCGTTTTCAGCTCTATTTTTACTTGCGTATCTCTTTGTTCTCTCTACAATAGAGTTATCAAACCAAGGAAAATGCTGCCCCTCATAAGTATAGGTTTTACCAGCATAGTATCCATATGTGTTATTCTGATATATTGGATCACAATCTCTTGCGGTCGATAAATATATAACATAATGCTTCATAATACCCACCTTTTTTACACCATAAAAGAATATTTTATGTTCTTCTTTCTTCAATTATTGTATAAAATTTTTCATGATTAAGATTTACTGTTAAACCACCTTCAATGCTCTCCGCTTCACTTCTAGCTGTTGTCCATTTCAACTCTTTTATAATTTCATCTGTACCGAACTCTTTAATAACAACTCGATACTCCATTCCTCTCACCTCATCACCTCACTAACCTTTGTATTGCTGCCGCATATTTATTCATTCTTTCTTGATCTTTATCTGTAACTTCATTCAGCCTTGAAATATCCATATTATCATCAAGGTCTAGGATCTTGATTTTTGTGGCAAGTTTATTTGTCTTCACTCTATCTATAAAATCATCATATGTCTCACTCTCTCGCCTTGTGAGACAGTCAATTGCATCTACAATTTCAGCACTGTAATCTGATAAATATCTTAATTCGCTTAAGGTAATTTCAGTATCTTCAACAATATCATGAAGCAATGCAACAACTCTTTCTTCATCTGTTTCACATTTCAGCATCAATCTCAATGGGTGTAGTATATAAGGCTGACCACCTTTATCAAATTGACCATCATGCATGGTTGTTGCTAAATGAATTGCTTTTTTCAATATACTCACTTACTCTTACACCCTCTTTTTTCGACTCATAATGAAACACTTGTTTTATTTTACTTACTCAACCAACTTCGCAATAATCAGGGACTAAATTTAAAAGTTCATTAAAACTAGAACACCTAAAAGCCTTTTCTTTGAAATCATTAGCCTGTTCTACCAACCCTGCTGATTTCAATACATTACTTACTCTACCAATAATAGAAAATGCATTTCCATCTTCTCCTGTTAATTGAACATATGGTTTCACAATATCATCTCCTCATTTTTTTTATACTTCTTTGTACAACCTATCATTCTTTAAGAATCCATTTCTATTATAAAATCGCTTAAGATCTTCTAGTTTGTGATCCTCAAGTGGTCGAATTGTGCCACGTATAACTCTTATCGGCATTTTATATAAAGCAGGCTTTTGTTGATATTCTTCCCAACTACAAAATTTTTCTCGCCCAAGTTCATTAAAAGTGTTGAGATTATGTTGTGCAATTTTTTCATTAAGTAGCGGAACTAATTGTAACAAGGAATTCAACATAAATGATCCATGACCCAAGTTTTTTTCAATGGAGAAAAAGTCGTTTATAATTAATGATCCATTACTATTATAACTCAAGTACATTCTTGATGGATTTCTGCCATGAAGCTTTCCAAATGAAAGATATAATGTCGGATTACTTATAGAATCTGGATCAAAATCACTCAACTCATATGTAACGCATATCAACTTATTTTCTTTATCATATCCAATGTTAAAATAATGATGATCAAGTGAATCACATGTAAATTTATATCTAGAAACAACAGCTTCAAATACATCTCTATAATTTCTAATGGTATAAATTAACCGATTTAACTTGCGTTTAAGTTCATATTGTTCCAAATCCAACTCATCTAATATCTGGTTACATGTTCTAGGATCAAGATCACACTCAGTATAGAGGGAATCAATATCAACTTCAAATTCAGGTTCAGTACAATCTATTTTTGTTAAATCGCTTAAGGTTTTAGCACTTTTGATTTGATTTTCAATTTTTTCCACAGATTCATTTGTAAGTGAAATAAGTTCTGGTAAATAGGACACCTTAAGCTGTAATGATTTTATTGGATGACTAAAACATGTATGCTTCATTTTTTTAACTTTGCAAGTAATCTCTCTTAAAAGTTTCATGTGTCAGCTCCTGTATATACTTTACTCTTCACAATCATCAAACCAATCTTCTTCAAATATTCTATCACACTTTAAACATCACCACTTACTCAATCCTTCCTCTAATAATGAATCTTCTAAACAATCAGGGCACTCCTATCTCCCATTAAAATTTCAAATAAATCTCATCACCATAAAAATCAAAAATGATCGAACACCCTTTCTCTCTGGATTAACATTTCAAAATATAATCAGTGTGTCTAATAAACCAGCTGTCTTCACCTGAAAATGCTTTAACTTCTACGCCCATTTCTGAGTCTTTTACCTCAAATTCGTACCAATCAACAACTACAACTTCTTGACCTAGCTCGAAAGGGTGGTTGTTGCTATTTCCATTTATCAAAATTCTATCACCAACTCTTGCTGTTGACTTCTCTTTTGAAAATGTTCTCTTGATATAGTCTGCTGCATCATAAAACCCTAACAAATTTGCTATAGAAATCAAGTCTAGCATCTGATCAGTTACTGAATCCTGTCTTTGGGGGCATTTATTGATTTTCGCCACTTCATCTTTCCAATAAGACATAAATAAATTAACACCTCTCTAATACCTTTACAATCTATTTGCTATTAGCAGTTTTGCAGGTACTGTATCATCTGGAGACTTTTTATTTGTTTCTAAGTAATGTTTAAAACATCTATGTGCTGTAGTATCATGTGCTTGTCGTAAACAAGGACATACTCTACCATTATTGCTAGTTGAGCAACCATAAACCTGTGTACCATATTCATTCCAGTTAGATTGTATCATTCTTAGTTGAGATAATTGATTATTTTCTACTAATGAACACATGAATTTATCCCAGTCATACTTATCACGTTGAAGATAGGGAAGTGTGCTTAAGTAATATTGTTCATTATCTTCTAGTAATAGTCCTTTTTCAAACCTATCCAAGTTTTTAAACAAGACACGCCACATTTCAATTCTCATTCCTTCATCTTCAAGAAATAAGTTATGAAGTCTCTTGACAGTAATATAACCATCTATATCAAAGTACTTTCCTATTATCCTTCTCTTGTATGACGAGATTCTTTCAAGTAGAGATTCATAACGTTCATCATCTACATAATCAAATCCCCATTGTAAATGTTCTATACTCTCAAGAACCACTTCAAATGCCTCAACAAGTTCTTTGTTATTCATCTTGTCAAAATCAACTTTTTGCATATTGTGCCTCCTTCCCCCTATAAATTCAACATTTCATTCTCTTATGTAACATAATATTCAATAAGTTGTATCATGTCCTTGAAATTCAAACTAACTATTAATAATTTTTTCAATAATCTTAGTCGTCTCATCGTGATAATTTGATGGTTCTGTAGTTAACATACATCCATAGTTGTTTTGAAAATTAATATATTCGGGTGTATCAGCAACACCTAAATCCTCTAACATATTCTGAACTTGGGCATCCAGCATCATTAATTTCCAAGCAGTTTTTTCTCGTCGCTCCATTAAACTTAACAACTCTTTAGGAATTTTCTTCTGCTTCAAGTCTTTTGCCTCATTTCTATTTATGAACACTTGATATTCATCAAGATATTTTGCGACCTAGTGGCGTCTTCGCTTCTTGGTGTTCAGTAAACTCAGGGTCATCCTGTGCCTCTAGCAAACTTCTCAAATATACAATTTCCTTATCACTCAAATAAATTTGTTTTCCCATGTTCTCACCATATTCATTGAATGATTTCACCGCGTATAATCTTGCCTTTATCGTTATGATCCACTTCATAAAAAAAATTACAGGTATCACAAATCAAACGCTCACGAACATTGAATGTATCTTCAACAACACGCTTTTTCTTTGAGATTCTTCCCTTGCTTGTTAAATAGTGACGATAGGAAACATCAACAGATTTTTCATACTCCAAAATTTCACCACACTCACAAATTGGCAGTTGATATCCCATAACTTCACCTCGCGTTCAAAGCTATTAGTTCAACTCAGAATTGGTTAACCAATCAATTACAATGCGCTGATTTTTATTCATCAATCTGACTCCTCTTATTTACAAAGTGCAAAAACACTTTTTCTATTTCTTCAATATTGTCATCAATATTTCCTTCACAATTATTAATATATGTCAATGCTTCTGTAATTGGATCATCACCATAATAATCAACTACTACTGCTGTTAAATTTTCATATGGAACACCATATTTCTCTAATTCATCAATCACTTCTTGATGCAACATTTCTTGCTTTATCATTCGCTCTATCATATTGTTTTAGCTTTTGTTTCAGAGAATATGGCATAGTTTTCATTTGTTATCACCACTCTTGTCAACATTTCTTGCTCGGTATGCAATGATTCGCTTATTCATTTCATCTTCAATATATTGTTCAAACTTCCCATTCAATGCCAAATTAATATCTTTAATCAAATCTTCCCATTCATAGCTTTGAGTTGTCACATCAATTATTGAATCTTCAAACATACAACCTGATTCAAAAGATTCATCAGTTAATCCTTGTTTGATCAAATACTGTTCCAACTCATATCTCATCTGATTTGACTTTTGTGCAAATTCAGTCATCTTCCGAATATGTTCTTGCCATTTAATTGGTAGTTGTTTCATAAATACCTACCTCTCTCATAATCCCAATTAATGAAACTAGTCTCTCATGGGGAATTTCGCATATAGTTTTTCTCTAAACTCAGCAATATCCATTATGTAAAACTCTTTTTGAATAATGCCCATATCTCCCCAAATTACAGCTTTCCAGTCTTCACACACTTCAACGCATTCACCATCAAATGATGCCAATTCTTTTAGATGAAATCTCACATTATTGTACTGCCAGTGTCCTTCAATTCCATCAACTGAGTCAAAATCAAAGACAGCTATCCCACAAAAGTTCAGCGTCTCACGTTCTTCCATTTTTTAGCCACTCCTTATAATTACTCAATTATCTGTACATTAACTGATCCTCTCTATATTGTTCATAAGCCATGTCTGCATACATGTCCGACATTGCTTCTTCATAATCATCAGTGGTCATTTCAAACCTCGCATCTTCAAGCAGAACTTCAAGGTCTTCAATGTGCTGCTTAAAAAAATCAATCGAAAGCTCGTAACACAATTCAAGTTGATCTATCAATTCTTTCAGTTCTTCAGCACTCAAGTTTATTTCATAATGCGTAATTTCATTTCGCTTCTTATTCATGAAAGAAATTACAGTTTTATATTGATCAGATATTGGAATGTCACATAAAAACTGAACCCTATTTATACACTCATGTAAAGTAATTGTTTTAAGATTTTCATTAACTTCAAAGATATTGGTTTTTCCTTGCTGGATCATTTTCGCCTTAGCAGTCATATATTTGTCCAAGTCAGAAAAGACTAGGTATTCATTGTGATCCTTGAGAATGAGTTTCAACAAAATTTCAATGGCATGGTTCAATGACAAAATTGAATCTTTTAGACAATGATTGCTTCCTTCTTGAAGCTCCTTCATTTTTTCAATATTGTTGTGTGTAGCCTTTAATGAATCTATACCGTTTTCTAAAAGTGTATATTTCATAAATGTTCACTCCTTATTGTCTATAAAATAACCATTCTATTATATCAATTTTAATGCATTTTCAAATTCAATCAAATCAATTTCGTCAAATACCCAATAGTCAAGTGAACTATCTTTAAATACATATTGTGCAAAATTAAAACTCTCTGTAATTTCAATGGTGCATTTAATGCCATCTAAGTAAAAGTCAAATGACCCTTCATCTTCTCTAAAAAATTTATGTAGTTTTGATACTAAGTTCTGATCACTAATTTCTATTGAATAGAAAATTGGTTTTCCATCCTGTTCTTCATATGTGATCTTTTTAAATCCTTTTTCCTCAAGAATCTCAACATTAATCATCAAAATCCCCCTGTAACAAAAGTGTGCCACACTCTTCCATTTCTGTAGTTTGAGTATAGCACACCATGATTTTATTGGTCAATTATTTTATATTTTCATTTTTTTATTTTATCTTATTTTCAAATGCTTTTTCTCTGGTGCCAATGTTGCACCTTCCACATGGACACCATCTTTAAGCAACTTCAGAATCTCAGAATTCTTAATTTTATCTGGTTGTCGTTCACGAAACTCTTCTGGGATCAACGCCTCATTAAGTATAAACACAGATGGATTATTTTTTTGTAGAGATACGCTAAATGTACCAGCCTTAACTTTTTGAATACCATTAACCTCAAGTGCTCTACACATAAATTCCTTCAACCCATCAAATTTGTTTTGAAGATACTTACGTCTTTTGGCTAGACGTTCTTCCTCTACTTTAAATGCTTTAATGTCACCTTCAATGTTTTTAAGAAAAAATATGGTATTCTCAACTTTAGTTTCTATCATATCATCAATACTTTCAAGAGTTTCAGTATACAATTGTAAATCATCCTCATTTAAATCTTCAGTATCCCAATAAGCTTCAACATACTCATTAAGTTTTCTATACTTTTCTGCCAACTGATACAAGTTTGCCAATTCTATTCACTATCACCTTTCATTTTCAATTTTTAATTTATTTAAATCATGACATCTTAAACATGTTTTATATGTATAGAACTTGCCTTCACACAATCCTGAATAATACACAGAACCTTCATCTTTTTGTTTAACTTCATCGCACATTAAACATAAAAAATCTGCCTTATTACTCTTTTGAATTCTCACTCTTAAAATTCGATCATTTAAACTGGAATATGTATAGGCCTTACCTAGATCCTCATCATTTGCTATGTATACACTCATATTTCACCTAATGAAACTCACGTTTTATGACCCTTTAGATTATCTAATGCAAGTTCAATTGCTTCATTAAAGCTGCATCCACCATTATAATATTTCACTTCAAAATCAATGCTCTCTCCATCTTCATTAATACAAGCACTAAAAATGTCTTGATCTACATCAAGTTCTTGTCTTTCTACAGTGTAAATTAAACCATTTCTAATAATATATTTATGATAGTATTCATCAAGAAGTAGTTCTTGGTAAGAATCATAATATGATGGCAAGCCTTTATATTCCAACAACCTCCTGCACTGTCCCTCTAAAGTTTCATGATCAATCTTTTTGCATTCTTTCAAAATACCTCTATAGTAAACTGTTTCACTCATTAATAAATTCTCTCCCTTATTTACCTATACAAAATCAACTTTGATGCCAATTACTTCTGTCTTTATTGTTTTGAATTTTTCCCATCCATTAAGTATCTGTTAAATTATTAGAACTCATTTTTAAAATCCCTCCGTTTCATTTCTGTTATTAAGATTTCATCTCATTGCAAAGTCAAGTCTTCACATAATTACTTTAGTAATATATAATTTTATATACTATAGACATTATTTTGAAATTTGATCTTCCTATATTTATTCCTTCCAATTATTAAAGTAATAGCATAATACTACTTTTTAATAGACAGGCTCTCTCAAAAACTTTTATCCGCAGGGCATAAATCCAATGTAATATGGGAAAAATAGACTAGACAGGGCTTAGTTCCCTCCACATCATAAATTATAGGAGAGTGCTGATAATGATTGTACATTATTGTAAAAAGAGTGCTTGTGGATTAAACATTGTTGTAGTTAAGGTTGACCGTGAATATTATCTTAATAATAAAAACTCTCAAAAAATCTTAGTACATTTGCAATATCTATTTGAGAAACCTGTTTACTTATACTCTGACGAGGTTTCTGAAGATGGTATTGGAGAGCATGAATGGATTCTAAAATACATTCGAATGTTTGAAGCACATTGGCATTTTGACCAGCTAGAATTCAAGTAAGAACTTATACGTTGAGCTGTTGATTATTCAGCAGCTCTTTTATAATGCAAATAAATTTCTCATTTAATAGCCTTATTTTTATGTAAATTACGCATTCTCTCAGCAGCCTTTTCTTTTTGCTCCTCACTCATTTCACGTTTATTGCCTGTTCGAAATGACACTTGGTTAAATTTCAAGTCCTTATACCAATGAGATCCGTCATCATCGATGCGAAATGGTTTAATTCCTACTTTTAATAATTTAGTTATTATAGTAGGCTGAAGAGTGTATATAGTCCAAAGCTTAGTTTCATCATCTTGTCGGATCACTGTCTCACGCTCAGTCGATGTGTAGCTCATTTTCCATCCTCATTTCTTGATATTATACTGTCTATATCCATCATCCTTGATCTCTAAACAGTTAAGTTGCCTACCATAAGCACATGCTCCATCGATACCTATTTTGTCACCACCAAACCAAATATCCGAAATACCATGCAAATATTCAGTTGGAGTATGACCAAATACAACTTTCTTAGATAATTTAGTTGCATTTTTATAAAAGTCTTCTCTTACCCAATAGAATTCACTTTCAGGCTGTTCTCTCCAATTTGAATAGTAAGGGTTAATTCCAGCATGTACAAAAATATGTTTGTCATCTTCAAAGTAAAGTGGAAGCTCTTTTAAAAACTTTATATGGTCTAAATAAAACTCAACTATATGCTGTTTTGCTTTTAAATATTCATCCCAATTAAAACCTTCATTGAAAAAATCGAAACCAACATAACTTTGAACTGTAGTGATTCCACCATTATTTAACCAGAGACCATCTTCATCATTTTCAAATGCATCAATCATCATTTGATCATGATTGCCTTTTAATACAATAACCCCATATTCTTTATTCAAATGAATGACTTTATCTAAGACGGCTTTACTTTTATTGCCTCGATCAATATAATCACCAAGTAAAATAAGTTGGTCGCTGTTTGAATTATACTTTGATATTTTTAATAATTCCTCAAACTGATTAAGACAACCATGAATATCTGATATGGCTAAAGTTCTTATTTTTATCATTCCACTTCTTAATGATTTTTGATTTTATTTTTTAATTGCTTTATTAATGTTGGATGCATAATGAATTGATTATTGAAGAAAAAGATTTTCTTTGAAGGTACATATTTGTAGCCATACCGCTTCAACCATTTTTTATTAATTCTTTTTTTGTGATGTCGCTTACTTTGAACCTTATCAGTAAGATGTGAGTTTTCAATTACAGCCATTCCGTTGTAAAACAACATATATCACTCCCTTTATAAAAGTTCTCTTTCAACACCTTATAATTGAACTTGGCTTTCTTCAATTTCAATTTCCCAATGCCCATTTTCATTTACATACGGCATTGATTCAGCTTGAAATTCACAATTACCATAAGAATCAGATACATAATCTCCGTCAGGTTCAAACAATCTAAATACATCGCCTTGACTCAGAAATTTAAATTGACACTCTTTCCAATCACCTAAAACCAATCTTTCAACTTTTCTATCCATTACTTGCACCTCGCATAAATCCTGTATTTTATTGTATGGAATCCCTGCCACTCAATAAAATTAGAATGACTTTTTGATTTTTCATGTATTAATTAAATTCTTTTTTTCTTCAATGATAATATTGCACTTAACTCATGGACAATCTTCACATATTTTGGTATGATTTTCTAACTACATTTAGAAGGGAATGATGATATTGAAAATTAATCTTCCTCAAAGTAAGCAAAAAGGTAATCTTATTGAGTTGCCCACTCCTTGTGGTAATGTTGTTAACTATCCAATAGAACTAGCTATAAAAGGTACTCAAGGTAAGTACTCTTTGTTTCATACAATTGCACATAAAAGCGGAAATGCTTATTTATGTGCAACTCAACCAGACAGGGTTCGCATTAGAGCTGCTGGAACTCCTGAATTTATTTCAGAACTATATGAAAGCTCTAATTGGAAAGAACACAAAATTTCAGATGGCTATGGTACATTCTTTTATAAAGAAGCACCTTCTCTTAGAGAATTAAACGATTTTTGTGACAATTTAAGCAAATCCTGAGACCTCTGATTAGAGGTCTTTTTTAATCAAATTCCAGTTTCATCGCCATAACTTATTGTGAATCCATATATACACACAAAACAGTGTCACAAATGGAGACAGCCACAGCTAGTGATACCATCTTGAATATTCATCAGGATGCCAAGGTCTGAACTTTCCATTACCCATAATCATGTTAATCAGTCCTCATATTCAATCAATGGCAGATTTGGTTTAATAACATTAAGAAGCTCTTCAATAAATTCAGGAGCATTTTCAATTACCCAATCACACTGATGAATGGTTTCTGTGCAATTAATCCTATTGTCTGCCATAAAACTAAAGACTTTCATGTATAACTTCTCTTTCATTTTATCTACACGTTCATGGTAATCAGACATTTCATTTCACTCCTCTATAAATCAATCGATCTATTATGTATTCATTACTCACTCCACAACTTTTCAATCTGCAATTACTCTTAAAATCTGCATACAGTCATCATGACAAATAGGGTATGCATTAATTATCTGAGCATACTCATCTGCTTCACCTTCAAATAATACTTTTGAAGCTTTTGCTTCAGGTAGATCCTTTATCAACATATCACCCCATAAATGTCAAGTTTTATCCTCTTTCATCTGCCAACCTAGCAAGAATGTCTCCATGACAACTTTTCGGTTTGCAGAAGCAACACAGCGTCTTTCCTTTTATTTCTCTTAGACTGCTGAGAAGTTCTGGCTGTGTCTCAATCCACTGCTCGTATTCTGCAACTGCCTCTTCTCTTGTCACAACCTTATATTTAGCTTTAGTTCCTTCCATGTGTGAAAACGGATTTCCCCATTTTGACCCACGACCAATATAGATATCATAAGGAACTTTATGATGCTTATTAACAACTTTTGTAGTCAACCGAATTCCCCCCTAAGAAAGACAAATTTCAACACCTCTGGCAATCATAACTTACTATTTCATTATTCTTTGTGTTAATTATGTAATATGGTGGAGCACATCCCACACTAAATTGCGATGCTGCTTGAAGTGCCATTCTAATTCTGATTAGTGGATCTTCAATCTTAGCTGTACTATGTAATGAACCCAAAGCAAATTCCTCACCACTTCCACAAGCGTCATAACCTAATATTGATTCCCCAACTTGGTAATCTGATTCAATCTGATATAATTTATCTTTATAGCCAAATAGAAAGTGTCCACCTTGTTTTTTTCCATTTTCTATCTTCATATATCCACCTTCTTCAAAAAGTTTGATTACGTTAGGAATGAATTTTGTGACTAGGTATTCATGGTTTAACTTCCCTTGAAATTCATCTCTACTGTCAATAAGTCCAGTTCCATACATTAAGAGTTGACCCATTCTAAAAGAAGATGTGTATCCAATAACAGCATTATTGATATCCTTTAAATGAAATACTTTCTTATCAGCTCTAACAGTCTTACTATGCCCATTTGAGCCAAGGGAGTCTCCTCCAATATAAGTAACTCCCCTATATACCAATCCAACAATACAAGTCATAAAACTTACCTCCAACTTCAAATATTTTTGCATACTTGGTCTTAATTGCTCATAACATTTAAACAAACAATTAAGGGGTGATAACTTGTTTATTCTGTATATATGTATTTTCTTATACTTGTTAATTGGAATTCGTATAGCATTTAATTTTAGAAAAATGGAGAAATTGCACTTAAAGCATCAAGAATCAAATGATGGTATGTTTAGAGAGACATACACTGTAATTATTGATGAAAAAATGAATTTTTTCGAAAAAGTTATCTATGCTAATAAATATACTCATTTCATGTTTATTACTCTTTCATGGATAACAAAAATCAAAATCAAGATGGACAAGGAATAAAATCCTGAATTTATTGGGTCAGTCAAAGCCTTTTTTATCTTTGTAAAATTTTGTTCTCATTGCAGCAGCAAATCTACCTGCTTCATGAACGTCATCGAAGGAACCTAGCCGTGTATTCTTTTTATTTATAGATATCTGAACTATCCATTTTTGCTCACTCTTGATCCAGCATACATTTCTATAGCCAGATTTGTTGTTTTTGTTTTTAGATTTTCTATTTGTTGAGTTATGGCTATCTTTCAGTGTCCTTAAATTGTTCCTTTTGTTATTCAAGGTGTCATGATTAATATGATCAACTTTCATTCTACCAGCATAATCAAGAACATATTTGTGTAAATAAAGAGTTTTGTATTTGTATTTTCCATTTTGATCTACACCAAGATATTTTGTCGCTTGAGCGTAGTATGATTGAATATCCTCATCCCACTTTGGATACCACTTTACATTTTCCTCACACAACTTTTTTAAATTGTCTAAATCAACTACAGTTTTCAAAGACTCTTCATTACGCCTATCCAGAAATAAAACAAGTTCATCATTATGTATCTCAAATCGATTTTTTAAATTAATTTCAATTGCTATATAACCTCCCATACAAAAAACGATTTTACAACCAATTGAGTTCTTTTGCTACATAGGCAAGGCAACCCAATCCTAAGAAAAAAGGAATTACTTTGAAAAACATTGCACTACTTAGATTCTTTGTATTAATCACAAATGTAGAAAAGATACTAAAAATTCCACTTGTAAGGACAATACAAATCAATTCTTTCAATCCCCCTTATCAAATTCTATTTGAAATTTGAATTTCATATGTTTTTATTATTTATTTAATTCTTCTCGATTTTCATCCTCTAGTTTATTCATTTCCCCAACTAGCTTATTGAATTTATCCTCATCTTTTTCATCTAATGATTTATCAATTTCGATTCGTAATGATTTTAATTTTTCGTTTTTGAGTATATGATCTAAAATCATCTCAGTCTCTAGTTTCAACATGTAATTGTATTCTGATCTGTCCTTTATCATCATTCAAGTCACTCCTCATTTTGAAAATAAAATTGATGTTTCAACGCCTCAGTAGCCACCTTTATTATTAAGCAGCCATTCCTTAAATTGTACATGTGCTTTTGCAAATACCAGTTCCATATCGCAGTTCTGTACTTTCACAATGTCTGTTCCATGTTGTGGATGAGTTTTCTTATATCCGATGGTAATACACCAATCCATAATACTGGAGTAGTAAACATTCAATGTATAACCATTTTGCTTTCGCTTCTCGTTAAAGAACTTTAGAAATTCGTTCATACATATTCTCCTTTTTGCCTCATAAAAGGTTCGTTTTAATGGGTTTTATGTATAATGTGTCATAACTATAAATTTTGGTTCAACATCAATCCCATATAAATTCTTTATTAATTGTTTAACTTCATTTTGACCTTGCTCAAACTCTTCGGATGATTCGCTTAGAACTGATTGACTCAATCCATTTTCACGGTAATAATCAACATCAATTAACTTTCCAACGAACAAATAATTTCCACCATATCCATCATAAAAAATAACAAGGTCGCCAGATTTACTTTTGCGATTAAGATCATACTTTTCATATAAAGGATCTTCTTTATCCCATTCATTATCATCATAGAAGTCTGCCCCGATATCGAATCCAATCATTACTACATCATGCATTCTAACTCCCATTTTTTCACCTCGTATTTTTAATTTCTATTGAAACTTAGTAATCCTTTACCTTTTGACCTTGATAAAGATCAAAGTATTCAAAAGAGTATTGTTCAATAACATTTTCATCATTAATGACTTCGATAAACATATCAGCATTTTGCACCACATAAAGTCTGCCTTCTGTCAGTGCAAAATCATTCATATTTCCAATTACAATACTTCCTTTTTTAACTAAGTGTTCATTTCCATAGCAATTTATAGGAATAACTCTTCCATATTTATCTCTATCAGGACTCATTTTTCCACATCCCTCCATAAATGATTGCACCAAGTATTCATCAACTGACTAGGGTTACACTGATCACAGAATACTCTGTGTCTTCATAATTCCATAAATCATGATTCATATTGTCAGCAGCTCTTACGGCTGCTTCATCAATATTTGAATCTCTAAAATCTGTAAAGTCACCTTCAACAAAAACTTTAGTTGTGTATGTCTTTGTGATTGTCATTTCAACTTCAAATTTTTTCATTTTGTAATTCTCCTTTATTATTATTTTGAAATTTTCAGAAATTGATTATTACTCTTTAATTTTTACTTTTAAACGATCATCTAAATGCATATCGAAATATGTATTATCTAATTTCCCTCTATCAATCAACTCATTCACCAAGGCTTTGTAGGTAGGAGCATTGTTTAAGAATTTAATACCCTTAAGTCCTTCTCTTCGTTCGCATAGATGGATCACATTCATAATGTAGCTGATTTCCATATCTTTAGGTTCATATTCTTTTCCATCATCAGTAGTCCATACAATCTTCTTTGTAGTTGGATACTTTGGATAATGTCGATCATCCAGCATTTTATTTACATAATAATCTGCTATCTCTCCCATACTGTTCCTCCTTTCAATAGGTCATGAAAGATGACCTTCATAACCCCAATTAATATTCGAAGCCATCTTCTCTGCCTAGATTTACCCCTTCAACATAGTGCTCATATTGGTAATCAGGTAATTCATTCTTATACTGCTTCCTGTTTTTAGGTTTGCTAAACTTATTACTTGTGAATTTTTGATCTTTTTGTTTGAATTGTTTTTTCTTTCGTTCATCGTGAAGCATAAAACTTATTCAGTCTCCTTATGTAAGATTATCAATAACAATTTGATAAATATCATTATGAATTTCCTCAATAGTTTTTGTTCCATCAACTATGTATTTAAGTGGAGCTGAGTATTTTTCAGGCAGCAATAAGTAATTATCGCGAACTCGTTGTAGCATTTCTAGATCAGCCTCGTAACGGTCATTTTCACCATTGTTGTGTTTTCCTTTTCTAGACATGCTCACTTCAGCAGGAATGTCAATCACGATGTCTAAATCGGGTTTCCGCATGTATTTCTGAAGATTTAGCAGCCAATTAATATTCATTCCATTTGCTTTACCATAAGAAAACTGGCTGAGTGTATAACGGTCGAGGATCAGATAATCATACCCTTGACACTCAAGTTCATTAAACCATTCCATTTGATTCTGCTTGTCACTGGTCATAATGAGTTCAATAACCTCTTGTGAAGCCTTCCATTTCCCTGTTAACCATTGATAAATAAGATCACCAGTTTTTGTATCATATCGGTGAAACTCGCTTTTAATGACTTTATATCCTTCGCTTAATAACCTGTTTAGAAGCAAATTGCTTGCAGTATGTTTGCCACTCTTGTCAAAGTCCTTCCAATGTGATTAAGAACACTGTATCATTCCCCTTTCTAAGCCTCTATATTTTCCTCTATCCACTGCTTGTTATTGCTTACCTTAATGACATACGAATTCGACCAACCATGATTTTTTACGTACTTTAAAGCCGCACCTTCACCACGATTATAGGCCAAAATTGTAAGAAAATAAGTATCCTCTTCTGAAAATCCCAACTCTAAATACTTTTCTCTCAGATAAGAAAGATAATAAACACCCATTGCAATATTATCTTTTGAATCCAGTGGATCGACATTTCTAACACCAGCAGCCTTAGCAAATGACTTTATGTTTGACTGGTTGATTTGAAGTAAGCCATAGTCCTTGGTTGCGGATACCACATCTTCATTAAACTCACTTTCGGTTTTCATAATAGCTAAAACAAGCTCGTATGAAATTCCACTTTCATTTGCTAACTTATATGTATAATCAAGGATCTCTTCAGATAATGGTATGTTGTTAATGTGTGGCCTTTTTGGTTGTTCTTCTATATAAGTCTCTGTTGATACTTCTTTTTTATTTATTTCAGTAATTATATTTTTATTTTTTACTTTTTTATTACTTTGCTTAATCATTTCTTCATCTTTTTTCATTTGTTTCTCAATTGCAGTGACAGTGAAACTCATATTAGATTTGAATTCAATTTGTTCTTCCTTACCTTCTCTTAGGCTTCGAAGATTGATTAGCAGCATAATAAGTGCAATAGTGATAATTGCTCCAGCTACCATCAGAGTTAGGTTTTTCTTTGTCATCATGACCTCCATGGTTTTATTTAAAAGAAATCCCAGAGGACTTGCTTTTGATGGCTTATCTTCTGGGATAACATTATTAATATGAATCTATTGTTTACATTCTTTTGTACTTTTTTCTTCTTTCACTTTTACAGAACCTAGCATATCAACGATAACTGTGACATCATCAAGCGAAATACCTTCACTTACAAGATACTTATGTGCAATTTCAAATTCAGCATTTTTTTGATCTTTAGCAACCACTTTTTTATCAACTAAGATATCTCTTTGCTTATTAACTACAATTACTGAATAAAGGTTTTCCATGATACAATCTCCTTTGTTTATTTGATTTTCAAATATAGTCTGTGTTTTTGGAACAATTAATTCATTTGTGAACGCCGTAGCCAAATAACCATTGCCTATTAATGTTTTATAACCATTTGTTGCACTAGTTGTTGTGTCATTTACTATCAACATTACTTTTCACTTCCTCTTGAATTATCTCTTTCATTGCCTATGTACTATTCCTTCTCTTCTTTGATACTTGCGATAATTTGATTCAATTCTTGGAGAATAACACTAAGGTCTTGTTTTTGTGCTTCCGTAGCATCAGATACCTTCAGTCCCTTACCAAGATGCTGTTCAATCACCCTAACAGTTTCATTGTTTCTACCGTTTTCGTAGATGAATTGTCCTGCCGCTTTAATCTCATTAACAAGCTCTTCAAAGCCAATTTCTTCGGATTTAAACATTGACTGACGCTCGATTGCTGACACTGCTTTCACTCCATCAGCCTTCTCTTGTGCTTTGATGGCATCATCAATTGCTTTCTCAAGGTTCTTCGCTGTAAACTCTTGTAGATATGGGACAATCAAATCAAAACGACTACGAGCAAAGTACTGATCTGTCTCAGCTAGATATGCACTAGACTTAATGACTTTGCCATTTTCATCAACACCATTAGATTTCAGATAGATTACAATATCACTGTTATCAATAATTGGGCCAAGTGCTCGTTTGTCGCCTTTAGGAGAAACCTTACCATCCTCATCTGCTGTTGTGTGACCAATGAAGCAAACCGTATATCCAGCGCTGATAAGTTTGTTGATTTCATTGAACATTTCAGTTTCATACTCAGACCACAAGCCATAGCCACCATTACCAGATTTAATGGAATCTGCTTCATATTTCTCACAGATATATTGTTGACAGAATTTCGACGAAGCCCAAATTTCATCAAAGATAATGGTTTGGATTGTTTCTTTTGCCTTCTCCAAATTCTTTGGATTGGTCAATTGTCGGTTGATTTTTTTGAAGTCGCCCCATGTGTTGATTGGCAGGAACGAAATGCCATTGATTGCACCAAGACCACCTTCAAAAGGAAGGTAAAATGGTTTTGGAAGTTGTGTAAGTTGCTTGGTCTTCCCTGTGGAATTGGAACCATAAACAGTAATGATTTTACCTTCAAGACCACTTGCAATTCTCGATACTTGCGGATTAAAAATATCAAAGTTCATATATATTATAATAACTCCCTTATATTTTATTTAATTGGAGAGTCGGATATTTCACCGACTCAATATGTAATTTACTTTATTACGTTAACGCATCAGAACGGGAGGTCATCTTCATTGATATTAATTGGTTTACCGTCATCAGCAAACGGATTTTTAGAATCTTTACTGCTTTTATTACCGTTACCAGCATTCTTTTTCTTCTCAATCATTTCTTTGTGACGCTCTTCACGTTCATTCAAGCCCTTTTTAATCAGTTTTGGATCATACGTCTTTTCATTATCTTCTTCTTTAGGTTCAGTTCCGCTAATTACTTTGTATTCGCGGATTGTCTTGCGATTAATTTGTTCTTGAGGTGCGCCAAATCCAACCTCTACCGCTTTTTTAGTGACAGTTGTATTATTTACGATTTCTCCATAAACAGTAACTGTAGTGCCCTTATCATAATTATTACTTACGTAATCAGCAGCTCGATCACCTTCTACTACTGTTTCAAATGGGAACACTTTGCCTTCATACCCAACGACATAACCTTTAAGAATAACTCGACCTGTTTCTTCATCATTTTTCTTTTCAAAGGCAACATTTGCTACACACATCTCAAGAGTAAATTTCGCTTTTGGTTCGAACACATCGCCTGCTTTTAGGCGATTAATGAAGTTGGCTGAGATCTGTGGGAACGCTTTGATGGTCAAGTCTTGACCAACATATTCGTTCAAGCCTACTTTACCAGTCTCAATTCTCACTTTGTCAGCTTCTTCGCCATGAGTCTGGATCGATTTAAACTCATTCTTGATGGTTTGAATGCCTTTGTACAGGCCGCTCTCTTTGCCTTGTTTATTAATTTTGTTTGCATAAACAGAAACTGTATGTACATCATCATTGACCTTGATGTCAATTTCACCTTGAATTTTTTCAACATCCTTACCATCCTTTTTGTAACTTCCTTCTTCGATACGAACCTCAGTAACAATACCTTCAATTACTACAACATTCTCGCCCTCACGAAGCACTTTTTCACTCATTATTAAATTCATTCTCCTCAATTTTAATTTTATAGTTTATTGGATAATCATATGTATAACTTAGTTAATCATAGTTTTCAGTTTGCTTAGGTGGGCTGCGCATTGTATTATCTATGGCTTTGTCACCTCCTTAAAATGCCCATTCGTGCTCAACACTTGAAGCACTATCATTCTTCTCTTCATATATGAAAGGATTTGAATCAACTGTTTCATTTATATTCTCAACAGAGTATCTATTTCTAACAATCGATTTCAAACTGCCACCAGTAATCTCAAGCTCTTTTATCGCTGATCCTGTGACCACTAGCTTACCCTCGACCTCAATTGTGGGAACTAAGTAATTGATGTTTCCAAAAATCCTGACTGTTGTACCATAAGTCATGTCTTTGAACATTTTGATTGTTTCAGTTATGTATTCGTTCGAACCTTGACCTATATATTTATTGTAGTTGATGACAAAACAATAAGGAATTTTTCGAATTACATCGTCAACTTTGACCAGTATAAGGCTATCCACAAGGTATTGAGACTTGTTTCGATCTTTCTCTATATTTAAAAAAACAATCTCTTGTGAAAAGTAAGCATCTTGTTCATGTAGTTCATTTGCTTCGAGTTGCTGATCAAGCCTTCCTATATCTCTTATTGAGAATTTCGCCTGTACCTTACCATTGTATTCTTGAAATTGAATCGATCCATTTATATAAACAGAGTCGCCATCCTTTAAGTTCTCTTTTATGTTTTCTATTGCATCAAACGAAGTCAATTCAAACGACTCTGATGTAGTAAGTGAGACTTTTAATGGCATATGTATTCGATAATTAGAAGTCGTGTATCGTTCTTTCCAATTCACGATTATTGAATCATTTTTTTTATAATTCCTTTTTAATTTGATTTTCGTAGCTGTTGATCCCATTAACTCAACTGGTATTAGAGCAGCATTCTGCACTTTTACATTGAAGTTTAATCTATGCCATTTATCTCCTCCTTCTTTCTCACCTTCGGAATAATACCTGTCGTTTTGTAGGCCAACCACAATTCCTTTGAGTGAGAAGCTTCCATATGTAGGCTGTAATTCTGTCATACTACTCAACTCACTTGATTAAATTAGAACTCCTGACCAGATTTGAACTGATACGTCACAAGGACAACAAATTTTAAATTTGTCATGTCTGCCATTCCATCACAAGAGCATATGGTCGAGAGTGTGAGGATCGAACTCACCTTTCGTGCTGTATAAGAACACCGCCATTCACCAGATCGCTTGCTCTCGAATACTTCATGAAATACATATTTTATTTTTTATTTGATGTGTGTCTAATAATAGCACTTTAAACTTTCAAAAGTCAACGATTATTTTATTATTATATTTTTAAAATAATAAAGACCGTTTATCTGATGTTTAAATGGCGTTCTTTTGCCTATCTTTTGCAATAGAACGCCATATTTATTCATTATAACTTAACAACCTTAAAAACTCCTCTAAGCATCTCGATTTCTTCTTTTGCTATGTCACTAACAAATATGACAGAACTTCTCCTATTATCCATCGTATAAACTTCTCCATGAGGTAATAATTCATCCGAATTTAAAATATAAACCCTATAACGCCTCAGTCTCATTATCACCTCAAACCACCTATACTTTAAATTTGATTTTTCATTTTTAAAAACTTGTATGTGCTTTCAGGAATATCATCAAGATCACCAGTGAAAAAGTCTTTAATCCATAAAGTTAAATCTTCCATAGTCTTAACATTCTCAAAAAGAATTTTATATACTTGTGTGTTAACATCTATTTCACATACATATTTAATCCATTTCAGAAAACCTTCAACACTGTCCTCCCATTCATCCCAAATTTGATCAGAATCATTCATCAATCATTCCCCCTGTGTCTTCAAAGTGGTGTATGTAGTCATTATAGTCGAATTTAATACATTATTGGAAGTATAAATCTTCTCAAAATAAATACTTTGACATCTGATCTGCAATGTGCTTAAATGTCGAATTCATAAGTAATTTTGTCGAAAAAGAAAGTTTTTTTGATGGAATTAGTATTTTTAACTTTTTTTGTTATTAACCTCATTAACTACTTTACCATAAAGGACGATAAATAGGTCTTTCAATAATTCCTTTATTATATTTCAAGTCTTTTTCTTTCCCAAAACTTTTTACTAGTATGTTTTTTACAGCAGCACTCGTTGCATTTATATAATGTTCAAGAGAAAAGTATACTCGATTTAGATCAGAATCATACCAATTAATCATATTCATATTTACTAAAACACCACTATCAATTTGCTTAAAAGTTGGATTGTCCTCAAGATGCACCCAAATTGAATCTGATAATGTAAAACATGAAACAACTTCACCAGTAAAAAGATGTATTCTGCCAATATTCTTTTTGGGTTGGCTAAAGTATAATATTTGACTTATTTCAATAAATCTTATTTGGTAACCCGATAAAGGCACTAAAACATATTTTTCTTGATCTAGCCCCTTAATTAAAGAACTAATCAAATCTGTTACTGGAGCAGCTGTAGTTATTATCTCAACTATTTCATCTGTTGAAAAAACATCTACATGTTCCAAAAGCATTTTTTTAAATGTATCTTTACCCATTTTATATTTAGGCATTATTACCCTCCTCAGCAATTAGTTGTTTAAAGTGTGGGAGAGATTAATCCCCCACATAATCATCTATTTTTTATTATCACAAAATAGCCAAACTTTATCTAAAACAACTGGTAACGCTAATACTGCTAAAAATGCAAGAGAACTTAGGAATGCTTTTCTTTTCACTTAAACACCTCCTTCTTAGAGTGTATTATTTCAACTATATTCAATGTTATCCATCTTATTAGAAAAATAAGTTATAATTAAGACTGAAATCAATGAGGCAGTTGCAATTAAGATTGTGCCAGAAATTGAAGATGATTCTGTTAATAGGAATGTAGTAAAGTTAATAATACTCAAAAGCCCCAATGTTAATGTAACAATTAAAAATAACCTTGATTTGCTTGATGATAATTTTTTTTTGAATGTAAAACCATACCCACCATTAAATATTTTAATAAACAATGCAATGCAAATTGTAATAATTGAACCTATTAACTGATGAAAGTATGAAGACAATATAAATGGTTCATGAATTGTTTTTGTTGTAGAAATATCAAAAAATATAGAAATACTAATTACAATAAACTGAACAGATAGAAAAAAGATGAACCCAGATACAGTTGAGATTATTGCATACCTCAACTTTCTGTCTAAAATTTTTTTCAATATGTATATTACAACAGGCATAATTAATAAAGGTAAAGGAATGTAATTGTGAATTTTCAATAGAACAAGGATGTAAGAAAAAAAAGTTGACCCAAAAGTTAGATAAGCAATTTCCTTTTTATAATTCTCAGGATACAGCCTGAAAAATGAGAAAATCAAAAAGAAAATTGAAAAGTATTCTAATGAACTAAAAATCATATACCCTGTAAAATTAACCAGATGCTCCATCTTCTACTCTCCCAGTTCCTTCAATTTTAAAAATGTCAAAAATCAGAACTAGCCACATTATTAAAAATATACTATTTATAAAGTATGAAATTAATATAAGTAAGAAAGTAATCATTTTCTTTCGAAGATCTAAAAAGTTTCTAGGTCGTTTGAAAATTAAATGTACTAAAAGAACTAGAAGCAAAACAATTACTAAATGAGACTCTGGTATTACTTCTGATAAGGTTATTGTAACAAGTATTACACTGATAGTCACTATGTAACAAACATCTACTGAAAAATGATTCTCACTGTCCCACCATCTGATAAAGCATAATGAACAAACCGATAATAATATTTCCAACAATACATCAGCTATTAATCCTAACAACATAAGTGTCATTGAAACAGATATATACAATACTACTAACTTAAGCTTATTCTGAATAATAGACAAATGGATATTTTTACTTTCAAGAATTCTTTTCTGCTCATCATCAAAAACAGTCCACAAAGCTTCCCCTATGTATAATGCTGACTTTTTTAATATCAATCCAGCACCTCATTTCTAAATACAATTTACCATATCTTCTTTTTAATAGTCAAGGTATTTTTTATTTAAAATAATAAAAAACCCTAACTTATAAGTTAGGGTACACTTTCAATATAGTTTCTTCATTTAAGAAGTCTGCCTTCATTCGATACAGTGAGACATCTGTCTTATTGTTGAACCTGTCAAGTACCATTGTAAAGTGCTCATCTACAATTGTTTTGTTATTGTCCAAGTATAGTTCTTTTAAATAATAAATCATCCCACTATTTTGTATGTTCAATGGTGTGAGATTTGGTTCATTGATTTCAACAGCAATCCTTGCAAGAGCTGAATAAATAATATTAACTCCTGCTTCATTTATTGTCTTTGTTCTCGACTTAGCAGGACGAATAATATAACTGTTCTCAACTATAGCAAATGTATCAGCTTTGACATCTGGACTTGGTTTACCGTTCTTTTTGTGATAGGTATCCTCATCATAAGCCTTCAAACAAATGTCAATTGTATCCTCTGGTACTGGAATAGTTCTGCTAAGGCCATTGTCATCCTTCAGGTGAAGTCTATTGTTAACTTTATCAATACTGCCTATTTGAAGATTCAGCATTTCTGAACCTCCACTACCAAATACACCTTGAAAAAGTAAATCCACTATAGCACCATCACGCTTATTTACTCGTGTTGAAATTATCTTTCTAATTTCTTCATCTGTCCAGAAACGTTTTAATGAGCTATTAACGAATTGTTTTTTCCATTCTGCTGATACATTGGCAATTGGGTTAACACCTTGTAATAGTCCTTCTTCAACATTCCAGTCAATATACTTTTGCAACCATGTCATATTTGAATTAGAAGACTGTTCTGTTTTAGGTGCATAGAGAAATCCAAGTCTACGAATTTCTTCTCGATTAAAATCAGCCAAGTCTTTTTCCAATTCACTTTCAACTACCTGCGATACTTTAAACAATCTCAAGATTATTTTTTGAGTACCCTCTTTATAACCATTATCTAAGATGAATTGCATTTTTCTGTCTTGGTTGTAGATTTTGTCTTCATAAATTGAATTAGACATTACTCATCCATCCTCTCGATCTTTATCAAAGAATATTACAGGTTTTCTCTAACCTTCTGAAAGGCATATTCCCGAATATTCTTTTTGACTTGATTCGAGTTGACCTTGCCAGTACCTTCACTAAATAGTACTTTGGAGTATTCTCCATCTCTTGAGTAATCAAACAGTTCCACCAGTCGAATTATCTCATCTGTTGGAATATTCTTACCATACTTATCAAATAGACACTTAGCAATAACAAGATAAATTACAAAAGTATTGTGGTAATTTCTTAAGCTGTTTTCTCGCGCCTGAATAAGTGTATTTATATCTTTACTGAAATCTTGAGGATAGTAGTCAATTAGGTAATCAAAGAAATTCACTAAAACTTCAGCAATATCCAGTCTATCTTTATTATCTTTCGGATCAAAAATATCTTTAACACCATTAGAAAGAACATTAAAACTTGTGAGATAGGTCTTCTTCTTTGCAACTGTTGCCTCTGGTGTAATTCTACCTTGTAAAACTGATTTTCTTTCAACATCTGTGATGATCTTATCCTGAAGCTTATCATTCATCAAATAGTTTACAAATGATTTATCAAATTTGGACATTTTATTAATCTGTCCAAGATAAAAACGTGCTTCATCAAAAGTTAAATATTTTATAGCAACATCAACTGGTAGATCCTTGTCAGGATCATCTTCCAATACATTCAAAAATGCTGACAATCTGTGATATCCATCAATTACATAAAGTTTACCTGCCACAAGAGTCAATTCACCATCATCATAAGTCACTTCTTCTGTGCCATCCATTAAGATACAAAGTGTAATGGTGTTCGAGCGGTATTTATCTCTCTTCACCAAGTCTGTAATTTCATTGATGCTTTTTTGAATTACTTTAGGTGATCTAATTATATCACCTTTTCTACTAACTTTTTCTTTTGGCTTTCTTTGAATGTCCATACTGTACTCTAAGATTTTACTATTCCAAAGTGCTCCAATTTCCTTTATTTTAAGTGATGTTATATAGTCATTTTCAGTAGACTGAACAACAAAATTTCCAAATGTATGAGGTAGTGTTAATTTCATTGTAGTATCCATCTTAAACTTGCGAATCTTTCCGATTTGTTTTTGATTAAAAAAATTTTCAGGATTAGATTCTTCAAGACCAGTAACTTCAAAAATGACAGAGACAACTGCTCCTTGCTCTTCAATTGAAAATGTCTCAAATTTTTCATTGTTGACAAGAATTTCATTTATTGTGCCATGGGGAATTCTGTGTCTTGAGGATAGAAGTTCATTAATTTCACGCAAATGTTCTTTGTTTTTTGCTACCTCTGTTAATACTCCACTAATTGCATCTAGTGTTGATTTTTCCTGTACTTCACTCATTAAAATAACACACTCCCTTACGAGATTGATTTTCAATTACCACTATTGTCTATTCATATTATACATCAGTTATCAAAAAAATAAACTCTAAAGATAAAATAAAAAGTGAAATTTTTAAGATCAAATCTGAATAAAGTCTATTTGATTTCATCAATTAAAAACTTCACAAAAACAGGAGTCATTAAATTCCCACTTTTCAAAACTCCTCTATGTTTAACTTCACATTTCAAAATTTTCTGTATCCAAACAGATTTTTTATCTTCTTTTACAACCATCTTTTTAGTTATCTCATAAAATAACTGTTTCATTTCCTTTGAGATTCCAAATTCCACAAACCCTTTTGATCCTATTCCTTCTCCCCCAATAACTTCGAGATACCATCCAGTTTGCTCTTTTCGAAATCCAGAAATCAAACAGTCGGAATAACGCCAATTGATTATTTTAGTCCATACATCAACTGGTCTCTTACCTGCATGGTATCTGGATTCAATACGTTTAGCAACTATTCCTTCAAGTTTATGCTTTTTTATGACTTCAAATAACTGATTCCCATTCTTTCTTAGATACATGACTTTTTGTAAATATGATTGATTTGACACCTTACTTTCAAGGATTTGTTTTCTTGCTACAAGTGGCAAATCCATTAGTGGCTTATTCCTATACATCAAAATATCAAAAACAATGTAATTGCAAGGATTAATGCTCATTTGTTGTTTTACACTCTTCTCAGACTTACTAACTATCCTTGACATTACAGCTTCAAAATCCTCTTCTAAAGGATTGTGGGGACTATAACAAACTAATTCTCCATCTAGAATAGTTCCTGCACTTAGATCAAGTTTCAAGAGCTCTGGAAGACTTTTGGTCACATCTGTTCCATGTCTTGTAATGAGTTTAGTTTGCGATTCACTTCTTAGCAGTTCAAGTCTAATTCCATTCGACTTTGGCTCAAATATGTGATTTTCGGAATTAAACGGTTCCTTGCAACTATCTAAGAGCATAGGGTCAATAAAATTCATATTCAAACTGAAGCCTTATTCTTATCAGACTTCTTAGCAGATTTCTTTTTCTTTGGTGGTTCAGATAAATTAAGATCTTTATCAATAATCAGAACATCTTCAGTTTGATTATTCTTCAGTGAAGCCTGTAACATGTCCATTAAATTTGTTGTTGTACTCATGGTGTTATCAAACTTTCTTATTGCTTCTTCTTTAGAGATTTTCGATTCAATTAGAGCCATTAATTCTTTTCTAAATGTGTTCTGATACTTAAATGGATTAAATTCTGTTGTCAACTGATCTATTAAAAGTCTTGCAATGTTGTATTCCTTTTCATTCACTTCACTATCTTGAATGTTTGGTACGCTTTCAATTGGCCTCACTTCATCTGGATAATGAATGGTCTCAAGCATGATAACATTCTTTATAGTCCGAATTACAGCCAACTGTTCATTGGATCTGATCGTAATTTTAGCCAATCCGACTTTATTAGTATCTGACAACACTTTCCTTAACAATGAATAAGCTCGATTTTGACCAATGTCTGGAGACAAGTAGTAACTATTGTTGAAATAAATTGGATCAATCTGCTCAAGCTTGATGAAATCCAAAACCTCTACAGACTTATTCTCAAACTTTTCTTTCAGCTTTTCAATTTCAATATCCTTAATGATAATTTGTTGTTGATTTGAATGCTCATAAACCCTTACAATGTCATCTTTATTCAAGATCCTTTGATCATCGGAAGCCACTTTTATGTGCCTCACTGGTTTCAGATTTACCTTGTCTACATTGTTGAATTTAATGTCCTTATCTTCAATAGCTGCATGCATTTTCACACCAATATTGATCAAACCAAAAGAGATGTTCCCTTTCCAAACTGTATGCAAACTAAAAACCACCCTATACTTTTTGCATTTAGGATGGCCAAATTTTTATCTGATATTCATGATCATTAATAATCAATATACTTTTTTAGTAACTCAATTGCATCATTTATTGGCATAGAGATCTTGATGGTGTTCCTAAAATATTTTCTTTGGTGAGTTTTCGAAAATTTTAGAGGTATTTTATCTTCAAGAACACCTCTGAAATTAGTTAAATCAGACATTACATCAATGTCTTGCACAGCAAAGAGCCTTCTTAAATGAGACTCATGAATTGGCTTATGAAATGTAATTGTACTTAGTTTGATAAGCAATAAATACTCTTCTTCATATTTATGAAACCCAACAATATGTCCTACACTTTCGATTATGACTTTTTCTAATACTGCATTTTTAAGAATATATAGCTCTTCTTTCATTTCGTCATAACGATTTCCTTTTTCAATCTTTGCTTGTTGATTTTTCTGCTTCCCAAACTCATAGCAATAATCTCTTAAATCTCTATACACTTTTGCTTGTTTGTTTACAACATACAATGCCTCAGCAATTCTAATAGCTTCCATAAACTCACCTTCAAATATTTAATAAACCATCTCTCTACTGTTTCAGTGAATTGTTGGCAGTAAATATAACCTATAAGGTATAGGTTGCTCACCTATACCTTATACTTCCAGTCCTCTTCACTTGATCTGTAAAAGCGATTGGATGACATTTCGGATGCGGTTTCACGCACATCAGAAAGTTCCTCTTGTGTATACCACTTACCTTTTAAATTCAAGAAATGCTTTTCATCCTTGGAAATTTTATCTTCATCACTTATAAGAATGTACCTTGACGTTTCTTTAAGGAACTTGCTTAAGTTATACACAAAAACTTTTCCTGTGATTTTATTAATGATATCTATCTCATCTTCTTCCTGAAAATCAACTGGCAGCACAAATCTAACCAATTTATTAAAGTAAGCGAACTTATCATCTATGTTTGTAACAATAAACTCTTTAGTATACTTTTCTCGAACATCACTTATCCTTAAGAGGTTCTTTAAACTCAATGTAGCGGCATTCTTAGCTCCGAGGATCAATAGTCCATAGTTATCCATGAACTTCTTAAAAGAACAAACTATTTTAACTGCTCCATTATACATATTGAAGGTGATTAAGATTTCATTTTCTTCATAGTCAAACTTTTCAACTTCCAGTTCAAGACTTTCCAACTGTAAACGAATCATATTCTCAATTTTACGAATAAAATTACGCTCATAAATTTCTCTGACTGTCTTCTCATCAATAAGTCCTGTTTCTTTCATCAACTCAATAAGTGCATGTTTTTGTTGTCCTTTAAGCCATCCCATAATTGCATTAGATGCCACAAATGGATTCGACTTATACTTAATTTCATATTCGACCATTGATTTCTCTAAATCAATATATTGATCGTGCATTTTTATTAACTCTTCAAAAGAATGACTATCACACTTTAGAAAGTTCTCATACTCTTTTTTAATTGCAATACCCAGTTCCAAATAGGGTTTTCTAATGTAATTGGGAATTAATACTGAAAAAGAATCTAATTTAAAATCCCAATTTGCAATTAACTTATCAATGCCATCAATATGAGCATTTGCCTCAGAAAGTCTTCTTACCTTACTGGCATTCGTTTTTAATTGAGATAAGGTCATCCCAAAACCCAAATTATCAAAATCTGCAAACTCCTTAATACAATCACTACCAACATTTAAAGTCTTATTATTCAATCTATTTTTAATATAGAAGATATACCTGTTTCTTTGATTGCATAAAGAACAGTGTTTATGGTTTCTCGCATCAGTTCCCATATCTTCATATGGACGCAGATGTTCCTCATTATATTTCCATTCGTCACCAGATAATTTAATAATAAAGGGTACTACATTACGAAAGTCACTTTTATGCTCTTCAGGAATATCTTCTGTCTTTATTTTCTTTTGTTCAGAAAGCATTTGGAGAAACCAAGGGTAATCAAGAGTGACAGTACTATTAACTAATAAATTTCGTTGCTTTCTTGTAACAACAACTTTGTTCATTCATGACCTCCATATACAATATAAGAATGTATGTTTGGTCTATTGATTATACCATATTACCATATGTTGCTACAAGTGTATTCTTATTGTCTATATATTGATGTCAAGTTCAAGTGCATCACTATTCAAAACTCCTCATCGAATCGACACCTCATGGCATCTAATCAATTCTAAAAACTTTGTTGATCCACCAAATACACCAAAATCTTTGTCCCAATATACACTACCTAATTTTTCTTCATTTTCCCATACTTCTATTATGTATGTACATCCCTTTTCAACAATTTCGTCCTTTTTATCTAGTGCCTTCTGTAAATCAAATGTTGGTAGCTCAATACTAACATCATCTTCATCAGAAGACAAAACTATATAGATCAACTTTGATCCATCCATTTAAATCATCCTTTCATGACTCATCGATTTTAAAATCTTTTTCATCAACAAAATTAATTGTTGCATCAATAATAATCATCGACTCATCGACAGATGTATTTTGAACAACAGAAATTGTTTCCGCAAGATCCTTGATAAATTTTTCTTTATGCAAATTAAGCACTTCCTTTCCCAATAAATCCGTTATTTTATCCCCTTTAACTTTTCTTCAATCCAAAACTTAGCTGCCTCAATCGCATCTTCTTGTTTGGTAAATTCGATTTTATCCCATAATGAATTAAATCGAATATCTCCATCTTTCCTGTTTACTTGGTAATAGTATCTGTCTACTGTCTGATTCTGACTAATTGTCACTTCAAATTTTTTATATCTGCCTTGCCAAGTTTTTAGACGATCCCATTTTTCACTAATATCCTTAAGTTTCATCAAACATCCTCCGTGCGCACTTCATAATATAGTAAATTTGTTTAATTGTTCTTATTTTGTCTCTCTTGTACAAAAGCGACAAATCTTTCAACCATCTCATAAGTAAGAGCATTATCCATTTCGTCCACAAATATCTCTTCACTTGTACTATACTCTTCGTCATATCTATCACACAGTTTCCAAACTAGACTTTCAGATTTATCTTTAAGATCATTCCATCTATCTCTATCTAAAAATTCAGCCACCAATTCTTCATCAGATAATTTTGCTAAGAATTCTTTATTGATTGTCATCTACTTCACCTTCCCAAAAATAATTACCTATATGTAAATTTATCATATCTTTCAAAAATATCCATTACATATTTCTGTCTTTCATCTTCCTTGATATTCGCGTTTTCTTCCCATAAAACTTGGATTCAGCATTATAGCGGCTGTCAAAAATATTAACCATGTAAATCTCATAAATTGCTCTTTCCATTGGATCTTCAATAACATAAAAATCAATATGTTGCACTTCATGATTAATTGCCTTTAAATGTGCTCCACGATAAAAATGAGTACTCATTCTTGACTTAAGATTCTTGGATTGTCCTACATAAAGTACTTCATCTTTTGAATTTCTAAAAACATATATTCCTGAAGTTTTAGGTATTTCTGAATGACTTCTGAATTGCGTTATACTTGTGTACTCTGATTCATTTGAGCCAATTTTAGATACCGAAAAATCGACTTTGGGTAAGTTAATATTAAGCATTCTGTCTTCACTCCGAAGTAATTTTTTTGTACCATTGAAATGGATCTTTTAATGTAATCTCTTTTCTAAATTGTCAACTATTTCATCAATCGTTCTTATCAATCCTTTAAAATTCAATCCCCAATGTAAAAGATTATCTTCAATTTCATTGTAAATCTCAGATTTCGACTTGCCATTTGTTTTCTTATTCGCTACATATTCAATGAATCTAGGATCGCTTTTTGCTTTAAAAATTATCTTATCCTCATGCTTCAGTTTAAACCTAAAAAATGGTATCGGCTGTTTTAGCATAATTTTCGCAAGTACTGTATCAAACCTATCAAAATGGCATCTTAGAATAATATCAATAAGTTTCATAATAAGAACACACCTTCTTCATAGTCATGTTGATAAATCCATTCAATTTTACCATATCTCATCAAGCTTTATGAAACTGACATTTCAAAGACTATTTCCACTTAATTTTCTCCCACAAATCGGACAATAGAATATCTCAACTGATGTACCGATATCACTTTCACCACTTACACTAAGACCAAGTTTAACATTATCATCATTAGTATAAATTTTAACCCAAGCTGATATGTATGGCGCTTTTCCAGAGATCAATGTCTTGGGGTTATTTGGCTTACAGAATCCACATTTAGTTGATTCTTCTTGACTCAAGACTACTCCTCCTTCCTATCCATTGAAATTGGCATTTTATTTACATTGAATTCGTTCTTTTAAATTATCCATACCCTTATCTACTTTTAAGGATCGATTTTATCTCCACACAAAATTCAATATGTTTTTTAAAGAAGTTCTCTAGATCACTTAAGACATCGTGACTTGATACAGTATTTAATTTTTTTGCTATCTCATTAAAAAAATTAAAGTAAATGACTTTTACTTCTTGATATCGTGAGAACTTAACTTCAATTACATTGAATACATTTGGTAAAGCATTCATGTATTTGTCAGTTTCAATCTTACAAAAATTAATTCGATTGAACACTTTGGATAAGTCATTCTCTTTAGTTTCTTCTAACACTGCATTTAACTCATTTTCTATTTTCCTTCCCCATGTATTGTGCCATTCTGTAGCTATTTCTACTTGTCGAATTATAGAATTACTTTTTTTAATTCGTTGTGTAATGCTTAATCTCCCCATACTGATTTCTCCTCCTAAAATATGCAATTGACTAAAGTATGTCCATATGTTACCATATACTTGTAGGTTCGTCACTCTTATTTATAGAGTACGTGGATTGAAATTCTCAGTAATATTTTTTAAAAAACTTTCCTTTGGGGGAAGTTTTTTATTTATGTTAATTAAAATCTTGTATGATACTACTTCTTAAAGAATCAGAAAATTCCTTTTGTATTTCCACAAGATAGTAGTTGACAATCCGATCCGCAAGTAGTTTAACATATGGCTCTTCACTATATTTTAATTTAAAATACAACCTAATTTTTTTAGCAACAGAAGTTTGAAATTCTATTCCATACTCCCAAATACTCATCTCATAAAGATAATCATGAATTTGATTGTCAATCAATTCATATTCTTCTAGTTGCACTTCGCCCTCAAAATAACTCATCCAACTTTCAAGTGTTCCATATACCTTAGAATCAAGAATGCTTTCTTCACCTTCAATAAATTGATGCAAGTCTTCCATAATGATTCTGATTAAATATTCAATTGATGCAGCTCTCAGTTCCATGACAATGCTCCTTATTAGTGGTTATGAAAGTGAACATTTATTGTGTATCATTAAGTAATTTCATTGATTTTTCAATTGCGATTTGTACCTGTACTAATGAAACATCTATTGCTGCTTTTCTCTTTTTGGTTGCTTTGTTATGAATAAAGACTTCATCATAAAGCTCTTGAATCCTGTTTTTGAGATCAAAAATCCAGAGATCGTAATCTCTATCTTGTGCAGCTTCAATATCATCACTTTTGTACTGGTTTAGGATTTCCTGAAAGTCATTCACATTTAAAGGTTTAGGTGGAATCTGTATTCCTTTTAAACTCTCGCGCACTAATTCTATAAAGTTATAAAAATCTCTTTCCCCTTCATTTCCCCATCCAAAACCATGTAACAGCCTATCATTTGTCTTTTCTAAGTATTCTCCAAGAGTCTTTTTCATAAAAATGCTCACCCCTTATAAGTCAGTTTTCATTAATGTATTGCAGACCTTCTTTGGTCAAAGATGCTCTATATTCAAAGTTGTAATAGGACAGTTTTATCAGTCCTCTTCTCTCCAATGAATTGAGAGTTCTTCTGTCTGAGTACTCAATATGATCACAAACTAACTGAATATGCTTTAACAGTTTTAACTGCGTATCATTTAATGATTTATTTCCGCTGATATGAAATCCCCTCCTT
The DNA here is from genome assembly GCF_042675505.1 of Paenibacillus sp. GCM10027627. Taxonomy (NCBI): domain Bacteria; kingdom Bacillati; phylum Bacillota; class Bacilli; order Caryophanales; family Paenibacillaceae; genus Paenibacillus; species Paenibacillus sp. GCM10027627. The sequence goes on from NZ_JBHTHB010000001.1 coordinate 1,428,422, forward strand.
ATAAAATTCAGGTTTCATTGTCTGTTTAAAATATTTTGTTGCCCTTGTGCAAATGCTATTGCTGCAATTCCAGCAGCCCGATAAGCCGTTTCTTCTGTATCAAATGGATCAACAATGCCATCAATAACGATGCCCTTATTATTGTATAAATCAATGTAATACTTCCCATTATTTAAGTTAATTTGATAATAGAGTCCATCATTTCTTGTTACCTTTTTCATTTTCTTATCACCGTCTCCTAGTGGGATTTGTTTCATTCTATATTAATCTTCGACAAAAAAGTTGATTTTCTGATCTTCATCTTCATCAATTATGAATGAAAATGCCAACCTAGTCTTGGAATCACTATATTCATTTTCATCAGGATAGCAAACATTTGTAATTCTGTTATCCCAAATTTGTATAAAATCTTTTTCTCCTGCCTCATTCACAAATAGTAATTTATAAATCATTGGATTGTCTTCTTCAAGCCACTCTTCGACTCCACTTTCTAAGTACTTATTTACAGCAATTACAAATTCAACTTCCGTGCTAATGTTAATCATACCAGTTTTTTCTTTTAATGAGTCCAATGCTTTAACTATTTTTTCAAACTCTTTTACTGTGTTTATCTCCACAACTAACAGCCTCCGCCCCAAAAATATAATTTCAATGTTTCACCCTTATGAAACAACTCTTTCATCTACTATTCAATAGTTCGTGCACCAAGGATATGCATTTTCTCAGTAACAACAATTGATCCTTCGTTGGCTTCAATGAAGTTGTTCAATTCTTCTTCACTTTCAAACCATGAGTATCTTCCAATTCCATCTTGTTCATAGGTTAATAGATATTGATGTTCTATTTGTGTCCCCACCTTTTCTTATGATCATGAAACTAGTATTTTATTAGAACCACCAATCTGTTAATAGTTCAACATCTGCCTTAGCTACAGCCTCGCCAATCTCAAATAATCTTTGAATTTCGTAGTCTTCGTCATTAAAGCTTATTAGTGAGCCTTTGCCCCAATCAAGATTTATAAATCCTTTTTCGAACAACTTCTGTCCATCCAAGTAAAATTCAGTTTTATATGATGAAGCAATTGTTTTCACAGGATTTCCTCCTCAACATTTTTCTGATGGAATGAATTGAAACGAGTCTATTATCTTAATTCTTCAATAATAATTTGCCCATTTGGTACAGCGATATCTTGAATCGTGAATACAAATGTATAAAAATCACTCAATTTTTGTGATATCTTTTCAAGACTCACAATTTCAAGAGGATCAAAGTTAGCATAAATAAAAATGTTTTTATAATAATCACATTCTCTAGAGTTTAAAATTAGTGCCATCAACTCATTTAACTCAGTCTCTAATTTCAACACATCTCCAATAGTATCCTGACTTCGTGGGTAAATTATACATCCATCAAGATTCATCAAATGTGGAGGTTTCTCGCTTCCATAAATAATCATTAATGCTTTGTGAGTACTCTTAAAAAGCATTTCACAATAAACAGATTTGCGTGCTTTACCTCTAATCAAAATCATTCACTTCATCCCCCTTAAAACCAATCTTTCATATACTCTTACTAACTCTTGTTAAGGATTTTTAAATATCCTCGCTGTACTTTTGAAAAGTTATTGATTTTCCCAAGTCCTTTTTCACGACTTTCCAACCTGCATCTACCCAACCTTCTGTTTGAACATGATTTCCTGTTCCATTATCCCACCAAGCAGAATGAATGTATGCAGAATCAGGTAATTTAAATCCAAGAATTTCTTCAATCTCTTGATAGGTAAGAGTTATGGTATATGTATCAAGATACCTTCTTAGTGGTTCATATTTGCTCATTTCCCTTTCTCCTCCTTATGAATTGTTTTTTATCCCTTTAAAAATAACAGTTTAGGAGAAGACTCTTCAAGGATCAATAAAATTAAATCCACAATTAATTTTGTATTTTCCCTTAAGAACTCTTAAATGCTCTAATCATTTGTTCGAGGCTCTTTAAAGATGGGGCGATTTTTCTGTACATTTTTCCTTCTGAGGTTTTTATACTGTCTGTACGCCATGGTATTTTTAAAAATCGCTTTATTAATACGTCATAGTTATCCATTAGTATTGGTCTTGTTCCAGTATCAGTTGTAACCATTAAAACGCTTGTGTTTTCATCTAACATACCTTTCGAAACAAATATGGAAAACTTATTGTTATGAATCGCATCATGAGCAAACTTTGCAGGAAAAACAATGTATCCATCGTTTAAAAATGGCATCCTAATCATATCACCTATTAATTCACTTTCGCCCAGTTGTATAGTCATATTAATCCTCCATGTATCTGAATGAAATCGCCGTTTTATCATTCATTCATTTGATTTCTTGAGTTTATTTTTATTCTCAACCTTTTCCTTCACTTGATAAAAAAGTTCATCTGATACAATGGGAGGAATGTTTACTTCTTGTATCCATTTACTCTTTCCTATTTTTGGAGGTTTACTACCTTTTCCACCTTCAAAAATAAGCTCTGACTTTGGCTCAATAACATCATCCTGTCCCATAACAGGCCTCCTTTTACAATAACCCAGCATCAAATTTTTATTAGACAAATTATAAAATCAGTTTTTTATCGGATTGAGTAACTTAATGATTTGTTCATTTGAAATATTAGCAAATATACGAACAATAACATCAGTTTCTGGATGCAGTCTTCTTTCAAGTTTTGCTAGTCCATCAAATACAACAACTTCTCCCTCGACCGAAAGTATGCCACTTTCAAATGTTACTGTCCCTTTCAGGTTCACATAGATACCCAGATCCATTGGCTCAAATGCCGAAGTTTGAGGAACTGGATCAAAATATTTGACAGGTATGTTGAATTGTTCAGAGAAATCTTTAATTCCAAGGTGAATAATATATGTTTGACCACCTCCTTCTGTCTCATAAGAAACTACATTATCAAAAGTTTGTTTAATCATAATCATTCTCCTTCGCTAATAAAATCCGTGTTTTACCTTCTTTAGTATTCTTGATCGTTGATTTGATAAACAGTTTGTGATTTCTTGGCAATTTCCTTGTCGAATAATTTGAGAGTAACATTTGCCTTAACATCTCCCCAACTTTCAATGTCTTCATCAATTTCTATAACCAACTCTTCATTTTCAATCAATTTCTTTATAACCTCCATTAATTGTTCCTGGCTATAGCCAACTTGTTTGACATTGAAATCTTCCCATTCTTTAATTGCAGTAACAAAAATATTTTTTGTCTCAAGAAGCACAGAAACCATGTCAGGGTTACTGCTTTCTTCAATACTAACGTCAATTTCTTGAACCTTCTTCTTTAGTGATTGAATTGAATGCTTATCCATATTTATCTCTCCAATTTATTTAGAATAAAATCAGACTTTAATAACTCTAATTGTATCGTTTAAAGTTTATCCCGCAGTTCTTTTTCTGTCACAATATATACCTTGCTTGTTAATTCACTCAGACTTTCTTCAGTAATCAGATTATGTGCCATCAAAATCGAACCAAGTGCGCTAATCTGTGCTTGAAGTTGGATAATAATTCCTTTCATGTTTTCATCCATTTTTACCTCATCCTTTAATAAATAGAATTATTTAATGATCTGTAATGTGACTTTTGAATAATTCAATCAATTCATCTCTTGTTTCTTGTCTCATTGTTTGTGTTCCATACCCCCAGTTCCGCACAGTCGTATTAGATGTTTTTGTTATATCTGCTATTTCAGTAGTAGTGTAGCCAACAGATTCTTTTAATTCACTAAGTAATTCGATATTTGATAGTAAATCAATTTTCTCAATATCATAAATTAATAGCTTCTTAAGTTTATTAGCGGTTCTTATTTTAGTATTTAGAATATTTTCTTCTGATTTGTGCCCGCAATCAGTCACCTTATCATCCAATAACTCAGAAAGACTTAACGACACTTCATTTTCACAGTTGCAAATACACTTATATTTGCCATCATCATCAGGGTAATCACTTTGTATTTTCAGTTGCCCAAACATTAAATTCTTTAACGATGATTTTGCTGTAATATTATCAACACCAAAAACTAGCCAGTCAATTGTGCAATTTAATGTGGTGCATAGACTAATCAATGATTTTAGTGTTGGATTTACAGATTCGCCAGATTCAAGTTTGTAATATGTTGCAGACCTCATTTCAGCAAAGTCAGCAAAATCTCGTGGCGACATATTAAATCCTAGTCTTTTTAATTTAATTCGTTCTGCCATTGTACTTTCATTTAAATCATAGTTTATAGCATCTTGCAAAGAATATTTCAAAAGCAGCCTTAAGAAATCATTTGACTCCTCAAGTTCTGTTATTTGCTTTTGATTATCTTTCATTGTGCTTTCTAACACATCTATATCATGAACTGTTTTATTAAGCATTAAAACGAGTTTGTTCTCATCAAGATTTTGTTCAGTTTTCAATAATCCAATTATCTTATTCAATTCATCTTTTAAACTCATACTCATATCAATCACCTTTCTTTTTGTCTCCTTTATTATATCACTTTCTTCCAAAATTTAAAACCCTTTATTCTCTCTCATCAATTCACCCTCAATATAAGAACAAATGTTTGTGTTTGGCGAATGTGGCATGCTATACTTCGTTTAACGCCATAGTTTATACCAACAGGGGGAGATGATTATAGTGAGCAGAATGTACACAGTAAAGGGGAGAATGCTACTACCTCTTGAGTTCCAAGTAAAAGCAGAATCGCAAAAAGCAGCAGATGTGTATGCTAAATCAATTTTCAATTCTTCAAAAATTATAAAAATGGAAGCTGACATTTATAGCAATAATAATAAGGTGCATTACTTGATTGCAACTGATTGTCACTTTGAATGGAATATTTAACACTTCAAACCCTGCTCAGAGCTTTTCAGCAGGGTTTTTAATTTTGGTATAAAGTCACTTTTCAGTTATACAGCTTCTGTTAAAACAAGACTTTCATCGGCTATTTACTACGTATCCTGAAACCTCTAGATAAGGTTTTTGTTTCTTCACAGGACTAAATGCTCTATCACTATTCAGATATCCCAAATTGAACACTCTAGGGCATTCTATGCAGTCTAGCATCAATGGATAATTGTAACCCGATCCTTCGCCAGCTTCAGAATTCCAATCGCAACCACTGAATGCTACTGTTAAAGATAATGGTGAATTACATGATGGACATTTTAATATGTTCTTCATTAGATTCACTCCTCTAATTTGTAAAACCAATAGGCTTCACTATCTGCATGATGTGAATAAATAAAATCCAGAATCGTTTCGAACTTATGATAATATCCATTAGAACTATACAAATTATGAATGTTCCAGTAAAGGTCTACAGCAAATTTATTGGCATCTTTGTCATCCCTAAATTGATACTCACCGTTATTTACATACAATTTCTTAATCAATTCCAATTCCTCATTAATACGCTCAATCACGCTCTCACCTCACTAAATGCGGATTTTATTTGCAATAACACTCATTGTACATCATTAAATTTACTTTACATCTATTACAGTGAGGACATGTGCATTCGTTTTCACAGCATTCTAAACAAAGATATTCTAAATCAGTTTGATCCTCATTAGTATGTAAATTGATTATAACTCCTCCTCATCAAATACAAATTCTAAAGGCACATCATAGTTAAAACAACTTTCTTTTTTGAGCGCTTTTTTTTATAAATTTGGTAATGATTTGAGAAATCATAGAAATGTTCAACTTTTCTATAGCCAAGGTCACGTAATTCTTGCACTTTATTTCGAAACATCTTCCAATCACAATCTTCCCATTCTGCAAACTTAAAATCTCCATAAACAGTGTTAAGATGCATTATAAATCTTCCTCCAATTAAATACGAATTTTAATAACATTCATAAATACCTTCTGACCATAGGTAATTGGAAGCTCCCAATTGTTTTTTTACAAGTTTCACTCTTTCAGCAATCACAAGAGCTGGCAGTTTAATCCATGAATTCCATGTCAGCAACCCTTCTAGTTTTCGGTAATAATTATGACCATACTTGCCATCAATCTCAAATGTAGGCCAAGCATTCCAAGTCCAGATAAGCGTTTCATCTGGAACTAAAAGCTCATGTCTTTTTTCATTAGTCCTGTCTTTTCTGAACATTATCAATGCATCAGGGTCTTCTTCTTCAACAAAAACAAAGCAACCTGTTACCCAATCCTCAATTTGATTTTCTTTTTCATTCACTAACTTTGGAGTATTTTCATCATCTGAATAATAATCATGTCCAAAAAATCCTTCATTTGCATAACGTATTAGTTTTATCAAAGGTTTCCCACTCCTCATCAAACACGAATTTAATTGTCCTGCTTATGAAGCCACCAATAATAATAACTCCAATAAGGGTCGAGTTTTCCCATTGCTTCACTTGAGACAATACAATTAGTAAATTCTTCTTGTTGTTCATCCCAAATACCAACAACAATTCCCATATCAATAAGAGCTTGTCGATCTTCTTTAGGTGCAACAATAGAACCTTCATAGTTTCCAGTCCATTGTTCTAGTATGATTTATCTCCTCCATTCCCATTGAAAGACGAGCTTTATTGCCTATAATCCTCGACGCTAATAAGGTGTCACACTCAATACATAGTTAAACTTTTCTTCACCAACTTTACTAATCAATGTCCGAATAGCTTGCTCTTCATTCTCAGCTTCAACAATTACATATGCCCAAAAATTGGACATTTTTTCTCGTAAAACTTCAGAGATTTCTTCTTCAGAATCAAACTTATCAAGCAAATTTTTGCTATAATGAATGTTAAAATTCATCTTATTACCCTCCCTCTTATTACAATCTATGTGTCTAATATGACCACTTGAATTCATTTCAACTATTCAATACAAGTATCTTCCTCCTCATGAATCACAAATTTTATCGCTTAAAAATAACCTTTATATAACAATTTCTCTAACTCATCTGCAAACTCATGGTCTTGCTTCCATTTACTTTGTCTACGGATATCAATTAATTCAGAAATAAATCTGTGAATTCCATAATTGGTTTTATCTACTTGTTCAACTAAACTCCTCATATCTAAATCAATTTTAAATCGGTGATTGATATCATTGTCCAAGTGTTTATAAAAATGCTGTGTTGCTCCCATTTTCAATTATCTCCCTTTGAAATAGTGATTTCATTTACTCAAAAATAAGTTCAACTTCGCCATGCTCATTGTATTGTGCATCTACTATTGCTCGGTAATCATCGTCTGTCCTAATAGCTGCTACAATGTTAGCATCTTGATCAAATTGACTGAGTAATTTGATTAACGCTCCAACTGTGTATTCATTCATTTTTTTTACCGCTCCTTTGTATTTGTAAATTTCCGTTAAAAGAACTATTTTATTCTTCAATTAATAAAATGATTTGTGAAATTGATTAAATAATTTCATTGTTTTTATTTTTTCTTTTGTTTTTTTGTTTAGTGTTAATGACTGCTACTGAAACTAAAAGTGATAGTCCCAATAACATAAATACCCAACCCATCGAACTTCCACCTTTCTAACAATTCAATGCATTTAAATTTCTATTTTCCCATTCGCTATAGATATCCATAACTTGCTTGATTTCGAATGTTGTAGGCTTAAGTTTTCGTTGCCATGCATCTGGATCGCGTTCCAGCAATTCTAATACATCTAATTGAAAGAAGCTTAATTTTACTCTCAATTCATTATTTGCAAAGTCCACTAGACTCATGGTGATATTAACTCCTTGCTGTTATATGTTATTTTATTGTGCCATTTTATATTGAACAGATTCTTGGTGATTCATATTAATCATGTTTTTAATTTTTTGGATATAATATAACGCCATGTCATCAGAAGTTTTAGCTTTCTGCTGTTGAACAGACAATTTAGTAACTTGTTTGTAGTAAAAGTCCATTGCAAATGGTGTCAAATCATCAAGCATAATTTCATACTCAGTGAAATTATCAATGATCTTTGTTTTAAATCCTGATGAATGAAGACTAAAAATAAATGTTACATCACAGAGGCTTCCTTCATGTTCAGATAATAGGCTCACAATTTCATCAATTGTTATGTAAGGGTTCTCGTTGCTTATTTTTGTAAATAAGAAGTCATGCTCTACAAAACGTTTTCGAATTGAAATTCCATTATTCATTTCTATCATCTCCTAGTGATATTTTAGGTTTGCTGTTATGCAGAATATACATTATTCAATGCGCTCACACGTTACTCTAAATCTCATGCCATCTACAACAAATTCAACTTCCTCAGAACAGTATCTGACTATACATCTACAAAAGTCTTCTGTTACATCAACTTGGTTTGTGTATTTATTCAAAGAATGTAATTCATGATTTCCCTCTTGTTCTGTAATTAGCACTTTGTCATTAAAACCATTAGTGAATAATCTTTTCATTTTCTCACCTCATCAAATTCACTTTTTATTATCTTTACAGTAAACAGTGTTTTCCATGGCATCTTCAAAAGCCATTTGAAAAGAAATATCATCTCCCATGAAACCACTGATATAACAAAGCACATTAGCTAAAAATTCCGCTTCTTTAGTTTGAATTATCTCCATTCGCTTTTCATGTAATAGCCCAAACATTTTTAACCTCCTCATGAAATCTGCCTTTTATCTGATGTAAAGTAATTCAAATATTGACTCTTTCCCACATTCTTCTGTCACTCGTATTGCTTTAACATTTGTGTAATTTGGATTTTCCAACAAAGCCATATACAAACTACAGACACTGTTATAATTATTAATTTCATGAGACCAGAATGGAGAAAATTCAGCATCTGCTTCAATTCGAAAGTATTCCCTTCGCATTCCATTACCCCCTAAGTGAAAATGTATTCTTATTTTCCACTTATTAATGCAATCAATTCATTTAATATTTGTTCAGGATCAGGTCTCGTTCCTTTATTTTGAGAGTAGTTAAATTCATCAATTTTCTGTAGTGCTTCTGCATAAATTGTTGGCTCTGAATCCATATTGTTTGGTATTCCATTCATTAATTTTTGAATTGCGCGCCTTTCTTTTATTTCTGGCAATGTGCTTGGGGTACATGTTATAAATACTCTACATTCAATATCATCACCCAAGTTAATTGTAATCCATTCTCCATACATCTTATTATTCTCCTTTGAAATCGCTCATTTATTTGCTTTCAACTAACTGGTAAAGCGATTCAGAATCAATTTCACTCATCATTTGAAACATCGCTGCTTCTTTCATTTCACCAAAAACAATACATCGTTCATCAGATCCTTTTACAATAGCTTCGGTAACTTCCTCAACAGTTTTAATTTATTATACTCAATTTCATTTTTAACTTCATTATACAAGTCTTCCATTCGGTTTTTTAAGATGCTCAATTTTAAGCCTCCTCGTTATTTATTAGGATAAATGACTTATTTTATTACCCTTCAATATCTCTAATTTCATATTTGTCCTCTGGATCAGACTCATATAATCGACCATCTTCAAGTAGTGTATCATGATACTCACAAATAGTATCTAATTCGACTTGCTTAAGTGCTTCCCCAAACTCCATTCCTGTCTCCATATACTTTTTATGCTTTGACCAAAAATCGTTACTCATTTTTCATCTCCCCCTTTGAAATACTTCATACATTACCTAAAGCACTGTTACAAACTTTTGCACCTGACTAACATTAACAGAAAGGACTTCTGAATCATCATGCTCTCTAATGTTCAGAATCTCACCATTCCCACCCACTATCTTAAATTCAACACCATTTTGAATAATAGCATTATATCCTTGATAAACCACCTCGAATGCTGTATTCATTCTCTAATCCTCCTTTTTTTTGTTTGTGCCCCAATGAAAGAATCCTTAACGAACAACAATGTCCTTGCCTGTTACTTCCCAAAACTGTACTGTTGCTTGTTTAAGGATCTCAGAGTTGGCAGTTATTCTAATGTATTCATCTTCACCAAGTTCTTCTAGAATTTTTTTCTTTGTGTAATTTATATTAACTAGCAGTTCTTGATCCACTTCCCTAAACAAACGAAGTAATCTTTTAAAAATGTCTTTGATCGTCATTTCTCTATCACCTCTTGAAATAATCTTTTCATTGAATGCTTAAATCTTTAAAGTATACAAGTTCACCATCACACCAAAATCCCAAATCTCCATTGGAATCTTGCACTATAGTATGATTCATTTTCATATTCCCATTAATAACTACTGGAACAGTTCCATTTATGAAGTTTTGAGCGCCTACAATAATTGTCTTACCGTTTTTCAATGTATGCATTTGTTTTGACATATTTTCATATCCCCTTTGAAATATTCATTTTATCCTCTTACATTCAGTTCGAAGGAAAGGAATTAGAGACTTCCCTTCTTTCTTTAAGCTAGTCAACTTTTCAATTTTATTTTCTGCAACTTCATACAATTCAGTTTTGCGAGTCATATGTAATTCATCGTTTCTTTCAGTTACCAGTTTTACATCATTGTTACCATAGCCAACGAAAGTTAAGTAGGCATACATTTTACATTCCTCCAATTGTGTTTTTTGAATAAAAGGATCATTTTAACTGAAAACTATATTCCTTACTGTGCTTAACAATTTCTCTCTATACTTAGGATCATTCCACAAGATATTTTTACACTCATCTAAATCTTTCTCAATTGTTTCTTTCTCTTCCTTGATTTTAACAAAGTCATCATTCAATTTCATAAAATCCCTTTGGATTTCAAGATAGATTTCTTCTAACTCTGTGCCTGGGTTATTAAGAACATAGGATTCAAGTTTCTCAATTGAAAATTCTAATTTCAACCTTCATCATCTCCTAATAAAAATATAGTTTCAACACATCAGTTTCTTTTGTTACTTTTATTATAAGCACCAATCCAACTATTGTCAAACGGTTTTTTATATTTTGCACATAAAAGAAAAACCAAGCTCTAGCAATATAATTGCTAGTCTTGGCTAATTAACTTTTAAACAACATCACTTTTTTATCCCCTATTTTAACACTTGCTTTTCTTGTTCTTTCAGCTTCTGTTAAAATTAAAAATGCATCACTAAAACCTAGTTTTTGAAAAAAATCTATTATTCCCTCTTTACTAAATAATCCTTCACGACTCCCCCAAATTTTATAACTCATTTAATTTTCCCCTCAGCAATCATATTTTTTATGTAATTAACTTTTGCTTCCGATTTAAAAATATCTAATAGACCATCAGAAATCAGGAGCGCTATATCTACTTTTAACATGTCTTCAAAATCTAATACTGCTATCTTATTTTCATAGTCTAGGCGTTCCTTATCTACTGTTCTAGTTTGTTCACACATAATTACTGAGTCACGATCAATCTTATATTTATCAGCGGTTATTATCACATGAGTTGGCAACTTTGCCTTTTGAATTTGCGATGTAATGATAGCCACTTTAACTGTTGGACTATACTTATTTCCCACATTATTTTGAAATACTAGAACTGGACGTAAACCACCTTGCTCAGATCCTGTCACAGGGGACAAGTCAGCCAGATAGATATCACCTCTTCTAATGTTTGTCATGTTTTCACTCCTAATAGTATGTGTCATCATCATTTCTTATTAGTTAATTATGATATTTTGTTTTTATAGTATTGATTATATACTGAACCTGACACTTTAAACAATAGGGAACATTTGTTCTGTCAAGTATTTTATTCAGTGCTTAAAAATTCCTTGACAACATATGATAGATGTGATAAAGATTCATTTCTATGTTTTAAAGTATATTTTCCTTGTGCGATGTCTAAGATTAATACTATTGACTAAAAACAAAGGAGTTAGATTTTATGAAAGAAAATCGTAGAGATGCTTGGAACCCCTCAGATGACTTGATTCTAACCGAAATAACACTAGATCACATTCGGAAAGGCTCTACACAATTAGCGGCCTTTGAAGCAGCTTCAGAGCGTCTTGGATGCACAGCGGCTGCTTGTGGCTTTAGATGGAATGACAATGTACGAAAAACTTGTGAGGAATCTATTAAGCAGGCCAAGTTACTTAGAAAGCAAAACTATACCAAGACAAAAGTAAGTGTAGATGTAGTACATGTAGAACAACATAAAATAAACACAACAGAACTGCTGCCTATTTTACAAATAATTGAATTAATCAACCAGTTACAAAATGCGATTATTAAAAGAGACAATCAAATTGTTGTATTGGAGCAAGAAATTGAAACACTTCGAAAATCTGAGTTAACAATGTCTGATGATTATAGAACCCTTTTGGATATACTCAGTAGAGCAAGAGAACTTGGCACTGCATAATTAAAAGCCCTAAAGGACATAAACTCCTTTAGGGCTTTTAGATTGAATCAGTCATTGCTTATCAAATTGATAAATATCGAATTCATCAAAAAGTTGCCACTTGCCTGATGTTAAGCATTCAATGTCAATATTGCGCATGCCTCGACTCAGATAAACTTTATCTCGTTTTCCACGAATCACATCATCCATCCTATCAACAATCTTTTGTGTAGATTCGTCAACTAAAATGTACGATGCTCCACTGTCACTTGTTTTTTCAAATTGAATCCTCGCTCCTCGGGTTTCTTGAAAAATGCCTAGTATTTTTCTTTTAAATAGCTTAGGTTTGTAGTTAATTTCCATTTGCATCCCCTTTTATTGAACTTAAAATATCCTTTTTATATGTTTCTACAGCTTGATAATTTAATCCATTTTTATGTCTTCTTCAAATACCTTTTCCAGTCTATCCATTGCAGACTGAATTGTCTCCACTTCATCACCAAGATAACTATAACTAGAAAGTACTTCTGTTACAACATCAGAAAGTGTCTCATAATGCCCTTTATCAGGCGAATCCATATGGGGTGAACGAATAGAATAGAAATAAGTTCCTAGCTCTTTTTTGTTTTGAATAATAAAACAGTCTCTTATATTATCAACACGCTTAAGATTGGGATAAGCTTCTTTTACAATATATTCAACATCAATATCTTGATCAAATAAATCTTTAGCAATTTCTTGATTCATAAATTTAAAATCTTTTATCTTATTAAGTATTGAAATCGATCTCGTCTCTACTGTTTCTGGTATAAGGGAGAAAACATCTGGATCAATCACCTCAGATAAGCCATTTTCATATAGTTTCAATTCATTTTTGAGTTTAACAATACACTCACAATATAGTTCCCATGTTCGCATTTTTCTATAAATCTCAACTTGATTCATTTAATAGTCCTCCTTAAATAATTAATTTAATACTTCAAACTAATACTCATAGTATTCTTCCTCAATATCAGTCCCAAAAAAATTATGATGGGGCACATTAACCAACAAATGACCATGGTACAGTTTGTATGAATGTTCTAAGACATATTTTACAGGAATAGCAGACTCTAGACTATATAAGTCATCAGCATTATATTTAGTGCTGTCCAGAAGTGATTCAACTATTCCCATAACAGAGTGCCCAGAATCAGTTAAGTATACATAAAAAGGTTCAAGTTCTGTTGGTAGTCCATCATAATTTTTATTAGTTTGAATCATATGCTCTAAAACCTTTAAACTTTTTCTCATATTAAAACTCCTTTTTGGTTAAGAATTGATTGTTTCAATCGATACCTTATCATCTGTTAATGAAGAATCAATTCCTGTTACAATGAAATTGAATCCAAGATTATTCTTTTGTAAAACTGTCAACTCTTCAATGACATTATCAGTTAGAATCCCTTCAAAAACAACTATAACCGAAGGTTCATTTTTTATTAAAGATTGAATATCATTTTCTAAATTTGATTCGCGAATATTCGGAAGATCTTGATAATGCCCAAGAATCTCTAAAGCATCTAGAGCATCCTCTTCTTTATAATAAACTTTCCTCACTTTGCCTTTATCTACTCCAAACCTGTTAATCATTAAACGTTTCCACTCATCATCTACCCATTTTCTACCCCTTATTATACAAATCATATTGTTCACTCCATATCTATTCTAAATTTTTAATCCCCTCATTGTTGAGACCTTCGAAAAAATTACACAAATAATAATCTATCTAGTTCATTTTCCCAGTGAGATTTAGCATCTCTTAAAATCTAAATTTTTAATGTCATGTTAGACTTCTGTTATTTCTTTGATTACGCATACTTCAATGGCGACATCATCTAGCATTAAATATCCATTGTCGTCATAAGCCTTTTTGCACTTAACAATCATTGTTGTGTCGTATTCATCATAGCCACTAAATGTTAATACAATTTTAAACTTCTTCAAGTTCAAGTTAGTCCCTCCTAGTTTAGTTTTATGTATTGAAATGCCGTTTTTATTGGTTACTACATCTGTAAAACTGGTAGATTGAGCTCATCTGATTTCAACTGTTCCCATACTTTTTCTATCTCTTCTTTGGTTACTAAATATTCTAATGTATTCTTAAGGATGACATCGAACATTTTTTCTTCAACAATCTTATACTCATCATCATAAATGCTATCCTCCGCGACTTCAGCAGAACCAAAATGATACACTCCTGCTGCAAGTGTTTCCAACTTGCCATCTGAATAATTCCAATCTTTATTACTGTAATCCTCTATACACATTGACTCAGGATCATTGAAAGAAAGCCATAATGCATGTATCTCTCCGTCATAACGTTTGTTTTTTACCATCTTCACTGCATATTTTCCACCGTACTTTCCACTTATGGAGAACCATTTTCCTTCAGAAATTGATTCTAAAAATTCCTGTTTGTTCAATTCATAACCCTCCCACTGAAATACTTGTTTCGTTGCCTTCTGTCATTACTTTTCGACTTCCAATAAATCACACACTTCTTTCACATAACTGTTAAACTGTCTCTTTGTCATTGACTCTACGTTCACACAGAACTCATCATCTTGAGTAATTACATAGTCACAAGCCTTTTCAGGTTTAACTCCTGTTTCTTTTACTGTTCTATAGGCCTTATTTATTGCCATAATTCGATTTTTCCATTTGAACACCTTTAATCGACTCCTTATGAAAGACAGGTTTTACATCCCACTATGCATTTTCCAATTTAAATGTCTTTTCAATAACAGCCTGAAATTCACTATATGGATCATCTGCAAAATATATTTCCTTCAATCTTTGTTGTGTCAATTCGTTAATAATAAATTGCTCCATTTCTTCTTCCTTATCATATGTTTGAAAAGACATTTCTGCAAAGTATTCTACGTCCCACACACTATACTTGATGTCAGAAACATTTACATTCTTCGAATTAAATAAATAGAAGTTATGATCAATTTTTTTGAAATCATTTGTTATCAAAGATCTTAATTCACTTTCTTCTGTATAGGCAGTAAATAATAATTTATACATTATTAATCTCTCCCAATAATTTGTATTTGCCATTAAAAGATTGGTTCCATGTTAGCCATTGAACTACTTGATTTCCTCAACAGTTATTTTGAAATATTTGCTCAACTTTTCATTATAAACTTGACTCAATTCAGCATACAAAAACTTCTCTCTTACATGTTCAATTGTCAATTTCCTTTCTTGAGCAAGTTGTTTAATCAAATCATCTGCATTTTCAACTGCATAAAATCCAATATCTTCTGGATATTTTTCATCATGTGCCCAAAATAGTTTCATTAACAATCAATCCCTTCAAATTAAAATCTCAATTTTATGTAGCTAATTTGCTGATGGTTTATCACTATTCTCTATAATTTCTATAACCTTATCCAAAGAGGTGATTTCAGCTTCTGAACTTATTTTAATATTACCTTCTAACAATGGAAACCGTTCCTCAATTTGCTTTTTAAGTACCTCTGCTGCCTTTATACTGCCAATTGCTATAGTCACATAATGCTTTTGTTGTTGATTAATCATTTTCATCCTCCTGAGATAACTAAATTTTGATTTTTGTTATGAGTTTAACCAAATCCAGCAATTCCTGAAAATTTTTTTATTGTTTCTTCATTTGCCAATACCACTAACTCATTTACATTCATGTAATAAATCATACTTTCGATGTCATCAATTCTATCAAATTATTATCCAAGTACGCTATTTGCTTTTTAGAAATTTGAGTTCCAAAATTGGTAACTCGGAAAATTTGCTCTTCAATCTTTTTAATATCCATATTATAACCCTCCATTTTGATTTGAATGAAATATTACTTGTTTAACTATTGTTATTCTCTTTTCCAAAAACAGCTTCCATACCTTCCTCAGTTACAACCCAGTCTCTCCCAATCTTACGAAGTGTTCCTGATGGAAAGTCATTTTTCCTAAATCTTATTGAGGAATCATCCTTCCCCCATCGCTTTGCTGCATCTTTCGAGTTCATAATTCGAGAATCATCTAAGTTGATTCGTTCCATCTATGTTCACCTGCTTTGTTTCTTTATCTTAATCCAATTATACCACTCACGCATACGTGAGTCAATGATTTTCTAAAAATTAAATTATTACTTTATGTTTGTTTTACAGTCATGAAACGGTTCTTTCATTTACACTATTTAAACATGTAAAGTTTTACAGAATTTGAACCGATAGATTATTTATATACACTAAGGAGGATGCTTGAATGAGTTTGCTTGAAATACAACAACTATTTAACACTGACACAAGAGACTGTTTTGATCTCTGGAAGCCATTTAGGGACTTAAATCGAGAGGAAGTTTACAAAAGAGTTCTTAATCGAAATAACTTAGATTATAATCATTTATTATTACTTGGTGCAGGAAACGGAAATGATATTGATATCAGTTTTTTTGAAGAGATATTCAATAAAATTACCATAGTCGATATAGATGAAACTGCATTGGATCACTTACTTTCAAAAGTCAAGTACCCTGAAAAATTCAAAAAGAAACTTATGGATTTAAGTGGGGTAACTTCACAAGTTGACATGTACGACTTTTCAAACAAAACTGCTTCACAAATCGAGACTTTTATCAGAAAAATCCAAGTTAAACATGACTTTAGTGAATTGAGTAGCGCTAAGTATGATTGCATTATTAATTGCAATTATACTTCACAATTAGTTTTTCCTTTTTTCTTAAAAAGTCTGTACCAGCACAATATTAATCCTACTTCTAAGTTAACAAATGAATTAGTGGGGTTAGTTAAAAAAATTATTGAAGGTATATTTCTGTTTATTGGTAATCATTTAGCACCGAAAGGCATTATTTTTCATTCAACTGATACTTTCGAAGTATGGCATGATCAAACATCAGGAGATAAATACAGTGATGGATTTGAAGAGATAATGCTTGCTCTAAGAGGAAATATTTTTGACACTACACCTTTGCAAGATTTTAATGTCTACAAAAGCATTGAAAAACATCGTCTTACAGGCGGATATATTCCAGAAGGATTCAAACCAGAGAGCTTTCGTTTTGTACCATGGCGGTTTAGCTTTAATGAGAATTTTGTGAAGTTTTATATATGTTCCGTTTATGCACTCAAAAAAACACACTTGGGATATGATACTCTGAAAAAATTGTAGAAGAATATTGTTACAGCTTTGCATTTTATATGTAGAAAATTAAAACACCTTTAGGTGACATCATCCTTCTAATTAGATGAAAGGATGATCTTGAAGGTGTTTTAATTGTTTTAAATTTAGATATTCATTACTGTTTGTCCTTCTTGTCCATGATTTTTGCTTTCAAACTCATCAACTACTGAAGCAATTAGTAGTTCTACACGTCTCTTCACCTTGTCAGGTTTGCTAGTTCCACCTATTTTAGTATTTTTGTAATCACCACTTGGTTTAACAATAACAAGTCCTGTACGACCAGCAAAAACTTTTGGATCAACTCCATTAGTTGTGGATACATAGCCAGCTCCTACTAATGCTATACAATCATTTTTCTTAAGGATTTTTTTCTTTTCTTTCTCCTCATATTCCTTGAATCCATCATTGAGATAATCAATTGTTTGACTTAACATCTCTTTCAAATCTTCAGCAATATTATTTACCCTGTACTTAAGTGCTAAGTCAATTAAGTCAGTGCCGCCCATCTTTCCATATTCTTTTTGTAGAATGGCTAACATTTGCAAAACCATTTCAACATCTAAAAATTTTTCCCTTCCATTCTCTGTGATTATATTAAAGAAAGGTTTAGCTGTAATTGTTCCAATCCATGTTAGAATATCTTCTCCCAAGATACTTCTAATCAATTCAATTTTTGTAAGAGGTGTTCCACTGTTTAATTTTCTGAAAAATTTATCTCTTTGAGCAGGAGACAGTTTTTCAAATTGGTATACATTAATACGCTCTTCTTCAAGAATATCTTGAAACTCTATAGGAAGATCCTTGAAATACATTCCGTTTACATCAATTTCATAGACTGGAGTTAATCCTACTAATGGATATTCATTATTCATGAATGGAATAATTGCCCCTTCAACTCTTTGTTTACCATCTAAAACCCAAGTAATATTATCATCTGATTTCACTGCATATATAGGTGGTATTGGATACCCTAATAGAACAGATTCAATTAGTTCTGATTTTTGGATATCAGTCCATCTGTGATTTCTCTGAATCACCATTGAAAAATTAAGCGATTGTGGATTACGTCCTAGTTGTTTAAAGCTTCTTGGGTTAGCAGTTGCCTTTACAATACGTTCAGCTTCAATACGCTCCTGCAATGACATTTTTTGATTCATCATTTACACTCTCCCTATTATTATTATAATCTACTTCCGACTACTTTTTCCACAATATTCTATCCATATTTGATGAGCCAACTTTATGTCAACCCAATTTCCACCTGTTGTTTTAACATGAAGTATTCTATTTATAAGCTTCCCTTTCAATTTTCACACCTCATTATGTATAATTTTTTTTATATTTTAAAAGTGTTATTTTATTTTTTCTAATCTGTCTCCCCTTTAAAACAATTATTTTATTTACTCTTGTTTCTGCTGATTTCAAAACGTAAATCCATCCAATCATAAAATACTTCGTCTCGTTCTTTATTGTACATTCTAGCCAATTCCATAATGTCATCTTCATACTGATAAATATCTCCTTGTTTTTCTCGTACATTTAACTCCAGCAACGCTTTTTCATATTCGTTCATGGAATTCATACCCCCTTGAAATGGTCATTTCATTACTTAATCGTCTCATTTGTTACTTTTATTATAATATTTGATTTTAAAAGTGTCAATTGTTTTTTCATTTTTAACTCTTTATTGTGAATATGAAATCTTAGGTTCATTTGCTGATCAAGCCATGATGTTTAGGCTCCACTGTTATAGAGAAATTCAAACTATCTCAAAATGAGTTAGTGATTTATAATGTTGGCTGTTATAGGAAAGAAAATTAAAACTCTTCACGATTCCAGTAATACACAGTCGATCCTGTTATAGTAAAAATTCAAATTTGTTCAAACAGGATTGACACATATCCTACATAGCTTCCGCTGCTGTTTCTTCAATTTTATCAATCACGATTAGAACCGTGTTCACGTTCGTTCCAGACTCTTTGAAAGAACCTTCTGGCAACTTCTCATAATAGCCCCTACCATTTAACCATTCACGAAAATTAACGCTTGTAGCATCGCTTGCAAAGGTAAAATGAGGAGACATAATAGCGACTATGCGGCCATTGCTATTAAGACATTTATAAGCGTGTTGTACATGCTGTATGTCCTGATTTCTTTCAAATGGAGGATTCATAATTATTTTATCGTAGTGATTATACTTTCCATACTCCATAAAATCATTAGATACTAATTTATAATTTTTTAGTTCTAATATCTCACGCAAACTATAGTTCCATTCTACCGCATCTACACTCACTGTTATGCCATTTTCTTGAATGTGCGCTGTTATACAATCTAAGATATTACCATTACCTGCTGACGGCTCAAGAATCGTTTCACCATCTCCAATATTCGCAATATCTAGCATTCTTTCAACTACTTTTTTAGGAGTAGGAAAATAGCCTGCAATTTTTGAGAATTTGACCTCTGATTCTAACTTTTTTATTTTTTGCTTAATTGGACTTGCTGGCTTCTTCACTTCATCTCTAATCGCTTTGTATTCCTCAACTACTTCTGCTAGTTGTGCTGTGTTATATATTCCAGCCTTATTCAATCGCTTTTGCTTCTTGGGAACCTCTTTGTTATACCAATGATCATTGTCATACTCAGTAAAAATCTGAGGATATTCAAATTTATCACGCAATGAATAGTTGTGAATCTGATCTCTGAATGCACCATTCAAAAGATGTTGCTCAAAATTTGTCATGCTGTTATTGGAAGTTTTATATTTTAGATATTCAAGAAGAGCGATATCATAACGAAGTGATTCACGTTTCATTTCCCTTCCTACTTCTACTTGCTGACGTTTCCAAGTATTTGTTAAATGGTTTCCATGTAATGCATCGAGTTTCTTTTGTGCTGAGTTTATTTGTGAATCTATTTTTTCAACATGCTGTGACTGATCCAACATCTTTTGTTGCTTGCTGTTATAGGCTTTACTTAAAGAGCTGAGAGATTCCAGCGCCTCAATTAACACATCATAAGTAGCGTAGTTCGTTTGTACATGGTCTGTTATAGCATTGATAGGATAGTTGCGCTCAATCATATAGGATTGCAGATTGTTTGCAAATTCTTTCTTTTCTTCTGTTGCTTCTGGTTTTCTAAGCGTGTTAGGATAATCATAACTAAACATTAAATCTGCTGTATATTCAATGATAGCATCTACCATCTCCTCTAATTGTTCAAACTTGTACAAAGTTTCCTGTGCTGCTTCTTTTTCTGATTTTTCTTGCGGTGTTGTTTCATCTGCTAATAATGCTTTAACCTCATTAAAGATACTGTTACCTGCTTTAGATTTAGATATTAGCTCAGAGGCTTTTTGTTTGCTGATAACTAGGTTAGTGGTGTTCAGTTTTGTAGCACAATGTATAGCCCACAATTGCCGCTTTGTTGCTTGATCTTCTGTTGTATTCTTAGCGTTCACTGTTTCAGTTTTAACAGCTTCTGTTACTTCTTCCGTTTGTTCTACTACTGGCTCGTTAGATTCGATTTGTACAGCGTCAGAGGCTTTGTGAGTGCGTTTTGTTTTCTTGAATACAGTTTTTTCTATGTACTCCGTTACCTCTTTGAATTCGATTACTGCAATATGTCCTTTTGCTAACATCTGATTCAACTTATTTAAATCAATTCTCCATGTATTCCCCATTGCTTTAGATTGCTTATTTTTTTTACCGAGTTTAGCAAAGTTGAACCACGATGAATTTTTCCCATCATATTTATACGAAAATTGATATTTTGTTCCTTTGTAATTTCCGTTTGTGTAGCCTACTTTCATAATGAATGTAAAGCCTTCTTTGATGTCAGTTTCTGTTAGAGTGTTAATATCTAACTCAACTTCTTTAACAACGGTAACAGGCACTTTAATAACTTCAGCTTTCAATACGTCCGAATCGGTCAAAATTTTTTCAATCTTAGCAATAAACTTTGCAAGCTTTTCTGCCTTTTGCTCTGTCGCTGTTTTCTCTTCGTTTTCCCAATCGTAAGAGTTAACCGCAAAAGCTCCCGAACCTTTAGCAATGATTTGACCATCTTTTTCAATGTGCCAATTGTTATGTTTTGGGTTTCCATATGTGAAAGTTGGATATGTTTCAATGATTGAATAAGTTGGTGCAATACCTTGCTTTTCTTGCTCTCTCTTAATTAACTCTTTACAAGAAACTTTTTCATTTTCTGTTGACGCTACATCATTCATCATTGCAGTAAGTTTTGCAATTCGTTCTGATGCTTTATATGTAGTTTTGTTGTAATTATATTTTTTAACTTCATATCCACTGTAGTATGTAGAGTGTTGATCAATAACAAGTACAAAACCGTTTTTCGTAGCAATACCATTCCAAGAAGCTGGAGACCAGTAGTCTGTCATACTGTCCGATTCATCGCATTTATAACCAAAAATTTTCCAACCCTTATCAACTAGCGCTCCTGCAATCATTACTTTAGCCTCACGGTTATTATGGTAGCTCATAATTGATTACCTCACTTTTGTTCTTTTTGTTACTTTTATTATACAATAATATGTATACATAAGTCAAACTATTTTTATTATTTATGTTTTAAAAAAACCCTTATGTATCAAGGGTTTTAAAAACACAAATACGTCATAAAACTGCTGTTTCATGGCCTAGACACAAATAAAAACGGAATCATTTTGATTTGATCCGTTTCCTATACTCTTTCCGTTTCTTCATGCTGTATGTATGATCAATATTATATTGACCTTCCCAATCCTTTTCTGTCATCAATGCACTTTCTTTGGAGCCGTAGAAAGCATCACCAACTTGAAACCCTTCTTCTGTCATTAACTGAACACAATAACCATAATTACCATTATGCCAATTTTCTATCCATGTTGGAGTTTGGTCTATTTGCGATTCAGGAAGAATGATCTTCATATGTTCTCTCCCTCCTATCCATCTTTAATTGTACAGTATGACAGTCTTTAAAAACAGTATTTTATGGAAAAAAAGACTAAAGAAAAATTTTCTCTTTAGTCCATCATAGCCCATTTTTCGCCCGAAGTTTTTCCTTGACACTTTTTACAAACCTTTGCGCCCTCTGGAGGATTATTCAATGATTCACCGTGTAGCACATTAGGTCTATCAAGATTATAACTTTGGCAGGAAGGATACATTTCTCCGCTTAATTCAAATCCGAATATATGCCACATTCCAGTATTTGATTGCATCCATTTTAAAGGTTGATTAATATTAATTGTTGCTGAAACTTCTTTTTTATTCGTCTTCTTTTCTTCAATTGCTTCTCGCTTGAGTAATTCGGTTTTTGCTCTGCTCAAGTCTTCGTTTATTCTAAGTAATTGTGTTAATGCTTTTCTTTCTTCAGATCCAGCAGGGAAAGAAGCCCAAAACGCATCTGCATCAATACCTAGATCATTAATCAATTTCATATGATTATTAAGTTTTTCTTCATAGCGATTAACTTTTTTAATGGCTGCTTCTAGCTTTGCCGTCAAGGTTATCGCCTCCTATGTATTTCTTATTTGTTACTTTTATTATAATATAAAATATGTGATTAATCAATAATAATTTGTTATATTTCATATTCCTAAAACAGTATTCCAAAGGCTTTATTTTGGATGAATGTATATCACATCTTTGTCAACATCATAGTGAACATCGTCATAATCAATAGGAAAATAAGCTTTTATTGTTGGGTTCCAAATCATCACCTTTGTATATTTGGACTCTTTACCTTTCAACAAATCAAATAACCATGATAGCACTTTTCACCAATCCTTTCACTAATGGGGTTTATGCTTCTTTTAACTTTTCTATTGTTCGATCCAACATAATTACCATATAATCTGTAGCCTCTTCACTGTCTTCAAACTCTCTTTCGTTTAAAATTTTAGTCCACCCTCTACTATGTGCCATATCTACAAAAAATGATTCCCATTCATCACTTTTGTCATATTGAACTGTTGCTGATTCATCAAAATCATAATTTGAAACATTGTTGATAATTTTTGTTGCCATTTCATTGAGTATGGTTTTTGTTGTTTTCATTTAAAAGCACCATCCTATGTATTAACTTCTTAATTAAAGAATACCACAGTAATTAGATTTTGTAAACTTTTTTTAATATTTGGTTTTTTATAACCATCTCATATAAGTCGAATTTTATACCCTATTCTGCATAGTTCTGAATATGCTGCTCTAGCCTCCGTAAAGCCTCAGAATGGCCTATATAACCGTATACAGATACATTGTCATTAGATTCATCATGATGGCTTACAATGACCGTATAGCCGATATCAGAGCGCAAGAGGATAATTGTACGGTTTACTTCTGGCAACTGTCTAATTTCTGCTTGTGGATGGCTTGCATTTTCTTTTGACCATTGAAGGATATTCAAAAGATTTTCTTTTGCTTGTTCCTTTGTCGATCCTGATGCACTGAATACTGTGAATGATGCTATGTATGATTTTTGTTTTCCAAAAGTTGATTTATCTTGCATGATTTCAATTTTCATTTTTATGGCCTCTGTTACTTAAGTTTGGATAATTCATTTTGCCAATAGCGCAAATCCTGCTCTGACTCCAATTTTAAAAACACTGGATGCTCTCCCAATTCAATACCAGACAAGAACCGTGTACATTGTTCAATTTTGCCTTTGACTAACTCCAATTGGCTATAAATGTGCATTACTTTCATTCCTCCAAAACAATTTAATATAAATTACCATTGTCGGCCGTTTTTAACTGCCTCTAATTGTTCTTCAGCATGTTTAATATATTCTATTTTGTTGTGATCATTTTTGTAGGTATCAATTACCTTTTCTAGTTGCTTTTCATAATAAGCAATTAACTGTTCTTTAGTTTTCATTTTCCATTCCTCCGTTTTATGTATTGATGAAAGTAACATTTCATTTACTTTGTTACTCTATACTGATTCATGTACTCAATAGATTTGGTTATATTATGTTTGATATATCTTAGTGTTTCCGCATCTTTTGTTTCTTGGATTAGCCAGCGCTGATAAAAATCTTCATTGTTGAGTTTTGCTTGTTCGGCTTCTTTTAATTTGTTGTATAAAATAAGTTCATTATATTTTCGAAATGTTTCGATAACCCTTTTTTCAAGTAACAAAGCAACGTCAGCATAACTCATGAATTGTTCCCTCCTTATAAAATTAAAATTTGATTACCTATGCATTCAACGCTTCATATACTTCATTGCTCATTACGTTCATTGCTTCTTTACATCCATACATACAAAGCATCAAAACTATTTCACGAGCCTTTACATACTCCTCATTGCTCAATCCTGTACGTTCTGCTGCTTCATTGAATTCCTGCATCAGTTTTCTAGCCTTCTCATCCTTGTTTAGAATCTCAACAACTTTTGAGCTTGCGTTCATTATATCCACTCTCCATTTCATTTTTGTTATAAAATCAATCTTTCAAGGGAAGTTACCTTCCCTTGAATTTAATATTTTCTTGAATTAGGTTTAGGCCATTGTCTAAAGCATCTCTTTGAGATACTGCTGTTTGAATGACCTGCACATCAGCCCAAACACCAACACCATTTTGAAGATTAGTTATTGCTTGATAGATACATTTTGCATAACTCTCTGCTTTGTCAGCATCTTCAACCGTTTTGCAAAAATTTTTAGTAGTGTAACCCCAACCCTCATCATTGGAATAAAATGCTTCTGCTCTTGCTTCCCATTTAGCTGCCATCCGTTCTGCTTGTTCTTTTTGGCGTGTAGTAATGAATAGCCGTTTGCTCATTTTGGCCTCAACTCCGTTTCATTTGTTACTTTTATTATACACATTTTAATCATTAATGTCAAATGTATTTTAGTATTTCATTTTTATAAGTACAACAAAATAAGGAGAGGAACTCCTCTCCTTTGCTCTTTAATTTTTATTGATTTTGCTTAACAAGTTGAAAATAGTTTCATTTGATCCAATCAATTTTAGTCGCTCATAGTTGTCATCTGGCTTTGATGATAGTGCGAGTCGTTGAATTGATTCAAGGTTGAATTGAGCTTCTGTCTCCAAGGCTGATTTTAGTGTCTTTAAATCTGTGATTGGTTGACTGATGATATTATGTAAATCCATTTTATTTATTGTACTCACCCTTTTCAAGTTTGTTTTTGAAATTATCATAGCCCAATTCTGTAATACTAGTCCAATGTACTTTTAGCTTTTCTTCCATCATTTTAATTTTCAAACTAAAATATAGAGTTTGAACCATAAAGCTAATACTTAGAATAATGATGAGTATTATGTACCATTGCATGCCAACACTCCCCTAATTTATCTAAATAATACATTACTATTGGATGGTAAATCAACTGTAAGTTTAGTAGATTGATAATACTATGGTTGCAAACCCCAAGAAAATCTATAATGATGCATTTTACCAAATAAAACCGGAGTTGCTTTGTCAAGTTGAAATTGTTCATCACTATGCGCTAACGATTTTATTGCATGATACAAAAAGTCATACCATGACAATATGTTGTTATTCTGGTCTCTTATGTGGTAGGCAAGATTCACTTTTTTATCAAAATACAATTGCTCCAACTGGAGCAACGACTCTGCCCAATTACAATTTGCATAAATGATACGACCAAAACACATGCATTTGCCTTTTTGCCAACGACCTAAAAAGTCTTCTTTATCTCCACGAGATTTATGGTTGACCCAATAAAAACAAACAGAGTCTTCAGTTGGCGTATAGACTGGTGCATATGTCTGAACAAATTTTAAGATACGTTGAGTTTGTTTTGCAATTCGCTTATTCTTTTTAGCGGTAATAAGAGCTATTTGAAGCTCTCTTGTAAATTTATTGTCTGGAGAATTGTAAATGGTTTCACACTTCTCTGAACAAACTGTTTCAGCGTAGGTTGCTGTTTTACAAACCTCACATAAATTGTAATAATCATATGCATCCCATGTAGCCATTTTCTGATTCTCCTTTTTTAGTATTTATTTTAAATTATCATGAATCGAGTTGTGCCAATAATTTGTCCTGTGTCATTACGTTTTGCTCCTGCCCCTGTGTCTGGTACAAGGATGTCGTCACGTTTGATGTTTTGTAATTGTAAAGCTTGAGCCACCAAAAGTGAGACAACGAAATATGTGTCTGGCTGTGGCTCAAGCAAGCCCTCAACTACACCATATGTAGATTTAAAAACAGGGTAGTTTGCTATAGATGGTTGTTGCTCATATGTTTGAGATACACGAGCGGTTTGAATGTTGCCTGATTCATCTTTTGTTACTGGTACTTCGAGAATAATATTGTCACCCTCATATAGTTTGATTGCATGTGGAGTTAGATTGATAAATTTATTCATTTTAATTTCTCCTTTTTTATTTTCTTTTTATTTAATAAGAAGTTTAACTGTTAATTAAATATTACATTATGTTGTATTAGTAAATCTATTAGGAGTTTAGGGTTGCGTATAAATTTAAAATAATCAATCTTATTTACTTTGACATGTACAAAAACTTTTAAATTAGCACATGCCATTGTGTCTTTTGACCAGTTAATTATGACTTTGGGTTCTTTTTCAATGTGATATTCCTTTGGTGTATAGACGTAAAGATTTTTTTCATAGTTAATTTTAAAATAGTCATTTTCAGAATTGTTTGTATATTTTTCTAAGCTAATTGCTCCTATGTAGTTTACCTTCTTCATAAAATTTTCTAAATTAGAATGTCCTCCAATATGATTAAGGTCATTGACACTTATAAATGCATTATCAAATTGATCAATTTGAAAGGAAATAGGCCTCTTCATGCATTCCAATTTCATTTCCATTGTTTCTTTTATTGAGTCATCAATAAGCATTTTCTTTAGCTCCTTCTGTATTGTTACTAGTATTAATTACATCTAATTAATCTATTACACATTGTATTTAAAGTTAGACTACCTTCCTCAATCTCTTCTCGGGCTTCTTCAGTGCATCCTCCAAACGCACTAACATAATCTAGGTAGCAATCAATTAAATTGTCAGTTGTAGGCTCTGAATTGTAACCAGCAGTTTCTAGGGCTTTTCTGATTTTTTCTAGCATATCTGTTTATTCCCTTCTTTTAAAGTTAAATGTTACAATTAGAATCCACCGTTCCAAGCTTTAGTTAACATTTGTTCTGTTGCTTCTTTTTCTGATTCAAAAGGGCCGATTTCCGTTTTTGATGTGGTATTAAGAATGTACCAACCATCAAAGTCACTGTCATGATAAATTTCAAAGTTTTTAATAACCATATGCAAATCGCTCCTTTTTAGATAAATAGATTAATGTCTATAAGATTTTCAAGATCGGATAATCTACTGTTTAGTGTATTATCTAGAGCAGCTGATTGTTCTTCGGATGTTAAGTCTAACTGGGATAAGGCGTGAGTGACTAATGATTTTATTTTAGTTTGAATTGTGACTGGAAGTTGTGATATGTATTGAGCTTTAGAGATGACCATCTATTTATCTCCTTTTATGATTTAATAAGCGCTGAAAATTAGATAATATATTCTATTTCATTCTGATTTATGAAAAACTCTTCGTAGGGATTCTTTGAAGAAGGATAAACATTAAGCATTATTGCAATGTGGTTCTCATATTTTTTTAATAAATATCCTTTATGTTCATAATTGCAATTTTTCAATTTAATAGTTTTAATATTCATATTATCATCTCCTTGAAATCGATTAATTTTTTGACATCCATTGTAGAGCCTTAGAAGGATAACCTTTTGTAAAAACTACTTTCCACTCTCCATTCTCTTCTTTTACACTTAGAGTACCTGCTCCATACTTGGATTGAGATGAAAACCCCATACAAGATTCAAATGTCACTTGTTTGCCTAGTTTTGTAAAACCTGTTTGAATAACTGAACTCCCTTCAAGTTTAACTTCTGTGAATTTCCTGCATTTCTCCATTTCTTTTCTTTCTTGTGCTGCCCTTTTAATTTTTTCTGCTAGAGAAGATAATCTGTCTTGTGTCATATTAGAAATCCCTCCATTAGGTTAAGGTTGCGCCTGTTGTTTTTGTTACCTTTATTATACATCAAACTTATTTTAATATCAAGTTTTTTATATTTTTAGTTTATTATTAAATTGATTTACAAGTTTGGTGATTGAACCATTCAACCCTTTTAATCATGCTTTGTTTGCAAAAGGGATGTCTAGTTTTGACCAGAGATCATAGCATTCATCAATGTCATAATAACCATACTTGACTTGTTTTGCTAATTCCTTTTTCAGATCACGCTTCCAGTTAACAATTGTTGTATTAATTACAATATGTAAGGATCTGTCAACAATTATGATTTCACTATCAGAATTTATTTTTACATTTCCTAAAACTTTGACTTGGCCTACATCTTTCGCACTATCTTCCCATGCTCTTGCATCAATTGTATCGTTTGTGTCAGGTAAAAGAATATCTTCTGGTAATTGAGTAGTTAGAATTACATATAGATTATTAAAGGCCGATTTATCAGAAGCACGTATTCCATATCTTTGTGAGCTAAATTGATTAGTAGCAAAAAATGTGTATCCTATGTAATTTTCGAGATGATTTTCAAATTTATATTCATTGTTGTTGAAATAATAGTCAATATTATTTATGTTTGCCCAATCGGACATCGAAGTTGATTGTGGTATGAGTTCATTTGATTCGACTATCGATAAGAAGTTTTCAATTGAAGTTGCGTGGTAAAGAGTATACGTTTCTGACAATTGAGATACCTCCTTAAAGATTTAACATGAAATGGTTGAGGATTAGTGAATTAGGAAATTAACCAAATATCTCATAGCTACGGTTAGGGTATTAATGTAACTATATATTGACATGAGTCGTATAGTTAGGGATTAATACTGCGCCATCTAAGCGGTGCATATTTGATAAGTGAATTGTCATATTTCTTATATTAAGAATAGCAAAATTATATGTTTTTGTCAAGTATATACTTTACTTTATTCTAGATAGTATTTATTTTCTTTTACAGAAATTCGTCTGAATTGAAATACATTATGAATAGGTTCCTGTATAGCGTTAGCTATCTTTATCATTGTTTGAGCATCCAAATTATCATCTTTAAAAATTTGATTTATCCTTTGTTTGGTGACTCCAATTCGGTTTCCTAATTCTTCTTGAGTAACTCCTTTTGATTTGGAAACTTCTTTCGATTTATTTTCAAACCCTTCGGCTTTAAAAATGGATATTTGTTTATCAATATACTTGGAAGTTATATTACTATAATGTATTTCATTACAATCAAGGCATTTTGTTGCCCGAATATTTGGAATTACTAAAGTTTTGTTGTCTATAATTGTTTCGATTGTATCAATGATCTGAGCAAGGTTAGAAGAGCCACAGGAAGAGCAAAATGGAATTGTATTAATTATGGACATTATTAAACACTCCTTTGTGTTGAGTTTGGTTGAGTTTAGGAAAGGCTATGAACTATTGTTCATTATCCATAGCCGTAATGATGGAAATCCATTTATCAGTATGTAGAATTTTGATTGCTAATCGATGATTGTTTAAGCCACCTTCGATTTTGTAAGAGGTGATACCATCTATATTATTGGTGTCAGTACGTAAGATTGTATGAGCATTTAATAAAATGTTGTGAATTTCTTCGTCAGATAGATTGCGTTGAATTTGTTGGAGTTTAGCATGCTTAGTGCGAGAATATTTGTTTTGTGATGCAAGTTGATGAATAGTTGTCAAGACTTGTGAAGGTACTAACAAAGTCATTATATAACATCTCTTTTCTATAAGTCAATTATACACTTTACTTTTAATCATAATAATTATATTTGTTAATTTTAATATTTTATTTTAATAGTAAAATACTTATACATTCTCTATTGAATTTTATTTGTGTCTAAGACAATATAGACTGTATGTGTGAAATTATCTGAGGAGTCTAAATCAATTCGAGAGTTTTTGAATACAATAGTATCATATCCAGCATTAGCAATCATCTGTTTCCATTCTGTCATGTAACCAGAATCAAGAAGTAGTTTTGTCATTTCTGTTTTATTTGGATTTGTTTTACCAATATACTTCAAAGCTAGTGGAAAACAGAGGAAAAAGTTGTCGAAGTCGTCAGTGTGAGCATGCAAAGGGTTATTAATTGTGATTTGTTTAGTCATAACATGAGACCCATATATTTTAGCAGCTTCTGGTGTGGATGTGAACCAAGTTCCGATTGTATTATAGTTGGTGACAGTTCGATCATTATTAAATTGAACATTGGAATTGTGTGTGCCATGATAAACAATGATTGAGTTGTCGAGCTTCTTTAGTTCTTCAATTTGTTGCGCAAACTCAACTTCCCAAGCCAGAACCTTGTCGTATTGGGTTTTCATTGCTTCTACTTCATTGCGTTTAAAAGTTTGGTTTTCCATTTTAAAAACCACCTTAATGTTAATTTGGTTTATTTGATATATTTAGTGTATCATGAGTGGAGTGCAAATGTCAAGTATATGCTTTACTTTTGTGAATAATTTAAAAGTTATATTTTTTAATTTTTTATTTTTTTGTCAATACCTTGTTGACGCTCTTTGATAAACTTTTCAAATGTTGATAGTGCTTTATAATGTTCAATAAACGCTTTATACATTGATAGTTCATTTTTCAATCGCTCATTTTCTTTAGTTGTTTGGTTTGCATTTTGTAACCTTGAATCATTAACCATAAACTCTAATTGTCCATGTGTGCCGTTTTCTATAATGGTTTCGTCTTTGTAACGGATTTCCATCCATATTTGTAGGTTTTGGTATCCATGTTGTTGAAATAGGTTGAAACGTTTAAGCAGGCTTTCTAGGTTATCAAATTCGTACTTTTTAATGTTAGAATAATTTATTTCATCATAGTTCGGATCTTTGCCAGTTGTTTCGAGTGTATAGATCAATTCAAGATGTTTCCCTATTCCAAATTTTGACACGCCATTCTTATAACTTGCATATGGCTGTTTGAACGGCTTTGTAGGCTCTTCTATTGTGTCTGATGAAAATAGTTGTAAGTCGAGTCTTAAGGTGTTCTGAGAAGTCTTGCGAGGTTCCTCAGTTGTGATATAGGATGGATCAAAGTCCGATTGAATGCAGTATGTGTAAGCTTCATTATAGGTTGAGAATGTGCGGTTAAAGGCTGTATATGTATTAATTTGTTGTTTTTGTTCTTGTGATGGAGTTTCATTTTTTACATTATTAGTTTCTTCAGTTGTGTGTTCCTCTTTAACAATTATGACAACTTCTTCTATTTGCTGTGCTTCTTCTTTTACCTCATCGACAATGTTGAAATGAGATTTTAAACGTTGGATATAATTTAATACCTTTTCCTTGTCTTCATGAGTTTCAAGCATTTTGTATGCTACTTTCAATTGTTGTAAACCGTTTTGCTTATTGACTTCATTTTGAACGTCTTTAGTTATGGATTCAAATGCAATAGTTGACACAATTGTTTCACCTGTTTTTATAGCTGCTTGGCGGTTATCAGCGTAAATGTAAAAGTCTTCAGTTTTGCCGAACATATCAACGTCAAGTTGGTACATATAGCCCATTTCAGCAAATCTGTAACCTTTATGACCTTTAGCGGAAATAGTGAAATGTCTCACTGTGAATACCTCTTTTCATTAATTTAGTTTATAATTCATTATAACATGAATGGAATGAAAAAGTAAAGTGAATGATTTACTTTTGTTGAATGTAGTCCATTTGACATGGACAGTTGTATTTTGGGAGTGGACAATACTTATAAAATTTGGAGCATGTTACAATGGCGATATTTAATATTATTATATTGATAGTATTATTTTTAGTGGTCTAGCTAATCATTCAACTTTTTCAGCTGCTCACCCTCTATTGTTACCAGCATTATAGCCAATCCACAAATTAAGCCTCTTTCCCCGACTATTCGGTATTAGTTGGTTGACTAAAAAGCTAGTAATAGCAAGGGTGGGGGGATAGTTTACATCAATTCACTTACAAAAATATAGTAAAGGACGCCTATCTGTTCAACTTCCACACTCAACCTATTTTTTGAACTTTCTCATTCCGTCTATTCAACTCTGATTAATCCCTTTTATCCACCCATCACCAAAAATCAACCTAATCTCTATCGTATTCTCTATCGTCAAGCTATCGTAAATCCTTTACCATTACTACATTTCTTCCACCCACTCTCTACACAAATTTCACCCTATTCTCTCCATTTCTCTCATCCAATAACTCTTAATCCCTTGCCATTACTCACTTTTCACGATTGCACCTCACTAATCACTCCACTAAATCAATCCCCCAAACCTCCTATGCCTTGATATTACTACTTTTCTCCTACGCATCTACTCAATTAAACATCCTCTCACGATACTCATTATTTCACCTCACGATAACTAAAAAGTAACACCAACTATTTTCCAAGGGGGCTACATTAACATCAAACAATAAACCCACAAAAAAGCAGCTACCCATCCACTAGGTAACTGCAATCTTTCTATTCTCATCCCAATTTCTTATATTCTTATCAATTCCACTTTTATAAGCAGCCAACCATTCATCCTTATAACTCAAATTCACCAACAAATGATGTTCAAACATCTTTCCATTTTCACTCTTCCCATTCTTACTTATTTTCTTTTGAGAGCTAACCATATATCGACTATACAACAGACATTTTCTATTCATCTCATGAATCATTGCATTAACTGTCTTATCTCCAAAACCCAATACATCAGCCATATTGTTAATAGACATCCAGCTCTTACCCTCAGTACCATTTGACAATTTGCTAATCAGACAATGTAATCCCAGAAACCGTTCATTCAAACCTAAATTAATGTAATGCTGAATGAGTGGCATGTCTAAACTTATGTAATAGTTTTCTTCTTTCGGATTACAAGGAACATCAATTTCTTTTCCATTCACTGCAATATCTTTATATGTAGAAGGCTTATCAGTAGCCTCTATAATCAACAATTTGTCATCCTGTAATTTCCTATCCTTATCAAATAATCTATCCCACCTAGAGATATTAATCTTAATAACCTTCTCCTTAACAAGCAACTTCAGCAACTCCACAATCTTCTGTGATGAGTACCCCATCTCTTTTCTCAACAGTCCAAGAGAACAAATAAATGTATACTCTGATTCTTGATTATGAATCCTAAAACGAAAAAGATTCAGATAACAAAAGAACCCTTCACTACCTATACGTTTAAACTTATTGTTTCCATAAGCAAACCACTTCGATTTAACATGAATCTGTTTTAATGAAAACTCTATATAGATACCTCCTTCCTCTAAAACTAATTCTAATTATCAACAAAAGAAATGAACATATCTCAAATTTCTCTAAATCTCACTAATCAACCAACCCAAAGGGTCAAATCCACTGAGCAAATCTTGATTTGATCAGGAGATATTAATTAATTAATTATAAGATTATTAATATATTAATTATATAGTCGTTTTGGCCACTTTTGTCACAGAATTCTACTCACTTCATCGTCAAATTTGGAATTTTGTCAAGAAAATCGTGTTTTTCTATATATGGTCGTTTTGAGGGTGTTTGTCAAAGTTTTTTGAGTTTGTCATCGTCAAAATCAACCTTTTTGTCAAGGAATTTGAGCTGTTTTAATTACTTTTTAGGATTTTGTCAAGACAATGTGGCTCAAACCCTTGATATCACTGAATTTGAGCCATGGTCGAAATGAGGCATTTTGTCAAGGTAATCTGAACAGTCATCGTCAAAACTTAACTACTTGTCATGATTGGTGATACTTAGCTTTAGCAGAAATCGCATCATCCACCTCTTTGAAGTATCCAATATGTATGACCTTGTTCCCCTTTACTCTGTGTTCTGCTTTCCATCGTTGTTTATATTTATCCCATTTAACACCTTTAACTCCTGACTGATTTACTGCTTTATTTGTTGGCTTTAGAATTTCATCTTCTGGAACACCACTCTTAAAGCGATTTTTAATCTGAGGCCTAGAAATACCACTTATTCTTGACCACTCTGAGACAGTTTTTGTTTCGCCATTGATTGTTATATTATAATTGCTTCTCGTATTGTTGGATTGTGCGATTCTTGTTGTCCATCTACAGTTGTCAGGTTCGTAGTTGCCGTTTACATCAACACGATCTAATGTCAAATAATCAGAATATCCATTATTAGTGGCCCATTCGTAAAAAGTCATGAAATCATTTTTCCATTGTTCAAAAACTGTAATTCCACGACCTCCATAATCTGCATCATCTTTATCATTGCATCGCGTTTTCATTCCGTTCCAGATCGTAAACAATCTCGTATTTGTCATCCCATGTGTTCTAGAACCCTTTTCACATCCACAACTTTTTTGACCACTACTTAATATTCCATCTGACCTAACCCATTTTTCATTTTCACTGCATTCACACTTAACCAAAAAATACCCTTTTTTATCTTTAAATTGGTATTCAAGAATTTCTAACTTTCCAAACTTCTCACCAACATATTCTTTATGTTTTCTATATATCATTCAACCTCTCCTTCTAGAATTAAGATCCACCTTGTGTAAACAGATTGGGGTATTGTCTGTTTTTCTCGCTCCATTATTGATATGTATGATTTACTTAAATTTAATTTTTTGGCTATTTCTTGAGCTTCAATGTCTTTTTTAATCCTCAAGATTTTTAACTGCTTACCAGATAACAATTACAATCCTCCATTCAATTAGTTAATAAGATTAAAATAAAAACGTCCATATTGGACGCTTCAAATGTATCATCATTTCAGTTAATCTGTCAATTTTTATTTTTTATATATTTTAATATTTTATATCCCAATCATGTCTTGTATTCTCAAGGCTAATTGTTCATAGGCTGATTTGTTACACTCCTTGAGAATTTGCAATAACTCCTCTTTATTAACCAAATCAAATACTTCCTCATTTATATCTCTAAACATGCGAATCCCTGCCATGTTCCTAAAATCCTTCTTAGTTTTCACATAATGATTTTTAAATGTCTTAATATCCTTGTGACCTGACTGTTCCATTGCCTGAATAATATCGCCAGTAACTTCAATTTCATAGTTTAATGCTGTACCTCTAAGTGAATGCGTTGTGACCCTTCCCTCAAATCCCAACTCTTTAGCTGCTCTGGTAATTGCATTATGAACATTGTCTACTGTTAAGTTAGGAAATAGCTTTTCATCTGTTATACATTGCTCGATTTTATCATATACCCATTTTTCGAATCCCATGGTTCTTTTATCTTTCATCTTATCAATCAATGTAATAAGGTAAAGAGAATCCTTTTCAGACTTTTTTATATTCTTTTTTTCTGAATTAACAAGTACTTCAACACGAAAACTTGTTTGTGTGGATAGGTAAATAAAAGCATTGAGTTCATTTCCATAAGTATATTGAAGAACATGTTCAGCTAATTGGACAACTTGATCTTTACTAAGTTGATCAAAACTATTTGGAACATACTTAAGTCGTTTCAGATCAAAATTCAAGTAATTCACATCATAGCCAATACTCTGAAAAAACTTATGCAACCCTTTGACTGTACTCATTTTCCTGTTAATTGTACCTTCATAATTCTCTGACTTCTTTGCTTTTGCTTTTTTGATTAGGAAATTTCTAAACTCTATTGCATGAGTCTTATTAATAATAGCGCCGTTCTTAGTTTTAATAATATCATCTTTATCTAAATCTGATAAATCTTTTCCATGCATGTATTGAAAGTATTCCAAAAGATCACGTCTATATTCTGTTCTTGTGTTTTTACTTTCATATTGATTCAAAAATGATTCAATATCAATAAATGCAGATTCTACACCGATTCGCTGAATGTTGGCTGCTGTAGACAAAGTAATCATCCTTTCCCAACTATTTTTATTCATCATATGATAGTTGGTATGCTTTGTCAATATTTTGTTGTTTTTAATATTTTATTTTGTTGACAATTGCTAAGTAACCATGCTAAGTTAGAACCGTAAATAGGAATTGATTTTGAGTTTTGATTCCTCTTTACCGAATCATTATGAGAGGGTGATAAAATAAAAATATGAAAAAGGTGATTAATGAATGGGGAAGTTTTCAAGATTAACAGTGCAAGATGCATATTATGATGGACTTTATGATCCAAGATATGAGATGTTTTGTGAGGAAACTCAAACAATTTTTAAACGAGTTGATGATGGATGGGATACATATGAGAGTGTTTTTAAAAGGAATTATAAATATGAAGATGAATGGGAATTGAAAATGCTGCGTGGGGAAATTAAAAGAAAATTATAGTAATGGAGAACTATTCATAATGAAACATAATCCAAATACTTGTGACCACCTTTTTGTTTGCGATGAAAAATGGGAGTGTAATTGCGAAAATGAATATGGTTGTGATGAGTGTAATGATGATTACGAAAGTGAAGCCTCGGTAGCAAGAGGTCTGAGATTTAGAATTGATGATGATAGAGAGTGGGTTCCATACGACTATCATTTAAAATTTGGAGGGGCTTGAATATTGAATGAATTGAGTAAACCTGTATATATACCTTCAATTGAAGGTTGCGACATATATAATCATATGTTTAGAGGTAGAGAAATTGATATTAAATACATAGGCATGATCCCTTCAAGTTTAGAGTTAAATAAACTAGTTTCAATTGGACTCAAAACAAAAACAAAAAAAACAAATAATAAAATGCTTTCTGATGATATTATTAATGTTAAGTTTAAGCAAAAAGTCAATTCAGGAATAGACATAATCACTAAATTAACTGAGAAGATTTTAAAATTAGATGACAATAAAAGTACATATGCTCAAAAATTAAATGATCTTATAGATTTAATAAAATTTGAATCAAATGAAGCGAAATGGAATGAAGTCACCACTGAGCAATTACGTAAACAGTTGTATGCTGATGGATTTTATTTAAATGGATCACATTATGTTGTCTACAAGCGTTCTAGTGCCAAGTCTAGAATTGGTCAATGCCTCTTCATCAAAAAGAAATTCCATAAGCCAATGATAAAATGGAGCAGAATGAACATTGATTTTAACAATAGACCAAAAGAAGATGGAATTGACTTCCCTTCCCTACTTGCTTATGAAAGTTTGGTTGGCTCTTCAATTGAAAGCATTATTACAATTGATCCAAAAAATATATTAATGGTTGATGATGTACATAGTACTTTCACAAGAAGAGCAAACGTAATTAAAACTGATGAAAATGGTTATTTAAATAGTTTTAAAGAAAATGCGCAAATAAAGAATAACTTATTTGATGGAGAAGCACTTCTTGACACAAGTTATTTTACTGGAGATAAATCGATGATGCTCCTTAGAAATCATATGTTTAAAAGTGCTGCCTTCAATTGTAATATTCAGAAATTCTTAAAGGATCATTGTCCACAAGGAATTGACTTTGACGAATGGAAGATTCCAACCATGTTCAAAAATGAATTCATTTATGCTAAGGATGTTCACTTAATTACAACTCCAAGCAGTTTAAAAGCTTTAAAGTTCAGCACTATTCTAGGGTCTGATCTAAAAATGTGGAGGTATTGGAAAAAATTAATTCAGCAAGATGGTTGTAAATTTGGAGTATGTAAAAGTGAAAAAAGATCTAAACTTGGTGTAGATGATAATGGAAACTCATTGCAACAAACCAGTTATCAAATGCTTAACTCTTTACCAATGAATAAAAAAGACATAGAGAATTTCACTAAACTAGAAAAGAAGTTTATTATTAAACTTAAAAATGACAACAACTTTTTTATTGAATATATTAAGACAAATGCAAACGATATTAACTGCAATGAGATGTTTGCTGAGTTGTATAATGTTTGTCCAAGAATTGTTCACACAAAAGTTTTTCGAAAGTTTAGAAAGGACATTATTAGCAGTCATGTTACACATATTAAAAATGGCAAGGTTCGTCTAAGAGGAGATTATTGCGTAATGCTAGGTAATCCAATTGAGTTTTTATACCATGCAATTGGAAAGCTAGATAGAGATAATCCTATATCATTATCTCTAATTGGAAATGAGGTACATACATCTCTATTCAATGAGACAGAATTAACAGGTTTTAGGAACCCACATACTAGTCCCAATAATGTACTTTTGGTGAAGAACATAAATTCAAAAATTATCAATACTTATTTCAATCTCTCTGAAAATATAGTTTGTGTTAATGCTATTGACTTTCCTCTTCAAGATATTCTATCTGGTGCAGATTATGATTCAGACACTGTACTATTAACTGATGATAATCATCTTCTGTCAATCACAAAGAAAGTTTTTGGTAGATATGATGTATGCATAAATCAAGTTAAAAATAGTAAAAGAGATTACATAGTATGCAATGAAGATATGGCAATCATTGATAGTGAACTTTCAAATAGCCAAAAATACATTGGACGAACCGTGAATATTGGTCAGTTATGTATGTCCCGATATTGGGATCTAATACATTCTGGTCATGCAATAGAAGACTTAGATGATCTCATGAAGAAAATTGATGTCGTTACAGTTCTATCTGGAATATGTATCGATCTTGCCAAAAAAATGTTTGATATTAATATTAATAAAGAGATTGATTTTATTAGTAAAACCAAGCTCCTTAAGAAAAACAAACCTTTATTTTGGAGATATGTTAGCCAAAACGAGAAAATTTTAACTGGGAAATATAATTGCCCAATGGATCTCTTATATTTAGAAATGGAGAATATTAAATCAGCAGATCATCGAAAAGATGTTCCTTTAAAAGACTTGCTGATGCCCTTTGGATCTAAAGGTAGTGCATATGAACAGGAACAAAAGATTCTTCTTTATGTGGAAGCCATGGTGAATAAAATTAACAGTACATATGCAAATAATGCATTGTCAACAAACGAAAAAGAAAGACGAATTGATGATGCAATTAAGTATTGTAGTTATTTTATCAAAAAATTAAAAATTAATAGCGAAACAATGTATTCACTTCTATCTAAGATTTCTTCTACATCTTCACAAAAAAATAGGCAAGTCAAGCTTGGTGCAAGACTTATGGGTATACTATACAATAGTCAAAAACATACGTTTTTAACCGCTTTTTCGTTAATTTATTGATAATTTACTTTTTAAAATCACCCTCAAATCATTGGTATGACTGTCTTTTTTTAAAATCATCTTTAGCGCCATATGGTAAGGGTAACGCCCATTATCAATATAAAATTTAAAAATAAGGGAGATTAAATTAAATGAATAAGAATGATTTGGTGAATACAGTTTCTGAACAATCTGGTATTTCTAAGAAAGATTCTGAGAAGGTAGTGGAAACAGTTTTTGAAGTTATCGCACAAACACTTGCATCTGGAGAAAATGTTAAACTTGTAGGTTTTGGTAATTTTGAAGTTCGTGAACGTGCTGCACGGAAAGGTAGAAATCCGCAATCAGGTGAAGAGATTGATATTGCTGAAACAAAAGTACCTGCATTCAAAGCCAGTAAACAACTAAAAAAACTTGTAAGTATTTCTTAATATATCGAATAGCAAAACAACGTCTATGAAGAAGTGCGCTCTGAAGAAGAGCTACTTCTTCCCCACTCTACCTTATTAGAGAAAGGTATGTTGCTCATGAAGATAGTCTTTGATACAAATGCATTACTATCATTTTCACATTTGCTAAATAATGATGATGAGATAATTATACCTATAATCGTAATTGATGAATTGGATAATCTTAAATCAGGATTTACTGAAAAGTCTTACAGAGCAAGAGAAGCAGTCCGCAAAATCAAGAAGCTGTCTAATCTATATATCGATCCCGTATTTAGTCGAAATCATAAACTTGTTGATAATAGCAAGTATGGGAAAAATGATGATGTTATTATTGAATGTGCTAAAACACACAATGCATCTTTGGTTACAGGGGATTACATTGTAGAAATCAAAGCCAAAGCAGAAAATATCAATGTGATTGATACTCTTGGAAATCAAAATGATGACTATACTGGCTACAGGGAATTTATAATTGAAGAAAATGAAATTGACTCATTTCATTTCAATATACATAAGCATGGATTTCAAATCAATCAATATGTAATTCTTAAAGATGCATCTGAAGAGATTATTGAAATTGCCAAATGGAACGGCAATTCACTCCAACGTTGTAAACCTGAAGACATTAAAACAATCATGTTTGGCAATTTTAAAGCTTTCGATGAATTCCAAGTTTGTGCTCTAGACAGTCTACAAACGAATCAGATGACGATGATTAAAGGTAAAGCTGGTAGTGGTAAAAGTATTATTACATTAAACTATGCTTGGAATGAGATTGAAAATAACAAATACGATAAACTCATTATCTTCACTAATCCTGTTGCCTCAAAGAATAGTGCCAAGTTAGGATACTACCCAGGCACTCGCTTAGAGAAGTTGATGGAATCACAAACAGGCACGATGCTTACAAGTAAGTTTGGAGATGAATCTGAAGTTTATAAGCAGATTGAAGCTAATAAGCTTGCTCTTCTCCCATTCTCTGATATTCGTGGATTTGATACCACTGGTATGAAGGCATTGATTTGGTTTATTGAATGTCAAAACCTTGATGTTGAATTAATGAAACTTGGTATTTCTCGTGTTGGTGATGATTGCAAAATCATTCTTGATGGTGATTATTCTGGACAAGTTGATATGGAAGCTTATGCTGGATATAACAATGGTATGAGAAGAGTTTCTGAAGTATTTCGT
This sequence comes from Paenibacillus sp. GCM10027627, assembly GCF_042675505.1. NCBI lineage: Bacteria > Bacillati > Bacillota > Bacilli > Caryophanales > Paenibacillaceae > Paenibacillus > Paenibacillus sp. GCM10027627. Next base: position 1,469,685 of record NZ_JBHTHB010000001.1, read on the forward strand.
GGTCAAGATTTCTATGGAGAAGTTCAACTCAATTATGTTCATCGTTCAAAAATGGCAGCTAGAGCCGATTTCCTATAATCATTTTTATACTTCAATTTCTATATCCACTCATTGACAGGACACCACTCCTGTCTTTTTTGTTACCGTAACACCAAAAATCTAATAGGGAGAGATTTATGTGAGTGACAATAAACAGAAAGAACTAAATAAGATCAAAGAAGATTTGTTTAATTTATATCCAAATGCAGATTCTATCTCAGTATCTGTTGATGGTGATAAAATCCATGTTTCATTGAAAGAAAAATATGTAGTTTCAGTAGATGACAAGGAGTGAATTGATGAATCATCAAAAACTTCTTGAAATAGGAATTCAGAAGAAAAACAAGGAAATTGATGCAAGTTGGCAAGAGCTTGCTGACAAATATAGTGATGGCTTGTTTGATAATGGTGAATCATTTCGTTGTTGGGTAAAAGCACGACTGAAATCAGAAAGCAAGCTCTCAAAACAGATCTCTACTACTGATGATAAGAAAAACTACAAAGAGACTATAGAAATAAATAAAGACGGATCTCAAATTAGTGACAAACTTATTGAAATGTCTTTGGAGCAGAGTAAAAATCCTGCTTATCTTCTAAAGGCTCATGGTTATGATGTTTCGACATGGGATCTGATTTCTTCTAGGAGCAATATTTGGAATGCGTTCAGTAATGATGCAGGTGTTCTCGAATTACGCGCAAGCAAAATTACTGTTCGCCCACTCAAGAATCACTTTAATTTTGATCGATTTATCGAATCATTGAAGAATTTAAAACCAATTGAATTGACAACTAATCTAAATTTTATTGAAGATAAACGACTACTTGAAATCCCCCTCTTTGACCCTCATTTTGGTGTTTCTGACTATGATTATTACAAACCAACCCAAGAACGAATAGCAAACAAAATTAGACATCGACAGTGGGAACAAGTTTTGTTTATTGTAGGACAGGACATGCTCCACAATGATGATTTTAGAGGTAGAACATCCAGTGGAACACCTATTGAAACAGTAGACATGGAAAAAGCATGGAATGATTGCTTAAGCTTCTATCAACCTCTAATCAATACGGCGTTTAAGTACTCTAATAAAGTAAAAATAATGTATTCAAAAGGTAATCATGACGAATCCATGAGCTGGGCATTTGTACAACTTCTTAAAGGCCTCTACCCTGCTGCTGAAATTGATGATTCATTCATTGAACGTAAGGCACATGTATTCGGTGATAACTTTATTGGTACTACACATGGAGATAAAGCCAGAAAAAACCTTCACAACATCTTCCCTATTGAGTTTCCAATGGAATGGGCTAGAGCAAAGAATCGTGAAATCCACATCGGCCACCTGCATGTAGAAGATGGTAGAGACTATTTCGGTATGATGGTTAGAACACTAGCGACAAGAAATAAGACTGATAAATGGCATAAAGATCAAGGATATGTTGGCGCACATAAACGTTTTATGTTGTTTGAATATACTGAGACTGATTTAGAAAGTATTTATTATGTCTAACCTTCGCCTTCCAGTCTCCTCTCCTGCCAATGTTATAATTCTTGGAAGTCAACTTAAAAGCAAAGAAGAAATTATTGATGATTACATAGACATTCTGAAGACTTGTAAGACAGCTAATGATTTTTATCAGTGTATGTCCATGTTTTTTGAGGATGTAACTATACGAACTGGTGAGCTTATTTTAGAAAAGCAGATTCAGAAGAATTGCGAGATATTGCAAGAGTTGAGAAAATAATATGAGGTTAGGTCATGCAGTGATGCACTATCCTCAATCTCCTTATTTAGATCATTAATGTCGTGAGACAGGGATGGTCTTTAATTATTTAAGGAGGATTTTTCAGTGAACAGAAGTAAAAATAGAAAGACAAATGAACAATTCCAAAGAGAAGTCTTCGATTTAGTTGGCTATGAATACTTATTCCTAGAAGAATATCAAGGAACTGGAGTTAAAATTTCTATTCGGCATAATAAGTGTAATTATGAGTGGAAAGTGTTGCCGCATAATTTTTTAAACCATCAAAGCAGATGTCCTAAGTGTGCTAACAATCTCGCTTATACAATAGAAACAATAAGAGAAAAATTCTTCGAATTATCAGGTGTTGAATATAGTGTATTAAGTGAAGATTATAAAAATGTCGAGACTGACTTATTATTAAAACACAACATTTGCGGACACGAATTTACTAAGAAAGCTAAATATCTACTCAGGAATGGTTTATATTGCCCTAAGTGCAAGAGAAATCAAAAAGACAGTAATAGCAATAAACTGTTTTGGACACCACAATTATTCCAAGATAAAATTTTTGAAATCGTGGGAGTTGAGTATGTTGTGTTGAGTTATGAAAATAAAAAGTTCAAAATAAAACACAACATATGCAATCATACATATTTTATCAAACCCCACCATTTTATTAATTCTGGACATAGGTGCCAAAAGTGCGCAAAAAGTCTACCTTACACTATTGAAACATTAAAAGAAAGAATATATGAATTAGTTAAAAATGAGTACGCGATTATGGATAATGAATATGTAAACAGCAATACAAAAATAAGAATCAGACATAATACATGTGGCAACGAATATTATGTCGCCCCTAGTAAGTTTATTAGTAAAGGAAATCGGTGTCCTGAGTGCAAGAAATCAAGAGGAGAAGAAAAACTCAAAGCCATTTTAGATGAACTTAATGTTTCTCATATCTCACAATTTCGGATTGATGGGTGTCGTAATATTTATCCACTTCCGTTTGATGAGGCTGTTTTTGATAACAGAGGAAATCTAATTATCATTTTTGAGTTCGATGGTAAGCAGCATTATGAACCCATAGAATTGTTTGGTGGAGATGAATCATTTAAGACAACAAAAAAGAATGATCATATAAAAAATGAGTATTGTAGATTGAATAATATAACACTTGTACGAATTCCCTATTGGGACTATAACAATATTGAAAAAATAGTGCGTATTAGTTTAAATTCACAATCTACGGCAAGCCTATCCAATTAGATAAGCCAATGCCTCCAAATTAAAACTAAAATATTGGAGGAATTTAATATGTGCGAAAACTGTAAAGACAAATGCAGCAAAGCCCCTTATACCATGATTGATTTTGAGGAATACACTTACTTTGAATCTTTAAAAAATCGGCAACTCATTCTTAATGCTGAAGTAGATGATTATCTAGTGGAACGTGTAGCTCTTCAAATCATTAAATGGAACAAAGAAGATCAAAGCATTCCTGTTGAATCTAGGCAAGAAATTGAAATAATCCTAAATAGTCCCGGTGGCGCAGTAGATGTAGGTCTTGCAATTTGTTCAGTAATTGAAAAATCTGAAACACCTATTAAAATTACTGTGATTGGAAATGCTGCTTCAATGGGAGCACTTATACTTGTAGCAGGAGCAAAGCACAAGCGAAGATGTGCTTATGAATTTTCCAATGTTCTATTCCATGATGGTTCTACTGTATTATTCGGTTCCACCAACAAAGTAAAAGATCATGTGAAATATCAAGAAGAAAAAGATGAGCAAATTAAACAGTTTATCATTCGCAATACAAAGATAACTGATGAAAAATATGAGTTAATGAAAGATCGCGAGTGGTGGCTTACAGCATCCCAAGCACTTGAATGGGGAGTAATTGATCATATTATCTAGGGTATGAAAATCCAATTTTATTTGGTGTTAAATTTGATCCCGTATGGGAACTGTAACAAAAAGTGTTCGAACCATTGGAACTGAGACTGATCACCTCAGTTCTTTTTGTTTGCACATTTTTATTCGTGCAAAGATAGGCAAGTTGACACCTGTTAAAGGGTCGTAATCAGCACGTAATTCTCCCTCAATCGTTGCTGTCTTGCCTTCTAACTATATTAAGGGAGAAATTAAGCATTCAAATAAGGGAGTCGATAAACATGACTCAAAGAAAAAGGTTCTCAAAAAAAGTTGAAACAGAAGAAATATCTCCGCAGCAACAAAAAAAGAAATGTACTTATTGTCAAGAGGAACGTAACTTAGAAAAGTTTTTCTATAAATCAAATAGCAAGTTTCATGTCGATGGGCGAGTTTCATTGTGTAAAGTTTGTATTTCTGCAAATGTCGAATCAAGCGACCTGCAATCCGTCAAGGTGATGCTTTTACATCTCAACAGGCCATTTCTAACTTCTTACTGGGACAGTGCAATTATTGAAGGTGAAAAGAAAGGGCAAGAACCTTTCGGTTTGTACCTAAAGTCCATTCAACTAAATGCAATAACTAAAGATTTGACATGGCTAGAAAGTGATTATGAATCGAAACAGACCAGTTCAGTTGCTATTCAGACTGGCTCTACAAATGATCTCAGAATAGTTGAAAATACTTCTGAAGATGAAAAGAATCGTGTAGATGTAATTCGAATGATTGGCTACGATCCTTTTTTATTTGAAAATGAGAACGATAAACGTGGTCTCTATAATAGCTTAGTTGATTTTCTTGATGAGTCTACACTTGAGGATAGCTTTAAACTACCGGTTGTTATAGAAATTGTGAAGGCTTTTAATCAGTTAGATAAACTGAATTCTGCATTGGCTTTGATGCTTTCAGATACTAGATCAATGACTATTAATACAGGTAGTATAAGTTCACTTATCGCTACTAAAGAAAAAGTACTCAAAACTGTTCTGGCTTTAGCTAAAGACAATGGTATCTCGGTTAACCATAATAACAACAAGAGTAAAGGTGGAAATACTCTAAATGGTATTGTTAAGAAACTCAATGAAATCGGTCTTGAAGCAGCTACTGTGAATCTATTTGATCTTGAAACCTGCGATGCCATGAAACAAATCGCAGACATTAGCCATAGAAGTATTCTTGATCAGCTTGTTTTTGATGAAAATGATTATGCAGAAATGTTAAGTGAACAAAGAAATATGATTAAGAAACTCGAAGAGAAATCACAAATATTTGAAGAAGATAATAGGCAGTTGAAAATAAAAATTAAAGTGTTAGAGAGTTCAATTCCAATAACTGAATTACTCTAATCTTGGAGGTGATGACCCCCAATGGATATCTATATAAAACAAACCGATTTGCAAATATCTCAGCGAAAAATCGAAGGATATTTGAAGTTAGCAGAAATTATTCAATGGGGGCGTTAGCAAGTCTCCAATTAAATTTTGTGAGAGATTCTTTGGAATTGAGTTTTTGGATGCACAAAAATATGCATTTATGAACACTTGGCTTAGACCTTATAATCTCTGGTGTATAACAAGAAACGGAGGAAAAAGTACCCTAAGTGCTCCATTCATCATGACCAAAGGCGTTCTGTTTAGTGGTCATAACTCCTATATCCTTTCAAACGTCTCTGCACAGTCGCAGGACACTTTCATGAAGATAGAGAAAATTGCCAAAAAGGAAATCAACAGTTTTACAGGTCTAACTGATTTCTTTATTGGTGAGCTTGTAAAATCTGCTGCGAATACAGATGGCTTTACCCATGCTCAGTCAGGGTTCAACTATAAATTATATAATGGCAGCTCAGTAACTTCTTTGAGTGGTGACATTAATAACAACAGGGGTAAACGTAGTAGCCTTAATGTTTATGATGAATCAGGATGGACAGATGAAGAATATGTTGTTGCCACTACCCCCTTCCTACTTCAAAACTCAACATTCAGGATGGGTGGAGATGTGGATGTAGATACCTTCCCCAAACAAGTTCCAAACCAACGTTTATTTATCTCTTCTGCTTCCAGCACGGATAGTTATTTCTATACTCTTTACAAGGACTATTCTAAACGTATGATGCTTGGTGATAAGGATTACTTCGTCTGCGACATTAACTGTGAAATCATGATCAAACCTTTCTTTAATGGTAAACTCTACCCTGTTTCTTTGATTGAGAGAAATGAAATTGAAGCAGAAATGAGAAAAAACAAAGAGAAGGCATTGCGAGAATTCTATAATAAATTCTCTGTTGATGGTGGAGATAATCAAGTATTTAAGAGAGCAACTGTTGTCAGAAATTCAAAAGTTCGCCTACCTATCATCAAGAATGACACGCAAGGAAAACGTAGATTTATTCTAGCGTATGATCCAGCTCACCATTACGACAATTCGGTTTGTTTGGCTGCTGAAATTATTGATGATGAACGTGTTGGATTTCGGATGGAGATTGTAAATGGTGTGAGTTTTGTAGATATAGCCAAGAAAAAGAAAACTCCCATGAGGACTCCTGAGCAGATGAAAGCTCTGAAAAAGATGATTCTTGATTACAATGGTAACAAAAGTCCTGACTATGAGAACATTGAATGTTTAATGATAGATTCTGGTGCTGGTGGTCATGGCACTACTTATTCTGATTACTTAATGGAAGATTGGGTAGATGATGAGGGAATTACCCACAAAGGACTTATCGATAAAGAAGAAAATAAAGAATATGTTTCTCGTTTTCCTAACGCACTCGACAAGTTGAAGTTAATGAGTCCACAAAAATACAAACGTGAAATGTATGATGCTCTTCTTGAAATGATGAATCTCGATCTCATCTCCTTTACTGCTGAATACGATGATAAAGGTCATCTGATGTTGCCAAAAGAAACTGGCAAAGAAATTGAATTTGAGAATGCCGACGGAGAGAATCAGAAAGAAAAAGAAATCTCCTATGCGCAAGTCAAACTAGATTTCGAAGAGGAGATGGCACTCAAAAATATAGATTTGGCAAAAGAGGAACTTGTTAATATCTACCGACACAAAGGAACTAATGATAACTATCGTTATGATCTCGCAACGGACAAGGTTGGGAAAATGAATGATGACCGTGCGTACTGTCTTGCTATGCTTGGATGGTATCTACAGCAGGTTCGTCGTGGATCGATAGTTAATAAGAAAAAAGATCGACCTAATATATCGCAGTATATGTTCCACAACTAATCAATCTACAATAGGAGGTGGAAAAAATAAACCAGCCAGTAGAAGAAAAAATATCGTTTCCAGCATATGAACGTGAAATGATCCAATATGAGAAATTGTCTGAAGGCATGTATGCTCTTTCTTATAAGTCAAACAATATTCAAATAAAATATACGAAAGAACAAATAAACAAACAACTTGAAATCAACAACGAAGAAAAACTTAGAGAAATCTCTAACTACTTCTTCTTTACGTCAGGACAGTACAGGCGTTTAATTCAACACTTCACAACTATGCTCACTTTTGATTATCTTGTTGTTCCAAAAGTGAAGAAACCAGAATTGTTTAACTCAGATAAATTTGAGCGAGATTATCAAACTGTACTTGACTACACAGATAATTCGTACATTGAAGAGACTGAACGCTTCATTACATTTATTACGCTTCTTGACGGAGTTTTCTATGGTTATGAACGTCAATTAGACAACATTATCTCGATACAACAGCTTCCACCTCATTATTGTAGGTCTAAGTTTAAGATTAATGGAGTATACGGAATTGAATTTAATTTAAGGTTTTTCGATATTTACAAAGATACTGATTTAAAAATCGAGTTGTTTAAGATGTTCCCTCCTGAGTTTCTTGAAATGTACCTTAAGTATAAATCAGGAGAAACAAAGGAATGGGTTCAACTTGACTCAAAATATGCACGTTGTCACAAATTTCAAGATGTTGCTAGACCCCTTCTCTCTGATTCATTCATTGACCTTATTGATCTGAAAGAATACAAAGAAATGGACAAGTCTCAAAGTAAATTGAATTTGTATAAATTAATCGTACAGAAACTCCCCATTGATAAAGATTCAGGCCTGCCTCTATTACAGCTTGAAGAAGGTCAAGCACTCCACCGTAATGCCAAGAAAATGATTTCTCAAGATGGTATCGATGTCATCACCACCCCTCTGGATGTACAATCTGTCAATTTACAAGAACGTGGATCTACACTGAAGGATAATATTGAAAGAGCCACTAAAAATGTATATGACACTATTGGCACATCAAAAATATTATTCAGTAGTGGATCTGATGGCGGTAGCATTGGGCTTTCTCAATCAATAAAAACAGATGAAGCATTATTATTTCCTCTGTTGGATCAATTTAAAAGATGGCGCGACAACAAACTTAAAACAGTTGTGAAGAATAAATCATATTCTTTTGAAATTCTATTCCCCAAGTTAAGCATCTTCAATCGTAAAGAAATGTATGACATGTTCAAAGATGCAGCCACATTAGGATATTCCAAGCTTCTTCCACTTACTGCTATGGGCATACGTCAATCCACGTTTATCAATCTAGCGAACTTCGAGAATCAGTATTTAAAATTAGAAACACTTTTGAAACCTTTACAAACTTCACACACACTATCTGGTTCTGGCGGCAGGCCAGAAGTGGATGAAACTAGCCTAAGTGACAAAGGTAGAGTTACTAAAGAAACTAATGCAAATCAAAATAGATCAACTTAAATCTATTACTCCTGAAAGGAGGTGAGACGTGATTGGAGTTAAAAGTAAATTCTAGTATCCCTGTTCACTTTGAAGTGAATAATGAAATAGAGGATACACGCTTTCTTAAAGGTAAATTATGGGTAATGCATACTGGCTTGAATCCTAACAGATCTGCATTCGAAAAATCGGTCATTGAAGCATCCGTTCATAGCCTTGCTAATATTCCAATTGTGGGGTTTATTCAAGCCAATAATGTGAATGAATTGGACTTTCGAGGGCATGAGCAACGACTAGTGATCGATGATAACGGGGTTCGTATTGAATATATAGGAAGACCTTATGGTCTAGTTCCTGAGTCAAATAACGCTCAATTCGAGACTAAACTAGATTCAAATGGTGTCGAAAGGGATTACTTAACAGTTGAGGTTCTTCTATGGAGAAAATTTCCAGAATGCATTGAAATCGTCGAAAGAGATGGAACTGTTAATCATTCCATGGAGTTGCATCCACCATCTATAGAGGGGTCATTTGACTCGAACAAGGTATTTCAATTCTCAAAATTCGCTTTTGAAGCTCTATGTTTAATAGGCAGGGATGTTCCACCTGCTATGGTCGGAAGTTTGCTTGAGCAATACACAAAAAACACTTCGCAAACAACCATGTTTACAGAATTGCTAACTGAGTTCAATGCTCATTTTGCTAAATATCAAGAAAATAATTCATCTGCTTTATCTGAAAAAGATGTTGTAGAAAATAAAGGAGGCGACAATGTGGACGAGAAATTGGAATTGTTCACAAAGTACTCTACTTTGAATGAAGTAGATATTGCTGAATTAAAAGCAAATATTGAAAATTATTCTATTGAAGAGTTAGAAACAAAACTACAAGAATTATCTGAGTTTAAACAGAACGAAGAAGATAACGAGCGCGAAGATGCTCCTAGCAACTTCACACTAACTGCTCAACAAACGGAACAAGAAATTCGCAAAACGCTTTCTAGTGAAAAATTCACAGATAGATGGGGAGATTCTGTTCGATCTTTTTACTATATCGATCATGATAGTAATCGTGTCTACGCTGAAGATGTACAAAATTCGTACACTCCAGTTGGACTCAACTACGCTGTAAATGGCGATTTTATCACAATTGATTTTACAACTAAAAAGCGTATTAAATTCGTTCCTCAAGACATGGAAGGAGAACAAGAAGTATTAACTTCATTCGTGTCCCTTGAGAGAAGTGAATTTGAAACTGAAAAAGTAAAAACCGATTTCAATGAAAAAATTGAAACATGTAAAACTGAACTTGGTAATTTACAAACCGAATTCACTACTCTTAAAGAAGTGAATGAAACCATTCAGACTAAACTTACAAAGTTCAGTGAGACTAACATTGAGCAATTGCAGCAAGAAGTTGAAACGTTGAGAGCTTTCAAACTTGAAAAAGAAAAAAACGAAAAATTGTCTGTAATTGAAAAGTTCACTCAACTTAATGACGAAGATGTTCAACCATATAAAGAACAAATTGATAAGTTCACTGTTGAAGAACTTGAATTACAATTGTTTGCTCTTGTTGGTAAAAAGGGTCTTCAATTCTCCGCTAACACTGATACCAAAGAGTCGAATCTTATGTTCGCATTGAATGACAATATTAAGTCTACAAATTCCAATGTTCCTGCGTGGGCTGAATTTGTAGAACAATATAAATCAAAACAAAAACAATAAATTATAGGAGGCTATTATTAATGGCTATTAAGAAAAATACGTCTGTATATGGCGTTAGTGAACTCAATAAAGTTGCAGCAGTAAAGACAGGTCAACATTTTACACAATATGTATTGGATGGTACCGACTTTGTTACCACACCAGCAGAAAATGGGATGCTTCTTGTGATTGACCATGTTGCAAAGAAAATCAAAAAAGCCACAGCGGTTACACAATTGGTGGGCTTGCATAGTTCTGTAGAAAAAATATATGAAAACGAAAAAGGCCGTAAACACTTTTCTGTAAAAATTGGCGATTTTAACCCTCGTGTTTACACTCTAAGTGTTGGGGACGTTTTTGAAACCAATACCTTCCAATATGATGATACAGTCTATGCAGATTTTGCTGCCATTAAAGCTGCAATCAATGCTACAACAGTATTTGGAGTTGCTGGCACTAATGGTTACATCGATGTTAAAGCAGCAACCACTCCTACCGCAGTAGTAGAGTTGAAAGCAGTTGAAGCAGTTGTATTGCCAAATGGTGAGAATGGAATTAAGTGGGTAGTTGCTAAGGCTTAATAAACTAAATTATAATATCGGAGGAATATTTATATTATGGAACAAACACTAAAACAAATGGCACTTGCTGTCTATAAAAAAGAAGTAATCCCTGCTCTAAACTTTTCTTTGACTGATATGGAAGGCGCTCTACGTGAGAAAGTAAGAGAACTTGCTCCTGACTTCAACACCTATCGCAAAAATAAATATGAACTATTTGAACTGATCCAAGAAGTAGTTGATGAAGTAGCACCTAAGAAAATCGAAGCAGCAATCGGTCAATTTGCTGAAGTTAAAACATATGGTCAAGGCGACAAACCTCGATTCCGCAAGAAATTGGGACGTAAGAATGTTAAGCGTTTCATTACTAAAGTAGGTCTTGGTGGAGTTTATGAGCGTGTTCGTCTTGACCAAGACTTTATTGATGTTCAAACACATGCAATTGGTGGCGCTGCTTATATTGAGTTTGAGCACTTCTTGAGTGGACAAATGGAATGGGCTGAACTAATTGATCTGATTATTGATGGTATTGAACTTGCCATCTACAAAGAAATTCGAGTGGCTTTGATTTCCACTTACTCCAGCCTTCCAGCAGCAAACAAATTCACTGGTGCAAGTTTTGATGCTGACGAAATGGTAAGCCTAATTACAACTGTCAAAGCCTATGGTGGTAACGCCAATATTATTGCCACACCTGAATTCGCAGCGACTATCATGGCTTCCCCTAATTTCATTGGTGATGCTGATAAGGCAGACTACCGTAACCAAGGGTATGTAGGTCGCTTTGCTGGTGCAAATGTAATTGTTTTACCACAGTCTTTTGAAGATGATTCTAATGAAACTAAAGTATTCGATCCAGAGTATGCTTTTGTTATTCCAACAGGTGGAACTGCTGATGAGAAAATTGTTAAAGTTGCACTTGAAGGTCAGTCGGTTGTTAAAGAAGTTGAGAATAGCGACTCTTCCATTGAATTCCAAAGCTATAAGAAAATTGGTGTTGTAGTACTTTCCACAAATTACTACAGCATTTATCGCAATACTTCGCTTTAAAAAAATTGGGGTAGTCTAAACTGCCCCAACCTACCAAAACACTAAAGGGAGAGATTAATTTAATATGAATAAAAAAATTAATGATGCTACATTGGTTGATGTATACAATAATACAAGTGGTGTAGTCTCGTTTAGAACTGAAGGAAAAGGTAAAAGAAAATGGGATAAAGCAAACTCTGTTAAGAAAGTAACAGTGGGTGAATTAAAAGAATTGATTAATAGTCGCGGTGGTGAGAAGCTTCTTTTAGAATGTCTGCTGATTAAAGATATCTCAATACGAGAAGAACTCAACTTACCTACTGATCCCGAGCATTTGCTTGATGGAACTGATGTTCAAAAACTATTAAAAGAAGAAGATGCAGATAAGTTGCAGACCATTCTAGAAAACACTAATGAAGGTATTAAGGATAAGATTGCAAGTGTTGCTATTGAACAAAAAATTAATGACACAGATAAAATGGAACTAATTCAAGAACACACTGGTATCGATGTTTATTCAGCCATCAAAGAAAAGAAAGAAGAAGAAAAAGAAGCAGCCAAAGAGAAAGAAGATAAAAGCACTGCTAAAAAAACTAGATAAGGAGAGTGTGTGATTATGAGCACCCCCTACTCCAAAGTCTTTAGTTCTTATTTAAGTAAAATTACGGATTATAGCTATGTGCATTTAAATCAAGATGTGCTTGAAGATGATTTGCTAAACCTTTTAAATTCTGCAATCATCGAATTTGAGTATCCAAAAGTCGATATTAGAGATAAAGACGATGTCTCAAAAATCTTTAATACTACTTTAAATGTAGATGAGATAGAGATTTTAGCATATCTCATGATAGATAGATGGATGGATAGTCAAATTTATAACTTGAATTTGTTTAAGCAACGCTTTTCAAATAAGGATTTTCAATTCACCTCTCAAGCAAATCATTTAGACTCATTATCTGAAAACCAAGCGAAACTTAGAGTGAAAATTAGCACACTCAAAAAGAAGTACTCCTATAGAAAAATGGGAACATATTATAACATAGCAGATTTTAGTGGTTTGAGTAGTGGTGATTAAATGAGTTATCTTGACGATTACAAACTCCGACTTGAACGATATGGAGAAAATGAACAAGAATCAACTCTAAATTTCCAAAAGGAAACAATTAAAGATTCATTCACTTTGTCCCCATCCTATTTCAAAGTATTAATTAATGATTCTGTTAATAATTATGGTGTACATTTAATTGATGACAGCAATGTTCGTGACCAAAAATTAGCTATCAGCCTTGACTATCGACTTCAAAATGGTGACATAATCAATTGGCAAGATGACAATTGGATCAATATTCTCACAGATAATATGTCTGATATTTATTATCGTGGGACTATTCGTAGATGTAATGGCAACCTTAATTGGCAAGATTCAAATAAGCTAGTTGTCTCATATCCTTTCACTTTTAAATCAGACCCTGCTACCAACTTTGGTACTGAAGATGGACGAATCATGGTTCTTGGAAATGAACGAAGAACACTTCTAATAAAAGCAGATGAAAAATCAAAAAAGATAATCAAAGGCAAGCGATTCATTTTTGATTCAAGAGCTTGGAAAACTACTGCGCTTGATATGATTTCAGTTAAAGGTTTGATTTTAATCACTGTAGAAGAATCTGAAATTGATCCCTCAAAAGATAATCTAGAGCTTGAAATTGCTGATTACATCCCCCCATCCACTCCCCCTGTTGAACCTGAACCTATTGGCTATTCCTTAGCTATTGTGGGTTCAGACAATATTAAGAAAGGCATGAATCAAACCTATTCGGTTGTGGTTTATGCTGATGGTGTTGCTGTAACAAATAAAACTGTAGTTTGGCAATTGTATGATGTTGACGGTGTTTCTGCAACAGAGCATGGAACAATAGCCAGTCAAACAGGAACTCAGTGTACTATTAATGCTGGATTAGTTATTGGAAAGACTGTTTTACTGAAAGTTTCATTAGCTGATGATTCAACAGTTTTCGTTGTGAAAGAAATTAAAATTAAAGGCCTATATTAAAGTGAAACATAATAAAAGAATGCTTTCATCGCTAAGTGAGGTGATACTTTGAGTAAATTGAGCGAGATAAGCGAATATAAAAACACTGTAATTTCAAGACTGCTTGAATCGAAAGAAATAGTCAAAGCTCTGAATTACGAGCATGAAAACTTTCTCGATCAACCTGACTTAGACGATGCAAGTAGTCTTGTTTATAAGAATATATTCCCTCATGTATTCATTCCCGAAATTGGCACAAAAAGAGCAACATACCTGACAATTTCATGCAGAAAGTTTAAGAAATCAACAAAAAATCCTGCCTGCAAAGTTGGTCACTTACGTTTGGAAGTGTTCACGAACAAGGAATTATTTAAAACTGATTATGGTGTAACAAGAATAGACTACATCACCAACAAAATTGAAGAGCTTTTCAATAGTCAAAGAGGTATTGGTGTAGGAGGATTAGAATTCTTCGAATTTGATGAACTTATCATAAACAATCAATACATGGGTGCTTATTTAATGTATCGATCTGTAGACTTTAATTAGGTGAATGAAATGAGTATTGAATTGGATGATATTGAGTTAAAACTACTGACTGGTCTACCAATTGAGATTATCGCTACTGGTGATTTGTACAGTCCTCTTGTTAAGGACATCATTGAATTAGGATACTCAAAGTACAATGAATTACTTTCTTGTGTTCTTGTTGATAAGGCTAATTTAGTAAAGAAGGTTCAGGATGATGATGTGAGTACATTCACTATTATATTATCTCTTTGCGTACATGATCCCACTTATGAGCAGAAGTTTCTAAAAGCAATAGAGTTAATGTTTAAAGAGAAGGCTCAATTCGGTCACACTGAAGATGAAGCCTTTTTTTATTTTGGAGACATAACTGAAGGTCGATATATCACAAGTAAAAATATTGAATACATTCAAGCAATGATTCGACTTGCCAATCAAGTGAAACATCAAGATGAAGAAGAAGAAAATTACAATCCTGCTGATGAACAAACAAGAAAAGTTATTGAAGAAATGCTGGCAAGAAGAAAAAATAAACCTAAACCAAAACCAACAATTAACCTTCACAGCATCATTTCAGGATTAGCATGTAAGTCAAATAGCATCAATCACTTTAATGTTGGGCAACTTTCACTGTATCAGCTTTATGATAGTTTCCATCGACTTGATGTAATTGAAAACTATCACTATACACTTGTTGGAATTTATTCTGGCAATGTGGATAGTAAAAAAATAAATTTCAACAAAATTCATTGGACAAAAATAATAGATAAGAATTAAAGGAGATGTTTAATAGAATGTCTGCACCTAATCAATGGGTAGTTCGCGATGTACCAAAAGCAACATTTGTAGATGTTGTTACAAGAAAACCATATTTCTGGCTACAAGATCTCAAAACGAGCGGTCTAGAAAATACTGCTGAAACTGTTTATGCTCGGGGTGGTACTGGCAATCCTAAAATTGTTGGCTTCTCATCTAATCGTGAGGCTCGTGTCAATCTTGAAAATGCTGTATTCGACAATTCTGCACTAGCTATGATGACAGGTAATTCCCTTTGGACTGGAGAAAAGACAGTCCAACAACGTGAGGTTCTAGCGGTTTCCACTAATTCAGCTACTTTGAACTTCACACCTTCAAATGGAACTGGAGCAATTATTGCTGTATTTAAAGAGAATCCTGATGGTTCTCATGGTACAGAATTTACCTTTACTTCCACTACATTAGCAACAGGTCAGTATAGTAGAACTGCAAAAGTACTTTCCTTCTTCGCTGGCGATCTCACTGCTGGCTCGAAAGTAATTGTTTACTATAACACTAAAACTGATGAGACAGCAAAGACGATCACAGTTTCTTCTGATAAATTTGCTGGCTCTTTTGGCCTTGTATTAGATGCGATTGTTAAATCTCCATACGATAAGAAAGATTATCTTGCTCAAATTAATATTCCAACTGCGAAAATGGAGGACAACTGGTCGCTGACTATGGCTGCTGACGGAGATCCATCGGTACACACTATGCCAATTGAAATATTGAAACCAAGCAATAGCAATGATATGTACACTATTACACTGTACGATGGTACACTACTTTCTTAATAAAAATACAACTAGAGGAACAGAATATTAATTCTTGTTCCTCTTTTTTTAATTTCTAATAAAATCAAAGTTTTATTAGGTATTTGAATTTTCAAAAGTCTTATTTTACAAAGGTTTTAGGAAAGCCAATTTTTCAGAGTGGTTGCATTAACTCTGTGAAAAGTTGGCTTATTAATATTTAGGGAGAGATGTGTTTTGGGAAGACAAAAGAGAATCAATCAAACCAAACTAGGGTTACAACATATCATCAATGAAAACAAGAAATATGAGCAACTTCAACGAGTAACAATTGATGGAATTGGTTTTACAGAAACATATAAACATTTTAGCCCTAACCGTATTGAAATCATGTTTGATAATTTTTCCAAATTCATAAATGATTATCAAGCTACTATTGGGCAAATGAATGAAAAACAAACTCTAGATTATATGATGTTGTTTATTGTTCTATTTTTTTCTACACTTGTTAAGTCCATCCCAGAATCATTTGAAGAGAAGTTGGATATTTTTGAGCAAATTCTTAACAGTGAAATTGCTGAGAAGGTAGCTGAGTCATTTGATAAAAATGAAGTCACAAAAATTATGGATAGACTGATGAAGAAATTTGAAGCAATTCAACAGATATCTAAAGAGAGTACAGAAATGAAAAATAAGTTAAAAGAGCATGTTTTGAATTCGAATCTTGAAAATAAAGAATTGATACTCAAAACAATGTTTAATGATGGAATGAGTGAGGAAGTTGGCGAAGAGAGAGTTTAGTGATTTAAAGAGCATGTTTACTTACTTAGATCAACAAGCACAATCTGTATTAAAACAAGAAGTTGCTAAGAAGACAGTTGAAAAAATGCAACAGCATATTCAATCTGACGTTTATGATGTTTATGATCCTGTGCTGTATGAACGTAAGGGATATAATGGTGGTTTGATTGATGAAGACAGTATTGAAGTGGGTCTGGTTGATGACAACACCCTCTATGTTGAGAATATTCGTTTTGATGGTGATCGTGAAGTCGCTGAAATTGTTGAAAGTGGGCAGGGATACACTTATGACTTCCTTTATAATGGTGTTCCACGTCCTTTTACAGAAAATACAAGACAAGAGCTTCAGCAGACTGGTGTTCTAAATGAAGTAATGAGAAATGGGCTTAGTAGACGAGGGCTTGATGTAAAATAAATAGGAATAGTGGGAAGTGAAGAAAATTAGTAAATCAATAAATATGAATATGTTACGCGACAGGGCACTGAAGCTTCCAGAGGTAACTGATAAGATGTTAAAGGAGATTCGATCTGAGCATTTGTTATTAATGAACGAGTACTTGGAGATTAGCTCTGGTTCCCTATCCAAACAATCTATCTCTCAATATCGTTCAGCTCTAGGTCAATTCTTCTGGTGGGTACATATTGCATTAAATGACAAACCACTTGAGAAGATTTCTAAGCGAGATTTCCTTAGATATATTAGTTATTTGTCTAATCGAGGCATGTCCTCCAGTGCTCTAGCATTGAAAAAGGCTGCTGTATCAAGCCTAAATAATTACATAGAAAATGTCGTTGCAGATGACGATGAAACATTTAAAATGTTCAGGAATTTCACAAGAGGCCTTCCAGCAATTCCAAAGAACAAGGTCTACAACAAAGTAAAAATCACAAAAGATGAATATGACTTAACGATGCAAACACTTGAAGAGGACGAAAACTATTTGGGTATGGCGTGGGTGGCAACAGCTTTCAATATTGGGGCACGTCGATCTGAGATACCTCAACTTCGAACCGAAATACTCAGCTATCCGATTCCTGAAGATCAAAATTATATCATGAGCCATATAATTCGTCTAAAAGGACGATCTGAACAAGGAAAACAAGAGGCTTACATGGTGAATCAGGATGCACTTCATTATATGAGAATTTGGACTGAAAAAAGAGGATATGAAAATGATCATATCTTTACAATTAAATATAATGGCTCAGTTCAACCAATGTCCCCTTCTTGGGCAGATGATTTTTGTTCAAATGTCCTTTCTGATATTTTAGGTAGACGTATTAATCCTCATCTATTTAAAGCCTCATGTATAACTTATCTCTTGGAAGTAAAGAAAGTTCCGATTGAAATAGTCTCAAAGTATATAGCCCATCACGAAAATATCGCTACCACAATCTCTCATTACGATTTAAGAGATTTTGCAGAAGAGAAAAATAAAATATTTGGATAGGAACAAGGAGGTGTATTCTATTGCATGATTTACATACTAAATTAGGTCTACTGAAAATGAATGATATTGAAAACAAATACAGGGACTTGGAAGGATATCTTTATTCACTGACCATTGAAAATATGAGAGTCATTAATAGAAGAAACTCATCTCCAGCAAAATTCTTCCGAAATAATCCCTTCACAGTAGAAAACATAAAGTTGTATTTATCTACTCGCTGCCCATCCGTAAAAGTAGTATCAGATATATTTGTTACAGCCACTAGCAAACACGAATTCCAATGCAGTATTCATGGAAAATTCTTAAAATCATGGAATGAGGTAAAGAATGGCCAATATTGTCCTGATTGTGGAATTTTGATCAGAAGCGATAAGAAACGAAACTCCATTGAAGATGTCAGAGAGGCATTTTTACAAAGAGGGTATTTTTTAATCTCAGAAACTTATCAAGCAAATGATATCCCTCTGACTTATGTATGCAACAAGCATACCGATAAAGGTGAACAGTCCCTAACTTGGGGAAATTTCATCAATGGAAAAGGTTGCAGGTTTTGTGGTAGAGAGAATATGATTCAAAAACAAACAAAACCACAAGAGACTTTTGAGGCAGAGTTATTTAATGTATTTGGTGACAAGTATATTTTAAAAAGTAAGTATACAAAAACCAATGGAAAAGTCGAGATCTATTGTAGAGATTGTGATGCTCATTTTTCGTCAAAGGCAGCTCACCTATTGGATGGGCATATGGGGTGCAGATGCAAATCAAACTCTCATGGAGAAGATATAATAACTCAATTTCTCAAAGATAACAATATTTCTTTCATTGGGCAGTACAGACTTACTCAATGTAGGAACAAAAAACCACTACCTTTTGATTTTGCAGTATTCTCAGACAGAGAAAAATCAAATCTATTGTGTCTGATCGAATTCCAAGGTAAGCAACATTATTCTGATGAGTTCGGATGGTCTAGTGACTTAGAAAAAAATAAAGCATACTTTTTAAAACAACAAGAGAACGATCAAATCAAAAGGAATTATTGTCAGCTCAACAGTATTAGTTTAATCGAAATACCCTATTGGAAGATGAGTAAGATTGATGACATTTTAGGTAATCTTCTTATAACTCCATGAAACATCCATTTTATAAGCTGCAATATAAAAAAGAAAGGAGTGCATTGTAATGGCTCTTAGAATTTCTAAAAACTTGGCATTAACTGATATTTCATCATTAAACGAAAAACCTTTCCTTAGAAAGTCAGATGGTGCTCAAGTTGATTATCATGAAATCCTCAATTACCCTTCTAGTCCTGATATGACTTTATATAACCCAAATCCAGCCTACAATCCAATTACAACTCAACATCAAAAAACTGGTCAAGTCACAACACTACAGTTATGGCTATTTAATGATCAATCAGCAAAACGTTATGAAGGAATAAGTATCGATCCAACTGATTCAATAGGTACAGATGAATCAACTTATGTGCAGCTTGCCCCCGATAGCTCAGGTTCAGCAGGAACATTCCTATCTGTTGGAGCGCCACTAACCATTGCAAATATTAATGATTGGAATGTAGCAAAGCCATTTTGGATAAGAGTTACAACTCCAAGTGTGGTTGAATCTCAAAATAAAACAGACATTAAGTTGACAACAAATTTTACGGAGTTTGCACTATAATTTTAGATTGGAAGATCGACTATGCCTTATTATCTCCGTTTAAATGGTACTACTGATTATATTAAACTTCCCTCTTTAACAATCAATAAAATTGTTGCAGATGTAAAAATCAGAAGAAGAGCAGATGCTATTCGTGTTTTATGGGATTTCCGTTCTGGAATATCATTCACATACATTATTCAACAAACTAATGGTACAGACTCTATTGGTAGTGGTTCAGTGAAGATAAATGGAAATAATGTTAGTAATGGAACAGCCTTCATTCCAAATGATACAAGAGTGACTATAGAACACACATTTACACTTGGAACAGATGATGGGAATGTATTTTGCAACAATACAGCAACTGCAAATTCCTTTATTTCTGGGGACATATATAATATAAAACTATACAACAATACAACACTAGTTGCTCATTATGATATGACTCTTGGTAATATTCAGGATCAATCAGGCAATGGAAGACATGCGACACTTATTGGTGGAACATGGTTGCAAGATGGTAGCAGTGGAGTTGCTGGCTCTGTTACTCATTCAATGAAACAAGTATTATACGATGCAAAGTCTACTAATCACTCTTTGAAACAAACTATTAGTAATACAGGTTCGATTGCAAATTCAACACTTCAGAGAATGTATGATAATAGCTCAATTGCATTCGAAACTAAACAATGTTTATTTGAGATATCAAAAGTAGATTCTAACCTACTTCAAAAAATGTTTAATCGAGCATCTAGTGTAGTTGACACAATGCAAAATATAGTCTCAATTGATTCAAACACATCACCTTTAATGCAGTTCATTTATGATTCAAGTTTAGTTAATAATTCAATGATGCAACAGATTTTTGCAGAAGAACAGAATTTAGCTGATATCTTACAGTCTATACATGATTCTAATTCTTTAGCATCTCCTCTTCTACAATCCATTTTTGATGTTAGCCATCTGAAATCTGATTTAATGACTTATATAGTTTCATTCGATTCATCTAGCTCACCATTAAGAATAATCTTTATTGATGATAGCCTGATTATAATTGGAAAAGTGAAGCTTGCAGGAAAACTTGATTCGCAAATCAAACTAAATGGGCTTTCCGATTTAAAAATTAGATTGAGAGGCGAAGTTTAATGTGTTTTGAAAATCAAAACTTTGAAATAATTTCAGGTGATACAAAGTATATAGAAGCAGAAATTAAAGATAAAGATGGAAACTTAATTGATTTAAATGGAGCACAAATAATTTGGGAAGTACGGTCATCCCTCAAGAACAATAATTATGTAATTCAAAAGACTAGATCGGAAGGAATTACTTTAGGCTCAAAAGGCATTTTAACAATTCACTTAAAGAGTATTGACACACTTCCTTTAAGTGGGAAGTACTATCATTTATGCAAAATTACAGATGTAGCTGAAAATACATCTACCGTTTTTATTGGATTTATCACTATTAAAGGCTTGTGAGAGAAAGGATTAGGTAAATTGTATAATAGACAGTATTTTGAGGGATATATTGAAACTAATAAAGTTCAACGTGGGGAGTTTAACTTAACAACAATCTACTATCGAGGCGATACTGTCACAACCCCTGAAGGATATTTTATATCTCTCACAGATAACAACATAGGAAATTCCTTGGAAGCAACTGATCACTGGCAAAAATACATTCCAGAAGAATTATCATTAATTAATGATCAACACTTAGAAAGCACAACTTCTACACTATCTTCAAGTAAGATTCAGGCCTTGATTAACCAAAAGATATCTGATTATCTTTCACCAAGTGAAGTGACAGGAGTTCAAGTTTCAAATATTTCTCAAACCTCTTTTGATTTAAATTGGTCTGATTCAGCCAATGTAAATAGTTATATAGTTGAGATTAATGGCACTCAAACAGAAGTTACTGTTAGCCAATATAGCTTCTCTAATCTACAACCTAATACTTCTTATACAGTATTAGTTAAAGCAAAAAATCAGTTTTTTACTACTGTTGGATCTAATATAACAGCAACTACATTGCAAGTTCAGATTCCAATGCCCAGTCCAATTACTAATTTGTTTGCTTCTAATGTCACAGAAACAAATGTTGTATTGAGCTGGACAAGTTCTAACAATGCAACTGAATATGAAATTTATTCTAATAATAGCCTTATCACAACAACTACTGAAACTTCGTTTACATTCACAAACTTAACACCTGATACCACATACAATTTCTCTGTTGCTTCAAAAAATGTGACAGGAACTTCTTATGCAACAACAATTACAACAAAAACAGTTAAAGCAGAAACTCCTATTACTGATGGATTAATATTTAATGTGGATTTCAGTAACAAGAAAAGCACAAACTCAAATATTGTTTATGATACAGTTGGTAATCTTGCTTGTACATTACATAATGTATCTCATGATGGAGCTACAGATGGTTATCTTGATAATATTGGACTAACTTTAGCAGCATCAGATTATGTTGCCATCCCAACAAATACAGCAACCTTTTTGGAGAAAGTTGATATGAATCAGAAGGGATTGACCTTCGAATTTGTTGCTTATGAAGTGAATGGTGTCATTTTTAGAAATGAGTCTGGGAACTTTAAGAATTACATTGGTGGCACATCTAGCAATACTTTTAGTAGATACATAGCAACTGACAATACAACTGAAAAGACGTATTCTACTGGTCAGTACTGGTATGTTAATCCTGAAGGAAACAGAACAATTCCTGATACCTTAAATGGAACTAACGAGTTAAACATGATTACAGTTCGCTTCTACCCTAATGGTGAATTTGACATGCTTGTAAATGGCAGACCAAGCCTAGGGAAAAACAAACCAACTGACTTTTTGCGTTATGCAAATGTACTTGCAAATGGATCACTCTTCATTAGACGTAATCATTTAGGTGCAAATACCACTCCTACTTTGGTCAAGTCTTTCTCTATTTTTAACAAGGTGGTAAGCAACGCTGATGCTTTGACTCGATACAATAACTTGAAACAACTAGAGCCTCTCAAAGAGGTTAAAGTGGTTCCAAGTAGTGTATTGTTGAAGTCAGGAGAGAATCAACTTCTCGCAGTATCGGCAACGCCTGCAAGGTTTACAAGTATGTTAAGTAATACATTTGCAAGTGGCAATCAAGGGTATGTAACTGTGGATTCAAACGGTTTACTTACTGGCATCAATAATGGACAAACCGAAGTTCTTGTTACTTCCACAATAAATGGTCAGTCTTTTCAGAACTATGTTCCTGTTACTGTTGGAAATATAGCAGATACAGCGCCAACATCAGCGAGAACAGTTAATGGCATCTCTTTGAATAAAACTACTGAAACCCTAGAAGTTGGTCAAAGTTATCCAGCAATGGCTACTACGCTTCCATTCGATGTATTCAATGACAATATCGTTATTTGGGAATCATCGAACCCATCTGTATGTACTGTCAATTTTGGCGTATTAAAAGGGATTTCTGAGGGTGCTTCCACGATTACAGTTTATGATGGAACCAAAACTTTTTCAAAAAGCTTTACTGTTAATGTTGTATCTCCTTCCATAACTACAATTCAACCTTCGGAGATTTTCCATGTTGACGCAATTTACTTTGGCATTAGTACTAATAACTCAGACGCTAAAAACACCACAAATGGTATACAAAATGCATTGAATCACGCTTCAAGTAATGGATTTAGAAAAGTTGTTTTCCCAAAAGGCGCATATCTCATCACACCAGAAGCAAGAACAATTTATCCTCCAACTAATCTAATAATTGATTTTAGTGATTCTACATTAAACATTGCCCAAAACAACTTGAGTCCAAAAGGATATACTATGTTTAAATTAGAAAATGTGTCCTACACAAAGATTTTAAACATGCACCTTTATGGGGAAAGAGATTCTGTAGTTAATGTTTCAGATGCTCATGAAACCTGCATTAGTGTTTATTTTGACAATGCTTACAAATCTGGGCTGGAAAACTGTACAATAAGCAAATCTCCCGGATTTAACATTGTTGGACACAATACAAGGGGAGCTGATCAACCGGGAAGACACCCTAGTAAAGATAATTGGGAAGCAGGTCAATTAAACGATAGCACAGGTGCAACAGATGATTCTGTTTTGACATACTGCTTCAGAAATAAAACTTTTCTCAATGTCTCCGGCCTAAGTGATAATTATCTACTTGGTTACACTCAAGGTTACTTTGCTTATACTCATCTTAGATCGAGATTGTATAGTATTTACTGGTATGATCAAAACTATAATTTTATTGTTGCTCACAAACACAGACTACAATATTATAGATATTCAAAACCCGTAGGAGCACATTATGCTAAAATTGTGATTTATCAAGAAAGCTTGCCTATTTCGCAAGATTCGGATTTTAATGCTGTAGCTATGCTTAGATCATATAAGATGCCGACAGGTTGTTTTATTCGTAATTGCACAATTGAAGACAATAACAGTTGTGGAATTGCAATTACAGGTGGAACAGAATGGATCATTGAAGATAATACCTTTGCACGAAATGGTAAGCGTATGCCTTCTTGTGATATTGACTGGGAAGATGGTTGGGAACTTTCTGTCGGAGATGTTTGTAGAGGAAATACTTTTAACTCTCCAAGCGGTGTAATTATTAGTGGTGGAAATAGTATAGCTTTGTATGACAATGTATTCAACTTTTCAAATCTTCATGTTTGGGAAAGAGTTGCAAACTTCCGCATTTACAATAACTATTTTAACGGTAAAGGCGGAAACAGAAATCTTGCACTAAATACAAGTGCTGACTCACATTTTGCAAGGAATATTCTAAAGAATGTTACTTATACAAAAGGAGTGCAACATTTAGGAGCAAGCTACCAAGTTCGAGACACAAGCAATACATTAATCTAAAATATGTTGTTTTCACATATTGAAACGTAAAGCAGATTGCCAAATTCCTCCTTTTAGTTTATAGTCTTTATATCGAACATTTTTGTTCTTTATAAAGACTATAGGGGGATTATAATGTCATCAAAAGTCAGAATTGATGAACTGGATTCAGTAAGAGGATTAGCTGCACTGTCAGTAGTCTTTTCTCACATAGCAATACTAATCCCTTCATTCTTTCTTGAAAGGTTTAACAATACACCCTTGCATTTCTTTTGGTTGGGTCATGAGTCAGTAATTTTGTTCTTTATTTTAAGTGGATTTGTACTCTCCTTACCATTTCAAAATAATCGAATTAGCCCTTTGGGTTATGTAAATTATTTAGTAAGAAGAGTATTCAGAATACTGATTCCAGCAGCAGTTTCAATGGCAATTGTACTTATACTGATCAGCACATTGAATCCTCAAGGGTTAAATGGAATTAGTGAATGGGGAAATAGTATCTGGACTAATTCATTAAATACAGTGGAGATTGTCAAGCAACTCATACTATTACAAGAAATCGATTCCATGCAATTTAATCCTGTTTTGTGGTCATTAGTGCATGAGATGAGGATATCAATTATTTTTCCACTTGTTTTGTTATTGATGTTCAAATTCAATTTAATCAGACGCATTGCAGTAGTTATCTTGATTCCAATCACATTCTTCGTGGCCTATGTTGTTGGTCTTAAAGTCTTTAACTATGACATAACTAAATTTTCTGGTGGTTATTCATCTTATATACTTACTCCTCATTATCTTGCTTTCTTTACACTTGGGTCGATCCTTGCAAAGTACAGAGAATCAATTAAAGAAATCTATATGCGATTGAATTTAATTGTAAAGTTTACTTTAGTGGTAGTTGGTTTGGTCTTGTACATGTATAATTGGCTGATTCTGCCTGATAACTCATTACTTCATATGTTCATCTTTAATGATTGGAGTATTGCTATTGGTGGAAGTATATTTATTGTTGTTAGTATGAATTCAGTAGTGATGAAAAGAGTACTCTTATTCAATCCAGTTCATTATATTGGTAAGATATCGTACAGTATTTATTTGTATCATCTAATCATGATGCTGACGATGTTGTATGTATTGAATGGAATGTTCAGTGTTCCAGTCATACTTTTGATGTCGGTACCTGTGACGCTTATTGTTTCAGCAATCATGTATCATTTAATCGAAGTTCCGTCGATGAGACTTGGGAAGATTTTAAGCTTCAGTAAACCTAAACAGAGAAGTAATCCTATTCCTCATGGCGCGAATGTTGATGTAATGAGTTTATCGAGGTTGAAGAAATAGTTTAATAATGACATAGCAAAAGCCCCTGACATTTAGTCGGAGGCTTTTGTTTTGATGTTATTAAGTATTACATTTTTAGTTTCATTTAATCTGACTTCTGTTTCCTTGAAGAGTTCAAACTTTTTACTGAAGTCTTCAGCCATAGATTTCATTTGTTCTTTGTTTTGAGCTATTTCTTCTGCTAATTCAATAATTTTATTGTATTCTTCTCTAGTTATTATTTTTTCTGGAATAGGTTTGTAAGGAGCTGTATCTTCTTTGACTATATGAGAAGTCGAAAGATAAGAATCAGCATTTCGATTAGATTGATTAAATTCAATACCCTTAAGTATCCAGTCTGTTGATACATTGAAGAAGTTAGAAAGAGCAATAGTGATATCAGCACTTGGATTATTTCGCCCATTTTCTATATTGGAAATGGTCGCAGATGTAGTTGGTTTAAGTTCATTAGAGTTTTTAACTGGTAACAATATTCTTTTTGCTAGTTCATCCATTGTCAATCCAGCTTCTTGTCTCAGATTATTAATACGAGTACCAATTGTATCTATATCATTCACTTCCCATCATACTTACTTGTAAATCAATAATATAAAATATTGAAAAAAAATCAATAAGAATTCACTAACATTGTTGTCAGTTTTCACTAACATTATTATTGACAAAACTTTCAAATGATAGTACTCTAACATAAGTTAGTGAAACTTAATTTTGTGAGTATGTTTAAATAACCACTAACATCATTATAATTCATTTACTTCTAACAATAAAGGAGATAAGTGCGATGAAACTTAGTACATCTATTTTTTCATTATCTGACAACATGACAAACTCAAAACAAGACCTACTTGAATACATAAACTACTTTCATGATACCACAACACAGGAATATGAAGATGCTGTTTTTCTGATTCAGACTGATGAAGACTTGCGAATGTGGTTTCAGATTTGGAGTGGAGACCCTGACAATATTGCTGAAGCGAATTGGAAACTGAGGGAATGGAAAGTTGTACAAAGGTTGAATGAATATGAACCAGCAAGTGATCTATTGGGATTAGATGTAGGTGACTTTTTAGAAACGTATTTTTGCCAAGTTGGTGGAGAGAGATCAGTTTGGGAGTTAGAGAAAGTACTTGGTGAGATGAACTTTAGGGAATTGTGGGATTTACATATGAAATACCCGATGGCGAGGATTGAGTATTACTAAATCATTTGATTAAATAATTTAGTCTGCATTCACTAACATATTGATGGTATAATAAAATTTACCAATCCAATGGAGCGTGAATGTATGTCAAGATTCTCTTTAGTCAAAATCTTTGTTTTGATGTTGGCATTACCAATACTAATTTCATGTAATAGTAGTAACACTAACAGTATTTCAAAAAAAGAAGTCGTTAATTCAACTAATACAAGTAAAGAGCCTGCTTCCTCAAGTGAAGCACAAGTTTCCAGCAAAGAATTGCGAATATCTTATCTAAAATCAAAAGAAGTGAACTCTAATAAAGATACACAAACTAGAATTGATAAGATTAATCAGCTTCAATATGATATTGCAGTAGCAATATGTGAAGCAACAAATTCTAAATGCTCATTTAATACATATTCATCTGATAATGATGTTTTAACCTCAGTAGAACGTAGAGATTCTGATACAGCTTTTGGTTTTAACTTTGAAAGTGATTTACAAAGCAACTTTGAGTTTAGCTATTCATATTTGTATGTAATAATTAATTTTAGTTCCTTTGACTACAAAGGCCATCATTCATTTGTTGTAGCAAAGGGTGACACTGAAGTATTAAACATACTTAATGACGGGATTAACACTATAAAAGAAAATGGAGTGTATTTTGAAATTTACAGAAAACATTTTCCTGATGATAATTCAATGTCAATTTTATAATTGAAATGTGATTTAAGAGAGTGGATTATATCCGCTCTCTTTTTTGTTGCCTAAAAAAGGAGTGAGATAATGTCTGAAGATTTAAGAATATTGATACGTGCTGGAATTAATGTGGGGAAATCAATAAAAGAGATTAATGAAAGTGTCAAGAATCTTGAAAAACACCCATCCCTCCAGAAAATAAAGCTGAAGCTTGATATAGACAACAAATTTACGCAATCAATCAACAAGTTCATTGCAAGTGTATCAAAAATGAAAAAGATTGCAGATGAACAGTCTAAAGCAGTTATTGAAACACAAAATGTGTATCGAGAATTAGATGGGACAGTAAAAACTGTCACTGAAACCGTTCTAAAGAATGGCGAGATAGTTCAAAAAACGAAAACTGTACATGATGCAAATAAAAAAGCAATTCAAGATGAGACTCTTGCAGCCCGAAAACTGACTGATGAAATTGAAGAAATGAATACTGCTAATTTGGATTCAATTAAAATCGACAAGAATAAATCTGGTAGAGTTACTGGATACACTATAAAAGAAACTGATGGGTATGAAACAACAACTACAAGACTTCAACCTGACAAGGAGACACTAGTAAGGCAAAGTGTTGTTGAGAATTTCAAAAAGCAACGTGAAGATGAAATTAAGCTTCAAGAAAAATATAATAAAGAAGAAGAGAAACTACAGAGAGATCACTTTCTTGCACTACAACAAAATAAAAAAAAAGATATTGAATTTCAACAATCTATTGCAAACAAACAGGCCAAAATTAATGATTTGATTAGAAGATTCGGAGCCGATAATGAAACTGGTGAAAAATTAGAAAGATCAATAGAAAAATTAAAATCAATTAAATTCATTGACACTTCTGACCTTAACAATGTAAAAAACTATAAGCAATCCTTGGCAGATCTAGATATAGAATTAAAAAATATAATTGCAAGTGCAAATACATCTGGTTCGCATATAGATAAACTTAACCATGGATTTTCAACAGCTATAACTAAGACTTTACTTTGGGCTGGAGCAATGACGAGCCTTTATGCCCCTCTACATGGCTTACAGGCTGCCATTGACACGATATTGACAGTGAATAAACAGCTAGTTGAGCTGAAAAGGGTAATGGATGAGGGAACTAATTTTGATAATCTCTTACAGGGTAGTATTGATCTTGCAAATGAACTCGGAAGGTCAATTACTGAGGTAAATGAATCATTAACGGGGTTTGCGAGACAGGGCTTTAATGAACAACAGATTCTTGATTTAACAAAAACAGCAACACTTGCCCAAAATATATCAGATCTTAAAGCTGGAGAAGCTATGGATGCTATTACAGCAGCTATGGTTGTTTTTAATATTGAGGCAGATAAGAGTCTGGGAATTGTTGACGCAATTAATAATGTCGATAACAACTTTGCAGTAACTTCCCAGAATTTGGCGGTGTCACTTCAAAAAAGTGCTTCGGCTGCGAAGACTTTTGGCGTTAGCATGGAAGAGCTGATAGGTGATGCCACTACCATTATGCAAATTCAAAGAGAAAGTGGCTCAGTTGCGGGCAACTCCTTGAAAACCATTTATTCACGATTAACAACAATGCAGCCTGCAATAGATGCTCTTTCTAATATTGGTATCAATATTCATCACTCTAATGGAGAATTGAAAACAGCAACTCAAATTTTAGATGAAGTGGCTATTGCATTCAAAGATGTTAATGAAGAAACAAAACAAAATACAGCAGTTGCTTTAGCGGGTTAACAATAACGGCCCCCTATTATGGTGACATAGTAGTGAAAAATTGGCTATAACGGCGAAAGCCCTAACGTAAAGTCGAGGGTAACACCGTGGAAAGATTGTCTTGTGAGAGAGACAAGGAGTTAAAAATTAGAAACACTAACCATAGAAAGATTCGTAAAGGTGATTGGACTGAAGAAGAATTAAAGACACTTCAAGAAAATTATGAGCATATGACAATTACTAAATTAAGAGAAAATTTCTTATCAAGTAGAACTTACTCATCTATTATGAGTAAGGCAAATAAATTAGGACTACAATCAAGAAAAAAATGGTCAGAAGCAGAAAACGAAATTATGAAGAAATACTATCATAAGTTATTAAATAATGAATTAAAAAAACTATATCTACCAAACAGAAGCACATCAGCGATACAAGATCAAGCGAAAAAGCTTAACCTTATAAAAATAAATGCTCGAAAAGAATATTGTGAAGTTGATTTACTTAAGTTTCTAGTTGAATACTCAAAGGAAATTGGAAGAACACCATCAGGAGATGACATTCGTTCCAATCCCAGTATCCCATCTTTATCAACTTATGTTCGGTACTTTGGAAATTATTCTATTGCTTGTAGAGAGGCAGGCCTTGATATTAATTGCCTGAGATTGTTCGGCAAAAAATCTTGGCATTACGCTAGCAATGGTGATCTATGTTTGTCTAAAGCAGAACTGTCAGTCACAGAATATCTAATTTCTAATAATATAAAATATACAAAAGAATATCCTTATAATCAAATTGTTTCTGATGAAAAAGTAAAGTTTAAAAGATGTGACTGGTACTTAGATTCTGGCATCATTATAGAATACTTTGGCATGCCAGAGAAACCGTATTACAAAAAGAAAATGGATATAAAAATTCAAGTATGTAAAGATAACAACATACCTCTAATTCAATTGCTTAGAGGCGATCTACGCAATTTAGATATTAAACTTAAACCTCTCACAAAACAAAATCCCGAACGACTGTACGCCAATTCACTCATGAGAGTGAAAGAAACAGTCTGAGCATCATACGAAAGTATGAGAGAGAGGGTCGAGTGTAAAGACACTCTTGGAAGCACCCTCTCCGCTATCCGTACTTGGATAGTCAGTAATCTATAAAAAATAGATGAAAGTAACAGATTGCGCTATCAACTGTCAAGGTTTCTTGCACTTGTAAATAACCGAAACATCGCCCACGACGCTACCGCAAAAGCCATCAACTCCGAAGGCTCCGCGATGCGTGAGAATCAAGCCTATATGGACTCTTACGAAGCCAAAATCAACAAGATGAAGGTAGCTTGGCAACAATTTGCTTTAACAATGGAAGAAGCCGTAATTGGCGACTCAATAATCGCAATCACAAACTCACTCACCACTCTAGGTGGAATCCTCACCTTCACGGTTGATAACTTTGGCCTCCTCCCCCCTGTTCTTGGCATTATAGGATTAACAGCAGCTCTACTCAGTAAAAACTTTGCGGCAACCACAATCTCAGTTCTCACACTAGGTAGAGGATTTGATGCACTAGGTATATCTGCTACAAGAGCAAAACTAGCTATGCGAGGTCTTGCAGTTGCTTCTGTCGTAGGCGGTGCTTTTGTTGCAATCGGATTAGTATTAGATACATTAATTTCAGATTGGGCAAAACACACAGAAGCAGTAAACAAAAATCGTGAAGCTCAAGAAAAAAGTATCGCTTCACTTAGAACCAATGAAACAGAAATTAGGAAACTACTCTCCAGATACACAGAATTATCGACTCAAACAGGTCTAACAGCAGAAGAAAACAAAGAATTCCTATCCATCCAAAATCAATTAAACGAATCGATGCCATCACTAACCCTTCACATTGATGAACAGGGTCAAGCCCACCTGCGTAGCGCACAGAACATTGAGATTGAAATAAAGCATCTCGAAAAACTACAACGCATTCAAGATGAGATTAGAAAACGTGACATTGATAAGAATAGGGATAACGTATTAGCAAACATAGAAAAACAAAAAGAAGCATTAAGTGATCTTGAATATCAACTCAGACTTGCTCAAAGTCCATTAACCCTAGCTGGACAGGGAACAGAAGATAACCTTTCCCTTGATATTGAAGATCAAAACTATAAAGTTGAACAAAGTTATCAAGCCATTGCAGAAAGTATTAATAAAAATGTTGAAGCAAGTCTACGCTTAAAGTATGCAAATGATTCTCTTACCAATGAGGATCGCAAATACATAGTTGGTTTAGCTGAAAAAGAATCAGAAGTATTGAAATCAATCAAAAACTCTGATGAACAAAAAAGTGCTTATGATAAAGTCAATAAATCAGTTGAAGAACAGGCATTCAAAATTGCAGAACTTAGAAGTCAATTGGGATCAGCAGGTTCAAGTGTTAGTATTGCTGAACTTCTTAAAATGGATCAGAAGCAAATTGATGCAATGGACAATCTCAACCAGAAAGTTGCTGAGGGTAGTCAAGATTGGAAACAGCTACAAGCCAGTCTAGAAGAAACTGGTATTAGTGCAAGTGTTGCAGAAAGTGCTATTCAGGCATTAGCCAATAATCAACTTAAAGCAAGCAGTGCTACAGAATCAATGTCAGATTCAATTGATGAGGCAACATCAGCAGAGCAAACTTTTGCTGAAGTTATTAGCGAAACCATCAACGAAGTCTACTCACTCTATGATGCTTACAACACACTTAACAAAGGTGAAAAACTAAGTCTTGATACAATACTTTCGTTGATTCAAAAGTATCCTGAACTTCAACAGCATCTTGTCTTAGAAAATGGACAATTGGCACTCAATAAAGAAGGTGTTGAACTTCTAGCCAAAGCAAAAAACATCGAGTTTACAAACAGCCTCAATCAAAAGAAAAAAGAACTAGAAGAGTCAGCCAAACTGTTAAAGTCTAAACTTTCCATATATAGTGGTGAAGTTGAAGCATTAGAAAAACTCGATAAGGCCAAGTACTTGTCTAATGCAAATTCAATAGCTGAAGCTCAGTATCTTGAACAGAAGTTTAATGAGTATAAGAAAATCATGGATGAGATTAATTCAATTAATGTCATCTCCAAAATTGATTTTTCTACAGGCACTCCTCCTCCACCTCCAAAAGAAGAGAAGCCACCTAAAGATGAACCTAAGACTTTAGATGCTACTGATGCCCAGATTAATGCTATTAATGCTGATGCTGAAGCTCAACAAAAGCGCAATGAAATTCTAAAAGAAAGTATTTCATCTGAAGACGCATTCTCTGTTCGCTTAAAAAATACAAATGATTTAATTGCAGGTCAAACTTCTGAAATAAACAAGTTAAATAAAGCAAACAATGATTTGAAAACTGCGATGACTACTTTAGATGATACTTCAAATTATGATATGTCTTTGTGGCTAGACAAGAATGGTGAAGCAACTAAGAAGTATATTGACTTGTACAACTCTCTAACCAAGGGATCAGAGCAAGACAAGTTGCAAGAGCTTTTTAATCAATACCAAAAATACTCTCAAGCAATTAATGAGAACAAAGATGCAATCGAAGAGTTACTACCATCTCAAGCTGAACTAATTAAGCAAATTGAAGAAATTAAACTTGAAAGAACACAAGAGCACCTTGAATCTCTTTCTGATGCAATTGAGAAATTTGATGAAAAGATTGAAAAGTCAAAGAGAATCCAAAGTCTATTTGCAGAAGGTTCTAAGGAATACAATGATGAGACAAAGAAACAAATTCAGTTGCTTAGTGATAAGCAAGAGCTGATTCTCAAAGACATTGCATGGGCTGAAAAAAGACTAAAGCAAGGCGACTTAACAGCCAAGCAAATTAAAGAATTGAACGAGTTTATTAAAGCTCAGAAATCTCTTTTGGAAGAAGTCATCATCACTCAAAATGAATACAGCATTGAGTGGCAAAACTCAGTAAAAGATGCAGCAAAAGAAGCAATGAAAGTTCTTGAGGACTATTATAAGCAACAAGCAGACCTAGAATCAGATTCATTAGATAAGCAACTTGATGCTTATGAGAACTATATCAATGAACGAAAGAAGCTACTTTCACAACAATTTGAGGAAGAGGATTTTCAAAAAGATCGGCAAAAGCTGCAAAAAGAAGAATTAGAACTTCGTGCTGAAATTGATAAGTTGATGCTTGATAATTCGTTTGAAGCTCAGTCAAAACGCGAAGATCTAAATAAAGAACTTCAAAAGAAACTTGAGGAAATTGCTGATTTAGAACTTGATCATAATCGAAAGAAGCGAAGTGATAATTATGATGATCTTTTAGATAGCAAACAAAAAGAAATACAAGCAGCAAAAGATAAAGTGGAAGAAAAATGGCAAGCAGAATTAAATGCAGATCAATACTATAGTGGTCTAAAGCAATCATTACTTGAAGGTAATGTTGAAAAGATGCGATCCACTTTAGAAAAGTTCTCTTTAAACATCCAATCTTACATGGATGCGATTGGTGCTTCAATTGATTTGAATCTCATTAACAAGATGAATATGACTGATCAATTTACTGAGGTTGGAAAATCTATTGATACAGTCTTGGGTACTCAACCAAGTGATTCTTCCACAGGCCAATATGATTCTGCAACAATTGCTGCATGGAAAGAATACTTGAACAACAAAAAGAAAGCCGAAGCAATAAAAACACCTTCAAACAAAGAATTCCAAGCACTAAAAAAACGTAACGATGAATTGCGTAAACAACATAATTTCCGTGATGGCAGCTTTCCAGAACTTAGTGCTTCTCAGTATCCTATGTTTTCTGCCAAGTCTGGTGGAATGACTCCTAAGTGGGGTGCGAATGGGAAAGTTGGGATTCTTCATGAAGAAGAACTAATCATGAATAAAGTTCAAACTAAAGATATCTTGAAAGTACATGAGTGGACACAAAGCATGATTGGTAAAATTAAGACACTAGACTTTTCTAACATCATAAAACAACCACAGGTTGCTGGAGCCAGTGTCATTAACAATCAGTATTTAACTTTCAATCTAAGTGGAAAGGCTACTCAGTCTGATGCAGATTTATTTGTTAAGACACTTGAGAATCACAATCGAAGAAGATAATTATGAAAAAGGGGAAAGTCTATTGGGCTTCCTCTTTTCTATTGGGGTGATTAAATTTATATGACAATTAGAGAATCAATGAATTTCACATTTAATTCTGAGAGTAGTTCAGATTATGGGGTTTTAAATGTGACATTTGATAGTGGTATGCAAGAAGAACCTTTTCTGCCAACTAGAAAAATATTGGAACAAAAAATAAGAGGTAACAACAAACCATATTTTTTAGGTGTTGAATATGAGCCTCTCACTATACCTGTTAGAATTGTTTTTGAAAAAGATTTTAACATTGATAAATTGCGAAACTTGGCTAATTGGCTAACAACTGACAATTATGCTCCATTAATCTTCGAGTCTAAGCCAAGTCACATTTATTATACATTGCTGGTTGATGAAGGAACTTTGACTCACAATTCTATTAATCAAGGATATGTTGATGTCACCTTTAGGTGCGATTCTCCTTGGGCATGGACACCAGCATATTCGCAATTTCATGATTTTTCTTCAAATGTGACCGATGGAACAAATTACACAATTAACAATGTGGGTGATCTAACTATTCAACCCATACTGGAAGTTGAAATAGTTTCTGGTACTGAGTTTTCAATTCAGAACCTAAGCAATAAAGGTGAACGGTTATCTTTAGTGGGATTAGCCGTTGGTGAGAAGCTGATTATTGATTGTCAGAATCAAACTATAGACTCTGATATTCCTTTAACTTATCGCTATGGAAATAGAACCTTAGACAGTCAATTCATTTCGTTTATAAAGGGAAATAACTACTTAAATATTAAAGGTAATGTGAAAATTACCTTTAAGTATAGAGGACAGCTTAGAGGATAGGAGGACAAATGAACTGAAACCAACTTTATCATTATGCAAGCCTAATCGTGAGATCATTGGAATTCTAACTGAAGCTTATGATGAAAGTTATGAGGAAAAATTCGGTGATCTGTCTCTGTTATCTTTTAAGGTTCCATTCACATTAAACATTAGGCACTCAACAAGAAAAAATATTCATGTAAAAAAATTAAAAGAAAAACATCTAATCTTATTTGAAGATGAACATAAGAAAGAGTACTTCCTTGTTCAAAAAACAATCAAATCTCATGGTTCAAGTGATGATTATTTTCAAATAGAATGTTCAGGATTGCCAATTCAACTTTCATATAGAGATATAACAAACTATAAAGCTACCAGCAAGACAGCTACTCAATTATTGAATGATGGCCTAATGGGTACTTCATGGTCTGTTGGAAGCGTGCATGGTGACTATAATACTCAGTTTCGTTCTTTAGAATTTACTGGCTCAAGATTGGATTTTGTTTTTTCTGTTGCTGAAACTTATGAAGGCTTGGTTTTTTTCAATACATTAAACAAGACCATCAACCTTTATGATCCAAAAGCATATGGATTCAATAAAGGTCTTGTTACGTCATATGGCAAGCTTTTAGATTCAATTACATATGAATCTGATTCAAGTGAGCAGGCAACCAGACTGTATGTTCGTGGAAAAGATGGTCTAACTATTTCTGAAGTATCTTCCACTGGAACACCTTACTTAGAAGACTTTTCTTATTACTATGAAGATATGAGTATAGGTTTGCATGATGCACTAATAGCTTGGTCACAATTGAAAGCGAATAATGAAACAACATTCGGAAACTTGTTAGATCAACTTGAAAGCATACGCGCAACACTCATTGTAAAACAAGGAGAGTTAAGTGATTTAAAAGCAGAACTGGAAGTTATTTTAGATACACTTGATGCAAAAAAATCACGTAGTGAAGATGTCACAGCAGAATTAATTCTAGAAGCAACTAAAAAATCTCAGATTGCAGTTAAACAAACAGAAATAAATTCAGTTTCAGGAAACATTGCTTCAGTAACATTGCAGATAGGAACATTATACAATCTACTCTCCATCGAAAATAACTTAACACATGAGCAAATACTTGAACTTGATGAGTTTATTTTTGAAGCAGAATATACAAATGAATTTATAAGTGACCCTATCAAACTAAAAGAAATTGCTATTGAACACTTTAAAACTATTCGAGAACCAAAATTGAGTGCGGATATAGACATTGTTAATTTATTCAAAGTGCTTGAATTGGAAGAAAGCTCTGATAGGAGTAAAGTGGTTTTAGGTGACTTCATTAATATCAATTATGATCTATCTGACATATCAATCACAGCAAGAATAATCGGTATTAGTACAAATTATGAAAGTGACACAATAAAGTTAACCATAAGTAATATTGTAAAATCACAAACCTTTGCTGACAAATTTGATAATGAACACAGAACGGCAGTTAGTAACTCAAATACATTTGCTGCTAATAAGTATGCATATGACAATAATATTGCTCGAACTGATGAAGTGTCTCAGATTCTAGACAATACATGGAGTACAATTGATCGACAAATTGAAGGTGGATTAAACAATTCTATTAGCATGTCTAGACGAGGAATCATAGTCACTGATTCCAACGACCCTCAGCGTATGGTAATAGTTCAAAATGGTGTTGTGGCATTGTCAAAAAACGGAGGCTTGAACTGGCAAACTGCAATCACTCCAGATGGTGTAGTGAGTGAGCGTTTATTCGGACAGTTGATTGCAGGTAATAACTTATTGATAACTAATCAATCTGGCTCATTTACTATTGATGACAATGGTATTACAGCTACTGAAATGAATTTAACTATTACTCGCTCAGATAAAAAAAGTCGTGTAATCATTAATGCAACAGATGGCCTTAAACTACAAAAAAACACTGGAACTACAGCAAATCCAGTGTGGGTAGATCAGATTGTTTTAGATACAAATGGCGATGTAATCTTTAAAGGTAAAGTTGCAATTGGCTCTGGAAACAGTATTTTCAAGGCAGATGAAAACGGAATTTCATTAGGTAGTAACAACTTTAATAATGCGCCATTTAAGGTTGATTTGACAGGCAAGCTTACTGCATCAGGCACAAGTTTAAGTGGAGATATAAATATGACTGGCGGTTCAATTAGTTGGTCAAATGTAAATAGTGACCCTGTTGCTACTGGAGCTGTTAGTATGGCAAGTACTGCACAATCAATGGCTTCTGCAATTGCAAATGGTACTTATAATGGTGGAACGTTTATCAATGGAAAAATGGTTTACTCTCCAAATTTATTAGGTGGTACGATTGAAATCGGATCACTAGGAACAAATAATGTTTGGAAAGCTAATAATTCAGGCATTTGGTTTGGTCATCAGAATTATTCTTCAGCCCCATTTAGAGTAGCTGTGGATGGAAGTGTATTTGCTTCTAATGGAACCTTCAAGGGAACAATGCGTACAGCAGACACAAATCAAGATAGAATTGAATTGTCTAGTACTGGACTAAATTCACTTGATTCAATTGGTAGAAAACATGGTGTAACTATTTCTAGTGATAATTACTCAAATCTTGGTTTTTATTATGCAGGTGAATATCGTGGTGGGTTAACACAATTAGGTGGCGACATTACGCTTACTACAACTTTAGGCTCTTTGCTCATACGTGCTGCTGATAATTCAAGTACTATTTTTAGAGGGGCTGTTAATTTCAGTCAAGCAAACGTGACTGGAATCACAGCAACATTTGGTTAATTAAATCTAAGATCCTTATTGTGGTTATCTGAACCTTCATCAGTGAAAATCAACACCACTTTATTTTTGTGTATTATGTTGACTTTCATTGTTTCAAATGTTTTAGATGTTACTATGTCCATATTATCTAAATGGACTCTAGAAAGCACATTCATTAAGAAAGAAAGCTTGTCTTGATTCTTGGTTAAATTATTGTATGAATAATAAACAATGTCATCAATTGTAAGGTTTGCCTCATTTTTATCAATGTCATATTTAAGTGTGAGTGTTTTTAGTTTATCAATTAGTGCAGCAATGTTTAGTAGTTTTCCCTCATCTATTCCACCTTCTTCATTAGGTAATTCAACTTGTTCAGTAACAATCTCAACACTCTTATCACTATTATTCCACTCAACAGACGCACCTACTAACTCTCCAATATCCTTCAGATAAACATAGGTGCGTCCATTGTAAGTTAATACAGGTTGTTCAGTTTTTACCTTTTCACCATTCAGTTTTAATAGGATGGTGTTATTTATGTTTGCTGTAATTTTTTGTATAGCTGGCGATGCTGCAAACACAGACATAGAAGACATTATTACGGCTCCAGCAATGAAACTTGTAACTCCAATTGTTAACTTTTTCATGAAGAATCCCCCTAGTTTTCATGTTAGTAAAACACAATATGTATGAGGATATTATAACATGAATTTCCAAAATCGTTAACTATATAGAACACCATTCATTGTGGTGAACAATGAAAGAAGGTGAATAAATGCCAAGTGTATCAATATCAAGCGTCACTCAAACAAGTGCTTCATGGATAATTAGTGATCTAAGTAACCCTTTTATCTCACAATATTATGATTACTGCTACATCACATATAATGGTCAATCTTCATCTCCTGACTATCCACCTGCATCAGGAACAGGTAGAACATCAAATGGTAGCATTTCTGGTCTTAGTCCTAGCACATCATATTCAGTAAATGCTTATGCAGTTGTAGATGGAATTACTTATTCTGCTGGATCAACTTCATTTTCAACACCAGCTCCACCAACACCTACTATGAATCCTATGACTACATGGTATCGCGATCAGGGTGGCATTTGGATGCAATGGGCAACCTTATCTGGTGCAAACTATTATTACCCTGAATATAGATTGAGTGGATCATCTTCATGGTCATCGTTTGGTTCAACATCTGGCTCCTATGCTTATTTGAGCGTTGGAACATATGGGGTTGCTTATGATTTTAGAATACGTGCTTCACTTACAAGTGGAGGATACTCCAACTATAGCTTTGTCACTTCTGCCACTACAGAGCCTAAACAGCCATCGATTTCAGGGCAAGTTACCAATGGTACAACTTTTACTGTCTACGCAAGTGGAATGTTGGGTAATTGGAACACAATTATTGTTGAGCGATTAAGTTCAACAGGATCATTGATTGACACTAGAACAATTACTCCAAGTGGTAATCAATATGTGCAATGGCTTAATATGCCCGCAGGTACGAATAATAAATTTCGTGCGAGATCGGAGTACTCAGGTCTATATAGTCCTTATTCAAATGAAATTGTTTTGCAAAATTTAAGACCTGAAAATTTCTCATGGACAAATGTAAAGCAAGCTAATCAACCATTTAATGTACTCGCATCTGAATGGAATGGACTAACAACTAGAATAAATGATTTCAGGGTGTATAGGGGTAAAACTGCTTATGGGTTCACAACAGTTACTACAGGAAATACTTTCTATGCATCCGTTTTTAATCAAGCAGTAAATGCAATTTTAGGAATAAACAACCCTTCTCCTACCATTTCTCCTCCTAGTATAAAGCAATCAGGCAATACGATAACTGCCGCTGACATCAATAGGTTAAGGGATTCAATTAACTCAGTTGAATAAAATAAAATATAAAAACAAGGGGAAATATTAATGATAAATTCTTATGAAAAATTGATCTATGAGTATCGTTCAGGAAAAGAAGGAGATGAGTTTCCAAGAATTGATGCCACATCAAAAATCATTAACAACAAAATTCTATCCGAAGAAGTCCCTGATAGAATTCAAAAAGTTCAAGTTCAAGGATATGTTGAATTACCTGCTTTAGATGAAGAAAATCCAACAATTGAAAGCAATCAATACCTAGTCAACTATAATAACGGTGAAATATTCTTTAACCCTAGTGAAAACGGTAAAACAGTTTTTATTACATATTGGGGTACAGGATTAGCATTTTTTCCTGCATCTCGCGTTTACACAAAAACTTTAAATGGTGAAGTTGTTGAGACTCTTGAGACATTTATCAATAAAGCTGAAGATGCTCTAGGATCACTTAATGGAGCAGAAGCAATTATTCAGAATGCTGTTGTTGCAACAAATGCAGCTAACGCATCTGCAACTGAAGCTAATGCAAAAGCAGCCTATGCTAATACTCAAGGTGACTATGCGAAAGCCAAAGGTGATGAAGTAAATGCAATTGGACAAGCGACAGACACTGTAAGGATTGCAATAGAAAGCAACGAACAGGCAAGAATTAGTGCAGAATCTTTACGTATTTCAGCAGAGCAACTTCGCCATCAAGAAGAGTCAGCAAGAGAAGTTGCAGAAAACTCAAGAATAGATGCTGAAACAATTAGAATTTCAAGTGAGACTTCCCGAATTAGTGCTGAAAGTCAGCGATCAGCTAGTGAAGTCAATAGGGTTACTAATGAAGATTCAAGAGTATCTGCTGAGTCTGCTCGTAGCACAAATGAAACAGATCGATTAAACAATGAATCAAATAGAGAATCATCAGAAACTAATAGAGTTAATGCAGAGACTCAACGTACAGATGCCGAACAACTTAGACAAGAAAGTGAAATAACAAGAATTGGTGCGGAGCAAACTCGACTCACTTCTGAAACAAGTCGTGTTTCTAATGAAAATGTTAGGAGTACAGCGGAAACTCAACGTGTATTGAATGAAGACACACGAATCAGTAGCGAAACAGCCAGAACTACAAATGAAACATTTCGAGAAAGCAATGAAGCACTTAGAACTAATGATGAAACCTCACGTCAAAATGCTGAGACTGGAAGATCTAACAATGAATCTGACAGGATGAGTGCTGAAAACTCAAGAGCTGCATCTGAAATGCTTCGTATAAGTACAGAAACTAC
The DNA here is from genome assembly GCF_042675505.1 of Paenibacillus sp. GCM10027627. Taxonomy (NCBI): domain Bacteria; kingdom Bacillati; phylum Bacillota; class Bacilli; order Caryophanales; family Paenibacillaceae; genus Paenibacillus; species Paenibacillus sp. GCM10027627. Next base: position 1,511,171 of record NZ_JBHTHB010000001.1, read on the forward strand.
AAGAGTTACTAATGAAACTGCTCGTGAAAATAGCGAAACTATTCGATTATCAAATGAAATAACACGTCAAAGCCAAGAAAGTACTCGTCAAACAAACACATCTCAAGCAATTGCTGATACTGTTGCTATTAAAAATGATGTGCAAGCTATTATTGATAATACAAAAGGGGTTGGTGTATACAACTCTGCTACTGAATATAAGAAAAACAATATTGTTACATACAATGGTTCTACATTCATGGCATTGACTACCGCTTTAGGTGTTACGCCAGTTCAAGGAACACAATGGCAACTCTTAGCACAAAAAGGAACTGATGGAACAGGTACTGGTACTTTAATCGAAAGCAATTTTTTGTTGTCTGACACAGAACCAGTAAGCAGTCCATTTATCTGGTTTAAAGATTATACAAATGATATTAGTAAGCCAAATAAAAATATTGAGATTAAACAACTAAATGAGGGAATATGGAACAACTATTACCCTATTACAAATGCAGAAAACGTAAAGGCTGCCAGTGGAGTGGATTTAGATAATGTAGTTGTTGGATTTAAAACACAAAATACAACAGCAGATAATCAATGGGTATTAATTGGTCAATTTAATGCTGTAAATGAAACTAAACCTCAACGGGACATTGCTAATGCAACTATTGAAGTATTTAGAAGTGTATCAAGATATGCAACTTCTGGTTATGCAAAATTACAATGGTTAATTCAAGAAACAGGTGGAGTACTTCCAAATATGAGTTCATCACTTGTTTTACAAGGAGCCACATTAAGAGACTTTACATCAAATGATTTTAAACTTGTCTATAGTTACAACGGAAATGATTATGTTTATCAGCTCTATACTAAAATTTCTAAGATAAATACATTCTTATATTTTGTTGTTAACAATCAAGTAATACATCCAAATGAACAAGGTCAATTTATTTGGTCTGAAAATGCACTTCCTGTTTCAACTGAGCCAACAGGCAACTTAATCAACCCAGTTGTTGTAAATGTAACTAAAGAACAACTTGGATTAGTTGGATTAGGATTAAATTCTCGCATAGAAGGAACTGGTACTACAGCAACATCTGATAGTAGTCATGCTGAAGGTTATTATACATTCACGGGATTTTCAATATTTGGGTTTCAAGATATTGACGTCAATAATAAAACTGTAACAGTAGGTTCTAGTATTGATCTTTCTTCTATAAGTGTTGGCTCAAAAGTAGACTTCTACTCTATTTTTCGTTTCAATATAACAATAACAGAATTAGAAGTAAGCTCAGTTAACAATACAACAAAAGTAATTACCTTTACCTCATTCCCTAATTTATCAGCAGGGGTTATTTCATCTACAAAAGTAGGTGGTAAATTAAATGTAAAAAATAATTATACTGGCTCTTTATATTCACATGCAGAAGGAAGATACACTAGTGCGTCAGGAGATTTTTCACATGCAGAAGGAGATAACACAATAGCAATTGCTAGAAGCTCTCATGCTGAAGGCACTAGAACGGTTGCATTAGGTGATCATTCACATGTTGAAGGTATTGGTAACATAGCATCAGGAAGCTCTTCACATGCACAAGGATTTGAAACAAAAGCAACAGGTGACAACAGTCATTCTGAAGGATATATCTCCATTGCTTCTGGTCAAAATGCTCATGCAGAAGGTTATTATTCAGTTGCTTCAGGAGACAATTCTCATGCACAGAATATTGGTGCAATTGCTCAAGGCAAGGGACAGACAGTTATTGGTCAATTTAATATTCCACAAGGTACTAAAGATCAAAAATTACTAACAGATCATGCTTTTATTATAGGCAATGGTTCAGATGAATTTAATAGATCAAATGCATTTGCTGTAAGATGGGATGGTTCTGTAGAATTTACTGCTTTAGCAATCGATTCATTAGCCAATAATATTGTAAATCAATATGACTTATTTCGCTCCAGAGGAGCTACAGAAGATAATACTGATTTCAATACTCTTGTGCAAAATGGCATGTATGAATGTGTAATTAATTCTACATATCAAAACAGTCCTGTCTTGGATGTTGTTGGGATTTTAGAGGTTATTAAAGTAAACTCTTATGCAATACAGAAGTTTACTGATGTGACAGCAAATGAAACACATCAAAGGACATTTAATGGTGTGACTTGGACAGTCTGGAAAGTAATTAGTTAAAACTAAAAAAATACTTTAGGGAGAGTTTTTTGTTGAACTCTTCTTATATAATTAACAAAGTTATTATTAAATCTTCTTCAATAAACTGGAGGCATTATTTGTGACCTACATAAAATTATTAACAACTAAAGAACTAGGACTATATGGCGGATTTTCTATATTAATAACACAAGCTTTTGGAGAATGGAGTCCTGCAATGACACTATTGGTAATACTGATGGGATCAGATTATTTAACTGGACTTCTTGCAAGTTTAAAGGAAGGTAAAGGATTAAAAAGTAGTGTTTCATTTTGGGGACTCGTTAGAAAAGGATTGATGATGCTTTCTGTGTTAATTGCTCATCACATTGATATTGTAATGAGTACAAATGTAGTTATGATTGGTACGATTTATTTTTGGTATGGAAATGAATCTATATCTCTTATTGAGAACTATGGACGTATGGGACTACCATTACCAGATCCAATTAAAAATAAAATTGCAGTCTTAAAAGGAAAGCCTATTGATGAGAAAAAATCTAAGAATAAATAAAAGACAACGTTCCAAAGGTCTATGCCCTAGCACAGTTGGAGGTTGTCTCACATTTATTTTAATACAGTTATTTCAGTTTTACAAGTTTATTAGAGAGGAGAATTTAAAATGAATTATCAAATCGTCGAACAGCTTTTAACACCCAACAAATTTTCCAGACCTCAACTGACTATTCGAAAAATTAAAGGTATTGTCATTCATTGGGTTGCAAATCCAAACACTTCGGCTAAAAATAATCGAGACTTCTTTGAATCACGTAAAGGTGGATTAAAATCCTTTGGATCGGCTCATGAAATCATAGATCTAGATGGGGATGTAGTTCTTTGTATACCAAAAAATGAGTTAGCTTATCATGCAGGATCTGCATTGCCATACAAGTCAGGTTCTACTCAAATCTATACTCCATTAGCATGGGAAAGACTGAATACTAATTTACCACGTAACATTAAGCCATATCCTAACAACTGCACATACAGCATAGAAGCTACACATGTTGATTGGGATGGAACAATGACACCAAAAACTTATCAAACACTCATTGAACGATGCATCGATTTGTGTAAAGAGTTTGAATTAAATCCACTAACTGATTTATATCTACATCAAGAAGTTGTTGGTTGGAAGGATTGTCATCGTTGGTTTGTAAACAACCCTATTGAATGGAAGATTTTCAAAGAAAGAGTACATGAAAAAATATTGGAGGATGAACCTATGACAAAAGATGAAAAACAAGCATTTGAAGATTTGAAGAAAACTGTAGAATCTCAAAATAAGACAATTGAAATATTGAGCAACAGTCTTAAGACACTTCAAGATAAAGATAAGTTATCTAAGATTCCTGACTTTGCCAAAGAAGCAATTGAAGCAGCAGTAAAAGCCAAACTAATCAATACTCCTAATGGCGGAAGTTATGAGTTTTATCGTATTGTCACTATTCTATATCGCCAAGGTTTATTTGGGAGAGGAAAAATCTAATGGACACACTATACATAATTCTAATTGTTGTAGTTGCAACTCTAGGCACAGTCTATTCAATTAAACACTTCAAATTGGAGAGAAAGTTGACAGATGATATTGACATCGGAACTGATAAGGTAATTGAAATTGTGGAATCGTTTTTGGCAATTGTTAAACTTAATGAAAATGTAGAGCGCACAATTAAAAATGTTTTAGATATTGCAGATGAAGTCACAGATTTTGTGTCTGAATATGTGAAAAATGAAGCTGATAAAACTACAATTTCATTAGCTGTAATTGACCAAATTTTAGTTAAATTAGGTGTAAAATTGACCGAAAATGAACAAAAGTTGATCAAGATTGTTGTAAATGAAAGCCTCGATTGGATCAATAAACAAAGCAAATAATTTAAAGCCCTCCTTTTCTCGTTCTCAGAGAATTGGAGGGCTTTTTTTGTTTAGAAGCGTTGATTACCACTTAATTGTTGTTCAGCAATTTGAACAAGTCTTCTGGTAATATTTCCACCAATTGTACCTGCCTCACGAGTGGTCAAATCGCCATTGTAGCCCTGTGATAGTTGAATACCATGTTCTTGTGCAATTTCATATTTCAACTGTTCTAATGCTACTCTTGCTTGAGGCACGATCAATTGGTTTGAACTGTTTCTGCTCATGTGTGTGTCACTCCTTAGTTGGATGTGACTATATTTTGTGATGTGGATTGGTTAATTATTCATGTAATTTTCATTCTAAATTCTTCACATTACTACAAATTATGTAGACCTAAGAATTTTAGTGAAACTCAATATTTATCTACTGTTAACATCCCTCAAGTAAATTTTCATCAAATCTATTTGTAGTCCTAAAATGAAATACTTCAAAAATTCGCTTGAGGGACATTAAATTTACTCTTCGGAATGATAAGTTTGTCTGTCTGGGGTTAGCATAACATTTGTAGCATCTCTAAAATGAATTTTAAGGGACTTTGACTTTGGACTTACCTCGATATTGTCCAGACGATCTAAAAGCAAATCAACAGCAATCTGAGGCTTGTCGAATCCTTTTTTACTCCCATCAACTTTACCACTCTTCAAAAGTTCAATTTCATAATGATTGTATATCAATTCTAAGATTAGGTTTTGATCAACCTTCCATCGTGAGCAAAACTCTAAGCCATAATTTGCGTAGCCTGAACAGATGTACACTATTTTCCCGTTCCGCTCAATTTTACTTTTGTAGTTTTTATTGCAATCTAGACACTTGATTCTTTTTGTAAAATGATAAGCTATATGACTCCCCCCTTTCATATATTATACTAACATAAAAACCCTTGATATAGCTGAATTTCCGACACATGACAATGTATCATAATATTTTGCTTAGCGGGCCACCCGGCACCGGAAAAACGATGATGATCCGCCGGTTACCCACTATACTGCCGCCTTTGAGCGAACGGGAAGCGCTTGAGGTGACCAAAATATACAGCGTGACCGGGAAATTGCCCGAAGGCGCGCACGGTTTAATAGAGCGGCCGCCATTCCGCTCTCCCCATCACAGCATCTCCGTAGGCGGGCTCATAGGGGGCGGTCCCGTTCCGAAACCTGGAGAAATTACGCTCGCCCATCACGGCGTGCTGTTTCTCGATGAACTTCCCGAATTTCCCCGCTCGGTACTTGAGCTTCTGCGTCAGCCCCTGGAGGATGGCATCATCTCCATTGCCAGAGCGAGAGCCGCGGTTCAGTTTCCGGCGAGCGTGCTGCTGGCCGCGTCATTCAACCCTTGCCCATGCGGCTACTATGGCCATGACTATGGGGAGAAACAGTGTACATGCAGCCATTCCTCCATCGCAAGATACCGCTCCAAATTATCCGGGCCCTTGTTAGATCGGCTCGATTTACAGCTGGAAGTGCCCAGACCTCTTTCTTTTGAAAATCCAAAAAATGAAAAGCCCGTCTCATCGCAATGGCTAAGACAAACCGTGGAGTCGGCCAGAGCCATCCAGCTGCACAGAAACCGCAAATTTGGTGCCGCTTGCAATAGCCAGTTGTCTGGTGAAGGGTTAAAAAAAGCCGCTGCTCTGAGGCCGGAAGCCATGAAGCTGCTTGAAGACGCATTCCGTCTGCTCGGCATAAGCATGCGTGCCTACGACCGTCTATTAAAGCTGGCAAGGACAATCGCGGATATTGAGCAATGCGAGGAAATAAAAACGGAGCATGTGGCGGAAGCGATTCAATACCGCAGATTTGAAGGCAAGCTGCCTTAAAAAGCGGATTGTACATGCTTATACTCCTCCACAGCTCCGTCAAGTCCAAAAGTAACGGCAATAACATCGAAACGAATCGCCGCTTCGGCCTGATTGACCGCTTTCAAATAAAGCTGCGCCAATTGGCGAACTTGGCGCTGTTTGCGGAAATCAACCGATTCCGCGGCGGTGCCGTACCTTGCCAAGCTTGCTGCGCTTCTGGCCCGGACTTCTATAAATACAATTCGATCGCCGTGCTCCGCGATTAGATCCAATTCGCCGAGGCGCGAACGCCAATTGGCAGCCAGCAGTTGATAACCGGACTGCTCCAGCCTGCGCCGCGCCTCCTCTTCTCCCATTTGTCCAAGCCTTTGACGTTCAGCGCTCATAGCTTTGCTCTCTTGCTTTTCGGTCCGATTGATAGACGAAACTTAAAATTTCCGCCACAAGCGTATACAGCTCAGGAGGAATCTCCTGATCGATATCCAGCTTAGACAACACCTCAACGAGCGAGGCATCTTCTTGAACCGGCACTCCGCTTTCTTTGGCCTTATCCAAAATACGGTCGGCGATATGCCCCGCTCCCTTGGCGACAATAACAGGAGCGGACCGTTCTCCGGGCTCGTATTTTAGCGCAACCGCTTTACGTGCGGGCACTCGCCCTTGTTTGCTGTTTTGATCGGCGCTCATGCCCGGTAATCCACTCCTTTATATCTAGTTGAAGCAAATTGTGATAGATCGGGGGGCAGCACGTTCTTCCCCTTGCCGCTGGGCATAACGGCCGCTTCACTTTCGGTTCTGCTCGGCAGAGGCGTTGTACGAAGCGACAACAACTGATAACCGGCAGCTTGAAGCCGCTCCGACATGCCTGATTTCCCTCCGTTCATCAGTTCGTGAATGGCCGGGTGGTCGTTCCAAATATTCAAGCTGACAATTTTATTCGCGACATTCACGTCCACAAGCGTATCGCCGAGAGCCTTCATCGATAGATTGAATAAAAGCCGGCAGTTTTCCGCATCCAGTTCTCCCCTTTTGCCCCTTCTAGTTTGAATATGGACTGACGCCGTCGTCCCGCCGCTTTGATCTTGAAGCGGAATAAACATCGTCACATGGGTAAAGACAGAACTGTTCCTCTCCGGTGTAAGCATAAGTTGCTGGCCTGTAATATGATTAATGAGCCCCTGTGCCGTTTCTTTAATGGCTGGCGGAATGTCGCTTGTTCCGGTCAAAGCCATCAAAGCGCTTTTTAGCGTTTCCGATCCCTGCAACTCTCCTTGTGCCGACTGGGCGTTTGCCCCTTGAGCCATCTGCTGAGACAGAACATCGCTTAATCGGTTTTCGATGCCGGGAAGCCCGGTTTGCAGGGCGAGATTCCCCGTTTGGCCTTGTAAGGCGGCGCGTTGGTCGCCGTTCCCTGCCGGGACTTGCTGCGCAGCACGCTGGTCGCCGTTGCCGCCCGGCCTTATGTCGGCAAGCGAAGAGGAAGTGGGCGCATGATCCCCGCGAGCATTCGCAGCAGCCCTAGTCGCTGCCGTATCTGTCTGTTTATCCCCATTCCCAGCACTGCTTGCTCCTTGTGCCGCCGCGGCAGCCGTTCCCTTTTCCCCGGGTTCGGAGGAACTTGTCCCCATCTGCGCACTGGAGCGTAAAACTGGACCGTTATTATCTGTTGTCGCACGAGCTGACAACGACTCTCCGTCCGGTCCATCGCCGATTCCCGCCGTATTCGCAGCCGTTGCCGCCTTGGCCAGTTGAAGCTCATGATCGACACCAAGCCATTTCAGCATTCCGCCAAGCCAGTTGCCGGAGCCCGTCTGAGTAGCCGCTTGACGGCCGCTCGCCATTGCCGCGGAATTCGTTGCTCCTTCGGTGTCCCCTGCCGGTTGGCTCGACGTCCCTGATGTTGCAGAACCCCGCAGGTCTGGACTGGCAATCGCTCCCTCTTTGAGCGGGGCTCCACCCCATCCCTTTGCGCTTCCCAAATCGTTTATTCCACCGCTTGCTTCCCCTTGACCGACCACCCCGCCCGAAGCGGAAGCGACCGTCCGCAGCAATGCCGCGCCTTGCTCCAAAGCAGCCAACACTTTTGCGGCCGCTTGCCGCGCTCCATCCGCAGTTGCCGTTGTGTTCCCAGCATCATCAGTCATAAATGCGGAAAGCTGCAAATTGAGCGTATTCAGAAGCTCGTGCGCTCCTTTGCCAAACATCGTTTGCCCCATGGCAGCAATAGTGGCCGCCGTCATAGGCAATCCGCGTTTAAACGCCGCCGCCGTTGCCGTCATCCATTGCTCCGGATCCGCCCCGCTCGGCATAACGGAAGCCGCTTCTTGAAACGCCTTTATTGTGGCCCGGTTAAAATCAAAACCTTCCCGACGCAAATCTTTTATAATGTCGAGCGCCCATTTCTGATCCGGCATGCCAAGCCGCTTGGCCAGGTCGCGGAACGTATCGTCGAGCAACCCCGACGCGCTGAGATCGATCGCCTTGAGCAGTACAAGCGAGCCGCTGGATTCCGGCTGCACTTGCAGCATTGCGGATTGCCCCGGTACAAGCGGCATTTCCAGTTTCGCTCTTACTTGAACTCCATTTATTTGAACTAACGCCTCATTGTTTTCAAAAGACTGCAGAACTACCCCGCGCACAACTTGGCCGATTTTCAGCTCCATGGCCCGCGTTTCGCCGCCGGCTGCATCCCCCAGCAGCCCTCTCATCAATTGACCGATATTCACGTTGTCGTCTCCTCCGCTAACGGATCATTGGATCCCTTTTCGTCTACCTTTTATATCGGCCCCCTATGCATGTCCATGAAGACCAACATCCGCGCGCCCGCAAAATAAAAAAAGCTTGCTTACCTAACGATGCCGGAGACGGTCATCATCTGGGTAATCAAGCTGGCAGTTCTTCTTCAGCCTACACTTCTATTCATCCACTCGTTATTCCAATTCGCCAAGAAGTTTCCGCAGAAATGTCCGGCGATGAAGCGGGCTTGGTCCATGCTGAAGCAGCCGCTCCCGGTGCAGTTTGGTTGCATAGCCTTTATGTACAGAAATGCCATATTCGGGATAACGATCTTCCCAAACACCCGCGCACAAACGGTCGCGTGTCACTTTAGCCATAATGGAAGCAGCCGCGATCGACTGGCTTGTTGCATCCCCTTTTATGATCGATTGCTGGGGAAGCTCAAGGTCAACCTTCTCCGCATCGACAAGCAAATAGTCCGCCTTTACGGTAAGCGATTCGACCGCCAGCTTCATCGCAAGCCTTGCGGCTTGCTTAATGTTGATGGCATCGACCGTCGCTGCGTCGACATGCGCCACCGACCACGCTATGGCGCAATCCGCAATGATATCGAAAAGACGATCCCGTTTCTTTTCGGTCAATTTCTTGGAGTCGTCTACCCCCTCGATGACAAGTCCTGGCGGCAAAATAACCGCGCCAGCTACAACGTCGCCAAAGAGGCAGCCTCGTCCAACTTCATCTACACCCGCTATGTGAACATAACCGGTTTCCCAAAGTTCTTTTTCAAAACCAAGCATGGCTCCTCCCCCATTCGCTCTGCCGTTATTTCTCCCGAACCGGCATATCGTCGTAAGGGGCTTCAAGCGTAATTCTTCCAAGCTTCCCGGCTCTGAGATCCCGCAAAATGATGCCGGACGCCTTCTCCAAATCGACGCGTCCGCCCCCAATTAGGCAACCGCGGCGGCGGCCGATCTCTTCCATCACTGCGACGATTTGCTCATTGTCCTCAAGATCGGATGGCGGATCGCCAACAAGCTCGTACCGCTCCTTTATCGTTGGCCAATAACGGCCGACCAATTCTTTTACGGCAAAATAGGCGATATCGTCCACATTCAAAATCTGTTCTTTGATCGCGCCCGTCATGGCGAGTCGATAGCCGACCAGTTGGTCCTCAAATTTCGGCCATAAAATACCCGGCGTATCGAGCAGCTCCATCTCGGTTCCAACTTTAATCCACTGCTGGCCCTTCGTCACGCCCGGCTTATCGCCGGTCGCTGCAATATTTCTGCCGGCAAGCCGATTAATGAGCGTAGACTTCCCGACGTTTGGAATGCCGACGATCAGTCCTCGAACCGCTCGCGGGTTCATTCCTTTTGCGATTTGCCTTGCAATTTTTTCGTGCAAAATTTCTTTTGCCTTGAGTTGAATTTCGCCCACTTTTGAACCTGTTGATGAATCGACCGCCACGCATGTATGCCCTTCGTGAATGAAATAAGCGATCCATTGCTCCGTCGTCCGAGGGTCGGCCAAATCCGCTTTGTTCAATACGATAAGTCTAGGCTTTCCTTGCAAAATATCGTCCACCATCGGGTTCCGGCTCGAAAGCGGCACACGCGCATCAAGCAGCTCTATGGCAATGTCGATTAGTTTTAGTTTATCTTGTATTTGCCGTTTGGCGCGGGTCATATGTCCCGGAAACCATTGAATGGCCATTATTCCACCTCATTTTAATACCGATGCTTAATAAAGCTGATTTTGTCGAGCGGCCAGAAGATGACGTCGGCACGGCCGACGATTTCGTCGTCCTTCACAAATCCGATCATCCGGCTGTCCGTGCTGTCGCCCCGATTGTCGCCCAGAGCAAAAATAGTGCCTTCCGGAACAACCGATTCCGTAACGGCATTGTTCGGGAAATTGTCTCTGTCGTTGTACAGCTCGCCTCTTGCATGGGCTTCAGCGATCGCTTCTTTAATATATGGTTCTTCTACTTTTTTATCATTAATGTAAAGTTCGTCGCCTTCCAAACGGATCTTGTCGCCCGGAACCCCAATGACGCGCTTAATAAACTTGCGTCCTTGCTCCGGCACGTCGAATACAACAACTTCACCAAACTTGGGCTCGCTAAACGTATACAAAATTTTGTTGACGATCAGCCGCTCGCCGGTTTCAAAGTTCGGCTTCATGGAAGGACCGTCGACGATAAAAGGCGAAAATAAAAACTGGCGTATAAAAAAGACTAGCACCACTGCAATAACAAGAGCTTTTACCCATTCCACTATTTCCTTATAGGCTCCGCCCTTTTTGCCGGCCTTACCGCTTCTTGAAGAACGTTCCGGCAATGATTCCGAATTGTTGTGCCCTTCAGAAGACTGCGCTTTTTCTTCAGCCGTATTCGTGCTGCCATCATCGTTGCGATGCCCTGAATCCATAATCTCGCCTTCCCTTCCTCAGCTAAAGTATGTAATAGCACGATTGAAAAACGAAAAGGAGCTTGATTTCGCAAGCCCCTCTTGACGTTTCATCTTAACGAATCTCTTTAATTCTAGCAGCCTTACCGCGAAGCTCGCGAAGGTAGTACAGCTTAGCGCGACGCACTTTACCACGGCGTGCTACTTCGATTTTTTCAATCTTAGGCGAATGCAGTGGGAAAGCTCTTTCCACGCCAACACCGTACGAGATTTTACGCACAGTAAAAGTTTCGCTGATTCCGCCGCCGCGACGTTTAATTACAACGCCTTCAAACAGCTGGATACGCTCGCGCGATCCCTCGATAACTTTAACGTGTACCTTTAGCGTGTCGCCTGGGCGAAAGCTTGGAAGGTCTTTGCGCAATTGCTCTTGTGTAATTGCTTGTACGATATTCATTGAGTTCACTCCTTCCACCATAGACGTTCATGTAAGCTCCTGACTCCCTTGGAGCCAATCACCGCTTATAGCGGACCGTCCGACTTTACGAACAACATTAGAAATTTTACCATAGATAAACGCACAAATCAACCGGTTTATTCCGGGGCGCCTCATCATGTATACTGTCTATGACATTTATAGTCAATACGGAGGTGCGACAATTGCAACTAGAAAAGGGTCTTCGTTTCACAGCGAAGCCGATACGGAACTTACGAATACCGATAGCGCTCGTCATCGCCATGCTCGCGATGACATTCGCCGCTCCGCAACGCTTTGCTAATGCGGAAAGTTACTCCGATACTAAAGGACATTGGGCCGAGTCTTATATCCAATGGGCCGTACAATCGGGAATGGTCAAAGGGTATGCGGATGGAACGTTTCAGCCGAACAAATTTGTAAGCGAAGCGGAATTTTTAGCTATGCTGCTCAGGTCGTACGGCATTGTCAAAACAAGTAAAACGGGCTCAGACTGGGCAGACCCCTATTACCAATACGGGGATGAGAAGGGATGGCCGCTGACCTTCGACAACGACAAAGGGAGCTTCCGCAGAGGACAAGCAGCCACTCTAATGACAGCTGCGGCAACCGCCACTTTTTATGGGGAAAATGCAGCGATTAAATGGCTACTGGACGAAGGCATATCTAAAGGAAAAACATCCCCCACAATCGAAGGGTTTGCCGCCAACGGCACCGTAACCCGTGCGGAAGCGCTGACGTTTATTTATATGCTAAAGCAGCATACGGATAAGCTGCCGACAACGGCCGTCAAAACAAAAGAAAACGGCTTGCTTGGCATAGCCATGGGCGATCATGTCGACAAGTTGCTTTATCAGCTCGGCAAACCCGATCGAATTGAACCAAGTGATTATGAATACAGCTGGTACGTTTATACCGATGCCAAACGGTCATATGCATCATTTGCCATGTTTGGCGTCTGGCAAAACAAAATAGTCGCTCAGTTTTCCGGCTCGTCCAAAGTTTGGACCCATCCCGGCGGCATTGCGATCGGCCAAACGTTGGAAGAAGCGAAAAAACGCGCGGCGGGAGCGACAAAACCCGAACAAAAGGATACATACTATACGTTTACAAAAGATCGCATCACCGATACGTTGTTTTTCGACACGCAAAACAAAAATAAAGTGGTCGGTATCCTCCGGCAAGCGGAAGGGCTCAAAAAGCTCGATGTAAAACAATTAAAGGACAGTCATCGAAACGCCTTGGAATTGCAATTATTCGATTTAGTAAATGCCGAACGCGCGGCGCGAGGAATTAAACCGCTCCAGTGGGACAAGATGGCTGCTGCTGCTGCGAGATCCCATAGCAAGGACATGGGAAGCCAAAATTTCTTCGGCCACAAAAACTTGGACGGTGAAACGGCTTTTGACCGAATGAGGGACGAGGGCATCAAGTTTCGTCTTGCATCGGAAAATATAGCGGCCGGGTTTGCAAACAGCATGTACGCTCATTATTCGCTCCTGAATTCGACTTCCGGCCACCGCGAATCGATCCTAAACGATGAGCTGACCCGCCTTGGCACCGGGGTAGCATTTGGCGGACGCTACAATATTTATTACACGCAAGATTTTTATACGCCACTTTAGTTCCATGCAATAAACAAATAAGGGAACGCAGCCTCCTCTGGAAGCCGCATTCCCTTATTTTTGTTCCCGTTGCTCCTCAGCCGCCAGTTGTGTTAACCACTTCCGCTCCTTGGCTGTCAACTCGACGTTCGCAAGCAAATCCGGACGCCTCTTGAACGTTCTTAGCAGCGATTGCTCCCTCCGCCACGCTTCAATCTTGGCATGATGGCCCGATACTAATATATCGGGGACATTCCAACCGCGGAACTCCGGCGGTCTTGTATAATGAGGATGTTCCAGCAGCCCAGTGCTGTAGGAATCCGTAACAGCAGACGTTTCGTTGCCAAGCACGCCCGGCAGCAGACGGACCACGCTATCGATAACCGTCATCGCTGGAATTTCTCCTCCGGTAAGCACATAATCGCCAATCGAAAGTTCATCGGTGACCAAATGCTCCCGTATCCGTTCGTCATATCCTTCATAATGCCCGCAAATGAGCACCAGATGAGCTTCCTTGGAAAGCTCTTCCGCTTTGCGCTGCGTAAACGTTTCACCTTGCGGGCACATCAGAATAACGCGCGGCTTAACGTCTGGCTGCACGGCTAAATCTTCCACCGCTGCAAATACAGGCTCAGGCTTAAGCACCATTCCACCGCCGCCGCCATACGGATAATCGTCTACGGTATTATGCTTGTTGTTCGAATAGTTGCGGAAGTTGACCGCTTGCAAGGAAACAATGCCTTTGTCCTTCGCCTTGCCTAATATGCTGGCGCCAAACACGCCTTCGAACATTTCCGGAAAAAGCGTCAACACATCGATTTTCATCGTTTAAATCAGCCCCTCCATCAACCGCACGGTTACAAGCTTGTCCTGCACGTTGACGGTTAATACGACATCGTCGATCACTGGAAGAAGCACCTGTTTTCCTTTGCCTTTTGGCCCTTCCACTACCCACACATCGTTAGCGCCTGGGCTTAATACTTCCGAAATAACGCCTAGAGCTTCCCCATCTTCCGTTACTACGGAGCAGCCGATAATTTGATGATAATAATATTGGCCGTCTTCAAGATCTCCTTGGTCGGATTCCGCAATTTTAAGTATCCAACCTTTATATTTTTCAACGTCGTTGATGTTATGGTAGCCTTCAAGCTTCAAATAATACATATTTTTATGCTCGCGAGAGCTTACCACCGTTATATCCACCGACTGTCCATTTTCTTCGTTTACCGCTCGCAGCTTGCTGCCGGGCGCAAAGCGCTCATCCGCAAAATCCGTTTGCGACAGCACTTTAATGTCGCCGCGAATGCCGTGTGTATTTACTATTTTACCGACTGTATACCATTTCTCGCTCATGCCATCAGTCCTCCTACGGTTAGTACCGTTATTATAACACACCAAAGAGGGTCAGGACTTACGTCCCAACCCTGGGGCTAGCGCGGTTTATGAAATAATATCGACAATGACGCGTTTGCTCGATTTGACGGAAGCCGAAGTGACGACCGTACGCATCGCTTTGGCAATGCGCCCTTGCTTCCCGATCACCTTGCCGATATCGTCAGGGTGAACGGAAAGCTCGTAAACCGTGCTGCGCTCATCATCTTTCACACCTACGCGCACGTCTTCCGGATGATCCACCAAAGCTTTCGCTATGACTAGAATTAACTCCTTCATCGCAAAGCCCTCCGCTCTTCAACAGTTATTTCTGTTGCTTAAGCTCATGGAACTTCTTCAATACACCAGCTTTGGAAAGCAAGTTGCGAACTGTGTCGGAAGCTTGCGCACCCGTTTGCAGCCATTTCAATGCTTTCTCTTCGTCGATAGAAACTTGAGCTGGTTGAGCTACCGGATTGTAAGTTCCGATTTCTTCAATAAAACGTCCGTCGCGCGGGGAACGGGAATCCGATACAACAACGCGGTAGAATGGAGCTTTGTGAGCACCCATACGTTTCAAGCGAATACGTACTGCCATGATAATTCACCTCCTTCGAAAAATAGACTAGGTTCTAACTAAAACGGGAACTTCATTTTGTTGCCGAGCATCCCTTTTAGCCCTTTTTTGCCGCCTTTAAGTCCTTTAGGGCCTTTTGGACCCATCATGGACGAAAATTGCTTCATCATTTTGCGCATATCGTCGAACTGCTTAATTAAGCGGTTTACTTCGACGATCGTCGTGCCGCTGCCCGCAGCGACGCGCTTGCGCCGGCTATGGTTAAGCAGCTCTGGCTTTTCTTTCTCTTCCTTCGTCATAGAGCGGACGATCGCTTCAATCCGGCCGATCTGCTTTTCGTCGACCTTCATATCTTTCATGCCGCCTTTGAGCTTGTTCATGCCCGGCAGCATATCCATTATTTGATCCAGCGGTCCCAGCTTGCGAACCTGCTCCATTTGATCGAGGAAATCATCAAATGTAAACTCTGCGTTGCGCATTTTGCGTTCCATCTCGGCCGCTTTATCCGCGTCGATGCCCGCTTGTGCTTTCTCGATAAGCGAGAGCATATCGCCCATGCCCAAAATCCGCGAAGCCATCCGTTCAGGATGGAACGGCTCAAGCGAATCGATCTTCTCGCCCATGGCCGCAAACTTGATCGGCTTGCCTGTAACCGCCTTAACGGATAGAGCCGCGCCGCCTCGTGTATCTCCGTCGAGCTTTGTAAGCACGACACCCGTCAGCTCAAGCTGCTCATGGAAGCTTTGTGCGACGTTGACCGCATCTTGCCCCGTCATAGCGTCGACAACAAGTAAAACCTCGTCGGGCCCAACATGCTGATGGATTCGTTTCAATTCCTCCATCAGCTCTTCATCGATATGCAGCCGTCCCGCTGTATCGAAGATTACATAGTCATTGCCGTTTTCCTTCGCATGCTGCAATCCCGCTTTAGCAATGTCGACAGGCGATGTCTGGTCGCCAAGTGAAAAGACAGGAGCATTGATTTGCTCGCCCAGCACTTGAAGCTGCTTAATGGCGGCTGGACGGTAAATGTCGCACGCTACCAGAAGCGGCTTATGATTGCCTTTCTGCAACAGCTTCGCCAGCTTGCCGGAGGTTGTCGTTTTACCCGCGCCTTGCAAGCCCACCATCATGATGACCGTCGGCGGCTTATTGGCTTTTGCGAGCTTCGACTGAGTTCCGCCCATCAGCTCGGTCAACTCTTTATTTACGATGTCGATAATGACCATGCCAGGTGTAAAGCTTTTGGATACGTCCAGGCCAATTGCCTGCTCCTTCACCTTGGCAATAAAGTCTTTGACAACCTTAAAGTTTACGTCGGCCTCCAGAAGCGCCAGGCGAACCTCACGCATGGCCTCGTTTACATCAGCCTCTGATACTTTGCCTTTGCCCCTCAGCTTGCTGAACACATTCTGAAGCCGATTGCTTAAGCTTTCAAATGCTGCCATGAACCCTCGCCCCCTTCTCTTGCCGTAGATTCCGCCGCCCTGAACTGTCCGATGACATTCACAAGCGACTGTTTATCCCATTCATTCGTCACGATGGAGTCAATTTCCCGCTCCAACTGGTCTGTAAATCTCATCAGCCTCTCATGCCTGGTCAGCAGCGACAGCTTTTGTTCATAGCTTTCAAGCGTGCCCTCTGCACGTTTGATATTGTCATACACTGCCTGGCGGCTAATGCCGAATTCAGAAGCGATTTCGCCGAGCGAAAAATCGTCGTGATAATAATAAGTAAGTATAGTCCGTTGCTTGTCCGTCAGCAAGCTTTCATAGAAGTCGAACAGCAAGTTGATTCTTGTTGTTCTCGCCAAGGCATCCGGTTCATTTCCCTTCATTGCCTTCGCCCCCTCCATCTCGCTTTCGCTCAAGCCACTACCGACCGTCAAGGCGCTAGCCTTTACAGCCGTGCAACGTTACCTATCATACATGAAGACGAATGGCCCTGTCAAGTCTTTTACCTTGTCAGTGTCCATTCGTCTTCGGATAGCCTTATTAATCGAGCTTACATCGTATTAAACCTGCTGTTCCTGCGAATTTCCTTCTTCCTCGCGGCTAATTAAACCGGCGAACAAAGCATGTACAAATTGCTCGGAATCGAAGGTTTGCAGGTCTCCCATTTTCTCGCCAAGTCCAACAAGCTTAACCGGCAAATTCAGTTCGTTTCGAATTGCGATGACAATGCCGCCTTTGGCTGTACCGTCCAGCTTCGTCAGAACAAGTCCCGTTACGCCGCTTTTTTCTCCAAACAGCTTCGCTTGGCTAAGCGCATTTTGGCCTGTTGTCGCATCCAGCACAAGTAGAACCTCATGCGGAGCGTCGGGCAATTCCCGCTGAATGACGCGGAAAATTTTGTTCAGCTCCTCCATCAGATTCGACTTATTCTGAAGCCGTCCCGCCGTATCGCATAGCAGCACATCCACTTTACGCTGCTTGGCCGCTTGAACGGCATCAAACATAACGGCAGCAGGGTCGGAGCCGGACGACTGCTTAATCACTTCCACGCCTACGCGCTGTCCCCATACTTCAAGCTGCTCGATCGCTCCCGCCCGGAACGTATCGCCAGCTGCCATTAATACGGATTTGCCTTCGCTTTTGAATTTGTGGGCCAGCTTGCCGATTGTCGTCGTTTTGCCGACGCCATTGACGCCTACAAATAAAATAACGGTCGTTTGCCCGGTTGGAGCCATTCGAAGATCGGCCTGATCATCGCCCTTAAGCAAACCGACAAGCTTCTCCGAAAGAACGGGCTGCAAGTCAGCCGCATCCTCGATTTTACGTTTTTTCACTTCCGTCCGCAGCTCGTCAATCAGCTTCATAACGGTCGTTACGCCAACGTCGGCCCCGATCAAAATTTCTTCAAGCTCTTCGTAAAACTCCTCGTCGATTTTTTTGCGGCGGGTAATTAGCTCCTCCACTTTCTCGACAAAGGCTGTCCTTGTTTTGGCAAGACCTTCTTTAAATACATTAGTGACCGCTTCCGTTTTGGCCGCGATACTTTCTTTCAGCTTTTTGAAAAAACTCATTGTAGCCTGTCCTCCATCCTGACCTCACCTGATCTGCCCTTTTCGGGCTTTATGCCGAAACCGGCTCTTCTTCCTCTAGACGGACGGAAACCAGCTTGGAAACGCCGCCCTCCTCCATCGTCACGCCGTAAAGCACATCGGCCTCTTCCATCGTTCCTTTGCGGTGAGTGACCACAATAAACTGCGTAAGCTCGGAAAATTCCCGTAAATATTGCGCAAACCGCGATACGTTCGCTTCGTCGAGCGCCGCCTCTACCTCGTCAAGCACACAGAACGGAACAGGCTTCACCTGCAAAATGGCAAACAGCAGCGCAATAGCCGTAAGCGCTCGCTCGCCGCCAGAGAGCAGCTGCAAGTTTTGCAGCTTTTTGCCTGGAGGCTGCGCCACGATATCGATGCCCGTATCAAGCACCCGATCCGGCTCCACCATAACCAAGTCGGCGCGCCCTCCGCCGAACAGCTTGCTGAACACGACGACAAAATGTCCGCGAATCGCCTCAAACGTAGTCCGGAACCGCTTCGACATCTCGTCGTCCATTTCTTTAATGACTTGATACAGCGTCGTTTTGGCTTCGATGAGATCGTCTTTTTGCTCGGAGAGAAACTCATAGCGTTCTTTGACACGCTCGTATTCCTCTATAGCCCCGAGATTCACTTCACCCAAAGCGGAAATTTGGCGTCTCAAATCGCGCACTTCATTTTGCGTGCCGATCACATCGTCCGGAACCGGATATTGATCCTTCGCGAGCTCGTAGCTAAGCTCGTATTCCTCGCTTAACTTGCGGAGCAAGTTGTCGAGTTCGACATCCTGCCTGTTCACCGCAATTTCAGTTCCGCGAAGCTGATCCTCCACAGCTCTAAGCTGTACCCGCTGCTCCTTCGTTTCGCTTTCTCCCTGCTCAAGTCCGGCAATTTTTTGCGCGCGGGCCGCCCTTTTCAGATCGGTCCCCTCAGCGCAGCTCGCCTTTTTGATCCGCAGCGCGTTCAACTGCTCAATTTGGGTGACGCTCTCATCGCTATGCCTTGCGAGTTCTTCTTCCTGCTGGGCAAAAAGCGATCTTAAATTGGCTAGCTCCGCCTTCGCACGCTGAATATCCGACCGGACACGTCCGGCTTGATCCTCGAAGCTCGCTTTTTCTTGATCCGTCTTGGCGACCGCAATTTTGATGTCGGTCAACTGGCCTTGCAGCTCTTCCTTAGCGGACTCGCTTGCCTTGCGGCGTTCCTCCGCCATCCGGATCGCTTCCTGAAGCCTCGCCTCGTCTATAATCAACTGCTCAAGCTTGCGCTCGGCCGCTTCGGATGTTTCCGTTATTTGCTTCCGCTCCGCGGCAAAGGAGCCTCTCTCCGATGCCGCCAGCTCGCTCTGTTCGGCGAGCAGCTTCGCTTCCACGCCGAGCTGCTGCAATTCGGCCCGGATGCCCTGCTCCTCGAACCGGCACTGCTCCGCCCCGGAACGCAGCTCTTCCAAATTTTGCGACCGGATCGAATTGTCCTTCCGCAAATCGCTCAGCTTGTTCCGCAGCTGCTCCACCGTCGATTTGGCGTCTTTGATCTCCTGATCCAGCGCCTCGATTTGCCGGGTTCTGCCGAGAAGGCTGGCGCCCTTTTTCTGCAGGCTGCCGCCCGTCATTGAACCGCCCGCATTGACAACGTCGCCTTCCAGCGTCACGACCCGGTAGCGGTATTGGCATCTGGACGCAATACGGTTCGCTTGCTCAAGCGTTTCGGCCAGCAACACGTTGCCGAGTAAATTGTTGACGATCGATTGATAACGGCTGTCGCATCCCACTAGTTCGGAAGCAACGCCGACAAAACCTTCGATGCTTTCGGCGGTTCGCTTCTCGCTTTCGGGAACGCTCCGGCCTTTAATAACGTCAAGCGGCAAAAAGGTCGCTCTGCCGAGCTGCCGCTGCTTTAGAAACGCGATGGCGGCTCTTGCTGTCCTCTCATCTTCCATAACGATATGCTGGAGAGCTCCTCCAAGCGCCGTCTCTACGGCCACCTCGATTCGCTGCGGCACGCGCACAAGCTCCGCTACCGCGCCATGAACGCCTTCGATCCCGCCGGAAGAGCGTCGGGCCGATTTCAGCACTTCTTTGACGCCCTGCATAAAGCCGTCAAGCGCATCCTGCATTTCCTTCATCGTATCGCGTCTGGAAATATGGCTGTCGAGCCTCTGCTCCCACTTTCGGATAGCGGAAGATACTTCTTCGAGCTGAACAGCGAGCGTCTTGACCGCTTCCGTCTGTTCCAGCATCCGGTTTCGAATGGAATCCAGCTTTGCCAAAGCATCTCGAAGGGCGGATTCCAAATCCACACGACGTTTGTTCAGCTTTTCTTGTTGCTCGGCCCATTTCGATTCATCATCGCCAATCCGCTCCAATCGGCGTTGCAGCGTTTCTTGCTGCTGCTGCGCGTAACGGATCTCATTGCGCTGCTGAGCCATTGCGCTCAGCACTTCCAGCAATTCGCCCTTCAGGCTCTCTTCCGCGTCAATGACAGCGCCTCCCGCTACACCGAGCAGGTTGGCTTCTTCCGCAACTAACTTCGTGCGAAGGTCGGCCAGCTCCAATTCCAGCGCTGCGGAGCGGCTGCGAAACTCCGCCTCGTCTTTCGTAAGCGCGGCAATTCTGCCATCCTGCGCCGAAATGGACTCCTCCAGTTGACGCTTGTTCTGATCCAGATTCCGCTTCCGCTCTTTCAGTACCTCGCCATAGCCTTCACACTTCTCTACATCCTCGCTGATTTGCAGCATCGCTTCGTGCAAGGCGTCAAGCTCTCCTTCGAGCTCGCGAAGCTGCAATCGGTCATGCTCCAGATGAGCGTCATGCTTGCTGACGACCGTTCCGAGCTGAAGCTGCTCTTCCCGAAGCTTCTCCAGCTTTTCGGTTGCGCTGGACCAAGCTTGATGCACAGTTTCAATATTATGTACATACATGGAAATTTCTTTAGTCTTCAGCGTTTCTTTGAGCGTTTTAAAATGAATGGCCTTCTCCGACTGCTTGCGGAGCGGCTCCACCTGATCTTCAAGCTCCGAAACCAAATCATGAATGCGAAGTAAATTTTGCTCCGTCTCATCCATCTTTTTTTGCGCTTCGCGCTTGCGGGACTTATATTTCACGATACCGGACGCTTCCTCAAAAATACCGCGCCGATCTTCCGATCTCGTACTCAAAATTTCCTCAATCCGGCCTTGTCCGATAATAGAGTAAGCTTCTTTGCCGATGCCGGTATCCATAAAAAGCTCGGTAATATCCTTTAAGCGGCATGGCTGCTTATTGATCAAATACTCGCTGTCGCCGCTGCGGTGCACCCGCCTTGTTACCGTGACTTCGTTGTATTCCAAAGGCAGCGCATGATCCGAGTTGTCCAGCGTAAGCGAAACTTCGCCGTAGTTGACGGCTTTGCGCGCATCGCTGCCTGCAAATATAATATCTTCCATTTTGCCGCCGCGCAGGCTTTTGGCGCTTTGTTCGCCAAGCACCCAGCGTATGCCGTCGGAGATGTTGCTTTTCCCCGAACCGTTCGGCCCTACCACCGCCGTAATACCGTTTACAAATTCAAGCTCGGTCTTATCGGCGAAGGATTTAAAACCCGCTAATTCTATCCGTTTCAAAAACATGGCTTGGCTTTCACCTCACCCTCCATTGTAACACAGATTTATCCTTCGCGTTAATCCCCTTGCCCCCTCCATTATGAGCCAAAACAGAACGAAAAGACGCTCGTCTCCTTGACAAAATCGCCTTGCAAACAAGGGCAGGATAAGGGATCGACTTTTGGATGCTACATCCATTCCTCAAAATGTTTACCTACAAACTGAATTTCTTTTTCGTAATGCGCCAAATGGCCCTCTTCCACCATTTTTTGAAAAGCGGGATTTCCATTGGAGGCGCCATAGCGAAGCGTCTCGCAAAGCACGGCCAAACGCCGAATAATCCACTGTTTCAAATCACCGGGAACAGCCATTCCATAAGAATCAAAAAACAATTGAATTCGCATTTTGCGACTCGCCGCGTGCAAATCGTCTTGGTATGCTTCCGTTGTTCCCGAACAATGACCAGGCGCAAAACCGGCAAGCGGAACGGAGGTATAAAGGGTATAGGCAATATCCCACATACGCGGTCCGGGACCTGCCATGTCAAAATCAATGAGCGCTATCGGCGCCCCGTTTTGAAAAACCGTATTATAAAGCGCAGCGTCATTATGACAAATAACTTCATGCTGGCTTTCGTCAGCATAGCTAAGCTGCCAACTGCCTCCCTTTATGAATTCGAACCCTTCAGCCGCGTCATGGAAACGGCGCAGAAGCTTGGCCAGCCCCTCCAGCGTTTCATCCGACCACATATACGGTTCAAGATCAGGGTAATCGTTCCCTGGAACTTCCCCTGCAATAAAAGACAATATTTCACGTTCGGATTCATCCACGCCAAAAAACTTTGGCGCTCCCTCAAAACCTTGTTTCTCCAAATGGTTGAGCAGCTTATGAACGTAAGGGCTCCAATAGCCTGTAGGACGGAGAACGGTATCCGATATTCGGACAATATGATTCACATTGCCGCCTGTCAGCACTTCTTCTTGGGTCATTAGACTTCCTCCCCTTGCTTTTCTAAATTTAACTTGAACCGGTCATGCTGGCCAAAATATAAAAATCCCCCGGATCAAAACTGCTCCAAGGGATTAAATGTTGAACCGCAGAATGCTTATAAGCCTGCCACGATGCTTATGAATCCGTCGCAAGCCGGCTCCAAGCTTCCGCCGCTGCACGCTGTTCCGCTTCCTTCTTCGTCCGACCTGCGCCTACTCCATACCGCTCTTCGCCAAGATAAACCTCAACGATGAACTCACGGTCATGCGCAGGGCCGCGCTCCTCCAAAATCCGGTATTCTACCGGACCAAGGCCGTAATGCTGCGATCGCTCTTGCAGCTTGGACTTGGCATCTTTCATGAGCAAGCCGAAGTCGCCCGATTCAATATACGGAAACATATGCTCTTCCAAAAAAGCCCGTGTCCGCTCGATTCCGGCATCGAGATAAATCGCGCCGACAAACGATTCGAACAAATCGGCCAGCAAAGCTTGGCGATGTCTTCCGCCGAGCTGCTCTTCGCCCCGGCCCAGGAGCACATAGCTTCCAAGCTCCAGCCTTTCCGCAAAATAAGCGAGTGAAGGCTCGCATACGACAGATGCGCGCATCCGCGTAAGCTCGCCTTCTGGGCGTTTTGGATAAGTGGCGAATAAATATTCCGACACGAGCAATTGGAGCACGGCATCGCCCAAAAACTCCAATCGCTCATTGTCCTGGACGGAGCCCCGTTTATGCTCGTTTACATAGGATGTATGCGTAAAGGCTTGCCTTAACAGCTTCGTCCGTTTAAAAGCGAGCTGCAGCTTCTGCTGCAGCTCGTCAAAATGTTCATGCTTCATATGCTTTCATCACGATCGTAGCGTTATGTCCGCCAAAACCAAAGGAATTGGACAAAGCCACTTTTACATTCGCCTCGCGAGGCTTGTTCGGCACATAATCCAGGTCCAGTTCTGGATCTTGATTGTCGAGATTAATAGTAGGAGCGATTATGCCGTTTTTGAGCGTGAGGCCCAAAATAACCGCCTCTACCCCGCCTGCAGCGCCAAGCAAATGGCCTGTCATCGACTTGGTCGAGCTGATCGCCACTTTGTAGGCGTGATCGCCAAACGCTTTTTTGATGGCGGTCGTTTCGGATTTGTCGCCCACAGGAGTAGACGTGCCATGCGCGTTAATATAATCGATATCGGAAGGCTCGATGCCCGCATCCTTAATCGCTTTCGTCATACAGCGAGCAGCGCCGTCCGGATCTGGCTCAGTCATATGGAAAGCGTCGCCGCTCATGCCGTAGCCGATCACTTCCGCATAAATTTTCGCGCCGCGAGCCTTTGCATGGTCAAGCGATTCCAAGATCAAGATACCAGCGCCTTCGCCCATAACGAATCCGTCGCGACCGGAATCAAACGGCCGGCTTGCCTTCTCCGGCTCGTCGTTGCGAGTGGACATCGCACGCATGGAGCAGAAACCTGCCATGCCCGTTGGACGAATCGTCGCTTCGGCACCGCCGGCAATCATCACGTCCGCGTCGCCTCTTTGAATCATTTTGAACGAGTCGCCAATGGAGTGGGTTCCCGTTGCGCACGCGGTTACCGCAGTGCTGTTCGGGCCTTTCGCTCCGGTTAGCATGGATACTTGGCCCGAAGCCATGTTCGCGATCATCATCGGAATAAAAAACGGACTGACGCGTTTTGGGCCTCTCTCCAGCAGCACGTTATGCTGGTCTTCCCAAGTGCCGAGACCGCCAATGCCGGAGCCTACCATAACGCCTACTCTTTCCGCATCGGCGTTTTCACCGATGACAAGTCCCGCATTTTCAACAGCAAGCTTGCTTGCAACAGCCGCAAATTGAACGAAACGGTCCATTTTGCGCGATTCCTTCTTGTCGATGCCATAATCTTCTGGATTAAAGTTTTTAACTTCCGCGGCAATGCGAGTAGGATATTCTGAAAAGTCGAAAGCTTCAACGACGGATACTCCGGACTTGCCCTCCAGCAAATTGCTCCAAAACTGCTCCAAATCCGAACCAAGCGAGGTCATTACTCCCATGCCTGTCACAACAACTCTTTGTTTCATTGCATTCACCTCTGCTGACAACGATTTAGAAGATTCCAGGGACTGGATCTCTTCATTTCTATATAAATAGCCATTAAGCTTAATCATTCATTTTTTTAGAAAACTCGATCGGAATAAAACGTCCAACATGGAGAGAAGTCCCGTTTTGTTGAAACGGGACTTGTCCAACTTAGGTATGAGATTGTATGTAAGTTACAACTTCTCCCACCGTCGTGATTTTCTCTGCATCTTCATCAGAGATTTCCATATCAAACTCGTCTTCCAGCTCCATGACCAATTCAACCACGTCAAGAGAGTCAGCTCCGAGGTCATCTTTGAAAGAAGCTTCAAGAGTTACTTCCGCTTCGTCTACGCCAAGGCGGTCGATGACAATTCGTTTTACGCGATCTACTACTTCGGACATCCGGTTCACCTCCTCCACCGTATTATACGAGAATTGATGTTAAAATGCCATCTTTACCTTGTAACTCAATTCTTTGCTTCCAAGCGCTATTACATGTACATGCCGCCGTCTACATGGACGGTTTGACCTGTCATATAGGCCGCCGCATCGGAAGCAAGGAAACGGACTGCATTTGCGATATCTGCCGCCTCGCCAAGTCTGGCCAGCGGAATTTGTGTCGCAAGCGAGTCCTTCATTTCACCGGACAGCTTGTCGGTCATATCCGTCTGAATAAAGCCCGGGGCCACGCAGTTGACTGTAATGCCGCGCGAGGCGAGCTCGCGGGCGCTTGCTTTTGTCAGACCTATGACGCCAGCTTTAGCCGCCACATAGTTGGCTTGACCGGGATTGCCGAGCACGCCGACAACGGACGAAATGTTAATAATCCGGCCTGAACGCTGCTTCATCATCGAACGAGTAACCGCCTTGATGCCGTTAAACACGCCTTTAAGATTCGTTTCGATAACTTGATCGAATTCTTCCTCTTTCATGCGCATAATCAGATTGTCTTTTGTGATGCCGGCGTTATTCACCAAAATATCAAGCGAACCAAGTCCGTCGATGACTTCTTTTACCATCGCTTCAAACTCATCCGCTTTGCCTACATTCGCTTTGATCACGATTGCACGGCGTCCAAGCGCTTCAACCGCCGCAGCCGTTTCCGCTGCAGCTGCCTCGCTGCCGGAATAATTGATGGCAACATCGGCTCCCGCCTCCGCAAGCGCGATTGCAATCGCCCTGCCGATTCCTCGGGAAGCGCCTGTAACAAGCGCCTTTTTGCCCTCCAAGCTCGCAAACATAATAAAATCCCTCCTAAAGTGTCTCGCTAACCTGCAGCTCGTTTAGTGCCGAGATGCTGTTAACCGAAATAACGCGAACGCTTCTGTCCACTTTTTTGATGAGACCGGTGAGCACGGTACCAGACCCGATTTCCACAAACGTATCGACGCCTTGGGAAATCAAATACCGGATGCTGTCTTCCCAAAGGACTGGGGAGTACACCTGCTCAACCAACAGCTTACGAATTTCGCTTCCATTGCTTACTGCACGGGCCGTCACATTCGCTATGACAGGCACCGCGGCATCTCTAAACTCCAACGCCTCAAGCTCGGCGGCTAGCTGCTCCGCAGCCGGCTTCATAAGCGAGGAATGGAACGGTCCGCTTACTTCAAGAGGAATCACTCGTTTCGCTCCCGCTTCGCGTCCCTTCTCAACTACAGCCTGTACGCCCGCCGCCGTGCCGGAGACGACGATTTGTCCGGGGCAGTTCACGTTAGCCAGCTCAACCGACGTTCCTTCCGCCGTAATCGAAGCGCATAGGCTCGCGAGCGCTTCCCGTTCCGCACCGAGTACCGCTGCCATTGCGCCTTGCCCGCTTGGCACAGCCTTCTCCATGTACAAGCCGCGGGCGCGAACCGTACGCACCGCATCCCGGAATGGCAACACTCCCGCAGCAACAAGTGCGCTATATTCCCCTAAGCTGTGACCCGCAACGTAATCTGCCTTAAGCCCGCTTTCCTCAAGCAGCTTAAGAAAAGCTACGCTTACCGTTAGCAGCGCAGGTTGTGTATTCGCCGTTTGTTTCAACGTTTCCTCTGGACCGTCAAAAATAAGCGAAGTCAAATCCATGGAAAGCGCATCATCGGCTTCCTTAAAAAGAGCTCTGACGCTTTCAAACGCATCGTAGGCGTCCTTGCCCATTCCTACCGTTTGCGCGCCTTGACCTGGAAATACAAATGCCGTCTTCGTCAACGTGTTTTCCTCCTACACCCAATAACAAATGGCTCCCGCAATAAGGCGGGGATAAGTCCCATTACCAAATCAGCACAGACGCTCCCCAAGTCAATCCGCCGCCGAAACCGACAAATACGAGGCAATCGCCTTCCTTTACCCGATTCTGCTCAACAGCTTCCGCCAGAGCCACAGGAATGGAAGCCGCAGACATGTTGCCGTATTTGTCCAGATTGATCATCGCCTTATTCTCCGGCAAGTTCAACCGGTTCATGGCGGATTGGATGATGCGGATATTCGCCTGATGCGGGACAAGCAGATCGATGTCTTCTTTCGTCAGGCCCGCTTTCTCCAAAGCGTCCTCCGCTGCGCTGCCCATAATGCGGACGGCAAATTTGAATACGTCATTGCCCGCCATATGAATATAATGCTGTTTGGAGGCGAGGCTGTCTTCCGAAGCGGGAAGACGAGATCCGCCGCCGCTTACTTTAAGCAGTTCGCCGCCGCTTCCGTCTGCGCCAAGCTCAAAAGCACGGAATCCCCGTCCTTCTTTCACTGGACCTAAAACAACAGCTCCCGCGCCGTCGCCAAACAGGATGCACGTATTGCGGTCTGTATAGTCCGTAATGCGGGACAACGTCTCCGCGCCTACGACAAGCACATGTTTGTACATGCCAGTCGCAATCATGTTCGATGCTGTGGCAAGCCCGTAAATAAAGCCCGAGCAAGCCGCGGACAAATCAAATGCGGCCGCCTTGCTGGCGCCCAGCTTGTCTTGCAGCAAGCAAGCCGTCGCAGGAAAAAACATATCCGGCGTGATAGTCGATACGATAATCAGGTCAATATCTTCTGCCGTAATGCCTGCAGCTTCGATCGCCATCTTGGATGCATGGTAAGCGAGATCGGAGGTCGCCTCCGCCTCCGCAGCCATCCTGCGCTCTTTAATGCCGGTGCGCGTCACGATCCATTCGTCGTTTGTCTCCACCATTTGCTCCAATTGTTGATTGGTAATGATTCGTTCAGGCACATATTTGCCTGTTCCAATAATACCGACAGAATGCAACCCCATGCTAAACACTCACTTCCCGTTAATTTCTGCGGAGATCGAACCGATGAGATCTCCTTGAAGCGCAATTCTTGCCTGACGCACCGCATTTTTGACCGCAAACGCATCGGACGAGCCATGGCATTTGACGACTAGGCCGTTAAGCCCGAGCAGCGGCGCACCGCCATGTTCTTTATAATCTAATTTCTTTTTTAGCTGTTTCAGCTTCGGAATCATAATGGCAGCTGCAATTTTGGTCAATAAGGAGCTTCCGAAAGCATCCTTGAGCGTGCTGAAAATCATGCCCGCCGTACCTTCCATCGCTTTCAGCATAATATTTCCAGAAAATCCGTCGCACACGAGAACGTCGCAATTGCGGTTAAGCACGTCTCTAGCTTCCACATTGCCGATAAAATGAATCGGTGCGTTCTCCAGCAATTCGTAAGCTGCCTTAGTCAGCTCGTTGCCTTTTTTGGCTTCCGTTCCGACATTGAGAAGGCCAACCCGCGGCCTCTCCAGCCCATGCACCTTTGAGCGATAGATGCTGCCCATAATAGCATATTGCATCAAATGCTCCGGCTTGGCATCCATATTGGCCCCCAGATCGAGCGACAATAGGCCGACATCGTCCATAGTCGGCAGCATCGGAGCCAGTGCAGGGCGCTCGATGCCTTCCATCCGACCGACAATAAGCAAGCCGGTTGCCATAAGCGCTCCCGTGTTGCCGGCAGACAACATGGCGTCGGCTTGCTTGTCCTTCACCAATTGGCCCGCCACAACCATGGACGCTCCCTTTTTCCTTCTTACTGCCTTAACCGGCTCATCGTCCGGTCCGATCACGTCATCCGCATGTGCAATGCTGACGTTAGCAGGAAGACTTCCGCCAATTAAAGGTTCAATAGCCGCCTTGTCTCCGACCAGAACAAGCTCCGTATCAGGCCATTCGGCCGCCGCTTCCAGCGCTCCCTTTACAATCAGCCCAGGGGCGTGGTCTCCGCCCATCGCGTCAATCGCGATCCGCATGTTCTTCTCCCCCTCCGTTGTTCCCTTCTCCAGCAGATCTGTAGATGACAAAGTTTCCTTGGAACACCATCTCGTCGCCTACATATGTAAACAGTTCTACCTTCGACTTGCTTCGTTCCCCCGAAATGGAGCGGACGTAAGCTTTCGCAATACATTTCTCTCCCAGCTTAACAGGCCGTATAAACCGGATGTCCGCCGTTACAGTAAGAGCGATTGCGTCATCGATAACGGCTACCGCGAGCGAATTGGCCTGCGCAAACACATGATGGCCCCTCGCGATCGAGGTTCGGGAGAATACATGCTCTTCGCGTATTTCGAAAATGGAAATGCCGCTTTTGTCGAGCTCCAAATCTACAATTTCGCCAATGACCTCGTGCAAAGGAAGAGAGCGGACGGAATCATAGGAACGTTCCGCCATCAGCTTCATTCTTTCCCTCAGTTCGGGAATGCCAAGCTCCATCCGGTCGAGCCGGATCGTTTGAATGCTGACCTTAAGCAAACGGGTTAGCTCCCGATCCGTTACAAAAGGATTGTCTTCTATATGACGGGTCAGCTGCTGATGTCGCTGACGCTTGGGCAATCGTTCCATGCTCGGCACCCCTTTTGTCGATAATGAGTAGTGGAATGACTGAGCGCGTCCTCTAGCAATCGCAATAGCCGAACCGCATTCCTTACTAGATATATGTTAAACCGATAGTTTTATCACCTGGTACTAAATCAGTATATAAAAAAAAATCATTCTGCGCAATGAAATGAAAAAATAGCACCCCACCGCTAGATGAAGTGCTATCGTTGAAATCATTATTATTGGGAAATGATCTCTTTTGTTTTGTAATATCCACACACTTTGCACACGTGGTGAGCCAATTTCAGCTCTCCGCATTGCTCGCACTTTACCATGCCCGGTATCGCAAGCTTGAAATGCGTACGACGCTTGTCGCGGCGAGTTTTGGATGTTCTACGTTGAGGTACTGCCATATTTCCCACCTCCTTCACAAAATCAATCGCTGTTATTCCTTAAATAAATCCTTCAGCGAAGCAAACCGCGGATCAATCCGCTCATGTTTGCACTCGCATGCACGCTCATTCAAGTTTTCACCGCATGTTTGGCAGAGTCCCTTGCAATCTTTGCCGCACAACGGAGCGAAGGGCATAAAGACTAGCAGCGCTTCTTCCAAGTAAGGCAATAGATCCAGTTTGTCCGCTTTGACTTCAACAAAATCATCATCTTCGCCTTCGTTCCCGTCCTCTTCCTCCTTAGCGTCGGAAGCGGGCTTGAACTGCTCGAAGTACGGAATAACCGTATGTTCTTGGGTCGGTTCCAGACATCTTGAGCAAGCAAGCTCCAGATCGATGGACAATTCGCCGTCCACCGTAACGAATCCTTCATGGCCGGCAACCTCAAGCGACACATGCAGCGGGCCTGTACTGACCACATCTGCGCGTCCCTTAAACAAATCGCTGACGTCAAGCTCCTTGCGAACGGTTGACTTCAGCCCTCTGGCCATCAACTCTTGCATATGAAACTGCATATCATCACTCCAAACAAACAAAGATTATTATAGCCATTCAAAAGCTGTTTTGTCAACAATTTCACTCTTCGTATTTGACCGCGCCTCATCTTCTGTAAAGGCAATCCCACTCTATGTTATAGTGTAACCAACTATAATGATCGAAAGGATGGGAGCTATGCGCGCAGTCGGACTCATCGTCGAATACAACCCTTTTCACAACGGTCATCGCTATCATCTTCGCCAGTCCCAACGTATTTCGGGAGCGGAAGCGGTTGTCGCCGTTATGAGCGGAAATTTCCTGCAAAGAGGCGAACCCGCCATGTGGGACAAATGGACCCGTACCCAAATGGCGCTTCAGGGCGGCTGCGATCTGGTTATTGAGCTTCCCGTCGCTTATGCGACCCAAGCGGCGGAATGGTTCGCATATGGTGCGGTTTCGCTGCTTGAAGCGACCGGCGTTGTCGATTCCTTCTGCTTCGGCACGGAAAGCGGGCTTCTGGAGCCTCTTGAGCTGGCGGCCGAAATGATGGCGAGCGAGCCCCCAAAGTTCCAATCGCTGCTGAAAGCCCGCCTGGAGACGGGAATCAACTACCCTGCCGCTTACAGCTCCGCCGTTCAAGACTATTTGACGGAAGCCGGCTTTGCAGAGGCCGCTTCATTCGCTTTCGATATGCCGAATCATACGCTCGGGCTTCATTATTTGATTGCGCTTCGCCGAATTGGAGGAGCCATGAAGCCTTTTACGATTGCCAGAGAAAAGGCCCAATACCATCAGCATACAATTACGGACGGGGCAATCGCAAGCGCAACAGCCATTCGCAAGCTGCTTCTTGAAGGATCAAGCGTACACGATACAGCAGCCTATATCCCGTCCAGCACCTATTCCGTTCTCCGGGAACTGTCTCAAAAGGGGGTTCGGCCTGTAAGCTGGGACAACTACTTCCCTGCCTTGCTCCATCTTTTAATGACAAGCGACTCCGGCAAAATGGCCAAACTGCACGAAATAACGGAAGGGCTTGAGCATCGCGTGCTGAATGCGCTGCCCGTTCTGCCCGACCCCACTTATGAATCGCTGCTTTCGCTTCTCAAAACAAAACGTTATACAAGAACTAAGCTTCAGCGCGCGCTTTTGTCTATTTTGCTCGGCCATGTCAAGGAAGATTTTACTCCTGCGATGCTGTCGGAGGGCGTCCAATATATTCGTATACTCGGTTTTACCGAAAAAGGGGGAATGCTGCTTAAACAAATGCGCAAATCCGCCTCTTTGCCCGTTCTCATGAGCGCCGCAAGGCCTCCGGAGCGCTATCGTTATTTGGAGCTGGACATTCGGGCAAGCAACGCTTATAGGTTGGGTATGTCCCCATCTGGCACCTGTAATGACCTTTTCCGCGATTATCGGGACAAGCCGATTATGCTTTAACGAGACCCGTTATAGGAGGCGATCGCCTCGATCGCCTCCTGCAGCGTTTCTACTCCTTGCACCTTCATGTCCGTACCGATCGCTTCCGCCTTTGCCCTTGCTTCCTTTTCGTTGGCTTTTGGCACGAGAAACAGTCCCGCTTGCTCGCGGCTCGTCGCGACCACCTTTTGCCTGATGCCGCCAATAGCTCCAACCTTGCCGTCTCCATCAATGGTACCTGTCGCCGCAATTGTAGCGCTGCCCGCCAAACTTCCTTCCGTCAGCAAATCGACGGCTCCAAGCGCAAATACAAGGCCCGCGGACGGTCCTCCGATCTCGCCCGCCGCAATAGCCAGCCTGTGCTCCTGCTCCTGCGGCTCGATTGCCCGCAGCTCTGTAAAGCCGGCAACTCCGAGCAGCGCGGCCAAATAAGCTTCCCCGCTTTGCTCGGCCTCTTGAGACTTTGGCTTCGCCAATTGGACAAGGAACGGCTTTTTTTCTCTCTCCGCTTTTATGGAAATGATTCCGTTGTCTTTCAATCCCGCCAATGCGGAAAATACTTTTTGCGCCGCGTCTCCCACATTCAAAAAGTCGTCGCCTTCGCTTAAGCCAAGAAGCTTGTCTCCCGGCCGGAGCGAACTGACTGGTTTGTCTCCAATCCGCTTTACATCCGTGACGACGATCGCTTTTGTCTCTACCTCGTAAGCCAAATGCAAATACCGATAGGCGGCCTCGATGGCATCGTTTTGGGAGCCTTCCATAATAACAGTCAGCCGCTTCGCATATTGCCGCTGCGTAACACCGCCGAACACGTCGCTTTTTAAATACACGTCCCGATCCCGGTCAATGCCCGCCGCTAGAACGTTCCAAAAATTCGGCTCCGTTAGCTTGACTGCCGTCAAAAGAAATTGTCCTTGATCCGAATGTTCTGAAGCCTCCGTATCGGCCTCAATCATATCCTGCACCGGAATGGCAATTCCGGGCTCGTACACTAAATACGGGGTGGGCGCATACAGCAGCACCCACATCACGAGCGCTGTAATCGCTGCGGACAAAATCGCCCGCTTTGCAACCGGGAGCCCATTTCGCATAGTCTATCCCCCATTCTATGCCTCATCGTCTCACGCTGGTCTATCTCTCCTTGCCGCGACGTACTAATAAACGAATAGGTTCGTCCAAAAGGAGTTAAAGCGGCATGCCCAAAACGATATTTCTCGCCCTATTGTCCGTCCTGTTGGTCGGATCCGTCATCTTGCAGCCCGACGCATCCTTCCAAGCGTCGCTTCAAGGATTAACCGTCTGGTGGAACATCGTATTCCCCGGACTGCTCCCGTTTCTTGTTTTGTATGAAATCATGCTTGCGTTCGGACTCGCGCATGCTGCCGGAGCGTTGCTTCAGCCTGCGATGCAGCGCATATTCAAGCTTCCCGGAGAAGCCGCGCTTGCTATCGTGTTCGGATGGATGGGCGGTTATCCGGCAGGCTCCGAAGCTGTCGCCTCGCTGCGCAAACGCGAGCTGCTCAGCAAAGCGCAAGGGCAACGGCTCCTCGCTTACGCTCATATGCCAAACCCGCTGTTCATGCTGGTGGTGATCGGGGCGGGCTTTCTGCAAAAGCCGCTTGCAGGCCTATTTATAGCGGTCTCTGTATGGGCTTCCGCACTATGGCTGCTGCTGCTTGGCTCTGTTTTTGGCAATAGCTCTACACAATCGGAACATGGCAAAAACGCCGCCAAGGCGCCTCAAACGGGCGTTGCCCGGCGGATGGCTCATGCCCTTCAAGAAGGGAGAGAGCAGGATGGCCGCAGCTTCGGAAAAGTGCTCGGCGACTCCGTTGCGGCCGGCGTACAAAAGCTGATGCTGGTCGGAGGCTTTATGATCTTCGCCTCCGTACTGGCCAAGCTGACGGAGCCTCTCCTGGCTCCTTTGGTAAAAGGCGCATTCTCCCTATCGTTCCTCGGCCCCGCTGTTTTTGAAAGCCATCTGGGCGCATACGCCGCCTCGATATGGCATGCGCCTGGCGCAAATATCGCTTTCGCTTGCGCGTTAATCGCCGCGATTGTTGCTTGGAGCGGACTTGGCGGCATTCTGCAAACCGGCTATGCCATCGCTGGAACGGATTTGAAGCTGCTGCCCTTTGCCGCACACCGTTTAAACCACTCGCTGCATGCTTTTTTGCTTACACTGCTCCTATGGGAGCCCATGATGCTGCTCGTTCAAAAGCTCGTTCCGAACGGGAGCTTCCCCGTTATTTTGTCGGGACAATATTATCCGGCATCGATAGGAAGCGCCTTGCCGGCAGCGCCTATGACGATGGACGCGATGCCGGCCATTTGGCCTTATTCCGTCGGCGCAGCTGCCATCCTATTCGCCGCCGCTTTAACGGCCTATTGGCTCGCACGGCCGCGAACTTTTTCCCGAATATCATAAAATTAATTTCGGGCGTCGTATTTTTCTTTCAGTCTAGCTTCGACCTGAGGCGGCACAAGCTCCCGCACCTCGCCTTTAAACTGGGCAATTTCCTTGACGATGCTAGAGCTTAAATAAGAATATTTAGGGTTGGTCATCATAAACATCGTGTCGATTTCCCCGTCCAGCAAATGGTTGGTCGAAGCCAGTTGCAGCTCATATTCGAAGTCGGTTACGGAACGGATTCCTCTAATGATGACATCCGCGTTTCTGCTTTTCATAAAACGGACCAGCAAATCCCGGAAACTGTCAATTTCGACGTTCGGAATTTCTTTTGTCACTTCGCGAAGCAGCTCCTTGCGCTCCTCCACCGTAAAAAGCGGGTTTTTGCTTGTATTGTTCAGAACAGCGACAACAAGCCGGTCAAATTGTTTAGCCGATCTGCGGATAATGTCCAAATGACCGTACGTGACAGGATCGAAGCTGCCCGGGTAAACGGCTATCCGTTCCTTTTTGGCATAAAAACCCTCTTTCCGTTCATGCTCATGATTGTTCGTTGTCATCCGATTCTCTCCTATTCATAAGGTCCGAATTCGCGTCTTCTTTGGCGTACCTGTATATCGTTACGGCGATATCGCCGTATTTGGCATGTTTCATTTGATCAAAATGCGGGAGGTGTTCCGGATAAGTGTGGGCAGCGTCATGCTCCACCACAATTTTGGCGTCGTTTTCCAACATCCCTTTATCCGCAAGTTCCTCCATCACCGCATCCATATCTGTCATTCGATAAGGCGGGTCCAAAAAAACAAGCGAAAACGCAAGCCCTCGTTTTGCCAACGCTTTCAATGCACGACCGGCATCGTTGCGGTAAATTTCCGCCGCTGACTCCGCGCCGACAGCTTTTACATTGTGCCGGATCACATCTATGCTTATCGTTTCCCGATCGACAAAAATAACCCTTTCCACGCCTCGGCTCCACGCCTCAAGACCAAGTCCGCCTGTGCCCGCGAACAAGTCAAGCGCAATGCCGCCGTCAAAATAGGGTCCTATCATGCTGAATATCGCTTCCTTCACCTTGTCCGTCGTCGGCCTCGTATTAGCGCCAGGTACGGCCTTGAGCGCGCGCCCTCTAGCTTCGCCCGCGATGACTCTCACTTGCAACTACCCCTTTCGCAATCATTCCCGCCTATCGTACCATAGTTTCCCTTCAATTAGAAAGAAACGATTGCGTAAGTTCGCATGGAAAACGGATTTTTTAAGAAGATGCGCTTCGATCTTTCTGAGGCCAATATAGCCCGTTTACTTCTACTTGTATATTGAGTTATGATGAGTCTTAATTTACTCTATTTTGCCGTGATAAGGATGTGCCGCATTATGAATGCCAGCCTGCTTCTGCTGCTGGGCGTACCAAGCGCTCTTTTCTTGATTTTAGCTATTGTCATCGGAAAAATGATCGTCACGAAAGAAGCTCCATCCAATGCCTACACCCCCTTCGATCATATTACAGGCCATTCGCAAGTCGAGTTTCATGATGAGAAGCAGGAAAAGGAGCAGGAAGACGATCAAGGCGACGACAAAAACAAAAACCGCGCGCGGCTATAAAGCCTCGTCTGCGTAACCAATTTAGGCTCCCTCACGACGAGGGCGCCTTTTTTGCTTTCTGGCTAGTTTAAAAAAATGCCAATCTCTATGCGGTCATTTCGCCTCGTGCCTTCCACCGTCATAAACCTTGCTTTTTGCAAAATCGCAGTAACAATCATACTTAATCCCGTTCGCTCCTTGGAACTCCCCTGTATTTTTGCAAAATGTACATTTTAATTTCGGATTCATTGAATAACGCCCCATTTTCTATGTTTAAAGATTGCCGACTCCTTTGCCGGCTTCACTTTTCATTACCCTATGGATAAAATCGCGAAACAATGCCTTCATAAGGCAACCGATTGTCATAATTTTGGAATAAACCAGAAATATACGTAAAAAACGTCGAATTATCAAGGAAATTGAGGTAAAATGTAGAAATGAATCTAATTATTTAGGAAGGAGTCCGTTGTAAATGAGAAAGATATTTAAATTTGGTGTTGTTATTGTTTTCCTTTTGTCTTCAATGAACATCTCCGTTGCAAGCGCTACAACCAACTTAATTCAAAATGGGGGATTTGAAAGCTACACGGGAGGGGGGACAGGAAATTTTTGGTCCTTTGGAACGATAGGCAATACACCACAGTCTTTTTATGCAGATGTCACCCCATCTGATGCGGCAGAAGGCGTTAACGCACAGAGACTGAGAGAGGATGGCGTTAGTCTAGCCGGAGATACTCTTCGTATTATTAGCGACAAATACTCCGTTACCGCTACGCAAAATTTAGCTTTGTCCTTCAAAACCAATGTCACTTCCATGGTGGAATCTTATTTAAAATATTCGCTCGTATTTTATGATTCTTCTGGGAATATCATTAGTGAAGCTGACGGTACAAACGTGACTGCTGCTACAAATGGCTATGTTTTGAAGAGCTTTGATGCTACTCCCCCATCCAATGCCGCTACATTTAGCGTGAAGTTTGATAGCGTCATTTCTTTAAATGGCGGATATTATCAGTTGTACCTTGATGACGTATCGGTCATCGTAACGAGCAGCAACAACTCGGTTTCAAATTCCACTCAAGTGGGAGTTGTTGGTGGCAACTTAGAATTTTCCGTATCGCCTAGCTCTTTTTTGAGCGTTGACCTCGACAATAACGCCGTCATGCAAACAACAGCGGCGTCGACTTCAGTTGTGACGGACAATACGGGTGGAGCTAGAGGCTGGTCTGTAAAAATGTCGGCAACTGATTTCACCAGCCAGCCATTGGCGGACCCGTCTTCTGGAGGAGCGGCTACTTTCGTCTTAAAAATACCTGCTTCTTTTGTTTCCGTGAATGTCGGAACCATTTCTCACACGGCTGGCCAACCCATCCATGCTACTCATGGGCCAATCGCACGAGCTATTACGCTTAGCAGTGCCACTCAAACCTTTGTTAGTGCGAACCCGGGCTTTGGTTCCGGTTCATACAGCGTTCCATTAAGCTACACGCTGACCATACCTAAAACGTTGGAAATTACAAGCCAAACCGGCACCGGCAGCAAGTTCGCTGTTGGAGATTTTGTAGGGACACGCTCCGGACAATATTTCGCGACTATAAATTTTACGATTGGAACTGGGCTGTAACAGTGTTGAAATAAAAAAGAGCAGAGAGGTCTTCGCCTCCTGCTCTTTTTTTGTTCTCCCGCTCTCTTTCATAAAAGCCAAATAATTAAACAAGCAAGAAGAATTACGATCATGACAAATAATAAAAACTTTCTTGTTCCTGTCCTTTTCCGTCGGTTATCGCTGCTAGTTATTGTTAATAATTGCTTACGAACATATAGGATTAACGTCTCATTTTTAAAGGGGCAAAATCGGTCAACTATTAGTCAACCTATTTCTTTACTATTAAGGATTTTCAGCAAACAAAAAATCGAGGCTCCCTTTCGGGAGCCTCTTTCATGGGAGAGGAGAAACCGGACGAAGAACTTATGGGGAAACGTAAGTCTTCTCCGCGGTTGTCTACGGCATCTTCCGACGCCGATGTTTTTATTTTGTCCGCATTCGGGGCGAATATACCTGATGAGCGAAAATAAAATAACGTTCCCTTTGGGAATGCTGTTTATAGGATCAAATTTGCACATTGATTACGCATAACAAAGTTTTTAGGTTTATGGTCATTATTTTCATAAGGAGGCAACCTCATTTATGCATACGGTATGGAAAGGCGCTATCAGCTTCGGACTTGTTCATGTTCCCATTAAAATGTTTACTGCAACGGAAGACAAAGATGTAAGGTTTCGCAGCATTCATAAGGAATGCGGGATGCCGATCTCACAAAAACGAGTCTGCTCCCATTGCGACAAAGAGCTTGAGCCAGGCGATATTGCCAAAGGATTTGAATACGACAGGGGCAAATTTGTGCTTTTCAGCGAGGACGAGCTGGATGCGCTTCGCCCGGAATCTGCACGCGTCATTCAAATTTTAGATTTTGTTCATTTAACCGACATTGATCCTCTTTATTTTGAAAAAGCGTATTATCTCGCACCCGACATGGCAGGAGCCAGCCCGTATGGCCTTTTAATGGAAGCCATTAAACAAACCGGAAAAATCGGCATCGCCAAAATATCGATCCGCAGCAAAAGCCGCCTCGCCGCTATTCGGGTTGTAGACAATTGCTTATGTTTGGAAACGATGCATTTTCCCGATGAGATTCGTCCCATTTCGCAAGTTCCGAACCTCCCTGAAAACGTAGCTGTAAGCGACAAAGAGCTTGAGATCGCGAAGCTGCTCATTGATCAGTTGACGGAAACTTTCTCACCGGAAAAATATACGGACGACTATCGTATTGCGCTGTTGCAAGCCATTGAGGGGAAAATCAGCGGCGAAGGAATCGATGTTGTCGCTTCTCCAGCAGAACCTGCTGGCGGCAAAGTAATCGATTTAATGGCCGCTCTTCAGGCCAGCCTCGAAGCGGTTAAAATTCCGACCGATTCTGGAAAAACTGCCACCAAACGAAAAGCCGCTCCCAAAGAGAAAAAATCGAAAAAGACGAAGGAAACGGCTTCATAAAAGCCGCCTAACGGCTCTTGCCGTTTATGAGCGAATTCTACTTAACCGATTAGAGCTGTCGGTGTTTGGTAGCACCCGAGATGAGTACAATAAGCGCTTATCCTTTGGAGAATGAATACATCCATTGTGATAAACGCTTTTTTGCCGCTCGACTGTGAAATCAGTTCCGCCGATTCCATCTCGCATGTTATACCAAATAGTAAATTATGCTATATATCGTTTGGCCTGAAGCTCAAACATTTCCTTGTACCGTCCGCCAATCCTCATCAATTGCTCGTGGTTGCCTTGTTCAATGACCTCCCCGTCCTTCATCACAAAAATTCGGTCCGAATGGCGGCAGCTGCTGAGCCGATGAGAAATCATAATCGTTGTTTTACCTTCGCATAGCTTCGCGAAGTTGTCGTAAATTTCAGCCTCGGCAATCGGGTCGAGGGCAGCCGTCGGCTCGTCCAATATGACCAATTGAGCGTCACGCATATAAGCCCGGCTTATCGCAATTTTTTGCCATTGCCCTCCGGACAGCTCAACCCCCCGATTGAAAATAACGCCCAACTCCGTATCTAACCCTTGCGGAAGATGCGTCAGTATTTCGTCCGCTCCGGCTTGCGAGGCCGCGACCTGAATTCGCGCGTCATCCTGTAAATGCTCCAGCCCGCCTAAAGCAATGTTTTCGCGTGCAGACAAGTTGTACCCTACAAAATCCTGAAACACAACCGCCATATTGCGGCGCATCGAGCTTGGAGAAATAGTCTGAATGTCAATCCCGTCAAATTGTATCGTCCCGCTCGTCGGCATATACAAGCCTAAGATACATTTGACCAGTGTGCTTTTGCCTGCCCCGTTATCTCCTACGATAGACACTTTTTCCCCAGGCTTGATGACCAGATCGATTCCCTTTAGCGTCGGCTTCGCTCCACCGTGGTACTTAAAGGATAACTGCTTGATACAAATGCCTTCCTTCAAAACCTCTGGGAACGATTCGGTATGCTCCTCATTCGTCTCCAGCTTCATCTCCAAAAAGCCCAGCGTGTCCGTCACGTATAGCGAATCCTCATAAATGGCGGCCATACTGCGGCCGATTCCCGCCACAAGCGCTTGTATCTGAGTAAGTGCCTGCGATAGCGATACATAGTGGCCAATCGTTAAGCTGCCTCTGTATCCAAACCATACGAGCACCGCATAAACTCCGATATTCAGCATCGTATGCGAAAGGTCAAGCCACATGCTGCGTCGCAAGTTCTGACCTTCGAGCGTCAACTTCTCCTTCGTCACCTTTTGAAATATACCCTTCCACTTTTGAATTAAATAAGGCGCGCTCTCGAACATCCGAACTTCTTTTGCCGTATCCCGGCCTTGCAAAAGCTGTTGAAGATAAGAAAGCTGCCGCTGCTCGTGCGTCTGCATGACCATTTGTGAAAATCTTAACCCTCCCGCTTTCGAATTGAGCCAAAGGTTGGGGATTAGCATGCTCATCATCGCCACAGCGAGCACCCAGTGAAAGCTGAATAAAATATACAAAATACCCGTAATCGAAATACTGCTTCGAACAATTGTCATAACTGCGCTAAATATATTAAAACCTCTCGTATCCATCCCGAACGTCGTCCGTTCGATCTTATTGAAGTATTCATAATTGTCGAAGTGATACAATGGAAGTTTCGAGGTCTTTTCCAGCAAAATCAGTTGAAAATAGTATCGCAATTGCTGCTGTGCCCGCATGGTCAGCATTTGATCCGCGTATTGAAGCAGCTTGTCCGACAAATACAGAAGGGCCTGCAATCCAAGCAATTGGAAGCAATAAAAAAGCTCGACCGACTTGTCTAGAAACAAAGCGGTAATTGAATCAATCGTTTCTTTTACTAGATAGATTTGAATAATCGGCACAAATGCCGTCACGACTTTAAGCGTTCCGATTATGGCTAAATAACCCGGAATAACGCGGATCACGATAGGAAAAAACTTGCCAAACAGC
Organism: Paenibacillus sp. GCM10027627; assembly: GCF_042675505.1. Lineage (NCBI taxonomy): Bacteria > Bacillati > Bacillota > Bacilli > Caryophanales > Paenibacillaceae > Paenibacillus > Paenibacillus sp. GCM10027627. The sequence goes on from NZ_JBHTHB010000001.1 coordinate 1,552,101, forward strand.
AGCGCAATCGCTCTTATTTTTTGTTTGAAAGGGATTGCAGTAGTTTCAAGGTTCGGTATTTGATTGTTGGACATCATCTTATGATCTGCCCTTTCCTTATCAGGTATCGAACTATTTCGCATAAAAGCCGACACCGACTCAAGGTCGATGCCAGCCTGAACGCATGTGAATTAGTTCGGAATTGGAACGGACGGACCAGGTCCAGGTGCCGAACAGCTGCAGCTGCTAAAATTAACGTAACTTTGGTCGGAACGGCTATAGTAGGTTCCTTCTAATACGTATCTCGGATGGACCGTACCGTTAGCGTCAACATAAGAATCGCATGGAGTATACGTACAGCAAGCATTTATGCCCCAATAACTATTGTGGATACAGCCTACATACATATATAATTCCCCCCTTGTTTTGAATATGGATATTGCCTCTCCAATTTCCCTTTTTTGAGAACCATTAAATTTTATTGCTTATGCGCCTGTACACACACATTCCGCAAACGTCCCGTGGTTTTGTCCCCCACCCGTATTGCCCACGTAATACCAAATATCACCAAAAAGAGTATATAGATTTTGTACACTGCCATCTGGCAACACTTTTGTACCGCATAGGTTCGTAGAGCAGCAGGCCGTCATGTAATACGACTTCGGAACATGCTCTTCAATACACCCTGTCATTTATTCACCTCCCTCCCAAAACTAACCAGATTATATCTGCAAAAAATGAACCCCGTAAATGAAACCGATGAACTACTATTTCTAATTCTGGAAACTGTCAAAAAACGAAAAAACAGGTCTTTTTTTGAGTTGTTTTATCCCTCTTCCTCGAAATTAGGCGTATGCAAATAGCAAACTGCGCAGATGGACAATGAAATCCTGTTTTTATACCAGTAGGTAAGGACTATTTTTTCGACGTTATTTTTCAATTATTAAAATAAAACATGTGTTATATTTTAATTTTTTTCTATTTAAACGTTGTACTACATAATTTCAAACGATTATTTTATCCGCTTAAACATTTATATGCCCCGAACCTATCGAATGAGTAAAAAACCACAACGCGAGGGGGAGTCGCATTGTGGTTGTATGTTTTGAAAACTCGCTTTTTAGCCATTCTCCCATTCGCTACCTGCTGCTTGGCCTATGCCCTAAACTTGCATTTATAAACCGATCGGTCTATACTGTAACAAATGGAAAAGAAAGGGTGGAGATTTTAATGAGTGCACTCATCCCCCCGTTCACACGCGAATCCGCCATTCAAAAAGTCCGGATGGCCGAAGACAGCTGGAACAGTCGTGACCCATACCGGGTATCGCTTGTCTATACGGAGGACAGCCGATGGCGGAATCGCACCGACTTTCCAGTCGGCCGAACGGAAATTGTCTCGCTGCTTGAAAGAAAATGGGCTAAGGAGCTGGACTACCGACTCATAAAGGAGCTTTGGTCATTTACCGATCACCGAATCGCAGTGCGCTTTGCCTACGAATGGCATGACGATAGCGGGAATTGGTTCCGATCTTACGGGAACGAAAATTGGGAATTTGCAGCTGATGGCTTAATGAAGTTCAGGTTTGCATCGATCAATGATATGCCGATTAGTCCATCCGAACGAAAATTTCATTGGCCGCTCGGTCGGCGCCCCGATGACCATCCCGGCCTAACCGATCTAGGCTTATGACCCGAATCGTATTCGAAAAAGCCGATGTCATACCGATGGTTGCTGAGGTTTTCCGTGAACTCGGTTACGAAGGTGCATCCTTGAGCAAAATCACGGCCCGCACACGACTTTCCAAAGGAAGCCTTTACTATTTCTTCCCTGGCGGAAAAGAGGAAATGGCCGCCGAGATTCTCGCACATATCGATAAATGGTTCATAACCAACGTATTTGAGCCCCTCGAACGGGACGAACCGCTTGCGGCCATTCAAACGATGTGGCGCGAGGTCGATGCGTATTTTCGATCAGGCCAACGGATATGTCTTGTCGGCGCTTTTGCACTTGACGAGACGCGGGATCGGTTCGCTTTGATCATTCGACAATATTTTAAAAGGTGGATTGATGCTTTGAGCGCCGCAATTGTTCGAGCAGGAGTCTCCCTCGATACCGCTGCTGCAATTTCAGAGGAGACGGTTGGCGGAATTCAGGGGGGATTGATTCTCAGTCGAGCGCTTAATGACGAGACCCTTTTCGAACGCACTCTATCCGTTCTCTCTGAGCGATTGATGAAACTCCTTGGGTGCGACGGATAACGGATATCAGTCATGTCGTTTGACTGGCCCCTGCCCGAAACTTGCCCTTACTAGTTTATCGGTATACCCTATCCTTCTACCAAAAAAATCCGCCAACCATCCGGTCGGCGGATCCTACTTATATGTCATTTGCATAACTCCATAGCGTCTGCTTCTTCCTTTTGATTAGCCCGGCTGAGGCTCTTGTCCGCTCGCTTTGCGCAGCTCGTTGGCAAGGCGGTTAAATTCTTTCCGTGCATCCGGCACATTCGTTGACATATAAGCGGCACTTAGGAACAAAATGATCGCATTGGCGTCCTTAGCATCCAGCATCGGCTCTTCCTCCTCGCCATCATCATCGTTTATGAGCTCCTCCACTCTGTTGACAAACGCTGTCCAGCCGCCCCACTTTCCGTCTTCGTTCATAAGGCGAGGGCAGTTTTTGCCGCTCCAGTCGTAATGCCGCCTTAGCCGGTCCGTCCCCCAGTCTCTTTCCACAAGCATCGCGGCCACTAGACTTGCCGCGTTCTCAAGCGTTTGATCATAGTTTCCGCTTTCCGTAATTTCAATGCCGATCGAGGTGCGATTGCCGCTGTCCTTCCCGCTTCCGTCGCCCGCATGCCAAGCCACTTCGTTCAGCGGAATACATTCAATCGCTTCATGCTCATCAATGACAATGTGAAAGGAAGCCGTCACTGTATTGGACGGATTCGTCAGCCAATTTCGCTCGTTCCGCGCTGTACTGGTTGGATTGGCGGTATTGTGAATGGTAATGGTCGTCGCTTTTAGCGAGATGCCCGGCCGCCTGTTGTCAGGCGTCGACTTCGGGATATGGTCCACAACATAGTCATACATGCCGCTTCCCCCTTCTACTAAGCTTTCGTATATCCTATTCCCCTCCGTCCAAAAAAGGCAGGGCTATAAGCCCGAGCTCATCCCCCAGAGCAATTCCGGCAAAACCTCCTGCCGACTGCGCTACTCCAGCATGACTACTCTCGCCAAGCCGTCCCAACCCGCCTTAAGAGACAACACGTCCGCAAAATCTCTTATTTTAATAAATCCGGCCGATGACGATAATACCGTATCCACATCGACTCCGTTTACGGTTGTTCGGCTGCCCTTCCAGCCGATTGTCGCCCCAAGCGCTTCACCCGTCGCTTTGGCCTGAATCCAAGTCACTCCTTGCAACAAATAACCTTTGCTAATTACTCCTCCGTGGTAAACGATCGGCACGACCGAAGCTTTTTCAAATCCTTTTGGCGCCGGCTGAGGTTTTCCCATTTCGTCATATTTCTTTAACCCATATTGCCTAATGAGGGAGGTCAGCTTAGAAGGATACGCCGGGTCCGTCGCATACCCGCAAGCTTGCAGCATTTGCGCCTGCCTCTCCGGCGTATCCGCTTGCCGCACTCGCGCATAACGGGGAGTGTTGAGCAGTAGATCGAGGTCTTTGTAGAAATGGTAGATGCTTTTATATGCCCGGAACGCCGCCTTTGCCGCAACCGCCCTCCCGTCTACGTATTCCCATGTCCCCTTAACTACGGCCTCTCCTTGCCAATAAGCATTTTCCTTGCCTGCTCCTACTTTAACTCCCCCCAAGTTGTTCCATGCAGGAATTTCTCCCCCGGATTCCAGCAAGCTCTGCGCAAGCCTCACGGACGGGAACATCGGAGAACCTTCGCCTCTTACCAAAATAACCGCTGGCACAATAGCCTGAAAAAATTGCTCTCTCGTCAGCTTCGCCATCCCGCTTGCTCCCTTCGCTTTCGCCGCTCTACAGCGTACGATGCCTTGTTACTACGTAATATGCAGCGGTTTGGCATAACGAAACGGCCCTTGTCCACAAAGACAAGGGCCGTTCCGACAGCATTTATTTTCCTATTCCATAGAAGCTTTTTGTATTTTGAAGCAGCATCGCTTCCGTTTCTTTAAGCGGCAAACCTTTTATTCGGGAGATGGATTTGGCTACTTCCCGCACCATTAGAGGTTTTGTAGCCATGCCAGCAAAAGGTCCTTCAAACGGCCATGGTCCATCGGTTTCCGCCATCAGCAGCTCGATCGGATACTTTTGCACCAGAGCCGCAATTTCAGGCTCGTATGCGACATCCGGCGTCACCGAAATCCGGTACCCCGCCTTCATCATCCGCTCTACCGTCGCCTCCGCTCCTTTAAACCAGTGAAAATGCGCTTTGCGAACGCCGTGGCGCTCTAGCAAGTCGCACGCTTTATCCCCATCCTCGTAAACGGCATGGAGAACAATAGGGCGGTCAAGCTCTGCGGCAAGCTGAGCAAAACGATCCAGCAGACATAAATAGGGAGCTTCGTCAAAATAGTGCCCCGCCGCTTCCTTGTCCGTTCTCATGTAATAGGGCAGGCCGACCTCACCGATGGCAAAAGCATCCCCCGCCGCGTGGCGCTGCCGAATCCACGACAGCAGTCGTTCCACTTCGCGTTCCTCAGGCAGCGTCTGCTCCGGATGAAAACCGTATGCAGGATGGACTCGCCCGGGATACAGTCCGGCAAGAACGGCATTTCGTTTGCACGACTCCAACTGCATCGACACAGCGACAACCGCTTCCACACCGTTTCGAAACGCTTCCTCCAACAGTACAGTTTGCTCCGCTTCCGCGTATAGGTCTATATGAATATGAGCGTCTATGTAACGACGCGCTACAGGATCGCGCCTATTTTCTGCCCCTTCGTTATTAACCCCCATGGCCGTCAGCTCCCCTCGCTTCTCCGAGATGGCGGTATACCCTCTCTTTCAGTTCCATAAACCGGGCATCTCTCCAAAGCTCTTCCCTGCGCGGACGTTCGAAAGGAACCGTAATTTCATCCACCAACTCCGCAGGGGCGGAAGACAGCACCAATATACGGTCGGACAAATATAGCGCTTCTTCTATGCTGTGCGTGACTAAAAGAACGGCTCTTCGGTTTTGCTCCCAAATAGACAATAGCCACTTCTGCATTTGCCCTCTTGTCAGCGCGTCGAGCGCTCCGAACGGCTCGTCAAGCAGCATAAGCCGCTGCGGCGACAGCAACGCGCGCAAAAAAGAAACTCTCTGCTGCATCCCACCGGACAATACATGGGGATAAGCCCCAGCGTATTCGCCCAGCCCGACGCGCTCCAGCCACATTGCCGCATCCTCTTTTGCTTTTCTTTTGTCCACGCCCGCAATCGCAAGCGACAGCTCAATGTTGCCTGCGACCGTACGCCACGGCAGCAGTGAAGCTTGCTGAGGCATGTAGGCTACATGGCCGGTTTGGCCCGTTGTAACCGCTCCGCCAATCTTCACTTCTCCCGCCGATGGGGGCTCTAATCCGCCAATGGCGCCGAACAGCGTCGTTTTGCCGCTGCCGGAAGGGCCGATAATGGAAACAAATTCGCCGTCGCCCACTTGGAAAGAAAGATCGCGCAGCACTTCCTTGCGGCGGCGCGCATCGCCGAAGCTTTTGCAAAGCCCGTTAACTTCCAGCATGCCGCTCCGCCTCCTTCTTTGGCCGCCAACGAACAATAAGCCGCTCCGCCCATGCGATTAATCCAAACAAAGACAAACTAACGATAATGATAAGCAAGGCGGCGGCAAAAGCACGCTCCGGCATGTACCCTCTGGACGAGACGACCATATATCCGCCAAGTCCTACTTTTGGAGACAGCATTTCCGCAAACGTTGCGCTAAGTACACTGTAAGAGGCGGCAATTTTGAGCCCGGAGAACAGCCCTTGAATCGCATGGGGCAGCTCCAGCCGCCAAAACAGCGTCCACTTTCCGCTTCCGATCATACGCATATAGTTGCGTAAGCCTTCATCCGTATTCGACAGCCCGCCCAGCATGGCAATGCACACCGGGAAAAAGCAAACCATAATGACCAGCAGCGCTTTCGGCAATAGCCCATAGCCAAACAGCATCGTCATAATCGGACCCAAAATAACAATCGGGACGTTTTGCGATAAAATGAGCAGCGGATATAACCCTCTGCGCACACCCGGCAGCAAATGCAGCAAAGCGGCGAGGGCAAAGCCCGCCGCCGCTCCTCCCGCCAGTCCAATGACAGCCAGCTCTACAGTAGCTCCCGTATGCTCCAGCAGCCTTGGCCACACCTTTGGAGAAAATGCTTCTTTCACGACACCCAGCGGCGATGGAATCATCCATTCCTTCACAATGCCGAAAGTGACGGCCGATTGCCACAAAACCAGCAGCACTCCCAGCGCCGAGGCAGGCGGCCAGAGGCGCGACCATAAGCCCTTTTTATTGCCCATCCGGATATTTCTCCAGCAGGCGCCCCATCGAAGCTCCATTTTCCGGGTTGTAATAAATTTTGATTTGCGAAATAACGGATGCGCAGCCCATTGCCGTCATTGCTTCGTTCATGCGCTGCACGACAGCCAGCAGCTCGCCGAGCTCACCCTCCATCGTGGTTTCCAGAGGCGCAACACGGTAAGGGACCCCTGACTCTTTAATGATTTCAATCGCCCGATCCACGTACGGGATGACGCTTTCTCCTCCCGGCGTGCTCGGCAAAATTTGAATGCTGACAAGTGCGTTCGCCATAACCATTTATCCCCTCTCTTTGATGTCTTTCCGCGCTTTCCTGCCTTATTTCTTAAGTATTAATTTCTTTGAGGCTTGCATCTTCAAACCCGGCTTTTCCAGCTTTACTTCGGCAAAAATTCATTCGTAAACGCCTTTTCCGCTTCCAGCTCAGCCTCTAGCAGTCCACGCTCAAACATCCAGTCCGCATAGTTTTTCCATACGGTCAGCTTTTGCTCGCCCCAACGCGGCGCATCGTCCTGATAGCGCGGGCTCAGCCATTTTTGACTCGCTCTTACCAGTTCTGCATTCAAATCCGGTTCAGCTTTGATCAACACTTCCGCCGCATCTTCAGGATGCTCGATGGCATACTGGTAACCCGCTGCCGCTCCAGCGGCAAACGCTTTGACGAGCTCCGGCGATTTTGCGATAGTCTCTTCACTTGTCACAAGCACCGGCGTATAATAATCCAGTTTTTCGCTGTAATCGGTCAAATAAACCATGTTCAGTTGTTCCCCGCGCAGTTCCGATTCTACGCCTGTCCAGCCGTAATAAATCCACGCAAAGTCGATATCTCGTTTCACCGCCGTAAAGAAATCACTGTCGCCGATGCTCATAATGTCCACCTTGCCAACGTCCGCGCCTTCCTCACGCATAATGGAGTCGATGACCGCTTCTTCTACAGGAGCGCCCCATCCGCCATAACGCTTGCCTTCAAACTTCTTAGGGGAGTCGATCCCCTTTTCCTTCGGTGAAGCGAAGCCCGACGTATTATGCTGAATAACAGCCGCTATCGAGACAAGAGGAGCGCCAGCAATACGCGCCATCGTTACCGACTCCTGGTAGCTCACGCCAAATTGCGCGTTGCCGGACGCCACCATTTTGTCCGCTCCATCTTGTCCGGGCTGTATAATTTCTACATCTAAACCTTGCTCTTTAAAGAAGCCATTGTCCCTTGCGACATAAAGCCCCGTATGATTCGTGTTCGGCGACCAGTCAAGCACGACTTGCACCTTTTGCAGCGGCTTGTCCGCTCCGCCCTCGGCCTTGTTGTTATTGGCTGCCTGGTTGCCCGCATTTCCACTCGCCGCCTCTTTCCCGCTCCCGCCGCATCCGGCCAGCGCTACTGTTAGCGCAAGAATGGTAAGCGCGAGCCCTTTTCTCCAGCCCATTTCCTTTTTCCTTCTCATGCTGTCTTCCCCTCTCCAACTAACTCCCTATTTTATAATTGAACGCTCCCTATGCGTCCCTTCCATCCGCGCTGAGGCATATAAAAAAGACGCCTCCCCATTCGGAAGACGTCGTGTTGTCGGCTGTGTTTCTCTCCCTTTTCAAACATTACCTCCAAGACACAAATCTTGGCAAGCCGTTCAAAAAAGAAGAAGCTTAGCTTCTATTCCTACGCCGGCATTATCCGGATCAGGTTAAACGGGTCGGAATGCAAGTCATTCCCTCTCAGCCGGCTAGGTCCAGCTCCCCAGAGCATATTCGGTTACGTCAATTACGTATCCATTATAGCAAACTCGGCACAGAACGCCAGACTTATTTTACCGTAAAGTAGCGTTTTTCTTTTTGCCGCCGCATTACGCCCCTTGAACTCCGCCGCCAGCCTCCGCCTTGTACCGCTTTCTTATTCCGACCGTCAGCATTAATAGCGGCAGCACGATTTGGAAAAGGGGCACGATCTTTAAAGTAATGTCCAGACCAATCCAAATATGATACGTATTGTTGGGCTCCAGGAATGAAGCGCCGTAAATAATTATTCCAATCGGCATGATCAAATAACGCTGCGAAATACCGGTTACGGTGCTGGCCGTATATAACGAGGCAAAATAAAGCGTCGATATTTTCACATACAAGCCGATGAACAGCAGCAGCGTGACGATAATATCGAGCCTCTCCAAAAAATTAGCCAGTCTGATCAGCTGCACGACATGAAGAAGCGGCAGAGCTGTAATGCTCGCAAGCTCTGGTCCCAGTACGCATAAAATAAGGGCATTCATAAAAACGAGAAAAATGGAAACGCAAACCTGCGACCAAAAAGTAATGCGGCCGATCGCTTCCTTTTCTTTGACCATGCTCCAAAAGACGAGCAGCACCACCATCTGCCCAAACGGAAAGGACAGCAAATCGGGAAAAACAGCTTTAAGCACCGGCATTGGCCCATTCTCAAGAACGGGGAGCAAATGATGCACGTTGACCAGTCCGGTGAAAAACAGCAGCAATATAATGGAGAAATAACTAAGCAGCACAACCGGGAACAGCAATTGTACGATGCGGACAAGCACCTCGACCCCTTTGTTCACGGTATAGACGGCAATAGCCATAATGAACAGCATGGTGACCCATTGCGGCGTCATATTTAGGAGGGCCATCGACGTTAGCTCGCCGACGTCCCGCACATTTCTCATCGCCTCGTAAGCGAACCAGCAGGCGTGAATGACGGCGAAAGCTCCGCCGATGTAACGCCCAAAGTGGAATTTGTACAAATCCGCTATCCCTGCGCTCGGCGCCCTCTTTTGCAAAACGACATAAATCATCGTCAAACACAATCCCGCTATTGCCGCAACAGTCATCGCAATCCATGCGTCCTGCTTCGCCGTAATGCCGAGCTCAAACAGCGGCGTGCTGCCGATTAAAAAAACGATGATCAAGATCGCCAATTGACTTTTTCCGAATTGCTGCATAGGGTTCGCTCCTTTCCGCCTTGCTTACGGCCCGCTTACGGTGAAGAGCCGCTTTTTTTCTGCGAGCCTTTAAAGTTTTTGCCGCTCATTCCCGTTGAGCTCAATTTCATATGAACAGTAAGCCGAACCTCTGTTTGCGGGAACAACACATCCCAATTTTCTTTATCTTGCTTCCACCTTTTCGGGTAATGCTCGTGGATCAGCGTGCCGAAGCCAAGCATATCCGCATTATGCTTGCGAACGGCATTCCAACCGTTCATAATGTCGGTTCGGATTGCGCTTGCAATCCGCTTCTCAGCCGCGCTTACCACTTTCGGCTTGGTCAAATCGCTGTCGCAGCTGTATTCTACAAGCGTCCCCTCCGCATCCACCTTCACTTCCATCACCCAGTGACCGTCTTGCAAAACAGGACGAACTTTTGTATTCGACTGCATAATGCGTGCGGCGGAGCTTTTTTTCCCTTTTCCGCCATCGGTGCAATCGAAGGAAACCGTTGTTTTGCCGACATGATCGGTCAGCCACATCACGCCAAGGCTTTGTTCGTCGCTCAGCCAGCCGACCAGCTTGTCCCCCCGCACCAACCCCAGCTGATGCAGCCTCACTTTGGAGGGGGTCGACGTTTTGCCGATCATTTTGACGCTGTCCGTACTCTCTCCCGATCCCGAAATGATCAGCCCCGGAATGCTCGTCGCTTTCGTACTGCCAAGCAGATCCGTCAGTACGCTATGAATCGTCATCTGCCGAAAGGAGGAGCTGCCTTGGTCTTCATTAGCCACCATCCGCTGAATGGCAGCCCCAGGAATTTGCTCCAGCGGAATGAGCTGCTCCAGCATCGTTCTGGCATCGTCTCTCGATAGGAAGACGCCCACCGTCTCCCGGGAATCGTGATTGCGCAAATAAGCTTCGAGCAAAGAGGACATCCCTTTCCGGGCAGCGTCCTGTCCGATAATGACGATTTGGTTGTGTGAAAAATAAAGGCGGCGGCTCGTCTCTTCGCTCGCTTTGTTGATCGCGCTGCGGAAATTGTCCCCCTCCGTGGAAAAGACGTTGACCGCCGCCGCCCCGTTGCCCACCGTTTGGCTGGAGATTGCCCTTGGAATAACGATTTGGTAGGACAATACCCACTTTCCATCTCGCCAATCAACCCCCGTTGCCGAAATGATCGCAATATCGTTCAGCTCGACCCGGTTCCAGCAGCCGGTCTGAAGCAGCAGCAAGCACAGCAGCGCGCATAACGGCCATCGTCTTTTGCTCATCCGGTTCGCCTCCTGTTCTCATTTATCGGAATGCCGCTGGAAGACGGGACGTTTGGCGTTTTTCTGCCGCTTTGGATTGCGCAGCTTCATATCCAGCGGCCTAAGTACGGCGGCCCACCACGGAATCCGGATAAATACATCCCTCAGCATTCCGCTTCCTTTGGAGCCGGGGGCGAACGGGGACATATACGGAACTCCGAAGGAGCGCAGCGATACGAGATGGATCAGCACAAACAGCACCGATATAAAGATTCCGAAAAAGCCCAGTATTCCCGCCATTATCATAATGCCGAAACGGATGATGCGAGAGGTCGCCGCCATATTGAACTCCGGCATAACGAAGTTGGAAATCGCCGTAAACGAAACGACGATAACCATCCCCGCCGACACGATGCCGGCCTGAACGGCCGACTGGCCAAGTACGAGGGCGCCGACAATCGAAATGGCGGGGCCGATCGCACGAGGCATTCTCAGGCCTGCCTCCCGGAGCACCTCAAACGTCATCTCCATCAAAAGCGCCTCCACCAGTCCCGGGAACGGAACCCCTTCGCGCTGTGCCGCAAGGCTGATCAGCAGCGTTGTCGGCAGCATTTCCTGATGGAACGTCGTTACAGCTATATAAAGCGCAGGAAAAAGCATCGAGACGACATAAGCGACATACCGGATCGTCCGCACAAACGAAGCGATATCAAATCTTTGATAATAATCCTCGGGTGAATGGAAAAAGCTGAAAAAAGTGGTCGGCGCAATAAGCGCAATGGGCGTGCCGTCCACTAGAACCGCTACCCTTCCCTCCAGCAAAGAAGCGGCTACCGTATCCGGCCTCTCCGTATTCAGCAGCGTAGGAAACATCGTAAACGTTTCGTCTTGAATAAACTCCTCAATATATCCGCTCTCCAAAATGCCGTCGATATCGATGACCGCCAGTCTGCGGTAAACTTCTTTGACGATTTCCTCATCCGCAATCCCGTCTATATGCAGCACCGCCACGTTCGTTTGCGTCTGCCTGCCGATTTTATGCTTTTGCACATGCAAGTCCGAGGAGCGGATAATCCGCCGGATAAGGCTCATATTCGTTTCGATGTCTTCCACAAAGCTGTTTTGCGGACCCCGGATTACCGTTTGCGTTTGCGCAATGCCAACCGGCCTTTGGTTCCCGCCTCCGACACAAGCCATCAAGCCCATTGCGCTTCCATCCGCCAAAATAAGGCATAGCCCGTCTGCCATATTTTGCAATGCTGCTTCAAGCGTTACGATCTCTTTTACTGCGCCTATCGACACCACGCATGCGCGGAACGACTCCAGCAGCCCATCGCCCTTATCGTCCATATACGGCGGAAGGCTAAGCGACATCATTGGCGCAAGCACGCTTTCATTAATGGCATCGGCGTCGACGAGGCCGTTTATATACAGCAGCGCCAGCTCCCGATGCGGAGCGGCGTCGCTGCGGAACAATCGAACGACCAGATCGCTGCTCCCGCCAAATCGGGTAAATATGGCATGCACATTCGCCTGTAGCGACGGACTGAGCGGCGTTAATGCCGTTTCTTTAGTTTGGCTCATAGCGCACCCTCTACTGTTTTCCATGTTGCCTCTATTTTGGCGCTTATTGGCTGGAAATATGTATAGCACATTCCCGGTTTCGAGCTAATAGAATGGTACAGACGCACAGAATCGAAAGGAAGTGGCCGTTTGAACAGCATCAGCTTATGCTTGATTGTCAAAAACGAGGAAGACAGCCTCGGACGCTGTCTCTCTTCGGTGCAGGAGGCAGTGGATGAGATCATCATTGTGGACACCGGCTCTACAGACCGGACCAAAGAAATTGCAGCGTCCTTCGGAGCCGTCATTTACGATTTTGAATGGATTGACGACTTCGCCGCCGCCCGCAATTTCGCTTTCCAGCAGGCGACGCAAACATTCATTCTTTGGCTGGACGCCGACGATGTGATCGAAGAAGAGGATTTAATCCGGCTCAAAGCGCTTAAAGAGGAAAACTTGCCCTACGACAGCATCTCGATGAATTATCATTTGACCTTCGATCAAGCGGGCAAACCTCTATACAGCTTGCGCCGAAACCGGCTTGTCCGCCGGAGCATGGGCTTCCGCTGGATCGGACCCGTTCATGAATATTTGGCCGTTGCAGGCCGCATCTATCATAGCGACGTCGCCGTCACCCATCGCAAGGAGCGGGTTCACACCGACCGCAACCTGCGCATTTATTTGAAGCGGCTGGATGGAGGAGAAGTGTTTTCCCCGCGCGACCAATATTATTTTGCCAACGAGCTGCGCGATCATGCCCGCCTGCATGAAGCAGCGGAATGGTACGAAAAGTTTCTGAGCGGCGGACAGGGATGGATCGAAGACAACATCGGAGCGTGTACGAAGCAAGCAGACTGTTATGGGAGAACAATTCAGCCGGAGAAGCAAATCGCCTCCCTGCTCCGCACGCTCAGCTACGACCTTCCCCGCGCAGAATTTTGCTGCCAGCTTGGCTCTGTCTTCATTGAGCAGAAACGGTATAATCAAGCGATTTATTGGTTTAGGCAAGCCACTTTGCTGGAGAGGCCAAAAGATTCTATGGGCGCAACGGACAACGCCACTTGGACGTGGCTGCCTCATTTGCAGCTGACCGTTTGCTATGACAGGCTGGGCGACCGCTCCAAAGCGATTGAGCATCACAACATCGCCAAAGGCTACAACCCGACCCATCCTAGCGTCGTCTACAACGAAAAGTTTTTCAGCAGCGCCAAAGGCTGAACCAGCCCCTTTGACGGCAAAGAGGCGATTCTCCCAGCACGGGGGAATCGCCTCTTCCTCTTTATTTGTCCATATATCACAACGGATTCAGGATACGGTACATCCGGGCAAGCGAATGGCAGATTCGCTTCTGTATCGCCACCGACCGGAAGTATCCTCCATGCGAGCCGAGAGGCATCCAGGAAAATAGGCCGGGGGTTCTCACTTCGACATCTTCGGTGACGGCCTTGTTATAAGACTCGCTTAACGGCTTGAGCGGATAAGCGATAACATCGTCTTTGTCGTAGAAGTTGACCCATTCACCAACGCGCTTATGCCGGAATTTCGGAGCGGGTACGGCTATCGGTTTGCCGAAATCGTGATACCGGAGCGTCCATAACGCAATGGGACTGCCCATCGTAAACAAATGGGTGAGCGTCTCCCCTTTCTCAAGCGGAGAATTGCCGTGCGCGATGATGGACTGGATAAGAGGCGGGAGCTTATCGTTCTGCAAATCGTAAATATAGTTGCTAATGACGACCGTTCCTAAACTATGTCCGATTAGACATAGCGGAGCGGTCGCACCGGCACTTTTTGCCAGACATTGGAGCTTGCGTGCAACGCGCTCGTGAATATCCGTATAAATGAATTCGTGTGGATGAGGGTTATCCGCCTGGGGAATCGGCTGGTAGGCGATTGCGTCTCCAGCGAAGCTAATCATGAATCCGCGTGCGTCGAACAAATGGTCCCAACGGAGCTTATAGGGTGCGAGCTTGCACAGCAGCTTCTCCTCGATCCGCTCGGTTATATCGCCCCAATAGATTCCCTCAATGACCAGCTCTATCTCGGGACATATGAAGGACAATCGTCTGGTCAACGCCGCAGCAAGCTCCTCGTCAAAATCCGACTCCTGTTTGCCGATACCGTGAATAATTCCGACCGCGATCTTCATTGTTCTCCCCCTCGACAACAAAGATTTGGTTACCCTACAGCATATGCCAGGAGATGGCGAACTCTTCTACTTGCCATGATTAAAATAAATAAGGAGCCGCGTCTCAAGTAAGCAGCAGGCTTACTTGCAACGCGGCTCCTAATAAAGTTGTCCCAGCGAGCGGCACATCCGGTAAACTTCAATTTAACAAGCTCGCTTGTGTCTCTAGTCCGAATATTGAACACATACATAAAAAAAGCTTCCTCACGCCAAAATCGGCGCGGGAAGCTTTTAATTTTATTCTAGAACAAAAGGAAACGTACCTTGCATGGATTGCTCCAGTTTGAATTTGACGATTTCATTTGGCTTGCTTTTATAGTACCCCTCGGCTTCTCCCCCCAAAACAGTTGCCCAGTATTCACCTTTTTTCACCAATTTGCCGGCGCTATCTTTATGATCCCAAGGGACAGTCGTAGTGACCCTTCCCTGCTTCCATAAAACTTCTCCCGTAAACGGCTTCGTTGCAAGAGTGCGTATCACTTTACGGGCGCTGTTGCTAATTTCCACTTTGAGACTAAACGGTTTGGTTATGACGACGGTATCCTTTGGGCCAAGGTTTATAATAGAAGCGGAAATCGGCGTTGAGCTTCCAAGCTTGAATTCCGAACCCAAATGATAAGGAAGGTCTACATGAGGCGCAAGCGGAAAGCCGTTAAATCCCCCGGCACCAGTGTTCACCGAATCGATTGACCCTTGATCGTAAGTCCAATCCGCTCTTTTGACAACCTCAACCTTTAGCGAATACTTTTCCGGAGTTTCCATCGCAGGGAAAAAGGTATAGAAGCGGATTATGCTGCCCGGCTTAAGTTGGGCAAGAGAGCCGTGGCTCGAATTCACTGGCTTCAGTGAACTGCTTGTACCCAGCACATTGCCGTCCCCGTCCAGTATCGAAATGACGACATCCTTGTCTTTAGGGATGGCTTTATCTACTTTCAACATACCGCGAATAGTCGGGACATCCTGAGTATAAGCAAATTTTACGTCCAGATGGCCGACTCGAACATTGCCTTGTTCATCTTTTACCGTGAAATCCCGATCATCCGCATAATAGACATCCACCTGCGCTTTGTCGCCGTTTGACGGAGCGGTATAGTGAACCGAGGCGCCCATCTCGCTGGCAAAAGAACGAAGCGGCACATACAGCTGGCCTTTATAATTCAGAATAGATGTCCCGTCAGAGCTAATGCTGCTCTCCTTGCCTCCCAAATGAAACTTCACAAAAACCGGCGTCAGTTTCGCTTTTATCTCCCCAGGTACGGCCGCAGCCGTTATCAGGATAATCGCTATTCCGCAAACTAATCCGAGTGCAAACTTTTTCATAAGATGTCACTCCCTCTCATTTTATAAAATCTACCCTATACAGACTTTCCAAAGATTAAAAAAGTTGCGGGTGACCACTCAGAACCATGATTAAGTATAAAAAGTTGTGTTTATGTGAAAAAAATCGTCTTTTTAAACCGTAAAAAGCAAATTCTCTCTTTATGTCCATCACATGTACAAAAAACATTCCATTTCATGGATAATAGATCATTTTTGATATAATGGTTAAGAGAACAAATGAAAGGATGATGCTGGTGGAAAATCCGCAACAGCTATTAAGAAATTTGAAAACATTATCCGGCCCTTTTCCTTCCTTTGATATAAATACGTTGCCGGAAAACCCAGGGAATTTGTTTATGCAATGGCTAAGTCACGCTATTGATAATGAGGTAAAAGAACCTCATGCCATGACGCTTTCTACGGTGGATGCCGACGGGTTTCCGGATGCGCGTGTAAAGAACCCAAAAGCGGCGCTCACCTTCTACTGGCCTACACTAGGCAGGCAAATTCGTTTGCAGGGTACCGTTCGGGATATGGGAGACGAAGCAGGAGCCGCCGACTTCCGGCATCGGTCGGCCGAAGCTCGCGCCATTGCGTTGACGGGAAACCAGAGCAGAGAGCTTGCGTCGGAGGAGGAACTGGAACAATCGCTTGCAGAGCAAAGAGAGCGGATCAACCGCGATCCGGATATCGCCACCCGTAATTGGAGACTGTATGCGATGGATGTCAAAGAAGCGGAGTTTTGGCAAGGCGATCCTGGCAGGAAGCATACCTGGATTCAATATTACCGGAGCGGAGAGCAATGGAAAAACCGCCGGCTGTGGCCCTAAAGTAAAATAACAAAAAAACGTAACAGCAGCCTAAGCCAAGATCGGCTGCCGTTACGTTTTCACACATTGCATCCATAGAACAAGTCGATTTAGGCTAAGAAATAAACAAAGCGGATGGGATGGGATGGCAATACCCTTTATCAACACTACCGTCTGCTTTTGGAAGCGGCAGCCTAATCCCCGCGCTGAGAAGCGAGTACGGCAAGCTCCAGCTTGCTTAACATCAACCCATATTCATTCGTAATTTCAAAATGACGGGGCAACGGCAGCTCACGAAAATATCCAATAATCTCTTCAACGCTTCCAAACCAATCGCCCGGCTCGGCAGGCTCCACAGAACGATCCTTCCATGCCGTCTGCAGCGGGGGACTATAAATGCGCGATGCCCCCGGCTTCAGTCTGCCGCCGAGCAGCTTCTCCTCGTAAATGCGTTTAGGAGCACCGTGGCGCACCTCCTCAAACAAAAGCGAAGCATAGTCGCTGCGCGAGCCCGTATGCTTCACAGCCGCCGCAAAGCATCGTGCGCCATCGAACACGCGCGGAACGCCGAACAGCATCGCGTACAACCGCTTGCCAAATTCAATCCGCTCACCGACGTCGCGAAAATTTTCCATCACAAGACCGGCCAGTTGAAGCTCGGAACCACAGCCCTCCTTCCCGCTTCCATATGGAAAGAAGACACCGTTTAATTGCAACAGCGACTGCAACCCAAAAAACAAAGTGTGCAAAACGCGCTTGTCAAAATATTCATTTTGGATCACTCTCGCTTCAATATAATGCTGCTCATTTACGATCAACGCAGCGGTAAGCAGCGCAGAATCCCCATCCCGCCAAAAGTGCTTCCAAACCGGCTTCATAAAAGCCGACACTCCAAAAGCCGGAAGCAGATGAAACAAGCTGCGCCCAAAAGTTCGGCTCCATTGATAAAGCAGAAGCTGCGGATACGCATCCTGAAAAATAAGCGCATTCGCCCGTTCTAAAAATAAAAACACGTCCCGCCGTTGATCCTCAGACAGCAGCCGGGGCAGCCACTCCCCTTGAAGGTCCGTCATGTTCCATCCGCCGTTGCGGGAAACCAAATGCGCCAGAAGAGCCCAATGCAGCTCCGGGCTTCGAAAATAAAGATTGCGGTAAGCTTCCGTCCGCGTAACATTGTTTCGATTCGCTTCCGCCGTCTCGGTTCGAATGCGTTCGATCAGCATTTTTTCATCCGGCGTCCATTCTGCCTCTCCTGTTCCGGCAGCAGCTTTTGCGCTTCCCGTCTCCTGTTCAAGCTTAGACCAAGCTTCTTTCAAACGAGACACGGAAGCGGACGCAAACGATAGCGGTTGTGCGGATTCCAACATTTCGTGCGAAGCATTCATCGCTTTCCACTTCCCTGCGGCATAAGACAGCGCTTCGCCGGGGAGGGAGAGCAAATGGCTGATCCATCCTCCCGGAGCGCCGCGATCGTCATCTTCTTTTTGTTCCCGATGACTCATCGCCGGACCCCCTTCCACAATTGTTCTTAATAACCATTATCCGCGATTAAGCGGCTTGCCATACTGACAAAGCTTATATCGTACCTTATGCAAGGCACATCCAGCTTGCTTCTCGCTTACGAGAAACGTGAGGGGTATAATGAAAAAAACAGCCTGCGGAGGAAAAATCGATGTGCGGACGTTATACGATAACCATTACGCTAGAGGAATTGATGACCAGATACTTGATTGAAGAAACGGGCGTTCCCTTTCATCGCCCCAAATATAATGTCGCGCCCGGTCAGCAAGTGCTTGCCGTTATTCAGGGTGGGGGAAAAAACCGGTTGGGCGAACTGAAGTGGGGACTTGTACCGCCCTGGGCCAGCGATGCCAAAACCGGGTTTTCCATGATCAACGCCCGTTCGGAAACCGCCGCCTCCAAGCCGGCGTACAAGGACGCTTTTTTGCGCAAAAGATGCCTTTTGCCGGCGGATGGCTTCTACGAATGGCAAGCCACCCCGAAGGGCAAACGGCCGATGCGCATCATCCTCAAAGGAGCTCCTGTTTTTAGCTTGGCCGGGCTTTATGAAACATGGATCAGTCCGGACGGCAGCAAGCTAAGCACTTGTACCATTTTGACTACTGAGCCGAACTCCCTTGTCGCTCCGATTCACGATCGGATGCCGGTCATATTGAGGCCGGAGGAGGAGACTCTTTGGCTGGATCGCCAAGAGCAAAACATCGACCGTCTTATGCCGCTGCTGAAGCCGTACCCCTCCGACGCCATGGAAGCGTACCCCGTTAGCGGGGCCGTAGGCAACGTCCGTCATGACGATCCTTCGCTTATCGTTAGGAAAGAGGAGGATTCGCAGCAGTTGGAGCTTTGGTAGTTGCCGCAATTCTGAACAGGGCACCTCGCCCCCTACACTAACCGGGAATGCGGCATTGAGCACAAAAAAATAGCCGACCGGATACCCGGTCAGCGAAACATGCCCCACAGCTTAAGCAAATGGAATGTATTGTTGGGATCGATTTTTTGCGCCAGCACAAACGCTACAATTTGATCCTCTTGTGTTTCCGTCAGCTTTTCTTGCAAAATAACCGTAGCCGATTTGATCATTTTCCGCACTTTGACGCGATCCTGCAAATCGTATTTGGTCACATTGCCAAGCAATTGCCTGATCCGGTCCTTTACTACAGGATTTTTCATCTTCAGCTTGACCCGTTCGACCAGTTGCGGCTTAATGCCGTAATTTTGGTAGCTCATCTTCCCTGCACCCCCGTTCGGCAATCCTTCTAACTGAATTAACTATATGCCGATTGGGGGGAATAATTGCTTAATCTAGCTGCTCTCCTTGAAATAATTGATCCTTTCGAAGATGGTTCCAAAGTCTCGCAAACGATTCATTGGTCCAAAAATCTTCGCGTTCCGTCAACCTGGCCGCATCTTCGCGGGCGAGCTCCAGCATCTCGTAATCGGCGACCATATCGGCAATCCGGAACTCCGGCAAGCCGCTCTGCTTCGTTCCAAAAAAGTCGCCAGGCCCCCGCAGCTCCAGATCGCGCCGCGCAACCTCAAAGCCGTCGTTCGTCTCCGTCATGACCTTCATTCTCTCCCGGCCCGTTTCGGACTTTGGATCGGCCATCAAAATACAATACGATTGATGCTCTCCGCGGCCGACCCGTCCCCGCAACTGGTGGAGCTGCGATAAGCCGAATCGTTCCGCATCCATAATGATGATAAGTGTGGCGTTCGGCACGTCCACGCCAACCTCGACGACCGTTGTGGCAACGAGCACATGGGATTCATTCCCGCTGAAACGGGACATCACCGCTTCCTTTTCAGCCGCGGACAGCCTGCCATGAAGAAGCCCCACCTCAAGGTCCGGGAATGCCTGCTGCAACTGGACATACTGATCAATGGCATTTTGCACGTCCAGCTTGTCCGATTCTTCAATCAAAGGGCAAATGACATACGCCTGCCGGCCCATCGCCACTTCCTTTCGGATAAAACCAAGCACCCGATCCATCGCATCATGCTTCACCCAATACGTTTTGATCGACTTGCGTCCGCGCGGCATTTCCTTAAGCGTCGATACATCCATGTCGCCAAACGCGGTAATGGCAAGCGTCCTCGGGATCGGCGTCGCAGTCATCGTCAGCACATCTGGAGCGTACCCCTTGCGCCTAAGCACACTTCGCTGATTGACGCCGAACCGATGCTGCTCATCCGTTACGACAAGCCCCAGGCTTCGGAAAAAAACACCCTCCTGAATAAGAGCATGTGTGCCGACGACAACATCGATCAGTCCCATTTGGAGCCCGGCCAACACGTCTCGTCTCTTTTTTTCCGTTAAGCTGCCCGTAAGCAAGCCTACTTGAATACCCGTCCCCTCATATAATCGCTGAAGAGACTTCGCATGCTGCTCCGCCAATATTTCCGTCGGAACCATTAACGCTCCCTGATGGCCGGCCTTCACTACCCCATAGAGTCCAATTGCCGCAACTACCGTTTTGCCGGAGCCGACATCGCCTTGAAGAAGTCTGTTCATACCATAAGGACGCCGCATGTCCGTAAGCATTTCGTTGACGACCTTCTTCTGCGCGTCCGTCAGCTCGAACGGCAAAGTGGCGGCAAAGCTGCGAATCGTTTCGCTTTCGATCGGATGCGCAATGCCGTCGCCGCGGCTCCGGTTCAACGAGCGGTAAGCCTGAAGCTTTAGCTGAAATAGAAACAGCTCCTCGTAAACCATTCTTCGGCGGGCTTCCTGCCCCTTTTTGACATCGCCGGGCATATGCAGCAGCCGGAACGCTTCCGGCCGGGACATGAGTCCATGCTCCTGTACCAGCTCGTAAGGAAGAATCTCTTCCAACATCGGGGCGTACAAATCAAGCGCTGTCGCAATCGCTTTGCGAATCCAGGCTTGCGTAATGTTTCCTCCTATGGAGTAAACAGGCTGGAGCGAGCCGGATTTGGTCGCTTTGGCACTGTCCGGAAACTCCGATTCCGACACGGTGAGCTGCAAGCGTTGCTGCTCCCACTTGCCGGTCAGCATAACCTCGCGGCCAAGCCGCAGCTGCTCCTGCAAAAAGTGGCGGTTAAACCACACCGCCGTCACCAAAAACCCGCCGATTTCCACCTTGCAAGTCAAACGCGACTTGCTTCTTCCATAGCGCTGAAGAAGGGGAGCTCCGCGCACGATGCCCATCACAGTCGCCTTCTCACCGCTTTTGACTTCCGTCAATTCGCGAACGCGGTAATCCTCGTAACGGAATGGAAAATAAGCAAGCAAATCGGCTACAGTATGGACGCCAAAGGCGTGAAGCTCTCCTTCTTTCAGAGCGCTCACGCCTTTGATTTGTTTAACTGGAATTTCATCTAACTTAATCATGTTTCACTCACACCCTGTATACAAATACAGCGGACGTTCCTGGTCCCGTATGTACGCCGATAACCGATCCCACCGTCGTGTAGCTGACACCTTGTACGTTAAGCTCGCTTTTGACCCGGTCTCCCAGTTCATTCGCCTGACCTAAATCATCCGTTGAAGCGATCACTAAATGAACAGGATCGCTGCCGAACGTTTCCTTCAACATGTCGGCAATGCGGCCCATCGCCTTTTTGCTGCCCCGAACTTTGTCTACGGAAAAAACACCGCCGTTATCATCCAGAGAAAGGATCGGCTTAATGTTTAGGATGGAGCCGATCAGCGCCGCAGCTCGGCCGATTCTCCCGCCTTTTTGCAGAAACTCCAAACTGTCTACGAGGAAATAAAGCCCGAGGTCGCTGCGAAGCTTTTCAATTTCCTCCAAAATCCGTTCCTTGGACTCGCCTGCCTGCGCCATTTCCGCAGCCCTTACTACTTGCAAGCCAATGCCGTAAGAAGCCGATCTGGAATCCACAATCGTAATGTCCGCATCCCGCTCCAGCATCGATTCTGCAATGACCGCCGATTGGTGGGTTCCGCTAAGAATAGACGCCAGATGGATCGAGATAATTGGCCCCTCTGGATCTTCGTCCAGCAGCCGCTCGTACAACTCGGAAAACTCCAGCGGAGACGGCTGGGATGTGGTTGGCAACACTGGGGAAGCCTTCAATTTTTCATAAAATTGTCCCGCGCTGATTGTAATAGAATCCAGATAAGTTTCTTCCCCAAACAACACTTTGAGCGGCACCATGGAAATGCCGAGCGTTTCGCGAACCTCTGCCGGTATATCCGACGTACTGTCCGCGACTATGCGAACTTTCCCCATTTAAACCCCTCCACATCAAATCTACAACCTATTCTACTGCAAACAAATACGGGTACAGCGGTTGACCGCCTTGCTGAACCTCGATTTCAAGATCCGGATACTGCTCCTCCGCCCACTCGCATAGAGCAGCCGTAAGCTCAGATTCCGCACCGTCGCCCGTCAACACAGTGAGCAAGTCTCCACCGTTTTCCAGCATGCTCGAAAGCAGAGTCTGGCAAGCGGTTTCCAGCTTGGCATGGGAAACGACAATCGCCTTTTCCTTAATGCCGATAAAGTCGCCCTCGCGAATGTCAACGCCGTCAATCGACGTATCTCTTACCGCATTCGTCACTTGGCCCGATACCACATTGTCCGCAGCGCTCTTCATCCAGTCACGGTTGCGCTCAGGAGACTCGTCTTCCTTAAAGGCCAGTACAGCCGCCAGACCTTGCGGGATCGTGCGGGTTGGAATGACCGTAATATTGCGGTCGCTAAGCTCCGCCGCCTGTTCGGCAGCCAAAATAATGTTGCCGTTATTCGGCAGCAAATAAATATGATCAGCAGAAAGCGCATCGATCGCCTTCAAAAAGTCTTCCGTACTTGGGTTCATCGTCTGACCGCCGGATAGAACGGTGTCCACGTCGCTGGACAAAAACATTTCCTTAACGCCTTCGCCCATAGCTACCGCAATGATTCCGTATGGAGCGCGTTCATAAACGGGAGCTATCCCGCTGACCGCCTGTCCCGCCAGCAGTTCTGCCGCCGATAAATCCGCTGCACTGACAATCGCCGAATTATCGTGTTCCAATAAGTCTCTGTGCTGCTCCCGCATATTCAAAATATGAATATCGGTCAATTCACCGTAAGGTAGCGAAGCGTTCAGCACGTCGCCCGGCTTGCGGGAGTGGACATGAACTTTAATAATGTCGTCATCCGTAATGACGAGAATGGAATCCCCGTCTCTTTCCAAAATCTTTTTGTAAGCGGATTCATCAAAAAACACTGGAGTTTTGCCGGAACGGGTACGATTTATAAAAAATTCCATGTCATATAAGAACTCAATATCTTCCGTGGACAAATGAGCTTGTGCCGAGGAAGGCTCGCTTCTCCGCTCCACTTTAAGCGCGGTCGGTACGGCTACCTCTTCTGGCGATGCCGCTTCCGAAGGCATTTGGAACAAATCGCCGGAATCCTCACGCGATAGGCTCATCAAAAATCCTTCGTAAATATACACGAGACCTTGTCCGCCCGAATCGACAACCCCAACCTGCTTTAGCACCGGCAGTTGATCCGGCGTACGCTGCAATGCTTCATACGCTTTAGTATGAACTTCCAACATGAGATCGGTAACGTCCTTCGCGCGCCGCGCGTATTGAACCGCATGTTTAGCCGCTTCTTTCGCAACGGTCAAGATGGTGCCTTCAACCGGTTTCACCACGGCCTTGTACGCCATGTCCACCCCGTTCTGAAGCGCTGCCGCCACATCGACGGCCGTAGCCTCTTGAAGCGTGGAAAGAGATTTTGAAAACCCGCGGAACAACTGCGACAAAATAACGCCTGAATTGCCCCTAGCGCCCATTAGCAGCCCTTTGGACAATGCTTCGGCCGATTTGCCGATATGATCCGATGGCTTGCTCCGAAGCTCTCTAACTCCTGAACTCATCGTTAAATTCATGTTGGTGCCTGTATCGCCGTCCGGCACCGGAAACACGTTAAGTGAATTAACGCGTTCAGCGTTACGCTGCAAATAGTCCGCTCCCAGAAACGCCATTGCGGCAAAATCCGATCCGTTAATTGAGCGCTTACCCAATGAAAATTCCCCTTCCTGCTACCTAGATACCCTTACGTCTTGCACAAATATATGGACTTCATCCACTTGTAAGCCGATCACGTTATTGAGCACATACGTCACTTTGGACTGAATGTTATGCGCCACCTCGGAAATCTTCGTCCCGTAACTTACGATGATATGGAGGTCGATATGCAGCTTGTCGTTCTCGCGCCGCACTTCAACGCCCCTGGACATGTTTTCTCTTCCTAGCAGCTCCGCGATCCCGTCTTTCAAACCTTTGCGCGAAGCCATGCCCACCAGTCCATAACAATCCATCGCAGCCGATCCAGCTAGGACGGCGATGCAATGATCGGTAACATGAATGGAGCCAAGTTCGGTATTCAGCTGCAGTGACATGGCAGTACACTCCTTTACATTATCTATTATGGACTATGTACCATTGTACTATAAATGGTCCAGTTATTGAAGTCCGTAAGCGAAAATTGCCCCTCGCCGAACATAATTAGGTTGAACAGACGAAGAGTTTGTGATACGATATTCGAGTGTGTTTAATGAAGCTTGACTAATCGCTAACGTAATCATGAGATTCGCTCACGGCCTCTGGCCTGACGGGCCGCATGAGCGCCTGAAATCGGCTTTGCGCTTGCAAAACGTCAAGCCTGCGCTGCCGTAGCCGTTCACTCGGCGCCACACACGGAGCGTATGTTCTATGAAGTAGGCTTTGCTTTCATAGCAAATTCGGCTTCGCAAATCTTTATAGGAGGTGTAGTCATGTCCCGCAAATGTTATCTAACTGGCAAATCGCCGCGTCAAGGCAACAACGTATCCCACGCCAACAACAAAACTCGTCGTTCTTGGGGCGTTAACGTGCAAAAGGTTCGCATCCTAGTTGACGGCAAACCGAAACGCGTATACGTAAGCGCGCGCGCACTGAAATCCGGTAAAGTTACTCGCGTATAAAGATGGCTAACGCCATAGACAAAAGCACCTGAAACTCAGGTGCTTTTATTTTTTTGCCTTTTCATATTGCAGGCTTGCGGACATGAGCAGCCTGAGCATTAATTTTTTTGGAACGTATTCAAGATTGCCTTTACAAAACCGCCCAAAAATTTCGGCAGTTTAATCGTATAAAATTTCATGCCTCATCCCTCCCCAGACACGCTCATGAAATAGTTCCGTCACACATCCTGCGCTCATGTAACCATCCTATGCGCAGGGGCTTTGTCCTATTCCATTGCAAGCGCTCCAAAGCAAGGTTTACAGCATGCTGGTCATAAGCTCGGGATTTTCCATAAACCGGAAAACGGTAGCCCAAAAAGTAGTCAGAGCACAGAAAAAGACGGTAAGCACAATAAATAAAATTCGTTTGCCTACCGTTTCATAACGGCGAAAAAAACGGATGCCCATGTAGAGGGTCAGCAATGAAAACACATATCTGAAAAAATCCTCAATCACTAAAAATAGAGCAAGGCTCGAGCCGGCTGCTAGCGAAAATAGCATGACGATGAGGCTCGTTTTTACCGTCTCCTTCATGCCGATCCCCCTTGGCGAAGAGCTGCAATAGCGGCTGCTCGGTCTTTCTCTCCAAAGACCGCATTGCCCGCAACCAAAACATCCGCTCCCGCTTCGATGATGGCAGGCGCGGTCGCCCTGTTCACTCCTCCGTCCACTTGAACTCTAATGTCCAGTGCGCGCTCATCCAGCATCGCCCTCACTTGACGCAGTTTGACAAGCGAATACGGAATAAACGATTGACCCCCGAAGCCCGGGTTAACCGTCATAATCAGAACAAGGTCCAAATCGTGAATGATCGGCTCAAGAACCGACACTGGAGTTGCCGGGTTAATGGCGACTCCCGCAGGCAGCCCCTTTTCTTTGATCGCATGAACTGTCCGATGCAAGTGGGTGCAAGCTTCGGCGTGAACCGTAATCCGGTCTGCTCCGGCAGCCATATAATCCGAAAGCGACAACTCCGGCCGCTCGATCATCAGATGCACGTCGAACGGAAGGGAAGTTGCAGAGCGGACAGCGGAAATAACGGGAGGACCAAACGTCAAGTTAGGAACGAAATGCCCGTCCATCACGTCAACATGAATCCAATCCGCGCCCGCAAGCTCCGCCGCTTTAATTTCTTCACCGAGTCTGGCAAAGTCCGCAGATAAAATAGAAGGAGCAATAATAGTCATAGAAGTCAGTACCTCCGTTTAATCTCTTTCATTTCCGTCAGGAAAATCAAATAATGGTCATAACGGCTCCGCTCGATCTCGCCGCTTTCCACGGCAGCCTTAACGGCGCAGCCCGGCTCATGCACATGAGTGCAGCCTCTAAATTTGCAATCGGGAGAACGCTCCCTCATCTCGACAAAACAATAACTAAGGTCATCGATGCCAAGCTCGCCAAAATCCAGCTGGCTAAAGCCCGGCGTATCCGCCACGTATCCGCCGCCAATCTCAATCAGCTCTACATGGCGCGTCGTATGTTTGCCCCGGCCAAGGCGGTTACTGATTTCGTTTGTCTCCAGCGTTAACCCCGGTACAATCGCGTTGAGCAAAGAAGACTTCCCAACGCCCGATTGTCCCGCAAACACCGCCAAATGGCCTTGCAGCCGCTCCTTGATTTCCCCGATGCCCGAATTTTGCCGCGAGCTTGTCCCAAATACCTCGTAGCCGAGTCTCCGGTAGATACGGTTTACGGAGGAGACCGCCTCAGCAGCCTCCTCCGTAAATCCGCCTTCGTTCTCCAAATCCTGTTTGCTCAGGCACAGGACCGCAGGTATTCCGGCATGCTCAATATGGACCAAAAATTTATCAAGAAGCTGCAAATTCAAGGTCGGTTCCGTAACCGAAAAAACCAAAATAGCGACATCGACGTTCGCGACCGGAGGTCGGATCAGCTCGGAGGAACGAGGAAACAGGGCTTCCACCGCTCCCTCTCCGTTTTCCGTAAGGCTAAATTGCACCCGGTCACCTACAAGCGGAGATTCACCACGCTTTTTGAAAATGCCGCGCGCGCGGCATTGCACGGTTTCCTCATGCCCGCTCCCATCGGCCTTGACGTAATAGTAGCCGCTAAGCGCTTTGACAATCATGCCTTCGACATAGTCTCCGCCTTTAGCCGCTTTCTGCGTTTTCTCCTTCGGACCCGTTTTGGCCATTGCTTTCGTCTACCTCCGATTGTACCGGTTCTACTGGTTCGCTGCTGCTAGACGGTGGTGGGCTTTCTGCTCCCGGTATCGTAAGGCCCGGCGTATTGCCTCCATCCAGCTCTTCATATCTGATGGTTCTTGTATCCATAAACGCACCGTCGCGGTATACCGTTACCGTCGCTACCGTATCGGGAGCAAGGACAATAGTAACCGGAATATCTACCGTTCCGTTAATCGTGCGCGTTTCGCCTTTTACGTTTTCTCCCCGCGCGTCGGAGTAGTCGATTCTAACTTCGCTCGACTTGCCGGCTGTCGCAGGCGAAATTTTGACTGTAAACTGATACGTCTTCGCATCCGCTGGTATGCCTGAGCTTACTCGCAAAATAACTTTTGACCCTTTAGGCACCATGTCATGCGGTTTAAAATTGTCTACGCTGATGACATGGTCTTTCGCATGCAGATAGCTCGCTTCAAACAAAATATCCGCTTCCTCCAGCACAAGACCCATCGATTTCAAAACGTTGCGGGCAACAGACAGCTTCATGCCGACCAAATCCTGCATTTCGACCGTCTCGCGGCCTTTGCTGACGACAAAAGAAACTTCAGCGGTAATAGGATCAAACAATTCTCCCGTCAGCGGCGTTTGCTCCAAAATCGTATCCGGCTCTTCTTCGCTGAACTGTTCCGTTATTTTGATCCGATCCTCGGTTACGCCAAGAGCAAGCAGCTCTTCCTTCACCGTTTTGATGGACTGTCCGACATAGTTTTTGAGCGTCTCCATTTCGGGGCCGTCGCTAACCGTCAGCTTAATATTCGATCCCGCTTTAACCTTCATATTTCTTTTGTTCTGGTCGATGACATTATCCTTTGGTATCTCTTTGCTGAACTCGCGAGTAATCGGCTCCTCGATCCGAAGTCCGACATCCGTCAGCTCCTTACGGGCTTCCTCCAGCGTTTTCCCGACGACGTACGGAACCTCGACCTCTTCCGTATCCAGCTTATCGAGCAGCCAAACAAAACCTAAAATGAGCAAAGTCAGAAGCAAAAGCGTTACACCGACGATGGTGGCTGGCCTTTTCCAATTTTTCGGCTTGCCGCCGCCATTGTCCTCTGGCTTTCTGACAGCCGTATCAGCCGCCACAACCGCTTTTGTGTCGAAGCGGTCCCTATCCATAGTCGAGGTAAATGTCCCGGCCTCACTACGAATAGCCGGCATCACCCGCGTCTCTTCCAGATCATGATTTGCCTCGAATGTAATCTTCGCTTCATTAAGCCTATCCGGTCTGAGACAAGTGTCCAAATCCAAAAGCATCTCATGAGCGGATTGATAACGCTCGCTTGGATTTTTGCGCATAGCCTTTAAAATGACATTTTCTACGCTTTGCGGAATATGAGAATTAACCGATCTGGGATCCTCGAACGTTTCCTGCAAATGCTTCAGCGCAACGCTGATCGGGCTTTCTCCCAAAAACGGAAGCTTGCCGGTAAGCATCTGGTAAAGGACGATGCCAAGCGAATAAAGGTCCGATTTCTCTCCCGTATTGATGCC
This sequence comes from Paenibacillus sp. GCM10027627, assembly GCF_042675505.1. Taxonomy (NCBI): domain Bacteria; kingdom Bacillati; phylum Bacillota; class Bacilli; order Caryophanales; family Paenibacillaceae; genus Paenibacillus; species Paenibacillus sp. GCM10027627. The sequence goes on from NZ_JBHTHB010000001.1 coordinate 1,580,853, forward strand.
TTTGGCATGCTCCGGGGAAAAATAGTGAACCGAGCCCATAACCGAGCCCGTTTGTGTAATGGTGGATGACGTGACCGCTCTAGCGATGCCGAAATCGGTTACTTTCACTCTTCCATTGTTGCCGATAAGAATATTATGAGGTTTAATATCGCGATGGATAATATGATTGTGATGCGCATGATCCAGCGCGTCGCAAATTTGCACAGCGATTCGTACCGCCTCGTCGGCTTGCAGCGGCGCACGTTCTTGAATCGTTTCGTTTAAATTGTTGCCTTCCACATACTCCATGACAATGTAATGCGTCTCATCCTCTTGACCGACGTCGTAGATGCTGACGACATTAGGGTGGGACAAGGCAGCGGCCGATTGCGCTTCTCTGCGGAATCTGCGAATAAACTCTTCATCATTCACAAACTGCTGGCGAAGCACCTTAACTGCCACTTTCCGGTTCAAAAGCACGTCATGCGCCTTGTACACCAGCGCCATTCCGCCCCCGCCCACTCTGGACAAAATTTCGTATCGTCCTGCAAGGTCATGCCCTATCATTGCGACCCCTCCTCTCGCTCTGCGCCTGCGTCCGCTTGCAGAAGCACGACCGTAACATTGTCGTCTCCGCCCGCTTCGAGCGCAAGTTCAATGAGATGATCCGCCTTGGCTTCAATTGCCATCTCTTCACTTGAAACGGTATCGTGCATTTGGCGCTCGCTTACCATATTCGTCAAGCCGTCGCTGCATAGAAGGAGCACGTCTCCAGGGGCAAGCGAAAGCGCCTGTACGTCAATCTCGACATGGGCATCGGTACCGACTGCTCTTGTCAGCACGTTGCGCCGGGGATGGCGGGCAGCCTCCTCTTCCGTCAGCTGGCCCGATCTCATCAGTTCGCTTACAAGTGAATGATCCATCGTCAAAAGCTCGATGGCCTCTTTCGTAATCCGATATGCCCGGCTATCGCCGACATGGCCGATAACGGCCTGGCTGTCTCTCAGCAGCGCAGCCACAATGGTCGTGCCCATGTTGTGATACCGCTCATTGCTGGAGGCCGTCGCATAAATGGCTTCATTCGCTTCGCCGATCGCTTGGCGAATAAGCATTTTGCCTTCGTCCTCCGATAGTTCCGTCTTATCGGCATGCCGCTCCAACGCGTTTCTAAAAGCGTTCACAGCCATCTCACTGGCTACGTCTCCCGCTTGATGTCCGCCCATGCCGTCCGCCACAATCGCTAGCGTTACACCGCTGGCAAGCCTTCCCACCCAAGACTGATCCTCGTTTAAATGCCGGACTCGTCCGATATTACTGCGGTTTGCCGAAAACAAAAGCGTCATCCCCTCGTCGTGGACTCCATATGTTTCGCACGTAATTGACCGCAAGCCGCGGCAATGTCGTGGCCTTGTTCCCTACGTATGGTCACGTTGACTTTATTCCGCTCCAGCACCCGCTGGAATTCAAAAATATCCTCGCGCGGCGTACGCACATAATTGCGTTCCGGTACATGGTTGACCGGAATCAGGTTGACATGGCAAAGCAGATCCTTCAGCACGTCCGCCAGCTCCTGCGCATGTTCGGCCTGGTCGTTCACTCCGCCGATCAGCGCGTATTCAAATGTGATCCGTCTACCGGTCTTCGCGATGTAATAACGGCAAGCCTCCATCACATCTTCAAACGGGAAGCGGCGATTGACCGGCATCAGCTTCGATCTTAGCTTGTCGTTCGGCGCGTGAATGGACAGAGCCAAATTAATTTGCGTATTTTCGTCAGCAAACTTGTACATGCTCGGCACAATTCCACTCGTCGAAACGGTAATATGCCGTTGGCCGATATGCAGTCCCTTCTCGTGAATCATGAGACGAAGGAATGTCATAGTGGCATCGTAATTTTCAAAAGGCTCTCCCGATCCCATTATAACAATGCTGGATATGCGCTCTTCCGTTGCATCCAGCATTTGCTGAGCCGTAACGACTTGCGCTACAATCTCACCGGCAGTCAGATTCCTCTTCAGCCCGCCAAGCGTGGACGCGCAGAAGGTGCAGCCGATCCGGCAGCCGACCTGCGTTGTTACGCAGATACTATTGCCATAACTATGGCGCATAATAACCGTCTCAATCGCGTGATTGTCGTGCAAGCCAAACAGAAACTTGACTGTGCCGTCTCTAGATTCGAACTTTGTAATTTCGGTCAACGTGACAAATTGGAAATGCTCGTCCAATTTCGTCCGCAATGCCATTGGCAAATTGGACATCTCTTCAAAACTTTTGACTCGCTTTACATAAAGCCAGTCAAACAACTGATCGCCGCGAAAGGCTGGTTCGCCGTTTTCCTTCATCCAGCTTTGCAAGCCTTCCAACGTATAGTCGTAAATTATCGGTTTCATCATATCACACCTGTATTTTATTATAGGACAGCCTTATCTATGATTGAATCATCTCTGCCGCTGTCGCTTATTTTACCACAAACGCCCATCCACAGCCATAAGCGCCCTTTTAGCGCTTTCTGATCATGCGGGCAATAAAAAATCCATCGCTTCCAAAGTGTTGAGGCAATATTTGCAGTTGACCTTCGAAAGCATCGTCAAGAAGACCCGCATTAGCCAATTTGGAGAGCAAATCGGCCGGCCAATCGGCATCCAGCTCGAAATCGGGATGCTGCTTAAGAAAAGCCGCAATCTGCTCTTCATTCTCCGCTTTCTCCATCGTGCATGTGCTGTAGACAAAAGTGCCGCCAGGCTTTACAAGGGTGCAGACGGCATTCAGCAGCTCGCGCTGGAGCGCAGCAATTTCCGAAATGTCCCCTTCGGTTTTTGTCCATTTGATTTCCGGCTTGCGGCGGATAACGCCGAATCCTGTACACGGGGCGTCAAGAAGAACGACATCCATCGATTCCGGAGCGAACCGTGCCGGCAGGGTCAACGCATCACCGGTAACCGCCTCGACGTTGCGCAGCTTCAGCCTCTCTGTCAGAGCCGTAATCAGCTCACGCTTATGGGCATGAAGCTCGTTGGCCCACAGCTTTCCCTTGCCTTCCATAAGTTCAGCCATGTGGGCGCTTTTGCCGCCCGGCGCTGCACAGCAGTCCAACACCTTCATCCCCGCTTTTGGAGACGCCACCTCAGCTACCAGCATCGAGCTTTCATCTTGCAACGAATAAAGTCCAGTGCGGAATCCGGCCGTATCCGCCAAATTGCCGCCACCTGAAACGACGATGCCCGCGGATGCAATGGCCGACGGCTCTGCGCTCATGCCCTCTTCGCGCAATTGCACCATGAGCGACTCGCGATCCGAGCTTAAAGCATTGACCCGGATGCTCGCATGAGGCTGCTCGTTGCCAGCTGCGCATATTCCACTGGTTACTTCCAGCCCAAACTGATCCGCCCAACGGCGGACAAGCCACACCGGGTAAGAATGCCGCAGAGCAATCGTCTCGATCGGATCATCCAGACGAATGTTCTCGGGAGTCAATTCCTCCCGGCGGCGGTCGATGCTGCGGAGCACGCCGTTCACCATACCGGAAATACCGGAATGTCCCCTCTTCTTCGCAATTGTCACCGCCTCGTTGACCGCTGCGTGTGCAGGTATTCGATCCAGAAACAGCAACTGATACGCGCTCATGCGGAGCAACTGATGCACCCAAACGTCCAGCTTGTTCAATCCTTTTGCAACGAATTGGGAAAGCCAATAATCGAGTGTCGCTCCTCTGCTGATCGTGCCATAAACCAGCTCTGTCGCAAGCGCCGCATCCGCTCTTTGCAGCCCGGCGTCTTGCAGCGAGCGGTTCAGTTGAATATTGCTGTAAGCTCCGCTCTCTGCTACTTTCACAAGAATATGAAGCGCAATTTCCCGGGGAGACCTCGCCTTTTTTGGCGCTTCGGCGTTAGCGCCGCGATTCGTTGCCGCACGGCCTCCGGCGCCGCCTTGCTGACCTGGGCGGCGAGCCGTTTTGGAAGACGGTCTCGCATTTCCACCGCGGCTACCGCCAACCGAACCGCCACCATTCATACCGCCGCTCATTGCAGGGCTCCTGGCTCTTGGCCAAAGCTTGCTCCCGGCTCAATCCGCGCGCCCTTCATCCATTCGGAAACGGCCATTACCCGCTTCCCGGCCGGCTGAACATCCTTCAAAAGCAGCTGGCCTTCCCCGGTCCCCACGACGACGCCATCCGCATCGGCTCGCAAAATAACGCCCGGCGCAGCACTCCCGCTTACTTTTACCTCAGCGCATGACCATACTTTAAAGGTTTCGCCACCCCAATATGTAAAAGCGCCCGCCATTGGAGATAGTCCTCTCACTTGGTTGAACAGCTCCCGGGCAGACTTAGTCCAATCGATCCGCTCGTCCTCTCGGGTCAAGTTCGGAGCGTAAGTCGCCTCTTCGTTGTTTTGCGGCACCGCTTTGACCGAACCATCCGCAAGTAGGGGCAACGTTTCTCCAAGCAGCTTCGCCCCGGCAAGGCTGAGCTTTTGGAATACGGTGCCTGAAGTGTCATCGTCCTCAATCGGCAGTTCGACCGTACTGATCATATCGCCCGTATCGAGTCCTTCCGCCATGTACATAATCGTAACGCCAGTTTTCGACTCCCCGTTTATAATTGAGCGCTGAATCGGAGCTCCTCCCCGATATTTCGGAAGCAAAGAGCCATGAACGTTAATACACCCAAGCGAGGGCAGCTCAAGTACAGATTTCGGAAGGATTTGACCGTATGCGGCCGTGACAATTAATTCAGGCGCAAGCTCCGCAATCGCGGCTACCGCCTCCTCGCTCCTCATCCGCTCCGGTTGGAGCACCTTCAGCCCAAGCGACAACGCCGCTTCCTTTACAGGCGGCGGCGTCAACGTTTTTTTGCGGCCCTTCGGCCGGTCCGGCTGCGTGACAACGGCCGCGATTTCATGACCGCTTTCCACTAACAAATGCAAGGAAGGGACGGCGAATTCCGGCGTCCCCATAAATACAATGCGCATAAATCTATTCGCCGCCTTTTCTTGTTCTTTCCGCAATTTCTGTAATGTCGTATACGTTCTCCGCCAAATCCGTAAACAGGATGCCGTTCAAATGATCGATTTCATGCTGGAAAGCCCGCGCGAAATAACCGCTGGCCTTAACCGTGAAGCGTTCGCCCTCGCTGTTCTGCCCTTCGACGACAATACTCTCCGCGCGCAGGACATCGCCGTTCAAGTTCGGAATGCTGAGGCAGCCTTCGGGGCCAAGCTGTTCTCCGTTCTGCTCCACAATAACGGGATTCACCATTTCGACAAGCCCGTTTTCGTCGCCTACGTCCACGACGATGACTCGTTTGGAAATGCCGATCTGAGGTGCCGCAAGACCAACACCCTCCGCATCGTACATCGTCTCCGCCATATCTTTCAGAAGCTTTTGCAAGTTGGCGTTAAACTTCGTTACCTCTTTGGCAACCTCTCTGAGAACCGGATCCGGCTCTTTTACGATTAATCGAATACTCATGTCTTTCCCTTCCTTTACTCAATATATAAATTTAAGATGCAAATTATAGGATAACTTGCGGATCAACGTCGACGCTGAATTGGACTCCCTTTCCCCCGGCACCGTCTACAAACGGTTCAAGAGCGCGGCGGACAAGGGCGGACGCGTCAATGCTACCCCGATATTTTATCACACATTGAAAGCGGTAGCGATCTTTCATTCTGGAGATTGGAGACGCAACGGGACCAAGCACTTCCAGCGCTCTTGCAAACCCGCTTCCAAGCGGGGCCAAAACGCCTTCGTGACGGGCAAGCTCGCGCAGTTCGCCGGCAAAGCGCTCGGAGACGGAAGCCAGCAGCGGGAGCTGCTCATGCGAAATCGTCACCAGCACTAGCCTGCAATACGGCGGATAGCCCATATGAGCCCGATGCCGAAGCTCCTCGGACATAAAGGCGGCGTAATCATGCCCGCTAGCTGTCGTAATGGCGTAGTGCTCAGGGTTGTACGTTTGCACGACTACCTCGCCCTGAAGCTGATGACGGCCTGCTCTGCCCGCTACTTGGGTCAGCAGCTGGAACGTTTTTTCCGCCGCACGGAAGTCGGGCAAATGAAGGGAAGTGTCTGCCGCAATAACGCCGACTAGCGTCACGTAAGGGAAGTCTAACCCTTTCGCCACCATTTGAGTTCCCAGAAGCACATCCGCCTTCCTCTCGCCGAACTGCTTCAGCAGCTTCTCATGCGAATGTTTCTCCGACGTTGTATCCACGTCCATCCGAATGACGCGAATGCCGGGAAACAGCTTGGCCAGCTCTTCCTCAACGCGCTGGGTTCCGGTGCCGAAATACCGGATATGCTCGCTTTCGCACGAAGGACATTTCGCCGGAGCCCCTTCGGCGTGGCCGCAATAATGGCAGCGAAGCATCCGCGTTTTCTGATGGTAGGTTAACGAAATATCGCAGTGGGGGCAAGTTGCGGTATGACCGCAGGAGCGGCACATAACAAAAGTGGAGTAGCCGCGGCGGTTCAACAGCAGTACCGACTGCTCGCCGCGTTCCAGCCTTTGCTCAAGCGCGACATGAAGCTTGCGGCTGAACATGGATCTATTGCCGCCGCGCAGTTCCTCCCGCATATCGACAATTTCCACATCCGGCATCGGACGTCCGCCCACTCGATCCGGCATCGGCAGCAGCGCGGAGCCGGATGATCTTCCAGTCCCTGTCGAACGACTGGCCGCCGCATACGATTCAAGCGATGGAGTTGCCGAACCTAGTACAACCGTCGCCCCATGCTGCTTCGCACGACGGACAGCTACTTCTCTCGCATGATATTTCGGACTCTCTTCCTGTTTGTAGGACGACTCATGCTCCTCATCAATAATAATAAGTCCGATCCGCTCGAACGGGGCAAATATCGCCGATCGTGCGCCGATGGCGACCCGGGCCCGGCGGCTTCTAATTTTGCGCCATTCGTCGAATCTCTCTCCGCTGGACAACCTGCTGTGAAGCACGGCAACCTCGTCGCCGAACCGGCCTTTAAATCTCTCTACCATTTGCGGGGTGAGCGAAATTTCCGGAACGAGCACAATCGCCTGTTTGCCCTGCTCCAAACAGGCCTGAATCGTTTGCAAATAAACTTCCGTTTTCCCGCTGCCCGTCACGCCGTGGAGCAGCATCGTCTTCGCTTGCTCTCCGTTCAACGCGTCCAATATACGGTCATAAACCGCCTTCTGCCCGTCCATCAAAGCAAGCGGCTGCGTCTTATCGAAGCTGCGGTTGCCGTACGGATCACGCTCCGTCTCCACTTCATGGAGAAGGACGAGCCCCTTGTCCGCAAGCGCGCGAACGCTTGCCGGAGAGGCGCCCGTCTGTTGCACAAGCGCCTGTAGCGGAAGCGGCTCGCCATGCTGAAGCATAAAGGCAAGCGCATCACGCTGTTTTGCCGCCCTCGGGGACATTTCCCGCAAAGCTTCAGCTGCGGCCGCTCTGTCCTGGGGCAAAAAGACGGTAAGCACTTTGCGAATCGACACCCGGTTACGGATGGAGGCATGCTGCGTCAACGCCCCGCTTTTCAATAGCGCCTTCACAAAACGCAGCCGATCCGGGTATCGAGCAAGCAGCGCATCCAGCTTCACGAAACCTCCGCTTTGTTCTATCCAATCCTTAAGCTCGTGAGGCAGCTCTTCCTCTGCTTCTTCTCCGAGACCGATCAGGCGCTCTTCCTTGCCTTTCAAAGCGGCGGGGATCATCACCTGCAACGCTTGCGTCCAAGAGCAGCAATATTTATCGCTCATCCATTTGGACAGCTCGATCATATCGGGAAGAAGGGGAGGAAGCGGGTCAAGCAACTCGGAAATCGGTTTAAGCCGGTTATGGTCTACCGACGCCGAGTCTGCGAGGCCAATGACAAATCCTTGCAACACCCTTCCGCCAAAAGGAACGCCTACCCGGCTTCCGACTTCCAGCCAATCTTCCATTTCATCGGGCACTTTATAATCAAACGGCCGATCCGTCTGGCGGCTCGGCACGTCGACAATAACTTGTGCGATCATAAAACGTTCCCTCCGCCTAGCTTCAGCCTGTCAGAAATCAATTCGATCAAACGGCTGGCCGCCGCCCTCTTGGACATAAGCGGCAAAGACAAGAGATGGCCCTCGGGACCGAATACTTCAGCCGCATTTGTATCCCCGTTGAATCCTGCACCTTCTTGGCTGACGTTATTGGCAAACACGAGGTCGCAATTTTTTCTCCTTAGCTTATCCATCGCATATTGCTCCAAATGTTCCGTCTCCGCTGCGAATCCAACCAAAAATTGATGCGTTTTCCGCTCTCCCAGCGTAGCCAAAATATCGGTCGTGCGCTCCAGCTCCAGCACTAGGCGTTCGCCTGTCTTTTTCAGCTTTTGCCCATGGGCGACAACTGGCCGATAATCCGCTACGGCAGCCGCTTTAATGACAATATCGCTGCTCTCGAACCGGCTGGTCACCGCCTCCAGCATTTCTTCAGCGGATTGCACCCGAATGAGCTCCACGCCCGCAGGCGGCCGCTCGGTCGTCCGGCCTGCCACAAGCGTCACTTCCGCTCCCATAAGCAGCGCGGCCTCCGCTACGGCAAAGCCCATTTTACCAGAGGAATCATTCGTTAAAAATCGAACGGGATCAAGCCGCTCCATCGTCCCGCCGGCCGTCACAAGAACGCGCTTGCCCTTCAGCTTGCCGCCCCGGGAAAACCATTCCTCTACCGCAGCCAAAATATGCTCGGGCTCCGCCAATCTTCCTTTCGCCACATAACCGCATGCTAGCTGGCCCGTACCCGGCTCAACAAACATCGCTCCCCTCTCTGCGAGAAGCTCCATGTTGCGGACAACGGCCGGATGCTCATACATATGTACATTCATCGCCGGAGCGATCAAAATCGGTGAGGTCGCCGCAAGAAGCGTCGTGCTGAGCATGTCGTTGGCATGCCCATTCGCAAGCTTAGCCATTATATTGGCCGTTGCCGGCGCAATGACGATTAAATCGGCATGATCCGCCAAATAAATATGGGTTACGACTGCAGCGTCACGCTCGTCAAACGTATCGATATGTACAGGGTTGCGAGACAACGTTTGCAGCGTCAGCGGAGTAATAAATTTAGCAGCGGATGCCGTCATTAACACATGAACATCCGCTCCGGCTTGAACCAGTTTGCTGCAAAGCGCAGCTCCTTTGTAAGCGGCAATGCCTCCTGTAATGCCAAGTACAATTTTTTTGCCTGCCAACATGTTGCCAACTCCTATTCGTTGCGCTTTCAGCCAAAGCGGCGAGCGTTTACCAATGCATCCGCTCTCTTAAGCTTGTTATATGAGCTACATGATGTTTGCCGTGCCATGCGACAAAACCTAAAAAATACGATAATTTCAACTGACTGCCGCGCTCGGGATGATAGAACTGCTTTTCAAATTGCGTGCGGTCCATGGAACGCAGCAGCAAGGACCAGCGCGCATACAAGCCTTCCACAATGATCAAGCTCAGCTCCGGCGAAGCTTTCAAGCTGTCGGACGTGTCCGCCCAGCCCTCTTCGTCAAATGGCTTAATGGTGGGGTTGGATTCGGTCAAAGCCAGCTTGAACCGGGAGAAGCAATTCAGGCCCGCATCGGCAATATGATGGACGACCTGCCTCACCGTCCACCCTCCAAGCCGGTAGGGCGTATCGAGCTGCTCATCATTTAGCCCTGCTACGGCTTCTCTTAACGCAGCAGGCAGCCGTTCAATTTCGGCAATCCATTTCTCCTGCTGCTCCGAATTCATGCCTTCAAAAGAATACCTTCCAATCGGATAACGCAAATGCTCCATCCTAAAACCTCCTCCAAAGTTTTGTCAAGCAATGCTGGTCACGCAAATTTTGCACCCAAAGCATCAGACTAAAAGTTGCGGAGAAAAGCTGAATGAGTCCCATTCGTACCCCTATCATATCACATCAACCGTTAAAAACTAGACAAGCCCTCGTTCCAAAAACGTCATCAAATCGGCCATGAAATCCGAAAGCTGTTCGTCAATTGCGAAAAAAACTAAAAAGGCCGTTTGCTATTAGCATAATGATAAACACAATAAGAAAAGTCCGAATCGCAGTACTCCATATAGAATGCGAGGGGCGATTGCCGCTCTGCATCCGCTCTACTTTGTACTCCAGCTTCTCTAGCCGCTCTTTTAATTGCTGTAGTTCCTTATCATGCTCGTTCATCCGCTCAGCTCCTTATCTCCTTTTGCTTCTGACTGCATATTGAAGCTCCATGCCGCTCCCGGTTTTGGCTCTCTCGAGAAGTAATTGATACTCCTCCGTTTCCATCCCATATATCGCTATTTTTCCTTCTTCGTTGTAATGGACGCCCCAGCCGAACTTTTTGCCAAGCTGCGATGCCCTCATGCAGGGATGGTTTTTTTCCAGCAGCTCGTTGCGCAGCGTCTCTCGTTCTTCTTCGTCAAGCTCAACGCTAAAGCCCTTATGCTTAAAATAAACCTCAAACAGCTGCTCTTCAAACGTAAACCGGTAAGGATTTTCCGAAAGTAATTCGTATTGGATCATGTGAGCGGGTTTTGCGTCTCTTTTGGACATGGGGACAACTCCCTCGTACACCGGGCAGTCCGCCGCGACCGCAACAAACATGTTCGTCCAATGCCTTTTCATAAAGCAACTCCTGTCCCAACTGCTTTCCTAAGCAGCTTTCATTATCAAACATATGCCACGATACGGAAAACCTTCCTAATGCTGTGTACGGTAACTGAAAAGATAAGATTATACAATTCCAATTGTTTTCTTTTACTTCCATCTTTTTACTTTATCATTAAATACAAAAAAAGAGGGGTTGCACTGTTGCCAGCCCACACCCCTCAAGTATTTCCGCTTACCGTTCTAGTCTTCTTTGGAGCCCAGCGATTCCACTTGGAGCACATCGCCATAGATTTCTTCCAAAGCAACGCCTACGTACTTATGCGAACGCGGGTTTACCAATTCGGACTTTTCCCCGTTACGCAGCATGCGCGCTCTTCTAGAAGCCGCTACGACCAGCGTATATTTGCTGTCAACCTTTTTTACCATTTCGTCAATGGATGGGTATAACATTGAACATTCTCCTCACTCAGGCTTTCTCAATTGCGGTTTTCATATCAGTTACATAGTGCATAAAACGTTCCCTGCGACAATGCTCGGCGATAATAATGCTGCGAATGCGATCGCAAGCCGCATCTATCTCATCATTCATAACCGCATAATCATAATGGCGGAGCAAGCTCATTTCTTCAACGGCTACATTCATGCGGGTATTAATAATATCCTGCGTTTCGGTACCGCGTCCCGTAATGCGCTGCTTCAATTCATCAAGAGACGGAGGCAGCAAAAAGACGAAAATCGCTTCAGGAAACTTCTCCTTCACCTTCAAAGCGCCCTGCACTTCAATCTCAAGAATGACATCTTTGCCGCCCGCAAGCGTCTGATCCACAAAGTCACGCGGCGTGCCGTAATAGTTGCCCACATATTCCGCATGCTCCAGCAGAGCGTCGTGTGCGATCATGTCCTCAAACTGTTCTCTCGTTTTAAAAAAATAATTAACGCCTTCTACTTCGCCCTGTCTCGGTAGCCTGGTCGTCGCCGACACGGAATAGACGATTTCCGGCATCCGTCCGCGTAGCGCGGAACATACCGTCCCTTTTCCTACTCCGGCAGGACCGGACAAAACTATTAACAATCCCATTTGTTCCAAACTCCCCGTACTATTCGTCGTTATCGTCATCCTTGGTGGACAAACGATGGGCAACCGTCTCCGGTTGAACCGCAGATAAAATAACGTGATCGCTATCCGTAATAATAACGGCGCGCGTCCGTCTTCCGTAAGTCGCGTCAATCAGCATATGGCGGTCTCGCGCTTCCTGAATGATACGTTTGATCGGAGCCGATTCCGGACTGACGATCGAAATAATGCGATTCGCAGACACAATGTTCCCGAATCCGATATTAATAAGCTTAATAGCCAAGCCAGGTCCTCCTCCGCCTACAATCCTTAAGACGCGCAATCAGATTGCCCGTTTACCAAAAAACGACAGACCATTGCACTAGTGTTGACGAAAATATGAGCATGCATACGCGTAAGCACATTGCTCCAACTTATGCATTATTTTAATTGATTTCTTCCTTTGGAACAAGCAAAAGTTAGATTTCGTTCCGTTTTGACGCGCCAATCCCCAGCAAATTCGTCTTTTCCCATACGTAATTAGTGAGTTGGACGGCCATATCGTAGAACATAAACGGCGTAATGAGATAGATGCCGTTGAAGTGCGGAAGGGCGCAATCCAGCAGCTCTTTTGCAATGCGGACGCCCTCGGCGCGGCCCGCTTCTCCTTCTAGCCCGGCCATGCGGGAGCGAACCTCGTCAGACAATTGTATGCCTGGCACTTCGTTATGCAAATATTCGGCGTTGCGTCCGTTCGCCAGCGGCATGATGCCAATAAACACCGGAACGCTCAAATGTTTGGTTGCTTCTGCAATGCGGACGATCAGCTCAGGGTCATAGACCGGCTGAGTCATAATATAATCCGCACCGGAGGCAATTTTTCTCTCCAGCCGCTGAACGGCCTTGTCCAAATGTTTGACGTTCGGGTTAAACGCTGCGCCGACAACAAATTTCGCCTTCTGCTTAAGCGGCTTCCCAGAAAAAGCGGTTCCTTCGTTCAGTTGCTTGATCATGCGAATCATCTCAAACGACGTAAGATCATATACGGAACTTGAGTCCGGCAAATCGCCAAAGCGGGCGGGGTCGCCCGTAACGGCAAGCACATGGTCGATTCCAAGCGCATCGAGTCCCATCATATGGGACTGCGTTCCAATTAGATTGCGGTCCCGGCAGGCGATATGAACGAGCGGCCGAATATCGACCTTCTCTTGAAGCAGCGCGGCAAGCGCCAAATTGCTCATACGCGTGACCGCGAGCGAGTTGTCCGCCATCGTAATGGCATCCGCCTTGGCTTCCTTCAGCGCGGCTGCGCCTTCCATAAATTTGCGAATGTCAAGATCGCGCGGCGGGTCCAGCTCGACAATAACCGTATGACGCTTGTTGACAAGCTCAACCAAGTTTTGCTGATGCCGTTTTGCAAAAGAATCGGATTCAGACGCCGGAACATGTTCCCGGACAACCGCCGCTTTCGGCACAACTGAGGCAACCGTTCCCGGTTGCGGAACATAATCGGCAAGGGCAGCGGACATCGCCGCTACGTGCTCAGGTGTCGTACCGCAGCATCCGCCGACAATGCGCGCTCCGCGGTCCGCAAACTTGCGTGCGCATTCCGCAAAATAATCCGGTTCAGCAGAATACGTATATTTACCATCCACATAATCAGGAATGCCGGCATTCGGATAAACGGAATAAGGCAGCGCCACTGGGCCTGTCACGGAATCTATCGCCCGCATAATGCCGTTCGGGCCGCTGCGGCAATTGAAGCCGACCACGTCGGCGCCAAGCGCTTGCAGTTGAGCGAACGCATCCGCCAAAGCGACGCCGTCCTGCGTGCGGCCAACGTCCTCCACCGCAAATTGGCAAATGACCGGAATGTCCGTCAGCTCGCGCGCAATGCGCAAAGCCAGCTTCATCTCTTCCAAGTCGTAAAAGGTTTCCAGCAGAAGCCCGTCCGCCCCTTCGGAAATAAGAGCTTGCATTTGACGCTCATAGGCGTCGATTACTTTTGAGGTTCGCAAATTTTTAAGCTTTCCGTCGCGAATGGAGCCGATGGCTCCGACCACATATGCATCCGGCCCTATCGCTGCGCGCGCAATTTTTACGCCCGCCCGGTTAATGGCCTCCATTTCATGTTCGAGCCCGTATTTGGACAGCTTCTCCGCATTCGCAGAAAACGTGTTCGTTTCAATGAGCCGCGCACCCGCTTCGTAATATTTACGGTGTACACTCTCAATAACATCCGGTCTAAGCACATTAAATTCTTCATAAGAAACGCCGACAGGGAACCCCATCCCGTACAGGTAGGTTCCCATTGCTCCATCGCCGATAAGGATGCGCTCTGCAAGCGCATCCCTCAAAGTTGGTCTATTGTTCAGATCATTTCCGCCCATAGCCGCACCTACAACGTGCCGCGGAATACTTCCGCAGCAGGCCCGCTCATATAGACGTGATTGTCGTTCTCGTTCCATTCGATAAACAGATCGCCGCCCTTAAGCGACACCGTTGCCGCCCGGTCGGTCGCCCCCGTCAATACAGAAGCGACAAGCGTGGCGCAAGCGCCTGTTCCGCAAGCCAGAGTAGGTCCCGCACCGCGCTCCCACACTCTCATATCCGCTTGATTCCGGGAGTTGACCGTCACAAACTCAACGTTGATTTTGCGCGGGAACATCGGATGTTTCTCCAGCTTCGGCCCCCAAGTTTCGAGATCGAAGCCCACCGCGTCGTCGACGTAAATGACGCAATGCGGGTTGCCCATCGATACGGCGGTAAACTTAAACTCTTTGCCGTCCACTTCGATTGGATGCTCGATTACGCGCTCCGCATCGACAGTTGTTGGAACTTGCAGTCCTTGCAGGATAGGCTCGCCCATATCGACGCGAACGGTTTGCACTTTGCCGCCGTTTACGGTCAGCTGCACTTTTTGCACGCCCGCGCCCAATGTTTCAATCGTAATTTCTTCGTCCCCGGTAAGGCCGTTGTCGTATACATACTTAGCCACGCAGCGGATTGCGTTGCCGCATTGCTCCGCTTCAGAGCCGTCGGAATTGATAATGCGCATGCGGAAATCGGCCTTTTCGGATGGAAGAATATAGACAAGACCGTCAGCCCCGATGCCGAAAAACCGGTTGCACAGCCCAAGAGCCAGCTCTGCCGCGTTATCCGGCAACTGAGATTCGCCCGCCACTACGATAAAGTCATTGCCAAGTCCATGCATTTTCGTAAAGTTCATCTATCGATCTCTCCTTAATTCGCCTTGGTATGCAATCTATCATTCATTCCTACTTAGCATACCGTAAAGCTAGGAGAAACGCTATTCATAAATTGGATCATCATTTGCACTTTTTCCTTAGCGGGCTACCGTTTGCGAACCTAGCGGCCACTTGGAATTCGTCTTTTTACCGGACTTGCCGAGCACGCTTCCGATCCCCATAACGAAGGTAGGAATGCCTGCCGCCACTAACACAAGACACCATTCGCGAATGCCGATCGGCACCGTTTTGAAAATAGGCTGCAACGCCTCGATGTAGAGAACCCCCAGCATAAGCAGCAAGGACGATAGGACAGCCAGCACCAAATATTTGTTTTGAAACGGATTGCGGTGGAAAATAGAACGCGAACTGCGGCAGTCGAACACATGAATGAGCTGAGCCATAACGAGCGTGGCGAACGCCACCGTTTGTGCTTTAACAAGGCCGTCCGCGTCGCCTGCCCCTTCAAGCAGAGTGATCCAAAACGCACCCAGCGTACAAATGCCGATCAGAATGCCGCGGCTAACAATTTTCCATCCCAGTCTTCTGGCGAAAATGTTCTCCTTAGCGGAACGCGGCTTTTGCTGCATCAAATCTTTTTCGGCCTGGTCTACGCCAAGCGCCATGGCAGGCAAACCGTCCGTAACGAGATTGACCCATAAAATTTGGATAGGTACAAGCGGAAGCGGCAAGCCCGCCATCATCGCCAAAAACATGACCATAATTTCGCCGACATTCGAGGCAAGCAAATAGCGGATAAATTTTCGGATATTTTCGTAGATGCCCCTGCCTTCTTCTATTGCAGACACAATTGTCGAAAAGTTGTCATCGCTGAGCACCAGCGCCGACGCTTCCTTTGTCACGTCAGTGCCCGTTACCCCCATTGCGATGCCAATATCGGAAGCTTTGATTGCCGGAGCGTCGTTTACTCCGTCTCCGGTCATCGCGACCACATGCCCTCTTCTTTGAAGCGCTTTGACAATCCGAAGCTTATGCTCGGGAGATACACGGGCATATACATAAGTATTGTCGACCGTACGTTCCAGCTCCTCGTCGCTCATCGCCTCAAGTTGCTTGCCGCTCATCGAATGGCCTCCGCGCTGCATAATGCCGAGCTGTCCGGCTATCGCTTCCGCCGTAAGCTGATGATCGCCCGTAATCATGACGGTTTTAATTCCCGCTCTGCGGCATGTGGCAATCGCCTCTTTCACTTCACGCCGAGGCGGATCGATCATGCCCGCCAAACCTACAAACACAAGACCGTTTTCCGCTTCTGCCTCTGTCACGGCAACGTCGGCAGCACGCAAATCTTTATAGGCTAGACCTAGAACGCGCAGGGCGGATCCCGCCATCAGCTCTCCCGCTTCCGCGCATTTGCGCTTAAGAGTGGAAGTGAATGGAACCACCTTCCCGTCCCAAAGCACGTAAGCGCATTGCTCCATCAGCATATCGGGAGCGCCTTTTGTGCAGAGCAGCCGTCCCCCTTGATGTCCTACGATGACCGACATTCTTTTCCGCTCGGAATCAAACGGAAACTCTTTCACTCTCGTATATAGCGCCTCCAGCGATTTGGCCGATGAGCCCAGTTTGGCGGCGAGCACCGCAAGCGCACCTTCTGTCGGGTCGCCTTTCAGCTGCCATTCGGCTCCCGCCTCTTTGCTTTTACGCCGCTTGGAGTCTTCCTCCGCTTCTACCCGTACAAGCTGGGCATTATTGCATAGAGCGCTTATTTGCAACAGCCTCTTCATCGGCTGATCATGCCTCAAATCCAGCGCTTTCCCGTTTTCGTAAATCGCTCCCGTCGGCTCGTAGCCTTCCCCGCTTACTTCAAGCTGCCGACCGCTGATCCACACATGGGTGACGGTCATTTTGTTCTGGGTAAGCGTACCTGTTTTGTCGGAGCAAATGATGGAAGCGCAGCCTAACGTCTCAACAGAAGGCAGCTTGCGAACGATCGCTTTTCGTTTGATCATACGCTGAACGCCAAGCGCCAGCGCTACTGTTACAATGGCCGGAAGACCTTCCGGAATGGCTGCAACGGCAAGACTGACACCTGCCAAAAACATGCCATATGCCGGTTGTCCATGCAAAATTCCCGCTATAACGACCATAACGGTCAAACCGACCGCTACTATAATGAGCAGCTTCCCGAGTTGCTCCAAACGATGCTGAAGCGGCGTCTCCATCGCTTCGGTCTCTTGGATGAGTCCCGCAATTTTCCCCATCTCTGTCGCCATGCCGGTGCGAACGACAACCGCTTTTGCCGTGCCGCGCGTCAGCATCGTTCCCATAAAACCGATATTGCGCTGGTCGCCCAGCGGAATTTCGGCATCGCCAATCACATCGGCATGTTTGCCAACTGGAACGGACTCTCCCGTCAGCGCCGATTCCTCCACATAACAGCTGTTGGCTTCTAATAGCCTAACGTCCGCCGGTATTCGGTCGCCGCTTTCCAAATAGACGATATCTCCGGCTACCAGTTCCTTGGCCGCCAAAGTAACGAGCTCGCCTCCGCGCAGCACTTTGGCCGACGGTGCAGAAAGCTCCTTAAGCGCACGAAGCGAGCGTTCCGCCCGAAATTCCTGCAAAAAGCCAAGCACGGCGTTTAAAGCTATAATCGCAATAATGGTAATCGCGTCCAAATATTCGCCAAGCAAACCTGAAATTAACGTCGCCCCCATTAAAATGAGGACCATAAAATCTTTAAACTGATTTAAAAAAAGTACAATCGGCGATATTTTTTTCCCTTCTGACAACTCATTGAAGCCGTGCTTTTCCAGCCGTTCCGCAGCGGCGGAAGACTTTAGCCCGCTTTCGTATGAGCTTTCCAGCGTTTTCAACAGTTCGCTTGCTCCCAACTGATGCCATTTCATTTGTTCCATGCCATGAACTCCCTCCCGTTTGTTGCCGTTCCAGCGGACAGCCCTTCTACGCTAAAATGTATTCGGACAGCCTATAAAATATCACTAGCCACTTAAGTTTTTGCCTCAAATATGGCATGATAGAGTCATACTGCTGGAAGAGAGGTACCACCATCATGGCATTAGACGGACTAGTCGTTCGATCGATCGTCGCAGAGCTTCAACGATGCATCGGCGCACGCATTCATAAAATTCATCAGCCGACCGAACACGAGCTGGTGCTCGCTATACGCGGAGCCGGCATGTCGGGCAAGCTGCTGCTTTCCGCCAATCCCACCTATCCGCGGGTTCATTGGACGAACGCAACTTATATCAATCCTTTGGAAGCGCCGATGTTCTGCATGCTGCTTCGCAAATATTGCGAAGGCGGCGTCATCGAGGCCGTGCGGCAAATTGACCGGGAACGCATTATTCATATGGACATCAGGCAGCGGGACGAACTCGGGGATCTTTCTTTTAAAAGAATCGTAATCGAAATTATGGGGCGGCACAGCAATATCATCCTGATGGACCCCGCCACCGGTAATATTCACGACGGCATTCATCATGTCACGCCTGCGATCAGCAGCTTCCGGATCGTTATGCCGGGAAGCGCTTATGCATCGCCGCCGGATCAGGGCAAGAGCGACCCGCTCGCCGTTCAAAACGAAGAACAATTCCGGGCACTGCTGCTGAACGCAACGGAAGAAGCGGACACAGCCCAGCACTACAAGGGGCTAGTGGGCGCATTTAGCGGACTTAGCCCGCTGCTTGCCAAAGAAATCGTCTACAGAGCGACTGAGAACGGATGGCACGCAGATTCGGAAGGAGCAACGAATTCGTTATCCTTGACGGATACTCCGTTTCTCACCCGTTTATGGGAAAGCTTCTCTGCATTCATCAAAGACATGGCCGAGAATCGTTACCGTCCTGTCATCGTTACGGATGTTGAGACCGGTAAAGCCAGCTTTTCCATCACGGAGCTGTCTCATTTGGGTGGCGATAGCGCATCCGTTTTTTACGAATCGATCAGCGAGTGCTTGGAAGCTTTTTTTGGCGACAAAGCGGAACGAGATACTGTCAAGCAGCGATCGGCTGACCTCATCCGGTTTGTTCAAAACGAAAAAGCAAAAAACGTCTCCAAAATCGGCAAGCTTGAAGAAACGCTCGTCGAAGCCAAAGACGCCGAAAAATATCGTATATTGGGCGAGTTGCTGACCGCCTATATGCATCAATTGAATCGGGGCGATTCCTCGATCGAGCTAGTTAATTTTTATGACGAGGAACAATCGTTGGTGACCATCGCGCTGGACCCGCAGCTTACTCCTTCGGAAAATGCCCAGCGTTATTTCAAAAAATATACGAAACACCGCAACAGTCTGGCCATCGTAGCAGAACAGATGGAGCTGGCTTCCGCGGAAATCGCCTATTTCGAGTCGCTGCTCCAGCAGCTCGGAGGGGCTGCTCTGTCCGACATTGAGGAAATTAGGGATGAGCTTGTGCAGCAAGGCTATATGAAGGAGCGCCACAAGCGCGGTCCCAAACGAAAAAAAGCGGCTCGTCCCGCTTTGCTCTGCTACACATCTTCCGAAAACATACCTATTTACGTGGGCAAAAACAATACGCAAAACGAATATTTGACTAACCGGCTTGCTTCGCCTTCCGATACTTGGTTCCATACTAAGGACATTCCTGGTTCTCATGTGGTCATTCGAGGCGGAGATTTTGGCGACGCGACGCTCGAAGAAGCGGCCATGTTGGCCGCCCATTTCAGCCAAGCCCGCGATTCCAGCATGGTGCCCGTAGACTATACGTCCATCCGCCATGTCCGCAAACCAAGCGGCGCGAAACCCGGTTTTGTCATTTACGATCATCAAAAAACGTTGTTCATTACCCCGGACAGGGATCGGTTGAAGTCCCTCCCATCGGTTGTGAAGTGACATCATGTTAATGAGTTATGTCATAAGTTTTTGTAATGACTTGTATGTAATGATTTTTTGTATGAATGACTATTAAAACTTGTGAGGGCTTACGTTTTATTTTGATATCTAGTGAAAAGCGAAATTCAATTTGGTTTCAAAAAATGTAGATGTACTAAAATCTCGCTTCGAAAAAGAGCCTCACTCAAAGGTCGCAATATGACCTGAGAAAGGCTCTTTTTTGGCGAGACAATATGGATAATGGCTTTATCCGCCAGTAACCTGCCCCTTTCAAAGTCATGTAACTTGGGCTGGTTTCGCATTTAGTGGTTAGTGTTTTCTCACACCACTAGACCACCACAAATGCTCAATTCCACGCATTTAGTTGTTTCTCACAACACCAGACCACCACAAATGCTCAATTCCGCGCATTTAGTTGTTTCTCACACCACTAGACCGCCATGAAGGCTCAATTCCGAGCATTTAGTTGTTTTTCACACCACTAGACCACGACAAATGCTAAATCCCGAGCATTTAGTTGTTTTTCACACCACTAGACCACGACAAATGCTCAATTCCGTGCATTTAGTTGTTTTTCACAACACTAGACCACGACAAATGCTCAATTCCGCGCATTTAGTTGTTTCTCACACCACTAGACCGCCACGAAGGCTCAATTCCGAGCATTTAGTTGTTTCTCACGCCACTACCACACTCGAAGGCGCGCCTAACTACAAAGTTGCACATGAGAAACCAACCACTGGCTTTCTCTTTCCTCTTAAATATCCTTTAGTTTTCCAGTCAGCTGTTCATTTTCCAATCAGCTACTTGCAATTTTTTTCAACAGCTGTTTATAAATATTGCCGCACCGCTCCTGCTTGAAGCCTCCTGACGACGGAAATGTCGACCGTCACGCTGCCGACGTCCCCATGGTAGCTCCCGCCTTGACGCTCTCCATGAAAATCCGATCCTCCCGTCCCAATGACAGAGTACCGCTCAGCTAATTTACCGTAACGTCTTGCCTCTTCTGGACCGTGATCAGAATGGTAAATTTCAATGCCATTTGCCCCGCCCCTAATTAATTGCTCCACCAGCGTGTCGTTGCCGTACAAACCGGGATGCGCGATAACACTCATCCCCCCAGCCTCGCGAATCCACTCGATTGCCTCCAAAGGATGAATTCTTGGCACCTGGACATGAGCAGCGGCTCCCGAACCCAAATAACGGCTGAAAGCTTCGTTAATATTCTCCGCCGCGCCAAGCGAAACCAGTGCGGCTGCAATATGAGGTCTGCCGACGCTTTTATTCCGCTTGTCCGTATCCCCGCTTACGGAAGCCGCCTGCAAAACATGATCCATCGTAATGGCAACCCCAAGCTCCTGCAATTTCGAAACTATCATTTCATTGCGCCCCTCACGCGCACGCCCGAGGCTCTGAAGCCTCTCCAGCCAACGAACATTGTCATGATCGGCAAAATAGGCCAGTATATGAATATCCAGCCTATCCGCTACAGTACTGAGCTCTACGCCAGGAACAACGGAAATGCCGATTTGCCGGCCTTCCTGAAGCGCTTCGCTGAGACCCGCTGTCGTATCGTGGTCCGTAATCGCAATTGCGGCGAGACCGGCCTTTTTCGCCATCTGGACCACTTCGGCAGGAGAGTGGTTTCCGTCAGAAGCCGTTGTATGAGTATGAAGGTCGGCCTTGCCAATTGCTGTTAAAGCCATTGCTGCAAATCCCTCTCTCTCAAAAAGGATAAAAACGTAACGGCCGATATCGGCAACAGGGCCGACTTTAAATAAATGGAATAAAACTGCCGTTGAAACTTGGTATCCGATACTTTCACCATTTTGATCAAACCAAGCGCAACCTCGTGCTTGACGGACGAAGAAGAAAGAAACGAAATGCCGAGCCCCGCTTCCACAGCAGACTTTACAGCACCTGTACTGCCCAGCTCCATTACGATTTTCATGGTGGAAGGGTCGATTTTTTTCTTTTTGAGCTGCTCCTCCATGACAAGCCGGGTTCCCGATCCTTGTTCTCTGAGCACAAACGAATATTGCAGCGCTTCTTCCAGCGTAACCGTCTCTAATTCCGCAAGAGGATGCTCACTTGGAACAACCAGCATAAGCTCATCGCTGAGCACAGCTTCCATATGCATGTCCGGATGGTTGACCGGGGCTTCAATCAGTCCAAAATTGAGCTGGTGATTCAAAATATCTTCCATGATTTGTGCCGTATTCATCACTTTCATGCTGATCGATATGTTAGGATATTCGCGGCCAAACGGTCCGAGCAGCCGTGGCAAAATATATTCGCCTATCGTCAAGCTTGAGCCGAGCTGCAATCTGCCCTTTAATTGTTTCGTAAAAGTGGACATCGCTTGATCCGTATCCCGAATCAGCTCTATGCTGCTTTTGGCATAAGGCATAAGCGCCCGTCCTGCCTCCGTCAGATCGATCCTTTTTGTAGACCGCTGAAGCAGTTTCGTTCCAAAATAATCCTCCAACGACTGCACTTGCATCGTAACCGCAGGCTGAGTCATATGAAGAGATTGCGCGGCAGCGGAGAAGCTTCCCCGTTCCGCCACCGTATAAAAAATATGCAACTGATGAAAGTTTAACGCCATTATGAATCCGCCCTTTCTCTCCTCCCATTATACTACATCCCAAGTTCACAATTGTATCCAACCCTTACGCAAAAGAGTCGTGAAAATAAAAAAAACGCCAATCATCAGCGATTGACGCATATATCAGTCCTTAAATTTAGAATATAACGTTTGTGTTTCCGGCTATTTGCGTTTCCTGCTGTTTTTAACTAGGGTCATTCGTCTGGAATGTCTCAGCCAGGAATAATAGGACTTTAGGTCCCTCAGCTCAATCGTTTCCGACATTCTGCCCAAAAAGGTAACGACGATCATTTTGTGAAGCGGATTGCCCAGCAAATCGAGTTCAGTAGCGGACTCCGAAAACTCTGCAACAAAAACAAGATCCTCATCAATTAAATAAACGTCCTGTTCGTTGCGGTAGTAAGGTTCGATGCGTCCTTTTTTCAAACATTCCCATAAATAATCGGCAATATCTTCATATCCGGTCTTTTCGCTTTCGATTCGGTCGACCCAACGACTCTTGGCATGGTTGGTAATGATGATATCAACCACCTTTTTGTCGCCCAATTCGACATAAAACGACTCATATGTATTCCATCTTCTCGTCATTTTATCCTTCATTTCGCAACCCACTCCTTCCAAAGAACCAGGGCTTTTATCCTATTAATCTCCATTTTACCATGATTGTCCGATATTTCAACAAAAAAATAAAGACAGGCCATTTATGTAAATGTTTGTAAATTTTCGTATAAAAAAATAACACTTCCTGACGCAATTCATGCGCTCAAAAGTGTTATTGATTCAAAACTATACTTTTCTATAAACTGTAAAACCTCGTTTTATCCTCAGAATCCTTACTGTATTCCGTAGGAATTTCCGCCCGGAAGGATCTCTCCACCTTGCGAACATAAGACAACCGGTTCATTTGCTTTAGCGATTCTTCCACCTTGTCGGCATTCATGTACATGACGACGTAATGCAATTTCCGTGACATAAAATGAACGGTTCCAAAACGTTCAAGCGCTCTGGCCGCCTTTAGATCGCTGACCCATACGATAAACCCCGTTCGATCCGGCAACATCCCTTCAACCGCTCCCCTTCTAAGACTGTCGTGCTTAAAGCGAAGCGCTATCCCCGCTTAACCGCAGCCGCCGCTGCCGCAACCACAGGATCCGCCGCTGCCGCAGCCTCCCAATTCTTTTTCGTTGCTTGGCACCTTGATGTTATCCGATACCGATTCCGCAATCATGCGGGATACCTCGTGAAGCATCTCGTCCACAACGCTTTCGCAAGCCTTGTATTTGCTTACGCATTCCACATCGGCGAGCTGCTTTTGGATGAGCTTGACCTTGTCTTTCGCTTCATGATAGCTCGGGTGAAAACGGCCGAAGCGTTGACATTCTTCAAAAAGGTCCTTCGCTTTCGAAAATTGAACTTGAAGCTGCTTGACCTCATCGTTCTCGCTTACAACCGACTTCCAATATAGATATTCGGCTACTTCGGCCGATTGATTAATCCAGTCTCCCAGCTCGTAAGCGGACAGAAGAAGCGACGCCATATCAAGCGAAGATTCTCCGCCATCTCCATGCATGGGTGAAGCCGTCCATTGTTCGGCAACAGTCATTTGTCCACCTCACTTTCGATTCACTTGCTACTACATTATCATATCATATGCGGCAAGCCAATAGATAGAGTTCGTTATCCGGCTCCGCCACCTGGCACGATGATTTTCATTTCCTCCCACATATCCGGTGTAAGTCGAATAGGCTCGGGCCAGTCTCCAGAAATCATCCTTCCCGTTACGCCCCATTCCGCTCCTCTTTGCTCCACTTGATCGGGGACAAAAAACCGCAGCTCGCCCAGCACTCTAAGCTGCACAGCCATGCCAATGGATACGGCCTGCTGCATCATCTCTTTGCGCGTCGAGCCATGATAATTGCGCAATTGCTTCCACCAGGCGGCGGGAAGCTTCTCCATTGCGGCTTCCAAATTTATAACATCGGCTTCCGGCAGCCGCTCCATTTCAAAATGCCGCATCGAAAACGGCTCGTAAATCCATGCCCCCGCTTCGGCCTCAGCCTTTATTTCGTCTACCCGCTCAATGATTCCTTCATTGCTAATCGAAATAAACGGATAGCTTCCGGCAACTTCAGTGCTCCCGGCACCGATGCCCTTGCGCGGAGGATAACCCGCTTTTTGCAACAGCCGTCTGATTTCGCCGACTGAAGAGGCATCTACTAGAATGTCGTTTTCTCCTAACCTTTGCAGCAGAAAAGGGGCAAGCTCCGGCATGCTGAGCGCTAGCTCCGCTTGTTCGGGCGAGTCGCAAATCAAAAGCGTAACTTCTGAGAAAGAATAACGGCATGCCTTCTTCGTCCATTCCTCCAACATCGCGGCCACCGTAGTCGGAAGCGGCTCCCCTCCGCAAGCCTCCTCCAAGAAGCGAACGATGGTCTCTTTTGTCCGTCCCAGTTCCACAGCCGCTCCGACTCTTTCTGGCTCCAACCGGTAAATGATCGGCTCTTCCCCATTCAGCCTCCTCGCAATCAGCTCCAGCTCCCATCGCACCGCAAAACGGGTTCCCGCTCCGGCAATCAGCTCGCCATTAGGCTGAACTATCAACTCGTCAAGCTCTTCGTCGAGCTCTGCCTTCCAGCGGAATACGCGCGCCGCCGCCGAGCCACTCCCCGTCTCCGTTTCCGCAAGCTCTATCCAGCCAAATTCGCTTAGCAATAAAAGCCATTGCTCCCCGCTATGCTCCTCAATGCGATTATTGGCATCGCTTATATGTTGGATAGGACTCAAAGCAGCCATTAACTGCCTCGCATACTCTGACACTTCGTCCGAACAATGCCATGCTCCTGCGGGCAGGCTCAGCGCCGCTGAAGCAAAGTGGGCTCCTGCGCCAGCACCTAAACTCTGCAATAAACAGCCGCACAGCCGCTCCTGCAGCATCCTCTCTCTTCGTGAATTGTGGACTTGCAGCCATCGATTTAATCCATCCCCCGCTACTTCCATGCCATCCTGATGGCGGCGCACTAAGCCAAACTCGCTTGCAGCGAAAAAAGCGGCCGCTACTGCCAGCGGATAATGCTCCCCAAGCGTCCACCGAAGTCCGGATTGCCGCAGCAGCCCTTCATCAAGCTCTAATGATTGCTCCAGCTTTGCAATCGTTTTTTTGGATAATACGCCTTTCGCTGTAAAGGCCGATTCAGACTGGGCCAACTGGGCCAGCATATACAATAACTTACGTCCAAACGGCTCCTTCACGACTGCGTACCCGCCGGTTTCTGTTGCAATCGGTTTGATACGGCCATCGACTTTAGTAGAATGGAAGGGGAAAAATGCTTGTTGCCATACCCAAAAACATTCCACCGGCATAAAGTACATCCGCTCGCCCCATACTTTTTTGACGGCGAACAATACCCCGCATTGCACAAGCTCAGTTAATCCGGCTTTGCATTCTGCTTTGGCCAAAATAGAATGGAGAAGGATGCCGCTTAGCAGCTTTTCCTCCTCGGCCGGTTCCGCTCCAAATCGGAGCAGCATCGTCTTTAACACTTCTTTGGCATATCGGGACAACCGGCTTGCCGCCTCCGCCGCGCACTCCCGATCCCGCATAGCCTCATGCCAAGCTATTCCCCGACTTATAATAGGTTGCCATACAGAAGATCCGCTTATCGCCTCTATCTCCTCTGTCGAAAGCCGACCAATGACCTCATCCAGCTTCATGTTGCGCTCACCCCGTTTTCTTCATGTTGCACTGCCCATTTACCCATCTACCCATCTACCCAATCCCCCGCCGCCTGCCGTCCATATTCATACCCTTGTTCGAGCATAAACAATTGCCTTTTCAGCGCAAATTCCGTTTCCTTCGTTCCATCCGTGACAAGCGAATAAAACCAGGCTTCATTGTCTCCGCCTTTTGGCCTAAGCAGTCTGCCTACGCGCTGAGCTTCCTCTTGTCTGGAGCCAAAGCTTCCCGAAAGCTGGATCGCAACGGCTGCATCCGGCAAATCGATAGCCAGATTGGCGACTTTGGATACAACAAGTACTGGACAAGCTCCCTCTTTAAACGCTTCGTACAGCTTCAGACGCTCCTCTTGAGGGGTTTCTCCTGTAAGCAGCGGCGCTTTAAATTCACAGGCGACCCTTTTTAGCTGGCTCAAATATTGTCCAATGATGAGTGTTGGCTTGCCCTTATGGCAATGAAGCAGCTTCTCTACAATCGGCAGTTTGCCTTCGTTTTCCGCTGCAATTCTAAGCCTGGCGCGAGGAGTAGCTTCTCCGTACGCCTGTTCAAGCCCGCTGGACAAAGGTACCCTTATTTCCGTACAAGCAACCGTTGCGATGTAAGATTCCGATTCTGCCGCTTTCCAAGGCATTTCAAACTGCTTTGGTCCGATTAAGGAATAAACATCCTCCGCACAGCCGTCTTCCCTCACCAGCGTAGCCGTTAATCCGAGTCTTCGCGTTGCTTGAATGGAAGCCGTCATCCGAAAGACGGGAGCAGGCAGCAAATGAACTTCGTCATAAATAATGAGCCCCCAATCACGTTCGGAAAATAGGCCCATATGCAAAAAATGCTCCTCTTTGGATTTGCGGTACGTCAGAAGATTGTAGGTCGCAATCGTAACCGGCTTAACGGCTCCTTTTCCGCCGCTATGGATGCTGACCTCCGCCTCCGTCAACGTCGTCTTATCGAGCAGCTCATCCTTCCATTGCTGCGCGGATGTCTTGCTGGACGTAAGAATAAGCGCAGCCGCTCCGAGCTTGGCGAGCGCCGCTATGCCGACGATCGTTTTGCCGGTTCCGCACGGCAGAACGACTACCCCGCTACCTCCAGATGCATCCCCGTCGCGAGCAAACCGATCCGCTGCCTCGCTTTGATAGTCCCGCAAGGCAAAAGCTCGTCCGCTCGCCGTCCGCTCCCTAAGCTCCACAGCCAGAGCTTCGCCTTCGTGATAGCCCGCTTTATCCATTACGGGATAGCCCATCCGCGTCAATTGCTGTTTAATGAGCCCTCTGGATTGCGGAGCGAGAATCCATTCTCCGGCACTGATGCGCTCCCTCAGCCATGAAGAAATCGTCGAGTTGCCGCTCAGCGCAGCTAACGTCTCTTCATCTCCGCGAAGCAAAAGAAGCTCGTCCCTAATGAGCAGCTCAAGCTTGCCATACCTGCCTGACCATTCCTGGATTGCCGCTTCCGCCTGCAGCGGTATTTCATAACGGGCATAGTCTTTGAGAGCTTGCAACACACGCTCTCCCGTCCAGCCGGAGGCAAGCGCGTTCCATAAAGTCAAAGGAGTTATCCTATAGGTATGAATAACGCCCGCTTGCTTAACCGCCTCGGCAAAAGCTTGCAATTGCGCTCTCGCATCCGCGGCCGCTTTCTTTCTCTCATCGAGCAAAATCGTTAAATCGGATTGAATAATAAGGGCTCCCCGCTCCAAATCTCTAACCATCCCGATCGTCCCTCCACCGCCAAAATATTCACTTCTTAGTATGAAGGAATTGCTGTCATTTTATCCCCATTGACGGTTCGCGCTGTCGATTCCGCTTATTTGTGGTATAGTAGAGTGAGGATTTATTAAAAACCTTTCATTTTGAGCCTGGAGGAACAACATCAAATGAAACCATTTCGGTTTATATATATATGGGCATTTGCCGTTTTGCTGGCTGGCTGCTCCTCGGCTTCCGTAGCGGATACACCCGAGGTGAAATCTGGCACTTGGTACCCGGTTTCGGATACGGTTGACGGAGATACCTTTAAAATAAAAATTGATGATCAAGATACCACCATACGGTTGCTTTACATCGACACGCCGGAAACGGTCAAGCCTAATTCGGATGTAGAGCCTTACGGCCCCGAAGCGTCGCAGTTTACGAAGCAGCTGCTCGACGGTTCGAAAGAGGTACGGCTAACCTTCGACAAAGGTTTGAGAGATCAGTACAACCGCACGCTTGCGCTTGTTGAGCTGAAGGACGGCCGCATTTTGAACGAGCTGCTGCTGCAAGAAGGACTTGCCAAGCTGATGATCGTTGAACCTAACGTAAAAATGGAAAACGTATACAAGGGACTTGAGCAAAAAGCGAAAAATGACAAGCTGGGGTTGTGGAGCTCCGGTGAAGAAACGAGTCAAACGGATGTCCCTGTCAAAACCGCAATGTCTGTTGGCGTATCTATTGAAGTGGACAAAATCGGCGAAAAAGTAACCCTAACTAATACCACATCGGATTCCATCCAATTGAATGGATGGAAAATCGTCAGCGTGCGCGGAAATCAGACGTTCACCTTTAAGTCCTACAACCTGCAAGGGGGACAACAGCTCGTTATTTCCTCAGGAGATTCGGCCAAACTGGAAAACGACGTGCCCATGTTTGTATGGGAAGCGGAAAACGTCTGGAATAACAATGAACCGGATCCGGCGGAATTATACAATGAAAACAATGACCTGGTCGCTTTATGGGAAGACAAATAAAATAAACAGCATATAGAAAAAAGATGACTTTCGATTTAATCGAAAGTCATCTTTGTCATGCCGCCGCTTTGACAGCTTTGGATTGGCCGTTTTTCATGATCCAGTCTCAAATCAAATTAACTTGCCATCCTAAATGCTTTAATTGTTTGCGTAAGTGGACGCATAATGTTCGGCCATTCCAATGAGCAATCGGGCCGAAAGCAGCATAGCGCGCTCATCGATATCGAATTTCGGATGATGATGCGAGAAGGACGCCCCCAATTCCGCGTTCCCCGCGCCTACAAACATAAAGCATCCGGGCTTCCGCTCCAAATAATAAGAAAAGTCTTCCGCCACCGTGATCGCCTCAGCGCGCACAACACGCTCCTCTCCCACTAGCGACTCCGCCACATCAAAAAAACGTTCCGCTTCCCGCTCATCGTTTACGACAGGCGGATATCCTACTCTCATATGAAAGGCATGGCCGGCTCCAAACATTTCGCATGTGTGGCGAATCAACGCCTCCAGCCGGTCATGTATCATAAAGCGGGTTGTTTCGTCAAAAGAGCGAACCGTTCCTTTCAGCCAACATTTCTCCGCAATGATGTTGTTGGTCGTCCCCGCCTGAAAGGAGCCGATCGTGACGACAGCGGGATGCAGCGGATTGACATTGCGGCTGACAATCGTTTGAATGGACTGCACAAGCGCCGCCCCGACCGCAATCGCATCGATCGTTGTATGCGGAAGTCCACCGTGCCCCCCCTTGCCTTCAATCTCTATCGTAAACTCATCCGCAGAGCTCATAAATGGGCCGCCTTTGGAGGCTAAGCTGCCATAAGGCAGCGGAGTCCACAAATGCACTCCGTATACTACGTCCACACCGTCCAGCGCGCCGTCTTTAATCATTTCGATAGCTCCGCCAGGTGTCACTTCTTCTGCGGGCTGAAACAGCAGTCTGCGCTCCCCGGACAGTCCGCTGCGGTTATTACAGTAGTAGTCCGCCACAGCTAGCAAAGAGGCCGTATGGCCGTCATGGCCGCATGCATGCATAATGCCGGGCACTTTTGAAGCGTATTCGCAATTTTTTTCATCCTGAATCGGCAAGCCGTCCATATCCGCTCTCAGAGCAACCGTTGGGCCCGGCAATTCACCTTTAATCGTCGCTACGATCCCATAACCGCCTACGCCCGTTTGAATGTCACAGCCTATTTCCTCTAACCGCTCTGCAATCCACTCCGACGTCTTCGACTCCTGAAACGATATTTCGGGATATTGATGAAGATGCCTGCGCCAGCGCACCATATCCGGATATCGCTCATTCAGCATTTGATCCGCTGGTAATGAAATCCCCATCTAAGTCAAACCTCCCATTTTTCTCCTAATTTCCACGTTTTCGGTTTGTTCTAGTTTAGCAGAAGAGCCTTCTTTAATGGAAGACTTAATAAAAGGCCTTTAGCAAAGCCGTGTCGAATATATATAGAGCCGAATTGAAGGCGCTTTAAAACATTCTCAGAAATGTCATGAACTTCGCCGGGACAACTCGGAGTAAGGCTTGCGCTGACTGGGGAAACATACTATCATGAGTAAAGAATGTACAACTATGTCTTGTGAATTTGGGAGGAACTGAAATGATTATTGAAAACTCCGGTTTGAATGGTGTTAAGAGTGAACTTAGCCATTTGGACGATGCAGCCGACAAAGTCGGTTTTGTCCGTTGGCAATGGGAATATTATCGCGCTACATACGATTTGAAGCTGGTTGACCGCCAGAGCAAC
This sequence comes from Paenibacillus sp. GCM10027627, assembly GCF_042675505.1. Taxonomy (NCBI): domain Bacteria; kingdom Bacillati; phylum Bacillota; class Bacilli; order Caryophanales; family Paenibacillaceae; genus Paenibacillus; species Paenibacillus sp. GCM10027627. Next base: position 1,611,391 of record NZ_JBHTHB010000001.1, read on the forward strand.
AACGAATATTTTCTGCGCATCAACACTCGTGCAGTAGAAGGAAAGCTGGAAACTGCACATGCGGTTCTGAGCATTGAAGCCGTATATATCGGCCGCGCCACTTTCCCGCATGGCATGGAGTACGAATCTCCAGTCCCAAAACATATTATGGAGACGGCTACCCAACGACTTGAGCAACTTAAGCAGCAGCTCGTTTAATAGGCCTATATGAAAGCTAAGCAGAATGCCAGTCGGGGAAGGCCGGACTTTCTTCTTCTCATCATGACGCTCCTGCTTGTAGGCTTCGGACTCGTCATGGTGTTCAGCGCCAGCTCAAGCGTCACGGTCGTGTCACCCAAGTTCGGGAACGATGCTCTCTACTTTACAAAACGCCAGCTCGCTTGGGCTGGCCTCAGTATTTTTGTCATGTTTTTTCTAATGAACCTTCGTTATCAAATTTTCAAAAAAGCGTATGTGCTGCTGCTGCTCCCGGTGCTCGTGATGCTTATTCTCGTTCCGTTTGTCAGTGAAGAAATCAACGGAGCGCGAAGCTGGTTTGGGGTAGGTTCGCTCGGGATCCAACCGACGGAACCGGCTAAACTGGCGATCATTTTGTACTTGGGTGCGCTAATTACTAAAAAAGGCGAGAACTTCCGCGACTTCAAAAAAGGGCTTTTGCCCGTTCTCATTGTCATCTGCTTTATTTGCGGACTTATCATGATGCAGCCGGATTTGGGATCGACCCTTGTTCTAGCGTCATGTGCGGCCATTATGATTTTTGCAGGCGGCGCAAACCTAAAACAAGTTTTTTTCGCAGGTTCCATCGCAGCGGTTGCCGTAACGGTGATGGTCAGCATTTCGATGGCTATTAACCCCAAACCTTGGCAATACCGTATTGCGAGGTTCACCTCGTATATGGACCCGATCGGCAATGCTCAAGACGGTGCGCTACAGCTCATTTCGTCCTTGCAAGCGCTAGGACACGGGGGGTTGACGGGAGCTGGCTTTGGTGAAAGCGTACAGAAGCTTCATTATTTAACCTATCCTTACAACGACTTTATCTTTTCTATTATCGGTGAGGAATTTGGATTTATCGGAAGCGCCTTGTTTCTTCTCTTTTACCTTCTGTTCTTATGGAGGGGATTGATTGTTGCCTTGCGCTGCCCCGATCTATACGGAACGGTTGTAGGTGTCGGCATTGTCGGTTTGTTTGCGATACAGGCCTTCATTAATATCGGAGGCGTTACGGCGACCATCCCCATTACCGGTGTCACCCTTCCGCTGATTAGCTATGGCGGCTCGTCACTGCTCGTATGTCTCATGTGTATGGGCATCTTGCTAAGCATATCGCGAGAGTATAATCGGCCGGATAAAACGACGACCAAATCGAAATAAAAAAGGCGCTTTCCGCAATGCGGAAAACGCCTTTTTTTGAACCTATTTCAACCGTTGCTGAGGCTCTTCCTGCTCTTCCTCTTTAAAAGCAACGCCTTCGACTTTAACGTTTACTTCCACTACTTGAAGCCCTGTCATATTTTCAACGGATTCACGAACATTTAGCTGCAGCTGGCGACAAACCTCTTGTATCGGGATACCGTAGTGGACGATAATGCGTAGATCAATGGCCGCTTCCAATTGGCCAACTTCCACAGATACTCCCTTTTGTACGTTTTTACCGCTAAGGCGCTTGGCTAACCCTTCCGAAATGCCGCCCGACATAGCTGCAATGCCTGGCGTCTCGAGTGCAGCAAGTCCCGCGATCGTAGCTACTACATCGTCAGAAATACGGATAATTCCAGTTTGAAGTTCTTCGGTCATGTTATCCACTCCTCAATTTGCCATATATGTTTATTGTAATAGAACAGGCGGCATGAAGCAAGGCGCCCCCCTGTCGTTCCTCATTTTTCTACGGGATTTCATTCCTTTTTTCGACAAAAAAAGAGCAGTCCCGTCGATGAGACTACCCTTTGGCTTTGCGGTCCAATGCTTCGTACAATACGGCCAAGTTACGCTCCAGCTTGTTTATAATATCTTTGCCCGTAGGCTCGTTCAACAATCCGGCCCGAACAGCAAAGTCAACCTCTCGCGAAAAACCGTACATCTGAGTATCCAAAACCTCTTCATACAACGGACATTGACGAGTCGTCAAGTTTGCCATCTGTACTTCGATCAGCTTCTCTATCTTGCTCGCGTCGTCCTGAAGAAGACGAAGTGCTCTCTCATGCAAAAGATCCGTAACTTCCGGTGCAGACATTCTTCTCCCCCCTGTGCGCGTTTCCGCCAACTTCTATACCCTTTATATTAGACGAAAAGTAGGGAATACACAAGGACAAAACAGAAAGCGCCTCCTCCCGCAAGGGAAGAAGCGCTTATCTACTCTACAAAAATAGATTAATCCGAAATAACCGTAACATTCAAATCATGTTTAGCGAAAACTTCCGCCATCTTTTTCTTAGCTTCTTCCGCATCGGGACCATGCACATGCAGCTCGTAAGAATGGCTTCCCACCAACGTCGTAAACAGTCCTAGAATACTTTTGACGTCGATGTATTTGCTTTCAGCCTGTAATACGATGGAAGATGTGAATTGGCTCGCCGCTTGGGAAATTTCTACAATAGCCGCGTTATTAGACATGGGGAATCCCTCCAGATAGATTAGTAAAGCTTTCCTCTGTCACCATGATACCCTAAAAAGCTAACATCGTTCAAGAGGTATGCAGAAAAAAACGCTTTATTTGCAATTATTTCAAATGATCGGGATTAAGCCCTTCCAGCTCCGGAATGACAAAAATGCCGTCTTTGCGAATCAGCACATCGTCGAAATAAATTTCGCCGCCGCCGTATTCCGGGCGCTGGATTAGAACCAGATCCCAATGCACGGAAGAACGATTTCCGTTATCCGTATCCTCATAGGCTTGTCCAGGCGTAAAATGAAGGCTGCCCGCAATCTTTTCGTCAAACAAAATATCGTTCATCGGATGCAAAATATGCGGGTTAAAGCCGATCGCAAACTCGCCGATATAACGCGAGCCTTCGTCCGTATCCAAAATTTCGTTCAAGCGCGCCGTATCGTTGCTCACCGCTTTGACGATTTTACCATTTTCAAAAGTAAACGAAATATTTTGGAACGAAACGCCGGAATATACGCTTGGAGCGTTGTACGTGATCGTGCCTTGAACGGAATCGCGGACAGGAGCAGAGAACACTTCACCGTCAGGAATATTGCGGTGTCCGCAGCATTTTTTGGAGCCGATACCTTTGATGGAAAACGTCAAATCGGTGCCTGGTGCCGTAATTCTCACTTTATCGGTACGGTCCATAAGCGCTTTGAGCGGGTCTTGCGCTTTCTCCATCTTTGCATAGTCCAGGTTGCACACGTCGAAATAAAAGTTTTCGAAAGCTTCCGTGCTTTTGTTAGCGAGCTGAGCCATGGAAGGGCTCGGATAACGAAGCACGACCCATTTTGTTTTTTTGACGCGTTGTTCCATATGTACGGGAGTAACGTAAAGCTTTTGGTACAGCTTCATATTGGCTTCTGGTACATCCGCCAGCTCATTGGCGTTGTCTCCGGAGCGAACTCCAATGTATCCTTGCATATTTTTCATTTTTTCCAATTCGAGTGCGGCTAGCAGCTCAATTTGCTCTTTTGTCGCATGTATCAGCTGCGTCCGAAGAACGGAACGATCGCTCATCTCAAGAAACGGCCGGCCTCCGCGGGCGGCTACTTCTTCGATCAAACATTTGGCCAATTCGTTTTCGAAACCGATCACTTCGATAAGAATGTTTTCTCCGGGCTGAACGTCAATCGAATATTGGACCAAATTTTGTGCCAGCTTTTTTAATCTAGGATCGCGCATAATGAAATCTTCTCCTTCTTCTTATGTCATGCTAGATGGCCTCTAACACTTCCCTATATCCTATCATAAAAAAGCGTTTTATTGCACTGCTTCTACGGCTTTGCCGCTCCATCAAACGATTGAAAACGGACAAGCGCATGCCGAAACTCTTTTACCTGCTTCTCTTTTCGATGATATAAAAAGTTTGCTTTTTCCTCGACCTTTAGCGGAACCAACTTTCTCTTATCGATGACAATATCGTATTGAGTCTGAACTTCGAGAGTATTTAACATCTCGTTCAATTCATTTGAAGCGTTCTTCAACAGCTTTGACTTTTCAGCTCCAGCAGCCCCTGCGCCCCTCTGAGTCTGCTGTAGGCCAAGTTGCTCCATCTGACCTTTCAGCATTCGGCTCCAGCGCTCCTTGGACACGCCAGACTGCTCCTGCACGCGAAGCGTGAGCGTCTCGGCCCCGCTGGGATCAAGCTCGCCATCCGCCACAATCTCGACCGACTCATGTGTATTTGACAACGACTTAAGCACCTCTACCGGGTTCCAGTTCAAAGGTTCCGATTTATCGGATTGAATAGTAAGCTGTTTATGGTTAACCACTTTTCCATCGAACATTTGCGGCTTAATGACAACCCCATTCTCCACCCCAATGCTCATCGAACCCGAAAAGGCATATTGATCCATAGCCGCAAGGCCTGAATAGGACAAGGACAGCCACTCTTCCGGCGAGCGTTTGCCAAGGCTTGTACATCCTGCAAGCAGCACGGTTAAAACCAGCAAGAGCGACACACCTTTTCCATAACACCATCGTTTCATAAAATCTCCCCTTTGTTCTCGCCATATAGCCGGCTCCGCCGTTTTGCGGCACTTTTTGGTCTTAGTCTCTAGCCTCTCTAATCAGGTCTTGTATTATTCCCGGACCCTTCCATTGCGGAAACAGCAAAAAAGACGCCCAGTTGGACGTCTTTATTCGTAACCTCATAATAAGATAATGTTTTTGAAAGGCGCTGCTAACAAAATTTTGTTTTGTATTAGCCTCTATGCCCTTATGCAAGCTCTCCGACAATAATTCGGTTTCTTCCTTTATGTTTGGCTTCGTATAAGGCCATATCGGCACGATAAAACAACGACTCTACGCTAATCTTCTCATTTTCAAACGTCCATTCCGAAACTCCGCAGGAAACGGTCACTCTAGGACTAGTTTCTTCCGCCACTTGGACCCGAATTCGCTCAGCAATACGCAATGCCTGCTCCGTTCGGATGCCGGGCAAATAAACAGCAAGCTCCTCGCCGCCCCATCTCGCCGCAATATCGCCGTGTCTGATGGAAGTCTGGATAATTTGACTCACTTGAATTAATATCCGGTCTCCCACTTGATGGCCATAGGTATCGTTGATCCTTTTGAAATAATCGATATCGACTAGGATCAATGAGCCGAACTTATCCTTGCGCTGGCGGCTTTGAATCTGTTCATTTAAATAATGCCGTGCATGAAGCCCTGTTAAATTGTCCGTAATGACCATTCTGCGCACTTCCGCGTGCAGGGAGGCGTTCGTAACGGCTAATCCGATATGAGTGCTCATCACTTGCAGCAGCTTATAATTATCGTATGAGAAAAAGTTAGGTATTTTATGCGTGACCAGAATGACTCCAACCACTTCGCCGTCTACAAAAATCGGTGCTGCAATGAGCGACCGGGAGCCTGTATTGTCCATCAGCTTGGATGTAACAACACGCGTATTCCAGTAATCCGATATGATGAGCGGCTCCTTCGTCCGGTAAATCATTCCGCAAAAGCCGTATTCCGGCGAAAAATGTTCGCTGGCCATAGCCGGAATATTGCTTGACTTGACGATAAATTGATTGATTTCTTTGTCAAGTTGCAGTACGCAGCAATAATCCGCTTCAAAAATGGTCAACAGCTCGCTTGTCGCGAACTGAAAAATTTCTTTCAGCCGCAGCGATTGATTGAGCCGCTTCGTCATTTCATTAATAAGCCGCAGCTCGTTAATAAGCAAATTGGATTGCTCGTACAGCTTGGCATTTTCAAAAGCGGAACCTGCCGTATCCGCCAGCAGCGAAAAAGCGGGCAAATCCGACTCATCCCATTTCTCAGCTGCTATTGAAATGCAAAGCACCCCGTATGCCGCCTGCTTGCCAGTCATTGGCACTGCAAGCCGAATCGTGCCGTCCCGATCCTGCTCCATCGCCGGCTTGCCGTCCAAAAACGCTTGCGCTACGATATCGTGAGCCGTATTTTTAAATACAAGCGGCTTCACCCGCGGGTCTCCGTCCACATAATCTTGCGACAAATACAAAAAAACTTCAGAACTGGGGTAAAGAGTTTCCAGACTATGCAGCATCTCCGACAAAACCGAAGTGGCGTCTATCTGGTCGTAAAGCCTCTTCGCCGCTTGAAACAAGGCGTCTCTCCGGTTTGCTTCCCTGTCCGTCCGTTCTTGATGGTTTATAATATCTTTTACGTAAAGCCCTTCAAAACAGCGGTAAAAACAGCTGCGAAAATGAAGAGCGCTAGCTTCCAGACCCTCATCGCTAATGGAACGGCCGGTCTGTGCGACAAATACAAATGCCGCAAACACCTTGCCGTCATACCGCCGCTTGATCGGCACCGCCTTCATGCCTATATTACCTATAAAATCCGCGCCAACTTCCTGACCTTCGAATACGGATTCAACAACTTTGCTCAAACCAGAATGCAGAGGCTCCTCGCCGATCCCCTCTATAAACTTGCCTTCAGCACTGTAGCATTGTCCGTCTCTTCCATAAATCCCGAATTGTCCCGTGTGGAAAGAAGCTAGCCCCGATGCCTCCTGTCTCCATTGAAGGAAGCTTTCCTTCAGAAGAGCCGGTAAGTAGGGCTCGTCCGCATCTTGAATATCTTCTGCGGCAAACCAAATGGGATGTTCCTTCTTCCATTCCTTAACCATGCAGCACCTAACCCTTTCCAAGTGAATGCCGGGGACAACTTCTTTTTTATCATCATACTTCATTTTTAAGAATATTGCACTATCGTTTCCATAATTTATAGGACTTTAGGCGCTTTTTTGCGGAATGACTGGAACCGCTCGCTCCCTTTGAATCATCTTGACTTTTTTTATATATCTCATATAATATTAATAGTTGAAAACATGGGCGTACGGTTTTGTGTCACCCTCAGGAATTTCGTTCGCTGCCTGGCCTGCGGCTGATGTGCTTGGCAGGAATGGGTTACCCATTCGCTGAACGTTTTTCCGCGCAACACAACCCCATTCTCAAAATTTACTTTGATGAAGGAGTTAACAAGACACATGTCACGTTACACAGGACCTAAATTTAAATTGAGCCGCCGCCTAGGCATTTCCCTTAGCGGAACTGGCAAAGACTTGAAACGCCCTTTCCCTCCGGGACAACACGGCCCTAACCAACGCAGAAAAATGAGCGGCTACGGCGTTCAATTGCAAGAGAAGCAAAAGCTTCGCCACATGTATGGCATGAACGAAAAGCAATTCCGCAACTTGTACGACAAAGCGGCAAAAATGAAAGGTAAAGCCGGTGAAAACTTCATGGCTCTCCTTGAAAGCCGTTTGGACAACCTGGTTTACCGTCTTGCTCTTTCCAACTCCCGTGCTGGCGCACGTCAACTAGTTGCTCACGGTCACGTGACTGTAAACGGCAAAAAAGTCGACATCGCTTCCTACTCGGTTTCCGTTGGCGACGTAATCGGCCTGCGCGAGCGCAGCCGCGGCTTGAAAACGATCAAAGAGGCTCTTGAAGGCCGCAATCACATTCCGAACTACCTTGAGTTCAGCGAGCAAGCAATGGAAGGCAAGTACGTTCGCCTGCCAGACCGCTCCGAGCTTAGCCAAGAAATCGATGAGAAACAAATCGTCGAGTTCTACAGCCGTTAATTGTAATGGAAAAAACCTTGAACTTTTGGTTCAAGGTTTTTTTTTCGTTATTTTTGTCTGTTCGTTCTAATCGTTTAGCGAAAATAATGGAGGATCGGCGGGACCGCTTGGCGCTTTAGGGGGGCTTTGGAGGGTTACTGCCCCTTGACTGGCTGCTCCTTGAACCGCCGCTGCCGCATGAACAATCGCTTGCGGCTGCGCCGGAGAAACAACTTTCGACGTCAACCCTTTAATAAGGCTGTTTACATCAATGCCGGACACGCTTTTCAACATTTCAGGCGCTGTTGACATTAATGAAGTAACGTAATTGCTTAGTCTTGCCGCTCCTTCCCCGTTTCCGGTATCCACAACGGTCAGCTTATCGATGGAGCTGATCGGCTCCGCCACTTTTCCTGCCAGCTCAGGAAGCATTTTCACGATAATATCCAATACAGCCGCCTCGCCAAATTTTGCGAACGCTTCGGCAAGCTTTTCCTTGGCCTCCGCCTCCGCCAAACCGCGCAGCCTGATTACTTCCGCTTCAGCCGTTCCTTTGGCCCGCTCCGCTTCCGCGATAGCGAGTCCGTCAAGCCGCTTTTGCTCCGCCTGCGCTTTCGCCTCTGCTTCAATCCGGTACTGCATGGCATCCGCCTCGCGCAGCTCCTTCGCTTTATTCGCTTCAGCCGCTTGTTCTACAGCATAACGGTCTGCGTCGGCTTTTTTCTTCACTTCCGCGTCATATTGCTTTTCGCGGCGCAATATTTCTTTGGCCTCCAGATCGATTTCCCTCTCCTTGCGGACCAGCTCGACTTTCATCTGCTCCTCGACGACGCTTTGCTTCGCGCGCGCTTCTTGAATGGAATACGCTTGATCCGCTTCCGCCTTCGCCGTATCTTGATCACGTTTGAAGGAGGCGACCTTCATTTCCTTATCCTTTTCTGCTTCCGCTACGTTCGTATCTCTGAGCAGCTCCGCCTTTTGCCCTGCCTCCTCGGCAAGCGCCTTTTGAATTCTGGCGTCGCGGACCGCTTCGGCCTCAGCAATCTCGGCATCGCGCTTAACTGCTGCAATCCGTGGCTTGCCGAGCGCATCCAAATAGCCATGTTTATCGCGAAGATCCTTGATGGTAAAAGATACGATTTGCAAACCCATCTTTTTTAAATCTTTGGCGGCAACGCCCTGCACTTCCTGAGCAAACTTGTCGCGGTTGCGGTAAACCTCCTCCACCGTCATGGAGCCCAAGATCGCTCTAAGGTGACCCTCCAGCACTTCTTGCGCCTCGCCTTTGAGCGCTTCCGTCGGTTTGCCCAAAAACTGCTCCGCCGCCGTTGCCACGTCCTCTGTCGCTCCGCCTATTTTAATAATCGCAACACCGTCGGCCATTACAGGAACCCCTTGTTCCGTATACACTTCCGGGGTGGAGACGTCAAGCTTATGAGAGAGCAATGACAAGTATTCGGCTTTCTGGAAAATGGGGAGAATAAATGCGCCTCCGCCTCTAATGATCTTCACTTTCCTCCCCGATTCGTCCACCAAGGAATTGCGGCTCCCCAAGAAGGAACCCGTTACTAACATCGCTTCGTCCGGACTGACCGTTTTGTACCGCGCCCAAAATGCGAGGCCCAGCACAACAAGCACCCCAACTACAATAATAGGAATGATTAAAAAGTCTTGCATTTTCCACATTCTCCTCTCTGAATTTAAATAGACAAGTTTACTTCGGATACTTGGAGAACGCCGTCTACGACTTCAACCACGACAATTCTCGCTCCTGCGGGTATCGTGCGCTTGTCAAAACTGGATGCGATCTGATTGGTAAAGCCCGCCCCTACTTTAACCAGCACTTCGCCGTATCCTGACTCCGGAATAGGGACAATCACCTCTCCCAGCGAGCCTTCTAGCGACCGAATGGAAAATGCAATTGAATTTTCGCTGTTCTCCATCGGCTTTACATAAAGAAAGAAGACGGCTATGCTGGCGACAACAGCAATCAGAAAGGCGAACAACAACACCAAGGCACCGCTTAAACCGCTATATTTGCTCATAAGCAGCCCCGCCCCGCCAAATACTGTAATACCGCCCACTAGCGTCATTGGCTGCAAAAAAGCAGGCCCGTCAATGGACAAAAAATCGAGAACCCCGTCCAAAGCCTGGCTGAGCCAATCTCCAAAAATAACGCTGACGACGGCATACAGAATTCCTCCGATTAAACAGGCCATAAACAAAGTATCCATCTTCTTCCCCTCCGCCATAATCCAATAAGTACCATCTTTTCCTACTGTTATTACGTTAATTGCAAAAATAAGTTTCCACTATCCGAACAATTCGTTTCTTAGTTAAGTTTTTTAACATAAATAGCGTCGTTTTACTTTTACAAAACTTTTCGGCACCTTCGGTCGTCTAAAGGATGGCATTAGCGGAACAAAACGGTTCAGAGCGCCAGAGGACACTAAGTAGAGCATGTACCGAATGGTGATTTATGCTATAATAAGTATGCTATTTTGGAAGGGGAGTTATCGAGATGCAAGAGGAACGTCAATCATCGCCGCCGGAAAAGTATAGCAAGTGGCGATTTTTTGGACTGGTATCGCTTATAACGGTAAAGTGGATTGTTTATTTTGGCATATTTTTTGGTTTGCTGGCAGGGGGAGCCGTGACTGGTTATGTAGCCGCTCTCGTTAAAGATGAAGAAGTTAGACCCCAGTCCGTCATTCAGGAAAAAGTCGGGGAATATTCCATGACAGGCTATGTCTACTTCAACGACGAGTCGCTCGTCGGGCAATTAAGAACGGACGAGGATCGAATCGTCGTCAAGTATGAGGAAATTCCGCAATCGGTCATCAACGCTTTGTTGGCCACGGAAGACAACAACTTTTACAACCATGAAGGCGTTGACATCAACGGCCTCGGCCGTGCCGTCAAGCAAAAGCTTTTTAACGAAGATACGCAAACAGGCGGAAGCACGCTGACTCAACAGCTTGCCCGAAGAGTGTTTCTAAACCTCGACCGCACCGACAGCCGCAAAATTAAAGAAATCTTTTTGTCGCTGCGCATGGAGCGTTACTTAACGAAGGAAGAAATATTGGCAGCTTACTTAAACAAAATGCCGTTTGGCAACGGCTCGAACGGTTATCAAGTATTCGGCATCAAAGCCGCCGCAAAAGGCATTTTCGGCGTAACGGACCTGTCAAAGCTAAATGTTGCCCAGTCCGCTTATTTGGCTGGATTGCCGCAGCTGCCATCCCTGTATACCGCGTTTACGGGGTCCGGTAAATTTAATGAAGCCGGCTTTGAACGAGCGATGAAACGCCAGCAGTTCGTTCTCTCCCGCATGCTGGAGACGGGACGAATTACGAAGCAGGAATATGATGAGGCCGTTAAGTTCGACATTAAATCGTCGATTGCGCCTCCAAGCGAAAAGGCATACTCAACATACCCTTATTTGATGCTAGAGGCAGAAAGACAGGCAGCCGAAGTGCTGCTCATGCAGAATGACCCTAGCCTCACAAAAGAAGCGCTGCGCCTCAAAGAAAACGCCCATCTTATTGAGGAAGCCAGAGAGCAGCTGCTGCGCGGCGGCTATCATGTGCATACGACGATCGACAAAGACGTCTACAACATTATGCGCGAAGTCGCCAGCGACGAAGACAACTTTACGCCGTACAGTCAAACGAAAGGCATCGAGCAAATTGCCGGCGTCATACTGGACCATAAAACAGGCGCCATTATCGGCATGCTGGAAGGCCGCGACTTCTACGAGGAGCAAATGAACTTTGCTACCCAAATGATTCGTCAGCCCGGCTCCGCTATGAAGCCGCTGGCGGCTTTCTTGCCAGCCATTGACAAAGGCATTATTCAGCCGGCCAGCATTATTGACGATGCTCCCATTGTAATGCGCGACGGTCAAAAGGGCTATCATATCCCGATGAACGTCACCAATAAATTTTCAGGACTTGTGACCGCCCGCGATGCGCTTAACCGCTCGCTCAACTTGCCTGCACTGAAAATTTTTAATGATGATGTAACGATTGCAAGCTCATGGGAATTTGTAAAAAAGCTTGGGATTACAACGCTTCAGCCTGAGGATGCCTATGCTCAAACAGGAGTAATCGGCGGACTGCGGCTTGGTGTTTCCGTAGAAGAAATGACAAATGCATACGGAGCCATTCCAAACAACGGCGTGTTCCAAGACGCATACATGATCGAAAAAATTACCGATGCTGACGGAAAAATCATCTATGAGCATAAAGCTCAGCCAAAGCAAGTTTTTTCCGAGCAAACGGCGTTCCTTATGACAGATATGCTGAAAACCGTTATTTCAGACAAAAGAGGAACAGGCAACCCGATTACAAAACAGTTCAAGCAATACGGAAAAATTCCGGTTGCCGGCAAAACAGGCACTACCCAAAGCTACGGCGACGTTTGGTTTATGGGCTTTACTCCCGACGTAACCCTCGGCGTATGGGCTGGATATGAGCAACAAGTCAATTCCTTGTCCAACAACGGCCGCTCGCGCGCCCGACTCATCTGGACAGAGATTATGAACGAGCTGACAGACAAAAAGCCGGGGCTGTTCGTGACGAAACAGTTTTCAAAGCCTGACGGCATTGTTAGAGCGACCGTCTCCAGTGCCAGCGGTTTGCTGCCGACCGAACTGACCCGCTCTTCCGGCATGCTCGTTACGGACTGGTTCAACAAGCAGTTTTTGCCGAAGAAAAGAGACGATTCACTGGTCAATATGAAATATATTACGTATGAAGGAATCAACTACGTACCGAATGAATTGACTCCCGCAGACATGCTCAAAGAAAAAATCGTAGTCAAACGTAAGAAACCGCTTGATGTGCTGATGGACGAAATTAAAGCCGCACAATCGAGGCTACCTGGAAAAAATAGGCGGCCACTTGAAATGTATTTGCCGGCAGATGCCGCTAATGACGCGCCTTCCAAGGTCGATCCAAGGGCCGATGACGGAGCTCTTCCAGCGCAGCCAAGCAATGTCAAGCTACAAGCGTCATCCGCTAACGGCAATTTGACCATTACATTTACGGACAGCAAATCTCCGGATATTGTCGGATATCGTTTGTATCGTTCGGTCAACCAAGGTCCATATGCCAAAGTAGGCGACTCTATTTTGCTCGGCGACGAATACAAGTTCAGCATTAAGGCATCTAACCTGGAAGCAAGCAACTTCTACGTGGCAGCCGTCGATGTAGTGGGCAAGGAATCTACTCCAGGACCTATCGTCAGCTACGGTACTACGCCGATCGTACCGGAAGTACCGGAAATTCCCGGCCTTCCAGGCGGTGAAACAGGCGGCAATGGCAACGGGTCCGAAGGCAACGGCAATAACGGAAGCGAAACGCAAACGGCTCCTTCCGCTCCTACGGGTGTGCATGCAGCAGGATCCGAGCTTAGCGTTGTGATCAGTTGGTCGGCCAACCCGATCTCGGATCAGGTGGTGCAATACCATGTGTATTACAGTGCGGGCAACGATGGCAACTATGTCAAAATAGCTTCAACCTCTCAAACGAGCTTTGAGCATTTAATACCGCTAGGTTCGGAATCGGGCAGCTATCAAGTGACAGCGGAAAACAGCGCCGGGATATCGCTCCCTTCCGCTAAAGCATCCGCGCAGCATTAAGCTGCCAGCCGGGCTGTACCGGCAACCAAGCAAAGGAAAACAGCTAAGCCATATAACAGGTAAAAAAGCTTATGCCCCTCGGAACTGACCCCCGTTAATGAGACAGGGATCAAAACACCTAATTCTATTCTAGATAGCCAGTTGCCGATATTCAATCGGCGACTGGTTATTTAGTTTCGCTTGAATACGAATTGAGTTATAGTAAAGAATGTACGCTTGAATCGTTTGTACAACGATTGCCGTCGTTGTGCAAGT